>CAWEYE010000003.1:0-217285 GCA_963813245.1 uncultured Actinomycetes bacterium
ACTTGGGGCGCGAGCCCCTGGGAGAGTAGGTCGTCGCCGGGATAAATACGAAAGGCCGCCTTTGGGCGGCCTTTCGTATTTATCGAGGTGGTGGGTGCCCGCTCCCAGTTCGGGACAGTGCTCCGTTACATCGCCGCAACAGTGGCCCTCGCCACCGGCGCGCTTGCGTACGGAGGGCTGTCCCACCCCAGCCCGCCGGCTCATCGAGGGACAACCAGCGCTCAGGGGCGAGAACCGTCCAGGGTGGCACCGCCCACCACCAGGTCCCGAGAGCGACTACCCCGGCCCGTCGTCGTCGCGATCCTCGCGCTCGTCGTCGAAGAGGCCGCGGGGCGGCCAGTCGTCCTGCGCGTCGCAACGGCTGGTGCAGTGGAGGCTGGCCACGTTCTGGAGGGGCACGAGGATGTGCCCGTTCAGCTCGACGTGGGCGACGTCCTCGATCAGGCAGTACGCCGTCAGGATCCCGTCCTGATACTCCCCGCCGAAGAGCGCGATCTCGACAGCCTCGCCCTTGTACCTGGACGTGTAGTCCTCCATCCGGGCGCAGTCTAGTCGAGGTGCTCGGTCTCGTTGAGCGTCAGCAGGGTCAGGCGGCCGTTGCGGCGCTCGATCGCCGTCAGGCTGCAGTTGGCGACGCCGGCCACCCGCCAGCGCTCGGCGGCGGTGAGCCCGACCACCTCCGAGACGATGGCGCGGATGTTGCCGCCGTGGCAGACGATCACCGCCGTGCGCCCGGCGGCGGCCTCCGCGATGCGCAGGAACGTCCGCACGGAGCGGCGCTGGAGCTGCTCGTACGTCTCGCCGCCGTGGTAGCCCTCGACGACGCCGTCGGCCCACCGCCGGTACCACTCGGGATCGCGTTCCCTCGCCTGCTCGCGGTTGCAGCCGGCCCAGACGCCGACGTCGACCTCGCGCAGCTCGGCGTCGACCGTGGCCTCGAGGCCGGTCGCCTCCTCGACGGCCGCCGCGGTCTCACGGGCGCGAACGAGGTCGCTGACATAGAGCACGTCGACCCGCATGGTCGCGAGATGGGCGGCGAGGGCGCGGGCCTGACCCCGGCCGCGGTCGTTCAGCGGCTGGTCGTTGTGCCCCTGCCAGCGACCGTCGCGGTTCCAGTCCGTCTCGCCGTGGCGGGCCAGCAGGATCCTCGTCATCGCGCTAGATCATAAGATCCCGCGTCATGGACCTCGAGCTCCAGGGCATGCGCGTCCTCGTGACCGGCGCGAGCAACGGCATCGGGCTCGCGGCAGCGCACGCTCCTGCGCGCCGAGGGAGCCGACGTCGCGATCGCCGCGCGCAACCCGGCCGCCGCGGCCACGGCGATCGGCGCGGCGGCCGTGGCCGTCGACCTGTCGGCGCCCGACGGCGGCGAGCGGGCTGTGGCGGCGACCGTCGCGGCGCTCGGCGGCATCGACGTGCTCGTGAACAACGTCGGCACGGCCCGGATCGCGACGTTCGAGGAGCTCACCGACGCCGACTGGGACGGCGCGTGGAATCTGAATGTGATGAGCCAGGTGCGCTGCATCCGGGCTGCGCTGCCGGCCCTGCGGGCGTCGCGCGCGCCGGCGATCGTGAACGTCGCCTCGACGTCGGGGAAGCGTCCGAGCCCGGGCATGCCCCACTACTCGGTCACGAAGGCGGCGGTGCTCTCGCTCTCGCGGCTCGTCGCCGACCTCTACGCGAAGGCCGGCATCCGCTCGAACGCGGTCTGCCCGGGGCCGACGCTGACCCCGGCCTGGCTCGACGCGGGCGGCCTGGCCGACCAGACCGCGGCGACCTCCGACCGCGACCGCGATGCCGTCCTGCACGCCGTCGGCGGCGGCCGTCCGCTGGGGCGGATGGCGAGCGCCGAGGAGATCGCGGTCGTGATCGCCTTCCTGTGCTCGCCGCGGGCGGCCTACGTCACCGGCGCGGCGTGGAGCGTCGACGGCGGCACGGTGCCCATCATCATCTGAGGAACCGCTCGTGCATCTCGACGGCGAGCACGGCGTGCTGGGTCGCGTTGGCGGGCGCGGCCCCGTCGGGCAGCTCCTGCGGGCGGTCGCGGATGAAGACGGCGGCCTCGTGCACCGCGTCGCGGCGTTCGCGGTCGGCGGCGGCCGGGAAGCCGAACCGCCAGCGGCCCGCCCGCTCGGCGATCAGGCCGTCCTCGGGGGCGAGCCCGGTCGCGGCAAAGACGCGGCAGTCGTAGGTGCGGCACGTCCGCGGCCGGTCGGCGTAGATCGAGCAGCGGCCGGCGACCAGCATCGGGCAGTGCCCACGCTCGTCGTGGCCGAGCACGACGTGGCCTGCGGGCATGAGCGGCGCGGGGAAGAGCAGCGCCTGCGGGATCCGGGCGAGCGTCTCGGTCTCGTCGGGGCCGATGTGGATGAACTGCGAGGCGGTGCAGCAGGCCGTGCAGCCGCCGCAGGGCACGTCCGACCCGCGCTCGCCCCGAAGCGCCGCCCGCATCCCTGCGAGCCACTCCGAGAAATCGCCGGCCGCGAGGGCGTCCGCATCGGCCAATTGACAATCGCCATGGATGTCAATTGGGCCCATGTCGCGATCCTAGATGATCGATGGCCCAGGGCCCGCGCCGGTACACTCGGATACCGATGTCGCACCCCTCCGGACCCGTCGCAAACGCGTTTCCCGACCGCATCCGCCGGCTCGAGCGCGACTCGCTCTCCGAGCTCGCCGTGCACTCCTACGACACCGCCGGCAGGGCCCGGGCGGAGCCCGACGAGTGCTCGCTGCGCACGCCGTTTCAGCGCGACCGCGACCGCATCGTCCACTCGAAGTCGTTCCGGCGCCTGAAGGGCAAGACGCAGGTGTTCATCGCCCCCCAGGGCGACCACTTCCGCACGCGCATGACCCACACCCTCGAGGTGGCCGGGATCTCGCGCGGCGTCGCCCGGGCGCTGCGGCTGAACGAGGACCTGACCGAGGCGATCGCGCTCGGCCACGACCTCGGCCACCCGCCGTTCGGCCACACCGGGCGAGGAGGCGCTCGACCGCTGCCTGAAGCGGCTCGGCTCCGGCTTCCGCCACAACGAGCACTCCCTGCGCATGGTGGAGGTGCTCGAGCGCGGCGGCGCCGGCCTCAACCTGACCGCCGAGGTGCGCGACGGCATCCTGAACCACACCGGGGCGGGCACGCCGGCGAGCCTCGAGGGCCGGATCGTGCGCCTCGTCGACCGCTTCGCCTACGTGAACCACGACATCGACGACGCGGCCCGGGCCGGCATCCTCGACCCGGCCGACCTGCCCGCCGGGCCGGTGGCGCTGCTCGGCGCCACCTCGTCGGAGCGCATCGACGCGCTCGTGCACGACCTGGTCGAGACGTCCGCGGTGGCCGGCGACATCGAGCAGTCCCAGCCGTTCGAGGACGCGCTCCTGGAGCTGCGCTCCTACATGTTCGAGCACGTCTACCTCGGCCCGCCGGCCCGGGCCAGAGCGCGCGCGCCGCGGCGATGGTCGAGGCCGCTCTTCGCCCACCACCTGGCCGGCGAGGCGACGCGCAGTCGGCCACCGACTGGGTCGCCGGTATGACCGACGGCTACGCCCTGCGCGCGCACGCCGAGCTGCAAGCGGCCGAGCGCGCCCCGGCGTGAGCCGGATCAGCCGAGCAGTCGCTCGAGGCGGTCAAGGCGGCCGTCGACATGGTCGACCTCGTCGGCGGGCGCACGCCGCTGCGCAAGGCCGGAAGCCGCTACTCGGGCAAGTGCCCGTTCCACGACGACCGCAGCCCGTCGTTCTCGGTCGACCCGGTCAAGAAGATGTACTACTGCTTCGGCTGCGGGCGCGGCGGCGACGCGATCGGCTTCGTCGCAGGAGACCGAGAACCTCGACTTCGTCGGCGCGGTCGAGTGGCTGGCCGACCGCTACGGCGTCGAGCTCGCCTACGAGGAGTCCTCGCCCCAGGCCGAGCGCCGCCGCGACGAGCAGCGGCGCCTGCTGGCGCTGCTCGAGGACGCCGCCGGCTTCTACACTCGCTACCTGTGGGAGTCGGCCGAGGCCGAGCCGGCCCGGGCCTACCTGGCCGAGCGCGGGCTGGAGGATCAGACCGTGCGCGACTTCCGGCTCGGGTTCGCCCCGACCGCCTGGGACCGGGTGTGCGCGGCGGCCCGGGCGAAGGGCTTCTCGCCGGCCGAGCTCGAGCGGGCGGGGCTCTCGAGCCGCGGCCGGCGCGGGCCGGTCGACCGCTTCCGCGGGCGGCTGATGTTCCCGCTCGCGGACGCCCGCGGCCGGGTGCGCGGCTTCGGCGCACGGCAGATGCCCGGCGGGGAGCCGCCCAAGTACCTGAACTCGCCGGAGGGGACGCTCTTTCGCAAGTCCGAGGTGGTGTACGCGCTCGATCGCGCCCGGACGGCGATCGCGGCGAACTCCCGCGCGATCGTGGTCGAGGGCTACACCGACGTGCTGGCGCTGCATCAGGCCGGGCTGACCGAGTCGGTGGCCTCGATGGGCACCGCCCTGACCGAGCAGCAGGTGCGCGAGCTCGGCCGCCTGGCCGGGACGGGCACGCTCTACCTGGCCTTCGACGCCGACGCCGCCGGGCAGGAGGCGGCGCTGCGCGGGATGCAGCTCGCCCAGGCGACGGGGATGCAGGTGCGGGTCGTACAGCTGCCCGAGGGCCGCGACCCGGCCGACGTGGCCGTCGCCGACCCCGCGGCCTTCCGGGCGGCGCTCGAGGCCGCAGGCAGCGTCCTTGCGTTTCGCATCGGCCGAATTCGACGGCACCCGGGTCGCGCGACCAGCGCTACCAGCAGGCGGCGGCGGTGCTGCGCGAGGCCCCGGCGTCGGTCGAGCGGTCCGAGGCGGTGCGCCTCGTCGCCGACCGGCTGTCGCTCACCGAGGACCTCGAGGCGGCACTCATGAAGGCCGCGCCGGGCGCCCGCGACATGGCGCCGGGGCGGGATCGGCGCCTGCCGGACTCGCTCTGGGAGCGGGATGAGCGCCTGTTCCTGGCCATGTGCCTGGCCCTGCCGGAGCGAGGTCGGATTTTACTCGGCGACCTGGACGTGGCACACTTCAGCAATGCGTCGCACTGGGAGGCCGCGACGCACGTCCGCCGCATGCTGGCGGGTGAAGACGTTTCGGAGGCATCCGCACGGTGGGCACCGCTTGTTGGAGAGCTGAACGCCCTCGCTGCCCGTGAGGCTGCTTCCGAGTGGGCACTGGAGGAGCTGTATTGGAAGCTGCATCTGTACCGAGCCGAAGACGGGCTAAAGGTGATGCGCGAAAGCGCCGACTTGAACCAGAGTCGGCAACGAGAGCTGCAGGGCCTGGAGGAGCTGCGGTTATCCGTGCTGGCGAGGCTGGACGCCATCCGCGCGCAACCCCCAGACCGTTAGTAGGCCCCGCATTCATGTCCCAACATGCTTCCGACCCGCTTGGTGATCCGGCGGGCTTCGATTCGCACGAAGAGGTCGAGCTCGACCTCGAGCCCGATCCCACCCCCGGCCTGACCGAGGACACGGTCGGGATGTACCTGCGCGAGATCTCGCAGGTGCAGCTCCTGACCGCGGCCGAGGAGGTCTCGCTGGCAAAGGCGCTCGAGCGCGGCGACCTGCGTGCCCGCAGGCGGCTGATCGAGTCCAACCTGCGGCTCGTCGTGTCGATCGCACGGCGCTACTCCGGCCGTGGCCTGTCCTTCCTCGACCTGATCCAGGAGGGCAACGTCGGCCTGATGAAGGCCGTCGAGCGCTACGACTGGCGGCTCGGGCACCGGTTCTCGACGTACGCGACGTGGTGGATCCGCCAGGCCGTGACGCGGGCGCTGGCCGACCAGGGCCGCACGATCCGTGTGCCGGCGCAGGTCGTCGACACGATCAACCGGATGGCCCGCGTCGAGCGGCAGCTCACCCAGAAGCACAACCGGCTGCCGACGCACGAGGAGCTGGCCGAGGAGATGGGCATCAAGACCACGAAGGTCGAGGAGCTCAAGCGCGTCTCGCAGGAGCCCGTGTCGCTGGCGTCGCCCGTCGGCGAGGACGCGACCGAGCTCGGCGAGATGATCGAGGACACGCGCCAGCGCGGGCTCGGCTCGGACATGGCCGCGCGCCAGCGCGACCAGCACATCTCCGACCTGATCAGCCAGCTTCCCTACCGCGAGCGGCTCATCCTCGAGCTGCGCTACGGCTTGGCCGGGGAGTCGCCACACACGCTGGAGGAGGTCGGCCGCCGGTTCGGCGTCACCCGCGAGCGGGTGCGCCAGATCGAGACGCGCACCCTCCGCCGGCTGGCCGCGGCGGGCGAAAACGCGGGAATTGAGGCTCTTGATCGACTAGAGTCTCGTCCCGATCCGCGGTAGCTCAATGGCAGAGCATCCGGCTGTTAACCGGAGGGTTGTAGGTTCGAGTCCTACCCGCGGAGCTCCGATCTCTTCGGTTGGTTCCACCCGACCGACGACAGGTGGATCATGCACTGGACGCCGCATGGGGGCGAAGTGACTCCCGTCTACGGCCAGGTAGAGGACGTCGGCCAGTTCCAGGGGTTGGGCGTGTCCGCGCCGACGCGGCCCGGCGGGCCTGGGAGAGTTCCAGGGGATGCGTGGGGGCGGCTAAGGTGGCGGCGTTTTGGCGGCTCAGGAGCCTTCGACAACAGACGCTTCACGAGAGTTGACAGGTTATCGCTGTCGAGGAAGAACGGCTAGACCCCGTCAGCGGAATCCGCCCGTAGTGGGCTAGTCTCGACTGGCGGAGATGCGGAAGCTGATCTACTCGATGGGGGTGTCGCTCGACGGCTTCATCGCCGGGCGCGGCGGCGAGATCGACTGGTCGGCTCCCGGCGAGGAGCTGCACCGGTTCCACAACGAGCAGATGCGCGCGGTCGGCGCCCATCTGTGCGGGCGGCGGCTGTACGAGACGATGGTCTACTGGGAGACGGCGCACCAGGATCCGGCGCTCCCTGAGACCGAGCTCGAGTTCGCCCGCATCTGGCAGGCGCTGCCCAAGATCGTGTTCTCGACGACCCTGGAGAGCGTCGCCGGCAACGCCCGGCTCGTGCGGGACGACGTGGCCGCCGAGGTGGCGAGGCTGAAGGCCGAGCCGGGGCTGGATCTGGCGGTCGGCGGCGCCGGCCTCGCCGCCGGCCTGGCCCGGCTGGGCCTGATCGACGAGTACGGGCTCTTCGTGAGCCCGGTCGTGCTCGGCGGCGGCACGCCGTTCTTCCCGGCTCTGGACACGCCGGTCGACCTCGAGCTGGTCGAGACGCGGACGTTCGGCTCCCGGGTCGTCTACCTGCGCTACCGCGCGCGGCCGACGCCCCGCTAATCCAGCTCTTGTACAGTCTGCGCGCCCCGGGTCCGGCGTCGAGCGCCGGGCCTTCTTCCGCTAGAGGAGACCGTATGCCCACCGTGATCGGCCACCACGACGTCAAGGACACGAAGCACTGGCTCAGCTCGCCCAAGCGCGAAGAGTTCTTCGGCCCGCTGGGCGTGACCAACATCCGCACCTTCGTCAACCCGCAGAACCCGACGCAGGTCGCGGTGCTCATGGACGTCGCCGACATGGACGCCGTCGTGGCCGCGATGCAGACCCCGGCGGCGGGCGAGGCGATGGAATACGACGGCGTGCTGCCCGAGACGCTCGTCCTCCTCGTCGAGGCCTAGATCCACCCCCCACCCAACGGAGCACAAGGAGCAGCCCCAATGCCGTACGCAATCGTTCATCAGTTCCCGGGCGGGACGAAGGAGCAGTACGAGAAGTCAGTCGCCGCCGTGCATCCGAGTGACGGCAGCCTCCCCGACGGCCAGATCTTCCACGCGGCCGGCGCGTCGCCCGGCGGCTACACCATCATCGCGGTGCACGAGTCGCAGGCGAGCTGGGAGAGCTTCCGCGACGGCATCCTGATGCCGGAGATGCAGAAGGGCATCGAGGGCGGATTCACATCGCCGCCGAGCGAGACGGTCGTCGACGTCGCGACACTCGTGCGGTAGCGCCCGGTTGGCTACGCCGCGCGCCGGCGGCGCTCTTCAGCCATGATCAGCTGGTTGATCGCAGCGCGGTCGGCGCGCGTCGGGTCGGTGAACTCGAGGTCGAAGCCGCGCTCGTCGCGGCGGCCGACCTGCGCCCGCAGGGTGAGCTCGCGGCCGAACCACTCCTCCGAGAAGGACACGACCACGGCCTCGCCGCGATCGGCGTCCCAGGGGGCGGTGACGCGCCCGCCGTCGGCGCAGATGTTCACGGTGGAGGCGCGGTGGATCGTGCCGTCGGTGCGCTGCAGGCGCGCCGGGATCGCGATCTCGATGCGGACGTTGCTCACCCGCTCGGCCATCTCGCGCTCCTTGAGGAAGCAGAACCGCAGCAGCGCGCGCTCGGCATGCGCGTTCAGCCGCTCGAAGCACACGCCCGAGAGCCACGAGCCCGTGCTCCGGCGCCAGCTGCGCACGACGCGGCCCCTGCCCACGAGCTCGAGCGGGGGCGAGTCGCTGTGCAGCACCACCTCGACGCAGTGGCCCTGGGGGACGAAGTCGTTCGACGTCAGCAGCACGCCGCCGGCCGAGAGGTCGACGGTCTCGCCCGTGAACTCGTCCCATTCGCTGCCGTCGCTGTCGAGCCGCCGCACCACGACCGCGACGGCCGCGTCGATGCGGAAGAAGGATCGCTGGTTCTCGGTCACAGGCTATTGATCGCCTGTGCGGAGTCGCACGAAACCCCTCAATAGGGTGACTGTGCCCCCGATCGCGATACCGCATGCCGGCAGAGCCCGGAACCCCTTTCAGAGCGGGCGGCGGGCGAGGAACTCGCGGTGCGCCGCCTCCTGCCCCAGCCGGCGCGCCTCGGAGAACAGAAACCGCGTCCACATGGCCCGCTCCGGCACCGACAAGGCCGCGAACTCGACGCCCCAGCGAGTCGTGGTCTTCGGATCGTCGCCGTAGGCCAGAAACCGGCGCACTGTCGCCGGGACCGGGCCGTCGGCGCGGGGGAACGCCACCTGGAGCGTCTTCTCGACCCACAGGTTCGCGTGCACGTGCGTCTCGAGCAGCACGCCGCCCATCGAGATGTTGAGGGCCTTCGCATCGAATTCCGAGATCGATCCCGTCAGCTCGACGGCCGCGACCCGGACGGGCCACTCGCCGTCGACCCGGAAGTGCCGGCGCCGCTCCGCGCCCGGGGATCTGTTCGTGCCGCTGGACACCTGCTTGATATTACAGATGTGTCCAGACGATTGTCAGATCTTGGCGAGGCGCATGCGCCGGCGGCGGCGCGGGGTACCCTGTCATCACAGTGGCCATGGAGGGCCGCCGCGTTGCGGAGGCAGGACGATCGAACGGGGCTTTTACGTCCAGGTGCGCTATCCGCACGCCGAGCGGTGGGAGACGGTCGCGGTCTCGGCGACGCGCGGCGTCGCGGCCAAGCTGGCCGGCGACATGTACCGCGACCTGCGCAACGAGGCGGGCCAGTCGCCGGGGCAGGTGCGCATCGCAAGCGACGACCTGCTGCGGCGCGAGGGCGGCGATGCGGCCGTGCAGCGCGCTGCCGCCGACCTCTGGCGGCGGGCGCAGACCGCTGCTCGCGACAAGCCCTGAGCGCTGCTCCAATCACGGTCGCCTACGGTGACGGGATGCCCCTCGAGCTGCCTCTTCCGCCGCCGACAGACGGCACGATCGCGCTCCGGGGCTGGCGGGCCGGCGACTCCGCGACCGTGGTCGAGGCCGGCACCGATCCGGCGATCGCCGAGATGACCACGGTGCCGCCGCACTGCGACCGCGACGGCGCCCTGCAGTGGATCGTGCGCCAGCAGCAGCGCCTGGACGAGGGCACCGGCTATCCGTTCTGCATCGCCGGGGCCGGCGACGACCGGGCGGGCGGCTTCATCGGCCTGTGGCTCGATCCCCGCCTCGGCGCGAACCTCGGCTACTGGGTGGCGCCGGGCGCCCGCGGGCACGGCCTGGCCGCACGCGCGGTGGCGCTCGTGAGCACGTGGGCGTTCGCCCGCCTGCGGCTGGCGCGGCTCGAGATCTGGGTCGAGCCCGCGAACATCGCCTCGCAGCGCGTCGCCGAACGGGCCGGGTTCGTGCACGAGGGCCTGCTGCGCAGCTACGTGCAGCTGCGCACGCGCCGCGGCGACGCCCACATGTACGCGCTGCTCCCGCCGGGCGCACGCGTAAACCCTGCGTAAAGCCTGCGCCGCGCGCTTGTCGGCGCCCTCGGCCGCAGTTAGCCTCTTTACCGGTTCTCGACGGGGCTGTCTGAGGAGGTCGGGCATGCGCAGAGCGATCGTCTTTGCGAGCGTGGTGGCGGGGATGCTTGCGGCCGTGCCGCCGGCATGGGCGGGGACGATCGCCTCGACGCCGAAGTCGACCTGGGAGACGAACGGCCGGGTGCTCTCGATCCTGCACCTGGGCTCGATCACCTACGTTGCCGGGACGTTCACGCAGGTGATGGATCACTCCGGCGACGTGCTGGCCCGGTCGAACCTGGCCGCGTTCGACGCGTCCGGCAATGCGACCACCTGGGCGCCGGCGGCCAACGGCACCGTGTACGCCCTGGTGACCGACGGCACGCGCATCTACCCGGGCGGGGCCTTCACGCAGATCGACGGCAAGGGACATCACGGCATCGCCGCGATCGGCACCGACGGATCGGTGCCCACCTGGAGCGGCAAGGCGACCGGCGGTTCCGTGCAAGCGCTCGCCGTGAGCGGCGCCACCCTGTATCTGGGCGGCACGTTCACGTCGCTCGATCGGGTCGGCGCGCACGAACCTGGGCGCGGTCAACGCTGGCGACGGCAGCCTGCAGAGCTGGGCACCGGCGGCGGACGACCGCGTCGACGCCATGGCCGCAGACTCGGCGCACGTCTTCGTCGGCGGGTTCTTCACCCACATCAACGGCGGCTCGCAGAATCACATCGCGGCCCTCAGCCCGGCGACCGGGAGCCCGCTCACCTGGACGACGCACACATCGGCGCCGGTGCTGAACCTCGCCGAGGCCGCAAGCACGCTCTATGCCGGCATCGGGGGCACCGGCGGCCAGGTGATGGCGTGGAACCTGACCGGCAAGAGCCTGTGGACGGCCATGACGGACGGAAACGTCGAGGCGGTCACGGTGGCAAACGGCGAGGTGATCGCCGGCGGCCACTACCAGAACTTCTGCGACCCGGGCACGAACTGCCAGAACCCGGTGGTGCGCCACCACATCGCGGCGCTGAACGCGGCCACGGGCGCGCTTGACGCCACCTGGCACCCGAACGTGAACAGCAGCCTGGGGGTCTACGCACTCGCCGCGACGGCGACCGACCTCTACCTGGGCGGCGACTTCACCGCCGTCGGCGGCATCGACCAGGAGCACTTCGCCGACCTCGCGATCACGCCATAGCGAGATGGTTGATCGGTGACTCCGGTGATGTCCTGGGCGGGCGCGAACCGATCAGCGCAAGGACGCAGGGAGCGTTCATAGTGGGTGAACGATGGGCGCGACCGAGGACGATGCGATGCGACGGTTCGCGACCGCAGCCCACAACGTCTCGCAGACCCACCACGGCTCGACGTCCAGGCGCGGCGGAGTCACCGATCAACCATCTGGACAATCGGCTAGGCTTGTTCCGGGTCACAGCGTGGCAGACAGCGAAACCGAGCAGAAACGCGTCGAGCGCATCGAGACGAGCGCCGAGGCACTTGGCCTGCGCTTTGTCTTCTACGCCAACACGGGGCATTTCATCCTCCGTGAGGGCGGGAAGCCGTGGGGCTACGTCGTCGCGTCGCGGGATGTGTCGGAGGCGCTCGACGACGCCGAGCACCAGCTCGAGGCCGAGCGGCAGCGGCGCAGTACGCCCGCGGGGTGAAGGCCAGCTCGCGAGCGCGCGGTTAGACGCGCCGCAGGAGCTCGGCCTTCTTGGCCGCGAACTCCGCGTCGGTCAGAACGCCGGAGGAGTGGAGCTCGCCCAGCTCCCGCAGGGCGTTCAGGGCCGCGAGCACAGCGGCGTCGTCGTCATGGTCGTCGCCGTTTCGCTCCGAGGAGCCGTTGGCGGCCGGCTCGGCGCCGGCGGGTGGCAGCTCGGACGGCCGCGGCGGAAGCGCGTCCGCGTCGGGCTCGGGCGCGGCCGGCCCGTGCACCGTGGATGCGGCCGGCTCCGTGTCGCCGACCAGGGCGCCGCAGCGCAGGCAGCGGTGCTCGACCATCGACCCTCCGACGAGGTAGGGACGCGTGTCGTGCCCCGCTGTCGCGCACCGCAACTGGTATCGGAGCCGACGTAGCGACACCCCTCCACGGTACCCCCGCGGGGCACGGGGCGCGAATCCGAGCAGGCCTTCTCCACATGACTTTCCAAGATATCCGGCCCCGCCGTGGTGGGTGCACCGTGCCAAAGAGGCCGGTTGACGGAGGGCCTGGGCGGCCGTAGATTCGGTCGCGGGCGGAGTTGCCGCCCGGCTATGCTGAATGCCTACTCGGGCGAGACACGCGCCCGAGTTTCCCCTACTCTGAGATGGGCGTGCGCACGATCGTCCCTGCCACGCTCTGCCAGTGATCGGTTTCCCGCGAAAGGATGCCTCTGCCATGAAACGCGCCCTTGTCCTCCTGCTCTCCGTGGCCGCGCTCGCCGCCGGCTGCGGCTCGAGCGCCGGCTCGAGCTCAAGCTCGGGCGGGTCCACGTCCGGGGGATCCTCGGTCAGCACGGATACCGCAGCGGGCGTGCTCGCCGCCGCATCGGCCGCCACCAAGGACGCGACCTCGGCCGCCTTCGATGCCAAGCTGGGTGTGCAGGTATCCGGCAACCTCGCGGCCGCCGGCCCGAGCGCTGCCCTGCTGCAGGGCCCGATCACGCTGGACTTCAAGGGGCACGCCGGCTCGGTCGGCGGCACGTCGAAGTTCGACGTCAACTTTGCGCTCAACTACAAGGGCGGCTCGTTCACCGGCGAGGCGCTCACTCCCGACGGCAAGACGCTCTACCTGCAGCTGCCCGCGCTGATGGGCCCGGGGTGGAAGTCGCTGCCGCTGAAGGGGCTCACGTCGGCCGGTCAGTCGAACTCGACCACCAGCGGCGGCCTCGACGCGCTCAAGGCCGAGGGCCTCGACCCCAGCAAGTGGCTGAAGAATCTGAGCATGTCCACCTCGGGCGGCCAGGACACGATCTCGGCCGACCTCGACGTGGCGGCCGTCTTCGCCGACATCGCCAAATTCGGCAAGACCGGGATCACCGCCAAGGACAAGGCCCAGATGGCCCAGATCTCGCAGGCGATCAAGACGGCGCACGGGTCACTCTCGTTCGACAGCTCGACCCACCTGCCCACCAATGAGAGCCTGCAGTTCGCGATGGACGTGCCGCCGTCGCTGTCCAGCCAGGCGAGCGGCCTCAAGGGCATCGCGCTCAATCTGAACATCAAGTTCAGCGACTGGAACAAGGACTTCTCGGTCACGGCCCCGTCCGGCGCGACGCCGCTCAACACCGGCGGCCTGCTCGGCGGCCTCGGAGCGGGCGCCTAAGACGAAGAGCCGGTGCGGGCCGCCTGCGGGCGGCCCGCACCGGCGTCACGCTCACGATCTGGGGTCGACGGCTCCCCATTGGCGGCGGAACTCGCCCGGGTCGTCGAGCAGGAGCTGCCGGTGCTCGGCGCAGAGCGCGACGCTCTCCTCGCCGGACGGGCCGACCTCGAGGATCGCCGGCTCCTCGCATTTCGGGAACTTGCACACGACGGCGCTCACGACGCCGCCATCCTACAGCGGCGGATTGGACGCGTCCCGATCCGCTGCGGCGTCCACGGCGGCGGTGAGCAGGAGCCCCGCGTAGACGGCCAGCCAGTGCTCGACGGCGTAGTCGCTGCCGACGGCGTGCGGCAGGCCTGCATCCCGGTGCCGGTCGGAGGCGGCGAGCAGCGCCCCCGCGCGCGGGTCGCCCGCGGGCAGGGCCGCGACCAGCCGGCGCAGGCACCAGGCCCGGCTCAGGTTGAGCCCGTGCAGGTGGGCGGTGTGCCCGTCGGTCGGGTCCGAGACGACCGCGGGCGTGAACAGCGTCCCCGGCTGGGACGCGGCCATGTCCGGCAGGAAGCCGTCGAGCCACCCGGCAAACGCGGCCCGGTCGAGCAGGCAGGCCATCAGCTCGGCCTCGGTGAGCGCGGGTGAGAGGAAGTCCGCGCCCGACGGCTCCCACGCCGCCGGGTAGCCGCGATCGGCGCCGAACCAGCGCGTGGCCGCGGCCCGGATCGCGGCGAGCAGCTGCGGCTCGCCCCGTCCGGCCAGCCAGCGAGCCTCCGGCAGCGAGCAGGAGAGGGCAAACGCGCTGTTCTCGTGCACGCCGTGGCGTACGGGATAGGTGGCCTGCGGCAGCCATTCGACCAGCCGCCGGACGAGGACGCCGGCCAGCGGGCCGAGGTGCTCCGCCCACTGCTCGGCGTCGGCATCCGGCCAGGTCACGGCCTCGTGGTGGAGCATGAGCAGCCAGCCCCAGCCGTACGGGCGCTCGTTCGCCCGCTGCTCGGGCCGGGCGAAGAACGCCGCCTCTGCGCGCAGCGGCTCGGCGGCGAGGTGCCGGTGAAGCGCCGCCCGGATCTCGCCCTCCGGCAGGCCGCCCGGGGCCGTGCGCAGCAGCCGCACGAGCAGCCAGTGCATCTCGACGCACGAGTGCCAGTCGAAGCTGCCGTAGAACGAGGGATGCAGGGTGCGCGGCGGCCCCGGCACGTCTCCCGGGCCCGTCTGGAGGATGCCCTCGTGATGCGGGTACTCGCGCTCGATGTTCGCGAGCGCCACCCGGGCCAGCCGGCCGGCCAGTGCAGCATCGATCTGTGCGGGCATGGCAGGAGAGTATGAGCCGGCCCCAGGCTGTTGCGGACGGCGCCGGGGTGAATCAGACTCTTGCCGACCAGCGGAGGCGGGCCGGTGCGGCCTGACGACTCCAGCTAGAACGTCGACCGGCCAAACGGCGAGAAGTAGCGCCGAGATCCAACCAGGATTGCCAGTCCGGCCACGGCGACGAGGAGGCCGAGCAGGGCATGTGGGTGAGCAGGCGGGTGACCGGTGCAGACGTTCCCTGCGATGCCGCGCTGACGGCAGTCGAGCGATCCATGCATCAGCACCGTGCGCAGACCGAGAGCCATGAGCGCCAGGCCGGTCAGTGTCCCGATCCACCGCAGCGCTGTCCTGCGCGAGTCCCGGATGTGTCTAAAGATACGCGTCCCGTACGCGGCTTGAACGGACGCTTCTATGTTGTCAAGACGGCTGGCTGCAGTTCCTTGAGCCGGTTGTAGAAGTGGCGTGCGAGCGCGCGTTTGACGCAGCGTTTGGCTTCTTTCGGCGTTTTGCCGCTGGCGAGTAGGCGACTGGTAGTAGCGTCGCGTCTGGGCGTGATGGTGGACGCGTTGCAGGGCGATCACGTGCAGCGCCCAGTTGAGCTGGCGGTCGCCGCCGCGGTTGAGCCGGTGGCGTTGCTGTTTGCCGCTGGACGCGTCGAGTGGATTGGTGCCGCCGAGTGCCGCGAACGACGCTTCGCTTGCCATCCGCCGCGGGTCGCCGCTGGACACGAGCAGCTGCGCTGCACAGACCGGGCCGACACCGCACTCGGCCAGCAGCTCGGGAGCGATGTGGCGATACGAGCCCGGCGAGCTCGGCGTCGATCTCGTCAAGCTCCGCGGTGAGGAGTTGGATGCGGCGCGCGATCCGGCGCAGCGCGTCGGTGGCGGCGTCGGGGCGGCGTCGCAGTC
The DNA here is from genome assembly GCA_963813245.1 of uncultured Actinomycetes bacterium. GTDB lineage: Bacteria > Actinomycetota > Thermoleophilia > Gaiellales > JAICJC01 > JAICJC01. The sequence goes on from CAWEYE010000003.1 coordinate 15,620, forward strand.
GCGCGACCGTCCCCACCAGGTGTGTCCTGGGCACGGTGCTGAGACGGCGACGCAGATCATCGGGCGCCGTCACGATCACCGCGTCCAGCTGATTGAGCGCGGCTGTTCGCGCCCTGTTCGCGCCGCGCCGCTCGAGCAGCAGCACCCGCAGCTGCTCGCGCTGGCCACCGCCGCGCGGCACGCTCAGGCCCTCGCCGGCGACGATCCGCCGCGCCGCCAGGGTCGCGTCGACGAGATCATTCTTGCCACCACGCCGCTCACCGCGCTTGGGCCGCTCGCACTCAAACACCGTCTCGCCGTGATCGACCAGGAAGCGGGCAAGACCCGCTCCGTAGCTCCCGCATCCCTCGATCCCAAAGGCCGGCTCACCCAGGCAGTGCGCCCACACCACGCAGCTGTTGATAGCCCGCCTCCGTCGCCACGACGGTCAGCGAGTCGATCAAACGACCAAGCCGGTCAAGCGCCACCGCGACATGCCACTGCTTGTGCGTGTCCACGCCGATTGCCACCGTCCACCGCGTCACGTAGCCTCCCCTCATCGATTGGCGACCGGCCTGGACAGGGCTGTGTCGGGCAAGGCACGCAAGCTTCTATCAGGTCACCAGCCAGTCAAGACGACGCGACGGCGGGAGACATGGTCCAATTGAAGGCAGGCCAAACGGCCGCCAGCTTGGTTGCGGGTCATCCCGCCGCCGCGTCGCACTCTCAACCCCGCCCCGGACGGAGCAGGCACCAGCGACGCTACACAGCCTGGTTGAGCAATGGGGGCGGCTGGATTCGAACCAGCGACCAACAGATTATGAGTCCGCTGCTCTAACCAGCTGAGCTACACCCCCGGATCGGACCATGCTACCGATGCAGGTCGGTGAGAACCGGTCCGCCTCGGCGTCCGTAGTAGCAGAGGACGACGCGAGGTTCCGTGAGCCAGACCGCAGACCACATGTTCGATTCAGAGATCTTGGACGGCCTTTCCGAGCGCGTCCTGGCCGAGCTCGGCGGACGGTTCGGAGCCGCCCGCTTCGGAAAGGGCGAGCTCATCTACTCGCCCTTCGACCGCGCGGACGCCATGTACATCGTCCAGAGCGGGCGGGTGCGCCTGTATCGCAGCGCGCACGACGGCCGCCAGCTCACGCTGGCGCTGCTCGACGAGGGCGAGGTGTTCGGCCGCGTGTCGCCCGAGGGCGAGGCCCTCCACGATGCCTACGCCGAGGCGATGACCGATGCCGTGGTGCGGGTGCTGCCGAGCGCCGACCTCGAGCGCGCCACCGCCGACCACCCGCAGATGGCGCTCAACCTGCTGCGTTCGATGGCCGAGCGCCTGCGCACGACGGAGGACCAGCTCGAGAGCCTCGCGTTCCGCGGCGTCCCCGCGCGCCTGGCCTCCCAGCTCCTGCAGCTGATGGACCGCTACGGACGGGTGACCCGCACCGGCATCCGCATCGACGAGCGCTTCACGCATGTGCAGCTCGCGGAGATGATCGGCACCAGCCGCGAGACGCTCACGAAGGTCATGAACGAGCTCCGCGAGGGCGGCCTGATCGACGTCCGCGAGCGGCTCATCTGGGTGCTCGACGCCGACGGCCTCGAGCGCATCCGCCGCACCGGTTAGCACGCCCGCTCCAGGCGGGCGACTACACTATCGGGCGGGAGATCTCTCGCACCGAAGGGGACGCAGGCTGTGACCGAGACCGGAACCATGCGAGTCAAGAGCGGGCTCGCCGAGATGCTCAAGGGCGGCGTCATCATGGACGTCACCACCGCCGAACAGGCCCGGATCGCCGAGGACGCCGGCGCGTGCGCCGTCATGGCGCTCGAGCGCGTCCCCGCCGACATCCGCCGCGACGGCGGCGTCGCCCGTATGGCCGACCCGCAGAAGATCCGCGAGATCCAGGACGCGGTCAAGATCCCGGTCATGGCGAAGGCCCGCATCGGCCACTTCGCCGAGGCGCAGGTGCTCGAGGCGCTCGAGGTCGACTACATCGACGAGTCCGAGGTGCTGACGCCGGCCGACGAGGCCAACCACATCAACAAGTGGAAGTTCACGATCCCGTTCGTGTGCGGCGCCACCAACCTGGGCGAGGCGCTGCGGCGCATCAGCGAGGGCGCGGCGATGATCCGCTCGAAGGGCGAGGCCGGCACCGGCAACGTCGTCGAGGCGGTGCGGCACATGCGCGCCATCCTGGGCGAGATCAAGAAGCTGACGACGATGGACGCCGATGAGCTCTACGCGGTCGCCAAGCAGCACCAGGCGCCGTATGAGCTCGTGGAGTACTGCGCGGCGCACGGCCGCCTGCCGGTCGTGATGTTCACGGCCGGGGGCATCGCAACGCCCGCCGACGCCGCCCTCATGATGCAGCTCGGCGCCGACGGCCTGTTCGTCGGCTCGGGCATCTTCAAGAGCTCCGACCCGGCCGCCATGGCCTCGGCCATCGTGCGGGCGACGACCCAGTTCGCCGACGCGAGCATCGTGGCCGAGGTGTCGTTCGGCCTGGGCGACGCGATGCAGGGCATCGAGATCTCCGCGCTCGGCGAGCAGGGCCTGCTGCAGACGCGTGGCTGGTAGGGTCGGCGTCCTCGCCCTGCAAGGGGCGTTCCGCGAGCACATCGCGGCGCTTCGCGAAGTGGGCCTGGATGCGGTCGAGGTGCGCCAGGCGCGCGACATGGAGGGACTCGACGGCCTGGTCATCCCCGGCGGCGAGTCCTCGACGATGTCCAAGCTGATCGAGACGTTCGCGCTCGAGGCTCCGATCCAGGCGCTGCACGACCGCGGCGGCGCGTTCCTCGGCACCTGCGCGGGCATGATCGTGCTCGCCCACCACGCCGAGGACGGCCGTCCCGACCAGCGCTACCTGAACCTGATCGACATCGACGTGCGCCGCAACGCGTACGGCCGCCAGCCGGCGAGCTTCGAGGCGTCGCTGCGCCTGAGCGGCGAGGATCTGCCGATCCCGGGCGTCTTCATCCGCGCGCCCCAGATCGAGCGGATGGGGGACGGGGTGGAGGTCGTCGCAGAGCTCGACGGACGGCCGGTGGCCGCCCGCCAGGGGTCGGTGCTCGTGACCGCGTTTCACCCCGAGCTCACGGCCGACCGGCGGCTGCACCGGCGATTCGCGGACATGGTGGCGGGACGGGAGGAGGCGGCGGCATGAGCGGACACTCCAAGTGGTCGACGATCAAGCACAAGAAGGGCGCCGAGGACAAGCGCCGCGGCCAGCTCTTCACCAAGCTCTCGCGGGCGATCATCGTCGCCGCGAAGGAGGGCGGGCCCGACCCCGACGCGAACGCGACGCTCGCGACCGCCGTCGCGAAGGCCCGGTCGTACTCCATGCCGAAGGACAACATCGAGCGCGCGATCGCCCGCGCGACCGGCGGCGGCGAGGGCTCCGACGCCTATGAGGCGGTGACGTACGAGGGCTACGGGCCCGAGGGCGTCGCGATCATCGTGGAGGCGCTCACCGACAACCGTAACCGCACCGCCGCCGACGTGCGGGCGATGTTCACGCGCAGCAACTCGAGCCTGGGCGCGCCGGGATCGGTGGCCTGGCAGTTCGATCGCAAGGGCCTGATCCTGGTCCCGGCCGACGAGGTGTCCGAGGACGACGCCGTGCTCGTCGCCGCCGACGCGGGGGCCGAGGACGTGCGCCGCGACGAGTCGAGCTGGGAGGTCACCACCGCCCCGACCGACCTCGCAGCCGTGCGCGACGCGCTCGAGGCCGCCGGCATCCCCATCACCTCGGCCGACCTGACGATGGTCCCGAAGACGACCGTCGAGCTGGACGAAAGCGGCGCCCGCCAGCTGCTGCGGCTGATCGACTCGCTGGAGGACCTGGACGACGTCCAGGAGGTGCACGCCAACTTCGACATCCCCGAGGCGGTGCTGGAAGCAGTGGCGGGGTAGATGCCGCCGCCGGTGCCTGGCACCGGTGAATACCGGTGCCAGGCACCTTTATGCACGCGAACGGGCGTTCGGCCAACGTCCGCCGCCGCCGGTACAGTGAGCGCATGATCCTGCTGGGCATCGATCCCGGCACCGCCGAGACGGGGTACGGCGTCATCACGGTGCAGGGCAGCCGCTTGGACGCCGTCGACCACGGCTGCATCACCACGTCCGCGCGGGAGCCGCTTGAGCTCCGCCTCGCGCACATCTACGCCGAGGTGTCGGCCCTGATCGCCCGCCACGAGCCGGCCTCGGTCGCGCTGGAAGATCTGTTCATCGGCGGCAACCCGCGCACGATCCTCTCGGTGGGCCACGCCCGCGGCGCGGTGCTGACGGCCTGTGGCCGCTCCGGGCTGCCGACCACCGGCTACCCGCCCGCCGAGGTGAAGATGACCGTCTGCGGCTTCGGCCGGGCCGACAAGACCCAGGTGCAGCGGATGGTGGTCGCGGCGCTTCGGCTCGACCGGCCGCCGGCGTCCGACCACGCGGCCGACGCGCTCGCGGTCGCCCTCTGCCACGCGCACACGTCGCGGACGCTCGCGGTGCGGGCGGCGGCGGGATGATCGCCTCGCTGCGCGGGCGCGTGTCCGCGACGGCGCCCGGCATCACCGTTCTCGACGTCGGGGGCGTCGGCTACCGGCTCGCGACCACGGCCTCGGCGGCCCGCCTCGCGGCCGACGCGGCAGGCGGCGAGGTCACCCTGCTCACCCACCTGCACGTGCGCGAGGACACGCTGGCGCTCTTCGGCTTCGCGTCCGAGGCCGAGCGGGTGCTGTTCGAGCTCCTGCTCGGCGTCTCCGGCGTCGGCCCGAAGGCAGCGCTCGCGATCGTCTCGGGGTACGCGCCCGACCAGATCCGGCGGGCCGTCCAGGCGGGCGACTACGCCCTGTTCACGAGCATCCCCGGCATCGGCAGGCGCACCGCCGAGCGCGTCGTCATCGACCTGAAGGACAAGATGGGCGGCCTGGCAGCGGTCGCGGCGAGCGGCGAGGCCCCCGACCGGCCGGCCGACGGCCACACCGAAGCCCGCGACGCCCTGGTCGGGCTCGGCATGACTGTCGCCGAGGCCGAGGCCGCGCTGCGGCCGCTGGACGAGGCGCTCCCGGTCGAGGAGCGGGTGCGCCTGGCGCTCTCGGGCGCCATCCCCGCCGGAGCGGGCGGGTGAGCGCGGCGGCGGGCCCCCGGATCCCCGACGCGTTCCTGGGGCCGGGCGAGGAGGAGTTCGACCGCTCGCTGCGGCCGCGCAACCTGGCCGAGTTCGTCGGCCAGGAGGGGATCAAGGAACAGCTCTCGATCTTCCTCGAGGCGGCCCGGGCGCGGGGCGAGCCGTGCGAGCACGTGCTGCTGGCCGGCCCGCCCGGGCTCGGCAAGACGTCGCTTGCGGCCATCATCGCCACCGAGATGTCCTCGTCGCTGCGGGTGATGTCGGGGCCGGCGGTCGACCGCAAGGCCGATATGGCGGCGATCCTGACGGCGCTCGAGGCCGACGATGTGCTCTTCATCGACGAGATCCACCGCCTGAACCGCTCGATCGAGGAGCTGCTCTATCCGGCGATGGAGGACGGCTGCATCGACATCGTGATCGGGCAGGGCCCCGGCGCGCACTCGATCCGGCTCGAGCTGAAGCCGTTCACGCTGGTCGGGGCCACCACGCGCACCGGCCTTTTGACGACGCCGCTGCGCGACCGCTTCGGCATCACCCACCGGCTCGACTACTACGGCCCGGCCGAGATCGGCCGCATCGTGCAGCGCTCTGCCCGCCTGCTCGGCGTGCGCATCGACCCGGGCGGCTGCGACGAGGTCGCACGCCGCTCGCGGGGCACACCCCGGGTGGCCAACCGGATCCTGCGGCGGGTGCGCGACTTCGCCCAGGTGCGTCATCAGGGCGAGATCACCCACGCGATCGCCGTCGAAGCGCTCGAGCTCTTCGAGGTCGACTCCGCCGGCCTCGAGCGCATCGATCGGGCGATCCTGCTCGCGATCGCGGAGCGCTTCTCGGGCGGCCCGGTCGGCCTCTCGACGCTCGCCGTGGCGATCGGCGAGGAGGCCGACACGCTCGAGGACGTGTACGAGCCCTACCTGCTGCAGCTCGGCCTGCTCCAGCGCACCCCGCGCGGGCGCGTGGTCACGCCGGCCGGGTACGCCCACCTCGGCCTGCCGGCGCCCGCCCGCGACCCGCGCCTGTTCTAGCCCTCTCCTGCTGTAATAGGACGGCATGCAGCGACTTCGTGCGGCCTATGCGCGTGCCCGCCCGTGGATCCCGCTGGTGACGGGCGCTGCGCTCGCCCTGGCGGCATCCGCGGCCATCGGCATCGCCGCGATCGAGCGGGCGTCGAAGGGGCCCGCGTTCCGGGTGTCGGCGGCCTGCCTGCGCCTGAACTCCACCGTCCGCCAGGAACTCGGGGTGGTGACCGGGTTCGGGTTCACCGTCCAGGGCCCGGTGGTGCAGAACGCCGACGGCACCGGCAATGCCCGCCTCGACTTCAGCGCGACCGGCTCGTGGCGCAACGGCCACGTCCATATCAAGGCGATCGAGCGCCATCGCCGCTGGTATCTGACCGGGCCGGCCGAGCTGCGCGTCTCCGGCGTGCGGGCGCCGTTCCGCATCCTGCCCGACCAACTCGACATCATCCCCGGACCTGCCCGGGACCGGTATGAGATCCGGTGCGCACCGACGACCTCGACTACGACCTTCCGCCGGCCCTGATCGCGCAGACGCCGGCCGAGCCGCGCGACAGCGCGCGGCTCCTCGTGTACGACCGTGCCACGGGCGCGATCCGGCACAGGCGCTTCGGCGACCTGCTGGACGAGCTGCGCGCCGACGACCTCGTGGTGCTGAACGACACCCGCGTGCTGCCGGTGCGGGTGCGGGCCCGGCGCGCGAGCGGCGGGGCGGTGGAGGTGCTCCTGCTCGAGCCCGAGCCGGAGGGCCGCTGGCAGGCGCTCGCCCGGCCCGCCCGGCGGCTGCGCGACGGCGAGACGCTGACCGCGGGCGAGCTCGCGATCACCATCGAGCGCCGCCTCGACGACGGCCGGCTGCTGGTTACGCCGAGGGTCGCGGGGCCTGGCCCCGCCGAAGCGGGGCCAGGCCCCGTCGCCGAAGCCCTCGACCGCATCGGAGAGATGCCGCTGCCGCCGTACATCCACACGCCGCTGCAAGACCCCGGCCGCTACCAGACCGTGTACGCCCGCCATCCCGGCTCGGCGGCCGCTCCCACCGCCGGCCTGCACTTCACCCCGGCCCTGCTCGAGCGGCTGCGCAGCCGCCACCAGGTGGTCGAGGTGACCCTGGGCGTCGGGCTCGACACGTTCCGGCCCGTGACCGTCGCCGACCTCGGCGACCATCCCCTGCACAGCGAGGCCTACTCCGTCCCGGCCGCCACGGCCGCCGCGGTGGACGCCGCCCGCAGCGAGGGGCGGCGGATCGTCGCCGTCGGCACCACCACCGTGCGCGTGCTCGAGACGGTGTGGGGCGGGCCGGAGCGCGGCCCGCTGGCAGGGCGCACGCGGCTCATGATCACGCCCGGGCGGCCCTTCGCGGCGACCGGCGCGCTCGTCACCAACTTCCACCTGCCGCGCTCGACGCTGCTCGCGCTCGTGATGGCGTTCGCCGGGGTCGACCAGGTGCGCGAGGTCTACCGCACGGCGATCGCCGAGCGCTACCGCTTCTACAGCTTCGGCGATGCGATGCTGCTGCAATGAGCGCCCACTTCCGCGTCACCGCGACCGACGGCGCCGCCCGCACCGGGGTGCTCGAAACGGCGCACGGCCCGGTGCACACGCCCGTGTTCATGCCGGTGGGGACGAAGGCGAGCGTGAAGGCGATGCTGCCGGCGGAGCTGCGCGACCTCGGCGCGCAGATCGTGCTCGCGAACACCTACCACCTGCACCTCCGCCCAGGCGAGGAGCGCATCGCCGCGCTCGGCGGGCTGCACCGGTTCAGCGGCTGGGACGGCCCCATCCTGACCGACTCCGGCGGCTTCCAGGTGTTCTCGCTGCGCCACACCGCCGCCCGCATCGACGACGACGGCGTCCGCTTCCGCTCGATCTACGACGGCTCCGAGCACCACTTCACACCGGAGCTCGCGATGCGGGTGCAGCGGCTGCTGCACTCCGACATCGCGATGGCCTTCGACGAGTGCCCGCCGGCCGGCGTCGACCGCGCGCGGGTCGAGGCGGCGGTGCGGCGCACGGGCCTGTGGGCCGCGCGCAGCCGCGCCCAGCCGCGCGCCGAGGGCCAGCTGGGCTTCGGGATCGTGCAGGGCGGCATCGACCTCGAGCTGCGCCGCAGAAGCGCCGAGGAGATCGTCGCGCTCGGCTTCGACGGCAACGCCGTCGGCGGCCTCTCGGTGGGGGAGGGGCGCGGGGCGATGCTGGAGACGCTGGAGGCGACCGTCGAGCTGCTCCCGGCCGACCGGCCGCGCTACCTGATGGGCGTCGGCGACCCCATCGGCTTCGTCGAGGGGATCGCCCGCGGCGTCGACATGTTCGACTGCGTGCTGCCGACGCGGCTCGGCCGCACCGGCTCGGCGCTCGTCCCGGGCGGGCGCATCAACCTGCGCAACGCCGCCTTTGCCGACGACGAGGGCCCACTCGTCGCCGGCTGCTCGTGCCTTGCCTGTGCCGGGTTCTCGCGCGCCTACATCCGCCATCTCGTCACCCAGTCTGAGATCAGCGGCCTGCGTCTGCTCACCATCCACAACCTGCACCAGCTGCTCGACCTGGCGGCCCGGGCGCGGACCGCGATCGCAGCGGGCCGCCTCGGCGAGCTCCGCCGGGAGCTCACCGAGGCAGCGCCCGCCTGAGCGCCCTCAGGCGGCCGCCTCGAGCCGCCCGGCCAGCCACTCCGCGAAGGTGGGGCCGGCGAGGGTGGCATGCGGGCCGGGCAGCAGGCCGCCGCCCTCGTACGCGGGCCGTGTTGGGGTCGGCCGGGTTGCTCACGCCCTCGACCCGGACCGGGTCGCCGCCTCGGGCCGCGTAGAGCGTCGCCATCTCGACGAGGCTCTCCTCGCGCGGGCCGGCGATCTCCGCGATCGGTGCTCCGGCGGCCGGCGGGGTGCCGACGGCCAGGTCGGCCAGCGCCCGGGCGACCGTCCGGGCCGAGACGAGCTGCGTGCGCATCCGGGGCACAGAGACGACGTCGCCCTGCCTGCCCCATTCCATGAGCTGCGGCACGAACTCGTGGAACTGGGCCGCGCGCAGCACCTGCGCCGGCACCGGGCCGGCGAGCATGTCCCGCTCGTGGACGACCTTGGCCACGCCGTAGCCGCCGCCGAAGCGGTCGGCGCCGATGATCGACACGACCACGATCTGGCGCACGCCGGCCGCCTGGCCGGCCGCCTGCAGATTGCGGGTCGCGGTCGTGAAGAACTGCGTGGCGGCACCCTCCTCGGGCGAGGGCCCCGTGGCCGCATCGACCACGGAATCCACCCCCTGGAGCGCCTCGGCCAGGCCCTCGCCGGTGATGACATCGACGCCGCGCGAGCGCGCGATGGCGACGACGTCGTGGCCGTCGGCCGCGAGCAGGCCGGCCACGTGGCGGCCGACCCTTCCGGTCGCTCCGACGACTGCGATCTTCTTCTGCATGATGTCCTCCAGGGATCTGCGGTTTTCCGTGTTCCGTCACATCGACGGGGTTTCGTCCGTCATGGGTATGACACCCGGAGACGGAGGAATGTGACGATTGACGAGCAGCGGTGGCTGGTCGAGGGGTTCGAGGAGCACAGGCCGCACCTGCGGGCGGTGGCCTATCGCATGCTGGGGTCGCTGAGCGAGGCCGACGACGCCGTCCAGGAGGCGTGGCTGCGCCTCAGCCGCAGCGACGCGGACGGCATCGAGAACATGGGCGGCTGGCTGACCACCGTGGTCGCGCGGGTCAGCCTGAACATGCTGCGCACGCGCAAGTCGCGCCACGAGGAGCCGCTCGGCGTGCACGTGCCCGACCCCATCGTGAGCCGCGCCGACGGCACCGATCCCGAGCATGAGGCCCTTCTGGCCGACTCGGTCGGCCTGGCCCTGCTGGTGGTGCTCGAGCAGCTCGAGCCGGCCGAGCGGCTCGCGTTCGTGCTGCACGACATGTTCGCGGTGCCGTTCGACGAGATCGGCCCGATGGTCGAACGCTCCCCGACCGCCGCCCGCCAGCTCGCGAGCCGGGCCCGCCGCCGCGTGCAGGGCGCCGCCCCGGCTCCCGACGCCGACCTCTCCCGCCAGCGCGAGGTCGTCGAAGCGTTCTTCGCCGCGGCGCGCGACGGGGACTTCGACAGGCTCGTCGCCGTGCTCGATCCCGACGTGGTGCTGCGCTCCGACGGCGGCGCCGAGCGCCCGACGCATTCGGTCCTGGTGCACGGCGCTGCGGCGGTCGCCGCCCGGGCGATGACCTACGCGCGGCTCTCGCCGTTCGTGCGGCCCGCGCTCGTGAACGGGGCCGCGGGGGTCGTGGTCGCCCCCCACGGCAAACCCTTCTCGGTGATGGGCTTCACGGTCAGGGACGGGCGGATCGCCGAGATCGACTCGGTCTCGGATCCCGAGCGCCTGAGCCGGCTCGATCTGGCCGTCCTCGGCGACTGACCGCGCGCCTGCGGCGCCCGGGGCTGAGGCCCCGGGCGCTTCGCGGGCGACGAGGCGCTCAGGCCGCTGCACCTCCCGGGCCCGGCCGGGGTCCGCCGCCGCCGAAACCGGACTGGGTGCCCATGACGTGGAAGCTGCGGTCGAGCTTCACCGTGACGTACGTCCCGTCCGGCTTGCGCAGGTGCGCCTCGTAGGCCGCCGGGCCGGAGTCGGTCTCGACCCGGATCACCGTGGCTCCAGGCACCGCGTGAAGCGCCGCGGCTTTCGCGCTTGCCGCCGCCGAGCCGGTCAGGAGCGTCTCACCCGGCCCGTGGCTCATCTGTGCCGGGTTGCCCATCGCGCCACTCGGCGGTCGGTGTGCTGAGCTGCTGGTAGCCGCGCCGGCGACGCCGGCCGCGCCGGCGGCGATGCCGAGCGCAAGCGCTCCCGTGACGATGAGCCCTCGTGCTTTGTGCGTGGTCATAGGCCTCCCCTGGTCGTTCCCGCTCAGTGGCGGCGGGACGGTCCAACCATCGCCGCGCAGGCTGTCGAGCCGCTGCCGGGAGCATGGGAGTCGCCTCAGAGAGGCGCCTGGCCCTCTACGACGAGCCGGCGAGCAGCTCCGCGGCGACGGCCGCGTCGGCCTCCGCGACCATGAGCTGCACGCCGCCGCCGGAGAGCTGGAACGGATAGGCGCCGCCGGCGTCGTCGGACGCGAGCCAGGCCTGGACGCCCGCCGACTCCAGCAGGCCGCGGGCCATCTCGGCCTCGAGTTTGTTCTGGAAGGTGCGGACGCGAACGGAAGCGGGCACACCGCCAGCCTACAGGCCGCTTTGTCTAGACTTCCGGATCCGTGAGCGAGCAGCGCCGCAACCTGGGCATCCTGGCGGTCGTGATCGCGCTGATGATCGGAGCCATAGGCACGGTCGCGGTGCGCGGCTTCACGCTGGGACTCGACCTGCGCGGCGGGCTCGAGGTCGTGCTCAAGGCCCGCCCGATCCACGGCAGCACGATCTCGGCCACCACGCTCCAGAACGCCGCCGACGTCATGCGCCGCCGCATCGACCCGCACGGCATCCTCCAGCCCGAGATCCGCACGTCGACGGCCGACAACACGATCGACATCTCCATCCCGGGTGTGAAGGATCCGAACGCGGTCGCAAACCTGCTCGTGGCCGGCCAGCTGCAGGCGTTCAACTTCTACTCGACGCTCACGCCGGTGTCGCGGGTCTCGACCTTCCAGGCCAACCCGCAGTCGCTCTACCAGATGCTGTCCGCGGCGAAGAAGCAGATCCCGGCAAAGGGCACGCCGGCGGGGTGGGCGCTCTTCAACGCCAGCACGCACGATCTGGTGGCGCGCGGCGGCATCCGCTCGCGCATCGAGCCGCAGAAGCAGCAGGTGCTGAACGACATCCACCTGCGCACGCAGCCGCCCGGCACCGTGTGGCTGGCCGTGCCGCACGGCGACGCGGCCGTGAGCTGCGACATCAAGAACGGCTGCCCGGACGTCGCGAGCGCCGCCCACCCGGTGGTCTGGTACCTGTTCCACCTGCCCACGCACGACAGCGAGATCGTCACCGGCAACGAGATCTCGAGCGCCCAGGCCACCACCGATCAGAACGGCCAGCCGATCGTGTCGCTGCAGTACAAGAACGGCGGCGGCACCGACTTCCACAAGATCACCCGCATCATCGCCCAGCAGGGCCTCCAGGCCGGCAGGGCGCTGCCGAACGCGATCGTCGTCGACAACCAGCTCGTCGCCGCGCCGACGATCAACCCGCAGCAGTTCCCCGACGGGATCGCCGCCGACTCGATCAGCTCGCCCGGCAGCGAGATCACCGGCCTGACGACGGCTGACGCAAGCCGGATCGCGCTCGAGATCCAGTCGGGCACGCTCCCCGTCAAGTTCTCGCCGTACTCGCAGCAGCTCGTGTCGGCGTCGCTCGGCAAGGACTCGCTCCGAAACGGCGTCATCGCCGGGATCGCCGGCCTGGCGTTCGTGATGATCTTCCTGCTGCTCTTCTACGGCTTCCTCGGCCTGATCGCCGACATCGCCCTCGTCATCTACGGCGTGCTGCTGGCCGGGATCGTGTCGGCGCTGCCGGTGACGATGACCCTGCCGGGGATCGCGGGCACGATCCTCACCATCGGCGTCGCGGCCGACGCGAACATCGTCATCTTCGAGCGCGTGAAGGAGGAGGTGCGCGCGGGCAAGTCGATGCGCGCCGCGATCGCCACCGGCTACCGGCGCGGCTTCCACACGATCATCGACGCCAACGTGGTCACGCTGATCGCGGCCGGCGTGCTCTACGCCGCGGCCACGTCGAGCGTCAAGGGCTTCGCCCTGATGCTCCTGATCGGCGTCGTCACCTCGATCTTCACGGCGGTCGTGTTCACGCGGGCGATGCTCGGCGTGCTCTCGGGCATGCAGTTCATGACCAGCAGGTGGGTGCTCGGCTCGGTCGGCACCGGCGACCGCTGGAAGGGCTTCGACTTCATCGGCAAGAAGCGGATCTGGTTCTCGATCTCGGCCGTGATCCTGGTCGCCGGGGCGATCAGCCTGGCCACCACCGGGCTCAACCGCGGCATCGACTTCACCGGCGGCAGCAAGCTGACGTTCCTCGTGCCGAAGCCGATCTCGGTCGGCGCCGCGACGGGTGCGGTCACGGGCGTCGGCATCAACCAGCCGCAGGTGCAGGGGGTGACCTCGACCCGCTCGAGCCAGGGCTCGACCTACCGCCAGTTCCAGATCGAGTCGAAGTTCCTGTCGCAGTCGACCCAGGACCGGCTGCTGACGCAGCTGCGGGCCAAATTCGGGCAGCAGACGCGATTCACCGACTCGCAGGAGGTGAGCTCCTCGTTCGGCCAGTCGGTGCTGGACTCGGCGTACCTGGCGGTGGTGTTCTCGCTGATCATCATCTTCATCTACGTGTCGTTCCGGTTCGAGTGGAAGTACGCGCTGCCGGTGATGATCGCCCTCGGGCACGACATCCTGCTCACGATCGGGATCTACTCGCTGTCCGGGCGGGTGGTGACCGCCGACACGATCGCGGCCGTCCTGACCGTGCTCGGCTACTCGATGTACGACACGGTGATCGTGTTCGACCGCGTGCGCGAGAACATCCCGATCCTGCGCCGCTACACGGCGAGCCAGATCGTGAACGAGTCGCTGGCCGAGACGATCACCCGGTCGCTGAACACGTCCCTGGTGACGCTGATCCCGGTCGTGCTGCTGTTCGTGTTCGGCTCGGGCTCGCTGAAGGACTTCGCCTTCGCGCTCGTCATCGGCATCGCGTCGGGCGCCTACTCGTCGATCTTCATCGCCGCGCCGCTCTTGGCGATGTTCCTCGAGCGCGAGCCGGGCTTCGTCAAGCGCCGCCACGACCTGGAGCGCTCCGGCGACGTCGAGCCACCCCGGCAGCGCAGGCAGGCCGCGCCCGTGCCGACCGCCACGCCGGCCACCGACGGCCCGGCGCCGCAGTCCGGCGCCGCGCCCGCCACGCCGGCATCGTCGCGCCGCCGGCGGCGGCGCTCGCACGGCCGCGCCCGCTAGCCGTCGACCGCGTCTGCGGCCGTGACCAGCCGGCCGCCGCGGCCGGCGACCCACTCGAGCACGCTCGCGTAGACCCGATCCCAGCCGCGAGCGTACTCGCGGCTGAAGCGGTCGGTGTGCCACAGGATGGCGACGGTGCCGCCCACGTCGGCGACCCGCTCGAGCAGCCCCAGCGTGTGCGCGAGCCCCTCGGCCGGTGTGAGCCCGAGGTAGCGCTCCTCGGCCAGGGTCGCGTCCATCACGGCCAGCGGCAGCTCGATCAGGCCGAGCGGCCGGTCCTCGGCCAGGTGGTACGGCCGGTACGGGAACGAGAAGCCGGCCCGCAGGCCGATCGCATCGCCGTAGCCCTGACTGGAGTCGTAGGCGAAGCCGAGCCGGTCGACCTCCGGCAGGGCCGAGTGAGGCTCGTGGCGCAGGTAGTGGAAGCGCATGCCGGCGACGGCGGCACCGGTCAGCTGCTCCAGCCGCGCCCGCTCCTCGGCGATGCGCTGCGGCCGCTCCGACGCCGTGTAGCTCGGGTGCAGGCCGACCTCGTCTCCCTGGGCCGCGATCTGGGCGACGATGGCCGGACGCAGCCGGTCGTACGCCGCCGGGTCGGGGCCGTCGGCCGCGACGTGGTGGCCGGCCATGACGAAGTAGGTCGAGCGGCCGCCGTGCCCGCGCTCGATGGCCGCGATGCGCTCGTACGACCAGTTCGGGTCGGTGCCGCGCAGGTGGCGCACGGGCGCCGCGGCCAGGCCGAGCACCTCGGCGGCGGCATCGCGCGGGTGGCGCGCGCGGGCCGCCCCGCGGGCGCGGGCGGCGGCGCCGAGCAGGGCCCGCGGCCGGCTCCAGCGCCAGGGGATGTCGACGTCGTGCGTGAGCGCGACGGTGAAGGGCGTGCGGCCGGTGTCGCCGACGTGGGCGCGGAACTCGCGCAGCAGGCCGTCCACCGCCGGCCGCGCGGGGTCGGCGAGCGCAGCGGCCGCCGGGAAGCGGCCGTGCCCGTCGCGGGCCGAGCCGGCCCGCTCCTCCCACCGCGACAGGTGCCAGAACGCGCTCGCGATCAGGTCGCTGCGGCCGTCGCCGAAGTCGATCAGGCCGCCCTCGCCGAGCCGCGGCGGGGTGCCCTCCCCAGCTTCGAAGTAGCGCCAGGCCTGCTCCGAGGCGACAAGCCCGCCGCTACCGCCGTAGCGGACGGTCTCGGCGGCGGGGGCCGCGCAGGCGCCGAGCAGCGTCTCGAGCGTATAGCGCGCCTTGCCGGCGAAGCTCGCGGGGGCGTCGACCTGCAGGCGCGGGCCGCTCACTCGTAGCCGAGGTCGCGCAGCCGCTCGAGGATGCCGGCCTCCTCCTCGGCGCTGTAGACGCCCTCCTCGCTTGCCGCCTGCCCCTGCGCCGCCACCTGCACCGCGTCGCCGTCGGCGGCCAGGATGCCGTCGATCGGCGCGCCGTCGAGGTCTTCGGCCGCGATCCCGTGCAGGCGCAGGATCGTCGCCGCCATCTGCACGATGCCCGACCCCGCCGGCACGACGCCGGGGCGGATGCCGGGCCCGGCCGCGGCCAGGATGCCGTCGACGCCGTGGTGGCCGGAGTAGCCGTAGGCGTTCTCGGGGTCGAGGTGGTCGTGCACCTCGATCGCCGCGACGCCGCGCAGCCGCAGCGAGTCGACGTGGACGCGCTCGTCGATCGTGAGCACGATCAGGTCGGGGGCGCGGTCGAGGTAGGGGCCGTGGTAGATGTCGGCCTTGCGCAGCACGTGCAGCAGCGGCTCGCCCGTCTCGGGGTGGCGCTCGGCCTCGAGCTCGGTCGCCAGCCGTTCGGCGTAGGCCGAATCGCCCACGGCGCCGGCCGACTCGCCCAGGTACACCTGGCCGCCGGTCGCGAAGGAGTACGCCCGGGTGCGGGGGAAGTCGATGTCGGCGAAGGCCCGGTCGGCGGCGACGGACGGGACGAACGGTAGGGCGTCCAGGATGCGGGTGTAGCGGCCCGACGTGCGCGCCAGGCGCTGGTCGAGGCCCGCCACCGCCCGCAGGCGCGTGCCCTTGAGGCGCTGCAGCGAGCGCTTGCGGTAGCGCAGGTGCCCATGCTCCTCGAGCCAGCGGTTCAGGTGGAACACCCAGTACATGGGCTTCATGCCGTGGTCGGACATCATGAGCACCGTCGGCTCCTCCGAGAAGCGCTTCCGGGCCGCCGCGATCAGGCGCCCGCAGGCGGCGTCCACCGCCTCGTACACCTGCACGAGCTCGTCGCCGGCCGCCTCCGGATCGTGCGCGGGGTGCTGCGGATCCAGGCGCGCGTAGCCGAGGTGGCCGGCGAAGTCGGTGCTCATGAAGTCGACCACGAGCACGCCCAGGTCGGGCTCGAGCTCGAAGCACTGCTCGCACACCGACTCGACCTGGGCGACGTGCTCGATCAGGAGCCGCGCGTAGCGGTCGAAGTCCTCCCAGTAGCGCTCCCGCATCGGGTGGTGGGCGGTGACGAGGCCGGGGTGGACGGCGCGGATCTGCTCGCCGGCCGCTGCCGGCGTGATCTGGGGCGTGGCGGGCCCGCCGTAGCCCGAGACGATGATCCCCTCCATCTCCTCGGCCGGGTAGGTGAACGGCACCGTCACGAACGCCGAGCGGATCCCGGCGGCGCCGAGCGTGCGCCAGAGCGGCGTCCCCGAGCGGCTGCGGGCGCTCTCGACCCGCGACGGCGCCCGGTTGGCGTTCGTCGAGAAGTTGAAGATGCCGTGCCGGGCCGGGTTCAGGCCCGTCAGGAAGGTCGACCACGCGGTCGGGGTCGCGGCGGGCAGGGTCGAGCGCAGCGGGCCGTAGGCGCCGGAGCCGATGATGCCCGCCAGGGTCGGCAGCCGCCCCTGCTCGAGCAGCTCGCCGACGAGCCCGTGGTCGGCGCCGTCCATGCCCAGGCAGAGCACCCTCATGCGCGGGCGAGCATGTCGCGGTAGAGGTCGACGAGCGCCGGCCCCGGCGGCGGCAGCCGCTCGTGCGTCACCCGCGCGTTGCGCTCGCCGTAGCGGGCGCGCAGCTCGGGGTCGCGGATCAGCCGCAGGAGCGCCGCGGTGACGGCGTCCTCGTCGCGGCACTGCACCAGCTCGCCGCCCTCGCCCTGCGTGATCCACTCGTCGATCGTGATCGCGTCGCCCATCACCATCGGCAGGCCCGACGCCATCGACTCGATCATCGAGGCGGGGGTGGCGTCGGTCGAGGCGATCGAGATGCCGATGTCGGCCGAGGCGCACAGCTCGGGCAGCTCGTCCGGCGGCGCGAAGTGCTGGGCGACGCGGTCGCGCAGGCCGAGCTCGTCGAGCACCGCCTCGATCTCGGCCTGGATCCAGCCGCCGCGTGCGGCCATGATCAGGCGCGCCCGCGGTTCCTCTTGCGAGACGCGCGCGAAGGCGCGCAGGAGCACGTCCAGGTTGGTGTTCGGGCGGTAGTTGCGCAGCGACAGGATCACCAGCGAGTCGTCCGGCCAGCCGAACCGGGCGGCCAGGCCGGGGACGCGGTGCTCCGGGCCGAACGGGCGCAGGTCGACGTACCAGACGATCCGGTGCACGCGGTCGGCGGCGGCGCCCAGCCGCACCGTCTCGTCGGCGTTGCCGATCGAGCTCACGACGTACTCGTCGCCCGCCGCGACGGCGGCCCGCACCCACCGCCGCCCACGGGCGCGGTCGCGGCCGTACGTGAAGATGTCGGTGTTCCAGGGGCTCATGACGAGCGGGTGCACGCCGGCCTCGGCGGCCCAGTAGCCGTAGGGGAGCAGGTAGTGGGCGTGGACGACGTCCACGTCGAGCTTCCGGGCCAGGTTGCGGATCGCGGGCGCAAAGCGCATCCGCCGCAGGCCCTTGATGCGCGTGCCCAGCTCGAGCTCGCGGATCTGGTGGGCGGTGATGCCGTCGAGCTCACCCGGGCCGCTGGCTCAGGCGGTCGGACACGATGTGCACGTCGTGGCCGAGCTCGGCCACCCGCCAGGCCCAGCGCAGGAAGATCACCGAGACGCCGTCGCCGACGCCGAGCACGCGCAGGGGCCGGCCGCCGTTTCCGTCAGCCACGTGCGACGCTCCTGGCGGCGGCGCGGGCGGCCGCCGCGCCACGCTGGGCCCTGTACATGCGCCCGCGGGCGACCCGGCCGATCTGCACGAGCGCCGGCCGGGGGTCGTCGCGCGCGAGCAGCGCGTCCGTGTACGGCGGTCGCTGCACGGCGTGGCCCGCGCCGCTCATGAACGAGATCGCCCACCGGCGGCCCTCGTTCGTCATCCGCCGCGGCTGTGGCCGGCGGCCGACGAGGTCGAGGTAGGCGATGTGCGTCAGGTCGACCCCGCACGCGGTGGCGAGGCCGTGCCACTGCCACAGCCGCGGGTTCACCTCGATCAGCTTGTGCGCGCCGGTGCGCGGGTCGCGCTTGAATTCGACCTGGGAGATGCCGTTGAATCCGAGCGCGCGCAGCAGGCGCAGGCCGTGCTCGGCCACCTCGGGCACCCACACCGCCTCGGCCACCCGGCAGACGCCCATGTGCTCCCGCGTCTGGCGCAGCTTGCGGCCGGTGAAGACCCCGAGCGCCTCGCCGTCGGCGGCCACGTAGCTGCCGAGGGTGTAGAGGCCGTCGTCGCCGCCGGGGACGTACTCCTGCACCATCGGCTCGAACGGCTCGGTCTGGGCGTATGCGCTCTCGAGCTCGGCGTCGGTCTGGCAGCGGAAGGCCTGGCGGTTGTGCAGCCGCTTGAAGCCGATCGGGTCGGACGGCTTCACCATGACCGGGTAGCCCAGCTCGCGCGCCGCAGCGAGCGCCTCCCCGGCGGTCGCCGGGTGGCGGGTTTCGGGGACGGGCACGCCGCAGCCGATCGCGACCTCGAGCTGGTGGCGCTTGCTCTGGATCCGCTCGAGCACCTCCCATGCGGGCGAGCACGGCCGGAAGGCGCCGCCCAGGTCGGCCGCCCGGCGCGCGAGCACGTTCACGTGCTCGTCATGGGTGGCGAAGGCCGGCACCGGGGCCTCGAGCGTCGCGCCCAGCCTGGCCAGGGCGGCGACGAAGCCGTCCTCGTCGACGCCGGGATCCGGCGCGACGACCGGCGTCGCGTAGCGGGAGCGGAAGCCGAGCGCCCACGGGCGGTGGTCGACCGCGAGCGCGCGCACGCCGTGGCGGCCGAGCGAGCGGATCGCGGCGAGGCCGTTCACCCAGCCGACGTCGGCGACGACGGCGGTGGGCACGGGTGGCGGAGAATCGGGCACGGGCGCGGCGATTCTATCCGCCGCCCCTCGCCCGCCCAGCCGCCAGGCGGCCCCCGCTCAGTCGAATTCGACCTGGTCGAAGTAGCGGATCGCGCGCCGCCCGATCGGCACACGCGACCGCAGCCGGCGCAGCTCGCCGGGGTCGGTCGTGCCAAGTGCAAGTCCCACCGCGAGCGCCGGCGGGTTGATCTCGGGCGTGTACACGATGGTCGACACGCGCGGGTTGATCTCCATGAGCTTGCCGCCTTTGAACTGCACCGACAGGAAGTAGTCCATCCGAAGCGCGGCGGCCAGGCGGGCGGAGTACTCCTCCTCGCGCGGGCGCTCGAGCAGGGTGAAGTCCATCGCGAGGCCTGCCCGCAGCGCCTCGCGGGTGCGCGTCATCGGCAGCAGCAACTCGCCGCCGAGGCAGATGGCGTCGACCGTCTCCTCCGGGCCGTCCAGGTACTCCTGCACGATGTAGGCCGGGAACGGGCCGTCCCCGAGCAGCGCGAGCACATCCTCGAGCCGCTCCGGCGCCGCCTCGCCGGGCCGCGACTCGAGCAGCCAGCGGCGGCGGTCGGCGGTCGGGTCGAGGATCCGGAAGCCGCGCGAGCCCTTCGCCTGCGTCGGCTTCATCACCACCCGCCGGCCCGGGTAGCCGAGCGCGCGCACGGCGGCGGCGAACGCGTCCGGGTCGGCCACCTCGATCGTCTCGGGGTGGGGGACGCCGGCGGCCGCGGCCACCCGGAAGGTCTCGGCCTTGTCGGAGGCTGCCTGCACCCCCGCGGCGGGGCCGGCGAGGACGGGCAGCCCGAACGTGTCGCGCGCCCGCGCCCAGGCCGGGATCTCGGCGGACGAGGTGGGGAAGACGACGTGGGCGCCCAGATCCGCGGCGGCCGCCTGCATCGCGGGGATGAAGTCCGGATCGTCGCCGCGGGGGACGACGGCGAAGCGATCGCACAGCCGCGACCCCGCCGAGCGGGGGTTGGCGTCGCTGCCGACGACGGCGTGGCCCGCCTCGCGCAGCGCCCGGATCAGGCGGGGGCAGCCGGGCGCGCCGGCGGCAGTGACGAGGACGGTCGTCTCCACGAGGACATCAGTCTGGCACACGCACATGGAGTGCCCGGCTGCAGCCGACCGCTACTCTGCGCCGATGCCCGCGACCCAGACGCCCGACGGTCTCGCCGGAGAGGCCCGCCTGGCCACCCAGAAGGTGCTCCAGCGCGCGTTCGGCACGATCGAGCCGATCGTGCCCGTCCCCGTCAAGCGGCGCGTCCGCAAGGCGCTGCCGCGGTCGGTGCGCAAGTACGTCGACCCGGGCTGGCATCGCCGCGGCATCGGCGGCATGTGGAACCAGCTGGGCGAGCTGCAGTTCCGCTATCTGGTCGACCACGGCCTGGAGCCGCACCACTACCTGCTCGACGTCGGCTGCGGGCCGCTGCGGGGAGGATGGCGCTTCATCGAGTACCTCGAGACCGGCCGCTACTACGGCATCGACCGCCGCTACGACCTGATCGAGGCCGGGCGCGACTTCGACCTGCGCCCGCGCGGCCTGCTCGCCAAGCAGCCGGTGCTGCGCGAGCTGCACCACTTCGAGTTCGACACGCTGAACCGCCAGTTCGACTACGCGCTCGCCCAGTCGGTGTTCACGCACCTGAGCATCAACGAGATCATGCGCTGCCTGGTCGAGATGGACCGCGCGCTCGCGCCGGGCGGCAAGTTCTTCGCCACGTTCTACGAGAACGACCGCGGGCCGCGCGTGATCGCAGACCTCGAGCAGAAGCCGGGACTGCCGACCCACCTCGACCGCGACTTCTTCCACTATCACCAAAGCACGTTCGAGTGGCTGTGCGAGGGCACGGGCCTGCAGGTCGAGTACCTGGGCGGGTGGAACAACCCCCGCAACCAGAAGATGCTCGTCTTCACGCACAAGGGCCAGTAGCGCACATGGCACGTCCCAAGCGGCTCATGATCGTGGGGCTCGACTGCGTCCCGCCCGAGATCGTATTCGACGACATGCGGGCCGAGCTGCCCGTGCTCTCGGGCCTGATGGAGCGCGGAGCCTGGGGCAAGCTCGAGTCGTGCGACCCGCCGATCACCGTGCCGGCATGGTCATGCATGATGTCGTCGAAGGACCCGGGCACGCTCGGGTTCTACGGCTTCCGCAACCGCAAGGACCACTCCTACGACGGGCTCACCTTCGCGACCTCCGAGAAGGTCAAGGAGGACCGGCTGTGGGACATCCTGTCGCGCGCCGGCAAGCACGTGGTGGCGCTGGGAGTGCCGCAGACGTTCCCGCCCCGGCAGGTGAACGGCGAGATGGTGAGCTGCTTCCTCACGCCCTCGACCGACTCCCGCTACACCTACCCCGAGGCGCTCAAGGACGAGATCCGCGAGGTGGTCGGCGACTACATGGTGGACGTGCCCGACTACCGCACCGACGACCGGGAGCGGGTCATGCGCGACATCAACACGATGACGCAGCGCCGGTTCAAGCTCGCGCGGCACCTGCGCGACACACGGCCGTGGGACTTCTTCATGCTGGTCGAGATGGGGCCCGACCGGCTGCACCACGCGCTCTGGCGCTTCTACGACCGCAACCATCCCGACTACGTGCCGGGGACGCCGCTCGAGGCGGCCTTCCGGGAGTACTACCGGTATCTCGACTCCGAGGTGGGGGCGCTGATCGAGGGCCTCGGCGACGACACGGCGGTCATGGTGGTCTCCGATCACGGCGCGCAGGCCATGTTCGGCGGCATCCAGATCAACGAGTGGCTGATGCAGAACGGCTACCTGACGCTGGTCGACCCGCCCACCGAGCAGACGCCGATCGGCCGCTGCACGATCGACTGGCCGCGCTCGCGGGTGTGGGCCGACGGCGGCTACTACTCGCGCATCTTCCTGAACGTGAAGGGGCGCGAGCCGGAGGGGGTCGTCGACCCCGCCGACTACGAGCCCCTGCGCGACGAGCTGATCGCAAAGCTCGAGGCGCTGGGCGACGAGCAGGGCCGCTCGATCGGCACCCGCGTGTTCCGGCCCGAGGATCTGTACAAGACGGTGAACGGGGTCGCTCCCGATCTGATCGCCTACTTCGGCAACCTCGGCTGGCGCTCGATCGGCTCGGTCGGCGACGGCCGCGTGCAGGTGCGCGAGAACGACACCGGCCCCGACGACGCCAACCACGCCAAGTTCGGCATCGCCGTCTTCGCCGGGCCGGGCATGCCCACCACGGTCCCGCCCGACGCGCGGCTGTTCGACATCGCACCGACCGTGCTGACCGCCCTGGGGCTGCCCGTGCCGGCCGACATGCAGGGCCGGAGTTTGGTCTGATCGACCCGGTCGCGCTTCTGGACGAGCTGCGCATGCTCGCCTACGAGGGCCGCGCGTACGCCGAGAGCGAGTATGACCAGACGCGCTACCGGCGCCTGTGCCAGATCGTCGACGAGTTCTACGCCGACCTCGCCGACCTGCCGGCGGCCGAGGTGGGGGAGCGCTTCGCAGCCGACCTGGGCACGCCGACGCCGAAGGTGGGGGCGACGGCAGTGATCCCGGGCGAAGGCGGCCGGATCCTGCTCGACCGGCGGGCCGACGACGGCCGCTGGGGCCTGCCCGGCGGATGGCTCGGGTCGAACGAATCGCCGGAGGCGGCGGTGGTGCGCGAGGTATCCGAGGAGACCGGCCTCGACATCGAGATCCTGCGGCTGGGCATGGTCGGCTGGCGGGCGGCGTCGCTGCCCGCCGCTCCGCACGGGCAGGTCGGCCTCGTCTACGTGTGCCGCGTCGTCGGCGGGGAGCAGCGCGCAAGCCACGAGTCGCTCGAGCTCGCGTGGCGCGATCCGGCCGATCCCGCGATCGAGTGGCACCTCGACCACGGCCGCCGCGCCCGCATCGCGCTCGCATCCGCGTAGCGGCGGCAACTCGGCCTAACATCCCGCCCATGGCCACGCTCTCGGACCGGAGGCGGACGATGGGGCGTGTGCGCGAGATCGCCCAGGTCGCGACCCGGCACGGCTTCGGCTTCGTGTTCGAGCGGCACACGCTGCGCCGCTCCTCCGTGATCGAGGCGCAGAACCTGCCCGCCCTCGGCCGCCACCTGCGCGAGATGCTGGACGAGCTCGGGCCGACGTTCGTGAAGTTCGGGCAGCTGCTCTCGACCCGGCCCGACATCGTCCCACCCGAGATCGCGTCCGAGCTGCGCCTGCTGCAGGACTCGGTCTCGCCGGTGCCCTTCACCGACATCGAGCGCGTGATCGAGACCGAGCTGAAGGCGCCGATCGACCGCCTGTTCACGAACTTCGAGGCGGTGCCGGTGGCGGCCGCGTCGATCGGGCAGGTGCACTTCGCCGAGCTCCCGAACGGCCGCCGCGTCGCGGTCAAGGTGCAGCGGCCGAACGCCGCGCGCCAGGTGGAGTCCGACCTGAGCCTGCTCTACCAGGTGGCGCGGATCGTGCGCCGCCGCGTCGACCGGCTGTCGTTCATCGACCCGGTGGCCGTGGTGGACGAGTTCGCCCGCTCGATCCGGCACGAGCTCGACTACCGCACCGAGGCCGGAAACGCCGAGATCTTCCGGCGCAACTTCGCCGAGGAGCCGCGTGTGGCCATCCCGCGCGTGTACGGCACCTACTCCAGCGAGCGGGTGCTGACGCTCGAGCGGCTCGAGGGCGTCCAGCTCGGCGACCTCGATCTGGCGGCGACGCCGATGGACGAGCGCCGCCGGCTCGCGATCCTGATCGCCGAGGCGTGGCTCGAGATGATCTTCCGCCACGGGGTGTTCCACGGCGACCCGCATCCCGCCAACATCATGGTCCTCTCCGACGGCCGCCTGGGACTGGTCGACTTCGGCATGACCGGGTCGCTCAGCGAGGCCGACATGCGCCGGCTGACCCGGCTCCTGCTCGATGCGGTGAACGAGAACGTGGACGCGCTGCCGCGGCGGCTGTACGACCTGGGCGTGCGCTTCAACAAGGAGCAGGAGGACGAGCTGCGGATCGAGCTGCGCGAGGTGTACTACCGCTACTACGGCGCCGCGATGGGCCAGATCGACCCGCTGCAGGTCATCCGCGAGGCGTTCGTGCTCGTGTCGCGGATGCACCTGCGCCTGCCGACCCGCTTCGCGCTGCTCGACAAGGCGCTCGCGACGCTCGGGAGCGTCGGCACCGAGCTCTACCCCGACTTCAACGTGTTCGAGGTCGCCGAGCCCTACGCCGCGGAGCTGGTCGCCCGCCGGTTCTCGCCGCGGCACCTGCTCGACCGCTCGAAGGACGGGCTCGAGAGCTACGGCGGCCTGCTCATGGAGCTGCCATACCAGGTGCACGACACGCTGGAGCAGCTGCGCGACGGCGAGGTCGAGGTGCAGTTCCGCCACAAGGGCCTGGACGACCTCACCCGCCAGGCGGACATCGTCTTCAATCGGCTGGTCATCGCGGTGGTGATGTCGGCGCTCCTGATCGGCTCGTCCCTGATCGGGATCTCGGCCCAGGGCGGCTGGCACATTTTCGGCATCCACGTGCTCGCGCTGGCCGGGTTCCTGTCGGCGACCGCGCTCGGCGTGGTGCTCGTGCTCTCGATCGTGCGCAGCGGCCGCCTCTAAGGGGACTGTCCCCCGTTCACCGCTCGTCGGCTGCGCGCCAGAACTCGGCGATGCGGCGGTTGAACGGCTCGCCGAGCAACTGCGGCTGGTGGGCGGCGCCGGGGAAGACGGCCTCCTCGGCCCGAAGCCGCCGCACCAGCAGGTCGCAGACAGCGATGAAGGCGCGCCCGCCGATGTCGCGCGCGGGCGCCGGCACCGCGTCCCAGCCACCGCGCGCGACCAGCACCGGGAACGGGGCGGCCGCAAGCGCGTCGAGCGGGATGTCGGCGTCGAGCGGCGTGTGCTCGCCGATCGAGCGCCGCACCGAGCGGCGGGCGACGGCGTTCAGCGTCGGCCCCTCGCCGAGGTCGAACCCCCACGCGCCCAGGAACCCGCGCAGATACTCCTCCTCGGTCATACCGGCCTGGCCGGCGATGTGGCGGTTGAGCCCGTCGACCATCGCCTCCACCGCCGGATCGCCCCGCACGAGCCCGAAGGCCGGCGGCTCGATCAGGGCGAGCGAGCGCACCGATTCCGGCCGCCGCGCGGCGGCGAGCATGCACACGATGGCGCCGTAGGAGTGCCCGAGCACGTGCATCGGCCGGTCGAGCAGCCCGGCCAGCTCGCCGGCCTCGGGCTCGAAGTCGACCCGCCCTGACGCCGGCGGGACTGTGCCCGAAGCCGCGCCTGTCGACCACGTGCAGCTCGAAACACGCCGCCAGCGGACGCTGCTCGGAGAAGGCCAGCGCGCCGAAGCTCATGCTGCCGTGCACGAGCAGCGCCGGAGGGCCCGACCCGGAGACGGCGACGTGCAGGTCGGGCATGGCAGGATTCAAGCACGCACCCCCCGGGGCGACGTCCGCACCCCTCCCTAGCATGGGAGGATGGAGACGTCCCCCCGCTGGCTGATCGACCCCTGTCCGCCGCAGGCGGCCGCCGCCCTGGCGGCGGAGCTCGGGGTGCAGCGCACCACGGCCGAGGTGCTCGTGCGCCGCGGCCACGGCACGGCCGCGGCGGCGCGCGCGTTTCTCGACCTGGACGGCCCGATCCACGACCCGATGCTCCTGGGCGACATGGCCGCCGCGTGCGAGCGCATCGGCCGCGCGATCGCAGCCGGCGAGCGGGTGTGCGTGCACGGCGACTACGACGCCGACGGCATCTGCGCCACTGCCCTCGCCGTGCTGGTGCTGCGTGAGCTCGGCGCCGATGTCGACTGGCACGTGCCGAGCCGCTTCGACGAGGGCTACGGCCTCGCCGCCGAGACGGTCGAGCGGCTGGCAGGCGACGGCGTGAAGCTGCTCATCACGGTCGACTGCGGCATCACCGCGGCCGACCAGGTCGACCGCGCCGCCGCGCTCGGCATGGACGTGATCGTCACCGACCACCACCGCCCCGCCGACGTGCTGCCCGCCTGCCCGCTCGTGTGCACGCGCCCGTCCGAGTATCCATTCCCGGAGCTGTCCGGCACCGGTGTCGTCTTCAAGCTCGCCCAGGCGCTCTTCGCCCAGGCCGGCCGCGACCCGGCCGCCCTCGAGCTGCACCTCGACCTGGTCGCGCTCGCGACGATCGCCGACGTCGTGCCGCTCGTCGACGAGAACCGCGGGCTCGTCCGGGCAGGCCTGCGCCGGCTCGCCCGCACCACGCGCCCCGGCCTGCGCGCGCTCATGGCGGCCGCCCGCGTCGACCGGGCCAGGATCGGCGCGTCCGACGTCGGCTTCCGGCTGGCTCCGCGCATCAACGCCGCCGGGCGCCTGTGCCACCCCGGCGAGGCGCTCGAGCTGCTCCTGACCACCGACGATGGCCGCGCCCGGGCGCTCGCGACCCGCCTCGAGGGGCTGAACCGCGAGCGTCAGAGCGTCGAGGACACGATCCTGCGCGACGCGCTCGACCAGCTCGAGGCCCGCGGCGAGGAGTGGCAGAAGCGGCGGGCGTATGTGCTCTCGTCGCCGGACTGGCACGAGGGCGTCGTCGGCATCGTCGCCTCGCGCCTCGTCGAGCGCTGCGGCCGCGCAGTGGTGCTGATCGCCGAGCGCGGGGAGGAGGGCAAGGGCTCGGGCCGCAGCATCCCGGCCTACGACCTGCACGCCGGCCTCTCCGCCTGCCGGGAGCACCTGCAGCGCTACGGCGGCCACCGCGTCGCCGCCGGGCTGACGATGGCGACGGGCGACATCGAGGCCTTCGCCGATGCGCTGGCCGCGCACGCTGAGGCCGCACTCGCGGAGTGCGACCTGCAGCCCCGGCAGCGGATCGACGCGGTGCTGGCCCCGGCCGAGGCGTCGCTCGAGCTGGCCGACGAGCTGGCCCGGCTCGAGCCGTGCGGGCTCGGCAACCCCGGCGTCGTGCTGCTCGCCCCGGCCGCGTCGGTGAACGGCGTGGAGCGGATGGGCGACGGCCGCCACCTGCGCATGTCGGTCGAGCTCGGCGGGTTTCGCTGCCGGGCCGTCTGGTTCGGCCACGGCGGCGCGGCCGACGACCTGCGCGCCGGCGGCCGCCAGGACGTGGCCTACCGGCTCTCGCGCAACGAGTGGAACGGCGCCGCCTCGGTGCAGATGCTGGTGCGGGCCGTGGGTGCGGTGCCCGAGGGCCTGCCTGCGACGGCCCTCGATCCCGCGGCGGTCGCACCCGACCAGCCGCCCGCGCCGGCCGGGGTGGACGACATGCGCGGCCGCGGCGTGCAGGTTGCGACCATCGCCCGCCTTCTCGCCGCCGGAGAGCGCGTCATGGTGCTCGTCGCCGACGCGCGCCGCCGCCGCGGCATGCTCGGCGGCCCGCTCGCGCCGGCCCGGCTGGGCACGGGCGCCGTGGCCCTGGCCGAGTACGCCGAAGCGGCTCAGATCATCGATCCCGAGCGCCGCTTCGGCGCCGTTGTCGCGCTCGACCCGCCCGCCGACCGGGCCGGGGGAGAGCTTTTGGCCGAGCTCGGCTCGCGCATGCCCGTGCACCTGGTCTGGGGCGAGGCCGAGATCCAGTTCGCCCGCCAGGTGCTCGAGGCGCGCGAGCCGCTGCGGCCGGCGCTCGTCGTGGTGTGGCAGGCCCTGCGCGCCGGCGAGAACCGCATCCCGCTCGCCCCGGACACGGTCGCGCGCTGCCGCACGGTGCTGGCCGAGGTCGGACTCGACCCGGCCGAGCAGGGCGGGGGAGAGCGGATCGACCTGAACGCCTCGCCCACCTACCGCGCGGCGGTCGAGCGGGTCGAGGACTCGGTGCGGTTCCTGCAATCCCAGGCGGGGTGAGGGCCGCCCCGCACCCCTGAACTACCATACGAGTATGGCAACGGTGCCCCGGAGCGCCGAGGCCGAACGGCACGACCACCTGCTGGTGGAGCTGCTCGGCCGGATCGCGGCGTACAACCCCAATCTCGACGCGGATCAGATCCGCGCCGCGTTCGACTACGCCTGCGACCACCACGCCGGCCAGGTGCGCAAGAGCGGTGAGCCGTTCATCCACCATCCCTGCGCCGTCGCCGAGATCTGCGCCGAGCTGAAGCTCGACTCGGCCACGATCACCGCGGCCCTGCTCCACGACACGGTCGAGGACACCGACGCCGAGATCGAAGACGTGCGGGCGCGATTCGGCGAAGACGTCGCGCTGCTCGTCGACGGCGTCACGAAGCTGACCCGGATCAGCTTCGCGAGCCGCGAGCTGGCCCAGGTCGAGAACTACCGCAAGATGATCGTGGCGATGGCGCACGACCTGCGCGTCGTCCTGATCAAGCTGGCCGACCGACTGCACAACATGCGCACGATCTCGGCGCTCGGCAAGCAGAAGCAGGTGCAGACCTCCCGCGAGACGCTCGAGATCTATGCGCCGCTCGCGCACCGGCTGGGCATCAACTCGATCAAGTGGGAGCTCGAGGACCTGGCCTTCGCCTGCCTGCACCCGCGCCGCTACGCCGAGATCGGCGCGATGGTCAGCCAGACGCGCACGGAGCGCGAGGGGTTCGCCGGCGAGGCGGGCACGATCCTGCTGCACGAGCTCGAGGAGGCCGGCATCACCGCCGACATCGCGCGGCCGGGCCAAGCACCTGTACTCGATCTACACCAAGATGGCGCAGGGCGGCAAGGAGTTCAACGAGATCTACGACCTGACCGCGATCCGCGTCCTGGTCGACTCGGTCAAGGACTGCTACGGCGCCATCGGCATCATCCACTCGCTCTGGAAGCCGATGCCCGGGCGGTTCAAGGACTACGTCGCGATGCCCAAGTTCAACATGTACCAGTCGCTGCACACGACGGTGATCGGGACGCAGGGAAAGCCGCTCGAGATCCAGGTGCGCACCCACGAGATGCACCAGACGGCCGAGTACGGCATCGCCGCCCACTGGCTGTACAAGCAGCCGTCGTCGGCGTCGGGGAAGGCCTCCGCGAACGCGTGGGTGGCCCAGCTCGCCGACTGGCAGGCCGACGCGCGCGATCCGAAGGAGTTCATGGACACGCTGCGCGTCGACCTGTTCTCGGACGAGGTGTACGTGTTCACGCCGAAGGGCGAGGTGAAGAGCCTGCCGGTCGGCTCGACCCCGCTCGACTTCGCCTACGCCGTGCACACCGACGTCGGCCACCGCTGTGTCGGCGCGAAGGTGAACGGCCGCATCGTGCCGCTGCACTACGTCCTGCAGTCGGGCGAGTTCGTCGAGGTGCTGACCTCGAAGCAGGAGCGGGGGCCGTCGCGCGACTGGCTGATGCTCGTGAAGTCCTCGCGGGCGCGCAACAAGATCCGGCAGTGGTTCACCCAGCAGGCGCGCGAGGACCTCGAGCAGCGCGGGCGCGAGTCGCTGCAGCAGGCGCTGAAGTCGAACGGCCTGCCGCACCAGAAGGTGTCCTCGTCGCCTCTCCTGGCCGGGATCATCCGCGAGATGGGCTTCAAGAAGGCCGACGACTTCTACGTCGCCATCGGCGGCGGCAAGATCCAGGTCGGCCAGGTCGTGAGCAAGCTGATCGGGCGGCTGAAGACCGTCGAGGTCGTCGCGCCCGAGGAGCAGTTCACACCGGCCCGGCGGCCGCAGAAGCGGCCCGTGGCCAGCTCGGAGTACGGCATCGTCGTCGACGAGGCCGGCGATCCCGACGTGCTCGTGCGCATGGCCAAGTGCTGCACGCCCGTTCCCGGCGACGAGATCTGCGGCTACATCTCGCTCGGCCGCGGCATCACGATCCACCGCGAAGACTGCCCCAACGTGCGCGCGCTGCGGCGCACGCCGGAGCGGTTCACGCCGGTGCACTGGGACGACTCCGACGTGGCGACGAGCTCGTTCCGGGTCACGATCGCCCTGCAGTCGTGGGACCGCCCGCGGCTGCTCGAGGACGTCGCCCGCACGTTCGCCGAGCACGGCGCGAACATCGTCGAGTACGGCGGCCATGTCGCCGACCAGATGGCCCGCAACTGGTACACGGTCGAGGTGGGCGACGTGAAGGAGCTGCGCAGCCTGCTCTCGGCGCTTCGCAACATCGATGCCGTCTTCGATGCCTACAGGGTGACGCCCGGCGGCTGAGCATCGGTAAACTCCCGCCGGTGAGCGGGTACGAAGGCGAAACGACGCTGTGGCAGGGCCATCCGAGCTGGAAGGCCATGCTGCTCTTCTACGTGAAGTGGACGCTGATCTCGCTGATCCCGATCGCGCTCTGGGTGGTGCTCGACGTCGCCGGCCAGAACGTCACGCCGACGTGGCTCTCGACCGCGACGATCGTCCTGCTCGTCCTCACCTACGTGATCGGCTGGGTGCGGCGGGTCACGACGCGGTACCTGGTCACCGACCGCCGGATCCAGATCCGGGTGGGCATCGCCAGCCGCCGCGAGCGCACGACCCACATCGATCGCGTCCAGAACGTGAACCTGACCCAGTCGCTCGCCCAGCGCATCCTCGGCATCGGCGACGTCGACTGGGACACCGCCGGGACCGAGGCGCCCGAGTCCGACTTCACCTTCCGCGGGATCGACGATCCGAGCGCCCTCGTGCGCATCGCCGACCGCTTCCACGTCGAGTCGATGCGCGAGGCCGCCGGCTCCCCGCCCCCGACCGCCCCGCCGGTGCCGTAGGCGCGCGCAGGCTGTGACGAGCACCGATGCAGCAGCCATCCGGGAGCTTGCGCTCTCGTTCCCCGATGCCCGCGAAGACCACCCGTTCGGCCCCGAGAGCCATGTGTTCAAGGTGGGGGGCGGCAGCCGGATGTTCGCCATCCTCCACGACGGGCCGCCGGTGACCGCGACGCTCAAGCTGACGAAGGAGGAGCGCGAGATCGCGCTCACCCTGCCGTTCGTGTCCGAGGCCAAGTACGTCGGCCGCTACGGCTGGGTGACGGCGAGGGTGGAGGATGGCGACTGCCTCGAGGCCGCGCTCGAGTGGGTGCGCGAGTCCTACTGGCTGCGGGCGCCGGAGGGCACGCGCGAGGCGGCGTGGACGTGAGACGCGCCCCTCGGGCACGGCTGCTCGGCCTGGCCGTGGCGCTTGTGAGCCTCACGGCCGCGGCAGGTGGGACCGCGACGACCCCTGTGCTCGCCGCGACTCCCGCCCCGTGCGGGACGCGCGCGGGCGCCGCGCCGGCCACCTACCGGCACGTGATCGTGATCATGGAGGAGAACAGGAGCATCACCGACGTCCTCGGCGGCGCCGGCTCGGCCGCCGCGCGGCAGGCGCCGTATCTGAACCATCTGGCGGCGGTGTGCGGCGTGGCGACGAACTACCGCGGAGCCACCCACCCGAGCCACCCCAACTACATGGCGATCACCGGCGGCTTCGCGACGACGGCGACCGGCGTCAACGCCCCGAACATCTTCCAGCAGGTGCGCCAGGCGGGCGGCAGCTGGCGGGTCTACCAGGGCTCGATGACGCAGCGGTGCCAGCGCAACGCCGGCTTCCCGTACAAGCCCCAGCACAACCCCGGCGTCGCCTACACGTCGCTCACGAACGACTGCAAGCGGTGGGATACGAACATGAACGGCCTGCAGCACGACATCGCCACGGGCGGCCTGCCCGCCTACGCGTTCGTCGCCGCGGATCAGTGCAAGGACATGGAGATCGGCTGCGGCGGCACGAACGCGATCACCGCGGGCGACAACTGGCTGCACACCTGGATTCCGCGCCTCCTCGCCACCCGCGGCTACCGCACCGGCCACACCGCCATCTTCATCACCTGGGATGAGGGCACGCACGGGCACGGGACGACCGGCGAGAACTGCCTGGCGGCCGCGAAGCTGAGCGATGTCAGCTGCCACGTGGCCACGCTCGTGCTCTCGCCGTACGTCAGCCGAGGCAAGCGCAGCTCCCTCCTCTTCAGCCACTACTCGCTCCTGCAGACCAGCGAGCGCCTGCTCGGGCTGCGGCCGTTCATCGGCCACGCCGCCGACGCGAGCACGCGCGGCATGCGCTCGGCCTTCGGCTTCTAGCCCTCGACGCGCAGCGTGCGCTCGATGCCCTTCGGGCCGATGTCGACCAGGTAGCCGCGCAGGATGCCGTGGTTGGCCTCGCTGCCAGGGTTCAGGCACAGCGACTGGCCGATGTGGCGCTCGCCGCCCGACTCGTGGATGTGGCCGTGGACGCCGAGCAGCGGCTGGTACTTCTCGATCACGCGGCGCACGGCCGTCGACCCCACCGGCCCGCGCAGCACGTCGCCGGCCGAGATGGTCGGGCGCAGGTTCGCGTCGAGGATCGGCGCCGTGTCGAGCCCCGAGTCGTGGGGCGGGACGTGGATCATGAACACGGCCCGGCGCGGGTCGCGCACCTGCGCAGCGAGGGCGTCCAGGCGGTCGAAGAGCTCCTCCTCGGGCACCTCCCGCGGCGTGTCCCAGGGCGTGTTGTTCGACCAGCCGTACGCCAGCAGCTGCAGCCCGCCGGGCATGTCGAGCACCTTCCCGTCGGCGTTCTGGGGGAAGTACTCGGGCCGGTCGAGGATGGGGTCGATGCCGAAGTCGTCGTCGTTTCCGGGGATCACGAACACCGGCACCTCGCCCCCCGCGAGCCGGTCGGTAGCAAGCTGCATCCACGCCTCCATGCGCGCGTTCATGAGCCGGTGCAGCAGCTCGTCGCGGGCGGCCGGATCGGTCGCGAGCCGCTCGGTGTCGGCCGCCGACATCACCTCCGAGTAGTAGCCGACGTCGGCGATGTCGCGCTCGAGCACCGCCAGCTCCTCCGCCGAGCCGGCCCGGCGGTGGACGCCGAAGAGGTCGGCCTCGTAGCTCGCGCCGTCCTTGACGATCGGGACGATCGCCTTGCCGGTGAAGTCGCCCGCGACGAGGCCGATCTGGGCCTTGTACACGTTCAGCTTGATGGCGTTCAGGAACTTCCGCCACGCCTTCTCGGCGGCGTGGAAGTCGCTCGCGATGTAGATCCGGGTGGTGTCAGCCACTTAGTCGGGTGGAATCTCGGCGAAGAGCATGCTCGTATCGACGCCCTTGCTCCGCTGAACGACCTTCATGATCGCCCAGATCACGATGCCGATGGCCGCGAACACCAGGCTCCCGGTGATGCCGCTGTTGTTCAGGTAGTTCAGGCGGCCTGCGCCACTCGACGTGAGGTTGTCCCAGATCGGTTTCACCGCCGCGAACCAGTAGATCCAGAGCGGGAACACGATCCACGCCACCCCCAGCCAGGGCAGAGCCCGTCTGAAGGGTGCGTTGCGCACAAGATCCGGCCTGCGGAAGCGGATCAGGATCGCGTTGACCCCCGGCATGATCCACGTCAGCGCGGCCATGAAGATCGAGAACCACAGCGTCGCGACCAGGTTCAGCTTGCCGATCGGCGGCGCGATCGAGCTCGGCAGCACGGCGAAGTTCTGCAGCCACAGGAAGAGGGCGGTCAGGCCGAGCGTGGCCAGGATCGCGTTCAGCGGGGCGGCCATGCGCTCGTTGACCACGCCGAACCACTCCGGCAGCTGGCGGTCGAGGCTCCAGGCGAGCCCCATGCGGCTGATGAAGTTCACGTACACCGGGCACAGGAGCAGCGGGAACATCGCCCCGGCCAGGCTGATCAGCGCCCACAGCGGCCACAGCGTCTTGTTCGCGATCACCGCCAGGAGCGGCATCGACGGGGGCTGCCCCAGTGGCAGGGCGATGTTGGTGACACCGCCCCAGTAGTTGTAGCCCCAGCTCGTCGCCATGTTGAAGCCGATGTGGTTCGTGAACAGGTCGACGTAGAGCGAGTTGGCGATGACGCCGATCAGGAGCGCGCCGAGCAGCGCCACCGAGACGCCGCGCTTGACGTTGCCGCGCACCTCGCCGGCGATGTAGGCCGAGTACTGGAACCCGATGAACTGCAGGAACACGATCCCGAGCATGAACGGGAACACCGTCCGCGAGAAGACGTCGCCGAGGAAGTTGTGTGTGTAGCCGGGCAGAATGGCACTGCCGGACGCCGCGATCTTCGCCGCATGGACGCCGCCCGTGTACTGCGGCAGGTTGCGGTTGAAGTCGGCCTGGTTCGTCGCGAGCAGGCCGAACACGAACATGAGCACGAAGCTCGTCACGCCGATCGCCGCCATGATGGTGACGACCTTGTGGAACCGCCGGGTCGGCAGCAGCACGATCCCGGCGATCACCGCGAGCACGACGAGGCCCCAGATGAGCCCGTTCCAGCCCGTGATCTGGCCGGTCGAGTTCGTGAACCAGGTGTTCGCGTTCTTGAAGAAGTGCCCACCGGCGCCGATCCCGATGATCCGGCCGGTGATCTGGATGTTTCGCAGCACGAGCGGCACCTCGAAGGCCATGATCGCGACCGATGCGATCACGAGCGTCCACGACTCGAGCCAGCCGATGAACGGCCCGACGATGCGCGTCGTGAAGACGTAGTCACCGCCGGAGCGGGGCATCACCGATGTCAGCGACGCGAAGATCAGCGCAAGCGGGATGCAGAAGAAACCGGTGATGATCGCCGCCCACCCGTATTCCGAGAACGGGCCGAAGCGCCACACGGGCACGAACGCAAGCGAGTAGAACGCCGGGTAGAGCGTGAGGCCGACGCCGACGAACGCGGCGACGTTGAAGAACAGGGCATTGGTGACGCTGACGTCGCGCACCAGCCCCGACGACTGCCGGACGAACAGGCGCTTGCCGCTCCCCGACTCGGCCATTTCCGCCATGTGGACACTCCCCCTCTGCGCGCGGGGCACCCTTGACCCGCGCTGATGCGGCAGTTGTACCACGCGCCGCGGACGCGGCTCAAGCGGCCGGCGTCACCGCCAGTTCTCGGGGGCGTCCCAGTCCATCCCGCCGGTGTCCCAGCCCACCAGGCAGTACGGTGAGATCACCGTCGCCACCCGCTCCAGGAACTCGCGGTCGGCCTCCCCGAACGCCGCCGGAACGTCGGAGTCGACGTCGATCTCGGCCACCACCGTGCCGTCGTAGACGACCGGGACGACGATCTCGGAGCGGGTGGACGGGAAGCAGGCCAGATAGCGGGGGTCGGCGGCGACGTCGGCGACGATCTCGGTGACGCCGCTCGAGGCGGCCGCCCCGCACACGCCCTCGCCGATCGGGATGCGCACGTGGTCGGTCGCATGCGGGCCCTTCCACGGCCCCAACGCGAGCTCGCCCTCCTCGACGAAGTAGATCCCCACCCACGAGTAGGTGTCCAGCTGGTCGTGGAGCACCTCGACCGTCTGGCGCACGATCGCGTCCGAGTCGGCCTCGCGGTTCATGATCCGCTCGATGGCGGCGAGGGCGCCGCGGTAGTCGTCTGCAGACGGGCTCACGCCTCGACCTCCTGCTCGAAGCCCTCGACAGCTGCCCGGTAGTGGGGCGGGATCGGCACCGAGCGGCGCTCGCCGAGGGCGATCGCGACCACGACCTGGGTGGCGCTCGCCAGGTGCTCGCCGGTCTCCATGTGGTAGGCGTCGAACGCCCACGTGATGCTGGTGTGGCCCAGCCGCTGCGCGCGCACGAACACCTCAAGCTCGTCGTCGAAGCGGGCGGGCGCGTGGTACTCGACGTGCTGGGCGCGCATCGCGAACTCGGGCTCCCCCGGGACATGCCCGAGGATCCCCAGCCGGCGCAGGTACTCGACCCGGGCGCGGTCGAAGTAGGGCATGTAGCGGCCGTAGTAGACGACGCCCTGCGCGTCGGTCTCGTCGAAGCCGACCCGGATGCGGTGGGCGAAGCGGTACGGAGGGCGGACGTCGGTGGCCATGCGGTCAGCCCTGGATCAGCTCGAGCACCTCGTCCCGGCGCGCGGCCATCGTCTCGGCATCGAGCGCCTCGAGGTTCAGCCGCAGCAGCGGCTCGGTGTTCGACGGGCGGACGTTGAAGTGCCAGTCCGGGAACTCGAACGAGATCCCATCGAGGTGCGAGACGCGCTCGGCCACGGGGCCGTAGCGCTCCTTCAGCTGCTGCAGCTTGACCGGGACATCGGACACGGTCGAGTTGATCTCGCCCGAGATGAAGTAGCGCTCCCGGAACGGGCGCAGAAGCTCCGAGAGCGGCACCCCGGCCCGCGAGACGAGCTCGATCAGCACGAGCGCCGGGACGACGCCCGTGTCGCAGTAGTAGAAGTCGCGGAAGTAGTAGTGGCCCGAGACCTCGCCGGCGAAGACAGCGTCCTCCTTGCGGATGCGCGCCTTGATGAACGCGTGCCCGACCCGGTTCTCGAGGGCCGTCCCGCCCGCCGCGCGCACGACGTCGCGCACCGCCCACGACGCGCGCAGGTCATAGACGATGGTGGCGCCGGGATGGCGCTCGAGCATCGTCTGCGCGATCAGCGCGGTGATCAGGTCGCCGGGGACGAACTCGCCGGTGTCGTCGATGAAGAAGCAGCGGTCGGCGTCGCCGTCCCAGGCGATGCCGAGATCGGCGCCCTCGCTGCGCACCCGCTCCATGATGAAGCGGCGGTTCTCCTCGAGCAGCGGATTGGGCTCGTGGTTGGGAAAGTGCCCGTCGGGCTCGAAGTTGTGGGCCGATGTGCGTACGGGCAGGCGATCGAGCACCGGCCCGATCATCGGGCCGGCCATGCCGTTGCAGCCGTCGAGCACGATCGAGAGCGGGCGCACCGCCGAGGCGTCGATGAACGCCGATACCCGGTCGTGGAACCCGGCGTAGACGTCGCGCTGCGAGACCTCGCCGGCCTTCCCGGTCGGTGCCGTCTGCTCGCCGAGCGCACGCTCCTTGATCTTGTCGAGGCCCGTGTCCGAGCCCACCGGGAGGGCGCCGCGGCGGACGATCTTCATGCCGTTGTAGGCGGCCGGGTTGTGCGACGCGGTCACCTGTAGGCCGCCCTCGTACCCGTACTCGCCGACCGCGAAGTAGAGCATCTCGGTGCCGACCTGACCCAGGTCGACGACATCCGCGCCGGCCTCGGACGCGCCGCGGATGGCGGCGGCCGCAATCTCGGGCGACGACAGTCGCATGTCCCGGCCGATGGCCATCACCTTCGGCTCGAACGCGGCGACATATCCGCGCGCGAGGGCGTAGGCGCCGTCCGCGTCGAGCTCGTCCGGGACGATGCCGCGCACGTCATAGGCCTTGAAAACCGCGGGCGAGAGCATCGGCCGCGGAGTCTACCGGCGGCCGTCGGCGATACTGGGCACATGGACGTCACCCTGCGACCGCTCGAGCGCGGCGACGCCGGCCTCTTGGCGCGCCTGTACTCGAGCCAGCGCGCTTTCCTGGCGCCGTTTGACCCGCCCCGCCCCGACTCCTACCACACCGAGGACGGCCAGCGGCTCGAGCTCGACCTGCTCGAGCGCGAGCGGGCAGGCGACCGCCTGTACCGGTTCCTGATCCAGGCCGGCGGTGAGCCGGCGGGGCTGATCTCGGTCTCGCGCATCACCCGCGGGCCGTTCCAGAACGCCGGCCTCGGCTACTGGGTGGTGGAGGAGCTGAACGGCCGCGGCGTCGCCACGGCCGCGGTCGGGCTCGTGTGCGACTGGGGCTTCGGCGAGGCCGGCCTGCACCGGCTCGAGGCGGCCACGCTCGTCGACAACATCGGCTCGCAGCTCGTGCTGCGCCGAAACGGCTTCGCCGAGATCGGCCACTCGCCGCGCTACCTCTTCATCAACGGCGGGTGGCGCGACCACATCCTGTTCGCCAAGACGGCGGAGGACTGACGGCGAGAAGCGGGGCCTGGCCCCGGCTGCGCCGGGGCCAGGCCCCTACTTACGTGGGCCACGACTGGCGCAGCTTCTCCGCCGTGCGGGTGATGTGCTCCGGCATCACCTTGACGTCGGCGAGGACGGGCATGAAGTTCGTATCGCCGTTCCAGCGCGGCACGACGTGCAGGTGCAGGTGGCCCTCGACGCCGGCGCCGGCGACGCGGCCCAGGTTGATCCCCGCGTTGAACCCGTGCGGCGACATCGCCGCCGTGAGCGCCTGCACGCTGGCGTCGAGCAGCGCCCACATCTCGGCGCGCTCGGCGGCGTCCAGGTCGCCCGGCCCGGCCAGATGCCGGTAGGGCGCGACCATCACATGCCCGTTCGAGTACGGGTACAGGTTCATGAGCACGTAGGCGCGCTCGCCCCGGTGGACGACCAGTCCGGCGGCATCGTCGCCGGCCGCGCCGTCGCAGAACACGCACCCGCCCGCGTCGGCCCCGCCCTGGACGTACTCCAACCGCCAGGGCGCCCACAGCGGCTCGGTCATATCCAGCGCTTCCAGTGGAAGTAGCCGAGCAGCGAGACCGCGCCGGTGAACATGATCCCCACCGTGATCACGAACCCGTGGTACTCCGAGCTGAAGGGAATGTGCCCGAAGTTCATGCCGAAGATGCCCGTGACCAGGGTCAGCGGGAGCAGGATCACCGAGAAGATCGTGAGGATGCGCAGGATGTCGTTCTGCTTGTGCGCGATCACCGACTCGTTGGTCGTCTCGAGCGCCTCGACGACCTCTTTGTAGTTGTCGAGCTGGTCCCAGATCCGCTCGGCCTTGTCGACGATGTCGTCGAAGTACACCTCGAGGTCCTCCGGCAGGTAGCTCCCCCGCGACCGCTCGAGCAGGCGCAGCGTCGAGCGCTCGGGCTTGATGACCTTGCGGTAGGCGACGATCTCCTGCTTCACGTCGGAGATGTCGCGGACGACGTCCTCGGAGCGGCGCTCGGTGAAGATCGCCTCGGTCAGGCGGTCGAGCTTGAACCCGATCTTGTCGAGGATCGGGAAGCAGTAGTCGAAGAGCTCGGACAGGATCTCGTAGAGCACGTAGCCGGAGCCCTTCGAGAAGTACTGCTCGCGCCGCTCCTGGTTCGACTCGAGCTGCGAGAACAGCCGGCCCACCGGCTTCAGGCGCACATTCGGCAGCGTGACGACGTAGCCGTGGCCGACGAAGACGTTCAGCTCGGCTGCGTCGAGGCGGCCGCGCACCTTGTTGAAGTGGGGGACGTGGAGCACGAGGAACAGGTACTCGTCGTACTCGTCGATCTTGGGCCGCTGGCGGGTCGAGAGCACGTCCTCGAGATCGAGCTCGTGGAAGTCGAAGTGCTGGGCGAGCCAGGCGGTCTCGGCGGCTGTCGGCGCCTCGATGTTCAGCCAGCGCAGGCCGGCGGCCGCAATCTCAGAGACCTGCGGCTCGGAACGCTCCGCCGGTCCTTGCGGCGTGCGGTCGCGCCGGCGTACTGTCCTCGGGATCCGGGGCAGGTTCGGCATCGCAGCTCACTTTTGCGGGCAGGGCCTCCACGCGCGCCATTCTACTTGCGACTCCGGCTGTCTGCAGCCATGTCCGGGTGTCCCCTGAAGGAGCTCTTGTGTCCGTCCCCATGCACCCACCGCTTCACGGCCGTGTGGCCGTCGTCACGGGCGCCAGCCGTCAGGCCGGCATCGGCTTTGCCGTCGCCCGCCGGCTGCTTCACCTCGGCGCCGCCGTGTGCGTCCACACCTTCACCGCACACGACGCCGCCCAGCCCTGGGGAGCCGACCCGCTGGGCAGCGACGGTGTGGTCGCCGCCCTCGCGGCCGAGGGCGGGCGGGTGGAGCATGTGGCCGCGGACTTCGCCGACCCGGCCGCCCCCGCAGCGGTCATCGCCGCGGCGCGCTCGGCGCTCGGGCACATCGACATCCTGATCGTGAACCATGCCCGCAGCGGGCGGAGCGGGCTGGCCGAGCTCGAGGCCGGCGACATCGACTCCTTCCTGCACGAGAACGTGCGCGCCTCGCTGCTCCTCGTCAAGGAGTACGCCGCCCAGCACGACGGCCGCGAGGGCGGCCGGGTCGTGCTCATGACCTCCGGGCAGCACCTGGGGCCGATGCCGGGCGAGATCGCCTACGCCGTCTCGAAGGGCGCGCTGCACCAGGCGACCGCGACGCTCTCCGATGCGCTGATCGACCGCGGGATCACCGTGAACGCGGTCAATCCCGGCCCCACCGACACCGGCTGGGACATCCGCAACTGGGATCCGCGCCCGGCGATGCCGCTCGGCCGCTGGGGGATGCCCGACGACGCGGCCCGCCTGATCGGGTGGCTCTGCACCGACGAGGCGGCGTGGATGACCGGGCAGGTGCTGAACTCCGAGGGCGGATTCCGGCGCTGAGCGATCGTTACACAGGCGACGCGGGGGACGCGGTGAAGCGCAACCTGGGTAAGGCACCATGCAGACATGGTGCGGATCGCCCGGATCGGAGTCCACACCGCCGCCGTGTGCGCGGTGCTTGCCGGCGTCGGCTGGATCGCCCCCGCGGTGGCCGACCGCCCGCCGCCCGTGCACGTGACGATCGACGGCATCGGCCGCCAGCTCGTGGCGGGCTCGACGCTCGCCGCCGCCGTGCGGGATCTGCGCCTGCGACCGCGGCCGGGCGATCTGGTCGACGTCACCGGTGTCACGCTGCGCACGGGCGTCTACCCGGGCCGGGTGGTCGTCGACGGCGCGGCGGTCGCCGCGGCGCAGCCGCTGCACAACCGCGACCGGCTGCGGCTCGCGCCCGGCCCGGACCGCACCGAGCCGGTCACGGTGCACCGCGTACCCGTCCCCGGCGGCATGCCCGCCGACCCGGAGTACTTCCTCGGCCGCGTCCCGGGCGTCGACGTCACCGTCACGGGCCGGATCTCGGGCAAGGTGGCGTCGAGCGCGTTTCACGCCACCGGCCCGGCCGTCGTTCCGCACGCGGTCGCGCTCACGTTCGACGACGGCCCCTGGCCCGGCGGGCAGACGCTGCGAGTGCTCGCGATCCTGCGGCGGCTGCACGCGCCCGCGACCTTCTTCGTCGTCGGCGAGCTCGCGCGGCACTTCCCGAGCCTGATCGCGGCGGAGCGGCGCCAGCCCCGGATCCTGGTCGAAGATCACTCCTGGACGCACCCGCTCGTGCCCCCGTTCGGCGAGCAGCGGCCGCGCACCGTCCGTTTCCAGATCGACCGCACCCTGCGCCAGCTCGCCGCGGAGGGTGTGCACGCCACGCTCTTCCGGCCGCCCGGCGGCGGGTGGTCCGACCGTGTGGTCGCGATCGCCTCGAGCCTGGGCGTGCGGCTCGTGCTCTGGTCGGTCGACCCGCGCGACTGGGCGGCCGGCGCGACCGGCAAGAGCGTGACACGGGCCGTGCTCAGCCATGTCCACGCCGGCTCGATCGTGATCATGCACGACGGCGGCGGTGACCGCACGGCCACGATCCGGGCGCTGCCGCACATCGTCCGCGGCATCCGCCGCCGCGGCCTGAGGCTCGTCGCCGTCGAGCCGTAGCGGAGGGTGAATTCGCGGCTTCCGCGGACGACTACCAAAAGCTCGCCGAGGAGTCCCGCCAGGCGGTCGCCAAGATCGCCGACCTGGTCGACGAGATCGACACCGCGGTCACGGCGGTGACGTCACGCATCGGCGACATCGCCGGCGTCACCGACCAGGTCGCCTCGCTGGCCGAGCAGAACAGCGGCTCCTCCCAGCTCGCGGCCGCAAGCACGCAGCAGACGAGCGCCAGCACCGAGGAGCTCGCGGCGTCGGCGCAGGAGCTCGCGGCCACCGCCGAGACGCTCAGCCGGCGCGTCTCGCGGTTCACCACCGCGCTGGTCTAGTCTGAGGCGGCGATGCCCGCCGACTACACGACGCTGCCAGCCGATCTCCCCGCGCCGACGGACGACGGCGCGGCCGACCACCTGCCGGGCATGGCGTTGCCCGCGATCGTGCTCGACTCGTCGCAGGGGCCGGTCGACCTCGCGGAATTCACGGCCGCACGCGCGGTGATCTACATCTACCCGCACACGGGCGTGCCCGGCGAGCCGCTCCCGGAAGGCTGGGACGCGTTCCCGGGCGCACGCGGGTGCACGCCCGAGTCGTGTGGATTCCGCGACCATGCGGCCGAGCTCGCCGAGCTGGGCGCGCGCGTGGCCGGGCTGTCGGGTCAGCCGCCGGCGGAGCAGACCGAGTTCGCCGAGCGCATGGGCATGCCGTTCCCGGTGATCGCCGACCCGCAGCTGCGGCTCCGCGCCGCGCTCGCGCTTCCAACCTTCGACCTGAACGGCGACACGTACCTGTGCCGGCTCACGCTCGTGGCCGAGCACGGGCGGATCGTCACGGCGTTCTACCCGGTCTTCCCGCCCGACCGCCACGCCGGCGAGGTGCTCGCATGGCTCGCAGAGCGGGGCGCGCGGTGAACCGGCTCGACGGCAAGGCGGCGCTGATCACGGGCGGCGCGTCGGGCATCGGCAAGGCCACGGCGCGGCTCTTTCTCGAGGAGGGGGCGCGGGTGACGATCGCCGACATCAACGCGCCGCTCCTGGCCGAAACGGCTGCCGAGCTGGGTGGGCTCGGCTCGCTTCACACCGTCGCGGGCGACGTCTCGAGCTTTGCCGACGGCGAGCGCATGGTGGCCGAGGCTGTCGCCGCCCACGGCCACCTCGACATCGTCGTCTGCGCCGCGGGCATCACCAGCCGCTCCCGGATCGCCGACCTCTCGGAGCCCGAGTTCGACCGCGTCATCGGCGTCAACCTGAAGGGGATGTACACCGTCATCCACGCGGCCGTGCCCCGGCTCGAGGAGCGGGGCGGTGGGGTGATCGTGACCGTGGGCTCCGAGATGGGGTTCGTCGCCGATCCGAATGCGCCCGCCTACAACGCCAGCAAGGGCGGCGTCGTCATGTTCACGAAGTCGATCGCCGTCGACCTGATCGGCCGGAACATCCGCGTCAACTGCCTGTGCCCGGGCATCACGCAGACGCCGCTCCTCGACGAGGAGGTGGCGACCAGCGCCGACCCGGAGGCCACCCGCGCGGAGTTCGCCCAGTGGGCGCCGATCGGGCGGGCGGCCGACCCCGTCGAGCAGGCGCGCGGAGCGCTCTTCCTGGCAAGCGACGAGAGCTCGTTCGCCGTCGGCACGACGCTCGTGATCGACGGCGGGTATACCGCCACCTAGGCCTCGGGGTAGGCGCGCAGGCCGAGGCGCGCGAGCAACGGCTGGCTGAGGACGACGTCGTGGGGGAGCCGAGCGAGATCGGCGCCGGCGGCGGCCACGCCGTGCGCGCGGACGGTCGCGGCGAGCGTGTCCCAATGGCCCGTCTCCATGTCGGCCTGCGTGCGGTCCCCGAACGGCTCGTCGGGGCCGACCACCACGCGCGCCGTCTCGGCGATGCGCTTCTGCGGCGTCACCGCCCAGATGTCTGCGACCGCGTCAGCACCGGGGCCGCGCAGCTCCTCGCTCCAGCCACGGTCGTCGAGCAGGACCACGTGGCGCCCGTCATCCAGGACGGCCTCATGCCGCGCCGACACCGAAAAGCGGCGGGGATCCGCGTCGTCGCTGACATCGACGATGGTCACGAGGCGAACGGGGCGCGCCATGGCGTCAGGCTATCGCGGCCCGGGCTACCCGCCCCGGTTGCATCCGCTCGGCGGCTCTGGAACCATCGCCGCCACCGGGAAGGAGGTTTGGCGTGGAGGCGATCTGGAACGACGGCAGGCGTTTCTCGGGGCGGGTTGCACTGGTCACCGGCGCCGGCGGGACGCTGGGTGGCGCGGTCGCGCTCGGGTTCGGCGGGGAGGGGGCCGCGGTGCTCGTCGGCTACCGGCGATCGCGGGAGGCCGCCGAGTCGGTGGCGGCCGAGATCGGGGCTGCCGGCGGCACCGCCTGCGCGCATCAGCTCGACGTCACCGACCAGGCTTCGGTGGATCGATTCGTCGGGCAGGCGGACGCGATGTACGGACGGGTCGACGTGCTGGTGAACACGGCTGGGCGCCTCGACGAGGCGGACACCGTTCGTTTCGAGCACATGAGCGCCGACGCCGCCGAAGCGCTGTCGCGGTGGAGGTCCTCGGTGCGATGCGGATGTGCCACGCCGTGATCCCGTATATGCGCCGCCAAGGACGCCATCCGCGGCTTCACCGCATCCCTGGCCCGAGACATCGCACCGGAGATCCGCGTCAACGCCCTCGCCCCCGGCCCCATCTCCGGCAACTGGGAGCAGGAGTGGGGCGTCGCCCCCGAGCACATCGACGAGGCGAAGGCGATGAATCCGATGAAGCGGTTCGGCGACCCCCGTGAGATCGCAGAGACCGTGCTGTTCCTGGCATCAGACGGCGCCGGCTACATCAACGGCCAGGTGATCCACGTGGAAGGGGGCTGGGTTCCCGCCGGGTGACCGCGGCCTCTCGCCCTCGATCACCCCAACCGGACGACACTCGCCGCGGCGGCGTCTGCCATCCATGCAGCATGGTTCCGCTCGCTTCGACGACAGTCGACCTGGCGCGGATCCAGTTCGCGACGACCTCGATCTATCACTTCCTGTTCGTGCCGCTGACGCTCGGCCTGGCACCGCTCGTGGCGACGATGCAGACCCTCTGGCGGCGGACGGGAGACGACGCCTGGCTGCGGCTGACGCACTTCTTCGGAACCCTGCTTCTGATCAACTTCGCGATCGGGGTTGCGACCGGCCTCGTGCAGGAGTTCCAGTTCGGGATGAGCTGGTCGGTGTATTCGAACTTCGTCGGGGGCGTGTT
Source organism: uncultured Actinomycetes bacterium (assembly GCA_963813245.1). GTDB lineage: Bacteria > Actinomycetota > Thermoleophilia > Gaiellales > JAICJC01 > JAICJC01. Next base: position 60,224 of record CAWEYE010000003.1, read on the forward strand.
CGGCGCACCGCTTGCCATCGAGGGTCTGGCCGCATTCATGCTCGAAGCGACCTTTCTGGGCCTCTGGATCTTCGGCTGGGAGCAGCTCCCGCGCGGCCTGCACCTGGCGACGATCTGGATCGTGGCGCTGGCCACCTGGCTGTCGGCCTACCTGATCCTCGTGGCGAACTCGTGGATGCAGCACCCGGTGGGCTACAAGATGGTGAACGGCAAGGCGCAGCTCACCAGCGTGTCGGCGCTGCTCACGAACAGCTTCGCGATCATCGCCTGGATCCACGTCATCCTCGCCGGTCTCATCTTCGGGGCGATGGTGATGTTCGGCATCAGCTGCTGGCACCTGCTGCGCGCCCGAAACGTCGAGCTCTTCGGCCGGGCCGTGAAGCTGGCCCTGATCGTCGCGGTGCCGGCGACGTTGATCCAGCTCTCGGTGGGCAACCGATTCGGTGAGGCGGTCACCACGGCGCAGGGAATGAAGATCGCCGCCTCCGAGGCGCAATGGAACACCTGCCAGCCGTGCGGCTTCTCGCTCTTCCAGATCGGCGGGTTCTCCGAGCAGGACGAGACGCCCACCTTCTCGGTGACGGTGCCGGACGTGCTGTCGTGGATGGCGACCGGCTCGCTCAACGGCAAGGTGGTGGGCCTGAACCAGCTGCAACAGCAGGAGCAGCGGTCGTATGGGCGGGGGAATTACATGCCGAACGTCAGGCTGATGTACTGGTCGATGCGGGTGATGGCGATGCTCGGAGTGGCGATGTTCCTGATCGCCGCGGTGGGAGCGTGGCTGTACCGCAAGCGGAAGCTGCAGACGACGCGGTGGTTCCTGTGGGTCGCGGTGGTGGGGATGTCGTTCCCCTACATCGCCGCCACCGCCGGTTGGATCCTGACCGAGATGGGGCGGCAACCGTGGATCGTGCAGAACCTCTTGAAGACCTCCGCCGCCGTCTCGACCGGCCTCGGCACCACCACGATCGCCGCCAGCCTGGCGGTCTTCGTCCTGCTGTACACCGTGCTCGGGGTCGTGGACTTCATGCTGATGCGGCACTACGCGCGGCTCGACCCGCCACAGGTCGACCAACCCGGTGCGGGCGCCCCACTGGCCGGCGCGCCGCCGCTCTCCTTCGGAGGTGAGTGACGTGGGCCTTGAGGAGTTCTGGTTCGGCCTGATCGGCGTCCTCTGGAGCGGCTACTTCCTGCTGGAGGGGTTCGACTTCGGTGTCGGCATCCTGCTGCCCGTGCTCCCGAGGAACGAGCGCGAGCGCGGCCTCATGTTCGAGTCGATCGGGCCGGTGTGGGACGGCAACGAGGTCTGGCTCGTGGTCGCCGCCGGCGCGACCTTCGCCGCATTCCCCGCCTGGTACGCGACGCTGTTCTCAGGGTTCTACGTTGCGCTGCTCGCGATCCTCGTGCTGCTGATCGTGCGCGTGGTCTCGTTCGAGTGGCGCGAGAAGCACGCCAGCGCCCGCTGGCGGGCGACCTGGCTGTGGGCGAACACGATCGGGAGCATCGGCGCCCCCTTCCTGTGGGGGATCACCCTCGCGAACCTTGTCGCCGGCGTCCCGCTCGACTCCTCGCACGTCTTCACCGGCGGGATCACCGACCTGTTCAGCGCCTACACCGTGACGGCCGGACTCGCAGTCGTTGCGATGTTCGCCCTGCATGGAGCCACGTATCTGACGTTGCGGACTGCGGGCGACCTGCGCGAACGAGCCTCGCGCACCGCCCGGCAGGCTGGCGCTGCCCGCCATCATCCTCGGCGCCGGCGTCGCCGCATGGACGGTGCTCGTCGCGCACCAGAACAACGAGCGCGCGATCCTGCCGCCGGCCGTCCCCGCCGTGGTGACCGCGGCCATGCTCGTCCTCGCGCTGGTGCTCACACGCACCGGCCGAGACGGCTGGGCGTTCGCCGCCACGGGCCTCGGCGCGATCGGCTTCATCGCCACCATCTTCACCGGTCTCTACCCGCGGGTGCTCGTCTCGGATCCCAGCTTCGGCAACAGCCTGACGATCCAAAACGCGGCCACGGGCCACTATGCCCTCGAGGTGATCACCGTGGCCGCAGCGATCTTCACGCCGCTGATCCTGCTCTACCAGGGCTGGACGTACTACATCCTGCGTGCGCGGCTGACCGGCGCGCCCGCCACGCTGCCGCCTGCGGGAGGCCGACCGCCGACGGGCGGCTAGACGTGGCGGAGGGGTTCCCCGCGGCCGAGTTCGGCGACAAGATCGCCGAGCATGCCGAGCGCTCCGGCAACGGCGAGCCGGCGAGCGGGACTGGCTGCAGATCGTCGAGGCGATCCTGCTCTCGGTGGTCGCCATCATCGCCGCATACTCGGTCTACACGTCGGCCCAATGGAACACGCACTCGTCGGTGGCGCTCGCCCACGCTTCGGCCGACCGCACCAAGGCCAACCGGGCCGACCTGGAGGCGCTCACAATCCGCAACTTCGACGCCTCGACGTTCAATGCGTGGTTCAGCGCCTACATCGCGAAGGACGCGCACGGGATGCGGCTGGCGGCAAGGCGGTTCGCGCCAGAGTTCAAGGTTGCATTCGACGCCTGGTGGGCGACGCATCCGGCCACCAATCGTCACTCACCGCCGGGACCGACCTACATGCCGCAGTACCACCCCGCCGGGGCCGCGCAGTCGCGGGCGCTTGATACTGCGGCCGACGCGTACTTCGCGACGGGCGAGCACGCCGGGGCGATGGCCGACAAGTATGTGCGCGTGACGGTGTTTCTGGCGAGCGTGCTCTTCCTGGTCGGCATCAGCACGCATTTCCCGCTTCGCTCCGCCCGATACGGACTGGTGAGCGTCGCCGGCCTGCTGCTCGTCTTCTCGCTCGTCCAGCTCCTCCAGCTCCCCCGACCGCCGTGATGAGGGAATCGCCCGGATGGGATGATGGGGCCGGTGGGGGGCCGACTAGCTTCGAGGCCAGGATGCCGGCGACGACTCACGAGCGCACCCGACCGCGCGTCCTGATCCTCGGCGGAGGCTTCGCCGGGATTGGCGCGGCCCGCAAGCTGAAGGACGCAGACGTCGACGTCGTGCTGGTCGACAAGCACGACTACCACACCTTCCAGCCGCTGCTCTACCAGGTCGCGACTGACCTGCTCGAGACGTCCTCGGTCGGCCATCCCCTGCGGGATCTCTTCCACGACCAGCCCAACGCCGCGGTGCACCAGGCCACCGTCACCGGCATCGATCTGGCGCAGCGCACGGTGCGGTTCAAAGAGATGACGCCGATCTCCTACGACTACCTCGTCCTCGCCCTCGGCGCCGAGGTCAACTTCTTCGGGGTCACCGGCGCCACCGAGCACGCCTTCCCGCTCTACACGCTCGCGGACGCCGTCCGCCTCAAGGAGCACATCCTGGGCCGGTGGGAGGCCGCCGATCGCGATCCCGGGCTCGTCAAAGACGGCGCGCTCTCCGTCGTGGTCGTCGGCGGCGGCCCGACGGGCATCGAGAGCGTGGGGGCGATGGCCGAGCTCTACCGCGGGGACTTCACCAAGGACTACCCCGGGCTGCCGCAGGACGAGGCTCGCCTGATGCTCGTGGAGGCGGGGAAGGCGCTGTTCCCGATGTTCAAGTCCGACATCCGGACGTACACCCAGCGCCTGCTCCGCAAGCGCGGCGTCGAGGTGATGCTGGGCGAGATCGTCGCCTCCGTGGCGCCGACGCGGGTGACGCTGAAGTCGGGCAAGGTGCTGAAGGCGCACACGCTCATCTGGGGCGCGGGTCTGCAGGGCGGCGCGATCGTGCGCTCGCTCGGGCTCGAGCTCGAGCGGGGGCACCGCATCCCGGTCGGGCCGGAGTTGCGGATCCCCGGCCATCCCGAGGTGTTCGCCGTCGGCGACGCCGCCTGGATCACCGACACGAAGACGCAGGAGGTGCTCCCGCAGCTCGGATCGGTGGCGCTCCAGGCGGGCGAGCGGGCCGGCCAGAACGTCGCCCGGCTCGTCGCGGGCAGGCAGCCCGAGCCGTTCGTCTACGAGGACAAGGGCACCATGGCGACGATCGGCCGCGCCGCCGCGGTCATCCAGATGCGCGGAGGGCGCACGATCAAGGGCAAGGCCGCCTCGCTCGCATGGGGAGCCGTTCATCTGGCGCTGCTCTCGACGGGTGAGGACCGGGCGAAGGCGGTCGTGAACTGGACATGGGCAGGGTTCACGCACGAGCGGGCGGCCCGCATCAGCGTGCGGACAGCGGAGCCGGCGCCGGCCGACGACACGTCCGCGCTCGCCCAGCGCTGATCGACCCGAACCGGGGGCGCGTCACCCCATCTGGATTATGCGTTCGGCCACCTCGCGGCCCAACCTGAACGAACACCAAAGAGGGGGACTTCGGCATGACGACCGGCGCAACATCCTCGTCGAAAGCGCGTCCGCGGACGCGCTCAGGGCCGGCGGGACACCAGGCCGCCGACGTGCTCGTGATCTTCGGGATCACCGGCGATCTGGCCAAGGTGATGACGTTTCATTCGCTCTACCGACTCGAGGCGCGCGGCCTGCTCGACTGCCCGATCGTGGGCGTGGCGGTCAACGACTGGACGGTCGACCACCTGCGCGACCATGCCCGCGAGTGCATCGCCGGCACGGGCGAGACGATCGACGAGAAGGTGTTCCGGCGCTTCGCCGACCGGCTCTCGTACGTCGAGGGCGACTTCGGCGACTCCGCCACGTACGAGCGCGTGGGCGCGGCCATCGGGTCGGCCGAGCTGCCGGTTTTCTACCTCGAGATCCCGCCCTTCCTCTTCGGCACGGTGGTGAAAGGGCTGACGGAGGCCGGACTGACCGCAAATGCTCGTGTCGTGGTCGAGAAGCCGTTCGGCCACGACCTGGCCTCCGCCCACGCGCTGGCGGAGGAGCTGCACGCCCACATCGACGAGTCGCAGCTCTACCGCATCGACCACTTCCTCGGCAAGATGGGGATCGAGGAGCTGCTCTACCTGCGGTTTGCGAACACCATGTTCGAGCCCGTGTGGAACCGCAACTACGTCGACTGCGTCCAGATCACGATGGCCGAGAGCTTCGGCGTCGACGACCGCGGCCATTTCTACGACCCGGTCGGCGCGCTGCGCGACGTGGTCGTGAACCACCTCATGCAGGTGGTCGCGGCGACGGCCATGGAGCCGCCGGCGGCCGGCGACGCCGACACGCTCAAGAACGCGATCGCCGCCCTCTTCAAGGCCATGCCGCCGGGCGACCCGGCGCACTATGTGCGCGGCCAGCACGACGGCTACCGGTCGATCGCCGGCGTCGCGCCCGACTCCACCACCGAGACGTACGCCGCCATGCGCCTCCACATCGACAACTGGCGCTGGGCCGGCGTGCCCTTCTACATCCGCACCGGCAAGCTCCTGCCGGCCACCCAGACCGAGGTGCGGCTCGTGTTCAAACATCCGCCCCGGGTGGGGTTCGCGCAGGCGCACGACCGCCGGCCGGAGCCGAACCAGTTCGTCGTGAAGCTCGACCCGTCGACCGGCGTCCGCGTCGTCGCGGATGCGCGCCGGGCCGACGCGCCCGGGCCGGAGCCGATCACCCTCGACATGGAGTTCGCCACCGAGGGCGGCGAGGGGGCGACGCCGTACGAGGTGCTGCTGCACGCCGCGCTCGTCGGCAACAGCACCCGGTTCGGACGCCAGGACTGCGTCGAGGAGCAGTGGCGGGTGATGCAGCCGCTGGTCGACTCGCCCCCGCCCGTGCAGCCGTACGCCCCCGGGTCGTGGGGCCCGGCGGTCGCGGACAAGCTGGTCGCCGGCTACGGCCGCTGGCATGGGCCGTGGGTGGTGTCATGATGGCCGACGCATACGACGTGATCATCGTCGGCACCGGCGCCGGCGGCGGCACGATGGCCCGCCGGCTGGCCCCTTCGGGGAAGCGGATCCTCCTGCTCGAGCGGGGCGACTGGCTGCCCCGCGAGCCGCAGAACTGGCTCGCCCAGGACGTGTTCGTCGACAACCGCTACGTCTCGGCCGACACGTGGTACGACGGGGCGGGCAAGCCGTTCCAGCCGCAGATCCACTACTTCGTCGGCGGCGCGACGAAGCTCTACGGCGCCGCCCTCTACCGGCTCCGCGCCGAGGACTTCGGCGAGCTCCACCATCACGACGGCCTTTCGCCGGCATGGCCGATCGCATACGCCGACCTGGAGCCGTACTACACCCAGGCCGAGCAGATGTACGAGGTCCACGGAGCCCGGGGCGAGGATCCGACCGAGCCGCCGGCGAGCGGGCCGTATCCCTTCCCGGCGGTGTCGCACGAGCCGCGCATCCAACAGCTCGCCGACGACCTGGCCACGGCCGGCTACCACCCGTTCCACGCGCCGTGTGGCGTCCGGCTGCGCGAGGACGATATGCCGCACAGCGCCTGCGTCCGCTGCCAGAACTGCGACGGCTTCCCCTGCGCGGTGCATGGGAAGTCGGATGCCGAGGTGCTGGGCGTGCGGCCGGCGCTCGAGCATGCGAACGTCACGCTGCTCACGAACGCGACCGTGGTCAAGCTCGAGACGAACCCGGCCGGCACCGCCGTGACCGAGGTCGTCGTCGACCGCGACGGCGTGCGGGAGCGGTTCGCGGCGGGCGTCGTCGTGCTCGCGTGCGGGGCGGCGAACACGGCCAAGCTGCTCTTGATGTCGGCGAACGACAAGCACCCGAACGGGCTTGCCAACGGCTCCGACCAGGTCGGCCGCAACTACATGTTCCACAACAGCGCCGCGGTGCTCGCGCTCTCGCGCGACGAGAACCCGACCATCTTCCAGAAGACCCTGGGTGTGAACGACTTCTACTTCAAGTCGGACAACTTCGACTACCCGCTCGGGAACATCCAGATGGTGGGCAAGTCCCAGGCGCCGATGTTCCGGGGCGAGAAGCCGGGCGAGACCAAGCTGGCGCCGCAGTGGACGCTTGAGCGGGTCGCCCGGCATGCGGTGGACTTCTGGCTCTCGACCGAGGATCTGCCGATGCCGGAGAACCGCGTGACCGTCGACGGCGCCGGCCGGCTCACGCTGCGCTACACGGCCACGAACGACGTCCCCAAGCAACGGCTCCACGACAAGCTGAAGGCGATGCTCGGCAAGCTGCGGATGGAGCCGGACCACCTCTTCCACCGGTTTGCCTACATGCAGAACGACATCCCGGTCGCCGGCGTCGCCCACCAGGCGGGCACGTGCCGCTTCGGCGCGGATCCGCAGACGTCGGTGCTGAACCCGGACTGCAAGGCGCACGAGCTCGACAACCTGTACGTGGCCGACACGAGCGTGTTCCCCAGCATCGGGGCGGTGAACCCGGCTCTCACGGCGATGGCGAACTCGCTACGGGTGGGCGACGGTGTCCTCGCACGCATCGCCTGACGTCGCAGCCGGGGGCCCGGCGGAGCCGCCCGGTGGCGAGGTCGCGATCGCCGCGGGCGACCAGCGGGCGGTGGTCGTCTGCGCCGGCGGCGGCCTGCGCGCCTACTCGGCGGGCGGGCGTGACCTGCTCGACGGCTCCCCGGCCGGGAACGACGCCCCGGTCGGGACGCGGGCAGGTGCTCATCCCGTGGCCAAACCGGCTCGAGGACGGCCGCTACGAGTTCGACGGGCGGCGCCACCAGCTGCCGCTGACCGAGCCGGAGCACCGCAATGCGATCCACGGCCTCGTCCGCTCCGAGAGCTGGGCCGTCGGCGAGCGGGCACCGCACCGCGTCGTGATGGAGCACACGCTCCGCCCCCGGCCCGGCTATCCGTTCACGCTCGCGCTGCGCATCGAGTACGCGCTCTCGGACGCCGGGCTGCGGGTGACGACGACCGCGACGAACATCGGCGCCGAGGCGTGCCCGTTCGGGGCCGGTGCACATCCGTATCTGACGGTGGGAACGCCGACGGTCGATTCGGCCACCCTGCGCGTGCCCGCGGGCACGGTGCTGCGCTGCGACGAGCGCGGGCTCCCGGTCGGCGCGATGGCGGTGGCCGAGACGGATCACGACTTCCGCCGGCCGCGGCCGATCGGGGCGACGCACCTCGACCACGCGTTCACGGATCTCGAGCGCGGCGGCGACGGCCTGGCCCGCGTCGAGCTGGCGGGCGGGCCGGACGGCGCAGGGCTCACGCTCTGGCTGGGGGAGGCGTTCGGCTACGTGATGGTGTTCACGGGCGATCCCCTGCCCGATGTCGCCCGGCACAGCATCGCCATCGAGCCGATGACCTGCCCGCCGAACGCGTTTCGCACCGGCGCCGCCCTGGTCCGCATCGAGCCGGGCGCGTCGTTCCGCGGGGTGTGGGGGATCGAGCCAGGCACCGACCGCAGCTGAGCCGTCGCGTTGGTGCCTCGCAGCGGCGCATCATCACTCGGGTGGGATCATGGGACCAACCAATGCATGCGGAGAGCTCATGAGTGATGGCGCCAACAGCTCCGACGACCCGGTTGCAGCGGCGTTCCGGCGCCTCGTTGGTACGAAGTTCGCGCATGCCGGGATCGACGCCCGGATCGACCCCAGCTACCGAAGCGGCGACGTCCACACGATTGCCGGAGGCCCATTCGGCTACACGGTGACGTATCGCTGGTCGACCCGCAACCAGCCGCCACGATTCGAAGTGTTCGAGTCGAACCGCATGAGCGGCGACGACCTATGCGAGATCGGCCTCGACGGGCAGGTCACGGACGTCGCCGCCGCACAAGACTTCTTCGCGTACGGACCAGACGCGACAGACGCGGAGAAGGCCGAGAAGGCGCGCGCCTACGAAGAGCACAACCGCCGCTTCTACGCCGACGTCGAGCTCCGTGGCTTGCTCCGCATGACCGGACTCGCCGCGGCGAATGCGTACCTGCGATCCGGTGGCGACGCACAACCCGAAGTCCCCGACTCACAATCTTCATCGCCAGGTCCGGCGGTCGCATATGCACGGCCGGCCGCGGACGTCTTCGATTCTCTCGTTGCCGACACCGTCGCGCGCGCAGCGGCGGAACTGTCGCCGACCAGTAAGGGCTACCCGGTTGAGCGTGGGCTCGAGGACGCGTTCTTGCATCACCTCTCTCTGCCAGCCGGGGCGACGGCTTTTGCGCGCAGGAAGGTGATGATCCCGGGGTGGGCTGCAAACCATCAGCCAGGGCCGCTCGACGTCGGTGTCACCCACGAAGGTGTGCTGGTCGCTGCGGCCGAACTCAAGGTGAACCAGGTCAACGATGCCCTCTACGACCTCTTCAAGCTCGCAGGGCTGTTCCAGCTACCACCTCGCATCGACGCGGCCTATCTGATCGTTGGCGCGTACGAGAATGAGTGGGCGTCTCAGGACTTTGCCCACGTCTTCCCCACAGGTCCCGGTCCACCCGTGACGCACGTCTCACGCGAGCTGCTCCAGAGGCACGCGTCGACGTGGATGCATCTGATGGCGCACTCCTCTGGCCAACTTCGGACGGCGCCAAGCACGATCGATGTCAGGTACGTCGCGAACTGTCATGTGCCCGCGGCCGGCCCGTATCACGTCCGCGTTGTCGGCATACGTCCGGGAGCACGCGCCACACTCGTGGATGTTGGCGAAGGCCCGCCTGGTCCTTCCCCGACCGAGTGAGCATGGCGCCGGGGCCGTCCGGCAAGCTGTCAATGCCTGGTAGGAATCGAACACCGCTGCAAACGGCCACATTCCTAGCCCCGGTACTGCACCGGTGTCAGCACGGGCCGGCGGCTTGGCGCACGCGCCGGCACCAGCGCGAGCAGCGCGGCGTAGTCGACCTCGGCGTCGTCGATGAGCACGTGCGTGTAGATGTCGGCAGTGGTGCTGATCTGGCGCTGGCCGACGCGCTCACCGATGTCGGTCCACGACACGCCCTGGCGATGCCACAGGCTGATGCGGCGGTGTCGAAGCGCGTGCGGCGAGAAGTGCGGCACGCCGGCCGCCCTACAGGCGCGGCTGAGGTCGGTGCGCAGGCGCTCCTGCGTCAGGTTGGGGAACACGCGGGCGGTGGGCTCGCGGTCCTCACGCGGCACCAGGTCGAGCACGGCCGCGAGCACGTCGGCCCGTGGCGTCACCCAGCGGGCGCGGCCGTTGTGGTTCAGCTCCGGCCGCACCTTCCAGCGCCCACGCGGCTCGTCCAGGTCGCGCCACTCCAGACCTTCAAGCTCGCCCACACGCGGGCCGGTCGCGTCGAGCACGAGCAACGGCAGGATGTTGCGGCGGGCGATGGACGCTCAGGAGCGGCATAGAGTGCGGGTCCGGTCGGCGCTCCTCAATCCGTGGACAGACGCCTTGCCGAGCGCCGACCGGCATCCGACTCACACGCGACGCGCAGTTCGCGCCCGACAGGCAGAACGCCAGGCCAGCCGAGTGAGACGAGCACTGCTATCTCCCGGTGAATGCCACAGTTCGCGCTGGTTCACGCGGTGGTTGCCGGCGGGGGCGGGCTCTCGACGCGCCAGAAGCCCGCCGAATGAACCCCAACGGCAATGAGGCTCGCTACGAGGAACGTCACCCCCGCGACCCACGTGATGTCCCAGAAGGCGGCGACGAGCCCGACGAAGGCAGCAAGCTGAGCGATCACCCCCGCGAGGGTGACCGACACGGACGTGGTTCGCCGACCTCGGAACGCCTCCTGCCGGTTGACCAGCACGAGCGCCGCCAGCAGTGGGATGGCCACCGCGAACGCGATCGTGCCGACCATGGCGGGGGCGTTGAGCGGGCTCGTCTCGAGGAACCCCTGCACCATCACCAGCGCGATCGCGATCAACCCCCCGTACATCACCCCGCTCTGCCGGAGCATCTCCTCCTTCATCTCGCCGGTCTCTGTCACCGCTGCGATCCGGTCGGCCTCAGCCCTGGCGCGTACTTCCGCCTCCCGAGCCATCCGCCTCGCCTCGTCGGCAACGCGAGCGTCTTCGTGCTCAGAGTCGTCGCTCACATGTCGCTCCTTTCACGTAGCTGTCCTGAAGGATCGAAGGTAGTGCACACGGACGGCGTGGCAACCCCCTAACGACGTGCTGCAGTGGCAGCCGTTGGACCGCCGTGTCGGTGAACCCGGTCGGTAGCTCCCCGCCCAGCAGCATCCCGAAGCCATAGCACCCGACTCACACGCGACGCGCACGCCCCGCTCGACGCCTGGCGCGGCTGCCACAGCAGAAGCGATGCGACGGCGACGTGGGCGTGAACATCACGCCGCACTCAGCGCATGGCCGCGGCTCGTACGTCGGCCGCGTGTAGCCGCCACGGCGGCGTGGCGGCGGCAGCTCGCAGCCGTCCGCAATCTCGAAGTCGCCAGGCCACAACGCCAAGCTCAACACGGCCTTGCGCTGGTCGGCGTCGGCCAGCGACGCCACCACGGCCCTGGCGGCGCGCACGCGCTCGGCCAGCGGCACAGCGGCGAGCTCGCTCACGCCGCCGGCAGGTCGCGGTCTTCGACGCTCGGTGCCATGAACGGCTGCGGCCGGCCAGGCTCGTAGCGTTGGCTTCTCATGCTCCTCGGGTCGGAGTAGTCGCGCACCTCGACGACGCCGGTGCGACGGTCGACGTGGTACTCGCAGCCACCGAGCAGGAGCGCGTGGTCGCCGGCACGCAAGCGCAGCCGGCCGGCGTCGTCAGCATCAGCGAGCCATCGGCTGATCGGCTCCTCGGGCGGCAACTGCGCGTCCACCACCTTGCGCAGGAGCACTAGATCGAGCTCGGCGTCAGCCATGCTCGGCAGTCTGCACCAGGCCGACGCGCCCCGCCAGCTCGCCGGCAGCGCCCCGCCGGCCACCGGGCCACGCAGGATCGGCCAGGGCCGGCTCGGGCCGGCTAGGGCATCTACCAGCATGGCCGGCATGGCGGCCGGCCCAGAACGCCACCCAGGCGCTCGGGGCTCGGCCGGCGGGTCGGGCGGCTCCTGAGCGGCCCGATCCGGTGTAGCACCGGTGTTAGCACCGAGACGGCACTCGGCTGCCCTGACGCACTTGCCGCGACCACTGGTGAGCCGGCGTTTCCCGCTCAACCAGGCCGTTTGTGGCGTGGTTGAGCGGGAGTGCCCTGGGTGCCCGGATGCGCCTGGTAGGAATCGAACCTACGGCCTTGCGCTCCGGAGGCGCACGCTCTATCCCCTGAGCTACAGGCGCAGTTCTCGATCCGGGGATCGAGGATCCGGATTGTACGCCGTCAGGGCGAGGCGGTCGCGAGGGCCTGGTCGAGGTCGGCCCACAGGTCCTCGACGTGCTCGATGCCGACCGACAGGCGCAGCAGCGTCTCGGGCGTCCCGGCCAGCCGCTCCGATTCGTATCGCGCCCGCCGCTCGATGAGCGTCTCGACGCCGCCCAGGCTGGTCGCCGCCGAGATCACGCGCAGGCGTGCGCAGACGCCGTCGGCGCCCGCGGCGCCGCCAGTCGTCTCGAACGCGAGCATCGCCCCGAAGCCGCTCATCTGCCGGGTCGCGAGCGCGTGGCCGGGATCGTCCGGCAGGCCGGGATAGCGCACCCGCGTCACGGCCGGATGCCGGTCGAGCCGGCGGGCGAGCTCGCCCGCATTGGCCTGCGCGCGCTCGAGCCGCACCGCCAGGGTGCGCATGCCGCGCAGCGTCAGGAACGCCTCGAGGGCACCGGGGATCGCGCCCTCGCGCAGGCGCACGGCGACGAGCCGCTCGGCGGCGGCCGGGTCGCGGCACACGGCGATGCCGAGCAGCAGATCGGCGTGCCCGCCGAGGTACTTCGTGGCGCTGTGGACGACGATGTCGGCTCCCAGCTCGAGCGGCCGCTGGAGCAGGGGCGTCGCGAACGTGCCGTCGACCGCGAGCACGCAGCCGGGCTCGCGCGCGGCGGCGGTCGCGGCGATGTCGGCGACCGCGATCAACGGGTTGCTCGGCGTCTCGAGCCAGACCATGTCGGCACCCGGGAGGGCCGCCGCCACCGCGGCGGTGTCGGCGATGTCTCCGATCCAGCGTACGCGCAGGCGGCCGGCCGCCTCGCGCACGCGCAGCTGATCCGTGAACCCGTGGTAGGCCGAGCGCGGGGCGGCGATCGTGCCGCCGGGAGGCAGGGTGTCGAGCACGGCGGCGCATGCGGCGAGCCCGGAGCCGAACGCGACCCCGTGGCCGCCGCCCTCGAGCTCGCCCATCAGGCCCTCGAGCGCCCGCCACGACTCGTTGCCGTCGCGGCCGTACTCGAGCTCCCCGCCGAGCCGGTACGTGCTCGAGAGGACGATCGTGCCTCCGAGCGGCGCCCCGGCACCCTGGGCACGGCCGCCTGCCACCAGCCTCGTCTCGACCCGCTCGCTCACGGTCGTACCCTACGCCGCGCGAGCGTCGGATAGGCTGGCCGCGATGGATCTGGTCACCCGCGTCTTCGAGCTCGAGTACTCCGAGCCGTTCGTCATCTCGCGCAGCGCGGACACGCACTCCCAGGTCGTCCAGGTGGCGATCCGGCACGGCGACCTCGTCGGCTACGGCGAGGGCGCGCCCGACGAGCACTACGGCGAGTCGATCGAAAGCGCGATGCGCTTTCTGGGCCAGGTCGAGCCGCTCCTGGGCGACGATCCGCTGGCGATGGAGGCCATCCTCGGCCGCATCGGCGCGATCCCCGGCGAGATGGCCGCCAAGTGCGCCGTCGACGGCGCCCTGCATGACCTGCTCGGCAAGGTGTGCGGCCAGCCGCTGTGGCGCATTCTCGGCCTCGATCCGACGCCGCCGCCGACCAGCTACACGATCTCGATCGACTCCGTCGAGGGCACCGCCCGGCGGGCGGCCGCCGCGGCCTCCTACCACGCGCTCAAGATCAAGGTGGGCGGCGCGGCCGACCTCGAGCGCGTGCGGGCCGTGCGCGCCCAGGCGCCGGACGCCCTGATCCGGGTCGATGCCAACGAGGCCTGGTCGGTGCACTCCACCGTCGAGCTCGTGCCCGAGCTCGAGGCGCTCGGCGTCGAGCTGATCGAGCAGCCGCTGCCAGCGCGCGATAGCAAGGGCTACTGCCGCCTGCACGACAGCTCGCTCTCGATCCCGATCGTCCTGGACGAGAGCTGCCACACGCTGCCCGACGTCGCCAGGTGCGGCGAGATCGCAGACGGCGTGAACATCAAGCTCACCAAGTCGGGCGGGATCCGCGAGGCGCTGCGCATGATCCACGCCGCCCGCGCGCTCGGCCTGCGGGTGATGCTCGGATGCATGAACGAGTCGTCGCTCGGGATCGCCCAGGCGGCACAGATCTCCCCGCTCGTCGACGTGGTCGACCTCGACGGCCATCTCCTGAACCGCAACGACAGCCACACCGGCCTGCTCCTGCAGGACGGCCGCGTCGTGCCCGGCGCCGGGCCCGGCCTGGGGGTGACACCGCTGGAGCCGTGGCCGTGAGCGACAAGCGCTACGCGGTGCTCGCCGAGGGCTGCTTCGACGAGGACGCGAAGACCGCGACCGGTGTCATGCGCTACGCCGAGTCGCCGACGGTCGCCGTGATCGACTCCACCCGCGCCGGCACGTCCGCATCCGCCCACGTCCCCGGGCTGCGCTCCGACGTGCCCGTCGTCGCCGACATGGACGCGGCGATGCAGCACGGTCCGACGACGCTCCTGGTCGGCGTCGCGCCCGCGGGCGGGAAGCTGCCGCCGGTCTTCCGGCGCGCCATCCTGCGGTCGATCGAGCTCGGCCTGGACGTCGAGAGCGGCCTGCACGAGTTCCTGACCGAGGACGCGGAGATCGCCGACGCGGCCGCCCTGGCCGGCGTCTCGCTGCGCGACCTGCGCCGCGTCCCCGACGGCCTGAACGTGCCCACGGGCGCGAACCTCGACATCGCCACGCACACGGTGCTCACGGTCGGGTCGGACTGCGCGCTCGGCAAGATGACAGTTTGCCTGGAGCTCGACCGTGAGGCCCGCCGCCGCGGCATCGCGTCGGTGTTCGTGCCCACCGGCCAGACGGGCATCGCCATCGCCGGGTGGGGCATCGCCGTCGACCAGGTCGTATCCGATTTCGTCGCCGGGGCCGCCGAGGAGCTCGTCGTCGCGGGCCACCACCGCGGCGGTGACGGCGCCATCCTGTGGATCGAGGGCCAGGGCTCGCTCAACCATCCGTCCTACTCCGGCGTCACGCTCGGCCTGCTGCACGGCTCGGCGCCGCACGCGCTCGTGTTCGTGCACGAGCCGGGCCGCGAGCTGATCGACGGCAACCCCCGCTTCCCGATCCGCGACCTGCCCCAGCTGATCGACGACTACGTGCGCATGGCCCGCCACGTGCGGCCGGCGGCGGTCGTCGCCGTGGCGTTGAAGACGAACCGCATCGACGAGGACGCGGCCCGCGCGGCGATCGTCCAGACCGAGCGCGAGACCGGCCTCGTGGCCGACGACCCGGTCAGGTTCGGCGCCGGCCGGATCCTCGACGCCGTGCTCTCGTCGCGGTGACTTCCCCGGGAGTTCACCGGTGACAGCGTGCCGGGGCTAACATTCGCGACCGGTGCGCGACCCTCGACTGACAACGCTGGCGGATCTGCTGTGCCGCTACTCGCTCGACGTCGGTGAGGGCGACACCGTCCTGATCGACGGCCCGCCTCTCGCCCAGCCCCTGTTCGTCGAACTGGTGCGCAAGGTGACCGAGCTCGGCGCCCACCCGATGGTGCGCCCGCGCCTGGAGCGCGTCCAGGCCGCGTTCCTGGCCGAGGCGGGCGAGGAGCAGCTGCGCGCCGTGACCCGGCTGGACGAGATCGAGATCGAGGCGCCCACGCGGGCGCTGAGCATCTGGGGCCAGCGCAACAACCGCTTCGCGAGCGGCATCGACCCCAACCGCCAGGCGATCCGCTCGGCCGCGACGCGACCGCTCTTCGAGCGCTTCTTCGAGCGCGAGGCGCAGGGCGACGTGCGCTGGTGCGGCACCGCGTTCCCCTGCGACGCCGCCGCTCAGGACGCCGGCATGTCGCTGACCGAGTGGGAGGACTTCGTCTACTCGGCCGGCCACCTGCTCGACCCGAATCCCATCGCCTTCTGGGAGGCGCAGTCGGCCCGCCAGGCGCAGATCGCCGAGCGGCTCCAGCAGGTGCGCGAGCTGCGCATCCTGGGCGAGGATACCGACCTCACGATCGACGTCTCCGGGCGCCTGTGGATGAACGCAGACGGCCATCAGAATTTCCCCGACGGCGAGGTGTTCACGAGCCCGGTCGAGGTGGCCACGCACGGCCACATCGCCTTCAGCCTGGACGCGCCCTACCACGGCAACGACGTCGCCGGCGTGCGCCTGTGGTTCGAGGACGGCAAGGTCGTGCGCGAGGAGGCGACGAAGGGCGAGCGCTACCTGAGCCAGATGCTCGACATGGACGAGGGCGCCCGCTATCTGGGCGAGGTCGCCTTCGGCATGAACGACGAGATCCAGTCGGGCACGCGCGACACGCTCTTCGACGAGAAGATCGGCGGCACGTGCCACGTGGCGCTCGGCATGGCGTTCCCCGAGGCCGGCGGCCGCAACCTCTCGGGCCTGCACTGGGACATGGTCTGCGACCTGCGCTCGGGCGGCGAGGTGCACGCCGACGGCGCCGTGATCTACCGCGACGGGCGGTTTCTGTGAGCGACCCACGCGTCGAGCGGCTGGCCGACGTCGTCGTGAACTACTCGACCGAGCTCGGCGAGGGCGACCTGGTGCTGATCCAGGGGCCCGAGATCGCCGAGCCGCTGATCGTCGAGATCGCGCGCGCGGCCCTCGCCGCCGGCGCGATCCCGCACGTGCGCGCATCGGTGCAGGGGGTCGACGAGGCCTACCTGGCCGCCGCGGGCGACGCCCAGCTCGACCATCTGCCCGCCTACGCGCTCGAGGAGATGGACGCGATCGACGCCCGCATCTCCATCCACGCGGCCTGGAACACGCGCGAGCTCTCCGGCATCGACCCCGCCAAACTGGCCCGCCGCTCGCGCGCCGCCCAGCCGGTGATGGGGCGCTTCATGGAGCGCTCGGCCGCCGGCGACCTGCGCTGGTGCGTGACGGCCTACCCGTGCGACGCGTTCGCGCAGGACGCCGACATGTCGCTCGACGCGTATGCCGATTTCATCTACCGCGCGGGCTGGCTGCACCTGGACGACCCGGCGGCCGCGTGGCGCACCTACGCCGGCCGGCTGCGCGCCGTGGCCGACCTCATCTCCGAGGCGCGCACGCTGCGGGTCGTGGCCGAGGACACCGACCTGCAGGTCGGGGTGGCCGGCCGCACCTGGATCGCCTCGCGCGGGGAGCGCAACTTCCCCGACGGCGAGATCTTCACCGGGCCGATCGAGACCGAGACCACGGGCGACGTGCGCTTCTCGTTCCCGGCCGTCATGGGCGGGCGCGAGGTGCAGGACGTGCGCCTGCGCTTCGAGGGCGGGCGCGTGGTCAAGGCGGAGGCGGCCGTCGGCGGCGCCTACCTCGACCAGATGCTCGCGATGGACCCCGGCGCGACGGTGCTCGGCGAGTTCGCGATCGGCACGAACTACGAGGTCACGCAGTTCACGAAGCAGATCCTGTTCGACGAGAAGATCGGCGGCACGTGCCACATGGCGCTCGGCGCGGGCTATCCCGACACGGGCAGCGTCAACCGCTCGGGCCTGCACTGGGACATGGTGTGCGACCTGCGCTCCGGCGGCGAGATCCACGCCGACGGCGAGGTGATCTACCGCGACGGTGCGTTCCTGCCCTCGTTCTTCGCGGACGATCTCGCCGTGCCCGCGGCCTAGGAGCTGGATTCAATACTCCGTGAAGCGAGCCCGGTCAGCCGGGGAACGTATAGTGCGTACGCCGTGACGCGGTTCGTCGTTGACTGCGAGACGCTCCTCCGGATCGCTGCTGGGGAGATCGTCGCGCCGACGCTCGTCCGCTCCCAGGCGCTGGCCGCGCTATACCAGGCGGCACGGCGGGGTGAGATCTCCGCCGCGGAAGGGCGCGAGCGCCTGAAGCGGATCAACTCGCTGAAGGTCCGCTTCCTCGGCGACAAGGTGCTGCAATCGCAGGCGTGGAAGGTTGCGGATCAGCTCGGGTGGGCGACGACATACGACGCCGAGTATGTGGCGCTGACGCAACTGCAGGCGGACGCATTCGTCACCTCCGACGGGAAGCTTGCACGCGCGGTTTCGGGGCTCGTCGAGACGACGACGAGCGACTCGCTGAGCCCGCCTTGACGCTCGGATCGGCTGCGCTGCCCAAGTGCGTTCGCACCCGTGTATCCCTCTAGCTACTTCTGAAACCAGTTCTAGGCGCAGCCCGCCTTCGGATCAAAAAGCCCATCGTCGCGACGTGGCGCATGAACGGCAGGTCGTGCACGCGCAGCACGGCCACGCCGAGGTAGGCCGCCACCGCGACGACGGCGGCGGTGCCCTCGAGCGCCGACTCGGGCAGGCCCAGCGGATCGGCGGTGACCTCCTTGTGGGAGGGCGCGAGCAGGAGCGGATAGCCCAGGGCGGCCAGCCGGGGCAGCTCCCGCAGCGTCTCGAGATCCGTCGCGGTGTCCTTGCCGAAGCCGAGCCCGGGGTCGACCAGGATCGCGTCAGCGCCAACGCCCGCCGCCCGGGCGGCCGCGGCGCGCTCGCCCAGGAAGTCCGCGATCTCGGCGACGCCGACGGCGTGGCGGCCGGTCCGCTCCTGCTTCGGCGCGAGGCCGAGGTGGGTGACGACGAGCCCGGCCCCGTGGCGGGCGATCGTGGCCGCCATCGCCGGATCGGTGAGGCCGGTGTGGTCGTTCACCAGATCGGCCCCGGCCGCGAGGGCCGCGGCGGCGACCCCGGCGCGGTAGGTGTCGATCGAGATCGGGATGTCGATCGCGGCTCGCAGAGCACGGATGACCGGCTCGACCCGGGCGATCTCCTCGTCCTCGGAGAGGACGCGGCCGGGCTGGGCGGTCATGCCGCCGACGTCCACGATGCCCGCGCCCGCCGCCGCCAGCTCGAGGCCGCGGGCGATCGCGCGGTCGGCCGTCGCCGTCATGCCCCGGTCGTAGAACGAGTCGGGCGTGACGTTCAGGATGCCCATCATGCAGGGCGGGCCGTCCAGGGCGAGGCTGCGGTGGGCGAGGCGGAGGTTCAACTGCCGTCCGGGAAGCCGCCGCGGTGGAGCATGAGCGGATGGTGGGGGAGGGCGGCGCGGGGGTCGGCGAGCAGGCGCGCGGTCGCGGTCGCCTGGGGTGTGCGGCCGCCCCAGCAGCAGGACGGCGGCTCGAGGCCCTGCGCAAAGGCCGGCGCGGCGAGGATGGTGTCAAGCGCATCGGCGAGCGCGGCGAGCGCTGGCGCTCCGAGCCGATCGCGCCAGCGCTCCTGCACGGACGCCAGGCGGCGGGCGTGGGCGGCCTGCGCCGCGAGCCCCCTCGCCGTCAGGCGGACGACCTTGCCGCGGCCCGCCTGCGGGTCGGGCGCGACGGCCGCCAGGCCCGCGCGCTCGAGAAACCCGACGACCATCGCCATCGCCTCCTTCGAGCCGCCGGTCATGGCCGGCAGGTCGCGGACGCGGACAGGCTCCTCACCGAGCACGCGCAGGCCGTCCGCACCCATGGGCAGCGACAGCGGCGCCCCGGCCTCGAATTCGAGCGTGAAGCGAAGCAGCGTCCGGGCCAGGAGCACCGATAGGTCGTGACCGCCCGGGGGATCGGCGCGCGCCTGATCGGGCGCGGGCACGACCTCCGAGCCGAGGCCGTAGCCGACGATGGGGAGGTGGAGGGGCAGCTCCGGGCCGGGATCGCGCAGGGCGTGCTCCAGCGCGTCCCGCAACCGGGCGACGTCGTGCTCGCCGAAGCGCTCCCGCCAGCGGCCCTCGATCTCACCGGCGAGCGGCTCCCACACGGCCCGCGCCCGCTGCCCGCCGGCGGTCAGGCGCACCACGTGATCCGGCCCGACGGTGACATAGCGCCAGCGCCGAAACGCCCCCAGCCGCGACCGGATCACCCGCTCCGGCACGAGCGCCCGCCACCGCAACTCATGCGCCGGCAGGCCATCGTCGCCGATGAACCGCAGGTAGTTCGCCCACGTGGCCTGCGAGACCATCCACGGGCGCCGGCCCGGCGCCGCGCTCCGTGCCTCCGCGGCGTTGTCGAACTCGATCGTGAAGGCGACCAGGGCCTGCGAGAGCAGGGTCGGGAGAGGCACGTCCGGGGGCATCCCCGCCACCCTAACCGCCGCACGCGGTGCGGGCTCGCAGCCCACAACACGACCGTCTTGACAACCGAACACCTGTTCGCTATCCTCACCGAACACATGTTCGCCACCATCGATATCCGCCGTCTGCTCTCGCTTCTCGCCGCATGCGCTGTCGCCCTCGCGCTCGTGATGAGCTACGCGGCTCCGAGCAGCAGCGGCGCATCCCATCCGCATCGCCACGGCGTGCGCGCGGGGGAGACGCTGTGGTCGATCGCCGAGCATGCCTACCCGACCTCCGATCCCCGCGACGCGGTCTACCGCATCGAGCAGGCGAACGACATCCACGACTCCGTCATCTCCGTCGGCCAGGTGCTGGTGCTGCCGTGAGCGCCGCCCGCCGCATCGCGCTCGCCCCGGCGCCGAGTGCGCCGGTCGTGTCGCTGGACGAGTGGCGCGAGGCCCGCCGCCCGCCCGTCGAGGTAGAGGCTCCGGAGCCCGCGCCGCTGCGCCTGCTGCGGCTCGTGGTCGACGGCGAGGCACCGCCGCCGTTCTCGCTCGACACCTTCCTGCGCCGAGCACGCGCGGTGATGGGCGAGGCCCACGAGCAGCCGCCGATGCACTCGTATCGCGACGCCGAGCCGGCGTAGCGTCAGGGTGGCGCAGAGCCGGTCCACTCGAACAGCCGAGCGAAGATCTCGGCCTGCTCGACGGCATCATCCCGGGCGTTGTGCGTGTGCGCGCGGGACGACCGCAGCTCCGCAGGCAGATCGTTCCTGCCGGCCAGCTCGAGCGGGACGCGTGCCTTCTGCTGGTACATCGTCTTCATGTCGAGCGCCCCGGAGAAGCCGAATGGCGACGCGCCGAGGAAGCGCACGAAGTACCAGTGCAGAAACATCCAGTCGAAGACCACGGGATAGCCGACCAGCACCGGGCGTGCCCCCTGGGCCTGATCGCGTACCCATTGGGCGGCCTCGGCCATCGCCGCCTCCGGGTCGGCCCCGTCGGTCGCAAGCCGCGCGCGGTCAAGGCCCGAGACGCGTACGGCGTCCGGGTTGAACTCGTCGGTGATCGGCCGCAGCTCGCGGTAGAACGTGGCGGCACTCGGGTCACACGCGACGAACTCGCGCCCGTCGAAGCGGGCGGCCACGGCCATACCGAACGACAGCATCGAGTACCGGCCGGGAATGGGCCCGTCGGACTCGATGTCGGCAGAGATGTAGACGTCGGACATACGGTCGCTCGGTGACCAACCTACCCGACCGACGCCGCCGCAGCCCCCTCCATACAATCTGGCGATGGACCTGAGCGTGCTCTTCCTGGGGACGGCCGCGTCGGCCCCGACCTCGCGGCGGGGGCTCGCGGCCTACCTGATCCGGCGTGGCGGCGACCGCATCCTGATCGACTGCGGCGAGGGCACCCAGCGCCAGCTGCTGCGCTCCGGAGCGGGGCTCGTCGACGTCGACGAGATCCTGCTGACCCACTGCCACGCCGACCACTTCCTCGGCCTGCCCGGGCTCCTGAAGACGTACGGGCTGCGGGCCCGCGAGGCGCCGCTGCGCCTGTACGGCCCTGCCGGGCTGCGCGCGCTCATGACCACGATGGACCCGGTGATCGGGCGGCTGCCGTACCCGTTAGAGCTGATCGAGCTGCGGCCGGGCGAGGCGCTCGACCACGACGGCTACCGCATCTCGGCGATCGCGACGGATCACGGCCCGCCGAGCCTCGGTTACGCGGTCGCCGAGGACGAGCGGCCCGGCCGCTTCGACCTCGACGCCGCCCGCCGGCTGGGCGTGCCCGAGGGCCCCATGTTCGGGTTGCTGCAGCACGGCCAGGCGGTGACGCTCGACTCCGGCGAGACGGTTGCGCCGCAGGACGTCGTCGGCGCCGCGCGGCCGGGGCGCACCGTCGTGTTCTCGGGCGACACCCGGCCGTGCCGGGCGCTGTTCGATGCCGCGGTCGGCGCCGACGTGCTGGTGCACGAGGCGACGTTCCTCGAGGAGGAGCGAGACCGCGCCGCCGAGACCGGGCATACGACGGCGATGCAGGCCGCGCGGCTCGCCCGCGACGCCGGCGTGCACCTGCTCGCCCTGACCCACCTGTCCACCCGCTACCTCGGGCGCGAGATCGCGGCTGAGGCGGTGGCGGAGTTCCCCGACACGGTCGTCCCGCGCGACTTCGACACGGTGGATCTGCCGCTGCCCGAGCGCGACCGCCCGCACCTGCTGCGCGGCGGCGAGCGCGTCCCGGCGACCCCGGCCGCGCCGGCGTCGGCGCCGGCCGGGTGACCTTGGACTTCGACCCGCTCGCGGCCAACTACGACCGCCTGCGCCCGGCGGGGGAGGCGTGGTCGGAGCTGGCGGAGCACACGCTCGCGGGCATGCGCGGCTGCCGCCGGCTGCTCGACGTCGGCTGCGGTACGGGCCGCTTCGCCGTGCTCGCCCACGAGCGGCTCGGCGGCAAGGTGTGGGGCGTCGACCCATCGGCCGAGATGCTGCGGCGGGCGCGCGCTCGACCCGACACCCGCGGCATCGGCTGGAAGCAAGGCGTTGCCGAGCGGCTGCCGTTCACGGACGGCTGGTTCGACGCGGCCCACATGCACCTGGTCGTCCACGCGCTGGCCGATCGCGCGGCCGCGCTCGGCGAGATCGCCCGCGTGCTCGCGCCTGCGGGACGGCTCGCGATCGCGACCTTCGCCCCCGAGCACTTCGACCGCTTCTTCCTCAACCCGTACTTCCCGTCGCTCGCCGGCATCGACCGGGCCCGGTTCCCCGAGCCGGGGACGCTCGCGGGCGAGATCGCGGCGGCCGGATTCGCGGATGCCGGCGTCGAGCGGATCAGCCAGCCGATCCGGGCGGATCCCGACGACGTGCTCGAGCGCGTGCGCGGCCGCTACATCTCGACCCTCCACCTGCTGGAGCCGGCCGAGTACGCCGCCGGCCTGGCCCGGCTCGAGCGCGACGTGGCGGCGGGTCACGCGGCCTTCGCCTACTCGCTCGAGTGGGCCCTGCTCACCGCCGCCCGCCGTTATGAGCGGTCGCCGGTGACGCGGTGACCTGGTCGCAGGAAGCGCGCATATCGGCTTGTGTCCATGTGCAGCAGATCGCCTGGGCATGGCCACTCGTAGCTGTTGGCCGGCTCTTTGACGGTCACCGGGCGCCGTGACAGGCCGTGGCGGCGCAGCACCTTCCACACGGTCGAGTGCGCAAACCCGGTCACGGCCGCGACCAGGCGCGGCCCCCAACCGGTCTGGCGCCGACAGTCACAGATCCGCTCCTGAAGCTCGGTGGCCAAGAGCCGCGGCGAGCAGCGCGGCCTGCTCGAGCGGTCCACCAGCGCCTGCGGCAGTCGACCACCGTCCACCCACCGATGCCACCACCGATGCGCCGTGGCGGGCGACACGCTGAAGGCAGCCGCGGCCGCCTTCAACGACAGCCCCGCCTCAACCGCCTGCACCAGCGCAAGACGCCCACCCAGTCCGAGCTTCGCGTTAGCGTGCAGCAACATCCGCGCCCTCCTTTGAGCGTGAGTCCGGGAAGACCCACAGCCTCAAAGGAGGCTAGGGGGCCTGGCCCCGTCCCAGACGGGGCCAGGCCCCGCTTCTCGCCCTGCATAACGGCGCCAGGCACCTCTATGCACCGAGGATCGCGCGCATGCCCTCGGCGAAGGCGGCGCCGCCGCCGTTGGCCGGGTGGCGCACATACGTCGCCCCCTCGCCGAGCACCGCCTCGGCGATCCGGCCGACCGCCACGACCGTCGCGGGCCGCACGAGCGCGATCAACCGCCGGGCGAACTCGGCCCCGGCCTCGACCTCGGCCACCGCCGGGCGCCGGTTGGACAGCGGCTCGCCCGGCCGGTGGGGGTGGGTGGGCACGGTGTTCCACAGGATCACGCGCCGCTCCGCGGCGAGCTCTCCCAGCACCCGGTGCACGATCGTCCCCGATGGCTCGCTCCAGCGGCGGGCGGCGCACGTCGGCAGGTACGGGTCGCCCCAGCGGACGAGGTCGCGCTCCGACGTGAACGCGATCCCCGACCAGCGCATGCCCTGGTAGCCGGCCGCCTCACCGAGCGCCACGATGTCGGCGCCGGCCCGCTCACCGAGATACGCGCGCAGGTTGGCCACCCGGATCGCCGCCGCGCCCGGGAGGTCGTCCGGCCCGGCATCGGCATACTGGTTGAAGGTGGCGCCGATGCGAACGCGCGCCAGGTCGGCGAGGAGCTCCTCCACGGCCGCAAGCTTTCCACGCGGGCGGACGCTCCGTCCGCACCAACTGGTAACGTCCCTCCCGGCGCCGTGATGCGGCGTCATGGCCGAAGGCCACCTTTAAGTCCGCGCCCAGTGAGGCCGGGAAGGAGAATGTGCATGTCTGCCACAGAGGCCGAGCGCCTGCTGCTGAGCGAGGACGACCTCCAGCGCACGCTTCGCCGCATCGCCCACGAGATCGTCGAGGGGCACCCCGACATCTCGCAGCTCGCCCTGGTCGGGATCTACACGCGCGGCGTGACCCTCGCCCAGCGGCTGCGAGCGCTGATCGAGCAGTTCGCGGGCGTCGCGCCGCCGACCGGCGCGCTCGACATCACCTTCTACCGCGACGACGTCGCCGTCCGCACGGGCGAGCAGCGCGCCCACCCGCAGCCGGTCGTCAAGGCCACCCGGCTCGACTTCCCGCTCGAGGGCAAGTCGGTCGTGGTGGTGGACGACGTCCTCTACACGGGGCGCACGATCAGGGCGGCCATCGAGGCCCTGTTCGACTACGGCCGGCCGCAGCGGGTGCAGCTCGCGGTGCTCGTCGACCGCGGCCACCGCGAGCTGCCGATCCGGCCGGACTACGTCGGCAAGAACCTGCCCACCGCCCGCGACGAGCGGGTCAACGTGGAGCTGATCGAGGTCGACGAGCTCGACCGCGTCGTGCTCATCAACCCGAGATAGGAGCATCGTGGAGCTCTATCCCCCTCACACCCCGCAGCCCCGCCGCCACCTGATCTCCGTCGCCGATCTCGACCGTGACGACGTCGAGCGCATCCTCGCCACCGCCGAGAGCTTCGAGGCGGTCATGCACCGCGACCTGAAGAAGGTGCCGACCCTGCGCGGCCGCACCGTGATGACCGTCTTCTTCGAGTCGTCGACCCGCACGAGCTCCTCGTTCGAGCTGGCCGCGAAGCGGCTCTCGGCCGACGTGGTCAGCCTGAAGGCGGCCGGGTCGAGCGTCGACAAGGGCGAGTCGCTGCGCGACACCGTGCAGACGCTCTCGGCCTACGACCCCGACGTGATCGTGATCCGGCACGCGGCGGTCGGCGCCGCGGCGCGGGTGACGCAGGCGACCGACGCCCATGTGGTGAACGCCGGCGACGGCTGCCACCAGCACCCCACCCAGTGCCTGCTCGACCTGTACACGATGCGGGCGGCAAGGGGCCCGATCGATGCCCTGCACGTCGCGATCGTCGGCGACATCAGCCACTCGCGGGTGGCGCGCTCGAACATCCAGGGCCTGCTCCTGATGGGCGCCCGGGTGACGCTGGTCGGGCCGCCGACGCTGATCCCGCGTGACGCCACGAGCCTCGGCGTCGAGGTCAGCCACGACATCGCCACCATCGCCGACGCCGACGTCATCTACGTGCTGCGGATGCAGCACGAGCGCATGGCCGACGGCGAGGCCTACGTGCCCTCGCTGCGCGAGTACTCGGCCCTCTGGGGCGTCACCAGCGCCCGCGTCCGCCCGGGGCAGCTCGTCATGCATCCCGGGCCGATGAACCGCGGAGTCGAGATCGCGGGCGACGTGGCCGACGGCCCCAACTCGGGTGTGATCGACCAGGTGCGCGCGGGCCTCGTGGTGCGGATGGCGGTCCTGTACGACCTGCTGGCGGGGCCGGGGCCGGCCGACGCGCGCTCGGCCCTGCAGCCGGTCGCGGCCGGTATCGGCGCGGCGCAGGAGGTGGCGTGATGACCGAGCGGCTGCACCTGGCGGACTCCGCCCCCGCGAGCGTCGTCATCGCCGGCGGGCGGCTGGTCGATCCGACCGCCGGGTTCCACGGACAGGCGGTGGACATCCGCATCGAGGGCGGACACATCGCCGAGATCGGCACCGACCTGCACCACCCCGACGCCGAGACGATCGACGCCACCGGCCTCACGATCACTCCCGGCCTGGTCGACCCGCACGTGCACCTGCGCACCCCCGGCGACGAGGACGAGGAGGACATCGCGTCGGGCACGCGGGCGGCCGCCGCGGGCGGCTTCGTCGCGATCCTGGCGATGCCGAACACCTCGCCGGTCGTCGACTCCGCCGCCGTGCTGACCGGGCTGATCGACCAGGCGCACAGCGACGCCGTGATCGCGGTCGGGTTCATGTGCGCGATCACCCGCGGCCAGCAGGGACGCGGTCTCAGCGAGATGGGCGAGCTCGCCTCGGCGGGCGCCGCGGCCTTCTCGGACGACGGCCGCCCGGTGGCCGACGCCGGCATCCTGCGCCGCGCGCTCCAGTACAGCTCGGTGACGGGCCTCAAGCTGGCGCTGCACGAAGAGGACGCCACGCTTTCGGCCGGCGGCCAGATGCACGAGGGCGCCGTCTCGGCCGAGCTCGGCCTGCACGGATGGCCGGCGGTGGCCGAGTCGACGATGATCGCCCGCGACCTGGGCCTCGCCCGGCACGAGGGCGCGCCGCTGCACATCTGCCACGTGTCGGTGGCCGACTCGGTGGCCGAGATCCGGCGGGCGCGCGGGCTCGGTGCGCAGGTCTCGGCCGAGGTCACACCGCACCATCTGTGCCTGACCGACGAGGCCGTGCGCGACCTCGACCCGGCCACCTCGAAGATGAACCCGCCGCTCGCGTCCGCCGCCGACCGGGCCGCCCTGATCGAGGCGCTCGCCGACGGCACCCTCGACTGCATCGCCACCGATCACGCGCCCCACCGAGACCACGAGAAGGACGCGCCGTTCGAGGAGGCTCCGTTCGGTGTGATCGGTCTCGAGACGGCCTTCGCGGCCATCTACACGCACCTGGTCGAGCCGGGCCTGCTCCCGCTCCAGACGGTGATCGAGCGCATGTCGGCGGGCCCGGCGGCGGCGTTCGGGCTGCCGGTGCCGATGCTCGCCGTCGACCGGCCGGCCGACCTGGCGCTGTGGGATCTGGCCGCGACGCGGCGGGTGGAGCCGCCCTACGCATCCCGGTCGAGCAACTGCGCCTTCGCCGGCCAGACGCTGCGCGGCGTCTGCCGCCTCACGATCTGCCGCGGCCGCATCGCCCATCGCCTGATCGAGGCGGTGGCGTGACCGGGAGGGCGGGATGATGTCGGCGTTCCTGGTGCTCGAGGACGGCACCGTGCACCGCGGCCGGCCCTACGGCGCGCACGGCATCGCCGTGGGCGAGGTGGTGTTCACGACGTCGATGACCGGCTACCAGGAGGTCGTCACCGACCCCTCGTTCGCCGGCCAGCTGATCACGTTCACGCAGCCCATGATCGGCAACTACGGCGTCGAAACCGACGTGTCCGAGTCCGCTTCGCCGGCCGCGCGGGCGGTGATCGTGCGCGAGGGCCGAAACGCCACTCCGAACGGGCGCGAGGGCTTTTCCGACTGGCTGGCGGCGCAGGGGATCGTGGGCCTGCAGGGGGTCGACACCCGGGCGATCACCCGCCGGCTGCGCGACGGCGGCTCCGTGCGCGGTGCCGTCTCGACGGGCACCGCGTCCATCGCCGAGGTGCTCGAGCTCGTGCGGGGCGAGCCGGCGATGCTCGGCCGCGCGCTTGCGGCCGGCGTCTCCCGCCTGCGGCCGGAGAGCGTCCCGGCCCTCGGCCCGGAGCGCGCGCACGTGGCCGTCCTCGACTACGGCGTCAAGTCCTCGATCGTGCGCCTGCTGAGCGAGGCCGGCGCCAGGGTGACCGTGTTCCCGTGGGACTGCGGCGCCGCCGAGGTGCTCGCATCCCAACCCGACGGCGTCGTGCTCGGCAACGGCCCCGGCGACCCGGCGGCGCTGCCCCACTGCGTCGAGGTCGTGGGCGACCTCGTCGGCGCGGTGCCGCTGCTCGGGATCTGCCTCGGCCACCAGCTGCTCGGCCAGGCGCTCGGCCTCGAGACGTTCAAGCTCCGCTTCGGCCACCGCGGCGCGAACCATCCCGTCATCGAGATCGACACCGGGCGCGTGCTCGTCACCGCCCAGAACCACGGCTTCGCGGTGCGCCCGCCCGGTGCCGGCCGCGACTTCGACACCCGCTTCGGCCATGCCCGGGTCACGCACACCTCGCTCTACGACGGCACCGTCGAGGGGCTCGAGCTGACCGGCCTGCCGGTGTCGTCGGTGCAGTTCCACCCCGAGGCCAGCCCCGGCCCGCACGACGCCCGCGCCACCCTGACGGAGTTCGTCGCGGGGCTCGCGCAGGCGGCTCCGAGGGCCGTTGCCCTAGGCGGCCCGACCTGCGCAGCGTGGCCGTGATCGGCTCCGGGCCGATCGTCATCGGCCAGGCCTGCGAGTTCGACTACTCGGGCAGCCAGGCGCTGCGGGTGCTGCGCGCCGAGGGCCTGCGCACCGTGCTGATCAACTCGAACCCGGCCACGATCATGACCGACGGCGGCTGGGCCGACCGCACCTACCTCGAGCCGCTCGACGTCGAGGGCGCCGCGGCCGTGCTGCGGCGGGAGCGGCCCGACGCGCTGCTGCCGACCCTGGGCGGCCAGACGGCGCTGAACCTCGCCTCCGACCTGCACGCCGCCGGCATCCTCGACGAGCTCGGCGTCGAGCTGATCGGAGCCTCCTACGACGCCATCCGCCGGGCCGAAGACCGGGAGCTGTTCGCCGCCACGATGGCGCAGGTCGGCCTGCGCGTGCCCACGAGCGTGATCGCGACCAGCCTGGACACGGCGCACGCGGCGCTCGCATCGGGCGAGCTGCGGCTGCCCGTCGTCGTGCGGCCGGCGTTCACGCTCGGCGGCCACGGCGGCGGCTTCGCTCACACGCCGGCCGAGCTCGAGGCGGCCGTGACCCTCGGCCTGCGCGAGAGCCCCATCGGCCAGGTGCTGCTCGAGCAGTCGGTGGCGGGGTGGGGCGAGTTCGAGCTCGAGGTGATCCGCGACCGCAAGGACAACGTCGTCGTCGTGTGCTCGATCGAGAACGTCGACCCGATGGGCGTGCACACCGGCGACTCGGCCACGGTGGCGCCCGCGCAGACGCTGTCCGACCGCGAGTACCAGCTGCTGCGCGACGCCGCGGCCACCGTGATCCGGGCCGTCGGCGTCGAGACCGGCGGGTCGAATGTCCAGTTCGCGCTCAACCGCGAGCACGGCGACCTGGTCGTGATCGAGATGAATCCGCGCGTGTCGCGCTCCTCGGCGCTCGCCTCGAAGGCGACGGGCTACCCGATCGCGAAGGTCGCTACCAAGCTCGCCATCGGCTACACGCTCGACGAGATCCCGAACGACATCACCCGCACGACGCCGGCCGCGTTCGAGCCGACCCTCGACTACGTCGTCGTCAAGCTGCCGCGGTTCGCGTTCGAGAAGTTCCCGGGCGCCGACACCGGCCTGACCACCCAGATGAAGTCGGTGGGCGAGGTGATGGGCATCGGCCGCACGTTCGCCGAGGCGTGGGGGAAGGCGATGCGGTCGCGCGAGCTCGATGGGCGCCCGCGCACGGCGGGCTCGGTGGCAGAGCCGGAGTGGGACCGCTTCGATGCCATCCAGGGCCGCCTGACCGCCGGCGAGGACGCGGCCGACCTGGCCGCCGAGTCGTCGGTGCACCTGTGGTTCCTGGACGAGTGGGAGCGGATCGCCCACACCGAGCGCATGCTCACGCAGCGGCCGCTCGAAGCCCTGGTCGAGACGGAGTGGCGGCGGGTGAAGGAGCTCGGGCTGGCCGATGCCCGGATCGCCCAGCTGGCGGGACGCGACGAGGAGACGGTGCGGCGCATGCGCCTCGCCCTGGGCGTGCGCCCGGTCTACAAGGCGGTCGACAGCTGCGCGGCCGAGGTCGAGGCCCAGGCGCCGTACTTCTACTCGACCTACGAGCAGGAGGACGAGCTCGAGCCGGCGACGCGCCCGAGCATCGTCATCCTGGGCGCCGGGCCGAACCGGATCGGGCAGGGGATCGAGTTCGACTACTGCTGCGTGCGCGCCGCCCAGACCTTCCGCCAGCTCGGGTACGACGCCGTGATGATCAACTGCAATCCGGAGACGGTCTCGACCGACGCCGACTCGTCCGACCGGCTCTACTTCGAGCCGCTCACGGTCGAGGACGTGCTCGAGGTGGTCGAGCGGGAGCAGCCGGTCGGCGTGGTCGTCCAGTTCGGCGGCCAGACGCCGCTGCGGCTCGCGCGGCCGCTCGAGGCCGCCGGAGTTCCGATCCTGGGGACGCCCTTCGGCGCGATCGACATCGCCGAGGACCGCGAGCGGTTCGGGCAGGTGCTGGCCGAGCTCGGGCTGCGCGCGCCGGACTGGGGCATCGCCGCCGACACCGACGCGGCGGTCGCGATCGCAAACCGGATCGGCTACCCGGTGCTCGTGCGGCCGAGCTACGTGCTCGGCGGCCGCGAGATGCGCATCTGCGACGACGACGTGTCGCTGCGCAGCGGGCCGGTGCAGCCCGGGTCGCTCGTCGACCGGTTCGTCGACGACGCCATCGAGGTCGACGTCGACGCAATCTGCGACGGCGAGCGCACCGTGATCGGCGCGATCATGGAGCACGTCGAGGAGGCGGGCGTGCACTCGGGCGACTCGACCTGCGTCATCCCGGCCATGTCGCTGGGAGAGCGCGTCGAGGAGGAGCTGCGGCGGCAGACCGCGGCGATCGCCGAGGCGCTCGGGGTGCGCGGGCTGATCAACGTGCAGTTCGCCGTCCAGGGGTCGGCCGTCTACGTGCTCGAGGCCAACCCGCGGGCGTCGCGCACGGTCCCGTTCGTCTCCAAGGCCACCGGCCGCGACCTGGTGGGGGCCGCCTGCCGGGCGGCGCTGCGCCTTCCCATCGACCTGGTCGAGGGCGAGGTCGAGCACACGAGCGTGAAGGCCGCGGTGCTGCCGTTCCAGCGATTCGCCGGCGCCGACCCGACGCTCGGCCCGGAGATGCGCTCGACCGGCGAGGTGATGGGGATCGGGCCCGACTTCCCGACGGCCTTCAGCAAGGCCGAGCGCGCCGCCGGCCGGCCGCTGCCGAGCACCGGCGCGGCCTTCCTCTCGGTGCGCGACCGCGACAAGCCGGCCGCGACGATGCTCGCCGCCCTGCTGCAGTCGCTCGGCTTCGAGCTCGTGGCGACCGCGGGCACCGCCCGCGCGCTGCGCCGCATCGGCATCCCCGTCCAGACCGTCCGCAAGGTCGTCGAGGGCTCGCCGAACGTCGTCGACATGCTGCGCGACGGCGGCATCCAGCTCGTCATCAACACGCCCGGCGGTCGCGGCACCCGCGTCGACGGCTACGAGATCCGGGCGGCCGCGACCGCCCACCGCGTGCCCTGCATCACCACGATGGCCGGCGCGTCGGCCGCCGTCCAGTCGATCGCCCAGGCGCAGGCGGTGGAGCCGGTGGCGCTGCAGGATCTGCATGTCTACGAGGCCATCGGTGCCGCCCCCGCCGGCGCGTAGCCTGCCCGTCGCCGCGGTCGAGGCGGTCGGCGCCTACACGCTCCTGCGCCTGCGCGACGACGGCGCCGATCCGGGCGTGCCGGGGCAGTTCTTCATGCTCCGCGCCGAGCCGGCGCCGGCCGCGGCCTACCTTCCCCGGGCGGTGTCGGCGGCCTGGGCGGGCGACGGCGAGCTCGTGTTCCTGCTGGACGTGCGCGGGGAGGGGACGCGGGCGCTCGCACGCGCCCGGTCGGTGGCGGTGGTGGGGCCGCTCGGGCAGGGGTTTCGGCCCGCCGCCGGCGACGCGATCCTCGTGGGCGGCGGCATCGGGGCGGCGATCCTGCCCTGGCTCCGGCGCCGGCTCGCGCCGCACGGGCGCGTGCAGACCGTGCTCGGATTCCGCACGCCCGCCCATGCCGTGTGCGCCGGGCTGGTCGATCCCGACGCCACCGTGGCGATCGAGCCGATGCTCGTCACCGAGCCGCTGGCGCGGCTGCTGCCGGCGCGGGCGACCGTGTACGCGTGCGGCCCCGACCGGATGCTGCAGGCCGTCGCCGCGCTGTGCGCCGAGCACGACGTGCCGTGCCAGCTCGCGATGGAGGCGGCGATGGCGTGCGGCTTCGGAGCCTGCTACGGATGCGCCGTGCGCATCGACGGCGTGTGGAAGCGGCTGTGCGTCGAGGGCCCGGTGGTGGAGGCGGCGCGTGTCCTCGCCTGACCTGCGCACCGAGCTCTGCGGGATCGCGCTCGCAAATCCGCTTGTGAACGGCTCGGGCACGCTCGACGCGCTCGCCGTCGGCACGCTCGGCCTCGGCGCGTTCGTCACGAAGACGGTCACGCTCCACCCGCGCGAGGGCAACCCGCCGCCGCGGATCGCCGAGACGCCCGCGGGCATGGTCAACTCCATCGGGCTTGCGAACCCGGGGCTCGAAGCCTTCTGCGCCGAGCATCTGCCCCGCCTGGGCGAGCTGGGCGTGCCGGTGATCGCAAGCGTCGGCGGCTGGACGCCTGCCGAGTACGCCACGGCGGTCGCGCGGCTCGGGGCCGACCCGGCAGTGGCCGCCATCGAGCTGAACGTGTCGTGCCCCAACGTCGAGTCGGGGTGCATCTCGATCGGCACCGACCCGCACGAGACGCGCGCACTGGTCGAGCGCTGCCGGGCCGAGACCGACGTGCCGGTGCTGGTGAAGCTCTCGCCGAGCGTCGCCGACGTCGCCGCGATCGCGACCGCCGCAGCCGAGGGCGGCGCCCACGGACTGGTGCTGATCAACACGGTGCGCGGCATCGCGATCGACCGCGACAGCCTGCGGCCGCTGCTCGGCGGGGGCGGCGGCGGCCTCTCGGGACCCGCCGTGAAGCCCGTCGGGCTGCACGCGGTCTTTCACGCGTGGGCGGCGACCGGC
Organism: uncultured Actinomycetes bacterium; assembly: GCA_963813245.1. Taxonomy (GTDB): domain Bacteria; phylum Actinomycetota; class Thermoleophilia; order Gaiellales; family JAICJC01; genus JAICJC01. Next base: position 93,156 of record CAWEYE010000003.1, read on the forward strand.
CTTCCGATCATCGGCATGGGCGGCGTCGCGAGCGCGCAGGACTGCATCGAGTTTCTTGCGGCCGGCGCAAGCCTGGTAGGAATTGGAACGGCCCTCTTCGCAGACCCGCACCTGCCGGAGCGGATCCTGCCCGAGCTCGGCGATCTTCTGCTCCGTCATGGCGCGCGCGGGATCGGCGAACTCGTCGGTGTCGCCCACCCACGGGTATCAAGCTCAACTCGAGCTTGACCGTTTTGGGCATGAATTTCGCCTTTTTATCCCGTTTTCTCATGGTTGCACGCGGCTCTCTCACGGGTATAATCGCCCCCTACCATGACAACCAGCACCCTCTCCCAGACACCGTCCCGGTCGCTCGATCAGCGCATGGAGGCACTCAGCCGGGCCAACCACATCCGGGTACGCAGGGCGCAGCTCAAACGCGACCTGAAGGCTGGGCGGGTGCGGATCGGCGACGTCATCGCAGAGCCGCCCGACGAGGTGCTGACGGCCAAGGTGTACGACATGCTCGTGGCCGTGCCCCGGCTGGGGCGGGTCAAGGCGACCCGGCTCCTGACCCAGTGCCGGATCAGCCAGAGCAAGACCGTCGGCGGTCTGTCCGACCGCCAGCGCGGCGAGTTGCTCGACCTGTTCCGCGCCTGATCCCGCGTCGCGGCGGCCTTTTGTGAGCGGGCATCTGTTCGTCGTCGCCGGGCCGTCGGGTGTGGGTAAGGGCACGCTGATCGCGCGGGCGCGCAAGCTCGCGCCGGCGGTGACCGTGGCGACGTCTGCGACCACCCGGCCCCGCCGACCCGACGAGCGCGACGGCCTCGAGTACCACTTCCTCACCGGCGAGGAGTTCGAGCGGCGCGTCCAGGCGGGCGAGTTCCTCGAGCATGTATCCTTCGCCGGTAACCGGTATGGCACGTTGCGCAGCGAGGTTGAGCAGCGGCTTAGGGACGGCGAGAACGTCGTCCTCGAGATCGAGGTCGCCGGGGCTCGAGAGATCAAGCGACAGATCCCGGACGCGGTCCTGGTGTTCGTCGCCCCTCCGACGATGGCCGACCTCGAGGCCCGGCTTCGCGGCCGCCGGCAGAACACCGAGACGGAGATTTGCGACCGGCTGCAGATCGCAGCCGAGGAGCTCTTGGCACAACCCGAGTTCGACCACGTGATCACCAACGACGACGTCGACCGAGCGGCCGCCGACCTGGCGCAGCTGATGCGGACGGCGATGAACGCCGAGGAGCACAGATGATCTATCCCAAGATCGACGACCTGCTGGCAAAGGTCGACAGCAAGTACGCGCTCGTGATCGCCGCCGCGCGGCGCACGCGCCAGATCAACGACTACCACCACCAGCTCGGCGAGGGCAGCTTCGAGAGCTTCTCGCCGCCGCTCGTCGAGTCGCGCTCGAAGAACTTCCTGACGATGGCCCTCGAGGAGATCGCCCAGGGCCAGCTCAAGGTCTCGCCGACCGCGAAGGAGTAGCCGCCCACCGATGAGTTCCGTGACGGGGGCGAGTCAGATCTCCAGGAACCCGAACCGGGAGGTGTGCTGATGGCGGCGCAGGTCGTACTGATGGTGGGGACGCGGAAGGGCTGTTTCATCCTCGAGAGCGACGCGGACCGCCGCGACTGGAATGTGCGCGGCCCGTTCTGCGACGGCTGGCCGATCTACAACGCCGTGCACGATGCGGAGTCGGGCGCGATCTACGCCGCCGCCGCGAGCGAGTGGCACGGTGCCGGCATCTGGCGCAGCGAGGACATGGGCGAGACGTGGCAGCTCTCGAGCGAGGGCCTCGGCTACGGCGAGCACGGCGAGCTCAAGCTCTCGAAGGTGTCCGGGCTGATGGCAGCCCACGGGCGCCTCGTCGCCGGGGCAGAGGCGGCCGGCCTGTTCGAGAGCCGCGACGGCGGCGCGACGTGGTCGCTCATGTCGACGCTCGACGGGCAGCCGGGTCGAGACGCGTGGAACAAGCCCGAGAACCAGCCGCCGGGGCACCTCGGGATGGCGGGCCTCCTGCCCGACCCCGACGACGCCGACCGCTTCTGGGCGATCGTGCAGGGGTTCGGCATCTTCGAGACCACCGACAACGGCAGCTCGTGGACACCGCGCAACCGCGGCCTGCGGGCGGATTGGCCGCTCGAGGATCCGGAGATCGGATACTGCGTGCACAAGCTCGTGATGTCGCCGGTCGACCATGACCGCCTCTACCAGCAGAACCACTGCGGCATGCACCGCTCCGACGACGGCGGCCGCTCGTGGACCGAGATCACCGAGGGGCTGCCCTGCGACTTCGGCTTCGCCGCGGCGGCGCACCCGCACGATCGCGAGAGCTTCTACGTGATCCCGCTCGACCCCGGCCACGCGCGCTGCATGCCCGACGGGCACGCCGCGGTCTGGCGCACCAGCGACGCCGGCTCCACCTGGCGGCGGCTGGACGCCGGCCTCCCGCACCGAAACGCGCACCTCGGCGTTCTGCGTGAGGGCATGGCGATCGACGGCCTCGACTCACCGGGCCTCTACTTCGGCACGAGCACGGGCCAGGTGTTCGCGAGCGCCGACGAGGGCGAGAGCTGGAGCGAGATCGCGAGCTACCTGCCCGGCATCGCCTCGGTCGAAGTCGCCGTCATCGGCTAGCCATGGCCGACCTCCATCTCCCAGTCACGCTGCCCACGGTGTTCGCCGACCTGCCCCGCCGGCTCGACGTCGAGGCCGCCACGGTGGACGAGGCCATCGACCGGCTCGACGAGCGCTGGCCCGGAATCCGCGACCGCCTGTGCGAGCCGGGCCCGGCGCTGCGCCGGCACGTCAACGTCTATGTGGATCGGGAGCGGGCGGGGCTCGAGACCCCGCTCGCGGCCGGTTCCCGGGTCGACGTCATCTCGGCCATCAGCGGCGGGTAGGCGCGGGCGCAGCCAGCGGCCCTCGCGGTGCCAGCGCAGCATGGTGCGGACGCTCGGAGGCGCGGCCGGGCCGTCCGCGCACATGCGGCGCAGGCGCGCAATCGTCGCGAGCGGCGGGCCGCCGAGCGCGAACTCGGCCTCCGCCAGCCGCCGCAGGTCCGGCCACGCGTAGGAGCCCGGACGGCGAGCCGGGGCCGGTCCGGCCAGGGCGTCGAGGTGCGCCGCGAGCGCACGGGCGCGCGCGGCCGTGAGACAGCCATGCGCCTGCCACAGGCGCTGCAGGGTGACGACGAAATCGCGGCCGTTGCGCCGGCACTGGTACTCCGGCGCGGCATGCGCCGCGCACAGCCACACCGTGATCCCGTGCGTGAGCCGCAGGCTGACGGTGCGCCCGCGCGTGCGGTCGGCGCAGATCGCGCACACCGGCTGTTTCGCCGGCACGCCGCGCGCCTTGTAGAGGGTGGGAACGGCCATGCGGGAAGGATGGCGAAGACTTCGTCAGGCGTGGGTCACGACCCGTGCCGAGAGTGTGCCGAGAGCTTGGCGGCCGCCGGGAACCCAATTGGCATCCACCACAGATGTCAATTGGGCAGAACCCGCGCGGGCAGCCCTGGAAACCAATTGGCATCCACTGCGGATGTCATTTGCGCAAGACCGTCACACGCACCCGAAATACCATTTGGCATCCACAGCGGATGTCAATTGGGCAGAGCCGCCACCCCCGTACCCCCGCCCCCCGCGACGCCCCCGGCCAACCCCAACCACGCCGCCGACGTCCTACGAACCACGATGATCGCCGCACACGCGATGCGCGTGCTCGACCGCCTCGATGCCACCGGCAGTGCTCGGCACCACGGCGCGCAGGCCGGACGCGGAGGCGCTCCGATCCCGTATCTGACGATTGTGACCAAACCGTGGCGTCCGCCCTGTTGCGGCGAACCCTTACCGACCGCGACACTACGGCCATGATCCTGATCGGCGTGTGTGGGGGGATCGCGGCGTACAAGACCTGCGAGCTCGTGCGCATGCTCGTCCGCGGCGGCCACGAGGTGCAGGTCGTGCAGACCCCGGACTCGCAGCGCTTCGTCGGGCCGACCACCTTCGCGGCGCTCTCGCGGCGGCCGGTCGTCGCCGACGGCGGGCCCGAGGTGTTCCCGCATCTGGACGCCTCGGCGCGGGCCGACCTCCTCTGCATCGCGCCGCTTTCGGCGACGACGCTCGCGCGGATCGCCCACGGCGAGGCGGCCAACGTGCTGACGGCGATGACGCTCGCGTTCACCGGCCCGGTCGTCGCGGCCCCCGCGATGAACCCGCGCATGTGGGCGGCCGAGGCGACGGCCGCAAACCTGCAGCTCCTGGCCGCCCGCGGAGTCGAGCTGGTCGGCCCGGCCACGGGCGACACCGCGGAGGGCGAGGTCGGCGTCGGGCGGATGGCCGAGCCGGCCGAGATCATGGATGCGATCGCCGCCCGGCTCGCCGCCGCGCGCAGTCTCGCGGGCGTGCGCGTGCTCGTGACCGCCGGCGGCACCCGCGAGCCGCTCGACGCCGTGCGCTACGTCGGCAACCGCTCGAGCGGGCGGATGGGGGTCGCCGTCGCCGACGAGGCCGCCCGCCGCGGGGCGGACGTGACGCTGATCCTCGCGGCGGCGAGCGCGCAGCCCTCGGCGCCCATGCGCGTTCTGCACGCCGAGTCGGCGGCTGCGCTCGAGCAGGCCACGCTCGAGGCGGCTGCCGCGGCCGACGTCGTGGTCATGGCCGCCGCCGTCTCCGACTACCGCCCGGCGGACGCCTACACGGGCAAGCGCCCGAAGAGCGGTGAGCCGTGGCACGTGACACTGGAGCCGACCACCGATATCCTCAAGGAGCTGGGGTCGAGGCGAACGGCCGGACAGGTGCTGGTCGGGTTTGCCGCCGAACATGGCCCCGGGGGAGTCGATCGCGCCCGAGCGAAGCTCGAGCGCAAGAGTCTGGACATGATCGTGATGAACGACGTCAGCCGTGCGGATATCGGATTCGACTCCTCTCAGAACGAGCTGGTGCTGGTGACGGCGCGCGCCGAGCGCACCGTCAGCAGGCGCTCCAAGCGCGCCTGCGCCGCCGCCCTGTGGGACGCCGTCGGCGTCCTCACGGCGACGGCCTCGGCCCCGGCCGGCGCGTGACCCGAAGCCAAGAACCAGGAAGGGACATCTCAGGTGGAAGCACACGAACTCGGAGGGCGGGCGCCGACAGCCGATATCGCGGCCGCCGCTGACACCGCCGAACGCGTGATCCAGAACGTCGCGCGGGTGATCCACGCCCCGCGGGCCCTGATCGCGCGCTGCGTGATGGCCATCCTCTGCGAGGGCCACATCATCCTCGAGGACTTCCCGGGCGTCGGCAAGACGATGCTGGCCAAGTCGCTCGCCCGCTCGCTCGACTGCGAGTTCGCCCGCGTCCAGGCAACGCCCGACCTGCTGCCGTCCGACGTCACCGGCGTCAGCGTGTTCAACCTCCAGGGCGGGAACGAGTTCGAGTTCAAGCCCGGGCCCGTGTTCGCGAACCTCGTGCTCGTGGACGAGATCAACCGCGCGTCGCCGAAGACCCAGTCCGCCCTGCTCGAGTGCATGCAGGAGGTGCAGGTGACGGTCGACGGCGTCACCCACCCGCTCGCGCGCCCGTTCATGGTCATCGCGACCCAGAACCCGATCGAGTATGAGGGCACGTTCCCGCTGCCCGAGGCCCAGCTCGACCGGTTCGCGATGCGGCTGCACGCTCGGCTATCCGGATGCCCGCCAGGAGGCGCGCATGCTGAGCGAGCACGCCGCGGGGGAGCCGATCGACGAGCTGCGGCCGGTGAGCACGGCGGCCGATGTCGAGTCCGCGATCGCCGCGGTGAAGGGCGTGTTCGTCGAGGAGTCCCTGCACCGCTACGTCGTCGCGATCCTGAACCACACCCGCAGCGACACCCGGCTCTCGCTCGGCGCCAGCCCGCGCGCGGGCATCTCGCTGCTGCGCGTCGCGAAGGCCCACGCGGCGCTCGAGGGGCACGACTACGTCTCGCCGGCCGACATCAAGGCGGTCGCCGAGGACGTGCTCTCCCACCGGGTGATCCTGGCCCCCGAGGCCCGCACCGCGGGCATCGACGCCGCCGACTCTATCCGCGAGGCGCTCGAGCGCACGGCCATCCCGGTATGACCACTCGCGGCCGCCGCCTGCTCCTCCTCGCCGCCGGGCTCTACCTGGTGTCGTGGGGGTTCGGGACGGCGGTCATGTTCCCCGTGGCGGTCGGGCTCGCGCTGGCGCCGCTGCTCGCGCTCGGCTGGGTGAAGGCGCTCGACCGGCCGATGCTGCTGCGCCGCCGCACCGGCCATCTCGAGCTCACCGAGGGGCAGAGCGTCGACGTGGGGCTCGAGGTGCGCCCCGACACGGGCGGCCCGATCCCGGGACGGGCGCTGCTGCTCGACCGGCTCGGCCAGACGCGGGTGATCCAGGCCGAGCTGGGCCGGCGGGGGCGGGTGCTGCGCGGCCGCTACGAGATCGCATCGGCGCCGCGCGGGCGCTACCGCATGGACGGGGCCGAGCTCCTGATCGCCGACCCGTTCGGCCTCGCCCAGGCCCGGATCCCGCTCGACCGGGCCGACCAGATGCTCGTCTACCCGCGCGTGTACGAGCTCGAGGGCCTCTTCACCGACGGCGGCACGCCCGGCGGCGACCACGGCCGCTCGATGCTGCACCGCACCGCCGGCTACGACCTGCACAGCATCCGCGAGCACCAGGTGGGCGAGAGCCTGCGCCGGGTGCACTGGCGCTCCACCGCCCGCCGCCGGCAGCTGATGGTGAAGGAGCTGCAGGACACCCCCCGCGACGAGGCCTGCGTCGTGCTCGACGGCGAGGCGGCGGCCCTCACCGGGATCGCGCCCGACTCGACCTTCGACATGCAGGTGCGCGCGGCCGCGTCGCTCCTGCGGCGGATGTCCGACGCCGGCCAGCGCAGCTCGCTGATCATCCACGCCGCCCAGCGCAGCCGCTACCGGCTGGGGTTCGGCAGCGGTGACTGGGCGGCCGTGCTGGGCGAGCTCGCCGCGGTCGAGGCGACGGCGCCGCGTCCGCTTGCCGACTACCTGGCCGAGAGCTCGCGCGGGCCTGACCCCGTCGACGCCTCGCGCGTGTTCGTCGTCACGGCCAGCATGTCGTCCACGCTCGCCGAGCGGGTGCTCGCGATCAACTCGGCCCAGTGCGAGCCGGCGGTCGTGTGGGTCGATGCAGCCTCCTTCGCGGCGAACGGCCGCAAGCGCGACACGGCCCCCGAGGCGGCCGCGCTGCGATTGACACGCTCGGGCGTCGCGGTGGCCCGGATCCGCTCGGGCGACCACGTCGGCAAGGCGCTCTCGGCGCCCGTCCTGCGCCTGGTGGTGGCACGTGCCTAGGCTGCGCCGGCTCCGCGTCGCGCCCGTCCTTCTGACGGCCGCGTTCCTGCTCTTCGCGGGCTGGCACTGGGCGCGCCTGGAACAGCCGCACATCGGCTTTCGCGAGCTCGCGCTGCTGGCGCTTCTGGGCGTCGCACCCACCGTCGTCGCGATGGTCGGCGGCGGGCGCATCGGCGCGCTCATCGCGCTCGCCGCCGCCACCGTCTGTGCGATCGGCCTGATCATGCACACCTGGCCGTGGCAGACCCAGCACGGGTTCTACCCCGCCCGCGTGGTCGAGCTGGTGGGGAGGGGGCTGCGCGACTGGTTCGGGACGCACACGCCGATCGACGCCGGCCGCTTCGGCGGCGCCGACCACGACCTCCAGCTCGCGTTCTTCGCGGCGGCCGTCGCACTCGCCTGGCTGATCGTGCGCCGCGAGGCGGCCCTGCCGGGGATCGGCGTGGCCTTCGCCCTGTTCGCCCTGCCGAGCACGGTGCTGCCCCTGCACGCGAACGGCTTCCGGGCCGGCGTCTTCCTGCTGCTGGCGCTGCTCACGCTCGTCGCGACCGCGCGCCACACCGGCCGGCCGCTGGCCGGCGACGCGCAGGTCGTCGGTCTGAGCGTCGCCGTCGTCCTCGCCGGGCTCATCGTCGGCACGGCCCCGGGGGTCACCAAGACCGCGTTCCTGGCCTGGCAGTCGTGGAACCCGCTCGCGAACCAGGGCCCGCTCGTCAGCGTGGATTACATGTGGAACCAGAGCTACGCGCCGCTGCACTGGCCGAAGAAGCGCACGACGGTGCTCGAGGTGACGTCGAAGGAGCAGATGTACTGGAAGGCCGCGACGCTCGACACGTTCCTGATCGACCACTGGCAGTTCTCGCAGCAGGGCCAGCTCGTGGGCTCGTCGACGGGCGGCACCCTGACCGCGTCTGCCGACAGCCTCCCGGCGCTCGAGCCGGTCGGCCATCACCTCGTCAACATCAAGGTGAAGGTGGTCGGCCTGGCCGACGACCATCTGATCGGCGCGGCCCAGCCGGTGCGCTGGACGGTGCCGAGCGGGCTCCAGTCGCTGCTCGATGCAAACGGCACCGTGACCACGCTGTCCGACCCGGCCCGCAACGCCACCTACGGGGTGCAGGTATATGACCCCAGCCCGACGGTGACGCAGCTGGCCGCGGCCGGCAACGACTTCCCCGCGTCGGTCAGGTCCAGCACCGAGGTCGGAAGCGTCACCATGCCGATCTGGGGGACGGCCCATCCGCAGGCGCAGCCTCCGCCGCTCAGCCCGGTCTTCATGCGGGCGGTCAAGCAGGCCTGGCTTCTGTCGCACGCGGACAAGGCGAAGAACGAGTACGAGGCCGTGTTCGCGATCGAGCACTACTTCCGCGCCAAGCCGTTCAAGTACACGCTTACGCCGAACCTGAACGGGCCCAATCCGGCGCTGGCCCAGTTCATGCTGACGACACACCGCGGCTATTGCCAGATGTTCTCAGGCGCGATGGCGCTCGTGCTGCGCATGCACGGCATCCCCGCCCGGGTCGCGGTCGGGTTCATGTCCGGCAGGCTCCAGGGCTCGGACACCTACATCGTGAACGACCGCGACGCCCACGCCTGGGTCGAGGTGTACTTCCCCGGCTACGGCTGGATGCCGTTCGAGCCGACTCCGGGCAGCCACCTGCCGTCGGACACGTCCTCGTCGAATCCCAAGTTCGCGAGCATCATGAGCGGCGGCGGCATCGGCAAGCAGGTCCAGGGCTTCGCCGCGCTCGTCTCGGGCGGCGCCGCCCCGGGTCTGAAGCACGTCCAGGGCGAGGCGTTCGGGCGCTTCGGCAGCCAGGGCAAGGGCATCGGCCTGGGCAGCGGCACGATCCTGGCCTCGCACGGCAGCAATCACGGCCGCTTCATCACCTGGCTCCTCACCATCACCATCGCGCTGCTCGCCGCGCTCCTCGTGCTGAAGGCAGCAAGCGTGCGCTGGCGCTACCTGCGCCGCGGGCCGCGGGCGCGGGCCGCTGCGGCATACCGCGACCTGGCCACGTTCGTCGGCGACCAGGGCGTCGCGCTGCGGCCGGACGAGACGTTCGAGGAGCTGGCCGCAAGGCTCCAGGCGACGTTCGGCGTCGACGCCGCGGCGTTCGCCCGCAGCGCCAACATGGCCCGGTATGCGCCGATGCCGACGGCCGAGCGCGAGGGCCGGCGGCTGCGCCGCCAGCTGCGCGCGATCAAGCGCGACGTGCGCCAGCGGCTGACGCCGCGCGAACGGGCGACGGGGGCGCTGCGGCTGCGCTCGGCGCTGTCGCAGGCTACCCTCGGAAGCTGACCCTGCCGATGACGAGGGGCATGGCGGAGCACGAGGACACCTACGACCTTTTTCAGCGCGGTCGCGAGCTCATGAAGCAGGGCGACAACGCCCAGGCCACCGTCTCGCTCGAGAAGGCCAAGCGGCGCGAGCCCGACAAGGCATCGATCCGCGAGGCGCTCGGCGTCGCCTACCTGCGCATGCACCGCTACCACGAGGCGGCGGCCGAGTTCGAGCACATCCTGGCCGCCGCGCCCGCCAACGACTACGCCCACTACTGCCTCGGCCGCTGCCTGTACCGGATGGGCGAGCGCCGCATCGCCCTCGGCCACTACAAGATGGCGGCCTGGCTGCGCCCGAGCGTCGGCTACTACCAGGAAGCGGTCGACGGCCTGCTCGATTGAGGATGCGGCGCAAGCGCCGCATCCTCAATGGAACGGCCAGTCCAGCCAGATCGTGACCGGGTCCGTCGTTGGTCAGGCTGACGCGCATGTGTGCTCCGAACCGGCCAGTTGACACCGGTACCCCCAAAACGCCTCAGTGCCTCGGCGAACGCGTCCACCAGCGCCTCGCCCACGTCGGGCGGGGCGGCATCGGTGAACCCGGGCCGGTTGCCGCGGCGAACGTCGGCGTAGAGCGTGAACTGCGACACGACGAGCGCGGCACCGCCGACGTCGACGAGCGAGCGGTTCATGCGCCCCTCGGAGTCGGCGAAGATGCGCAGCCGGGCCACCTTGCCGGCCAGCTGCGCGGGGGCGTCCGGGCCGTCTCCGGAGCCCGCCGCGACGAGCACGAGGAGGCCGGCGCCGATCGCCGCCACCCGGTCTCCGTCCACCTCCACAGAGGCTTCGATCACCCGCTGGATCAGTGCTCGCACAGCGGGCGCGAGTTTCTCATCTGGAAGGGTCGAGTGCTACACTCAAAGTCGTTTCCGAGTTTCTGAGAGCGGTCGTCGAGGTGGGCTCCAACCCGCCTCTTTTTTCGCCCGCGATCGGGCTTCGAGGTGCATATATGACAATGAACGAACAGCTTCAGAACGAGATCGAGCAGATGCTCCACGACCGTAGCCCGGACGTGGAGGTCGTGCTTGCGGAACGGGCCGGACCGGGCCTCGTGCGCGTGTTCATCGATCACCCGCAGGGCGTCGACATCGCCCTGTGCGAGCGGGTCAGCCGCGACCTCAGCCCCCTGCGCGAGCGCTTCGCTCTCGAGGTGTCCTCGCCGGGCGTCGAGCGGCCGCTGGTGCGCCCTGACCACTACCGGCGCGCAGTCGGCAGCAAGGTGGACGTGCGCACGGTCGAGCCCATCGACGGGCGCAGGCATTTCACCGCCCTGCTCGTCGACGCCGACGACGCGGGCATCGATCTGGAGCACGGTCAACAGCGGGTGCGGATCGACTACGCCGCCATCCGCCGCGGCCGGTTGGTGTTCGAGTCCTGGGGAGGGCGCTCGTGAGCAAGGAAATCCTGGAGGGCGTCAAGCTCGTCGAGAAGGAGAAGGGGATCGAGCCGGGCACGCTCCTGGCCGCGATCGAGGACGCGCTGCTCGCCGCCTACCGCAAGATGCCCGACGCCCGCCACCCGGTGCGCGTCGACCTCGACCGCGACACGGGCGACTTCACCGCCTGGACCGTCACCGACGACGCCTGGACGAAGTACCTGGACGCCCATCCGCACCATCACGTGCTGGCCGAGGCGCCGGCGGTCGACATCGACCCGGCTGCGCCGATCGAGGATGCCGCCGAGGAGCCCGAGCCCGAGATCGAGTGGGACTGGTTCCAGGACACGGTGCTCGTCGACGTGACGCCCGACAACTTCAGCCGCATCGCCGGCCAGACCGCCAAGCAGGTGCTGCGCCAGCGGATCAACGAGGCCGAGCGCTCGATGATGTACGACGAGTACGCCGACCGCGTCGGCGAGATCGTGACCGGGATCGTGCAGCAGGACGACCACCGCTACGCGTTCGTCGACCTCGGCCGCATGGAGGCGATCCTGCCCGGCTCGGAGAAGGTGCCGGGCGAGCGCTACGAGCAGGGCAGCCGCATCAAGGCCGTCATCATCGAGGTGCGGGCCGAGGGCAAGGGGCCGCAGGTCGTGCTCTCGCGCCGCTCCGACGAGCTCATCCGCCAGCTGTTCGAGCTCGAGGTGCCCGAGATCGCCGACGGTCTCGTGAACATCCGCGCCGTCGCCCGCGAGCCCGGCTACCGGGCCAAGATCGCGGTCGAGTCGAAGGTGCAGGGCGTCGACCCGGTCGGCGCCTGCGTCGGCCCGCGCGGGTCGCGCGTGCGCATGGTCGTGTCCGAGCTGCGGGGCGAGAAGATCGACATCATCCCGTGGAACGACGAGCCCGCCCGGTTCGTCGCAAAGGCGCTCGCGCCGGCGAAGGTGCGCGAGGTGTACGTCGACGACGACAACCGCCAGGCCACCGTGGTCGTGCCGGACGGCGAGCTCTCGCTCGCGATCGGCAAGGAGGGTCTGAACGCCCGCCTGGCCCACCGCCTGACCGGCTGGCGGATCGACATCGTCTCCGAGACCGAGTACTACGCCGACGACTCCGACGCGCCCTACACGGGCGAGTCGGGCGAGGAGGACGAGTTCCCCGGCCGCTGCATCGCGGTGACCTCGTCCGGCAAGCGCTGTCCCAACCAGGCGTTGGACGGCAGCCGCTACTGCGGGGTGCCGGCGCACATGGCGCTGGCGGCAGAGGAGGGGCGCGCGTCCTCGCGGTGAGCACTCCGGTGCGGCAGTGCGCCGGCTGCGGCCGGCGGCGGCCGCAGCCTGAGCTGGTGCGGATCGGCGTGGTCGCCGGCGAGCTCGTGATCGACCGCGACCGCCGCCTGCAGGGCCGTGGGGTGTACCTGTGCCCGGCCAGGCGCTGTGCGGAGCAGGCTCGCAGGCGGGGCGCGATCCCGAGAAGGCTACGATGCATGGTGACAGTGCCGCCCGACCTCGAGGATCGGGTGGCGGTTGAGGCGGCCACGGGTCGCATGGGAGGATTGACCGGCGTAGATGGCTGACGAAATCGTAGATCCGGAAGAGGCCCGCCGCGCGTTCGGCGCGAAGGCGACCGCACCCGAGCAGGACCGGCCTGCTCAGCCTGGCCGTGCTCCCAGGCCGCAGCGTGGCGCAGCGCCCAAGGGCAAGCGCCGGGTCGTGATCGACTCCCAGGCCGGCCGCAAGCCGGCCATGCGGCGCGAGCGCGGCGCGCCGCGGGCGGAGCCCAAGCGCGAGGCCGAGGTGCCCACCGGGCCCGTCAAGGTGCCGTCCGGCATCACCGTCAAGGACCTGGCCGAGAAGCTCGGCATCTCTCCCGCCAAGATCATCACGATCATGATGGGCCTCGGCGAGATGGTGACGCTGACCGTGTCGCTGACCGACGAGGCCGTCGAGCTGATCGGCATCGAGTTCGAGCGCGAGATCATCATCCAGCACACCGACGACGAGGAAGAGGAGGAGGTCGTCTTCGAGGACGACCCGGCCGACCTCGTCTCCCGCCCGCCCGTGGTCACCATCATGGGCCACGTCGACCACGGCAAGACCACGCTGCTGGACTCGATCCGCGAGTCGTCGGTCGTCACGACCGAGGCCGGCGGCATCACCCAGCACATCGGCGCCTATCAGGTCGACGTCGGCGACGGGCGCAAGGTCACGTTCCTGGACACCCCCGGCCACGAGGCCTTCACCGCCATGCGCGCGCGCGGCGCGAAGGTCACCGATGTGGCGGTGCTGGTGGTCGCGGCCGACGACGGCGTCATGCCGCAGACGATCGAGGCGATCGACCATGCCAAGGCCGCCGGCGTGCCGATCGTCGTCGCCGTGAACAAGATCGACCGGCCCGACGCGAACCCCGAGCGGGTGCGCAACGAGCTCGTCTCGCAGGGTCTGCAGCCGGAGGAGTGGGGCGGGGACACGATCTTCGAGGACGTCTCGGCCAAGGCCAGGACGAACCTCGACAAGCTGCTGAACTCGATGCTGCTCCAGGCCGACGTGCTCGAGCTGAAGGCCAACCCGAACGCCGACGCCAGCGGCGTCATCATCGAGTCGCGCCTGGACGTCGGCCGCGGCCCGGTCGCCACGATGCTCGTGCAGCGCGGCACGCTGCGCGTCGGCGACGCCGTCGTCGCCGGCGACGCGTGGGGCAAGGTCAAGGCGCTGAACGACCACAACGGCAAGCGCGTCAAGGACGCCGGGCCCGGTGTGCCGGTCGAGATCCTCGGCTTCGACAAGCCGCCGCCGGCCGGCGAGGTGTGCCGCGTCGTCGAGAACGACCGCGTCGCCCGCCAGACCGCCCAGCAGCGCGCGCAGCGCAAGCGCACCGAGATGCTCGCGAAGCGCAGCAAGGCGATCAGCCTCGAGGATCTGTTCTCGCAGATGCAGGAGGGCGCGGTCAAGGAGCTCGCCCTGATCATCAAGGGCGACGTGCAGGGCTCGGTCGAGGCCGCCGTGGACGAGATCGGCAAGATCCACCACGACGAGGTCTCGGTGCAGGTGATCCACTCGGGCGTCGGCGGCATCGTCGCGTCCGACATCATGCTCGCCGCCGCGTCGAGCGCGATCGTCGTCGGCTTCAACGTGCGCCCGAACGCCGAGGCGAAGGCTCTGGCCGACCGCGAGGGCGTCGACATCCGCACCTACCGGGTCATCTACCAGCTGACCGAGGACATCCAGCGGGCGCTGATCGGCATGCTCTCACCCGAGCGGGTCGAGGAGGTGCTCGGCGAGGTCGAGGTGCGCCAGACCTTCCGCGCGTCGCGGGTCGGGACGATCGCCGGCTGCATGGTCACCCAGGGCTCCGTCCAGCGCGGTGCGCAGGTGCGGATCGTCCGCGACGGCACGATCGTCCACGACGGCCGCATCGGCACGCTCAAGCGTTTCCAGGAGGACGTGCGCGAGGTGTCCCAGGGCTTCGAGTGCGGCCTCACGATCGACGGCTACAACGACATCAAGGAAGGCGACGTGCTCGAGGTCTACACCGTCCGCGAGGTCGCCCGCTCCGCCTAGCTGTGTGAATACCGGTGCCAGGCACCGGTATTCACAGCCAAGCTCACGCCCAGGCGTCGAAGAGGTAGCGATCGGCCTCGCGGGCCGCGCGCAGGACGATCGCGTTTGCGGCGACGGCGAGCGGCTGGGTCGTGGCGTCGACCAGGGCGTGGACGTCGGTCGGGTCCGCGGCGACCTTGGCCGCATCCGCGTCGAGCGCGTGCATGGCGGTGAAGATGCCGGTGAGGGCCGAGGCGTATGCGCTCGTGGGAGCCGTCTGCATACCGCCCAGCGTGCCGGGCGGCGCGTGCGAACGCGTCACGCGTCCGGGGGAACCTCGCCGCGCGGCCGGGTGAACACGTGCCGCAGCGCCGTCTCATCGCCGGGGTCGGTCAGAAGCACCACCTCGTCGCCGGGCTCGAGCTGGAGCGAGCCGCGCGGCTGCTCCGTGCGTCCGGCCCGAACGACGAGGACCACCCACGCGCCCTCGCCGATCGGCAGCTCGCGGATGCGGCGCCCGGCCGCGATCGCGGCCGGTGCGACGACGTGCCGCACCACCCCCTCGGGCTCATGCCGCAGCGGGATCCGCAGCGACCAGCCGCGCGGGCGCCGGCGCACGGTCATCTGCACGCGCAGCGCGCGTGCCAGCGGCTCCAGGGCAAGCCCCTGGGCGATCACCGACGCGGCCACGACCACGAACACGAGCCGGTAGATCAGCTCCGCGTGCGGCACGCCCTCGAGCACCACGAGCGCGGCCAGCAGGATCGGCACGGCGCCCTTGAACCCGGTGAGCGCGATGAAGCCCTTCTCGCCCCGCCGCAGGCGCTCCGGCAGGAGCAGCGGCAGCACGGCGGCCGGTCGCACGACCAGGATCAGCACGGCCGCGAGTGCGAGGCCGTAGCCGAACGTCGACCAGCCGATGTCGTACAGATGGATGGTGAGGCCGAGCGCCGCGAAGACGACGATCTCGCCGAGCGAGGCGAGGGCACCGTGGAAGCGCTCGATCTCGCCCTTGAAGGGCATCCGCGTGTCGCCGATCCAGACGCCGGCGACGAAGACGGCGAGGAATCCCGACCCGTGCAGGAGCGTCGCGCCGCCGTAGATCAGCCCGGCGATCGCGAGCG
The DNA here is from genome assembly GCA_963813245.1 of uncultured Actinomycetes bacterium. GTDB lineage: Bacteria > Actinomycetota > Thermoleophilia > Gaiellales > JAICJC01 > JAICJC01. Next base: position 108,831 of record CAWEYE010000003.1, read on the forward strand.
TGCGGACGGCGTAGAGGCCTTCGCGCGGCAGCGGGTTTCGCCGCATCGCCCGCACGAGCAGCATCGCCCCGACGATGCCGACGGCCGCACCGACCACCATCTCGACGACGACGTCGGCCGCCCCGCTGACGCCGGAGGCGCCGGTCGTCGCATAGTCCGCGAGCGCGAGGACGAGCGCGATCGCGACCGGGTCGTTCGCGCCCGCCTCGCCCTCGAGGATGGTCGGCACGCGTCCGCCGATGTCCCGCCGGGCCAGCACCGAGAACATCACGGCCGGGTCGGTCGGGGCGAGCGCCGCGCCGATGATCGCGGCGGTCGTCCACGACACGGGCAGGATGATCTGGGCGGCGACGGCGCCCAGGGCCGCCGTCAGGAACGTGCCCACGATCCCGAGCAGGGTGATGGGGCGGATCTGCGGCCGCAGCCGCCGCCAGCCGATCTGGAGGCCGCCGTCGAACAGGATCGCGATCAGGGCGACGACGCCGATCCGCTCGACGTCGCGGATCGAGACCGGATCCGAGAGCCGCGGCTGGATGTCCGAGATCGCCGCCGCGGCGAGCAGGAAGACCACCGGCGCGGGCACGCGCAGGCGGGCCGTGAGCGTCGTCGAGACGAGCGCCAGCCACAGGCCGCCGGCGCAGACGACGAGCACCACGGCGAAGTCGCGGATCTCTTCCACCCCCAGGGTTCTAGTGGATCGGGCCCGTCCGATACCATGCGCACGCCATGGCGGCAGGTTTCGTGGGCATCCTGAGCTTCGAGCTGCATCTGCCGGATGGCGGATCGCTCAAGGGCAAGCGCAAGCACCTGCTGCACACGAAGGCGCAGCTCGAGCGCCGGTTCGGCGCGTCCGTGGCCGAGGTGGACTTCCACGATCGGTGGCAGCGCTCGCGGCTGACGATGGCGGTCGTGCGCCGCGAGCACAACGCGGTGCAGCAGGCGCTCGTCGATGCCGAGCGCTATCTGAGCGGGCAGGCGTACGAGCTGATCGGCTCGAACCGCACCGTCCTCTCGGTCGAGAGCGACCTGCCGGTCGGGCGGCGCTGATGCCCACCGAGCGCATGCGGCGGGTGAACATGGTGCTGCGCGAGGTGCTGGCCGAGGGCGTCGAGGCGCTCGAGGACCCCGGGCTCGGCTTCGTCACGATCACGGCCGTGCGGGCCGCGTCGGACCTGTCACAGGCGTCGGTGTACGTGAGCGTGCTCGGCTCGGAGAAGCGCCGGGCGCGGTCTCTGCGGGCGCTCGATCGGGCGCACGGGGTGCTGCAGTCCCGCATCGCCCGCGAGCTCCACTTCAAGCGCACTCCGCAGCTTTCCTTCCACTATGATGAGACCATCGACCAGGCGATGCGGCTCGAGGAGCTGATCAGCCGTGAACAGGAGCCGCCGGTCGAGGCTCAGCCCGGAATGACCGACATCGCACTCGAAACCGACCTGGCGTCCGTGGTCGCCGCTCTCGCTGCGGCAGACCGCGTCCTCATCGCCACCCACGAGAACCCGGACGGCGACGCCATCGGGTCGATGACGGCAGCGGCGGCGGCGATCCGGCAGCTCGGCAAGGAGGTGCGCACCTACCTCGAGCCCGAGTCGAGCATCCCGCACGAGGTCGCGTTCCTGGACACCGACGGCGTCGAGCGGCACGTCGATCCGGCCACGCTCGCCGGCTGGACGCTGCTTGCCCTCGACTGCGGCAACGAGCGCCGGATGGGGGCGCAGTACACCGACCTGCTCGCCGGCTGCTCGCCCGTGATCGACGTCGACCATCACCACGACAACAGCCGCTTCGGCAGCGCCAACCTGATCGACGGCAGCGCGTCGTCGACGGCAGAGATCCTGGTGCGGATCTTCGACCGGCTCGGCGCCGAGATCACGCCGGCGATCGCTGAGGCCCTGTACGTCGGCCTCGTCACCGACACCGGGCGCTTCCAGTACCGCACCACGAGCCCCGCGGCGTTGCGCCTGGGCGCGCGCCTGGTCGAGGCCGGCGTCGACGTGCACAAGGTGTTCGAGCGCGTGTTCGAGAGCGTCCAGCCGGGCAAGCTGAAGCTGCTCGGCAGGGTGATCGACCATGCCGTCTCCTACTGCGACGGGCGCCTCCTGATCTCGCATGTGACCCGTGACGACCTGGCGCTCGTCGAAGGCGACGAGGCCACGACCGAGGGCCTGATCGACAATCTCCGCGCCGTCGAGGGCGTGCAGGTGGCGGGCCTCATCCGCGAGCAGGTCCCGCTGGGCGACGGCACGCTCGCCCCCAACCGCGTGTCGCTGCGGTCGCGCGGCCTGATCGACGTCTCGGCCATCGCCCGGCTCTCGTCGGGCGGCGGGCACAAGCAGGCCGCCGGGTTCTCCCATCCGGGCAGCGTCGACGACATCCGCCGGTTCATCGTGTCGGAGGTCAGCGCACAGCTCGCCGAGTCCGCCGCGTAGCGGCGGGAGCACCAGTGCCCGAGGTCACCGGCCTCCTTCTGGTAGACAAGCCCTCCGGGCCCTCGTCGTTCGCGGTGCTGCGGGGGCTGCGCCCGGCGCTCGGGCGCAAGCTCGGCCACGCGGGCACGCTCGACCCCTTCGCGACCGGCCTCCTGCTCGTCGTCGCCGGCCGGGCGACGCGGCTTGCGACCTACCTGTCGGGGGTGGACAAGGCCTACGCGGCGGTGGTGCAGTTCGGCGCCGTCTCGACGACGCTCGACCCCGAGGGCGAGATCACGACAGGCGGGGCGCAGACCGACGCGGCCGCAGTGACCGCCGCGGCCGCGGCGCTCGTCGGCGAGGTCGAGCAGGCGGTGCCCGCGGCCTCCGCGGTCAAGGTCGACGGCGAGCGGTCATACGCGCGCATGCGCCGTGGCGAGGCCGTCGCGCCGCCGCCGCGGCGGGTGACGATCCACCGGCTCGACGTCGAGCGGTTCGACCCGGCGACGCAGCGCGCCACCATCGCGGTCGAGTGCTCGAAGGGCACCTACATCCGCCAGATCGCCGCCGACCTCGGCAGCGCCACCGGCGCCGGGGCGTACTGCGCCGAGCTGCGCCGCACGCATGTGGGCGGGTTCTCGGTGGCCCACGCGGGCACGCCGGACGCTGTCCGCGCCGACCCGTACGGCAGCTGGTACCGCTCCGCCGCCGACGCGCTGCCGCATCTGCCCGCCCGCGATCTGGACGACTCCGAGCAGCTCGACATCGCCCACGGCCGCGCGCTTCCGCGCCACGGCGAGGACGGCGTCACCCGTCTGCTCGCCGGCGGCGAGCTGCGCGCGGTGGCGGAGCCGCGCGGCGAGCGCCTGCAGCCGGTGGTGGTGCTGTGATCGTCCGCCAGAACCTGGCCGACGTGCCGGCGGGCGAGCGGGCCGTCGCGCTCGGCAGCTTCGACGGCGTCCACCTCGGCCATCGCGCCGTGATCGGCGCCGCCGTCGCCACGGCGGCGCAGCGCGGCCTGAAGTCGGCCGTGATCACCTTCCATCCGCCGCCGATCGCCGTCCTGCGGCCGCAGGTGCAGCTCGTGCAGCTCTCGGCGCTCAGCCGCCGCGCGGCGCTGATCGCGGAGCTCGGCGCCGACGAGCTCGTGATCGTGCGCTTCGACCGCGAGTTCGCCGCGCTCGACGCCGACGCGTTTGCGACCCGCGTGCTGGCGGGGGCGCTGGGGGCGCGGCACGTGAGCGTGGGGGCGAACTTCCACTACGGCCAGGGCGCCCGCGGCAACCCCGAGAAGCTGGGGGAGGAGGGAGCCCGGCTCGGCTTCGACGTGCACGTCGAGCCCCTGCTCGAGGTCGACGGCGCGCCGGTCTCCTCGTCGCGCGTGCGCGAGCTGATCGCGACCGGCGCGGTCGAGAAGGCGGGCGCGCTCCTGGGCCGGCCGCCGTGGGTCGAGGGCGCGGTCGTCCACGGCGAGGCCCGCGGCCGCGACCTGGGGTTCCCGACGGCCAACCTGGCGCTCGTCCCGCGCTCGGCGATCCCGGCCGTCGGCGTGTACGCCGGTACGGCCCACCTGCCCGGATCGAGCCACGTGGCCGCGATCAACATCGGCTACAACCCGACGTTCACCGACGACCGCAGCGCGGTGCGCGTCGAGGCCTACCTGCTCGACTTCGACGGCGACATCTACGGCTCCCCGATCCGGCTCGACCTGGCCCACCGGCTGCGCGACGAGGTCCGCTACGACTCGGTCGACGCCCTGCTCGAGCAGCTGCGCCGCGACGTGGAAGCGGCCCGCTCGCTGGCTGAATGACGGCCCGACAGGTCCCAGGCACCTCTCAAACCGGCGTCCAGGCGATCACGTCCATGCCGTCCCACCACCACGGCTGGCCGGCGGCCCGCCCGGCGATCCGCAGCCGCAGCTCGGCGTTCGCATGCGCCGCGAGGAACGCGTCGGTGGCAACGCGCACCTTCTCCCATTCCGCATCGTCGACGACGATCAGGGCGTTCGGCGCGAGCAGCCCCGTGACCGCCTCGAGGGCCGCCCGCGTCGCCTCCGTCGAGTGGTCCGCGTCGTAGAAGAACACGCCGACGGGCGGGATCGCCTCGTCGCGCAAGGCGGTGACCGTGTCACCGTGGATCACCCGCACGCGGTCGCCGACGCCGAAGCGGTCGATGTTGCGGGCAAGGCCCTCCGGATCGGAGTCCTCGAACGAGAAGTTGTCGATCCCGATGCACATCGCGTCGGTCGACCCGACGGCCGCGCCGATCAGGCTGCGGCCCCGGTACGTGCCCGCCTCCAGGTAGCACTCGCCGGGCTCGAGGTGGCGGGCCGCCAGCGCCAGGAGCGCCAGGTTGTTCTCCTCCGACAGCCCCTCGACCGCCTCGCACACCGGCCGCAGCGAGCGGTCGAGCGGGATGTCGGAGCGGGGGAAGTCGGCGAAGAGCGCCGGCAGGTCGCGCAGGAACCCCTCGCTGTCCACCGCGTCGCCTACGCCGGGACGGGGGTGCGGCCGAGGCTCTCGATGGTGCGCCGCAGACCCTCGTCGAGCGACACCTTCGGCTCCCATCCCAGCACCTCGCGGGCCCGGGTGATGTCGGGCTTGCGCACCTTGGGGTCGTCGATCGGCAGGCCCTCGAACACGATCTCGGAGCGGGCCGCGGTCAGCTGGACGATCTTCTCGGCCAGCTCGAGCAGCGTCATCTCGTCGGGGTTGCCGACGTTCACGGGCTGGTGGTAGTCGCTCGTCGCCAGCCGGAAGAGGCCCTCGATCAGGTCGTCGACGTAGCAGAACGAGCGTGTCTGGCTGCCGTCGCCGAACACCGTGATCGGCTTCTCCTCGAGCGCCTGGCGCAGGAAGGTCGGGATCGCGCGGCCGTCGTGCTGGCGCATCCGCGGCCCGTAGGTATTGAAGATGCGCGCGATGTGAGTGTCGACGCCCTGCTGGCGGTGGTAGGCCATCGTCATCGCCTCGGAGTAGCGCTTGGCCTCGTCGTACACGCCCCGCGGGCCGACCGGGTTCACGTTGCCCCAGTACTCCTCGCGCTGGGGGTGCACCTCGGGGTCGCCGTAGACCTCCGACGTCGAGGCGATCAGGAACCGGGCCCGCTTGAACTTGGCCAGGCCGAGCGCGTTGTGGGTGCCGTACGAGCCCACCTTGAGCGTCGCCAGCGGCAGCCGCAGGTAGTCGACCGGGCTGGCCGGCGAAGCCAGGTGGAAGACGATGTCGACCGGCTCGTCGACGCGGATGAACTCGACGCAGTTGTGGTAGCGGAAGTCGAACTGGCCGCCGCGCAGGCGCTCGATGTTCTCGAGGCTGCCGGTGTCGAGGTTGTCGAGGCAGATCACCCGCCAGTCGCGGTCGAGCAGGTACTCGCACAGGTGCGAACCCAGGAATCCGGCGCCGCCGGTGACGACTGCAGTGCTCAAGTGATCCTCCATGGAGGGGTGGTGGCGATGGCGCAGTCTACGGACTGGCCCCGTGCGGCGGGGACAGTCCCCGGGCGGCGCAGAGCCGCTCTGCTACCCTGCCCCCGGCCGCACCGCGGAGCTGGCGAAGCTTGCCGACGCAGCTCTGGGATGCCGGCGACTGGATGAAAACGAGGCAAGGAGGTGTGAGCATGCCGCTCACACAGGCACAGAAGACGGAGCTGATCGGCAAGTTCGGGGCAAGCCAGGCCGACACCGGCTCGACGAAGGTGCAGATCGCCCTGCTCACGCAGCGGATCAGCGAGCTCACCGAACACATGAAGATCCACAAGCACGACCACCACTCACGCCGCGGCCTGCTCAAGCTGGTCGGCCGGCGGCGCCGGTTGCTGACCTACATGCAGAAGCACGACCTGGAGGGCTACCGCGCGTTGATCAAGGAGCTGGGCCTGCGCCGGTAAGGGCGCACGACCAGGCAAGCGGATGGCCCGCGATTGGCGCGGGCCCGAGGAGAGAAGAGAGAGATATGAGCATTGCAGTTGAGGCCGGGGCGACGCGTCTTGCCGCCACTATCGGCGACAAGGAGATCAGCTTCGAGACCGGCGCCGTCGCCAAGCAGGCGCACGGCGCGGTGCTGGTGCAGCAGGAAGGCACCGTGGTGCTGGCCACCGCGGTCGGCCGCACAGAGGGTCGTGAGGGGGCGGACTTCTTCCCGCTCACGGTCGACGTCGAGGAGAAGGCCTACGCGGCCGGCAAGATCCCTGGCGGGTTCTTCAAGCGCGAGGGCCGCGCCGGCGAGAAGGCGATCCTGACCGCCCGCATGGTCGACCGGCCCATCCGACCGCTGTGGCCGAAGGGGTACAAGAACGAGGTCCAGGTCATCGTGACCACGTTCTCGGCCGACCAGGTGCACCCGCACGACATCCTGGCCATCAACGGCTCGTCGGCCGCGCTGATGCTCTCGCCGATGCCGTTTCTCGGCCCGGTGGGAGCGGTGCGGATCGGCCGCATCGACGGTCAGCTCGTCGTCAACCCGACGTTGCCCGACCTGAAGGACTCGACGCTCGACCTGATCGTCTGCGGCAGCCCCGAGGCCATCACGATGGTCGAGGCCGGCGCGCAGGAGATCGGCGAGGAGGACCTGATCACGGCGCTCGAGCTCGCCCACGGCGAGATCAAGAAGCTGTGCCAGCTCCAGATCGAGCTCGCGGCGAAGGCCGGCATGCCGAAGTGGGTCGACGGCGCCGTCACCGAGTCGCTGCGAACGACGCACGGCGCTGCGCTCGCGGCCGCGGTCGCCGAGGGCGGCCTCGCCGCGCTGCCGGGCAAGATCGACGCGATCCAGCGGGCGGAGCTGCCCGAGATCGGCGGCAACTCGACCGACGCGGACGTGCTTCAGCGCCAGCGCGTCCAGTTCGGGTTCGTCCAGCTCGGCACCGAGGTGCGCGAGGGGGCGGTCTACCCGCACGTGAAGGAGCAGTTCGGCGACGCGATCCGCGCGCTGACCGACGCCGAGCAGGACTCGAAGGAGCTCAAGTCGGCCAAGCGGCACGCTTTGTATGACCACATCGCCGCGACGATCCGGCTGCCGTTCCCGAGCCGCGCCGACAGCGACGGCGACGGCCAGGGGCCGCTCGACGCCGCCACCCGGCCCGTTGTGCTCGGTGTGTGCGACAAGCTCTACAAGGAGATCGTGCGCACGAAGATCGCGGTCGACAAGCGCCGGCCCGACGGGCGCTCCGAGACCGAGATCAGGGCGATCACCTCGTCGGTGAGCGTGATGCCGCGCACGCACGGCTCGGCGCTCTTCACCCGCGGCCAGACCCAGGCGCTCACGCTGTGCACGCTCGGAACGGCCAAGGAGGAGCAGCGCATCGACGACCTGTCGCTCGATGAAACCAAGCGCTACATCCACCACTACAACTTCCCGCCGTTCAGCGTCGGCGAGACCGGCTTCATGCGCGGCCCGAAGCGGCGCGACATCGGTCACGGCGCGCTGGCCGAGCGGGCGCTCGTGCCCGTCATCCCGAGCGCCGTCGACTTCCCCTACACGCTGCGTCTGGTGTCGGAGATCCTGGAGTCGAACGGCTCCTCGTCGATGGCGTCGGTGTGCGGCTCGACCCTCTCGCTGATGGACGCGGGCGTCCCGATCAAGGCCCCTGTGGCCGGCATCGCGATGGGCCTGATCAAGGAGGGCGACGACTACGTCATCCTGACCGACATCCAGGGAGCCGAGGATCATCTCGGCGACATGGACTTCAAGGTCGCGGGCACTGACGCGGGCGTGACCGCACTGCAGATGGACATCAAGATCACGGGGGTCACGACCGAGATCCTGAGAAGCGCGCTCAGCCAGGCCCGTGACGCCCGGATCCACATCCTGGGCAAGATGCGCGAGGCCATCGCCGAGCCGCGGACGGAGCTCGCGGCGCATGCGCCGCGGATCGTGAGCACGAAGATCCACCCCGACTTCATCGGCATGGTGATCGGCAAGGGTGGCGAGACGATCCGGGGCCTCGAGGCCGACTACGAGGTGCAGATCGACATCGAAGAGGATGGCACGATCCGCATCTACGGCACAAACGGCGAGCTCGCCGAGCAGTGCCGGCTCGCCATCGAGGCGATGACGAAGGAGGTCGAGGTCGGCGACGAGTACACCGGCAAGGTGGTCAAGATCACCGACTTCGGCGCATTCGTCGAGCTGCGCAAGGGCGTGGACGGGCTGCTGCATGTGAGCCGGATCCTGCCGCGTGGCAACCGGCTGCAGTCGGCCGCCCAGGTGATCGACCGCGGCGACACGGTCAAGGTGACCGTCGCCGAGGTGGACAAGGACAAGGGCCGGATCGGCCTGACGCTCCTGGCCAAGCTCGAGGGCGACACCGAGATCACGCCCGAGCAGCTCGTCGAGGTGGCGGAGCGCACGCCGGCGCCGCCCCGCGAGGAGCGGCCGCCCAGGCGTGGCGGCGACCGCGGCGGCCCGCGCCGCCGCTAGGAACGCGGCTGGAGGGGGCGGCGCATGCCGCCCCCTCCAGCGCTAGCCTGAACCGCCGTGCAGCGCTACACCATCACCACCCTCGACGGAGGGGAGCGGGTCGTCTCGGAGCGGGTCTCGTCCGTGCGATCCGTCGCGATCGGCATCTGGATCGGAGCGGGCTCGCGCGACGAGACCCCCGATCAGGCCGGCATGTCGCACCTGATCGAGCACCTGCTGTTCAAGGGCTCGGCGCGGTACACGACCGTCGAGATCGCCCAGATCTTCGACGGCCTGGGCGGTGAGCTGAACGCGGCCACGTCCCGCGAGTACACCGTCGTCTACGCGCGCGTCCTCGACGCGCACCTGGAGACGGCGCTCGACGTGATGGCCGACATGGTGCTGCAGCCGCAGTTCGACGCCGGCGAGATGAGCTCGGAGCGCGACGTCGTGCTGGAGGAGATCGCCATGTACGACGACACCCCCCAGGACCTCGTGCACGACCTGATCGCCCAGGCGGTCTTCGGCGACCATCCGCTGGGACGGCCGGTGATCGGCACCGAGAGCGTCATCTCGAGCGCGACGCCCACGGCAGTCCGCGGCTACCACGACGCCCGCTACGTCGGCCCGAACATCGTCGTCGCCGCTGCCGGCAACCTCGACCACGAGCCGCTCGCGCACATGGTCGAGACACGCTTTGCACCGCTCACCCGCATCCCCGACCCGACCGCCGGAGTGCGGCCGGTGTGGATGGGGGAGGCGCGGCCGCGGTCGCTCTTCCAGACGAAGGACACCGAGCAGTTCCACGTGACGCTCGGCGGGCTCGGGCTGCCGCGCTCCGACCGGCGCCGGTTCGCGGCCTCGCTGCTCGACTCGATGCTCGGCGGCTCGGCCTCGTCGCGGCTGTTCCAGGAGATCCGCGAACGGCGCGGGATGGCCTACTCGGTCTACACCTACGCCTCCCAGCACGCGGACACCGGGATGGTCGGCGTCTACCTGGGCACGCGCGAGGACAACCTCGCCGAGTGCCTGCGCATCGTCGCCGAGCAGTTCCGGCTGATGGGCGAGGGCCGCTTCGACCCGGCCGAGCTCCAGCGGGCGAAGGAGAATTTGAAGGGCCGGATCATGCTCGCGATGGAGTCGACCTCCAACCGCGCCAGCCGGCTCGGCAAGTCGGTGCTGACCGATACCGAGCTCCTGTCGCTCGACCGCATCTGCGCCGAGATCGACGCGGTCGACCCCGAGGCGGTCGCAGCCCTCGCGCGTCAGCTGTTCGCGCCCGAGCGGCTCTCGGCGGCCGGCATCGGCCCCGACCAGGAGCGCTTCTCAGAGGCGCTGCACGCGCTCAACCCCGCACTGGCCGAGACCGAGGCGCCTACCGTCGCAGCCGGTCGGCCAGGACGACGTGGATCGGCCGGCGGCCCGGCGGCGTGACGGCGAGCCCGCGCCGACCTCAGAGATAGAGCACCCGCCGCTTGGCGGCCTCGAACTCGACCTCGGTCAGAACGCCGGAATTGCGGAGGCCGACGAGCTTCTTTTGTTGCCGGTGTCGATGAGGTCGACGCCGAAGATCTCAGGCTGGTCACTCACGCTCGAGCCGTGGTCTACGAACACGAGTCGCAAGGCAAGCGGCATAGGCGCGGCCGACATCGAGCGCGTGCTCGGCCCATGACGATGCTCGGACACGCCCGCGGCTCGATCAGTTGGCCGAGACCGCAGCCTTCCTCGCGTCCGACCGGGCGGGCGGGATCACCGGGACGACCGTGAACGTCACCTGCGGGCTGGTCCCCGGCTGACCTGTAGCATCGTCCGTGATGCTGCGGGTCGTGATCTCTGGCGCGACGGGGGCGGTAGGGCGCGCGCTCGTGCCGGCCGTCGAGGCCGAGCCTGACCTCGAGGTGGCCGCGCTGGTCGCGCCGTCGCTTGGCCGCACCCTCGCCCAGGCGCTCGCCGGCGGCGCCGACGTCGCGGTCGACTTCTCCGTCCCAGGGGCCGCGGGCGCGGCCTGCGAGGCCGCCATCGCCGCCCGCGTACCCCTTGTGCTGGGGACGACCGGGCTCACGCCGGCCGAGCTTCGGGCGTTCGGCGAACGCGCGGCCGCAGCGGGGATCGCCATCTTCCAGGCGCCGAACTTCGCCATCGGCGCCGTGCTAATGATGCGGTTCGCCGAGCAGGCCCGGGCGTACATGGACGCCGCCGAGATCATCGAGCTGCACGCCGACACCAAGAAGGACGCCCCCTCCGGCACCGCGCTTATGACCGCGGCCCGCATGGGCGGCGACGTCCCCATCCACAGCGTCCGCCTCCCGGGCATCGTCGCCAACCAGGAAGTGATCCTCGGAGCGCTCGGACAGACGCTCACCCTGCGCCACGACACGACCTCGCGCGATGCGTTCGTGCCGGGCGTCCTGCTCGCCGTACGCCGCATCCGCGAGCTGCCCTCCGGCCTCACGAGCGGCCTCGAGGCGCTGCTGTGAGCCGTCCGCGGCCGGTCGCCGACCTCGACTGGGGGGCGGCGCAGGCCCGCGATCTGACGGACGCCATGCGCGACCTGTGGGCCGAGCTGCTCGAGCGGATGCGCGACCTGCCGGTCTCGCGCCCGTTCGCCGCCGCCGAGGTCGCCGCGGCGGCCGCCCTGCCGATCGGGTCGGAGCCGCTCCCGGTCGCCGACCTGGCCGCGCTCCTGCGCCCTCTCGTCATGGAGCAGTCCACCCTCTGCGGCCACCCCGGGTTCATGGCCTACGTGTCGGGCTCGGGCACCGTCCCCGGGGCCGCCGCCGACCTGCTGGCCGCGGCGCTCAACCCAAACGTGGGCGGGTGGACGATCTCCCCGGCGGCGACCGAGCTCGAGCTGCACCTGATGCGGTGGCTGGCCGACCGGTTCGGCCTCCCGGCCGGCGCCGGCGGCCTGATGACGAGCGGCGGCGCGGCCTCCAACCTGACCGCCATCAAGGCGGCCCGCGACGCCCGCACCGACGGTGACGTCCGCCGCGACGGCGTCGACGGCCTGGGCCTCGTCCTGTACGCGTCCGAGGAGGCCCATGCGACGATCGCCGAGGCGGCCGACATGCTCGGGCTGGGCGAGCGGGCGGCGCGCGCGATCGCGACCGACGCGGGCTACAGCATGCGCATGGACGAGCTGCGCCGGGCCATCCAAGACGACATCCGCGCCGGCCTGCGACCGTTCGTGGTGGTCGCGACGGCGGGCACCACCGCCACCGGCGCAGTCGACCCGCTGCCCGCGGTCGCCGATCTGTGCGCCGAGCACGGCCTGTGGCTGCACGTCGACGCGGCGTACGGAGGGGCGGCCGTGCTGGCACCGCAGCTGCGCCCGCTGCTCGCGGGGATCGAGCGGGCCGAGTCGATCGCGTTTGACCCGCACAAGTGGCTGTACACGCCCCAGTCGAGCGCGTGCCTGCTCGTGCGCGACCCTCGCCACCTGCTGCGCAGCTACTCGATCGACGCCGCGTACGTGCGCGACGACGCCAGCCTGTCGGGCCGCGGCACGAACATCGGCGAGCTCGGGCCGCAGTGGTCGCGGTCGTGGAACGCGCTCAAGGTGTGGCTGTCGCTCGCGGCCCACGGCACCGATGCGTACGCCCGCCGCATCGGGCACGACGTCGAGCTCGCGCGCTATCTCGACCGGCGCGTGCGCGAGCACCCCGACCTGGAGCCGATGTGCCCGGTCACGCTCTCGATCGCGTGCTTCCGCTACGCGCCCGCCGCCGCCGGGCTCGACGACCAGGCGCTCGACACGCTGAATGAGCGGCTGATGGTCGCGATCCGCCGCGATGGACGCGCCTTCCCGTCCAACGCGGAGCTCGGCGGGCGCTACTGCCTGCGCGCCTGCCTGGTGAACCACCGCACCGAGGCGGATGACATCGATGCGCTGCTCGCGGCGACCCTTGACCTGGGCGGGCAGCTCGTCTCAGGGCTGTAGGTCGCGGAGCACCTCGAGCGCAGCCTTCCGGGCCGCGCGGGACGCCGCGGAGAGCGGCATGCGCACGTCGGGAGTGGGGATGCGCCCGAGCATGTGGAGCACGGCCTTGATCACGGCCGGGCTCGGCTCGGCGAAGAGGGTCTGCACGAGCGGCAGCAGCGCGTCTGCGAGCGGGCGGCCGCCGGCGACGTCGCCGGCCAGGCCGCAGCCGACCATCGCGACGAACTGGCGCGTGCACACGTTGGCCGAGGCGGCGATCGCGCCGGCGCCGCCCATCAGCGCGAGCGGGAAGAGGAAGGCATCGTCGCCGCCCAGCACCGCCAGCCGGTCGCGGGCACCGGCGAGCACGAGCAGCGTGTCGGCGTCGATTGCGCCGACGGCCTGCTTCACGCCCGCGACGTTGTCGGTTGCGGCCAGTTCGAGCAGCGCGGCGGCGCCGAGGCCGCGGCCGGTGCGGTAGGGGATGTTGTAGACGATCAGCGGCACCGGCGAGCGCTCGGCGACAACCTGGAAATGGCGCACAACGGCCGCCTCGGACGGCCGCACGTAGTAGGGCACCACGGCCAGCGAGGCGGCCACGCCGGGCACGTCGGCCAGCGCCACGTGACGCTCGATCGTCGTGCGGGTGTCGTTCGTCCCCGCACCGACGACCAGCACCGCCCGGCGCGAGGCGCAGACCTCGGCGCAGACGGCGACGACGGCGGCGCGCTCGTCGTCGTCCAGGGAGGTGGGCTCCCCGGTCGTCGCCAGGGTGACGATCCCGGCCGCGCCCGCTTCGAGCGCGTGTTCCGCCAGCGCTCGCAGGGCGGCCAGGTCGACGGCGCCCGCCTCGTCGAACGGCGTGACGAGCGGCACGAGGACGCCGGAAGGCCGGAAGCTCGAGCTCACGCTGCAAGAGTCTAGGCACCGGCTCGGGTAGACTCCGGGCATGGCAGCGCCGTTGGGCGAACTCTTGACTGCGATGGTCACGCCGTTTCAGTCGGACGGGTCGGTCAACTTCCCCTCGGCCCGGCGCCTGGCCCACCATCTGATCGACACCGGGTCGGACGGGATCGTCATCTGCGGCACCACCGGCGAGGGGCCGACGGTCTCCGACCGCGAGAAGCTCGACCTCATGGACGCGATCACCGACGAGGTCGGCGACTCCGCGTGCATCGTGGCGAACACCGGCACGTACGACACGCACCACTCGGTCGCGCTCACGCGCGCCGCCCTCGAGACCGGCGTCGATGCCTTCCTGGCCGTCACGCCGTACTACAACAAGCCTCCCCGGGCCGGCATCATCGCCCACTTCACGGCCATCGCCGAAGCCGCCGACGGGCGCCCGGTGATCATCTACAACATTCCCCAGCGGGTGGTCGTGAACCTCGAGCCCGACCTGCTCGCCGACCTCGGCCGCGTCCCGAACGTCGTCGCCGTCAAGCAGGCCACCGCCGACCTCGACCAGGCCCGCGCGATCGTCTCGGACACGGGGCTCATGCTGTACGCCGGAAACGACGACCTGCTGTGCCCGTTCCTGGAGCTCGGCGGTAAGGGCGGCGTCTGTGTCGCGTCGCACGTGGCCGGCGCCCAGATGCGGGCGATGGTCGAGCACGCCCGCCGCGGCGACATGGTCGCGGCCCGCGCCCAGGACGACGCCCTGCACGACCTCTACGCGGCCCTCGCGGTGACGACGAACCCGATTCCCGTGAAGGCGGCGCTGAACCTGCTCGGCCATGACGTCGGCGGCCTGCGGCTGCCGCTGGTCGAGGCGGACGCCGCCCAGACGGCGACGGTCGCGGCGGCGCTCGCGGCGGCCGGCATCCACGCCGCGGCGAGCGTCTAGATATGGCTGATCCGGTGCGGATCATCCCGCTGGGCGGGCTCGGAGAGGTGGGCAAGAACATGACCGTCTTCGAGCGCGGCGACCGCATGCTGCTGCTCGATGCCGGCCTCTCGTTCCCGCACTCGGAGATGTTCGGGATCGACCTCGTGCTGCCAGACTTCCGCTACGTGGCCGAGCGCGGCCGACAAGCTCGAGGCGATCGTCCTCACGCACGGGCACGAGGATCACATCGGCGCCCTGCCGTATCTCCTGCGCGAGGTGGGCACCGGGGCGGCGGTGTGGGGCACGCGGCTCACGCTCGGGATGGTCAAGTCCAAGCTCGACGAGCACGGCCTGCTCGCCCACACGGAGCTCGTCGAGATCGACACCGACGGCGGCATCGTCGAGGTCGGCCCGTTCTCGGCCGAGTTCGTGCCGATCACGCACTCGGTACCCGACGCCGTCGCCGTCGTCCTGCACACCGAGTACGGCGCGATCGTGCACACCGGCGACTTCAAGCTCGACGAGACCCCGATCGACGGCCGCGTGACCGACCTGCCGCGGCTCGCGGCGCTGGGCGACGCCGGCGTCGCGCTGCTCATGGCCGACTCGACCAACGCCGAGCGGCCGGGGCACACGGCCTCCGAGCGCACGGTCGGGGCGTCGCTGCGCGAGATCGTGCGCACCGCCAAGGGCCGCGTCATCGTGACCTCGTTCTCGTCGCACATCCACCGCCTCCAGCAGGTGATCGACGCCGCGCAGGCCAACGGGCGCACCGTGTGCGTGATCGGGCGCTCGATGATCCGCAACCTGAACATCGCCCGCAATCTGGGATACGCGAAGGTCGCCGACGACGGCCTGATCCGGGCCAAGCGGCTCGACGAGTTCATGCCCCACGAGCTCGTGATCATCTGCACCGGCAGCCAGGGCGAGCCCGGATCGGCGCTGACCCGGATCGCGGGCGGCGACCACCCGGCCGTCCAGATCCACCACAGCGACACGGTGGTCATGTCGGCGCGGCCGGTGCCCGGCAACGAGGTCAAGGTGAACGAGACCGTGAATCGCCTCTGCCGGTTCGGGGCGAAGGTGATGACCGAGGAGACCGACTACGTGCACGTCTCGGGCCACGGCGCCGCCGACGAGCTCTCGACGATGCTGCGCACGGTGCGCCCGCGCAACTTCGTGCCCGTGCACGGCGAGTTCCGCATGCTGCAGGCCCACGCCCGCCTGGCCGAGGCCGCCGGCGTCCCCGCGCACGCGGTGCGGATCGCCGACAACGGCACCATCCTCGAGCTGGACGGCGACGGCCTCTCCGTGGTCGGCCAGATCGACGCCGGCACGATCCTGGTCGACGGCCTGAGCGTCGGCAACGTCCGCGACGTCGTGCTGCGCGACCGCCGCCACCTCGCCTCCGACGGCGTGCTGATCGTCGTCGCGACCATCGCCGCCGACACGGCGGAGGTGCTGGCCGACCCGGAGATCATCGTCCGCGGCTTCGACGGGCCGGGCGACGACCCCGAGCTGATGCTCGAGCAGGCGCGCACGGCGGTCGAGCGGGTGCTCGAGGAGTGCCAGCAGCACCGCATCACCGAGGTGTACGTGGTGCAGCAGCGGCTCCACGACGCGCTCGCCGAGCTGGCGTCGCGCGCCACGGGCAAGCGGCCGATGGTGCTGCCGGTCGTCGTCGAGGTCTAGCGGCCGGTTCCCCGCCCAGCGGCCGACCCGCGAGAAGGCCGACGATGCGGCGTTAGCGGCGATGGCGCGGGCTGTGCGCGCCAGGAATCACGGCGTCGAGGGAGACGCGCGTGACAGGCTTCCAGCGGATGTCTCGCGGTTCATGCCAGTCTGCCGACCTTACCCCGAAGGGGCGAGGAGCCGCGGGCTGGAGGGCTGGCCGACATCTTCCCGGGGAACAGCTGCCAGCGGTGCTCCGTCGGTCTCACCCCGCTGGAGTCGTGCGGATAGCCCAATTGACATCCACAGCGGATGTCAATTGGGAGATGTCGTCGCCCCGACCGCCGAGCCGAACATCTACGCCGATCGCGCCTCGCGGCCGACTACGGCAGGTGCGAGGCCTGGTACAGCGAGAAGCCCTGCTGGTTCTTGCCGCCCATGCGCGTGAAGTAGCCGCCGAACCCGACCCGCGTGCCGCCGTTTGCGATCGCGAGCAGGCCGTGGGTGGAGTTCGCGCCGGGGTTCCAGGACAGGAGCGTGTTGTCGGTGGTGTCGAACGCCGCCACGTGGTGCCGCGTCGAGCAGGGTGCCGTGCTCCCGGGCTTGCAATTTGGACCGGCCAGGTTGAAGTGGCCGCCGACGTAGAGCACGCCCTTGTGCATCGCGCATCCCGGCGTGTCGCCGTCGTCCTGCTGGGTGAACGAGTTCAGGAGGTTGCCCGTGTTCGGATCGAAGGCGCTCACGTTGTAGGACGTCTTCGTTCCGTTCACCTTCCAGTAGCCCCCGCAGGTGAAGATGCGGGTGGCGGTCGGCACGATCCGGTAGACGCGGCTCGTCTCGACCGTGGTGCACACCGGGCAGTTGGCGGCGGCGTAGATGTTCGGGTTGAAGGCCAGCACCTTGGAGCCGTCGCCGATCGGCACCGCGGCGATCTCGTTGCGGGTGACGCCGTCGACCAGGCCGAAGTGCCCGCCGAAGTAGACGCGCTTGCCGGTGGACGAGAACGCGATCGTGAAGACGCGCGGCGAACAGCGTGGGGGGCAGGCAAAGCCGGTGATCTGGCCGATCGAGGGCGCCCACGTGCTCACCGGCGCGCTCGCCGAGCGGCCGATCTCGGCCAGGTGCCGGCGGCTGAGCCCTCCGACCTTGCCGAAGTCGCCGCCGACGAAGAGGTTGCCGTTCGGGCCCAGCCGGATGACGAAGACCGACCGGTTGGCGCCCGGGTTCCACTTCGCGACCGTGCCGCCGGTCGAGACCGCCGCCAGGTTGCTGCGCGCGCGGCCGCCGACCGAGGTGAAGGAGCCGCCCAGATAGACGCGGTCGGACGCCGTCGCGATCGACCGCACAGTGCCGTTCGCCCCCGGGTTCCACTTGAGGACGGCGCCCGTGGTCGCGTTGAAGGCGGCCACGTTCTGGCGCTTCACCTCGCCCGATCCGGGCGGTGCCCCCGGTGGCCGAACGGTGGTGAACTGGCCGCCGACGTACATGACGTTGCCGGCGAAGGTGATCACCCTGACCGTGCCGTTCGTCTGCCACGACGGGCTCGGCGGGAAGGGATTTGCCGCAAACGCTTGCCCAGCCCCCCCGATCAGCACCGCCGCCCACGCAACTGCGAGAAACAGTCTCCGTCGCACCCGGGCACCATAGCCGAACGAACCGTGAATCGCGGTGGTGCACGTTTCCGTTGCAGGACTTTCACCGTTTCCGAACAACCGCGGCTGCCGGCGGCGAACCTGTCCAGTCAAGTGGGCGAAACTGGCAGCGGCATCCAGGTCCGGATGGTTCGGTGCGTTTGCAGGGGAAGCGCGGGTGCCGCCGAACTCCTCCCCGATGACCAGAGCAACGACGCGAGCACGAGGCCGCGCCGCTGGCTCACGCCCGAAGACTCGGCGCCCGAGCACCCCCACCCGCCACTCACCCCCCAGGCGGAAACGGGCGCCGAGTCGTTCGGCGCGCCAGCAACGCACCGACCTGGTCGGGGGCGGCCTGCTGGCGCTTGGCGCGTTTCTCGGATTCGTCGAGTACCTCGGCTGGGACGGGGGGGTGGTGGGCGCGAAGATCGACACGGGCCTGCACCTCGTGATCGGCCGGGCCGGAGCGGTGGTCCCGCCGCTGCTCGTCGCGGTCGGTGCCGGCATCTTCCTGCGCAGCCCGCTCACGCGCCTGCGCCCACTGCGGACCGGGGCGATGGTGTGCCTGGCGACGCTCGTGCTCGCGCTCTCGACCACCGACACGGCCGCCGCCGAGCGGCACGGCGGCCTGGTGGGGGCCTACGCCCGGATCGGGCTGAACGGCCTGGTCGGGCCGGTCGGTGTCTCGATCCTGGTCGCGCTCGGGACGCTCGTCGGCGTCGTGCTCGTGACCGGCGCCTCGCTGGGCGTCGCGATGCGGGCGTCGGGGAAGCACGTGGCCCGCGCCGCTGGGGCCGGGGTGCGGCTCTCCGAGGAGGTCGGCCGGCGGTATCGCGAGCGGCCCGCCGGACGGCCGGCGCTGCGTGCGGTGCCGAGCCCCGAGCCCTCGCACCCGCCGGTCGACGGCTCCCATGCCTTCGCCGACCTGTTCGGCGAGGTGCCCGATCTGGACGAGGCGCCCGAGCCGCCGGCGGTCGTCGCC
Source organism: uncultured Actinomycetes bacterium (assembly GCA_963813245.1). GTDB lineage: Bacteria > Actinomycetota > Thermoleophilia > Gaiellales > JAICJC01 > JAICJC01. Next base: position 127,665 of record CAWEYE010000003.1, read on the forward strand.
GCCGATCCCGAGCCCGAGGTGTCGGCCTTCGGCGAGGACGACGACCCGCTCGACGAGCCCACGCCGGTGCTGCCGCCGTCGATGCCCGCGCCCAACCGAACGCCGTACCGATTGCCGAAGGCGTCGATCCTCAAGCGCAGCGCGGCCACCCGCGGCGCCGGCCAGGATCACGAGAAGATCGCCCAAAAGCTCGTCGAGGCGCTGGCGAACTTCGGCGTCGAGGCGCGAGTGGTGGGGATGGTGAGCGGTCCCCGCGTCACCCGGTACGAGCTGCAGCTCGCCCCCGGCATCAAGGTGAGCCGCGTCTCCCAGCTGCGCGACGACCTGGCCTACGCGCTCGCGACGACCGAGATCCGCATCCTCGCCCCGATCCCCGGCAAGCAGGCGGTCGGCGTCGAGGTGCCCAACCTCGCGGCCAACCTCGTCACGCTGGGCGACATCTACGCCGACCTGCCCGCAGGCGCGAGCCCGCTCACGGCCTGGCTCGGCAAGGACATCTCGGGCCACGGCGTCGCCTGCGACCTCGCCCGGATGCCGCACCTGCTGATCGCGGGCACCACCGGCTCGGGCAAGTCGGGCTGTATCAATGCCATCCTGTGCTCGATCCTGCTGCGGGCGACGCCGGACGACGTGCGCATGATCCTGGTCGACCCCAAGCGGGTCGAGCTGAATCACTACGAGGCCATCCCGCACCTGCTGACGCCGGTCGTCACGAACATGAAGAACGCCTCGCTCGTGCTCCAGAACGTCGTGCGCGAGATGGAGACCCGCTACGAGATCATGGGTGCCGCGAAGGCCCGCAACCTGGGCGAGCTGAACGCGGCCCGGGCCACGCAGGGCCGCGACACGATGCCGCACATCCTGGTCGTGATCGACGAGCTGGCCGACCTCATGATGGTCTCGCCGGCCGAGGTCGAGGACGCGATCATCCGGCTCGCGCAGAAGTCGCGCGCCGTCGGCATCCACCTGGTGCTGGCAACCCAGAGCCCGCGGGTCGACGTCATCACGGGCATGATCAAGGCCAACGTGCCCTCGCGGATCGCGTTCGCCGTCTCGTCGCAGACCGACTCGCGCGTGATCCTCGACACCGGCGGCGCCGAGGCGCTGCTCGGCCAGGGGGACATGCTCTACAAGCCGCTCGGCACGTCCAAGCTGCAGCGGCTCCAGGGCGCCTACATCTCGGAGTCCGAGACGCGCGACATCGTCGATGCCTGCCGCCGCCAGGCCGAGCCGACGTTCGAGGAGGAGCTGCTGGAGCCGCCGACCGACGTCGAGCCGGAGGCCCTGGACGCCGACGCCGACCCGGTGTTCGAGGATGCGATCCGCCTGGTCGCCCAGCATCAGACCGCGTCCGTGTCGCTATTGCAGCGGCGCCTGCGGGTGGGCTACACCCGCGCCGGCCGCCTGATCGACATGCTCGAGCGGCGCGGGATCGTGTCCGGCTACGAGGGCTCGAAGGCGCGCAAGGTGCTGATCACGGAGGCCGACCTGCACCGGATGCTGGGCGACGGCGCGACCGCGCTGCCCGAGCCGGTGGACGAGGTCACCAGGTAGGTGCCGGGGGTGCGCGGATTACGATCCGCGTAGGTGACCGACGACTGGTACCCACGGCTGCTCGCGACCGGCCTCCTGGACGTGCTCGCGCCGTACCAGCCGGCGCTGGTGGGTGTGTACCCGCTCGGGATCGCCCCGGAGGGCGCGCCGATCGAGATTGTCTGCCGGGCGGTCGACATGCCGGCGTTCGCGCGCGTGCTCGAGGCGACGTACGGCGATCGAGAGGGTTTCGCGGTCTACGGCGGCAGCCTCGACGAGGAGCCGGCCGTGTTTGCCGAGTTCACCCTGGACGGCCTGCCGCTTGAGGTGTCGGCCCAGCGCGAGCACGTCCATCGCCGGCTCGGCGCGGCCACGCTGGGCGTCTCCCGCGCGCTCGAGCAGACCGGTCCGGTCAGCCGGGCGCGGCTCGCCGGAGCGGTCGCCGACGGCGCTGACTGGCTCGACGCGGCCACCGCCCAGCTCGACCTCTCCCGCTCGGCGCTCGAGTCGCTCTCGACCGCAAACTCGGCGCTCGTCGCCCGGGTGATGGGCGTGCCCCGGCCGGGGCCGAAGCTGCGGGAGTACGCGCTTGCGCTCTCGATCGGAGTCGGCGCCGACCTCCTGATCGTGGCGGCGGGCGCGGCGCGCGGCTCACAGAGCTACACCGGGCTCATGTTCTTCCTCCAGGCCGGGGTGCTCGGGGTCATCTTCGGCGCCCGGCTGGGGGTGGTCGCCGCCCTCGCGCCGCTCGTGGCCATCGGGCTTCTGATCGCCTCGAGCATCGCCGTCGGCAGCGAGACGTGCAGCCCCGACTGCGCGCAGCAGGCGGCCGACTACCTGTTCGTGGCCGTGATCGTCGCGAGCGCGGCGGGCGTCACCGGCCTGCTCCGCGATCGCTACTTCCCCCGAGCGGCGTGATCCGGGCGGCGGTGCCGGCTCTCGGGCTCGTCCTGGCCGCCGCAGCGGCCGGGTGCGGCTCCGACCTGGGGCCGGCCTCGACACCGGCGGCGGTGCCGGTGCGGATCCAGCTCGTGCACGCCTCGGCGGCGCTCGCCACGGGTGCGCGCGACGCGATCGCCATGATCGGCGCACGGCTGGTGCCGGCGACGACGCAGGCCGACCTCGTCGTGACCGCCGACCCGGCCGCGGCCGCCGCAGCCTCGCTCGCGAATCCGGGCACGCACATCCTCGTCGTCGGCGCGCCGCCGCCGGCCGCGCCTGCGCCGAACGTCCGCTTCGTCGAGTTCGACCGCGCGGGGATGGCGTATCTGGCCGGCTCCCTGGCGGCGTTGCGGTCGCCCCGGATCGCGGTGGCCGAGCCCGGGAATGCGCTCGCGCCCGCCTTCCGGGCCGGAGCCGCGGCGGTGCGTGGCGGCGTGTCGGCAACGTCGGTCGCCTGCGGCGCGGCCACGGCGGCGGCCGTCGTCTACGTCCCGGACCCGTCCTGCCGGCCGTCCGCCCCCGGCGCGCTCGTGATCGCACCGCAGCGGCTGCCCGGAGCGCGCATGCTGGCGCTGCTCGGGCCGCGGCCGGCGGTGGTCGTGGCGCAGACCGTGCGCAGCGTCCAGGACGGCATCTTCCAGCCGGGCGTGGCCGTGGAGGGCCTGCGCGATGACGCCATCGGGTTCTCGTGGATCTCGCCGGCGGTCGGCCTGGCAGCGGTCGACCGGCTGCAGCATGTCGAGGACACGGTCCGGGCCGAGACCGCCCCCATCCCCGCCGTCGCGCCTTGAGATCGCCTGCACCGGTACACTCTGCACCACGCCGTCGGGGGCGGCGACCTTGCCATGTTCGAGATCGGGAGCTCACTCAGAGAAGCCCGTGAACGCCGCGGCCTGAGCTACGGCCAGGTCGAGGCGGAGACGGCCATCCGCACGCGGTATATCCGCGCGCTCGAGGACGAGGATTTCCACATCCTCCCGGGGCCGACCTACACGAAGGGCTTCCTGCGCGCATACGCGGAGTACCTGGGGCTCGACGGGCAGCCGTTCGTCGACGAATTCAACTCCCGCCACCACGATCCGCGGGCCGCGGTCGAGCACACCCCGATCGCCTCGCGGCCGCGATCGCGCCCGCAGCAGCGGCGGCAGCGGCGCGAGTCGAACCTGATCATGATCGCGCTCGCGGCGATCGTGGCGGTCTCCGTCCTGGTGGTGCTGGCCTTACGCTTCCCGTCGCCGCCGACGGCCCCGTACAACACGAACACCGCTCAGACAACGCAGAAGACCGGGACGACCACGACCGGCGTCACGACGGCTCCCAGCGGCTCCACGCAGGCTCACACGAAGCAGGCCGGCTTCCACGTGGTGATCACGCTCTCCGCGGCGACGTGGGTCGAGGCGACGGTCGGGTCGCCCGGCGGCAAGGCGGTCGTCGCGAGCGGCGGGCTCAACCTCGGCGCAAACGGCGTCACCGTCGACCCGGCCTCGCATCCCACGATCGCGTTCACCTCGCGCAAGCCCGTCTACGTGGCCTTCGGCGCGCCCGGCAACGTCACGCTCGCCATCAACGGCCGCCAGGTGATCCTGCCGCACGTCGCGGCCGGGCAGCGGCTGCGCCTGGACTCCGCGGGCGCCCACGCGGCTTGACCAGACCGACCGCCTCCATCCTGCTCACGGGCAACGAGCTCCTGCGAGGGGTCATCGCCGACCAGAACGGCCCGTACCTGGCCGCCTCCCTGGAGCGGCTCGGGTTCTCGCTGCGGCGCACGCTCGTCGTCGGGGACGAGCTCTCGGACATCTGCGCCGGCCTGCGCCTGATGCTCGAGTCGGCCGACCTCGTGGTGACGTCGGGGGGGCTCGGCCCCACGCACGACGACCGCACGGTCGAGGCCCTCGCCCAGGTGGCCGGCGTCGACCTCGTCCTCGACGAGGAGGTGCTGGCGCGGATCGACCGCTGGACCGACGGCGTGGCCGTCCGCTACGGCCTCGACCGCAGCGGGTTCGATGCCGGCAACCGCAAGCAGGCTCAGATCCCGGCCGGCGCCGAGGTGCTCGGCATCGCGGGCACCGCGCCGGGGCTCGTGATGGCGGTCGGGGCCGCGCACGTCGTCGTGCTCCCCGGAGTCCCGTCGGAGCTGCGGCGCCTGTGGACGATGGCCCCCGACCACCCCTCGCTCGGCGAGCTCTTCGGGCGGGCGGAGCCGCGGCGGCGCTGGTTGATCCGCACCTACGGCGCCGGCGAGTCGCATGTCGCCGACCTGTTCGCGGCGGCCGGCGGCGACCCGCCCGGCGTCGAGACGAGCATCTGCGCGCGCAACTTCGAGGTCGAGATCGATATCAGAGCCGAGCCAGAAGGCGAGGCAGGAGCGGCCGTGCTCCAGCAGCGGATGACGGCCGCCCTCGGCGAGTACGTGTTCGGCACCGACGAGCGCGAACTGCCCGAGATCGTGCTCGACCTGCTCCGCGAGCGGGGCTGGACGGCCGCGGCCGCCGAGTCCTGCACCGGCGGCATGGTGGCGGCGCGGCTGACGGACATCCCGGGCAGCTCGGACGTGTTCGCGGGCGGCGCCGTGACGTACTCGAACGAGCTCAAGCATGCGCTTCTGGGCGTGCCGGCAGAGGTGCTCGCCCGGCATGGGGCGGTCAGCCCCGAGGCGGCCGCGGCGATGGCCGCCGGCGCGCGCGAGCGGCTGGGAGCCGACGTCGCGGTGGCGGTGACCGGGATCGCCGGCCCGGGCGGCGGCACCCCCGAGAAGCCGGTCGGGCTCGTGTACCTGCACGTCTCCTCGCCGGCCGGAGAGGACCGCCGCCAGATGGACGTCCCCGGCGACCGCGCGATCGTGCGGGCCAGGGCGGCCGTCGCCGCACTGCACCTGCTGCGCGTGCATGTCGTTGCAGCCTCGGCACACCCGCGGCCTTGAACCGCGTCCGACCGCGCCTCTAGTATCTACGAACATCTGTTCGGGAGCCCGGCCACGTCGGCCCCGGCTGCGACAATACAACCGGCGCGTCGCGGGGGCGCGCCGAGAGGAAGGTGGAGAGACGCATGGAGCGAGAGCAAGCCCTCGAGGCAGCAGTCAGCCAGATCGAGCGCCAGTTCGGCAAGGGCGCGGTCATGAAGATGGGCGATGCCCCGGCGATCGCGATCGACGCGGTCTCGACAGGGGCGCTGTCGCTCGACCTCGCCCTGGGCATCGGCGGCCTCCCGCGCGGGCGCGTGTGCGAGGTGTTCGGGCCCGAGTCCTCGGGCAAGACCACGCTGTGCTACCACGTCATCGCCGAGGCGCAGCGCACCGGCGGCCTGGCGGCGTTCATCGACGCCGAGCACGCCATGGACCCGGCGTACGCCCGCCGCATCGGCGTGAACGTCGACGACCTGCTCCTGAGCCAGCCCGACAACGGCGAGCAGGCGCTCGAGATCTCCGAGCTCCTGATCCGGTCGGGAGCGCTCGACGTGCTCGTGATCGACTCGGTGGCGGCGCTCGTGCCGCGAGCCGAGATCGAGGGCGAGATGGGCGACTCCCACGTCGGCCTCCAGGCCCGCCTGATGAGCCAGGCGCTGCGCAAGATCGCCGGCACGCTCAACCGCACCGGCACGATCTGCATCTTCACGAACCAGCTGCGCGAGAAGATCGGCGTCATGTTCGGATCCCCCGAGACGACACCGGGCGGCCGTGCGCTCAAGTTCTACTCGTCCGTGCGGCTCGACATCCGCCGCATCGAGACGCTGAAGGAAGGCACCGAGGCCGTGGGCAACCGCTGCCGGGTGAAGGTCGTCAAGAACAAGGTCGCCCCGCCGTTCAAGCAGGCCGAGTTCGACATCGCCTACGGCGAGGGCATCTCATGGGAGGGATCGGTGCTGGACGTGGCGCTGGAGCACAAGCTGATCCAGAAGTCCGGCTCGTACTTCTCCTTCGGCGAGGAGCGGCTGGGCCAGGGACGCACGAACGTGAAGGCGTTCCTCGTCGAGCATCCCGACGTCACCGCCAAGCTGCTCGAGGGCATCCAGGCAGCCGTGCCGGAGACCGTCGTCCCGACCCGCAAGGCTACGGTCGCGCCACCGGTCAAGCTGCCGACGTCGGGCTCCACGGAGGCGGACGACGACAACGCCGCCGCAAAGGCCAACGGAGCGTCCCTGGCGCCGGTCGAGTAGGAGCAAAGGCGACACGGGGCCGAGAGGGCGGCGGTCATGACGACGGTCGTCGGACTGCGCCGGCCGCGGCTCGGTGATCCCGTGGTCGAGGTCGTGCTCGAGGCGGGCGAGCGGGTCGTGGTGCATGACCGCCGTCTGTCCGAGCATGGCCTCATGGTGGGCGCGCAGCTCGACGGTGAAGCCCGGGCGGCGCTCGAGCGCGCCGGCGCGGCCGATGCAGCCGAACGGCGGGCGCTGCGGCTGATCGCCCGCCGCCCGCGATCGCGGGCCGAGCTGGCCCGCCGGCTGCGGGAGTGGGAGCTTCCAAGCGAGGATGCCACCGGGGTGCTCGACCGGCTCGCTGCGATGGGCGTGCTCGACGACCGGGCACTGGCCACCGCGGTCGTCTCGAGCCGGCGCGCGAGCGCCCACGGGCGGCTGCGGATCGCGGCCGACCTCGATCGCCTCGAGGTCGACCCGGCCGCCGTGGCCGTGGCCGCGGCCACCTCGCACGAAGCCGAGGTGGAGCGGGCGCGGCTTGCGCTGGGCGCGCGGCGCAGCCCGGATGCGGGCGATCCGGCCGCCGTCCGGCGGGCGGCGACGTTCCTGGCCCGGCGGGGCTTCGACGTCGAAACCGTCGCAACGGTGCTTCGGCTCGACATCGACGCCTGATCGGCGGCGGCGCCGGCAGCGGTACCTGCGCTGCCACGCGTTGCCCAACCGGCAGGCGCTGGTCTACGATCCATGTCGAGTCTGGCTTTTCCGCCGTTCAGTTCCCTCTCCTGCCGAAAGGCGGGTTGGTTGCACCGGTTCGCGTCTTCGATCAGTTCGCGCTCAAGCTTCGCCCCCGCGGAGCCGGCCCGAGCCTCGGCACGCCCCGATGCGCGGCGGCCGGCCGGGCGCGCATACCTGATTCGATGACGGCCGCCGCCCACGGGGCGGGGGCCACACACATAAGGAGACGCGGTGGAGCCTGTTCTGATCGCGCTCGCGCTTGTGGTTGGCGCGGGGGCCGGATACGCCGTGGAGACGCTGCGACGCCGCCCCCAGGTCGCCGATGCAGAGCGTCAGGCGCAACGGATTCTCGAGGATGCCGAGCGCCAGGCGGGCGCACAGCTCAAGGAGGCCCAGGTGGCTGCGCGCGAGGAGCTGCTCGCCCAGCGCACCGAGCAGGAGCGCGACATGGCCGATCGCCGCGCCGAGCTCGCGAAGGCCGAGGAACGGCTCTCGGCCGCGCAGGCCCAGGCCGACCTGAAAGCCGACGAGCTGGCCCGGCGCGACCAGTCGGTCGCCGACCGCGAGGCCCACGCCAAGCAGCTGCAGGAAGACCTGAAGACCGCCCGTGACGCCGAGCTCGCCGGGCTTGAGCGCGTCGCCGGCATGACCGCCGCCGACGGCCGCGCGGCGCTCCTGACCCGCATCGAGGAAGAGGCCCGTTCGGACATGGCCAAGCTCGTCCGCCAGATCGAGGAGGAGGCCCGCCTCGACGCCGACAAGCGCGCGCGGAACATCGTCTCGGTCGCGATCCAGCGCGTCGCCTCCGGCCATACGGCCGAGACGACCGTATCGGTCGTGCAGCTGCCGTCCGACGACCTCAAGGGCCGCATCATCGGCCGCGAGGGCAGAAACATCCGCGCCCTCGAGAACCTGACCGGCGTCGACGTGATCATCGACGACACGCCCCAGGCCGTCGTGCTCTCGGCGTTCGACGGCGTGCGCCGCGAGATCGCCCGTCTGACGATCGAGAGCCTGATCGCCGACGGCCGCATCCATCCCTCGCGGATCGAGGAGATGTACTACCAGTCGAAGGCCCAGATCGAGCAGCAGATCGTCCAGGCGGGCGAGCAGGCGTGCTTCGAGGCCAACGTGCACGGACTGCATCCGGAGCTCGTCAAGATCCTGGGACGGCTGCGCTATCGCACGAGCTACGGCCAGAACGTGCTCAAGCACTCGGTCGAGTGCGCCCACCTGGCCTCGATCATGGCCGCCGAGCTCGGCGCCAGCCAGAAGACCGCGCGCAGAGCCGCGCTCCTGCACGACATCGGCAAGGCGGTCACCCACGAGGTCGAGGGCCCGCACGCCGTCATCTCGGCGCAGATGGCGAAGAAGTACCGCGAGTCGCCGAGCGTCTGCCACGCCATCGAGGCCCACCATCACGACGTCGAGCCGCAGACGGTCGAGGCGGTGCTCATCATCGCGGCCGACGCGATCTCGGCCTCCCGGCCCGGCGGCCGCGGCGAGAGCCTGGAGCACTACATCAAGCGGCTCGAGGCGCTCGAGCGGATCGCGACCGCAAAGGAGGGCGTCGAGCGCTGCTACGCGATGCAGGCCGGCCGCGAGATCCGGGTGATGGTGAAGCCCGAGCAGGTCGACGACGACACCGCCGCCCTCTTGAGCCACCAGATCGCCCGCGAGATCGAGGCGGAGCTCGAGTACCCGGGGCAGATCAAGGTGACCGTGATCCGGGAGTCGCGCGCCACCGAGATCGCGAAGTAAACGCGAGCATATTGTCGGGTTTACAGAAGGCTTACTGGAGCCGGCGCGGGCGACGCCGATACAGGTCGCATGAAAAAGGTCGCCTTCATCACCGCCCTGCTGGCCATGCTGGCCACCGCCCTGCCCGCGTCGGGCGCAGTCCTGCTCGCCAAGAAATGCACGACCAGCTGCTCGAACTTCCAGGCCACCGGCAAGGGCTGGCTGAGCGTGGTCGGAAACGGCGCCGAGTGGGGCAGCCTTCAGAGCGGCACGATCTGGGTACGCGACCGCACCGGTAAGCAGAACCCACGCAAGGCAGGCTGGGTGCACGGCTCCGGGCTCGTGTGGAAGTCCATCGGTGACGACGGCTGGAAGGTCACGTCGAAGCATCCGATGACGGTTTCTGCGAGCACGAAGTTCTGGATCAAGCTCCAGGGCCCGGGGATCAAGGTGTGCGGCGTCTTCGACGGCAGCGGCAAGGTCGCGGGCAGCGGGAAATACCAGATCGGTTCCAAGAGCTGGCAGAGCTGGTCCGCGTACGCGACCGACCTGCACTTCTAGGCTCCGGCCTGACCAGGCTGTACGCTACGAAGATGGCTGAGAAGATCCTCGTCGTCGAGGACGAGCGCAACATCGCCTCATTCGTTGCGATGTACCTCAAGAACGCCCGCTACCAGGTGGATATCGCCCGGGACGGCGCCGAGGCGCTCCAGAAGGCCGAGAGCGTCAAACCGGACCTCGTCGTGCTCGATCTGATGCTGCCCGACATCGACGGTCTCGAGGTGTGCCGCCAGATCCGGTCGACCTCCGATGTCCCCATCCTCATGCTGACGGCCCGCGACGACGACGTGGACAAGATCGTCGGCCTCGAGGTGGGCGCCGACGACTATCTGACGAAGCCGTTCAACCCGCGCGAGCTGGTCGCCCGGATCAAGTCGATCCTGCGTCGCTCGAGCCAGACGGCCCGGTCTTCGCGGCCGCAGGAGGCCGCCATGGAGCACGGCCACCTGCGCATCGACGCCGGCCGCCGCGAGGTGACGGTGTCAGGCCGGCACGTGCAGCTTGCGCCGAAGGAGTTCGACCTGCTGTGGGAGCTGCTCGATCACCGCGGGCTTGTGCTAACCCGCGACCAGCTGCTCGAGCGGGTGTGGGGATACACCTTCGCCGGGGACACCCGCACGGTTGACGTGCACGTGCGCCAGCTGCGGCGCAAGCTCGGCGATGACTGCCCGGTGGCGACCGTTTGGGGCGTGGGCTACAAGGTCGCTGACGATGCTGCAGTCACTTAGAGCACGGCTCGCCTTCCTCTTCGCCGGCACGCTCGTCCTCGCCACCGTGATCGCAGCCGTCGTCGTGGTGAGCCTGTACCAGTCCTACAACCGCAACCAGACCGAGTCCGAGCTGCGCAAGCAGGTGACCGGCGTCGCGACCTATTACGAACGTGCCTTCAGGCGCACGTTCAAGGCGGGGAAGCGAGCTCCGGCGGTGGTGCTCGCATCCGAGTTCGAGCACGTGAGCGACGCGAGGCTCTACTACGCCGGCCCCCCGCTGTTCCCGGTCCGGGGGGCGCGGAACATCAAGAACGCCCACATTCCCCTCAACTACAAGTCGCTGGCACCGACCTCCCGGCCGGTCTACGAGTTCACGCCCCGGGGCGCCACGACCACGTACATCGGGGTCGCGGCTCCGATCTTCAGCGGCCCTCAGCCCATCGGAGCCGTTGTGCTGGCCAAGCCGCTCGCCGACGTGAACAACGCCTGGAAGAACGTGATCGGACTCGTCGCCGCCGGGGTCGCGGTCGGCCTGATCGTCGCGATCATCCTGGCGACCTATGTCGCCCGCCGTATCACCCAGCCCCTGCGCGTGCTGGGCAGCGCCGCCGACAAGGTCGCCCGCGGCGACCTGGACGTGAACGTGATCGGCAAGCGCACATCCGACGACGAGCTCGGCCAGCTCGCCACCCGCTTCCAGGGCATGGTCGACCGCCTGCGCGAGGTGGACGAGCTCGAGCGCAACTTCCTCATGCGCGTCACCCACGAGCTGCGCACGCCGCTCACGGCCATCTCGGGGCACGTTCAGGCGCTGGCAGAGGGGGTGGTCGGCCCGGACGACCTGGACGAGTCGCTGACCGCGGTAAACGAGGAGGTGCGCCGGCTCGACCGGCTCGTCGGCGACCTGCTCGACCTGACCCGGCTCGAAGCGCACCAGTTCCGGGTGGTGAGCGAGGAGGTGGGGCTGGCGGCGCTGCTCGAGCGGGCGGCGGCATCGTTCCGCGAGAAGGCGCGCACGAACGACGTGATCTTCCACACGCCGATCGACGAGGCCCCGACGATCATCACCGACGGCGACCGCGTCCTCCAGATCGTCAACAACCTGCTCGACAACGCCTTCCGCTGGACGCCCCGGGGCGGCACCGTCCAGCTGGGCTGCAACAGCTCGAACGGCGTCGCCGCGATCTCGGTCTCCGACACCGGCCGCGGCATCTCGCCGGCCGAGAAAGAGGCCGTGTTCCACCCCTTCTACAGCCGCCGCGGCGAGGGCGGGACGGGCCTCGGCCTCTCGATCGCCCGCGAGCTCGCGACGGCGCTCGGCGGCCGCCTGTCGGTCGAGAGCGAGCCCGGTCAGGGCTCGACGTTCACGCTGTCACTGCCGCGCAAGCGGCGCAGGCGGTCAAAGTGAGGATCCGCCTCTGCGACACCGAGCAGGACGTCTCCGGCATCAACGTCGAGCTCGTGATCACCGCCGAGCCGTTCGCCGAGTCGGTGCCGTACTCGCTGACGCTGCACGCGGGCGGTAACGCCGTGGCGCACGTCCCCGACGCCGCGCTGACCCCGGCCGAGCTGTTCGCCCTCGGCCACGCGCTGCTCGACGCGGCCGCCGACGGATTCGGCCATTTCGTCCCCGCCGACGAGGTGTTCGGGCTCGATCTGGCCCCGCCCAGCGTGCCCCGCGCGATCGACGAGGTGGGCCTCGCGGTGTGGGTCGACGCCGGCCGGGCGCAGACGCAGAGCCCGACCCGCAGCGGCGTCGCCGTGCAGCTGGTCGTGGACGCGCCCGCGCTGGCAGCGGTGGCCGAGGCCGTGTGCGACCAGGCCGCGCGCGTGCTCAGCCGCTGAGCCGGGCCTCCGCCGCAGCCCGGAACGCGGCCATATCAGCGTCCGAGTAGAGCACGAACACCAGCCGGCGCACGTGCGCCGATGCCTGCGCGGCCGCGAGCGCCGCGGGCACGGCGACGGCCGCCGCCAGGTCGACCGGATAGCCATAGACACCGGTCGAGATGGCCGGGAACGCCACCGACTCGCAGCCGAGCCGCGAGGCCACCTCCACGGACGCGCCGGTAGGCCGACGCTAGCAGCTGGCCCTCGCCGGCGCCGCCGCCGTGCCACACCGGTCCGACGGCGTGGATGACATGGCGAGCGGGAAGGTTGCCCGCTCCGGTCGGCTTGGCATCGCCGGTCGGACAGCCGCCGAGCGCGCGGCACTCCTCCATGATCGACGGCCCGCCGACCCGGTGGATCGCGCCGTCCACGCCGCCGCCGCCGCGGAGAGTTGTGTTGGCCGCGTTCACGATCGCGTCGGCGGCGACCGTCGTGATGTCACCCTGCACCAGCTCCAGGCGCACGCTCATCGGCGCTCACGATAGCTTGACGGCCGCGGACGGTATCGTTCGGGCTGCTGTGAACTCGAAGCGCTACCACGTCACCACCTTCGGCTGCCAGATGAACGTACACGACTCCGAGCGGATCAAGGGCCTGCTCGAGTCGGTCGGGCTGGGGGAGGCCGAGGCGGCCGACGACGCCGACTTCCTCGTGTTCAACACCTGCACGATCCGGGAGAAGGCCGACGATCGCCTGATCGCCCACCTGATGGACGCCCGCGCGGCCAAGCAGCGCGACCCGGGCAAGGTGATCGTGGTCGGCGGGTGCTGGTCGGAGTCGATGAAGGACGAGCTCTTCGAGCAGTTCCCGTTCGTCGACCTGGCGTTCGGGCCGGGCAACATCCACCGCCTGGGCGATTTCATCCAGGCCGGCGGCGAGATCCCCCGTGGCCACTTCTCGACGTTCGACAGCTTCGCGGGCGAGCTGCCGCTCAAGCGCGACCGGGCCCACCAGGCCTGGTTGCAGATCTCGACCGGCTGCAACTGCAATTGCTCCTACTGCATCGTCCCGAGCGTGCGCGGGCGCGAGCACAGCCGCCACCCCAACGACCTGGTGCGCGAGGCCTCCCTCCTCGCCGCCGACGGCGTGCGCGAGCTGACGCTGCTCGGGCAGAACGTGAACTCCTACGGCCGCGACCTGCGCCCGGCGATCGCGACGAGCTTCGCCGAGCTCCTGCGGGCGCTCGACGCCGTGCCCGGGATCGACCGGATCCGGTTTACGAGCCCGCACCCGAAGGACATGCGCGACGACGTGATCGCCGCGATGGCCGAGTCGGCGGCGGTGTGCGAGCACCTGCACCTGCCCGTCCAGTCGGGATCGACCCGCGTCCTCAAGGCGATGCGCCGCACCTATTCGCGCGAGCGCTACCTGGCGCTCGTCGAGCGCATCCGCGCGGCGATCCCCGAGATCGCGCTCACGACCGACATCATCGTCGGCTTCCCGGGCGAGACGGATGCCGAGTTCGCCGAGACGCTCTCGATCGTGGATGAGGTCGGCTACGACCATGCCTTCACCTTCGTCTACTCGCCGCGCCGCGGCACCGACGCGGCGCGCATGGACGATCAGGTGCCCGAGCCCGTGAAGAAGGAGCGCATCCAGCGGCTCGTTGATCGCGTCCAGCACCACGCCGCGGCCCGCAATGCCGCGCTGCGCGGCAGCATCCAGCAGGTGCTGGTCGAGGGCCCGAGCCGCACCGACCCGGCGGTGCTGCGCGGCCGCACCCGCACCAACAAGGCGGTCAACTTCCCCGGCGACGCGACGGCGGGGGAGCTGGTGGACGTCCTCATCACGGGATCGACGTCGCAGACGCTGGCCGGGCGCCTCGCCGCCGCCGTCGCCGTCTAGAGGGGCTCGCGATGCCGGTCGTGGCCATCTTCGGTCCGACGGCGTCGGGCAAGAGCGCCGTGGCCCTGGAGCTGGCCGAGCGGATCGGCGGCGAGATCGTCTCCTGCGACGCCATGCAGCTCTACGCCGGCCTGCCGATCCTCACAAACCAGCCGTCGCCGGCCGAGGCCGCCCGGGTGCCGCATCACCTGGTGGCGGTGTGGGACACCGGCCACGCCGGGTCGGTGGCCGAGTACGCGGCGCTGGCCCACGGCGCGATCGACGCCGTGCTGGCGCGCGGGCGCACTCCGGTCGTGTGTGGCGGCAGCGGCCTCTACCTGCGCGCCGCTCTGGCCGACATGCCGCTGCCGCCCCGCGTGTCCGCCGCCGAGCGGGCCCGCTTCGAGCATCTGTACGACCGCGCCGGCGCGGAGGCGGCGCACGCCCAGCTCGTCGCCGCCGATCCGGTCGCCGCCGGGGCGGTGCACCCGAACGACCGCCGCCGCGTCGTGCGCGCGCTTGAGCTGCACGCGGCGGGCTCGAGCCTCGTACCCGCAAGCGACCGTCTGTGGGGGTCGGACCGCCGCCACTCGACGACCGTGGTCGGCCTGGACGTGCCCGCGCCGCTGGTCGCCGAACGCATCGCCCGGCGCACGCGCGCGATGCTCGAGCGCGGCGTTGTCGACGAGGTGCGGGCGGCCCGCGGCATGCGCACGTTCTCGATCACCGCCGAGCGCATCCACGGCCTCCAGGACGTGACCGACCTCCTGGCCGGGCGCATCGACGCCGAGGAGGCCGAGCGGCGCATGGTCGTGCGCACGCGCCGCTACGCCAAGCGCCAGCGCACCTGGATGCGGCGGCTGCCCGGCCTCGAGCCGGTCGCGGGCGATCGCGACCCCGCCGTGATAGCGGCGGACATCGCGGAGGCGCTGTGACCGGCCGGCGCGAGCACGATGCCGTGCGCGAGGCGCGCGACGCGCTCGTGATCCTGGCCGCCGCCGTGCCGGTGACGGCCATGGCCGCACTGCTCGCCGGCATCGCCGCAGGCGACGTCACCGGGTGGGCGCAGTGGGTGATCGGCCCGGTTGTGGTCGCGGTGCTCCTGCTGGGGACGCTGGGTTCGGCGCTGCTCCTGGCCGACCGTGTCGGCGCCCGCTACCTGCGCGCCCGGCCGCACGCGATCAGCCGTCTGCCGCTGATCGCGATCGCCCTGCTCGCCGGCCTCGCGCTCGTCGCCGGCCTCCCGACGACCTGGCCGATCGTGATCGGGTTTGCCCTCGTGTGCGCGCTGCTCGCCGCCGTGATCCTGGTCGGCGCGCTCGCCGGCACCCACTGAATACCGGTGCCAGGCACCGGTATTCACGCGGCCGGTATCCTGCCGCGATGCGATTCGAGAAGTGGCAGGCGGCCGGGAACGCGTACCTGGTGATCGAGCGCGGCGACCTGGCCGTCCCGCTGAGCCCGCCACGCGTGGAGCGCATCTGCCATCCCGATCTGGGCGCCGGCAGCGACGGCATCCTCGTGCTCGACCCGCTGGACCCAGGGCACGCGCGGGTGCAGATCCTGAACCCCGACGGCGGCGAGGCCGAGTTCTCGGGCAACGGCAGCCGCATCGCCGCCGGCTACGTCGCCGGCCGCGACGGCGTCGCGCGACGTGGTGCTCGAGACGCTCAAGGGCACGGTCGCCGGCGTCGTCGCCGGCGGCTCGGTGACGATCGACGCCGGCGCGGCCGCGCTCGAGGGGCCCGACCATGCCCCCGACGGCGGCGAGCCGCCGGCGCCGCTCTACACGTTCGTGACGCTCGGAAACCCGCATTGCGTGATCGAGAGCGAGGGCGTGGACGGCCTCGACCTGGCCGCGGTCGGGCCGCCGATCGAGCGCCACCCGTGGTTCCCGAACCGCACGAACGTCGAGTTCTACCGGCCGCTCGGAGGGCACGAGATCCGCATGCGGGTGTGGGAGCGGGGGGCCGGCGAGACGCTCTCGTCCGGTTCGGGATCGAGCGCGGCGGCCGTCGCGGCCGTCGTCGCCGGCCACGCCGAGAGCCCCGTGACCGTGCACACCGACGGGGGCGACCTCATCGTCGCGGTCGACGAGCGGCTGGACGTCCGCCTCACCGGGCCCGTCCAGTGCGTGCACCGCGGCGAGTTCTCGGCCGAGTTCGCGGCCGCGCTGGAGGCGCTCTAGGCATGCGCATCGCCGCCCGCGTCCAGGCCCTGCCGCCCTACCTGTTCGCCGAGCTCGAGCGCAAGATCGAGGAGCGCCGCCGGGCCGGGGTGGAGGTGATCTCGCTCGGCATCGGCGATCCCGACCTGCCGACGCCGGACGCCGTGGTCGCCGAGGCGCAGCGCCAGGTGGCCCGCCCCGACACCCACCAGTACCCCTCAAACCGCGGCCGGGCCGAGTACCGCGAGGCGGTGGCCACGTTCTACGAGCGCCGCTTCGGCGTCGAGCTCGACCCCGAGACCGAGGTGCTGCCCCTATTGGGCGGCAAGGAGGGCGTCGCCCACGTCTGCTTCGCGATGCTCGATCCGGGCGACGTCTGCCTGGCCACCGATCCGGGCTACCCGGTGTACACGTCGGGCACGCTGCTCGCCGGGGCCGAGCCCGTGCTGATGCCGCTCACGGCCGAGCACGGCTTCCTGCCCGACCTGGAGTCGATACCGGCGGCCGTGTCAGACCGTTCGAACCTGCTCTTCTGCAACTACCCGAACAACCCCACCGGCGCCGTCTGCGACGTCGGGTTCTTCGAGCGGCTGGCCGCCTTCGGCCTCGAGCGCGACGTGCCGATCGTGCACGACAACGCCTACTCCGAGATCACCTTCGACGGCTACACGGCGCCGAGCTACCTGCAGGCCCGCGGCGCCCGCGAGGCCGGCGTCGAGATGTTCTCGCTCTCGAAGGCCTACAACATGACCGGCTGGCGCGTGGGCGCCGCAGTCGGCAACGCCGAGATGATCGCGGCGCTCCTGAAGCTGAAGACGAACATCGACTCGGGCATGTTCGAGGCGGTGCAGATGGCCGCGGCGGCGGCGCTCACCGGCTCGCAGGAGCATGTCCGCGAGATGTGCGCGATCTACGCCCGGCGGCGCGACCTGGTCGTCGCCGCCCTCGCCGCCGTGGGCATCGACGTGCCCACGCCGAAGGGCACGATGTACATCTGGGTGCCCGTGCCGGAGGGGCACACCTCGGTCTCGTTCGCCGAGCTTGTGCTCGACCAGGCGGCCGTGGTCGTGTCGCCCGGATCGTCCTACGGGCCCAACGGCGAGGGCTACGTGCGCCTGTCGCTGACCGTCCCCGACGACGAGCTGCGCGAGGCGATGTCGCGCATCGAGCAGCACCTGCGCGTCACCGTCTAGGCGCCTGTTTGCGCGGGCCAGAGGGCGGGGCGCGGCCTCCGTATACTGCTCTTCGTGACCCAGATCACCACCAACCTGGATCCCGAGCGCGGGGTCGTGGTGGCGTCGCTGCTCCCGGGGACCGACGGCGCGGACGAGCTCGACGAGATGCGCGAGCTGCTTCGCACCGCCCGCGTGCGCACCGTCGGCACGCTCGTCCAGCACCGCCGCAGGCCCGATCCGCGCACGTACCTCGGCCCGGGCAAGCTGGACGAGCTGCGCGAGCTGGCCGGCCGGCTCGACGCCGAGGTGGTGGTGTCCGACGACGAGCTGACGCCGCGCCAGCAGCGCACGCTCGAGGACGCGCTGCAGATGCGGGTCGTCGACCGCACGGCGGTCATCCTGGACATCTTCGCCCAGCACGCGCACACGGCCGAGGGCAAGCTGCAGGTCGAGCTCGCCCAGCTCGAGTACTCGCTGGCGCGGATGCGGGGGATGTGGAAGCACCTCGAGCGGCTGGGCGGCGGCGTCGGCACGCGCGGCCCGGGCGAGACGCAGCTCGAATCCGACCGGCGGATGGCCCGGCGCCGGCTGGCGCTCCTGCGCACGCGGCTGCGCGAGGTGGCCGCCAGGCGCGGGGTGATGCGGCAGAAGCGCAGCCGCTCGGCGATGCCGGCGGTGGCGCTGGCCGGCTACACCAACGTGGGCAAGTCCACGCTCCTGAACGCCCTCACGGGCGCTGAGGTGAGCGTCGACGACCGCCTCTTCGAGACGCTCGACCCGACCACCCGCGCGTTCCGCGAGGACGGCCGCGCCTACCTCGTGACCGACACGGTCGGCTTCATCGGCAAGCTGCCGCATATGCTCGTCGAGGCCTTCGCGGCCACGCTCGAGGAGACGCTCGCGGGCGATCTCGTGCTGCTCGTGGTCGATGCGGCGTCCGGCGAGGAGGGCCTCACCCGCCAGCTCGAGGAGGTGCGGGCGGTGCTGGCCGACATCGGCGCCGACGCGATCCCGCAGATGCTCGTGGTGAACAAGATCGATGCGGTGGACGCGCTCGCCCGGCGGCGGCTGCAGAACCGCTTCCCGGACGCCGTCCTGATCTCGGCCCTGACCGGCGAGGGCCTGGACGAGCTGAAGCACCGGATCGCCGAGTTCTTCAGCGGGCGCTACATCGACGTGCGCCTGCTCCTGCCGCACGCCGACGGCAGCGAGCTGTCGGCGCTGTATGCCACCGGCGCGCCGATCACCGCCCGCGAAGACGCCGCCGAGGGCGTGCTCGTGACGGCCCGCCTGCCCCGTGACCTGGTGGGCCGGTTCGCCGCCTACCGCGTATGACCGACCTGCTCGTCCGCCGCCTTCACCCCGACGCGCAGATGCCGGCGGGCGCATACCCGGGCGACGCCGGCCTCGACCTGGCAAGCGTCGAGGACGTCGTGCTCGGGCCGGGCGAGCGCCGCACCGTCGCGACCGGGCTCGCCGTCGCGATCCCCGCCGGCCACGGCGGCTTCGTCCAGCCGCGCTCCGGCCTCGCGGCCCGGCACGGCATCACCGTCGTGAACTCGCCCGGCCTGATCGACTCGGGCTATCGCGGCGAGCTCAAGGTGGTGCTCCTGAACACGGACACGGCGACGCCGTTCCACATCCGCCCCGGCGACCGCATCGCGCAGCTGGTGGTGCTGGCGCTGCCCGAGCTGGAGGTGATCGAGGCGTCCGACCTGCCGCCGTCGGAGCGCGCCGAGCGCGGGTTCGGGTCATCGACGGTGAGATCCGGGGGGTGAGCGCTCCCCGCATCCGGGTGGGTGCGCTGCTGCGGCACGGCGACGCCGTCCTGCTGCTGCAGCAGGAGAAGGGCGGCCGCTCGTACTGGCTCCTGCCGGGCGGTGGGGTGGAGGAGGGCGAGTCGCTCCACGTCGCCCTTGCCCGCGAGCTCTCCGAGGAGTGCGGCCTGGAGGGCCTCGCGCTCGAGGGCCCGATCGCGATCGCCGAGTCGATCGCCCCGGCCGGCCTGCGGCCGCGCAAGCACGTCGTGCACGTGATCTTCTACGCCGACGTCTCGGGCCGCAGTCTCGAGGGGGTCGCCTCGGCAGACGGCGCCATCCACGGCCACCGGCTGATGCACGCCGGCGAGATCGGGGCGATCGATCTGCGCCCGCCCATCCACAGGTTCCTGGAGCGCTGGCGGCCGGGCGACCCGTTCGTCCACCTCGGAGAGCTCTGGGTGCGATGACCGCGGTGCGCGCGGCCGGGCCGGACGACGCGGCCGCGATCGCAGCGCTCGCAACGCGGGCCTGGCGGGCCGCCTACGCCGGCCTGCTGGCGCCCGACGTGCTCCACAGCCTCGACCCGGTCGAGCAGGCCCGCGAGTGGCACGCCTACCTGACCGACCTGCCGCCGGCCGACCGCGTGTGGGTGATCGGCCCCGGCGCGGCCGTGTGGGGCTTCGCCCGCACAGGGCCGTGCCCGGACGACGACGTCGCGGCCGGCGCCGGCGAGGTGCACGGCCTCTACGTCGAGCCGGACCGGATCGGGACGGGCCTCGGCCGGCGGTTGTTCGGGCAGGCCGTCGCCGACCTCGAGGAGCGCCACCGCCCGGTCGTCGTCTGGCACTTCGCCGCAAACGCCGGCGCCGCCCGCTTCTACGAGCGCGCCGGATTCACGCCCGACGGCGGCCGCCGCCGCAGCCAATTCGGCATCCCCGAGCTGCGCAGGCGCGGGCCCGCCGCGTCGCCTTAGCCGGAAATCGCGACGGCCACGTCGTGCGCGGAGTGCTCCAGCCGGTCGTCCAGCGGCTCGAGGGCGACCTCGCCGCTTCGCCGCCGCAGCGCCTCGGCGATCAGCACGTCGGCCAGCGCCGGGTTCTTCGGCAGCAGCGGCCCGTGGATGTAGGTGCCGACGATGCGGCCGGAGAGGACGCCCTCGCCGCCGTCGCGGCCGTTGTTGCCGTGGCCCTGGAGCACGCGCCCGAGCGGGCGCACGCCCTCGCCGAGCCGGGTGCGGCCGGCATGGTTCTCGAACCCGACCACGGTCATGGGCTCGCCCGCGCGCGGCTCGCAGTCGATCGTGATGTTGCCGATCATCCGCGTGTCCCCGGCCTCGGTGACGAGATCGACGAGCCCCGTGCCGCGCATCTCGTCCCCGAGGTGGCCGCGGTAGTAGTGGCCGAGCATCTGATAGCCGCCGCACACGGCGAGCAGCCACGCGCCGCCGTCGATGGCAGAGCGCAGGCCGGCCGCCCGGCCGACGAGATCGTCCGCGACGAGCAGCTGGTCGCGGTCCTGGCCGCCGCCGACGTAGTAGAGGTCGGCGTCGGGCAGCGCGTCTCCCGGCCCGCAGCCGACCGCCTCAAACCCGATCCCGCGCCACTCGCAGCGCGCGCGCAGGACGGCGATGTTGCCGCGGTCGGCATAGATGTTCAGGTGCTCGGGGTAGAGGTGGCAGACGCGCAGGCCGGTCATGCCGCCTCCCAGTAGGGGCGAACGACGCCGCGCCGGGTCAGCACCGCGCGCAGCTCCAGCATGGCCGTGTAGGTGCCGAGCAGGTACACCGGCCCCTCGCCGCCCGCAAGCGCACGGTCGAGCGCAGGGGCGATGCGGTCGGCGACCACCAGCCGATCCGGCTCGACGCCGGCGTACTTGAGCCGCATCGCCATCTCGGCGGCGCGCGTGCCCGCGGTCACGACCTCCTGCACCCGACCGGCCAGGAGCTCGAAGTCGACGTCCCAGATCCAGGAGACGTCGCGGCCGTCGGCGATGCGGTCGTTCAGCGCCAGCAGCAGCTGCTTGGGCCGCCCGTCGGCGGCGAGCGTGCGGATCAGCTCGTTCGCGCCCGCCGGGTTCTTGGCCAGCAGGAGGACGGCATCGCGATCGCCCACCCGCAGCCGCTCGAAGCGGCCGAAGGCGGCGTCGAACCGCTCGAGGCCGGTGGCGATGCGGGCGACTTCGACGCCGCCGAGCGCACACGCGGCCGCCGCGGCGGCGAGCGCGTTGTAGACGTTGTAGAGCCCCGGCATCGGCAGCTCGACGGCCGCGTCGCCGAGCGGCGTGCGCAGGACGAACCGGGTGCCGTCGAGGCCCTGCGCCTCGACCGTGTCGGCCCAGACGTCGAGCTGCGGCCGCCGCCGCCCGCAGCCCGGGCAGCTCCACTCGCCCAGGTGGCCCAGATACACGTGCTCGTAGCGCAGCCGCGTGCCGCAGGCCGGGCACCACTTCGAGTCGCTCGCATGCTGCATCTCGGCGAGCGCCGAGCCCGCGTCGTCGATGCCGAACGTGAGGACGGGCCCGGCGTGGCCGAGCGAGGCCAGCAGCGGATCGTCGCCGTTTCGGACGAGGTGCGCGGCCGCCGGCATCGCCGCGGTCATCTCCTGCCAGCGGGCGGCGATGGCCTCGAGCTCGCCGTAGCGGTCGAGCTGGTCGCGGAACAGGTTCCCGAGCACCGTCACCCGCGGCCGCAGCCGCCGGGCCACTCCGGGGAGCGCCGCCTCGTCGACCTCGAAGACGCCCAGGTCGGCGTCCTCGCCGTTGAGCAGCGCCGACGCGACCCCCGAGGCCAGGTTGGCCCCGGCGGTGTTGCGGCACAGCCGCCGCTCCGGAGCCAGCATCGAGGCGAGCATCTTGGCCGTGGTCGTCTTGCCGTTCGTGGCCGAGATCACAAGCGACCCCTGGGCCAGCCGCCGGGACATGCGCTCGATGGCGTCCGGCGCCATCCGCAGGAGCAGCTTTCCGGGCAGCGTCGTGCCGCCACCGGCGCGGGTGCGCCGCGACAGCCCGGCCGCCGTCCGGGCGGCGGCGACCTTCAGTGGGAAGCCGGTCACCGGTCGAACTCTACCCAGCCGGGCATTGACGCCGCCTCAAGGCACCGCTGATTCACTTGCACTTATCCGGGGTTTTGCTATAACCTGCGCGGGGCGAAACCGAGCGTGGGGGAGTCCGGAGCATGAGACGCAAGACTGTGTACCGCGCGATCGAGGGCATCGACCGCGGCCAGCTCGAGCAATTCCAGGCCGGTATGCGCAAGCGCTACTCCGACGAGCACATCCTCGACGAGCTGCGCGCGTGCGCCCACCGCCTGGGACGCTCGCCGACGATGCGCGAGTTCGAGGCCGATCCCGGCACCACCGTGCACCCGCAGACGGTCATCGAGCACTTCAAGTCGTGGAACCGGGCCAAGCGGCTCGCCGGCCTCGTCCCGCGCCGCTTCGCCACCCAGGACGAGCTCCTGCGGCTGCTGCGCGACCTCGGCGACGAGCTGGGCCGCGTGCCGACCGCAAAGGACATCGAGGCCCGCAAGGGCGCGATGCCGTCGAAGTCGCTCTACTGGCACACCTTCGGCTCGCTGAACAACGCCCTCAAGCAGGCCGGCTTCGACGTGCCGGTCGGCGAGGAGCGGCTGGAGCGGGCGGTCGAGCAGGGCGCCGCGCTGTCGCTGCGCAGCGGCCGGCTGCCGAAGTTCGCCGACTGGGCTCAGGCCCGCCGCACCGACCCGACGATGCTGACCGAGTGGCAGGTGTACCGCATGTTCGACGCCCGCCGGGGCGCGTGGTCGACGTTCCAGTACCTGATCCGCAAGCGCCTGGAGCAGCGCGGGGTGTCGATCTCGCCCGAGGGCCGCGTCAGCTGATCGGGCCGCAGACGGGGCAGGCCGACTGCTCGAGCAGATCGAGCGCAGCCACCTCGAACAGGATCGCGGCCAGCAGGTCGGCCCACACGCCCGAGCAGAGGTCGACGTCGAGCAGGTGGTCCCAGCGCAGCGTGTTCAGGCCGACCGACACCTTCACCTGGGCGACCGCGGCGGCGCCCGGCTCGGCATCGCCGGCCGACGTGAACTCGAGCGGCGCGTTCAGCGTCACGGCCGCGCAGTGGTCGCCGAAGCAGATCCGGAGCAGGTAGAAGGGCGGCTCGGCGCCGCCGAGGTCGACATAGCGGTACCCGCGCGCGGCGGGCTGATCGGGAACGAGGGCGTGGGAGCAGCCGGCGCTGATGCGCATGGCGTCGGCGGGGCTGATGCCCTCGGGAAGGTGAGCAAAGGCAGATTGCATGCCCTGGTCTTCGGCGGCGGCACGGGCCGCGTTATCCCCCGGCGGCGCTAATGCACACCTGACCTCTTGCAAATGCGCCGAAGCGTCTCCGCGGGCCCGAAAGTCGGGACTGGAGAATTTGCGGGCGGATGCTCGATCGGCGCGTCCTGCCCCTCAAGAGATGGGGCGCGGACGCCGATTGACTTGGGCAGAGGGCGACGCCCTCCGCCCTCGAGCCCCCACCGAAAGCCCGCTGCCCGTGACCCCCGCACTGCCCAACGACGAATCTCACGCGCCCGCACCGGCCGCGGCGCAGCCGGAGTTCGACTCGACCGACGTGGTCGAGGAGCTCGACCTGACCGACGCGCCCGCCCCGGCGGTCGATCTGCTGCACACGTACGTGCGCCAGATCGGCGACGGCGCCCTCCTGACCAGGGCGGAGGAGCTCGAGCTCGCCCGCCGCAAGGACCGCGGCGACATGGTGGCCAAGCGCCGCCTCGTCGAGGCCAACCTGCGGCTCGTGATCAGCATGGCCCGCGCATACTCCTCGTCGGGGGTGCCGCTGCTCGACCTGATCCAGGAGGGCAACATGGGCCTCATGCGCGCGGTCGAGAAGTTCGACGCGAGCCGCGGCTACAAGCTCTCCACGTACGCCACCTGGTGGATCCGCCAGTCGATGTCGCGCGCGATCGCCGACCAGGCCCGCACGATCCGGCTGCCGCTGCACGTCCTGGACGTCATCAAGAAGCTGCACCGGGCCAACCGCCTGCTCACCCAGCGGCTGGGCCGCGAGCCGCTCACGTCCGAGCTGGCCGCCGAGCTGAAGCTGTCGGAGGAGCGCGTCATCGAGCTCCAGCGCATGATCGAGGATCCCGTCTCGCTCGAGGGCCCCGTCGGCGACGGCGAGTCCAACTTCTCGGAGATGGTCGAGGACCTCAACATCCGCCAGCCCGAGGCGCTGCTGGTGCGCCGCCAGCGCGAGCTCGAGCTGCAGGCGGCCCTCGAGGAGCTGAACGAGCGCACGCGCCACGTGCTCGAGGCCCGCTTCGGCCTGAACGACCGCGAGCCCGCGACGCTCGAGCAGGTCGGCGCCGAGATCGGCGTCACCCGCGAGCGCGTCCGCCAGATCGAGACGCGCGCCCTGCGCGAGCTCGAGTCGAAGAACCCGGGCCTGCGCGACTTCCTGCGCGGCCAGGACTGAGGACAGGCTCACTCAGAGCCTGAGAGGCCGGCTACTCCTTTTCGCGCGTCGGCGCGTCCGGCATCGGCGGCTGCTCCGGGGCGACGGTAGCCGTCACCGGCGCGGGCATCTCGACCCGCGGGTGGCGTTCGAAGGGCGGGTGCTCGAGGTGGATCGGATCGAGCGGCGCCTTGCCGGTGTCCGTGCCTGTGGCCTCGGCCGGCGTGAACGGTGCGAACCGCTCGGCCGTGATGTCGCTGCGCCGGGCCATCAGGCGCCAGCCGCACGCGACCGAGCGGTGGTGCTCTCGCCGTGGAGCCGGATCTCGAACGAGCCCGCGTCGCGGCGGGCGACGTAGGCGTGCACCGGCGCGTAGGGCGAGAGGAACACCTGGTAGTCGCCGGTGTCGGCGATGGCGGCCAAACGCTCGTCGATCGGGACCTCGGCCACCCCGTCGACCAGCTCGGCCTCGCCGGCGTCCTCGATCCACGCCTCGGGCATCTCGGTGCAGTAGACGCGCAGGTGCGCGCCGTCCGGCCCGGCGGCGGCCGCGGACTTGGCGCCGCCGACGACGATCAGGTCGCCGGCGATCTCGACGTGGCCGACGAACCTGGCGGCGACCGGGAGCTGGGTGACGCCGACGCGGGTCGCCTCGACGAGCAGCGGCAACCCCGGCGTGCCGGTGGCGGGGTCGACCTCGGCCGACACGTAGGCGCCGGTGCCGCCGGCGTCCGCGTGCGCGCGCATGGCGGTGCCCTTCTGCGTCACCGCCTCGACGCCGTTGCCCGAGTCGGACTGCCCGCGCACGCCCGCGTACACGTCACTCGATCCCTGGACACCCGAGCGGATGATGTTCAGCGGATTCGTGCCGGTGGCGCTGCCCATCACGCCGATCGCCTTCTCTGACCAGGCCGCGACGCCCACGTGCCCGGCGGTGACATAGACGCCGGTGCCCGTCTCCGAGCGCGCGTCCACCGCGCGGTTCGTGTTCGACCACGCCTGCACGGCCGTCCCCTGGTTCGCCGATGCCGAGACGGCGAAGCTGCCCACGCCGCCGGTGGCCGTGGCCTGGACGGCCGTGCCGCTCGCCTGCGCCGCGACGCCGGTCGCGCCCTCTGCGGCGACGCCGACCCCGCCCTGCGAGACGCCATGCACGCCGATCCCGTTGTCCGAGCTGCCCTGCACGCCGACCGTCGTGCCGCGGCCGGCGACGCCGGTCGTCCCTCCGGTCGCGTCGACCCCGGTGATCGCACCGGAGCTGATGACGCCTGTCCCCGCCATCTGACCGGAGTCGTCGGGGCCACCGGACGCGTTGGCGCGAACGCCCGTCCAGATCCCGTTCGCCGTGACCGCGTCGCCGCCGGCGACGATCGCGCCGAACCGGTTGCCCTGGGCCTGGATCGCGGTGCGCCCGCTTGCGAACAGGCCGTCCGACCAGATCAGGTCGCCGAGCGCCATGATTGCCCACGCACCGGCCGGGCTGTCGCCCCAGCTGCGTCCGACGATGCCGTTGCCGTCACGCTGGTCCATCGGCTCGACGTAGAGCACGCACATGA
This sequence comes from uncultured Actinomycetes bacterium, assembly GCA_963813245.1. Lineage (GTDB taxonomy): Bacteria > Actinomycetota > Thermoleophilia > Gaiellales > JAICJC01 > JAICJC01. The sequence continues at coordinate 153,819 of CAWEYE010000003.1, forward strand.
ACGCGCCGCTCGGATCGCCCGACAGCCGGGTGGCGTCACCGAACCCAACGTCGCCCACGTTCGAGTTGCCGACGAGGATTGGATCTCCAACGCCCATGTCCTGCCTCCTAAGTCGGGGTGGGCGATGCTACCGGATGCCGGCCGCAGTTGCCGGTCCGGGCCCGCGCCGGTGGGCGGCTGGCAGACTTCAACTCGTGAACTCGCTGCGCTCGTTCTGGCACGCCACCACGGCGTTCGGGAATCAGATCACCGACGTCCGGGTCGAGCCGCTCGCGATCGCGATCGGCTTCACGCTCGCGAACCTGATCCTGCGCGCGAGCGCGTGGCGGATCATCCTGCAGGCGGCCTATCCGGAGGGGCGCGTCCGCTGGCGCAGCATCGTCGGCGCCTATCTGGCCGGCGTGGGCTTGAACAGCATCGTGCCCGCCCGCGGCGGCGACGTGATGAAGATCTACCTCGCGCACCGGGCGATGCCGAAGGCGGCGTACACCACGATCACGACGAGCCTGATCGCCGAGACGCTGCTCGACGTCGCGATCGGCCCGGCGCTCTTGCTCGCGGCCTACTTCACGGGGCGCATCCCGCACCTGCCGGCGCTCGGCCACCTGGCGGCGTTCGAATGGAGCTTCTTCGCCGCGCACGCCCGCTGGTTCATGCTGGCCGTCGCGATCACCCTGATCCTGCTCGGCGTGTTCTTCACGTACGTCGAGCGCCATGTGGTGGCGTTCTGGGATCGGGTGCGGCTCGGCCTCGCCATCCTGACGACGCCGCGGCGCTACTTCCGCACGGTCGTGCCGCTCCAGCTCCTCGGCTGGTGCTGCCGGATCGCGGCGATGTACTGGTTCCTGATCGCCTTCCACGTGCCCGCGAGCATTGTGGACGCAGCGCTTGCCCTGTCGGCGCAGAGCGCCGCGACGCTCCTGCCGCTGACGCCCGGGGGCGTGGGCACGCAGCAGGCGCTGCTGGGCTACATGTTCCGCAACGCCGCCGCGACGAGCCGCGTGCTCGCGTTCAGCGTCGGCATGCAGGTCTCGATCACCCTGGCGAACGCGATCGCCGGCGGGATCGCGATCTGGCTGACGCTGCGCCGCCTGCCGTGGCGGGCGCGCCCGGCGACGGGCGCAGACGGCGTTGCGCCCAGCTGAGGCCGGAACCGCCCCTCTTCCGTCCACGCACGATAATGCTGGTTATGTCAAGTTGAAGAAACGACGGCCTGAACGGGCCCACGACCCCACGCCGGAGGGTGCGTCAGCCGGCGAGCGGGCGCGTCGGGTCGACCGGCGCCAGATACGCACGGCGGACACGCGCCTGCGTCTGGCGCTCACGGGCTGCGGCGAGCACCGCCGCGCCTGAGCCGGCCTCGCCGAGCTCGGCGAACCCGACCGGGCCGATGGCGAGGTCGCGCGACATTCGCTCGCTGGCGGCGAGCGCCGCGCGGACGCGCTTGAAGGCCGAACGGGCCTCGAACGTGCCCGCCCGTGGGAAGACGAGCGCAAACTGCGCGGCACCCAGATGGCCGACGCGGTCGTCCTGGCGCACTGCGGAGAGCGCGAGCTCCCCCAGCTCGGCGACGGTGTCGGCCTGGTCGATCATGCCGGGGCCCATCTCGAGGCCGGCGACCTCGAAGACGGCGACGGCCAGCGGCTGGCCGCGCCAGCGGGCAATCGCCGCGGCCCGCTCGAGCTCGAGGGCGAACGCGTGTGCGTCGAGCGTCCGGCCCGACGACGCGCCGCTCGCGGCCAGAGCCAGCTTGGCGCAATCCGAGAGCACCGAGACGAACGCGAGCTCCAGCCGGCCGGGGCTGCGGCTGCAGTCGATCTCGACGCCGGTCGACGACGGATGCAGCGTGCACGGCACGGATGCGCGCTCCACGGCGTCTGCGAGCACGCGCTCGACGGCCTCCGGATCGGCCTGCGGCGCCGTGAGGGCGGCCGCGGCCTCGGAGAGGATCTCGATCAGGCGAATCTCCCGCATCTGGTGACTATCGGGCGGTGCCGTCGAAGTCTTGAGGCCCGTGCACGCTATGCGGCGGCGCGCGGCGCGAGCACGGTCGGGAACGACGCCGTGTCGATCCGGGCCGGCTCCTCGTCGTCCATCGCGAAGTAGCCGCGCCGGTACCAGTCGGGCGCCCGGGCGAGCACGCGCAGGAACGCGTCGACCGGCGCGGCCTCGTACTGGCTGCCCTTGCCCAGCATCAGCTGCTCGATCGCGCGCTCGGGCGTCATCGCCCGCCGGTACGGCCGGTCGGAGGTCATCGCGTTGTAGGAGTCGGCCACGGCGATCAGGCGGGCGAGCCGCGGGATCTGCTCGCCGACCAGGTTGTCCGGGTAGCCGGCGCCGTCCCAGCGCTCGTGGTGGCTGCGCACGACCTCGGCCATGTCGGCGTAGCCGGGCACCTCGAGCAGAATGGCCTCGCCGATCGCGGAGTGGCGGCGCATCTCGTCCCACTCGCCGTCGTCGAGCGCCGCCTGCTTCTCGAGCACCTCCGCCCGCACACCGATCTTGCCGATGTCGTGGACGAGGCCGCACAGGTGGATGCGCTGCACCTCCTCCCGCGGCAGCCCGAGCTCGCTCGCGATGTCGCGTGAGTACTCGGCCACCGCCTTCGAGTGGCCGGCGGTGTAGGCGTCGCGGCCGTCGATGGCCTTCACAAGCGCCTCGGCGAAGCTCATGTTGATGCGGCGCAGGTGGCTGTTTGCGACCTCGAGCTCGGCGTTCGTCTGCTCGAGGGCGGCGATCAGCTGCTCCTTGGGCGCGTGCATCCCGAAGGCGAATTGGCTCGCCGCGACGGGGATGACGAAGAAGCTGAGCACCCAGATCCCCGACGCGCCGTAGGCGTAGGCGAAGAGCGCCGCGACCGGCGCGCACAGCACGACCGACACGAGCGCGTGCATGCGCGCGAGCCGCCACAGCTCGAGCGGCGACGTGCCGTGGCGCAGCGATAGCGTGACCGCCGTGACCGAGAACTCGACGACGTTCGCCGCCGTGGCCGCGGCGAGAGCCTCCGCGAGCAGGTGGCCGAGGCCGACCCCGGCGACCGTCGCGGGCACGACCGCCGCCGCGGCTCCCGCGGAGGCGCCCGCGAGCGCGCGCCCGCACGTGAAGATGACGAACCGCTCGAGCGGCCCCCGCCGGTCGGACAGCATCGCCGCGACCCCCACGAGCGCGGCTGCCGCCGGCCCGAACAGGAGCGCCGCCATGACGAGCGGGATCAGCGACCCCGAGAGCTCCACCCTGGTCGAGATCCGGATGGGTCGCGACTCGGCTGCGAAGCCGAAGACGGCCAGGAGCGCCACCGCGTCCCACCGCCCCACTCCGCCCGTGAAGGCGGCCGCAAGCGTGATCGCGAGCGACGTCAGGGCCAGTGAGGCGGCGTATGCGCGGATGGGTCCGCAGCGTTCAGACTGGGTGGTTGTCTCACTCATACGAGTTAGTTGACATCCCGTGACAGAGGGGCTATGCTCTCCCTCGTTAGGGGTACTGGATCACACGAGGGGGAGTCGGAAATGCCGATCAAGGGTTGGTAAATCACACGGGTGCTGAACGGCTTATCGACATTTTGGCCCGGTTTGGTTAGCACGAATTTCCCGCTCGTCAAGCCAGAAACACCCGGAGTCAAGTTAAGCCGACAGGTTCTCGCCGCGCCCCTGTAGGACGGTCGTTCGCCACCGTCGTGCAGGGGCGCTGCGCGCTGAGCGAGACGCGCGCCCGCGCGCACGTTCCCGGCGTCCGCATCTTGACGCCGTCCACCCCGCATGGACACTCAAGGCACGGGGCGCGAGCGCCGATACACGCATTGGATACGACGGCGGCCCGCCGAACGCCCTGCCGAAGGCTTGCTCCAGCCGGCGGCTCTCTCACTCCCACAAGGAGAGGTACACGCACATGAGTGACGACGGCCGGACGCCCGGAAGCGAAGAGACCCCCAGCGGGCTTCGCCGCGCGATGGAGGATCGCCTGACGTCGCTGCGCCAGGCCGAAGAGCGGCTCCAGCGCGAGCAGTCGGCGCTCCAGGAGCAGGCGAAGGTCGTCTTCGCAGAGCGTGAGGCCAGGCTGGCCCGGCGTGAGCGCGAGCTGTCCAAGCGCGAGGCGGCCGTGGCCGTGAACGAGGGCATCGCATCGTCACACGCGAGCGGAGAGAGCGATACCGAGCGCGCGCACCTCGAGGAGCTCGAGGCCGACCTCAACCGCCGGGCCGCGGAGCTCGAGGCCCGCGAGCGGGCGATCGCCGAGCGCGAGGCCGAGCCGGCCGACTGGGACTCGGCGCCGGCCGAGGTCGACATCGACGCCGCCGTCACCGCCCGCATGGCCGAGATGCAGGAAGACATGGCCACGATGCAGCAGCAGGTCGAGCACGAGCAGCGCCAGCGCCAGCAGGTCGAGCGGGAGCGCGACGGCCTCGTCGAGCAGCTGCGCGAGCGCGGGGCGTTCGGGTCGGCGGAGCTGGCCGAGCAGGAAACACGCCTGAACGAGCGCGAGGCCGAGCTGGACGATCGCGAACACCGTGCCAAGAAGGTCGAGAAGGTGCTGACGCAGAAGGAGCTCTCGGTCGACGCCGTGCGCGTGGACATGATGCAGCGGTCGGAGGAGCTCGAAGCCACCGAGCAGCGCCTGGAGCAGGCGCTGGCAGCGGCCGCCGAGCGCGAGGCCGCCGCAGCGGCGCTCGCCGCCGAGGCCTCTCAGAAGCTGGCCGACATCGGCGTCAAGGAAGCTGACCTGTCCCGCTCGCTGGACGAGCTCGCGACCCGCCAGGCGGCGCTGGGCGAGGCCGAGGCCGCCGTCGAGGAGCGCTCGAGCATGGTCGAGGAGGCGCAGGCGCGCGTCTCGGCGGTGCACGCCGACGCCGATCGCCGCGCCGCCGAGACCGAGGAGCGGATCGCCGCGCTTGCAGAGCGCGAGCAGGCGCTCGCGCAGGTCGACGCCAAGCTGGTCGAGGTCGAGCAGGCTGCCGCCGCCGCCGAAGCCGCGAAGCAGGATCTGGCCGCACGCGAGGAGGCGCTCGCGACGCAGGCTTCCGAGCTCAAGCAGCGCGAGGCCGAACTGGCCGATCTCGAGGATCAGCGCGCCCGCGCCGAGGAGGCCGCCCAGGTGGCCGCAGCCGAGCGCGAGCGGCTCGTGACCGAGCGCACGCACACCGACCAGCGGCGTGAGGAGCTGGCCGCGATGGAGCACCGGCTCGAAGGCATCGACGAGCGGATCGCGGACGTCGAGCGGCGCGCGAAGGCGGTCGAGGCCGACGAGCGCGAGGTATCGGCAGCCAGGATCGCGGCCGAGCGCCTGCAGGGCGACGCCGAGCGGCTGCAGGCCCAGGCGGAGCGGTCGATCGCCGAGGCCGAGGAGCGGGCCGCGGTCGAGGTCAACCGGCTGGCCGCCGACCTGCGCGAGCGCGAGTCGCGGATGGCGAACTCCGAGAGCGATCTCGAGCGGCGCGAGCTGCGGCTCGACCGCCGGCAGGACTCGCTGGACGCACGCGAGCGCGAGCTCGACACGCGCCACGACGGCATGGAGCTGCGCGAGGCCCAGCTGCACGAGCGCGAGGCGGACGTGGCCCGGCTCACGGTGCGGGCCGACCGGATCGAGGCCGAGCTCGAGTCACAGCGGGCCGCCCTCGCCGACGCCGAGATCGCGGTCGACCGCGAGCGGGCCGTGCTGCAGCGGCGGATGGCCGAGATCGAAAGCCGCGACAGCGCCGCGCGCGAGGAGCTCGACGAGGCCGTCCGGGCCGCGACCGAGGACGGCGGCCGGCGGGGACTGCGGCTGCGCGGCGACGGCAAGGACGCAGGCGCCCTCGAGGAGCTGCACGCAGCGCTGCGAAACCGCGAGGCCCAGCTCCAGGCCCAGGAGCGGCGGCTGGCCGAGCAGCAGACCACCCTGCACCGGCGCGAGGCCGACCTCGAGCTCTACGCCCGCAAGCTCCAGCAGGGCGGCGTCACGCCGCTGCACGCGGTGCCGCCGCCCGAGCCACAGCTCACCGAGCCGCTCGACGAGCCGGACGAGCCCGCCGCGGCCGAGTCGGGCGGAGCCGCCAAGCGGCTCAACTTCTGGTCTCGATAGCAGCGCCGTCCGCCGCCGCGGGTAGGTTCCCGCCATGCGGGGACCTGCGACCCATGCCCGGCAGCTCTCGTGCGCGGGCGCGGTCGTCCTGGGCGCGGCGGGCTGGCTCGTGCCGCCGCAGCTGCGTCCGGGGACGCTCGCCGTCGCGGCCCTCTGCGCCTCGGCCGGAGGCCGGGCCGGCGGGGCGATCGCGGCGGTCGTGGCGGCGTTCGCGCCCGTGCCCGGACCGGTGCGGGCCGGCCTCGTCGTCACCGCCCTGGTCGCCGGCGAGCTCGACCATCGCCACCGCGGCGCCCGCAGCACCCTGCGCACACGGACGTTCACCGACCGGCTGACCGGCCTGCGCAACTACGACTACTTCTCCGAGGTCATGCGCAGCGAGCTCGCCCGCGTGCGCCGCTACGGCGGCTGTATGACGCTGGTGATGCTCGACCTCGACCGCTTCAAGGCCTACAACGACAGCCACGGCCACGGCGCCGGCAACCGGCTGCTCGCATCCGTCGGCCACGTGCTCGCGCGCGAGAAGCGCGACGCCGACATCGCCGCCCGCTTCGGCGGCGAGGAGTTCGCGCTGCTCGTGCCCGGCCGCGGCTCCGAGGCGATGGTCGTCGCCGAGCGGGTGCGGCAGGCGATCGCCGACATCCCGATCGGAGCCCTCGACCGGCACAACGTGCCCGACATCGTGACGGCATCCGCCGGCATCGCCACCTTCCCGGTCGACGCGCGCGACGCCGAGGAGCTGTTCGAGCAGGCCGATCGCGCGCTCTACGAGGCCAAGCGCCGCGGCCGCAACCGGGTGGTGTGCGCCGAGCACGTCCGCGACGACGGCCGCCGGCTGGCCGGCTGACCTGCAGGAGGTCGGCGCGCTCGGCGTCGAACCGGGCGGAATGCAGCTGGTGGTGGAAGCCCTCGAGCGTGAGGTCGCGCCCGTCGCCGAACGGCCGGTCGACGTAGCGCACGACCTTGTCGTGGTAGAACGGCACGTCCAGGTGGGCCCCGCTGACGAGGTTCAGCGACACCTCGCCGCAGCCGGGGCAGCTCATGGCGACGCCGACGACGCCGTCGCGGCCCGCCTCGGTGGGCGCCACCATCGCCAGGCTGGACGGGCCACACAGGGCGCATCCGCCCCTCCGGCGAGCAGTACAGCCGCCACGGCCAGTTGCCCCGCTGCACCTGGCAGCGGGCCAGCTCGGCCAGCTCGTCGCCCACCGGCTCCGTGCGCCCGGTGAGCAGGTTCCGGAACTCGACCTCGACCGTGCGTCAGCGGCCCGTAGTCGAGATCGTCGTGCGACACGAGCCCGAGGTGCCGCTCGCCGCAGCCGCAGTCGTACTCGACGCGGTACACCGCCGGGTGGACCGCGCCGGGCAGCCGCTCGAGCCGCCGGAACGACGACAGCGCCACACGCACCATCTCGCCGTCAGGCCGGCGCGGGCAGTGGAACCGGTAGCTGGCTCGCAACACGTCGTACATGGTTCTCCGGCTCTTATCGACCGTCGCGGCCCCGCGTGTTAGCATCGCCGCGCCCGTGCCGCGCATCGACCTCCGCACCCGGATCCGCGACATCCCGGATTTCCCGAAGCCCGGAATCGTGTTCAAGGACATCATGCCGCTCCTGGCGGACGCCGCCGCCCTGCATCAGGCCGTGGACGACCTGGTCGAGTGGGCCGAGCCGCGCGACGTCGACATCGTCGTCGGCGCCGAGGCGCGCGGGTTCATCCTGGGCGCGGCGATGGCCTACCAGCTCGGGTGCGGATTCGTCGCCGCCCGCAAGCCGGGCAAGCTGCCGTTCCTGACGGTCGGCGCCAAGTACGCGCTCGAGTACGGCTTCGACGCCCTCGAGATGCACGTGGACGCCCTCAACAAGGGCGCGCGCGTGCTGATCCACGACGACCTGCTGGCCACCGGCGGCACCGCCCGGGCCAAGATCGACCTCGTCGAGCAGCTCGGCGCCGAGGTGGTCGGCCTGGCCTTCGTCGTCGAGCTCGGCTTCCTGAACGGCCGCGACAAGCTCTACGGCTACGACGTGCACTCGCTCGTCCAGTACGAGACCGAGTAACCCTCCCCCGTCTCCCCTGGCGCCCGCCGCTACCGGGCGACGTCGCGCAGGTCGCGCACGAGCAGCAGGTGCGCGAGCTGGCTCGTCAGCTCCGCCAGCGCCTCGAGCTCCTGCAGGCCCGCCTCGCGGCGGTCGGGATTGTGCGAGCGCAGCGCCGGGGCCATGATCTGCTCGAGCAGGCCCGCCTCGCGCTCGACCGCCGAGCGGAACGCCTTCAGATGGCGGGCGGCGACGCCGTAGCGGGCCAGCCGCTGGCAGATGATCACGATCTCGACGTCGGCGCGGCTGTAGGCGGCATCGCTCTCGCTCGCGTGCCGGTCGACGAGCTGGAACTCCTCGAGCTCGCGCACGAACGCCGGATCGGCGTCGGCGGCCGCGAGCAGCTGCTCGAAGGTCAGCCGGTCCTCCACCCCTCCCACCAGCCGCGGCCGGCGGCCGGTGCCGGCGGCCGAGCGGCCCTGGGCGATCACCTGCCGGATCACGCGCAGCGGCAGGAACTCGTCGCGCTGCATGCGCAGGATCGCGCGCAGCTGCTCGACGTCCTCCTCGCCGTAGAGCCGATAGCCGCCGGGCGTGCGCCGCGGCGTGATCAGGCGCTGGTCCTCGAGGAAGCGGATCTTCGAGATCGAGATGTCGGGGAACTCCTCGCGCAGCGACTTGCACACCGTCCCGATCGTGAGCCGGGAGGATGCGCTCGAGCGGCCCTCGGTGGCCTCGGCCGACACGTCACGGCCCCCGTTCGATGTAGGTCAGCCGGTACTTGCCGATCTGCACCTCGTCGCCGTCGGCGAGGCGGACGCTCTCGATCCGCTGCCGGTTCACGTAGGTGCCGTTGAGGCTGCCCGCGTCGGACAGGTGCAGCCCGTCGTCGCGGCGGTCGAGCACCGCGTGCTCGCGCGAGACCGTGATGTCGTCGAGGAACACGTCGGCGTTCGGGGCGCGGCCGATCGCCATGCGGTCGGATCCGATCGGGAACTGCTCGCCGGCACGGCCGCCGCCGATCCGGATCACCAGCATGGCGCCCTCGGCGGCCTCCTCGGCCGCCTCGGCGGCGCTCTCCTCCTCGACGTAGGCGGCGAAGGCCTGCGTGGCCTCGCCGGCGTCGGGCTCGAGCAGGCTGGCGCCGCAGCGCCCGCAGAAGCGAGCCGCCTCGCGGTTGTGGTGGCCGCACTCGGGGCAGTAGGACATGGCTAGCAGCCCCTGCCGGGCCGGGGTTCCATCGTGTGGGACGCCGTCCTCACCCGCCGGGAGGCGAACCGTGCTCGTCGTCGAGGCCCGGCGGCGGCCCGCGGTGGGCCAGGATGTCGGTCAGCCGGTCGATGTCGATCTCCGACAGCGACGTCGTCGTCGCCCGACTGGCGGCGCTTGACGCGATCGACCAGCTCGGCGCGGAGGATGTCGATCTTGCCGTGCAGCAGCCGCCGGCGGTAGGACACCTCCTCCTCCTCGCGCACGTAGCGCTCGATCAGCGCCTTCAGCTCGTCGTCATCGATGGTGGTGAAGTCGGGCAGCACATCCATGGCAGCATCCGTTTCGTCGCGGTCGACCGTGCGTAAGTCTAGCCAGGTCCCCGGATTTCCTCAAGCTCTGGTTGAGGGTTTGACCGTGCAGGTTCAGGCCGTGGCCGACACGAACCCGTCGAGCAGCGCACGGTACTTCTCCTCGAGGCGGTGGGAATCCTCCAGCGAGGCTCCCTCCGCGTACAGGTGGAACACCGGCTCGTCGGGGTCGGGCAGCACCTGCACCCACCCCTCCGGCTCGAACACCTTGATGCCGTCCATGTTGTCGACCTCCATGCCCTTGACGGCCTCGATCAGCTGCCGCATGGCGAGCCCCTTCGCCGACCACGGGCACGGCTCGCGGACGTGGACGAGCGTGCTGCGGGGCAGATCCTCGACCAGCTCCGACAGCGGCCCGGCCCGAGTGCGCGACGAGCTCGAGCAGCTTGCTGAGCGACATCACCGCGTCGTAGGCGGGCAGGAACTCGGGGAACACGTAGCCGCCGCCGGATGCGCCGGCGAAGACGACGTCCGCCGGCGCGTGGCGGCCGCGAGCAGGTCGCCGAGCGACGCCTTGGTGCGCTCGATGCGAGGCTGTGGCCGCCGGCGATCTCCTCGACCATCGCGCGACTCGTTGATCGGCACGAGCAGCTTGCCGCCGCCGTTTGAGGCCGCCAGCTCGCGGACGAAGCAGCAAGCAGCAGCGTCTCGGGCGGGATCAGCCGGCTCTGCTCGTCGACGAGCCAGATGCCGCTCGGCCGGGCTGTCGATCAGCACGCCGAGGTCGGCGCCGACCGCCCGCACCAGGTTCGCCGTGTCGTCGAGCGCCCGCGCGGTGTCGAGCGGCTGCGGCGGTCGGGGACGCGTCGACGAAGGCGTTCAGCGCCACCATCTCGACCCCGAGGTCGCCGATCAGCGTCGGCAGCACGAGCGACGCCGCCGAGAGGCCGTAGTTCAGCACGAGCCGGAACCCGCGGGCGCGGATCGCGTCGCGGTCGAGCGTGCTCGAGGAGCTCCTGCACGTAGCTCTCGGTGGCGCGGGCCGGGTAGGTCAGGCGAGCCGATCTCGCCCGGGCTCACCCGCCGGAACTCCTGCCGCGAGAACGTCTGCTCGATCGCCTTCAGGGCCGCGCCGGCCACCAGGATGCCCGGGCGGCGCGAAGAAGCTGATCTGGACGACGTCGGGGTCGTCCGTGGCGACGCGCACGTGCAGGCCGCCGGCCCGCTCGTCCACCTTCAGCTCGTGCCGGTTCACGGTGGGCGGCGCGACGCGCAGGTCGGCGACGTGCACGCCGGTCGAGACGAGGCCCGCGATGATCGCCCGCTTCACCATCCGCGACGACGGGTGCGCGTCGCGGCTGCACACGACCCGGGCGCCCCGCGACAGCGTCGTGCCGTAGGCGACGCCGAGCCGGGCGGCCACCTCGGAGGTGATGTCGACGTTCACGAGCCCGGCGACGCCGTCGCGGCCGAAGAGCGTCGTGATGCCGCGCGACTCCCAGATCAGGTTGGCGTGGATCGCCGCGCCGGCCTCGATCGTCTTGAACGGGTACACCTTGACGCCCGGGCGCCAGCACCGCCTCGGCGCCGATCGAGCACTCGTCGCCGACCGCGACGCCGTCGTTCAGGACGGCGTGGGCGCGCACGTCCACGCCCTTGCCCAGGATCGTGCCCTCGAGCCGGGCGCTGCGGCCGACGTAGCTGCCCGAGTCGACCATGCTGCGAACGACGGTGGCGCCCTCCTTGACGACCACGTTCGGGCCGAGCACCGTGTACGGCCCCGATCCGCGCGCCCGGCGTCGATCTGGCAGAAGTTGCCGATGAAGGCCGGGCCCTCGATCTGCTCCAGGTCGGGCAGCTGCACGCCCTCGCCCAGGTAGCACGTTGTCGCGCAGGCGGATGCCCGAGAGCTCGAGCTCGACGCGGCCGTCGAGCGCGTCGAAGTTGGCCTGGCGGTACTGGTCGAGGTTGCCGATGTCCTGCCAGTAGCCCTGCTCGCGACGTGGCCCGAGGATCGGCTTGCCGCGCTCGAGCAGGTCGGGGAAGAGCTGCTTGGAGAAGTCGTACGGCATCGCCGGGCGGCACGGCCCGCAGCACCTCCGGCTCGAGCACGTAGACGCCGGTGTTGATCGTGTCCGAGAACACCTGGCCCCACGACGGCTTCTCCAGGAACCGCTCGACGCGGCCGTCCGAGTCGATGATGACGACGCCGAACTCGAGCGGGTTGTCGACCGACTTCAGGCGCCAGCGTGGCGGCGACGCCGCTCGACTTGTGCGCCGAGATCAGCGCGTCCAGGTCGAAGTCGCAGAGCGCGTCGCCGGAGATGACGAGGAAGGTCTCGTCCAGCAGCTCCTCGGCGTTCTTGACGCTGCCGGCCGTGCCGAGCGGCCGCTCCTCGACCGAGTAGTGCAGCTCGACGCCGAGCGCGCTCGCCGTCGTCGAAGTAGCCGCGGATCACCTGCGGCAGGTAGGCCACGGTGACGACGATGTCGTCATGCCGTGCCGGCGCAGCAGCTCGATGATGTGCTGCATGCACGGCTTGCCGACCACCGGCACCATCGGCTTGGGCTGGTTCGACGTGAGCGGGCGCAGGCGCGTGCCCTCGCCGCCGGCCATGACGACCGCCTTCACTCAGGCCTCCCTCGGTCTGCGCGCGTAGCCCGCGGCGGCGGCGAGCGACAGCACGAGCCCGACGCCGAAGAGCGACCTGCGGCCACGGCTCGCGTGGTCACCATCAGCAGCACGAGCGACAGCATGATCACGGCGGTCGCCGCTCTTGCCGGTCATGTTGACCTGCGACCCGCGTGCTCATCTTGCGCGAGCGGAACAGCGAGCGCCAGCCAGACGTCACGCCCGAGCACGGGCAACGCCAGCCACCACGGCAGCCGGTCCTCGTACCAGAGCAGCACGAGCGCCATGTTGATCAGCAGCCGGTCGGCGAGCGGATCGGCGATCCGGCCGAACCGCGACGGGCGATCGGTGTGGCGGGCGAGATAGCCGTCCAGGAAGTCGGTCAGCGCCGCCACGGCGAAGACGAACGCCGCGGCCCAACTCGCGTTGTGACCGGCGGCGGCGAGCAGAATGGCGAACGGAATCACCGCGGCGAGCCGCAATGCGGTGAGGACATTGGCGATCGGCCGCAACACTCACCGGGAGTCTACCGGCCGCCGGTCTCCGAAACGGTGTCGCCTCAGCGCGGGCGACCGACACGCGGAAGATGTCGCTCACCAGCCCGCACCCGCGCGGCCCGTGCACCGTCACGTACGACCACGGCCCGGCCTGGATGTCGTCACCTTGGGCTTGTGCCCGGCCCACGCCACCGGAACGGAACGGGATGCCGGCGCGAATCGCGAACCGGTACGTGGCGGTCGGAGCGCGGGGGACGAACTCGCCGGCGGGGCAGTTGCACCCCAGGGCAAGCCGGTTGCGGAAGCCCCGTCGGCGGGTGCACGAAGCAGGGCTTGGGGATCGTGCGCGAGTAGTAGTGCGACCCGGTGTGCGATAGCGCCGCCGAGGCGGAGCTGATCGTTGCCTGGGTCAGTCCCGCCACCAGCGTGACGGCGATCAGTCCGAAGCGTCGCATCCTCGAGAGCCTCCGTTCCAGTCTTGACGCCTCCCTCCGGATGCTGCAGTGCGATCGTAGCTCCGTCGGCGGTCGCCGGCCAACCACGTTCACCTGCGAATCACTTCCCGAGGCCCAATGGGGCCGTTCGACCGTCGCAAGTATTGTGTAAAGACATTTCATACCATGCCCGGCGGCCGGATGCGGAACATGTACGGTCGGATTCCGAGGCTGAGGTAGCTGGAGTGGAACGGACGGTCCGACGAGGACGCTCGGGAGGTCACCGGACGGTAAGGAGGGTGGTAGCCGCGCGCGGCTATGACCAGGCCGGAGGCCCCGGGGGTCGTCGCGGCTGCGAGCCCGGTCCGCTCCCCGGCTCGTCAGCCGGCCGGCCGGTGCCGCGCGGAGGCCGCGGCGCCGGCCGGTTTCCCCCAAAGATTCCCTGGCAAATATTGCCATCTGGTCACTTACGGGGGAAACTGGAACCGTCGCGGGCGCCGTTCCGCCGGTGTCCTTCGGGCGTGACCCCTCGGGGGGTGCCGAGTGGGCGCGAACGGCGCCCGCGGCACCATGCCAGGGCCGGGCGAGGCGTACGATCCCGCCGGACGACCAGGAGGGGCCAATGTTCACCGTGCTCGACGTGGCATCGCTCGAGGGCCGGCGCAAGCCGATCGCACGTGCCATCGGCGCACAGGCCATCCGGCTCAACCGGTACGACTCCCAGCCGGGCCAGGAGGGGTTCGCCCACGATGAGCGCGAGTCGGGGCAGGAGGAGCTCTACATCCCGATCGCCGGCGCGGGTGTGTTGCGCATCGGGAGCGAGGAGATCCCGCTCACGCCCGGCCGGTTCGTGCTCGTCTCGGCGGACGAGACGCGTCAGGTGGTCGCAGGGGCGGAGGGCCTCACCTACCTCGCGGTGGGTGCGGTCTAGCGGCCTAGGGTCGTCGGTCGTCGGAGCCGACCAGGACGACGATCTGCCAACTCGGGTTCCCGCCTCCGCTGCACGTACCGGCGCCGTCCGCCTTGAAGTGGCACGACCCGCCGCCGGCGACTTTGCATGTGACGCTCGCGTGATCCCGCGACCACCGGCAGTCGACCGGCTGCAGGTGGCCGCCGCCCGCCGTGGTGGTGCCGATCACCGGGCCGAGCACCGCCCGTGCCGTCGCGGACGTGAAGCTAGGTGGCTGTGAGCGGGCCACGACCACGACTCCCAGCGGCAGGGCGACGAGGGCGAGGACGACCACGGCGATCTCGATCGAGCGGCGCACGCTGTCACCAGTCTACGGCCGGCGAGGCGGTCGCCGGGCCGACGAGCCGGTAGCGGTCCCAGTGGCGCTCCGCGAGCAGCGGGACGATCCGCGTCTCGACGTTCTCCTTGAAGTGCGGCGAGTACCGGTGCGCCTGGAACGCCGCCTCATCTGCGTACTGCTCGTACAGCACGAAGCGGTCGCCGTCGTCCTCGACCCTGTTCACCAGGAAGGACACGCAGCCGGGCTCGGCGCGGGTCTGCGTCAGATGCCTCGCCAGGATCGACTCGACCTCGTCCCCGCGGCCGGGCTGGGCGCGATAGCGGGCGATGACGATGACCACGGCTCGCAGCGTAGTCCGAGCGCCGGCTCACGCTGCGCCAATTTCTCAGGGGCTAGGGTCGCCGGGCGGGCAGCAACGGGTTTGAGGGGGTTTCACCATGCAGAGCATGTTCAGGCTGCTCGTGCGAGCGGCCGTGGTCGCCTTGGCCGCGGCCGCCGCCATGGCGATCGCCGGCGGGGCAAGCGCCGCGGCCGCATCGCCGTGCGGGCATCTGCGGCGGGCGCCGGCGTGGCACCACATCGTGGTCATCGCGTTCGAGAACCACTCCTACAACGACATCCTCGGCAAGAGCGCCCCGGCGAGCTACTTCAAGACGCTGGCGGGCGAATGCGGCTCGGCCACCGACTTCACCGCCGCGCACTTCCCGCGCAGCCTGGGTAACTACCTGGCCGCGACGGGCGGTCGGGTCGTCACGACGAGCGATTGCACCCCGGGGCCGGAGTGCTCGAGCGCCGGGCCGAACATCTTCAGCCAGGTCGGCGGGCGGCACTGGCGCACCTTCGCCGAGTCGATGCCGCGGCCGTGCTACGGCAGCGACACGTCGGTGTATGTGCCACGCCACGCCCCGGCGCTCTACTACCTGCGCATCCCCCGGGCGGTGTGTCGCACGGACATGGTCACCCTGCCCTCCCACCCGCTGAAGCTGCGGCGGACGTTCACGTGGATCGTGCCGAACCTGCGCCACGACATGCACGACGGCACCCCGGCTCAGGCCAGCAGCTGGCTGCAGGGCCTGCTGGGCGGCTCCGGCGGCCTGCTGCACCGGCGCCCGTACACGCGCGGCCACACCGCCATCTTCATCTGGTTCGACTCGCCCGGCGGCAGCGGCTCGCTGCAAACGCCGATCCCGTTCATCGTCATCTCGCCGTCCACGCCGCACAGGCGGGCGGTCAAGCCGCTCAACCAGTTCAGCGCACTGCGCGGCTGGGAGGGAATGCTGGGTCTGCCCTGCCTCGCCAACGCCTGCGACGTCAACGGCACCCGGCTGCCGTTTCACCTGTAGCAGCACCGGGCCGCCGGCTCATGGTGGGAGCCGGCGGCCCGCCGGCGCCTGCCGGCGAGCGTTCTGCCGCCTCCTCGAGGTACCCGGTGCGCCGCCGCCGCCTGACCGGATGCACCCGTTCTCGGCGGCGCGATCGCCGACCGGGTGCCGCGCCGGCTCGCCATGCTCGGCTCCGACCTCGCCCGGGGTGCGGCGGTGGCGGCGATCACCGGCCTGGTCGTCACCGGCGCCGTCCACCTGGCCGCCCTGGTCGTCCTGGCGTTCGTCTTCGGCCTCGCCGACGCCCTGTGCTTCCCCGCGTTGGCGGCCACCACCCCCGAGCTCGTCCCCGCCGAGCTGCTGGTCGGCGCGAGCGCCCTGAACGGCATCAGCACCCAGCTGGCCCAGGTCATGATCGGCCCTGCCGTCGGCGGCGTGATCGTCGGCCTGCTCGGCACCGCCTGGGGATTCGGGATCGACGCCGCGTCCTTCGCGGTGAGAGGTGCATGTCTCGCAGCCATGACCGCCAGGCCCAAACCGGCCCCCAGCCAGGAGTCGCCCCTGCGTGACATCCTCGCCCGGCTCCGCTACGTCCGATCACGACGGTGGCTCTGGGTCAGCATCCTGGGCTCCGCGCTGGGCAACTTCGTCGCCTTCTCACCCCTCGGCGCGCTGGTGCCGCTCCTGGTCGAGCACAGCCTGCACGGCGGCGGAATCGCTCTGGGCCTCGTGCTGGGCGCCGGCGGCCTCGGCGGTATCGCCGCGTCGCTGCTCCTCGGCCATCGCGGCCGGCCTCGCCGAATGGTGCTGCACCTGTGGCTGGGATGGGGCCTGTCCGGGCTCGGGGTGCTCTGGCTCGGCCTCGTCCCGGACGTCCGGCTCGCGGGCGGCGTCGCCTTCGTGATCTACGGCCTCGACGCCTATGGCACGGTCCTGTGGAGCCCCCTCATCCAGCAGGCCGTCCCCGCCGCCATGATCGGGCGGGTGTCCTCGGTCGACTACTTCTTCGGCTTCGGCCTCAGCCCGCTGGGCCTCGTCGCAGCAGGTGCGGCCGCCGAGGTCATCGGCGTGCGCGCCACCCTCGTCACCGGCGGCGCCGTCACCGCCCTGACCACCCTCATCCCGCTCGTGCCCGGGGTACGCGACCCCGAGCCCGCCGGCTCGGGGGCCTTCACCAACGATCGGGGCGAGAGGATTTGAACCTCCGACCGCCCGGCCCCCAGCCGGGTGCGCTACCAGACTGCGCCACGCCCCGAGGGCTCCGAGTATATCGGGAACCGTTGGCGCCTCCCGGGGGTCAGAAGGGGGCATGCAGGAAGCTCTCACAGTCGCGCTCCCCCGTCTGGCGGCACCCCGGGCGTACCATGGCCGCGTGCAGATCGCGTCGGACGAGGTGCTGGCCAGGCGGGCCGCCGACGGCGACGAGTCCGCCTTCGAGGAGCTGGTCGTGCGCTACCAGGACCGGCTCTACACGCTCGCGCTGCGGATCACCTTGTCGGATGCCGACGCCTACGACTGCGTCCAGGAGGGGCTCGTCTCGGCCTGGCGCGGCCTGCACAGCTTCCGCTTCGACGCCCGCTTCTCGACGTGGATCCACCGGATCGTGGTGCGCAAGGCCTACGACGTGCTCGAGCGCCGGGCGCGCACGGCCGAGCCGGTCGACGAGGTGCCGGCTGTCAGCGTCGACTCGCCCGCCGACGCCCGCCTCGACCTGCTGAGCGCGCTGGCCCAGCTCGAGCCGGACTTCCGCGTCGTCGCGGTCGCCTGCGACGTCGTCGGTCTCTCGATGGACGAGGCGGCCCTTGTGCTCGACCTGCCCGCGGGCACGGTCAAGTCGCGGCTGCACCGCGCCCGCGCCAGGCTCGCCGAGGCCCTGCAGGCGGAGGCTGCCCCGTGAGCGACGAGCGCCACGAGGAGATCGCCGCACGGCTGCGCGCCGAGGCGGGCGCCCGCGCCCCGGAGCGCCTGCAGGCCGATGTGATGCTGCGGGTGCGGGCCGAGCCGCGCCCGCGCCGGATCCGGCAGCGGCGGGCCTGGTGGCGGCCGCTCGGGAGCCTCGCGGCCGCCGCCTGCGTGCTGGCCGCGCTCGTGTTCGGGCTGAGCCACGTCAACCTGTCGGGAGGCGGGGAGGCCTCGGGCGGGGGCTCGAGCGCCTCCGCCGAGCGCGCCGCGGCGCCCCTGGGCGTGGGCGCGGGCGGCGCGACCGCAGGCGCCGGCGGCGTGAGCTCGCTGCCGGCACCCAGAGGCTTCCACGGAGCGATCATCCCCGCCCGCCAGGATCAAGCAGCCGCCCAGGCGCAGAAGCTGCTCGAGTTCCGCGTTGTCATCGCCGAGGTCCCAGGCCCGCTGCGCGCCGCCGTGCTCGGCCGGCTGGCGCTCAACTCACCGCTGCCGAAGGCGCTCGGCTCGTTCTACCTGCAGCGCGGCCGCGGGGCGCACTAGCGAGCCGCGTCGACCGCGGCGCGCACCGCCGCGGGCACGTCGGCCACCGCCAGCGTGCTCTGATCGCGGCCGCGGCGCACCTGGACGTCGGCGGTGCCGTCGGTCGCCGTGCGCTTGCCGACCGTGACCCGGGCCGGCATGCCGATCAGCTCTGCATCGGCGAAGCGCGAGCCGGGGCTGGCCGCACGGTCGTCGAAGAGCACCGTGAGCCCGTCGCGCTCGAGGTCGGCCTGGATCGCGCGGCCGAGCGCGAACTGCGGGTCGTCGCGGCCGCCGATCACGACCATGTGCACGTGAAATGGCGCCAGGCTGGCCGGCCAGGCGATCCCCTTCTCGTCGTGGTGCTGCTCGACCACGGCGGCCGAGACGCGGGCCGGGCCGATGCCGTAGGAGCCCATCTCGATCGGGTGCTCCTTGCCGGCCTCGTCGAGGTAGTTCGCGTTCAGCGGCACCGAGTAGCGCGTCCCCAGCTTGAAGATGTGGCCGACCTCGATCGCCGGCTCAATGCTGAGGACACCGTTGCCGCAGACGGCGCAGGTATCGCCGGCCGAGACCTCGCGCAGGTCGGCGAACTCAGGCGCATAGTCGCGGCCGGCCTCGACCCCGCGCAGGTGCCAGCCGGTGCGGTTTGCGCCACCCACGAACTGGCCGGTCGCGCAGCGACTCGTCCGCGATGATGCGCACGTCGGCGCCGACCGGCCCGATCGACCCGGGGTCGGCCCCGAACGTCGCCCGGATCTCGTCGGGCTGGGCCGGCCGGAACGGCTCCCCGAGAGCGCTCTGCATCTTCAGCTCGTGCAGCCGGTGGTCGCCGCGGACGAGGGCGAGCACGACCTTGCCGGCGACGACGATCGGCATCGCCTTCGCGGTCGCCGCCGGGTCGACCCCGAGGAACTCGGCCAGGCCCTCGATCGTCGTCATCCCCGGCGTCTCCACCTCCTGCGGCGCATCCAGCCGGGGCGGGAACTCCGGCGCCCGCGGGGTCGAGCGCCCCACCTCGACGTTCGCGGCGTAGTCGCAGTTCGAGCAGCGCACGAGCTCGTCCTCGCCGTTCGGGCTCGGGGCGACGAACTCCTCGCCGCCGTAGCCGCCCATCATGCCGACGTCGGCCTCGACCGGCCACGCCTCGAGGCCGCAGCGCTCGAAGATGCGGATGTAGACGTCGCGGTGCTTGGCGTAGGACTCCTCGAGCCCGGCCCGGTCGCGGTCGAAGCTGTAGGAGTCCTTCATGATGAACTCGCGCGTGCGCAGGATCCCGCCCCGCGGCCGCGGCTCGTCGCGCTCCTTGGTCTGGCTGGTGGTACCAGATCTGGGGCAGCTCGCGGTAGGAGCGGATGTCGCGCGCGGCGTGGTAGGTGACGCACTCCTCGTGCGTGATCGCGAGCACGTATCGCTTGTCGCCGTAGCCCTCCGTCTTGAAGAGCACATCGATGTCGTAGCGGTCGGTCGCCTCCCACAGCTCGGCCGGCTGCAGCACCGGCATCAGCATCTCGAGGCCGATCGTGTCCATCTCCTCGCGGATGATCTGCATCGCGTTTCGCAGCACCCGCCAGCCCAGCGGCAGGTACGTGTAGAGCCCCGAGCCGACCTGACGCACGAACCCGCCCCGGACCAGCAGCTTGTGGCTGATCGCCTCCGCGTCGGCCGGGTCGTCCTTGAGCGTCGGGATCAGGAAGCGAGAGGCGTCGATGCTGCCGCTCACCGGGCGGCAGCCTTCGCGCGCTGGCGCGGCGGGGGCAGGTGGATCGGCCGCCCGAGCGCGACCAGCGCCGCCTCCTTGACCGCCTCGGCCAGGGTCGGGTGCGCCGTGATCGAGTCGCCGATCGTCTCGATCGTGGCCTCGGCGGCGATGCCGACCACGCCGGCGTTCACGAGCTCGGTCGCCTGCGGGCCGACGATCACCAGGCCGAGCAGCTCGCCGTAGCGGTTCTCGTGGATCGTCTTGACGAAGCCGGTCTTCTCGCCGTACATCTGCGCGCGGCGCCGATGCCGAGAACGGCATCCGGCCGACGACGATCCGGTCGTCGCCGTGCTGCTCGCGGGCCTGGGCCTCGGTCAGGCCGACCGCCGCCACCTCGGGATCGGTGTAGACGCAGCGAGGGACGGCGGAGTAGTCGATCTCGGCGTCGTGGCCGGTGGCGTTCTCGGCCGCCACCTCGCCCTCGCGAAACGCGGTGTGGGCGAGCTGGTAGACGCCCGCGACGTCGCCGACCGCGTAGATGTGCGTCGACGTTCGTGCGCATGCGCCGGTCGGCGATCACGCCCCGGCGGGGATCGAACTGGACGCCGGCGCGCTCGAGGCCGATGCCCTTCGTCTGCGGCCCGCGGCCGGTCGCGACCAGCACGAGGTCGGCGTCGACCGAGCCCGGCCTTGCCGTCGGCGCCCTCGAACCGCAGCGTCACGCCGGCGTCGGACACGGTCGATCTCGGTCGCCCGAGCGCCCAGGTGCGTGGCGATGCCGCGGCGCTTGAACGCCCGCTCGAGCTCCTTGGAGGCGTCGGCGTCCTCCATCGGGATCAGGTGCTCGAGCATCTCGACGATCGTCACCTCGCAGCCGAAGTGGCGCAGGATCGAGGCGAACTCGACGCCGATCACGCCGCCGCCCAGGATCGCGAGGCGCTGGGGCACCTCGCCGATCTCGAGCAGGCCGGTCGAGTCGACGCAGGCCGGGCCGTCGATGCCCGTGCACCGGCGGGCGCAGCGACTGCGAGCCGGTGGCGATGATGGCCGAGCGGAAGCGTGACGTCCTCCCCGCCCTCGACCGCGATCGTGTTCGGGCCGGTGAACTCGCCGCGGCCGTTCACGACCGTGATGCCGTTGGCCTTGACGACGCCCGTGATGCCGTTGACGAGCCCGTCGACGATGCCGTTCCTTGTTCTTCTGCGCCTGGCCGAAGTCGAGCTCGGGGTCGCTCACGCGCACGCCGATCTGGGCGAAGGTCTCGCGCGCCTCCTTCAGCGCGTGCGCCGTCTGCACCCACGTCTTCGTGGGGATGCAGCCGACGGTGATGCAGGTGCCGCCCACGCGGGCCTGCTCGATCAGGACGACGCTCGCCCCCAGCTGGGCCGCCCGGATCGCGGCCGGGTATCCGCCCGGCCCGCCGCCCAGGACGGCGACGTCACAGTCCATCGACTCGCTCCTCGCGCTCGCTTTCGCCCGGCATCCTAGTGGAAGCGCCTCAGCCCCGCCTGCGGTGAACGGCGGGCGAATCGGGTCGTCGCGGATCGAGTCGAGGTCGGCGTCGTCCTGACCGCCCATCCCGCGGCGCGGGGATCGTTCGTCGACGGCCGTGCGAAAGGTGGTCGAGCGCCTGCTCACGCCGTCCGGCGAGGGCGTGGTAGCAGGCGAGCTGGTAGTGCAGCTGGGCCTGCCGCGGCCACTCGGCGAGGCCTTCCGAAGCGATCTCGACCGCCCGGTCGTAGTCGCCGGCGCTCGTAGGCCGGCTCGGCGGCGAACCAGTACTCGAAGGGTGAGGTCGGGATCGGCGCGTCGGCCGGGCCGCCGATCACGAGCACCGTGGTCTCGTCGGCCCGGGCGACGGCGCCGCGCTCGGCGGCGACGTCCGGGACGAACACGAGCGTCCCCGTCGGGGCGTCGATGGTCTCCCCCGCGACCGTGAACTCGGCGTGGCCGGCGAGCACCAGGTAGAGCTCCTCATGGTGGCCCGCACCGGCGCCCGACTCGTTGTGGTGCTCGATCACCTGATCGCCGGCGGTCGCGGCGGTGTAGGCGTTGACGCCGAACGCGCGCACGCCCAGGGTGCGGCGGATGGGGCGATACAGGCCGCCGCCCGCCGCCGATCCGCTCCAGGTCGTCGAGGTGCGCGACCCGGAAGGCCCCGGTCACGCGCCCACCGACTCCCCCGCCTCGCCGATCCACGCGATCGTCGCACCCGGCGGAAGTACTCGACCCCCGGCGTGCCGATCGACGGCCAGGAGCACGCCGTCGGCCTCGGCCTCGACCTCCTGCGTGACCTTGTCGGTGTCGAGCTCGTACAGCGGATCGCCCCGGCGCACGGCCCCGCCCGGCTCGACCAGGAACCGGATCAGGACGGCCGCAGCCGTCTCCTCGCCGAGGCTGGGAACCGTGACAGCCGTCGCCATCGCCGCGAGCGTAGCGCTGCGAAGCGACTAAGGTTTCGGGCATGGCGAAGCCCGCCGAGACCCAGGCGTCGGTGCTCGACGACCGGAGCACGCGCTGCGCCTCTTCCGGCAGATGGCGCTGATCCGCCGGTTCGAGGAGCGCACCGAGGAGCAGTACACGCGCGCCCGCATCGGCGGCTACTGCCACCTCGCGATCGGCGAGGAGGCCTCGACGGTCGGCGCCATCGACGCGCTCATCGAGGGCGACGCGCTGTATGCGAGCTACCGCGACCACGGCACCGCGCTCGCCGTCGGCAGCCCGCCGGCGGCGGTCATGGCCGAGCTGTTCGGCAAGGACACCGGCGTCGCCCACGGCCGCGGCGGCTCGATGCACCTGCTCGACGTCGAGCGCCGCTTCTACGGCGGCTGGGGCATCGTCGGCGGCCACCTGCCGATCGCCGCCGGCACCGCCCTCGCGCTGGTCTACCGCGACCAGCCGAACGCCGTGCTCTGCCAGTTCGGCGACGGCGCGGTCGAGACCGGCGCGTTCCACGAGGCGCTCAACCTGGCCGTCGCTGTGGGACCTGCCGATCGTCTTCCAGGCGATCAACAACCAGTACGGCATGGGCACGTCGGTCGCCCAGTCGTCCGCCGAGCCCGAGCTGTTCCGGCGGGCGGCCGCCTACCGCATGCACGGCGAGCGGGTGGACGGCAACGACGTGCTCGCCGTGCGCGAGGCGGCCGACCGGCTGCTGCGCCAGGCCCGCGAGGAGCGCCAGCCGGCGCTGCTCGAGACGATCACCTACCGCTACCGCGGCCACTCGGTCGCCGACGCGGGCAAGGTCTACCGCACCCCCGAGGAGGTGCGCTCGTGGCGCAAGCGCGATCCGATCACCCGCTTCGGCCTGCTCCTGGGCGAGCGCGAGATCGCCTCGTCGGCCGACCTCGACGCGATCTGGCAGGACGTGTCGGCCGAGGTCAAGGATGCGATCGACCGGCGCGCTCGCGGCGTCGTTCCCGACCCGCGAGAGCCTCTACGACCACCTCTACGGCGATCCCGGCTGGCGCGAGCAGTTCGCGCGCATGGCGGCCGGCGCCCCCTTCGGCGAGCGCGGAGAGGAGCGTACATGGCCGACGTGACCTACCGCGAGGCGCTGCGCCTCGCGCTCGACGAGGAGCTCGAGCGCGACCCGACGTGTTCCTGATGGGCGAGGAGATCGGCCGCTTCGAGGGCTCCTACAAGGTCACCGCCGGCCTGTGGCAGAAGTACGGCCCGGAGCGCGTGCGCGAGACGCCGATCTCGGAGGAGGGCTTCGTCGGCGCCGGCGTCGGCGCGGCCATGATGGGCCTGCGCCCGGTCGTCGAGATCATGACGATCAACTTCATCCTGGTGGCGATGGACCAGGTCATCAACCACGCGGCCAAGATCCGCTACATGTTCGGCGGCAAGGTCGGCGTGCCGCTGGTGATCCGCACGCCCGGCGGCGCCGGCGCCCAGCTGACCGCGCAGCACTCGCAGACGCTCGAGGCATGGTTCGCCGGCTGTCCGGGCCTGAAGGTGGTCGCGCCGGCGACGCCGGCCGACGCCTACGGGATGCTGAAGACGGCGATCCGCGACGACGACCCGGTGCTCTTCTGCGAGAACCTCGTCCTCTACAACGTCACCGGCCCGCTGCCCGAGGACGGCGACGGCGCGGTGCCGCTGGCCGGGCCGCGATCGCCCGCGAGGGCACCGACCTGACGCTCGTCGCCCACTCCTACACCGTGCAGCGCGCCCTGCGGGTGGCCGACCGGCTGGCCCAGGACGGGATCGCGGTCGAGGTGGTCGACCTGCGCTCGCTGCGGCCGCTCGACGTCGAGACGGTCGCCGAGTCGGTGCGCAAGACGAACCGCGTGCTCGTGGCCGAGGAGGGCTGGTCGACCTACGGCGTCGGCGCCGAGCTCGCCGCCCGCATCCAGCGGGTCTGCTTCGACGACCTCGACGCGCCGGTCGAGCGCGTCGGCCAGGCCGAGGTGCCGATGCCCTACTCCAAGCCGCTCGAGCTGGCCGCGCTGCCGCTCGAGTCCAAGATCGAGGCCGCGGCGCGCTCGCTGCTGGCCGAGTGCGGGCCTGTAGAGGTTCGCCCGATGTCCGAGGAGCTGACCATGCCGCGGCTGTCGGACACGATGGAGCAGGGCACCATCGGCCGCTGGCTGAAGCGCGAGGGCGAGAGCTTCCGCGAGGGCGACGTGATCGCCGAGATCGAGACCGACAAGGCGACCATGGACTTCCAGGCCTACGACGACGGCACGATGCTGCAGATCCTGGTCGGCGACGGCGAGTCGGCCGCGCTGGGCGCGCCGATCGCGATCGTCGGCGCCGAGGGCGAGGAGATACCGTCGACGCGACGCCGGCCGCGGCAGCCGAGTCAAACGGCGACGGAGCGGGCGCCGACCGCCGATGCGCCGGCCGAGGCCGCAGCCTGCCGTGGCGGCGGCTCGCCGCGCCGGCGGCAACGGCGGCGGAGGCCGACGCCGCCCTGCGGGCGAGCCCGATCGCGCGCCGCATGGCCGACGAGGCCGGCATCGACCTGCGCACGCTGGCCGGCCAGGGCACCGGCCCCGACGGCCGCATCGTCAAGGCCGACGTCGAGCGCGCACTCGACGGCGGCGTCCAGACCGCGCCGCCCCGCGGCGGCGCCGGCCGCTCCGCGCCCGCACCGTCTCCCCCGCGCGGCACCTGCCGCCGAGCGACGAGGTGCGCGAGCTGACGCCGATGCTGAAGGCCGTCGCCCGGCGGATGGGCGAGTCGAAGGCGACCGTCCCCCACTTCTACGTCGAGCTCCGAGATCGACATGACCCGCGCGCTCGAGCTGCGGGCCGAGCTGAACGAGGGCCTGGCCGAGGCGGGCGAGAAGGTCAGCGTCAACGACCTGATCGTGCGCGCGTGCGCCCTGGCGCTGATGCAGCACCCGCAGGCCCACCGCTCCTACGTCGACGGCCGCCACGTCTACCACGCCCACGCCAACATCGGGATCGCGGTCGCGCTCGACGACGGCCTGATCGTGCCGGTGGTGCGCGACGCCGACACCAAGAGCGTGCGCGAGATCGCCGCGAGACGCGCGACCTGGTCGGCCGCGCCCGCGACGGGCAAGCTGCAGCCAGCCCGAGATCGAGGGCGGCACGTTCACCGTCTCCAACCTGGGCATGTTCGACGTGGCCAACTTCTCGGCGATCATCAACCCGCCCGAGTCGACCATCCTGGCGGTGTCGAGCATCAGTCGAGCGCGCCGGTCGTGCGCGACGGGGCCGTCGTCGTGCGCCAGATCATGCCGGTGACGCTCTCGTGCGACCACCGCGCCTGCTCGGGCGCCGACGGCGCCAGGCTGCTGCAGACGGTCAAGCGGCATGCTCCAGGCCCCGTCCCTGCTGCTCGCCTGAGTCCACGCGGGCACGTACACTCGATCTGATGCAGCTGACCGACGTGATGGCGACGCACGTGGTGTCGGTGTCGCCCGAGACGCAGCTCGGCGACGCCGCCCGGCGCATGGTCGAGGCCGACGTCGGGCGCCGCGATGGTGCTCGACGACGCCGGCGACCTGGTGGGCGTGATCACCGAGCGCGACCTGATGCGCTGCGTCAGCGAGGCGCATCGACCCCGAGACGCCGGTCGGCCGAGCGCATGACCCGGCACGTGCTGACCGCCGTCGCCGCGACACGAGCTCGCCGAGGCGATGGCGCTGATGGTGGACGGCCACTTCCGCCACCTGCCGGTGGTGAACGACGACGGCCACGTGATCGGCATCGTCTCGATGCGCGACCTGATGGCCTACACCTCGCTGCGCCTGCGCCGGCGGCAGCCTCGGCCAGCGACGACGACCTCGATCCGGCCGAGGTCATCGCGACGATCCACCGCATGCGCACCGGCGCGGCGTAGTCGGGCCTGGCCCCGGTCGGGACTGTCCCGCCTGGGACGTCCCCGCTTTCCGCTTGCGAACGTCGCTCTTCGGCTAGATCTGCCAGGCGCCGGCGCGCAGCACGCGGCACGCGCTCGCCGTGCGCCGGTGACCCCGGTCACGTCGACCTCGGGCGAGCCGATCATGAAGTCGATGTGGATCTCGCTGACGGTTGATGCGCGCCGCGGTCGGCCTCGTCGACGTGCCCAGTCGAAGCCCTGGCCGAGCGCGATGTGGCTGGCCGCGTTCTCGTCGAGCAGCGTGTCGTAGAAGACGGTGTCGAGGTGGCCGATGCGGCCCTCGCCGTCGACCAGCGCGATCTCGCCCAGCCGGCCGGCGCCCTCGTCGCGGCCGGCGTAGGCCTCGCAGCACCTCGCCGTTCGCCCGGCCTCGATCGATGCGACGCGGCCGCCCTCGAACCGCACCTCGAAGTCGCGCACGATCGTGCCGTCGAGCTCGCGCGGCTTCGTCGCGCGCACCACGCCGTCGACCCGCTCGGGATCCGGCGTCGTGAACACCTCTTCGGTGGGCAGGTTGGGCTGGTGCTGCAGGCCCCACGCGGTGCGTCAGCCCGCCGCCGTTCCAGCTCGAGCCGGGCAGCAGGCCGACGCGCAGATCGGTGCCGGGGCCCTCGAGGTGCAGCGCATCGAAGCGGCGCTCGTTCAGCGCGGCGCACGCCCGCGCGAGCTGGGTCGATGCGCTCCTCCCACGCCGCCACCGGATCGTCGGCGTCGAGGCGGCAGATCGTCACGATCTGCTCCCACAGCGTTCGCAGCGCCTCGTCGGGCTCGAGGTCCGGGTGCACCAGCTCCGCCCATCCCGGCGTCGGGCAGGGCACGATCGTCCAGTTGTTGCGGGCGGCGTTCAGGTTCTCGATCCCCTGCAAGCGGCCGGGCGGCCGGTCGCGCCCGATCCGCTCGGGATCGATCCCCTCCAGCAGGCCCGGCTCGACGGGGCCGCTGAGCGCGATCGTCGCGCGCCTTGTGGATGCCGTGCTGGCGGATCATCTCGACCACCCACTCCGGCTCGTAGCCGAGCGCCTCGTCGACGCCGTGCATGAGCCGCGCCCGCTGCACGTACGGGTCGCGGTAGACGACGTTCACGAACACCGCGCCCGCCTGGTAGACGCGCTCGACAATCGCGCGCGTGAGCTCTTCCTGGCCGGTGGCGGCGATCACCTGGACCCGTTGCCCCGGTTGGACGTTGGCCCCGAACCCGACCGCCAGTTCGGCCATCCTGTCCAGCGTGGCGGAATCCACGGGCTGATGCTACCCGGCACTGCCATACTTCGAACGCACATGCGCACCCACACGCTCGCCCGCGGCTCGGCGCTGGCCGGGCTCGCAGCCGCCTCGGCGACGGCCGCCCACGGCGGCAGCGCCGCCCTCGCCGATCCCGCCTGGTCGCTCCCCGCCCTCGCTCGCCGCGGCGGCCGGCACCGCCGCGCTGCTGCGGCTGACCGGCCGCCGCCGGGCGCGCCGGGCCGCGGCCGCGCGAATACACGCGGGCGGCCGCGCCACGGCCAGCACATCGCCCGCTCGGCCTGGCCGAGACGACGGCGATCATGCTCGCCGCGCAGGGCTGCGCCCACCTGGCGCTGCTCGCCGCCGGGGCGCCGGCCCATCCGGGCCAGACGGGCGCGCTCGCCTTGCACACGGCGCTTGCGGTGCTCGGCGCGGCGCTCGTGTGGGCGGCCGACCGCACCCTGGCCGGCGCCGTGGACGCGCTCACGGCCGCGATCGCCGCCGCCGTCGAGCTCCTCCTGGCCGTCCCTGCACCCGCGCGCCCGCGGCCGTCGGCCCTCGCCGGCCGGCCGCCGTCGCACCGGCCCTCGCCACGAGCGCGCACCGCCGGCCACCGCCTGACCCGGCCCAGCCGGCGCACCCGCGCCGGCCCACCCGATCAGGAGGTTCCATCCCCGGCCATGCGCCTGCGCGCGCTCGCGATCCTCGTGCTGCTGCTCCTGCCCGCCGCCTTCCCCGCGGCGGCGCAGGCGCACGCCAGCCTGCTGCGCACCGACCCGGCGGCCGGGAGCGTCGTCGCCCGCGCGCCCGGCCAGATCGTGCTGCACTTCGACCAGCAGGTGGAGGACGCCGGCACCACGGCCGTCTCGCGCGACGGGCGCGTCGGTGCTCGCCGCGCGCGCCCATCCCTCGCCCGGCGACGTGCGCGCCCTCGTGGTGCCGCTGCGGTCGGGGCTGGCGAGCGGGCGACTACACCGTGCGCTGGAAGGTGGTCTCGACCGACGGCCACATCGTCTCGGGCGTGATCGCGATCGGGGTCGGCGAACGGCCCGCCGCCGCAGGCGGCGACGACCGAGACGTCCACGCTCGACTGGCCGTTCCTGATCGCCCGCTTCGCCTACTTCTGCGGCCTCATGCTGCTCGTCGGCGGCGCGATCTACCGCGTGTGGGTGTTCCGGCCGGCGATGGCGACGCTCGCCGGCAGGCCGCGGGAGATGGCCGAGCTGCGCGAGAGCGCCCGGGCCAACTCGCTGCTCCTGGCCGCGGCCGCCCTGATGCTGGCCGGAGGCTGGGTCGCGCTCACGCGCGAGGGCGCCGAGGTCGCCGGCGTCTCGTTCTGGCAGGCGTTCAACCACAACGGGCCGATCGGCTCGGCCCTCTCGGCCACCCGGTTCGGCCGCGAGTTCGGGCGCGGGATCGACCTGGGCGCCGCGTTCTGCGTCGCCACCGCCGCGGCGTTCGCGGTAGTCGCGGCGCAGCCGCACCGGGGCGCTCGTCCTGGCCGTGCCGGCCGCGCTCCTCGGCGCCTGGGCGGTGATCGTCCCCGGCCTCTCCGGCCACGCCGGCGACCCCGGGCTGGGCCTGCCCGCCGTGGCTGTGGACGCGCTGCACACGGCCGCCGCCGCGATCTGGATCGGCGGCCTGGCCCAGCTCGTCCTGGTGACTCCGCACGCGACCAGGGGCCTGCCCGACGCCGACCGCACGCGCGTGCGCACCGCCATGACGGCCCGCTTCTCCCACGTCGCGCTCGCGAGCGTTGCGGTGCTCGCGCTCACGGGCGCCGGCCGCGCCCTGTGGGCCATCTCCTCGCCGGCGCGAGCTGTGGCAGACGGGTTACGGCCGCGCGCTGCTCGCAAAGACGGCCCTCCTGGCGGGCCTCGTCGGCCTCGGCTACCTCAACCGCCGCCGCATCGGCGCCTTCGCCGCGATCCGGCGCCGGGGAGCCGTCGAGATCGGCCTGCTCGTGGTGCTGCTCGGCGTGGTGTCGCTCCTCACCGACCTGCCGCCCGCGAACGCGCCCGGTCTGGCCTCGGCGGCACCAGCCGCGCAACGCGCCCCCGTCGGCGGGCCGGTGAGCCTGCGCATCGGGCGCGCCGCGCGGCTCGACCTGTGGCCCGGGTACGCCGGCCGCAACATGGTCGACCTGCGCCTGCCGGGCGGGCGCGCCGAGCGCGAGCGTGGTCGCCGGCTTCCGGCGGCACCCAGGCGACCCTCCGGCGGGCGCCCGACGGCACCTACGCGGGCCTGTCTGCCCGCCTCTGCCGAAGGGCGCACGGCGCTCGTGATCACCGCGGGCGCCCGCACGTTCGGGGCGACGGTGACGCTGGGCGCGCCGAGCCGCGCACCGGCGGTGGTCGCGGCGCCGGCGGCGACGGGCCCGGTCGCCGCCGGCGAGGCGGTCGACCTGGCGGTGGGCGCGCAGCGGCTCGGCCGCACCGCCGTGCGCGTGACGCTGCTCTCCCAGACGGGCGCCGGGGTGCCGGACGCGCTCGTGCTCGTCGCCGGCCGCGTGGCCACGCCGTGCCCGGGCGTGCCCGCCGTCTGCTACCAGGCGCCGTCGCGCGCCGCGGCCGAGAGCCTGGCCGTCGTCGTGCGCCGGCCCGGCCGGGCGCCCGTGACCGCGCACCTGCAGCTGCCCGCGGCCGACGCGCGGCCCGCCGCCGGCCTCCTGCGCCGCGCCGCGCGCACGTTTGCCGGCCTGCGCAGCCTGCGCGCCGAGAACGTGCTCGCCTCGGCCCCCGGCCGGTCGGTCTCGACCACGTACATCGTGCAGGCGCCCGATCGGCTCGCGATCGACGTGCACGGCGGCGACCACGCCCGCATCATCGGCCCCACGCGGTGGGATCGGCGCGCGAACGGCACCTGGCGGCGGTCGCAGACCTCGCCGGTGCGCCAGCCCGACCCGTTCTGGGCACCGACCGCCGAGGCGGTGTACGTGTCCGGGCACAGCCCCGGCATCGTCCAGCTCACCCTCGTCCAGCCGGGCGGCCCGACGTTCTTCCGGCTCTGGATCGACCGCCGCCGCCACGTGGTCGTGCGCCTGCGCATGATCACGAGCGCCCACTTCATGAGCGAGCGCGAGCTCGACCTGAACCACGCCCCGCCCGTCGTGCCTCCGGCGTAAGCCGGCCCGCGATACGATCTCGCCGATGCCGAACCTCGTGGAGCAGTGGGACGCGATCGTCGCCGCCCAGCCGTCGGACTGGTCGTCGCTCTTCCTCGAGCTGCGCCTGCGCGACGCGGTGCAGTCGGAGGAGTGCGCCCTGGTCATGTCGCCGCTGAACCCGTGGCACGAGGAGGACTGGCGCAGCGGCGTTTTCCACTTCCGGGCCGCCCACACATACGGCTACGGGGCCGCGGCCCAGCTCGTGCGCAAGCGGCTCGGCACGCTGGACGACGTCGGCATCGTCGCCACGCTGCGGCTGGAGCGGCGGCTCTCGGACGTGCGTCCGGTGGCGACGCAGGGCGTCACCTGACCGCGTTTTCTGACGCGGTACGTGAGGTGGGTGACGCCGGGGGCTGCGACCACGCGCACCTGCTCCAGCTTGCGCGGGGCACGGCCCAGGCCGGTGTATTCTCGGAGCCGACTTCGACCGAGGGAGACATGATGCGACGGGTGGGCATGTTGGCGGCAGCTGCGGTGATCGCGGTCTCGGCGTCCACGGCAACGGCGGCAGGCAATCCCGGGGGCGCCTTCAGCGCGTTCCACGGCAAGGTCAGCTGCCACTGGCAGGACATCAGCGGCAACGCCCGCGTCCGCTGCTGGGCGCTCGCCGACCCGATGAGCTACTCGCAGCTGCGCGGCACCTCGGCGCACGGCGTGCTCGGCACCCGGCAGTGGAGCCCGCCGGTCGGCGCCGGGATCGGCTTCAACCACACA
The DNA here is from genome assembly GCA_963813245.1 of uncultured Actinomycetes bacterium. GTDB lineage: Bacteria > Actinomycetota > Thermoleophilia > Gaiellales > JAICJC01 > JAICJC01. The sequence continues at coordinate 185,148 of CAWEYE010000003.1, forward strand.
CGCGTCCTCCCCGGCGGGGTCACCTGCGCGTTCCGGTGGTTCGCTGTGACCGACACCCACAAGCTGAAGTCCGTGGTGTGCACGAACAGCAAGGGCGGCCGGAGTTTCGCCAACGCAAGCGGCGTCTCAGCCGAGTAGCTCGACGCCGATCACGGCCAGGGGTACTCGTCGTACTGGGGGAGGTCGTCGCGGATCGCGTACCACGCGGCCTTCGAGCCGACGAACATGTGCGCGGTCGGCTTGAGCGTTGGCTCGTCGATGAGCGTTCCGTATGGAACCCGGACATATGCGCCGCCGCGCGCGGTCCAGTAGACGAGCGACCAGCACTCCTTGCAGCGCACCTCGTGGATCGCCTCGGCGTCGCCCAGCAACCTCAGCGACTCTCCACCCTTCGTGATCCGGAGCTTGGCGCGCTCGATCTCGCCCCAGGGCAGGAACGCCGAGCCTGTGGTCGCACGGCAGTTCGAGCAGTGGCAGTTGTACGCGCCGACGAACTCGTCCGCGACCTCGTAGGCAACGGCATTGCACCCGCAGCGTCCCCGAAGCACGCACGCACTCTAGTCTGACCCCGATTGGGACAGCGAGGCGGGCGGGCTCCCGTGGGAGCCCGCCCGGTGGACGCATGCGACTGCTACCTGGAGGCGTCAGACCCCAAGCGCCATCCGCCGCCGGCCGCGGAGGCCGAGGGCGCCCGCGCCGATGAGGCCGAGCGAGACGACGACGCCGGCGCCGATCGCGGCGTCAGCCCAGTCGAAGCGGTTGCTGCTCACGACGATCCTCGTGGCGACCGGGAGCGGGTGGATGCCCGTCACCTGGTTGACCGTGCCGACGCGGTCGCGGGCGTCGGGCGAGCCGACGACGATGGGAGTCGTGGCCGGCCGGTAGGTGCCCTGGTAGGCGTGCTCGGAGAAGGCGACCGGGCCGCCGGGGGTGACGACGAACGGCTTCGCGGAGGCCGCCGGAGCGGCGACCGCGAGCGCGGCCGTGGCCACCAGGATGGCGCGGGTGGTGCGGGTGAAGGTGATCATCGTCCTTGTCCTTCCGGGTGGAGGAAGACGGAAAACCATGCAACGCAGGCTACGAAGCCGCGGTCATGGCTTCCACATCCCAGGAAGCACTCGTTGTGTGACATCGGTCACACGTCGTGGGGCCCGAGCAGCACCCCCCGGCGGCTACTTTGGCCCGTCGGGGATGAACTCGGCCTCGAGGCCGAGCGCGCGGAACCAGTCGACCATCGCCAGCTGCGGGGGCTTCTCGGTGCCGTAATGGGTGCCGTCGATCACAGCCACGCCGGCCTCGGTGGCCAGCGCCAGGAACTCCTCCGCCCAGGGCGTGAACACTCCGCCCGTGACGTAGGTCTGGCAGCCGCGGTCGAGCGAGGCCTGGAGCGCCACGCGGTCGGCCCCGCCCCCGCCCACCACCGCCACGCGGCCGGCCCAGTCGCCCGACGGCCGCCGCCGCACGATCCGCACGGGCACCTCCGGCCCGAGGTAGGCCTGCAGCCGCGCGGCCAGCGCATCGAGCGTGACGTCGGACGCCCCGATCACGGCGGCGCCGCCGGGGATGCCCGAGGCGATGGGCAGGTACTCGTCCTCGATCGGCACACCCATCGCCCCCGCGCACAGCCGCGACGGAGACACGTCGGGATGCTGATCGATCGGGGCATGCACGTGGTAGAAGCTGATGCCGCCGGCGCGCATGCGCTCGAAGCTCTCCACGCTGAGCGGCAGGAAGCCCGGCCGCGTCCGCGTAGTCGATCGGGTGCTCCGAGAACAGGAACGTCCCGGGCGCGAGCAGGCCGATGATCCGGTCGGACGGAAACACGCAGGTCGCCACCCGATCGACCTCGTCGGCGCCGCGCACGAGCAGGCCGTTCCAACGCCCCTCGTAGCCGGGCTCGGCGTACCGGCGCCAGTAGGGGTCGGGATAGACGAGCTCGAACTCGCTGCTCCAGTCGTCGCCCTGCACGTCGCGCGTCCCGAAGTAGCCGTCCAGCCGATGCGACCAGCCGGTCGCGTCTCACGCGCGCAGCTCGCCGCCGACGGCATCCCTGAGAGCCGCGACCACCCGCGCCCGGATCGCGTCGGCCTCGGCGTCGGTGAGCGTGCGATCGGCCGCCTGGAACACCAGATGCAGCGCGAGGCTCTTGCGCCCCTCCCCCACCTGCGCCCCGCGGTAGACGTCGAACACCTCCGACGCCGGCCAGCTCCGGCCCGGCGGCAGCCCGCACCACCTCGACCACGCGCCCGGCGGGCACGTCCTCGCTCACCACCACGGCGATGTCCTGGCGCAGCGGCGGGAAGCTGATCACGTCGCGGTAGAGCACCTGCTCGGGCGGGCGGCCCGCGCAGGACGTCGAGCCCGAGCTCGAAGACGGCCGCGCCGCCGTCCAGGCCGAAGGCCTCGGCCACCAGCGGGTGCAGCTCGCCCACGAACCCGTCGGCGACCGCCGCCGACCGGCCCGGGTGCAGGAACGGCTCCTCCGCCGGCCGGAACGCGGGCGTCTCGACGCGCGCCGCCTCGGCCAGCGTCTCGACGACGCCCTTCACCTCGAAGAACCCGGCCCCCTCACCGGCCAGAACGCCGGCCACGCGCGCGGGCTGGTCGGGCAGCTCCCCCGCGCCGCGCAGGAACACGTGCCCGATCTCGAAGAGCGCCACCCGCGGCGCCGACATGGCCAGGTTGCGGCGCGCCGAGTGCAGCAGCCCCGGGAAGACCAGCGTCCGCATCGCCGCCCAGTCGGCGCTCATCGGGTTCATGAGCTCGACCAGCGCGCGGCGGGGGTCGTCCGGCCGCCAGCCGCAGCCGGTCGGGCACGCCCGTGTCCCACAGCGTGAGCGTCGCCGCCTCGGACAGGCCGGCGCCGCGCAGCACGTCGACCACCGTGCGCCGCAGCCGCTCCTCGGCGTTCAGGCGGCCGCCGCCCGGGGCACCGCCGGGCATCTCGACCGGCACCCGCTCGAGGCCGACGATGCGGGCCACCTCCTCGATCAGGTCGACCTCGCGCGTCGTGTCCGCCGCCCGCCACGTCGGCACCCGCCAGCCCGTGCCCTCCCACTCGTAGCCGAGCCGGCCGAGCACCCGATCGACCTCGGCATCGGCGTAGGCGACCCCGATCAGGCCCTCGAGCCGCTCCCGCCGCAGCGGCACGACCGGCGGCTCGGGCAGGTCGCCGTGCAGGTCGATCGTGCCGGGGACGAGCTTCGCGCCGGCGAGCTCGACCATCAGCTGCGACGCGAGCCGCGAGCGCCTGTGGCGGCAGGTACGGATCGAGGCCCTTCTCCCACCGGCTCGACCCCTCGGTGCGCAGCCCGAGCCGGATCGAGGACGCCTGCGTCGTCGGGCCGTCGAAGTTGGCGCACTCCATCAGCACCGTCGTGGTCTCGCGCGGTCACCTCGCTCCACTCCGCGCCCATCAGGCCGGCGACCGCCGAGGGCTTCTCGGCATCGGCGATCACGAGCGTCTCGGGGTCGAGCGTGCGCGTCCTGGCCGTCGAGCGTCGTCACCCGCTCGCCCTCGGCCGTGGCCCGGCGCACGATGATCTCGCGGCCCGGTCGACCTTGTCGAGGTCGAAGGCGTGGGTCGGCTCGCCGATCGCGAGCATGACGTAGTTCGTGATGTCGACCACGTTTGAGATCGGCCGCATCCCGGCCGCCGCGATGCGGGCCTTCAGCCACGCCGGCGACGGGCCCACCTTGACGTCGGTGAAGACGCGTGCCGCCCAGCGCGGGCACATGTCGGGCGCGTCGATGCGCGCCTTGACGTAGTCGTCCGCCGTGCCGTCGCCCGTCGCCTCGGGCTCGCTGCCGGGCCAGGGCGCGAGGTCGGTGTCGAGCACCGCCGACACCTCGCGGGCGATGCCGTACACGTTCTGGCAGTCGGGCCGGTTGGAGGTGATCTCGAACTCGAGCACGTCGTCGGCGATGGCGAGGTGGTCGAGCAGCGCGTCGCCGACCGGCCAGTCGCCGGGAAGCAGCATGATGCCGTCGTGCTCCTGGCCGAGCTCGAGCTCGCGCTCGGAGAGCATCATGCCGTGCGACTCGAGGCCGCGCAGCTTCGCCACGCGCAGCTCCGTCCCGTCGGGCAGCACCGCGCCGGGCAGCGCCACGGCCACGGTCGCGCCGGCCTCGAAGTTGCTCGCCCCGCACACGATCTGCTGGGGCTCGCCGGCGCCGATGTCGACCGTGCACAGGCTGAGCCGGTCGGCGTTGGGGTGCTGCTCGCGGGTGAGCACACGGCCGACCCGGTAGCGGTCGAGGTTGCCGACGCCCCGGCGGTGCAGCGCCTCGAGCTTCGTGCCCGTCATCGACAGCCGCTCGCCGAGCTCGCGCAGCGGCAGGTCGAACGAGACGTACTCGCGCAGCCACGACACGGGCACCCTCATCCGAACTGCTCCATGAAGCGCAGGTCGTTCTCCCACAGGAGGCGGATGTCGGGGATGTCGTGGCGCAGGCCGGCCACCCGCTCGACCCCCAGGCCGAATGCGAACCCCGACACCTGCTCGGGGTCGTAGCCCTCGACGTAGGTGTACAGGTTGGGGTCGACCATGCCCGCGCCCAGGATCTCGACCCAGCCCTCGGCCTTGCACACCCGGCACGGCGAGCCGTCGCGGGCGCAGTTGAAGCAGCTCACGTCGACCTCGACCGACGGCTCGGTGAACGGGAAGAAGTGCGGCCGCAGGCGCACCTCGCGCTCCGGCCCGAAGATGGCCCGCGCGAACCCAAGCAGCGTGCCCTTCAGGTGCGCGAGGGTGATGCCGCGGTCGACGACCAGGCCCTCGATCTGCGTGAACATGGCGGTGTGGGTGGCGTCGGGCGTGTCGCGGCGGTAGCAGCGCCCGGCCGTCGCCATGTACACGGGCGGCGGCTGCGCCTCCATCGTGCGGATCTGCACCGGCGAGGTGTGCGTTCGCAGCACAACGTCGGGCGAGATGTAGAAGGTGTCGGTCACCTGCCGCGACGGATGCGTCGGCGCGTGGTTCAGAGCGTCGAAGTTGTAGTGGACGAGGTCGACCTCGGGCCCGTCGGCGATCTCGTAGCCGAAGCCGACGAACACGTCCAGGATGTCGCGCCGCGTCTGCTCGATCAGGTGCGCGTGGCCGCGCGGGCGGCGCACGCCCGGCAGGGTGACGTCGACGCGGTCGGTGCGCAGCCGCCGCTCGAGCTCGGCGTCGCCCAGCTCGGCCGACCGCCCCTCGAGCAGCTCCTCGAGCCCGCGCCGGGCGCGGTTCAGCTCCGCCCCCCGCGTCCGCCGCTCGTCCGGCGGCAGCGATCCCAGCTCGCGCAGAGCAAGCACGAGCGGCGCCTTGCGGCCAAGCACGTCGATCCGCACGGCCTCGAGTGCCGCCGAGTCGGCGGCGGCGGCGATGCGCGCGGAGGCGTCGGCGACCAGGGCTTCGAGGTCCATCGTGGCCGGGTAGTCTAATGATGTGACCTCGGCATACGACCGGCTCGGCCGGCGCTACGACGCCTGGTGCCGCTCCGTCACCGAGGACATCCCCTTCTACGTCGACTTGGCACTCGCCTCCGGCGGGCCGGTGCTCGAGGTCGGGGTCGGCTCCGGGCGCGTGGCCGTGCCGACGGCGCTTGCGGGCGTGCGCGTCGTCGGCGTCGACAGCTCGCCCGTGATGCTCGACCTGGCACGCGAGCGGGCCGCGCCGCACGGCGCAAGGCTCGAGCTCGTCTGCGCCGACATGCGCGACCTGCCCGATCTGGGCACGTTCACCCTCGTCACCGTGCCCTTCCGGGCGCTCCTGCACCTGCGCGACGACGGCGAGCGGCTGGCCGTCCTGCGAGCGCTCCGCGAGCGGCTGCGACCGGGCGGGACGCTCGCGTTCGACGTGTTCCACCCCGATCGCATCGACATCGACGAGACCCAGGACCGCTGGATGGAGCGCGAGCCGGGAATCGACGAGCGGGCGCACTGGGACGAGGCGGAGCGCCGGCTCGTGCTGTCGGTGCGGGCCGACGGTGTCCTGGCCGAGATGGAGCTCTGGTGGGCCGATCCCGGAGACTGGCGGGCGCTGCTCGAGCGGGCGGGGTTCGAGCGCATCGCGGTGTACGGGTGGTTCGACCGGCGGCCACTCGAGCCCGGAAGCACGGACTCCGTCTGGGTGGCGCGTCGGCCTGCGACTGGATAGGGTGGCCGCATGGACACCTATCCCGTCACCTTCTCAGTCGAGTATCCCGATCGCCCCCTGAACCGGCTCACGAGCGCATTTCGGATCTTCACGATCATCCCGATCGCGATCCTGATCGGCACACTCGACCATGCGTCCAACCAGGGCACCTCCGCGCAGGCGAACCACGGCGCCCAGTTCGTGGTCGTCGGGGGCGGCGCCGTCGTCGTCCCGGTCGTGCTGATGCTGCTCTTCCGGCAGAAGTACCCGCGCTGGTGGTTTGACTGGAACCTGGAGCTGACCCGCTTCTCGAGCCGTGTGTTCGTCTATGGAGCGCTCATGGACGACACCTACCCGTCGACCGACGAGCACCAGGCGGTGCACCTCGACTATCCGGAGGTGACCGGCGCAGAGCTGAACCGATGGCTGCCCCTGGTCAAGTGGTTCCTGGCGCTCCCCCACTACTTCGTGCTGTTCTTCCTGGGGATCGGCGCGTTCTTCGTCCTGATCTTCGCCTGGTTCGCGATCCTGTTCACGGGCCAGTACCCGCGCGGCGCGTTCGACTACATCGAGGGCGTGATGCGCTGGGGGAACCGCGTGTCCGGCTACGCGTTCACACTGGTGACGGACGCGTATCCGCCGTTCCGGCTCGCTGCCTGACGGCCTCGTACAGCGCCAGCGTGGCCGCCTGAGCGGCGTTCAGCGACTCCGCTCCGGTGGCCTGCGGGATCGAGCAGACGACGTCGCACGCGGCCACCACCTCGGCCGGCAGGCCGTGCCGCTCTGCCCCGACCGCGAGCAGCGCGGGGCCGGTCAGGTCGACCTCCCAGAGCGGCGTCGCCGCCCCGGCAACGAGCGCAACCCGCAGGCCGCCGTCCGGAAGCGTGGCGCCGGTCTCGATCGGGCACGCGGAACACCGCGCCCATCGAGGCCCGCACGCCCTTGCCCGCGAGCGGGTCGGAGCATCCGGGCGAGAGCAGGAGCCGCGCCGGCCCGAGCGCGCCGCACGCGCGGACGACGGTGCCGACGTTGCCGGGGTCGATCACATGGTCCAGAAACACGCCGAGCGGTGCATATCCGGTGCCAGGCACCGCGTATTCATGCGGGAGCGAGGCGATGTCGTAGAGCCCGATCACGCGGGCCGGGTGGCCGAGGCCGCCCACCTCGGCGAGCAGCGCGTCGCGCACCGCGAGCACGGGCCCGCCGCGGGCGAGCCGGGCGATCAGCCCCTCGTCGGGCGGGCGATCGGCCGCGATCAGCGTCTCGACCGGCAGGATGCCGGCCGCGAGCGCCTCCTCGACGATGTCCTCGCCCTCCGCCAGGAACTGCCCCAGGAGGCGCCGGTGGCGGCGAGCCTGGAGCTTGCGGGCATGCTTCAGCCGGGCGTTGCTGTGCGAGGTGATCGGCTCCACGGCCGGCGGGCCGTCAAGCTGCAAGCGCGGCCTTCGCGGCTTCGGCGAGGGCCTCGAAGGCCTTCGGATCCGACACCGCGATGTCGGCGAGCACCTTGCGGTCGAGCTCGATCTCGGCCTTGCGCAAGCCGAACATGAACTGGTTGTAGGAGAGGCCGTGGCTGCGGGCGCCCGCGTTGATGCGGATGATCCAGAGCCGGCGGAAGTCGCGCTTGCGCGTCCGGCGATCGCGATAGGCGTACGAGAGCGACTTCATCATCTGCTCTTTCGCCTTGCGGTACGTGTTGTTCTTCAGCCCGCGGTAGCCCTTGGCCTGCTCGAGCACCTCGCGGCGCTTCTTCTTGCCGTGGACGCTGCGCTTGACGCGTGCCATCTCGGCCTCCTATCGCTTTCCCAGGAGGCGCAGCGCCTCGTGTTTGTCCGCCGGAGCCATCTCGGCGGTCCGGCGCTTGACCCGGCGGCGCTTCGCGCTCTTGTGTTCGAGCAGATGCGTCCGGAACGCACGCCGGCGCAGCACCTTGCCGGCAGCGCTCAGCTTGAACCGCTTCTTGGCGGCGGACTTGGTCTTCATCTTGGGCATGCTCGGGTCTCCTTCAGGCGCCGGTGGCGGCCTCGTCGGCCGCCTCCGCGGGCGCTTCCTCGTCCGCCTTCGGCGCGCGGGCGTTTCCTCGTCCCCTTGGCGGCGGGTGTCGGCACCACGGCCTTGTGCGGCGCCAGCATCATCACCATGTTGCGTCCGTCCTGCAGCGGCTGGGACTCGATCGCCCCGAGCTCCTTCACGTCCTCGGCGAGGCGCAGGAGCAGGTCACGGCCCCGCTCGGGATGCGTCATCTCGCGCCCACGGAACATGATCGTGACCTTGACCTTCGCCCGGCTCTTCAGGAAGCGCACCACGTGACCCTTCTTGGTCTCGTAGTCGCCGATGCCGATCTTGGGCCGCAGCTTGATCTCTTTGATCGTGATCGTCGACTGGTGCTTGCGCGCGAGCTTGGCCTTCTGCTCCTGCTCGTACCGGTACTTCGAGTAGTCCATCACCCGGCAGACGGGCGGGCGGGCCTCCGGCGCGACCTCGACCAGGTCGAGGTTCTTGTCCCACGCGTACTTCTGGGCTTCGTCGGTGCTCTTGATGCCGATCTGCGAGCCGTCGTCGTCGATCAGGCGGACCTGCGGGACGCGGATGGCCTCGTTGATCCGGGTCGTCGGCTCCGCCGGCCGTTGGTCGATCTGCCTGCGGGGCCTCAAGACCTGCGCCTAGTCACGATCATTCTCAACCTGTGGAACTCCTCTCCTCGACACGACAAAAACGGGTGCCTCAGGCACCCGAAATGCAGCCCCGGTCAGCGGAGGCTGCCGCCGAACAATTCGGTTGAACCCTCCGGCGTAGCGCCGGACGGGTGAGGGGCGTGATGCCTCTGCTTTGCCAGGCGATCAGTATAGCAACGCACCCGGGACCGCCAAATCGTCCGTTTGAAGGCTTGACCATCGCGCGGTCGGTGATGCATGATCGCGTGAATGTTTCACGACCGCACCCAGGCAGGCGCCGCCCTGGCGGCGGCGATGCCCGACCTTCGCAAGAAGTCGAACGTCACCGTGATCGGGCTCGCCCGTGGCGGCGTCGAGGTCGCCGCCGAGCTGGCCCGGCTGCTCGATCTGCCGCTGGACGTGCTCTGCGTGCGCAAGGTCGGCACGCCCGGCCACGCCGAGCTGGCGATGGGCGCCGTCGCCCCGCAGGGCGAGCGCTACACCAACAGGCGGGTGGCCACGCGCCTGACCCCGGCCCAGGTCGACAGCGCCTACGACCTGGCCACCGCCCAGGCCCGGGAGATGGACGAGCGCCTGCGCAACGGCGCCCCGATGATGCTCGTAGGCCGCACGGCGGTGATCGTGGACGACGGCGCCGCCACGGGCGCGTCGATCCGCGCCGCCCTGGCGGCGGTGCAGAAACGCCGGGGCGCGCCAGACCGTGATCGCGCTGCCGGTGCTGCCGCGGCTCGCCGTCGAGCGCCTCGAGCGCGAGTGCGACCGGCTTGTGACCCTGCGCGCACCGCAGCGGTTCCACGCTGTCAGCCAGTTCTACGAGCATTTCGACGAGGTCACCGAGGCCCGGGTGCTCGAGCTGCTCTCGACCGCGAAGCCCGCGGTCGAGATGACGGTCTAGCGGCGGGCGCGACTGCCAACCGGCCCGCGTGGGGCGGTCGGGTCGGTCACTTGGCAATTCGAGTGAATGTCATTTGGGCAGGGCGCGGCACCCTGCCAATTGACGGACGCAGGGGATGCCAATTGGCCGCGCGGCCGGCGCACCTGCCCGCCACTTGGCAATTCGAGCGGATGCCAATTGGGAGACGCGCGCCTCCCGACCAGCACCACCGACCGTCTAGCCCTTGCCGCCCGCACCGCGCTGATGCTCGCGCTTGACGACGTAGGTGCCGCGGGCGCGGGTGGCGAGCACGGGCGGGTCGAGCACGTCGGCGGCCGAACCGCTGATGTCGGGCCGGGCGGAGATCTGCTTCCAGATCTCCAGATCGACCGTCCGGCTCGTGTTGCCCATCCGCACGATCGTCCCGGTGACGCGCACGAAGTCGCCGCCGTAGAGCGGCGCAAGGAACTCGACGCTCTCGTAGCCCGCGAACAGCCCCTCGTCGCCGTCGGTGCGAATGGCGAGCTCGGTGACGATGTCGCCGAAGAGCTCGAGCCCGTGCGCGCCGTCGACCAGGTTGCCGCCGTAGTGCACGTCCGCAGCCGACAGCCGCACCCGCAGCTCGACGCTCATCCCCTCCATGCGCTCCTCCTTCGTGGAACCATCCGACCGCTCCGGCGTCTTCTTCACCGAGATGATACGGATCGGAATCACCGCAGGGATCGCGATCGCGCTCGCCGGGTGCGGACACGGGGCCGCGGCGCCCATCGGCCCGCCGCCGGCATCGGTGACGACCAGCGCCGGCACGCATCGCCTGACGCTCGGCAGCTACTGCTGGACGCACACCACCGACTCGGGCTCCGTCGGCCGGTGCGCCGACAGCGGCAATCCCGCGTCGTTCCCGGCACTCGCGCACATCCGCGCCCGCCGCGGCGAGACCATCGTGATCCGGCTGGGCTTCACCCCGGGGCGGCCGGTGACGGCCTCGATCGGATCGCTGCAGTACCGCCTCCCTGCGCGCGCGACCGTGCGGCTGCGCGTCCGGGCCGGTGGCCTGCTCGAGATCGGCGCGTCGAGCGGGCCGAACGACGCCAGCTACTACGCCCACGTCCGCGTGGCGGGCTGAGACGGGAGCTCAGGCGCGCGGGCGCACGAGATGGGCCGGGAACGCATCCTGCATGCGGCCGTCCCGGCGCCGCGCGGGCCTGGCCGCCACCAGGCAGTTGTACACCGCCTCCTCGGCCGCCTCGTAGGCCGCGGCGAAGAGCGGCGACAGCGCCTCGTTCTCGTAGCCCTCGGCCTCGGCGACTGTGAAGGCGATCCCGATCTCGCCGGACCCGTTGGACGCGTACGAGCCGGCCCGGGCCAGGCCGAGCAGCGGCCGCAGCGCCAGCCGCCGCAGCTGCTGCGCCCCGAGCGGCGCGTCGGTCGCGCAGACGGCGATGCAGGAGCCCTCGGGCGAGATGGGCGGAGCGGCGGGGTCGAGCCGCAGGCCGCCGACCGTGAGCCGCTCGCGGTCGCCGAAGTTGCACATCAGCAGGACGCCGACGGTGTGGCCGGCGACGACCCGTGACGAGGTGCCGATCCCTCCGGGGAAGTCGAAGCACGTCATGCCGGTGCCGCCCCCGACCGTGCCCTCGGCCACGTCCTCGCCGGCGTTTGCGAGCGCCGCATTCGCGTCGGCGACCGTCACCGTGCGCGCGTCACCCATGTCGGAGTCGTCGCACTCGCCGACCACGGGGATCACCGTGTGGTCGGGGTCGCCGCCGGCGGCCAGCACGGCGGCGTGGTAGACGATGCCGACGGCGTGGGTGCCGCACAGCCACACCGGCGACTGGATGATCCCCCACTCGTCGATCTCGAGCTTCTTCGTGAGCTCGCCGACGCCGTTCACCGTGTCGACGCCGGCGCGCACCGGCAGCCGCGGCGGGACGACGACGCTCACCCCGGTCGCCTCGCCGCTCGCCGCCTGGCTGTGGCCGACGCGCACGCCCGCAACGTCGGTGATCGCATTCCGGGCGCCCGTCGGGAAGAGACCCACCGGCCCGCCGATGTCGCGCCAGCGCCGGCTCACGCCAGGATGCACGCGACGCGGTGGTCGGGTGAGGTCGAAGACGCCGGTCGGCGCAGCTCCGGGTCGGTGCTGCGGCAGCTCTCCTGCGCGATCGGGCAGCGGGGGTGAAACCGGCACCCGGAGGGGATGAACACGGGGTTCGGCGTCTCGCCGGTCAGGATCTGCGGCGCGGTCGAGTCGCGCGGGTCGCGCTTCGGCACCACCGAGATCAGCGCCTTCGTGTACGGGTGCAGCGGATTTCGGACGACGTCCTTGGCCGGCCCCTCCTCGACGATCCGGCCCAGGTACATGACCGCGATGCGGTCGGCGAAATGGGCCGCGGTCGAGAGGTCGTGCGTGATCATCACGATCGCGAGGCCCTCGCGGCGCAGGTCGTCGAGCAGCCGCAGGATGCCCGCCCGCACCGAGACGTCGAGCATCGACACCGGCTCGTCGGCCAGGAGCAGCTTCGGCTTCAGCACCATCGCCGCGGCGATCGCGACCCGCTGGCGCTGGCCGCCGGAGAGCTCGTGCGGGAAGCGGTCGAGGTAGAGCTGCGGCGGCTGCAGGCCCGCCTGCACGAGCGCCTCCACCACGAGAGCGTCGCGCTCCGACCGCGATGCGCCGATGCCGTGGATCAGCAGCGGCTCTGCGACCGTGTCGCGGACGCGATAGCGAGGGTCGAGCGACTCGTACGGGTCCTGGTAGATGATCTGCATCTCGCGTCGCAGCGGCCGCAGCTCCTTGTGCGAGAGGTGCGAGATGTCGCGGCCGCGGAAGCTGATCACACCGGCGTTTGAGTCCACCATCCGCATGACCGTCTGCGCGGTCGTGGTCTTGCCGCAGCCCGACTCGCCCACGAGCGCCAGCATCTCGCCCGGCTCGACCCTGAAGTCGACCCCCTCGACGGCGTGCACGTTCAGCTGCTCGCGGCGCCGCAGCGTCTCGAGCAGCGTGCGCGGGATCGGATAGCGGGTGACGAGGCCCGTGACCTCGAGCAGGGGGCCCGTGGCCGGCGCCTGGTCGGCCGGGGTCGCGCTCACTGCGCCACCTGAGCCGGCACGTCGTTCAGGTGGCAGGCGGCGGCATGCGCATCGCCGACCTCCCGCAGCGCCGGCTCCTGGTCGGAGCAGCGCGAGAACGCCGAGTCGCACCGGGGCTGGAAGGGGCATCCGGCCATCTCGCGATCGAGCCGCGGCGGCGCCCCCGGGATCGACGTCACCTGATCGTCGCCGTAGAGGTCGGGCGTGGCCTGGAAGAGCATGCGGGTGTACGGGTGGCGGGGATCGTGGAAGAGGGTGTCCATCGGCCCCGACTCGGCCACCTTGCCGGCGTACATGACCGCCGCCCGGCCGCACACCTGCGCCACCACCGGCAGGTCGTGCGTCACCAGGATCATCGCCAGGCCGAGATCCTCCGTGAGCCGCACCAGGAGGTCGAGGATCTGGGCCTGCACCATCACGTCGAGCGCCGTCGTCGGCTCGTCGGCGAGCAGCACCCGCGGGCTGCAGGCGAGCGCCATCGCGATCGCCGCCCGCTGGCGCATGCCGCCGGAGAACTCGTGCGGGTAGCGGTCGCCGCGCGAGCCCGAGATCCCGACCAGCTCGAGCAGCTCGGCCGCCTGCGCGCGCGCCGCCCGGCCCGACGCGATGCCGTGCAGCTCCATCGGCTCGACGATCTGCGAGCCGACCGTCTTCACCGGGTTGAAGGCATTCATGGCCCCCTGGAACACCATCGCGATGTCGCGCCAGCGGTGCGGGGCGACCGTCTCCTCGCCCTTCGCGAGCACGTCCTCGCCGTCGAGCAGCACCCGGCCGGCGACGCTCGCGCTCGACGGCAAGAGGCCCATCAGCGCGAGGATCGTCGTGGTCTTGCCGCAGCCCGACTCGCCCACGAGCCCCATCCGCTCGCCCGGGCGCAGGTCGAAGTCGACGCCCTGGACGGCGTGCAGCTCGCCGCCCGGGATGTCGAACCAGACATGCAGGCCCTCGACCGAAAGGACGGGCGCGGCGGTCACTCGGAGTCGAGCCTCCCCCGCAGCGGCCGCAGGCGGAAGCGGCGCACCGACAGGTGCCCGACCCGCAGGCGCGGGTTGAGCGCGTCCTCCATCGCCTGGCCCATCATCGTGGCGGCCAGGATGACGATCGTGACGCACAGGCCCGGCGGGATGATCGCCCACCACGCCTTGTGGAACACGGCGCCGCCGGTGAGCGAGTTCTGGATCAGCCGGCCCCAGGAGATCTGCGACGGGTCGCCGAGCCCGAGGAAGCTGATGTATGTCTCGGCGAAGATCGCGATCGCGATCGTCAGCACCGTGTTCGCGACGAGGAGCGGCGCCACCTGCGGGGTGATGTGCTTCCAGACGAGCCGGCTGTGGCCGCCTCCGAGCGCCCGCGCACGTTTGACGTATACCCGCTCGCGCACCGATTTCACCTGCGCCCTGATCAGCCGCGCCGTGCTCGTCCAGTAGATCAGGCCGATGATGAGGATGATGTTCAGGAGGCTGCGGCCGAACACCGCCGCGGCCACGATCATGAGCGGGACGTCGGGGATGACGAGGAAGTAGTCGGTGATCCGCATGAGGATGATGTCGGTCTTGTTGCCGAAGTATCCGGAGAGCAGGCCAACGCCGCCGCCGATCACCATCGCCACCGCCGCGGCCGAGAACCCGACCAGCATCGACACGCGCGCGCCGGCGATCACCTCGGACAGCATGTCGATGCCGCCGTCGTCGAGGCCGAGCCAGTGCTGGCTGCTGGGCGGCGCGTACACCGGCCCGACCTGCTGCGTCGTGCTGTAGGGCTCGAGCCACGGCGCAAAGATTGCGACCAGCGTGAAGAAGACCAGGATGCCGAGCCCGATCACGGCCACCCGCTGGCCGAGCAGGACCTCGCGCACGATCCCGCGCCGCTTGGTCTCCTCCTCGGGCACCGGGGCATCGACGATCTGGATGAGCTCGCTCACGTCGTCACCCGGGGGTCGAGCTTGAAGTAGACCAGGTCGGCGATGAAGTTGGCCAGGATCACCGACAGCGTCAGGATCAGGAAGATCCCCTGCAGCACGGGATAGTCGCGCTGGTCGATGGCCTGGATGGTGGCGAGGCCGATGCCGGGATAGGAGAAGACGTCCTCGACGACGATCGCGCCGGCCACGATCGAGCCCAGCGAGAGCGCGATGAGCGTCACGAGCGGCAGCATCGCGTTTCGCAGCGCGTGCTTCCACACGATCGCCCAGTTGCGCATGCCCTTCGCCCGGGCGGTCAGCACGTAGTCCTCGCCCAGCGTCTCGAGCATCGAGGAGCGCACCACGAGCGAGTACTCCCCGTAGAGGCCGATGCCGAGCGTGAGCGCCGGCAGGAACAGGTGCGAGAAGCGGTCGCTCAGGACCGACCATTCCGAGGGCGTGGACAGGATCCCGAGCGTGTTCGACGAGATCCCGCTGGCGGGCAGGCCGAGCGGAATCGCGATGTAGAAGATCACCAGCAGACCGATCCACTGTGTCGGCATCGCGTAGAAGGCGAGCGCCGTCCACAGGTTGGCCGAGTCAGCGGCCGTGCCCCGCCGCCACGCCGCCACCACTCCCGAGATGATCCCGATCACGATCGAGAACACCGTGCCCGCGATCACCATCGGCATCGTGTTCACGAGCGGCTGCTTGATGTCGTCCCACACCGGCCGGTTGTCGCTCGTCGACGTGCCCAGATCGCCGTGGGCAAGCCGCTCGAGGTAGATCGTGTACTGCTGCCACTTCGACTTGTCGAGGCCGTACTGCTTGACGAGCGACTCACGGAACTGCTTGGTGCAGTGCCCGCAGCGCAGGCCGGTGACCGCGTTCCCGGGCAGCGCGCGGAAGAGGATGAAGTTGAGCGTGAGCGCGACGAACACGGTCACAAGCGCGAACACCGTCCGCTTGACGACGTAGTCCATCCCCCTCACAGCGATCGCTCCTCCGCGCCCGGCCGGCTCAGCGGGTCATCCGGTCTTGTGCGGGCTCGTGTAGTAGCACTTGCAGTAGGCGCCCAGGTTGGCGTCGAAGCCGGTCCAGGACTGGTCGTTCGCGGTGACGATATCCTCATCGACGAGCTGGATGTAGGGCCGGTCGTGCTCGACCTCGGCCTCCATCTTCCAGACCAGCGCCTGGCGCTGCTTGGGGTTGATCAGCGTCGCCTGCTGCACGTACTGCTTGTTGAAGAGCGGATTGTTGTAGCCGGTGTCGCTCCAGCTGTACCACTGGGCACGGGTCATGTAGGAGAGCTGCGAGTCGGGGTCGATGTACTCGGCCCAGTCCCAGGTGGCGAAGTCGAACTTCGTGTACTTGCCGGCGGTCTCGATGCCGTAGGCCTGGCCGCTGTCGCCGCCCGCCTGCTCGTGCAGCTGGATGCCGATCTGCTTCCAGTCGTTGGCGATGATCTGGAACTGGCGGTCGCCGTTGAAGTCGAGGCCGTCCGGCACCATTACCGTCGTAGTCCATCTTGTGGGCCGGCTGGGCGTACTTGCCGGTGGTCGCCGGTACCACCCGGATGCCGTCCGAGCCCTTCTTGTAGCCGAGCGAGTCGAGGATGGCGTTGGCCTTGCCGATGTCGAACGGCAGCGGCTTGATGGCCGGGTTGAGCCAGAACGGCCCCGACTGCAGCGAGAGCAGGTTCGCCCACGGCTTCGCGTGCCCGGCGAAGATGACCTTCACGATCGAGTTGCGGTCGGTCGCGTACTCGAGCGCCTCGCGCAGCTTCGGGTCGAGGAGCTCGCGGTTCTTCGGCTTGAGCGGGTTGGTGTTCAGGGTGATGTTCGTGACCTCGTCGCCCGGCACCGACTGCAGCGGGAAGCGCCCGTCTGCCTTGAGCGAGGCGATGGCGCTGAACGGCACCTGATCGGCGAAGTCGATGTTGCCCGCCTGCAGGTCGGCGATCATCGACGTCGAGTTCGTGTAGTACGTCATCGCGACGGCGTCCGCGTTGGACTTCGGCCCGTAGAAGTACGGGTTGGGCTTGTACACCGTGGTGCCCTTCTCCTGCGAACTTGGTGATCGAGTACGCGCCGCCCGCGACCGTCGGCAGGCTGCTGCTCGGGCCGGAAGGTCTTCAGATCCTTGCCGTTGTTGCCGGCGTACTTCTTCCACACGTGCTCGGGCAGGACCCAGAACTGCTCGAGCTGCGGGAGCACGTTCGCGACCGGCTTGTAGTAGTGGATCACGAGCGTGTTCGCGATCCGGCGCCTGCATGTCCTTGACGTGGCTGAGCGCCGCCGCCAGCAGCGCGGTCGGCCCGGCGGCGTACTTGACGATCAGGTTGCCCGTCCAGGCCGCGTCCGCCGCTGTCAGCGGCTTGCCGTCCGACCACTTGCCGCCGGGCTTCAGGTGGAACGTCCAGGTGAGCCCGTCGGCGGAGTGCGACCAGCTCGTCGCCCAGTCGCCCTCGAGCTTCGGGCCGGGGCCGTACTGCACGAGCTGCGGGTACTCCATCACGAACGCGTTGTACGACTGGCTGACGCAGCGCCACGAACGGGTTCAGGGAGTCGATGTAGTTGATCGTCCCCACGCGCAGGATGCCGCCCTTGATGACCTTCCCACCGCTCGAGCCGCCCGCGCCGCCGGCGCCGCTCCGCCACCGCCACAGCCGGCGGCGGTCGCCACCGCGGCCGCGAGCATCGTTACCACGATCAGCCTCCGCGCGTTCATCTGAGTCCCTCCATGTCTGATTGGGGGACAGCCCCGGTTGGGACGGTCGCCGGTTCATGGTGATCACGGCCGGGGCGCGGCTCGCGCACGGCCAGCTCGTCGATGTACTCCGCCACTTCCTCGACGGCCCGGTCGAGCCACAGGCGGCCCTTCGCGGCGGTCGCGACCGTGGCATCTCCGACCACGCCCGACTCGGTCCAGCCGCTCCATGCCCCCTTGACCGAGAGCGGGCCGTCGTTCCAGTCCATCCACACGTTCTCCGAGCCCCAGTCGGGGATCTCTCGCACCGCCCGGTCCATCTGCACGAGCTCCGGCTTGATCGCCAGGTAGAGCGAGGTCTCGAGCTCGCATGCATGCGCCATCCCGCCGGGCGCGTCCGAGTCGCGCGTGCGCCGCAGCAGGTCGGCCGACGCGGGCCCGCTCAGATACCAGAACGAGGCAGCGGTGGTCTCGGGCCGCTCGACCATCAGCAGCCGCGCCGCCATGTCGACGAGCGGCACGTTCGAGCCGTGCCCGTTCACGAAGAGGATGCGCGTGAAGCCGTGCCGGTGCAGGCTTCTGCCGATGTCGAGCAGGCCGTCGACGAAGGTCTTCCAGTCGATCGTGATCGGCCCGGGGAAGTCCATGTGGTGGGGCGTGTAGCCGTGGGTGACCGTCGGCAGGAGCAGCGCCCGGCCGGCGCACCTGCTCACCGCCTGGTCGGCCAGGGTCTCGGCGATCACGACGTCGGTGTCGATGGGCAGGTGGTAGCCGTGGTCCTCGAGCGTCGCCACGGGGATCACGCACACCGGGTCGCGCGCAGCCCACTCGGCCACCTGCGGCCAGGTCAGCTCTGCGTAGCGGTGGGTGGGTGACTCAGGTGAAGGCGTAATGCTGCTCCCTCGAATCGCAGGGGTTGCCGCGACCGTAGCGGACCGTCCCTTCTGTGACGTCGGCGATGCACCAAAAGACAGTCTTTGTGGCCGCGCCGTCCTCGATGTGCCGGCAGAGCGAGTCAGGAGCGCCGGTGTGGTCGGAGAGCGCGGCGCGCAGGAGGGCGGGCGTGACCGGGCCTTGCGCGAGCCAGGCCGATGCCGACCGCTGCCGGGCCTGCGAGCCGGCCGTCGCGTCCGGATCGCGCTCGTACCGGGCCATCCTGGCGCTCGTGTAGTGGTTGGTGTGGGCGAGCGTGCCGTCCTGCGGCCGCAGCAGCTCGGCGTCGGTCGCCGAGCCCTCGACGCTGACGACGCCGCCGTCGCGGTGGGAGAGCAGGTTGTTGTACGACGACGCCCGCCGCGGGTGCAGCGCCGCCGAAACGGCCTGCTCCAGCGTCCGCCGGCGCAGGATGTCGCGAACGAGCAGGAGCCGGGGGATGCCGACGCGATCGTCGCTCGGAGAGAGCTCGTTGCCCGTCAGGGCCAGGCCGGCGGAGTTGAAGCCGACGCTGATCCACGGCCCGATGCCGATCGTGAACGAGACCGGATCGCCGGGCACGCGCCATTCCAGGGCGATCAGCTCGTCCTCGGACTCCGGCTCGAGATCGTTGTTGTGCCCCACCCAGACGTGCCCGTCGGCCGTCGCCGGGCCGCAGCCGACGAGGTCGGAGCAGCGCGCCGCGGGGACGGCCGCGTCGGCCCAGATCTCCTCGATCGACGCCGCGAACACGGCCAGCGGATCGGCGCCCGCGCCCTCGGCCACGCCGTCGAGCTCATCGACCAGCCAGGGCAGCTCGGCGGCGGTCGCGTCGCGGTAGCCGACGGCCTGTGCGAGCCGCTCCGGGTCGACCGCATCGGCATGGCGGCGCACCACCGCGGCGGTGGCGGTACCGACCTGGACGCCCACCTCCCGGTGCGTCCCCTCCACGCGCACGAGCTCGATCCGGCGAGGCGGCATTCCGGAACGCTACAAGGCGCGGCCTCCCCTGCATAGGGGGAACCGCACCCAAGCTCCGCGTGACGGCCTGTGCAAGCCTCCACTGGTGTAAGTTGGGTGAATGGCAAGCGCTTCCGCGCCCCGTTACCGCCAGGTGGCAGACGCCCTCCAGCGGCGGATCGCGTCCGGTGATCTGGGCTCGCACGACCGGCTTGCATCCGAGCGCGTGATCGCCGACCGGTTCGGGCTCTCGCGCATGACCGCGCGCCAGGCCGTCGAGCTGCTCGTGCGCCGCGGCGTCGTCTACCGCCGGCCGGGCTCGGGCACGTTCGTGTCACCGCCCCGCATCGTGCACACGCTGCAACGGCTGGCCGGGTTCTCGGAGCAGATGCGCCGCCAGGGCGTCCACCCCACCGGGCGCGTGCTCGAGATGCGCTGCAGCGCCCGCGTCGACGCGGGCGCCCGGGAGGCGCTCGACCTCGCCGCCGGCGAGCGCGCCTGGCTGGTGCGCAGGCTTCGCTACGGGGACGGCGAGCCGCTGCTCCTGGAGACGTTCTGGGTGCCGCGCGCGGTCTGCCCCGAGCTTCACGGGCACGAGCTCTCGGAGCGCTCGCTCTACGACGTGATGCGCACCCGCTACGGCGTCGACCCGGTCAGCGCCGAGACGTCGATCGAGCCGGCCGCGCTTGACGCGGCCGACGCGCGGCACCTGTCCGGCCGCCCGGGCGCGCCGGCGATCCTCGTCATCCGCACCACCCGCGACACGGACGGCCGCCCGGTCGAGTTCGCCCGCGACCTCTACCGCGGCGACCGCGCCCGCTTCGAGCTCACGCTGCGGGCGTGACCGCACGCAGGTGCCTGGCACCTGCATAAAGGTGCCTGGCACCGGTATTCACAGCCGGCGGGAGGTCGCCTCTTCCACGAGCTCGGCGCGCAGGTCGGCGAGTGCGCGGGTGCCGAGGTTGCCCTGGTCGCGCCGGCGCAGCGACACCGAGCCCGCCTCGACCTCCTTGTCGCCGACCACCAGGATGCACGGGATGCGCTGGTGCTCGGCCTCGGCGATCTTCTTGCCGACCGACTCGGTGCGCAGGTCGGGCTCGGCCCGCAGGCCCGCGGCGACCAGGTCGGAAGCGACCTGGGACGCATACCCGTCGTGCCGCTCGGCGACGGGCAGCACGATCGCCTGCACCGGCGAGAGCCAGAGCGGGAACGCGCCCGCGAAGTGCTCGATCAGGATGCCGATGAAGCGCTCGAACGCCCCGAACAGCGCGCGGTGCACCATCGCCGGCCGGTGCTCGGCGTTGTCGTCGCCGGTGTAGGTCATGTCGAACCGCTCCGGCATCTGGTAGTCGAGCTGGATCGTGCCCATCTGCCACGAGCGGCCGACCGAGTCGGTCATGTGCAGGTCGATCTTGGGGCCGTAGAACGCCCCGTCGCCCTCGTTCAGCTCGTACTCGGCACCCGCCCGCGCAAGCGCCCCTTCGAGCGCGGCCTCGGCCCGGTCCCAGAGGGCGTCGTCGCCGATCCGGTTGTCGGGCCGGGTCGAGAGCTCGAGGCGCACGGGCAGGTCGAAGATGGCGTAGATATGCCGGGCCAGATTGAGGCAGCCGATCACCTCGTCCTCGATCTGATCCTCCCGGCAGAAGATGTGGGCGTCGTCCTGGGTGATGTGGATGACCCGCAAGAGGCCGTGCAGCGCCCCGGAGGGCTCGTCGCGGTGCACGATCCCCTGCTCGGCGAGGCGCATCGGCAGGTCGCGGTAGCTGCGCTTGGACGCCTGGTAGAGCTCGATGTGGCCGGGGCAGTTCATCGGCTTCACGCCCGAGCGGCCGCTCCTCCTTGTGCGTGAAGAACATGTTGTCGCGGTACTTGTCCCAGTGGCCGGAGCGGCGCCAGATGTCGACCGAGTAGATGATCGGGGTGCGCACCTCGCGGTAGCCCCAATCGCGCGTTCAGCTCGCGCCAGAGCTTGGTCAGCTCGGTGAAGATCACCATCCCGCGGGGATGCCAGAACGGCGCGCCGGGCGCGACGTCGGACGTGTGGAAGAGGTCGAGCTCGCGGCCGATGCGGCGGTGGTCGCGGCGGCGGGCCTCCTCGAGCAGGCGCAGGTGCTCGTCCAGATCGGCCTGCTTGAAGAAGGCCGTGCCGTAGATGCGGGTGAGCATCGGCTTGGACGAGTCGCCGCGCCAGTACGCCCCCGCCTGCGAGAGCAGCTTGAACGCCTTGATCGGCCGGGTCGACTGCAGATGCGGCCCGCGGCACAGATCCTCGAAGTCGTCGTTGCGGTAGACGCTGATCTCGCCGTCGGGCAGGCCCTCGGCCAACTCGAGCTTGTACGGCTGGTGCTCGGCCCGGAAGCGCTCCATGAGCTCGGCCTTGTCGACGTCGTCCTCGCGCCGGAACTCGGCCTGATGCTGCAGGATCTTGCGCATCTCGGCCTCGATCCGCTCGAGGTCGTCCGGCCCGATCGGCTCCGGGAACTCGAAGTCGTAGTAGAAGCCGTCGGCGATCGCCGGCCCGATCGCGATCTTCGCCTCCGGCCACAGGTGCAGGACGGCCTGCGCCATCACGTGCGCGGTCGAGTGGCGCAGCACCGCCAGCGCTTCCGGGTCGCGTTCGGTGAGGATGCGCAGCGTCTCGCCCTCGTGGACCGGCAGGCGCACGTCGCGCACCTCGCCGTCGACCTGCACCGCGACGGCGGCCTGCGCCAGCCGGGATCCGATCGCCGCGGCCGCGTCGAGGCCGCTCGCGCCGTCGGCGAGAGCCAGCTCGCTGCCGTCGGGGAGAGTCACCTTCATCGCGCCTGCAAGCATACAAACCGCCGCCGCGGCTCCGCCCCCCGTGCCGGTGCCGCGCTGCTACGCTCGCGCCGATGACAGCACTGACGGCGGCGTTGGCTGTGGCGCTCGGGATCGCCGTCGTCCTGCTTTTCGTCACGCGCCGTGAGCGCGCCCGGGCGATGGCCGCCGCGGGCGTCGCCGGCGGCGATCTGGCGGAGGTCGTCTCGCAGCGGCTGCGCGCGAGCGCACCGCGGGCGGAGCTGTCCGAGGCCCGGGCCTGGCGCGACGCCCTGATGTCGGCCACGCCCAGCCCGGTGCTCGTGTTCGACGAGGCCGGCCGGCTCGTGCGGGCAAACGCCCTCGCCCGGCGCGAGGCGCCGACGCTGCTCGACCTCGCCGCGCAGCCGGAGATCGGCGGCAGCGGTGCAGGCCGCACTGCACGGGAAGGCGCCCGCGGGCGATCTCGGCCTGACCGTGTACGAGCCGGAGCGGCGCCGCTACCGCATCCACGTGCAGCCGTTCCGGGGCGAGGCGGGCGTCCGCTGCGTGGTCGTGCTCGAGGACGAGAGCGCCGAGGCCGACTACCGCGACGCGCGGCGGCTGTTCTCGGCCGGCGTCTCACACGAGCTGCGCACGCCGCTGCAGCGGATCCTCGGGCTCGTCGAGACGCTCGGGCTCGACCTGCCGGAGGAGACGAAGGCCGAGACGATCGCCCAGGCCGTGCTCGAGGTGGACGGCATGCGCCGCCTGATCGAGGACATGATCATGCTGGTGCAGCTCGAGAGCCACCGCTTCGACGGCAGCATCGAGCCGACCGAGATGGCGGAGGCCGTCGAGGCATGTGTGCGCCGGCACGCGGAGGCGGCGGAGCAGGCCTCGATGGCGCTCGACGCCCAGGCCAACCGCGGCCTCGTGGTGGCCGTGCCGCCGCGGCTCGTCGATGCGGTGCTCGACAACCTGGTCGAGAATGCCATCCGCCACGCCGGCGAGGGCGAGCGCGTCGAGTTGCGAGTGCGCGGCCTGTCGGGGGCGGTCGAGCTCGTCGTGCACGACAGCGGCGGCCGGATCCCGCCCGAGCACCTCGGCCGGGTCTTCGAGCGCTTCCACCGGGTCGAGGATGCCCGGTCGGGCCCGGGCACGGGCCTCGGCCTCGCGATCGTCAAGCACATCGCCGAGGAGTACGGCGGCCGGGCCACCGCCGAGTCGAGCCCCTCGGCGGGGACGACGATGCGCGTCATCCTCCCCGCGCCGGCGGTGTTCCGGGACTCGGCGGCGGTCTGAAGCGGCGGGCGCACGACGGCGATGTTGAACTCGGCGCCGCCGACGGCGCCCATCAGCCGCAGCCACAGCGGCACGTACATCTCGGGCCCGCGGGCGGCGGCGATGCCGCCCAGGTCGATGACCGCCTCGCGGGGCCAGCCGAAGCTCTCGAGCAGCTCGAGCACCTCGGCTCTTGGCCGCCGGATCGTCACCGCACATGAAGACGTTGTGCGGGCCGGCGAGGCGGGCCGGATCGACCATCACGACGTGGTTCACCGTGTTCAGGGCCTTGACGACGCGGGCATCGGGAAACGCCTGCTGGATCTGCTCGCCGACGCTCGTCGTGTTGCAGACCGTGAGCGCCGGTGGCCGGCCCTGCGAGAAGTCGAGCCCGTTCGAGACGTCGACCAGCACCTTGCCGGCGAGATTGGCCGCACCCGCCGCCCGCAGCGCGTCCAGCGAGACCTCCCCGCCCGTGCAGTTGAATACGAGCTCGGCGCTCGCGGCGGCCTCTGCGAACGTGCCGTGCGCCGCACCGGGGCCGGCCCCGGCCGCCCACCCCGCGGCGCGCTCGTTCGCGGCCGTGCGCGACCCCATCGTCACCTCGTGCCCGAGGGAGACCAGCTTCGAGGCAATCGCCGAGCCGACCGCTCCCGTGCCCAGGACCGCGATCCTCACACCGCGGTCGCGCGCGCCATCGCCTCGAACCGGTACCCGACCCCGGGGTGGGTCTGGATGTACGTGTGCGAGTCGGAGCGCTGGTCGAGCTTCTGGCGCAGCTTGCGCACGCACACATCGACGGTGCGGTCGCGATAGCGGTACGGCGTCCCCCACACCCGCTGCTGCAGCTGGTCGCGCGTGAGCGCCTTCCCCGACTCGCCCGCGAGCACCCACAGCAGCCGGAACTCGGTGCGCGTCAGGCCGGCGTCGTGGCCGTCCAGCAGCGCCTGGTGCAGGTCGGCGTCGACGACCAGGCCGGGGGCCTCGACCCGGCCCGCGTCACGGTCGGAGGGCACCATCCCGGAGCGGCGCAGGGCGGCCTGCACCCGCGCGACGAGCTCGCGCATGCCGAACGGCTTGGCCAGGTAGTCGTCGGCGCCGATCCGCAGGCCGTGCACCTTGTCGTGCTCCGACCCGCGGGCGCTGATCATGATGATCGGGATCGTCGCCCCCTCGGAGCGCAGCGCCTCGGTGATCCGCCAGCCGTCCTCGCCGGGGAGCATCAGGTCGATCACGGCGACGTCGGGGCGCTCGAAGCGCAGCTTGCGCAGCGCGGCGTCGCCGTTGTCGGCCCATTCGACGTCCATGCCCGCGCCGCGCAGGTGCGTCGCCATCGCGTTGGCGATGACCCGGTCGTCCTCTGCGATCAGCACCCGTGGCATCCGCCGGAAGGCTACCGCTCCCATCGGAGCGTGGCGACGCAGAGGTTAAAGGGATTCGCCGCCCCGGCTTGCCTTTCGTCCCCCGGTCGAACGGACTTTCGAGTCGCCTCTACGGCCCATCCGCCCGGCTTCGCTCTACTCGGCTGCCCTCGGCGGCGCACGGAGGACACTACGGACCGTGACCGGCGCCTGCAAGTCACGAATTGCCGCAGTTTGCGGAGTCGGTGCGGCGGTCGGATTCGCTTTCGTCGCAAACTGCGATGAAACGGCTCCGTAATGATCCCGTGACGCGCCGGTGTGGCTACTGCGCACCGTGAGACTCGCGCGGCTTCCGACACTCGCCCTGGCCCTGGCGTGCATCCTGTTCGGCATCGGCGACGTGCTGGGCTGGATCACGCACGACCCCCAGAACGGCGGCGGCTGGGGCGCTTGACTCCGCCCTCGAAGGCTACGCCGTGTACGGCCTGAAGACGCACCCCGGGTCGCTCCCGGCGGCGGCGTACGCAAACGCGTTCGACGATCGGCGTCCCGGCGCTCGGCGGCGTGCTCACGCTGACCCAGAACGCGCTCGCCGTCGTGCTCCTGTGCATCCCGTGCTCCGCGGCCGTGCTCCTCGTGCGCTACCGGCGCTCGCGTGGCGCCGACGGCTCCAGCTCAAGTGGCTCGTCTCCGCCGCCGCGGCGATCGTTGCGTTCTACATGGTGGTGGTCACGCTGAGCGGGGCGCTCGGCTTCGCCGGGCGCGAGCTGACCGGCCAATCCGGCGCGGTGGCGGTGACCATCTCCCCGCTGCTCGTCGCCGTCTCGTTCCGGCCGCTGCGTCGGCGCATCCAGTCCGCCGTCGACCACCGCTTCTACCGCGGCCGCTACGACGCCCAGATGGCCGTGGCGACATTCAGCGGCCGGCTGCGCTCCGAGATCGACCTCGAGAGCCTCACCGGCGAGCTGCTGCATCTGGTCGACGAGACGCTGCAGCCGAGCCAGACGACGCTGTGGCTGCGGCCGGCGGAGCCGGCTCAGAGATAGGGCCGGGCCCGCTCGAGCACGTCGCGGTCGGTGCCGTACGTCAGGCGCTCGGCGGCGGCGGCCGGATCGAGCCAGGCCACCTCGTCCACGTCGTCGGCAAGCTCGGCGGCGTCCGCGCCCGCCGACATCACGTAGTAGCGCACGCTCTTGGGGCGGCCGTCGGTGACGGTGTAGGTGACGGTGCCGAGGTCGTGCTCGATGGCCGCGTCGTGGCCGGTCTCCTCGAGCACCTCGCGCACCGCCGCCGCCGCGTCGTCCTCGCCCGGCTCGAGCTTGCCCTTCGGCAGCGACCAGTCGCCGCGGTGCGGCCGGTGGACGACGGCGACGAGCCCATCCCGGCGCAGCACCCCGCCGGCCGCCCGGATCACTGCCGCCGGGCCGCGCTCCGCCGCGTGACCATGGTCCCCGCCCAGAACGCGAGCCCGACAACGCCGACGAGGACGAGCACGATCCCCGAGAAGATCCAGATCACGCCCCGCGCGCCGCCGATCACGCCACCCGAGACGAGCATCGCGATTCCGAGCACGCCGAACGCCTGGGTGCACACGAACGGCCCGGGCAGGCCGGCCGGCGTCACCAGC
The DNA here is from genome assembly GCA_963813245.1 of uncultured Actinomycetes bacterium. GTDB lineage: Bacteria > Actinomycetota > Thermoleophilia > Gaiellales > JAICJC01 > JAICJC01. The sequence goes on from CAWEYE010000003.1 coordinate 211,422, forward strand.
TGCGAGGCATCGCGGAGGCGGGCCGGGTTGGCCCGGTCGCTGCGGCGGCTGCGCTCGGCCAGGCCGATGACGACCCCGAAGAACGCGGCGAAGTAGATCAGCTGCGACCAGAACGAGCCGATGTAGTCGTCCATGTACGTGAAGACGACGATCAGCACGACGGCGGCGGCGGTGCCGCAGACCGCAACGGCGATCGAGGTCTGCCAGGCATAGACGCTGCGCTCGCTCGGCGACTGGCTCACGCGCGTAGCGTACACGCGCGGCCGGGGGGTGCCTGGCACAGCTCGAGCCTATGCTGCGGCCGTGTCGCGAGTCGTGATCCTCGGCGCCGGATTCGCCGGCAGCTACGTCGCCCGGCTGCTCGGGCGGGGTGGCTGGGACGGCGACGTGACGCTCGTCGACCCGCACAACTTCATGCTCTACACACCCCTCCTGCCGGAGGCCGCATCGGGGACGGTGGAGCCGCGCCACGTGGTCGTGCCGGTGCGGGTGATGTGCCCGCGGGCACGGCTGGTCATGGGGCGGGCCGAGACCGTCGACCTGGCCGAGCGCAGCGTGACCGTGCAGCTGCCCGAGGGCGGGCAGGTGCCGATCGGCTTCGACATCCTGGTCGTCGCCCTGGGCGCCGTCTCGCGCACCGCGCCGATCCCCGGCCTGCTCGAGCACGCGGTCGGGTTCAAGAGCGTGGCCGAGGCGATCTACCTGCGAAACCACGTGCTGAGCCAGCTCGAGCTCGCGGCCGCCACGAGCGACGAGGCCGAGCAGCGGCGGCGCCTCACATTCGTGTTCGTCGGCGGCGGCTACGCCGGCGTCGAGGCGATGGCCGAGCTCGAGGACCTGTGCCGCGACGCGTCCCGCCACTACCCCGAGCTGAGCACCGTCCCCCGGCGCTGGCTGCTGGTCGACGCGGCCGACCACATCCTGCCGGAGCTGGGCGGCGGCCTCGCGGCCTACGCCACCGGGCAGCTCGAGCGGCGCGGGTTCGAGCTCCACCTGGGCTCGGGCCTGCGGGCGGTCGACGGCCACGGCGCGGAACTGGCCGACGGCACCATCGTCCCCGCCGCGACGGTGGTATGGACCGCGGGGGTGCGCCCGCAGCCGCTCGCAGCCGAGCTGGGGCTGCCGCTCGACGAGCGCGGCCGCGTGCCGGTCGACGAGTGCCTGCGCGTCCCCGGCCACACGGGCGTGTGGGCGCTCGGCGACGTGGCCGCCGTGCCCAACGCCGCCACCCCGGGGCGGCCCGACCCGCCCACCTGCCAGCACGCGCTGCGCCAGGCGCGGCGGCTGGCACGCAACCTGCTCGCCGAGGCCCGCGGGCGGCCGCCTGCCCCCTACCGCTACCGCATGCGCGGCCAGGTGGCGACGCTCGGCCGGCACAAGGGCGTCGCCGAGCTGTTCGGGCGGATCCGCCTGCGCGGCTTCGCCGGCTGGTGGTTCGCCCGCACCTACCACCTCTACCAGCTGCCGCTCGCAAGCCGCAAGCTGCGGGTCGTCACCGACTGGACGGTGGGCCTGTTCTTCCGCCGAGACGTGGCCGAGCTGGGATCGCTGGGACAGCCGGTACGGCTGGATCCGCCGCCCGCGCCGCGCTGACGCGACGCCCGCCCGAGGCGGCCAGGACGGCCGCGAGGATCACCGCCACGCCCGTGATCTGCCAGTTCGACGGCGACTCGCCCAGGATGATCGCGCCGAAGATCACCGTTGCCACGGGCTGCAGGGTGAGCGTGATCGCGGTCAGCGCGGCGGGCAGGCGCGTGAGCGACACGGTGATCAGGAGCCAGCCGAGCACCTGGGAGGTGAGGGCGAGCAGGAGCAGCCATCCGGTCGCCCGCCAGCCGGGCGTGAGGTCGAGATCGCCCAGGGCGGCGCCGGCGACGAGGCACGTCACGGCGCACGCGGCCGTGGCGTCGCACAGCGCCGCTGCCGATCCGCGGTTGCGGCCGCTCTGGCGCAGCAGCAGCAGAGTAGCCGCTGTAGGCGATGCCGGTGAGGACGCCGAACACGACACCTGCGCCAGGCCGGGCCCCGTAGGCGGACGCGCCGATCACGCCCGAGATCAGCACCACCCCGACGAGCACGGCCAGCCCCGCGAGCACGGTGCGCCGCGCCGGCCGCTCACCCCAGAGCGCCCACGCCGCCAGCGCCACCATGACCACCTGCGTGTTTCCGAGCACGGTCGCGAGCCCCGCCCCGATCGCGTCGATGGCGTGGTTCCACACGATCAGGTCGACCCCGAGCCAGACGCCGGCGAGGGCGGCCAGGACGCGCTCGCGCCGCTCGGCGGCGGCCGCCGGCGCCCGCCGCTCCTGGATGCGCACGATCAGCACGAGCGCCGGCACGGCGTACAGACTGCGGAAGAAGGCCCCGGTCGACGGCGACACGTGCGCCAGCCGGAACAGGATCGCCGAGAACGCGATCGCGAGCGCCCCGGCGGCGGCCTCGACGGCCACCACCGGACGCTGGCGCCGCTACGCGGCCGCCTGCAGCTCCGCGCACAGCTCCAGAGCGGCGTCGACGAAGGCGAGCGCCGCCGGCGAGCGGTAGCGGTCGCGGTGCCACGCGAGCCCGATCAGGCGCGGCGGCACGCGCTCGCCCAGCTCGATCACGGCCACCCGGCTGTCGGCCTCGTTGACCGTCAGCCGGGGGACGAGCGCGATGCCCATCCCGGCGGCCACCATCGCCTGCAGGGTGGCGTTGTCGTCCGAGCGGAACGCCATGCGCGGCTCGACGCCCGCCGTGCGCAGGCGCTCCTCGACCTGCTGGCCGCCCAGGCACGTGCGATAGCCGACGAGCGGCATCGCGCCGATCTCGCGGAACGACGGCGGCGCGCTCGCCCGCGCGAGCGGCGAGTCCGCCTGGGTCACGAGCACGTACGGGTCGCGCACGAGCTCGACAGTCTCGATGGCCGCGCCCCGCACCGGAAGCATGACGAACGCGAGGTCGAGATCGCCGTGCTCGATCCCGGGCAGGAGCGTCTCGTCCTCGGCCTCCTCGAGGGTGATCTCGACGTCGGGCCACGCGGCGGTGAAGCGGCGCAGCAGCTCGGGGAGGATGCGCGCCCCGGCGCTCTGGAACGCCCCCACGCGCAGCGTCCCGGCCTCCCCCGCCCCAAGCGCGTCCATGTCGGCCCGGGCAGCCTGCAGGCGGGCGACGATGGCCTCGGCGTGACGGAGCAGCAGCCGCCCGGCCTCGGTCAGCTCGACCGGGCGCGGGCCACCGGGGCGCTCGACCAGGCGCGGGCCGACGATCCGCTCAAGCGTCGCGATCTGCTGGCTGACCGCGGACTGCGTGTAGCCAAGCGTCGTCGCCGCCCGCCCGAACGACCCGTGCTCGGCGATCGCCTGAAGCGCCGCGAGATGGCGCAGCTCGACGCCCAGCCACCGATCAGGTTCCATGATGGAAACCACCTGTATCTCGATTTGAACTAATGAATGTTCGCGCCGATCATACCGGCATGGGACTGATCGTGATACTCACGCTCCTGCTGATCGTCGGGCCGCTGTCGCTGCTCTACGGGGTCGATTCGAGGCCCGTGGCCGAGCGCCAGCAGGCCTGGTGGCCCGGAGCCCCGCGCCGAGATCGGTAGCGGCTAGGTGTAGTTCCTAAGCACGTTGTTCGGCCTGGAGGGCTCGGAGCCGGTGTCCCGGCGGTTGGTGAGCGAGGCTGCCGTGCGGTCGTCGGTGATTGTAGTAGTCGAGCCATGCGGGCAGCGCTTGGGCGCGGTCGCGGCTGGTGGGGTAGACGGCTGCGTACGCCCAGCCGTCCAGCAGTGTGCGGATGAATCGCTCGGCTTTGCCGTTGGTGCGCGGACGGCGTGGCCGTGTGCGCACGTGGCGGATGCCGGCCGTCCGGCAGGCGAGCGCCCAGATCGCCGATGCGTACGCCGATCCGTTGTCTGTCATGACGCGTTCGACGCAGACGGCGCGAGCAGCGAAGAATGCGATCGCGCGGTGCAGAAATGCGATCGCGGTGACCGCCCGCTCGTCGCCAAGCACCTCGACGTATGCCAGTCGGGTCGCATCATCGACGCAGACGTGCACATACTCATAGCCGACTCGCTGAGCGCCGTAGCGGCGTTTCTGGCCGTGCCTGGTACCGGTCACGGCATGCCCGACCCGATCGAATCGGGCCAGCTTTTTGATGTCGATGTGCAGCAGCTCGCCCGGTCGCTGGCGCTGGTAGCGGTTTGCCGGCTCGGCCGGGTCGAGCCGGCTGAGCCGACCCAACCCGATCCGCTTGAGCACTGCATGCACGGTGCTCAGCGGCATCCGCAGCGTCAGACTGATCTCGGCACCGGTAAACCGCAAACGACGCAGCGCCATGATCGCCTCGACCCGATCAGCCGCCGTCTTACCCGCCACTCGCTTCGGCGCCGACGAACGATCCTCCAAGCCAGCCTCACCCTGATCACGGAACCGACGCAACCACTTTCCAGCAGTGCGCTCGCTCGTCCCCACCGCCACCGCCGCCGCCTTCACCGACCACTGCTGCTCCACCACCCGACCAACGATCAACCGACGCGTCGCCGGGCACGTCCGAGCGTTACGGTGCAATCTCATCTGGGGCCTCCTTGGAGGTCGAGGTCTTAGACAACCCCAACTCTCCAGGAGGCCCCGGATGAACAACGCTCCTAGGAACTACAGCTAGGCGAGGCCGAGGTAGGCCTTGCGCACGCGCTCGTTCGTACGCAGCGCCGCGGCCTCGTCCGTCAGCGCGACGACGCCCGTCTCGAGCACGTATCCGCGTGTGGCGACGTCGAGCGCCATCAGGGCGTTCTGCTCGACCAGGAGGATGGTCGTGCCCTGCTGGTTGATCTCGGTGATGATCTCGAAGATCCGCTCGACGAGCACCGGGGCGAGCCCCATCGACGGCTCGTCGAGGAGCAGCAGCTTCGGCCGCGCCATCAGCGCCCGGCCCATCGCGCACATCTGCTGCTCGCCGCCCGACAGCGTGCCCGCCTTCTGGCGCCCGCCGCTCGGCCAGGCGTGGGAACAGGCCGAAGACGCGCTCGACGTCCTCGTTGACGCCCGGCTTGTCGCTGCGCTGGAACGCGCCCATCTCGAGGTTCTCGAGGACGGTCATGCGCGCGAACAGCCGCCGCCCCTCCGGCGACTGGCTGATCCCGAGGCGCACGATCTCGTGCGGCGGATGGCCCACGATGTCGCTGCCCTTGAACCGGATGCTGCCGCGCTTCGGCCTGTTGATGCCCTGGATGGAGCGCAGCGTCGTCGACTTGCCGGCGCCGTTCGCGCCGATCAGGGTGACGATCTCGCCCTCGTGCACCTCGAGCGAGATGCCCTTGATGGCCTCGATCGTGCCGTAGAACGTGTGCACGTCGTCGAGCTCGAGCAGTGGGGTGGCGCTCTGGCTCATCCGGCCGCCGACCCGCCGTCGCCCGCCGAGGTCGCGCCGCTGCCCAGATACGCCTCGATCACGCGCTCGTCGGCCTGGATCTCGGCCGGTGTGCCCTCGGCGATCTTCTGCCCGTAGTCGAGCACCGTCACCCGCTCGGAGATGCCCATGACGACCTTCATGTCGTGCTCGATCAGAAGCACGGTCACGCCGCGCTCGTCGCGCACCTTGCTGACGAAGGCCGTGAACTGGGCGCTCTCCTGCGGGTTCATGCCCGCGGTCGGCTCGTCCAAGAGCAGCAGCTTGGGGTCGGTGCCGAGCGCACGCGCCACCTCGAGCCGACGCTGGTCGCCGTAGGAGAGGTGCATCGCGTAGGAGTCGTCTGCCGAAGTCGGCAGCTCGCAGTAGCGCAGGAGCTCGTGTGCGCGCTCGGCCGCCTGCGCCTCCTCCCGGCGCAGGCCGGGGGTGCGCAGCACCGACCGCACGATCCCGCCCTTGATGCGCGAGTGCAT
>CAWEYE010000004.1:0-62323 GCA_963813245.1 uncultured Actinomycetes bacterium
ACCGCTACGACTCGATGACCTACCGCCGCTGCGGCCGCAGCGGCCTGCAGCTGCCCGCCGTCTCGCTCGGCCTGTGGCACAACTTCGGCGACGACCGGCCCTATCGAGACGCCAGCGCGCGATCGTGCGCCGCGCCTTCGACCTCGGCGTCACCCACTTCGACCTGGCCAACAACTACGGCCCGCCGCTACGGCGCCGCCGAGGAGAACTTCGGCCGCGATCCTCGCGACGGACCTCGCCGCCGTACCGCGACGAGCTGATCATCTCGACCAAGGCCGGCTACGACATGTGGCCCGGGCCCGTACGGCGAGTGGGGCTCGCGCAAGTACCTGCTCGCCATCCTCGACCAGTCGCTGGCCGCGCATGGGCCTCGACTACGTCGACATCTTCTACTCCCACCGCTTCGACCCGGACACGCCGCTGGAGGAGACGATGGGCGCGCTCGACACCGCCGTCCGCGCAGGGCAAGGCGCTCTACGTCGGCATCTCCTCCTACGACGCCGAGCGCAGACCCGCGCAGGCCGCCGCGATCCTGCGCGACCTCGGCACGCCGCTGCTGATCCACCAGCCGTCGTACTCGATGCTCAACCGCTGGATCGAGCGACGGCCTGCTCGACGCGCTCGACGAGGTCGGCGTCGGCTGCATCGCCTTCTCGCCGCTCGCCCAGGGCCTGCTGACCGACCGCTACCTCGACGGCATCCCCGACGGACTCGCGGCGCCGCGACCGCGCGCTTCCTCAACGCGAGCACGCTGACCGACGACGACGCTGGCCAAGCGTGCGCGCGCCTGAACGACGATCGCCGCGCGCCGCGGCCAGATCGCTCGCCCAGCTCGCGCTGGCCTGGGCGCTGCGCGACCCGCGCATGACCAGCGCTCGTCATCGGCGCCAGCGTTGTACGCTCCCGCATCACGATGACGCCCAGGCTGCGCGGACTCCTGGTCGTGCGGCCGTGCTGATCGTGGCGGCAGCCGTGCTCGTGCTCAAACATGCGCAGCGGCCGGGCGGGGACGGCGATATCGCCAAGACCACGCGCACGAACGTGATCGTGATCCTGACCGACGACCAGCGCCGGCAATCTGGTCGATGCGAACGTCCAGAAGCTGCTGGTCAAGCACGGGCGCTCCAGAACTCGTTCGTGTCGGACTTGCTCTGCATCCTGACCGGCAACTACGCCCACACGACGGGCGTCTATACAACTATCCACCCAGGTGGCGCGCCGACGTTCGAGCACGGCGGACCGAGCGCTGACCCTCGCCACGTGGCTGCACAAGGACCACGACACGGGCTCTTCGGCAAATACCTGAAGGCCGGGGTCTCCGCCCGGCTGGGACCGCTGGGTCGCGTTCGACTACGAGCCGGCCTACTACCCCTACTACGTCTTGAACGCGCCGGGGGCGTGCAAGCGCAAGGCCGCCTGCCGGCTGCCGCACACGGTCGCGCACTACTCGATGACCTACTTCGGCGACGCGACACCGACTTCGACACCGCCCCGGCGACGAAGCCCGTGTTCGCCTACGACCTATGTGCCGGCACCTGCCCTCCTTGCAACCGCCTGTAAGATGCCGAACCGGTTCGCCCACTTGCCCTCACTACCGGCCGCCGAGCTTCAACGAGGCGGACGTCTCGGGAGAGCCGCCCTGGATCCGCGCGCTGCCCCGCTTCGACACGGTGCAGAACAGCGACAATGACGCCCAGCGCCAGGCCGAATCAGACGCTCGTCACCGTCGACGAGGTCGGACGGATCGTCGCCGCTGCGCGCGACCCATCGGCTCGCGCACAGCGTGATCCTGTTCGCCTCGAACAACCGCATCAGTGGGCGAGACCCGCCTCACGGTGTCGAGCAAGCAGGTGCCCTACGACGCGGCATTGCGGGTGCCGCTGGTCGTGCGCTACGAGCCGGACACGGCCAAGCCCTCGATCGACCGCCACCTGATCGTGAACATCGACGGGGCGCCGACGCTGGCGGCGATCGCCGGCGCCGGCCACCCGGTTTGCGGAGCTCCCGCCGTCCTGCAGGGCAAGATGCCGGCGCCGCCCTGGCGATCGAGCTCCTGCTCGAGCACATGGACGGCGACCCGCCCGCCCTCACCCCCTCGTTCTGCGGGATCCGCAGCACGCAACTGTACACGCGCTACACCGTGGCTACCAGGAGCTGTACGACCTGGAAGACGGATCCCTACGACGTCTAGCATCGCCTCCCAGCCTGCGCAGGCCGGCGAGCTGGCCCACATGCCGGGCGCTGTCGCGTGCGGCAAGCCGCCGCCGCCCGGCTACAAGCCGTAGCCTGTGCAACTTGAGGGCGGTCCAGGCGTCCTACATGGCGAGATGGAGCGCCGCCCCTACTACTCCGCGCCAGCACCCCGCCAGGTCGCGCACGCGGGTTGTGGCCATCCTCGTCGCCGTCGTGGCGGTGTACATCGCGTTCATCGCCGTGAAGGCGCCCGGATCGTGCAGCGCTCCCGGTGGCGGACCCTGTGGTGCCGCGCGCACTCGGATATTGTTCCGCGCCACGCCGACATTTGCCAACACCCACCGGCGGCCTGCCTGCGCCGGGAGCGGAGCTTCTACCAGGCGGGAGACAGCCGATCCGGCAGTCGTGCGTCTGGGGCGGGCCGACTGGTACCACGCCGTGGTCACCTATCACGGACCGCGCAGATGGATCGGATGCACGCTCGTTGGATATGCACGCGGGGGGCCGGAGATTGTGATGGACATCTGGGCATGCCGATGCTGCCGCTCGAGCCCGAGCCGGTCGCCGTCGCGGTAGGCACGCACGCTGGACAGACGCTCACCGTCGACTACCACCTCCCGGGCGTCTCCCGAGGTGGGGGTCTTCCCGGTCCGGGTCGCGCGCTACGTCGCTCATGCCGGGTGCTCCCCGCCGAGCCGATGAGGAGCCTACGAGACCACGAGCCCGCGGGCCGCAACACGGCCGGGGCGGCCGCAACCTGATCGCGCGTCGGCGCCGGGCGCGGCTAGGGGGGCTGCAGGCCGAGGCGCTCGTACTCGACCGGCCGAGCTTGTGGTACGGCAGCACGTCGACGCGCTCGACGTTGGCAAGCGCCGCGCACCGGTCGGCGACCGCCTCGATCTCCTCCGGCTCGTCCAGCCCGGCACGAGCACGTAGCGCACCCACACCGGCGTTCCCAGCTCCGCCAGGCGGTGAAGGCGAGCGCCGGGGCGAGCGCGCCGCCCGTCAGGCGCTGGAGGGCGTCCTCGCTGCCCGCCTTGATGTCGAGCAAGACCAGGTCGAACTCACCGGCAGGCGGTCGTCGGCCCGCGCTCCCAGGAACCCTGACGCGTCGAGCGCGAGCCGCTTGACCGCCTTCGAACACGCTCCGCGGTGACGCGGGCTGGAGCAGGGGCTCGCCGCCCAATAGGGGCGACGCCTGCCGCTGGCTGGTTAATAAGCGGGCGTAGCGGCGCATGCGCCGCTGTCGGCCACGGCGCGGTGGCGGCCGTCGCGCATGTGCCACGTATCGGGGTTCTGGCAGTACAGGCAGCGCAGCGGGCACCCGGCCAGGAAACACGATGAGGCGCGTGCCGGGCCCGTCGACTCCGGTTGACACGTCCCAGCCGCGGACGCGGCGCCCGTCCCGTGGTCTCCGGTGCCGCGCCGCTGTGCGGCGTGCGCATGGACACGAGCTAGGCACGTGTGCGATGACGTCCAGCTGCCTGCTCCCGGGTGAGGCGGACGAAGTTGACCGCGTAGCCCGACACGACGGACGGCGGAAGCGGCGGGTACTTCTCCGGGGTGCCTCATGGCGTCCTCGAGCGTCTTTCGGTCGAGCACGTTCACGTTCATATGGAAGTCCTGCCCTCGGCGACGTAGCCGTCGAGCACCCGACGAGGTTTCCGACGCGCTCGTCCGGCGTGCGGCCGAGGCCGTCGGGTGTCACGGTCGTCGCTGAGATCCCGTCCTCGGCGTCCTCGTACGGGAGCTTCGTGACCGAGAGGGCGGCGGCGGCCACGCCCGTGCGTGTCGCGGCCGTTCATCGGGTTCGCGCCGGGCGCGAACGGGTCGCCCGCGCGGCGGCCGCACGGCGTGTCGCCCGTGTGCTTGCCGTAGACGGCACGTTGCTCGTGATCGTGAGCACCGACTGCGTGTGCACGGCGTTGCGGTAGGCGGGGATGCCGGCGCACCTTCTCCATGAACGGGTGCACGAGGTCGACCGCGATCTCGTCGACGCGGTCGTTGTCGTTGCCGTAGGTCGGGAACTCGCCCTCGACGCGGTGTAGTCGACGACGATGCTGGTCTGTCGCGGATCGGCCACACGGTGGCGTATCTGATGGCCGACAGGCTGTCGGCGGCGACCGAGAGGCCGGCGATGCGCCGCACGCCATCGTGCGCAGGACGGCGCGGTCGTGCAGCGCCATCTCGATGCGCTCGTAGGCGTACTTGCTCGTGGCGCTCCAGTGGATGCAGTTGAGCGCGTGGACGTAGGTCTCGGCGAGCCAGTCGAGCATCCTGTCGAAGCGGGCCTCGATGAAATCGGCGGCCAGCGGGCCGTCGCCCGTGATCGCCTCGAGCTCAGGCCCGACCTGCACACCCGTCATCTCGTCGCGGCCGCCGTTGATCGCTAGCAGGAGCGCCTTCGCCAGGTCGACACGCGCGGCATCTGCTTGCCGACCGTCATGGCCGAGACGCAGGACGCGATCGCGGTGTCGTCGCCGAACCGCGGCCGCATGCACTCGTCGGACTCGTACTGGATCGAGCTGGTCTCGATCGACACCTGCGCGCAGAACCTCGTCGGGCAGCTGCGGCGACCAACAATGCGGGTCATGTTCGGCTCAGGCGCCGGGCCGAGGTTACGCAGCGTCTGCAGGTAGGGCTCGCTCTCCAGGACCAGCGGCCGGCCGTCCTCGCCGACCCCGCCCAGCGACTCGGTCACCAGGTGGGGGATCGCCCGAGAGCATGCTCGTGCGCAGGAAGCGCACGGCCTGTAGCTCCACCACGAAGTCGTCCACCAGCTTTGTGTCGGACTCGCTCGCCAGGGTGCCGTCGCGGAGGTCGCGTTTTTCCAAGTAGACGTCGAGGAAGGTCGAGGTGCGCCCGAGCGACATGGCTGGGCGCGGTTCCTGCTCCTTGACGGCGGCCAGGTAGGCGAAGTAGACCCACTGCATCGCGGCCGGCCGTGAGATGTCGTGACCGTATCCAGCCGCCAGGCGGCTGGATACGGTCACGACATCTCACGGCCGGCCGCGACGGCGCACGAGGCCGTGCAGTGGGTCTACTTCGCCTACCTGGCCGCCGTCAAGGAGCAGAACGGCGCGGCCATGTCGCTCGGGCGCACCTCGACCTTCCTCGACGTCTACTTCGAGCGCGACCTCCGCGACGGCACCCTGGCGAGCGAGTCCGAGGCCCAGAGAGCTCGTCGACGACTTCATCATGAAGCTGCGGGCCGTGCGCTTCCTGCGCACGCCGGAGTACGAGCAGCTGTTCTCGGGCGATCCCACCTGGGTGACCGAGTCGCTGGGCGGGGTCGGCGAGGACGGCCGGCCGCTGGTCACGAAGACGAGCTTCCGCTACCTGCAGACGCTGCGTAACCTCGGCCCGGCGCCTGAGCCGAACATGACCGTGTTCTGGTCGCCGCAGCTGCCCGAGGGGTTCAAGCGGTTCTGCGCGCAGGTGTCGATCGAGACCAGCTCGATCCAGTACGAGTCCGACGAGTGCATGCGGCCGCGGTTCGGCGACGACACCGCGATCGCGTGCTGCGTCTCGGCCATGACGGTCGGCAAGCAGATGCAGTTCTTCGGCGCGCGCGTCAACCTGGCGAAGGCGCTCCTGTATGCGATCAACGGCGGCCGCGACGAGATGACGGGTGTGCAGGTCGGGCCTGAGCTCGAGGCGATCACGGGCGACGGCCCGCTGGCCGCCGACGACGTCGAGGCCCGCTTCGACAGGATGCTCGACTGGCTCGCCGAGACCTACGTCCACGCGCTCAACTGCATCCACTGGAGCCACGACAAGTACGCCTACGAGCGCATCGAGATGGCGCTGCACGACCGCGCCGTCCTGCGCACGATGGCGTGCGGCATCGCCGGCCTCTCGGTCGCCGCCGACAGCCTGTCGGCCATCAGATACGCCACCGTGTGGCCGATCCGCGACGAGGCCGGCATCGTCGTCGACTACCGCGTCGAGGGCGAGTTCCCGACCTACGGCAACGACGACGACCGCGTCGACGAGATCGCGGTCGACCTCGTGCACCGGTTCATGGAGAAGGTGCGCCGGCATCCCACCTACCGCAACGCCGTGCACACGCAGTCGGTGCTCACGATCACGAGCAACGTCGTCTACGGCAAGCACACGGGCAACACGCCGTGCGGCCGCCGCGCGGGCGACCCGTTCGCGCCCGGCGCGAACCCGATGAACGGCCGCGACACGCACGGCATGGTCGCCGCCGCCCTCTCGGTCGCGAAGCTCCCGTACGAGGACGCCGAGGACGGGATCTCGCTCACGACGACCGTGACACCCGACGGCCTCGGCCGCACGCCGGACGAGCGCGTCGGAAACCTGGTCGGGGTGCTCGACGGCTACGTCGCCGAGGGCGGCTTCCATATGAACGTGAACGTGCTCGACCGAAAGACGCTCGAGGACGCCATGAGGCACCCGGAGAAGTACCCGCAGCTCACGATCCGTGTGTCGGGCTACGCGGTCAACTTCGTCCGCCTCACCCGGGAGCAGCAGCTGGACGTCATCAGCCGCACGTTCCACGGGAGCGTCTAGCTCGTGTCCCATGCGCACGCCGGCGCGGCGGCCGCGGCGCCGGGAACCGCACGGGACGGGCGCGTCCACAGCTGGGACGTGTCAACCGGAGTCGACGGGCCCGGCACGCGCCTGGTCGTCTTCCTGGCCGGGTGCCCGCTGCGCTGCCTGTACTGCCAGAACCCCGATACGTGGCACATGCGCGACGGCCGCCACCGCGCCGTGGCCGACATCGAGCGGCGCATGCGCCGCTACGCCCGCTTCGTTAAGACCGCCGGCGGCGGCATCACCGTCTCGGGCGGCGAGCCCCTGCTCCAGCCCGCGTTCACCCGCGACGTGTTCGAGGCGGTCAAGCGGCTCGGCCTGCACACCGCGCTCGACACGTCAGGGTTCCTGGGAGCGCGGGCCGACGACCGCCTGCTGGCGGCGACCGACCTGGTCTTGCTCGACATCAAGGCGGGCAGCGAGGACACCTGCCAGCGCCTGACGGGCGGCGCGCTCGCCCCGGCGCTCGCCTTCGCCGATCGCCTGGCGGAGCTGGGAACGCCGGTGTGGGTGCGCTACGTGCTCGTGCCGGGCTGGACGGACGCGCCGGAGGAGATCGAGGCGGTCGCCGACCGGTGCGCGGCGCTTGCCAACGTCGAGCGCGTCGACGTGCTGCCGTACCACAAGCTCGGCCGGTCGAAGTACGAGCGCCTCGGCCTGCAGCCCCCCCTAGCCGGCACCCCGGCGCCGACGCGCGATCAGGTTGCGGCCGCCCGGGCCGTGTTCGCGGCCCGCGGGCTCGTGGTCTCGTAGGCTCCTAGATCGGCTCGGCGGGGAGCACCCGGCAGTGAGCGACGTAGCGCGCGACCGGACCGGGAGGCCCACCTCGGGAGACGCCCGGGAGGTGGTAGTCGACGGTGAGCGTCTGTCCAGCGTGCATCCTCACCGCGACGGCGACCGGCTCGGGCTCGAGCGGCAGCATCGGCATGCCCCATGCTCCATGCCACAATCTCCGGCCCCCCGCGTCGTATCCGACGAGCGTGCATCCGATCCATCTGCGCGGTCCGTGATAGGTGACCACGGCGTGGTACCAGTCGGCCCGGCCCGGAGCGCACGACTGCCGGATCAGGCTGTCTCCCGCCTGGTAGAAGCTCCGCTCCCGGCGCAGGCAGGCCGCCAGTGGCATTGGCGACCGCGGCGTGGCGCGGACATGGATCTGCGAGCCTGTGCGCGCGGCACCACAGGGTCCGCCACCGGGAGCGCTGCACGATCCGGGCGCCTTCACGGCGATGAACGCGATGTACACCGCCACGACGGCGACGAGGATGGCCACGACCCGCGTGCGCGACCTGGCGGGGTGCTGGCGCCAGAGTGGGTCGGGGCGGCGCTCCATCTCGCCATGTAGGACGCCTGACACGCCCTGCGAGTTCGCGGGCTACGGCTTGTAGCCGGGCGGCGGCGGCTTGCACTCGCGCGCGACCAGCGCCCGCATGTGGGCCAGCTCGCCGGCCTGCGCAGGCTGGGAGGCGATGTTCTGCAGCTCGTAGGGATCCGTCTTCAGGTCGTACAGCTCCTGGTAGCCGCCGGTGTAGCGCGTGTACATGTACCGCGTGCTGCGGATCCCGCAGAACGAGGGGGTGAGGGCGGGCGGGTCGCCGTCCATGTGCTCGAGCAGGAACTCGGATCGCCAGGGCGGCGCCGGCATCTTGCCCTGCAGGAGCGGCAGGAAGCTGCGGCCCTCGACCGGCGGGTGGCCGGCGCCGGCGATCGCCGCCAGCGTCGGCGCCCAGTCGATGTTCACGATCAGGTGGCGGTCGATCGAGGGCTTGGCCGTGTCCGGCTCGTAGCGCACGACCAGCGGCACCCGCAATGCCTCGTCGTAGGGCACCTGCTTGCTCGACACCGTGAGGCGGTGCTCGCCCCAGCTGATGCCGTTGTCCGAGGCGAACAGGATCACGCTGTGCGCGAGCCGATGGGTCGCGCGCAGCGAGGCGACGATCTTCCCGACCTCGTTGTCGACGGTGACGAGCGTCTGATACTCGGCCTGGCGCTGGGCGTAGATCTGGTCGCTCTGCACCGTGTCGAAGCGGGGCAGCGCGCGGATCCAGGGCGGCTTGTCCGAGACGTCCGCCTCGTTGAAGCTCGGCGGCCGGTAGTGGGGCAAGTGGGCGAACCGGTTCGCATATTTGCGCTGCGGAAAGGAGGGCAGGTGCGGCGCATAGGGCGCGTAGTAGGCGAACACGGGCTTCGTCGCCGGGGCGGTGTCGATGAAGCGGGTCGTCGCGTCGCCGAAGTAGGTCGTCGAGTAGTGCGCGACCGTGTGCGGCAGCCGGCAGGCGGCCTTGCGCTTGCACGCCCCCGGCGCGTTCGAGAAGACGTAGTAGGGGTAGTAGGCCGGCTCGTAGTCGAACGCGACCCAGCGGTCCCAGCCGGGCGGTACTCCGCCGGCGTAGGCGTTCAGGTATTTGCCGAAGAGGCCGGTGTCGTAGCCGTCCTTGTGCAGCCACGTGGCGAGGGTCGAGCGCTCGTCGCCGTGCTGCTTGAACGTCGGCGCGCCGCCGTTGGGTGGATGGTTGTTATAGACGCCCGTCGTGTGGGCGTAGTTGCCGGTCAGGATGCTCGCCCGGCTGGGGCAGCAGAGCGAGTCCGACACGAACGAGTTCTGGAACGTGACACCGTGCTTGACCAGCAGCTTCTGGACGTTCGGCATCGACCAGAGCGTGTCCCAGCGCTGGTCGTCGGTCAGGATCACGATCACGTTCGTGCGCGTGGTCTTGGCGACGACCACCTTGTGGGTGTCCGCCGTCCCCGCCCGGCCGCTGCCGGCCGTCCCTTTGAGCACGAGCACGGCTGCCGCCACGATCAGCACGGCTGCCGCGACCGCAAGCCATCTGCCGCGCAGCCTGGGCGTCATCGTGATCGGGGAGCGTACAAGACGCTTTTGAACCCAGCCTAAGAAGTCGCTGAGGTCTCGCCCGGTTCCTGGTAGAGGCCGATCACGTTGCCGCCCGGGTCGCGGAACCGGGCCGTGATCTCGGGCGCGTCGCCGCCGATCTCCTGCACGATCTCGCCGCCCGCGGCCCTGACCTTCGCCACCGTCTCGGCCACGCTGTCGACCATCACGTAGATCAGGAGGCCCGGTGTCGGCGACGGCGGCCGGCCGGTCACCCAGGCGCCGCTGACCTCGCCGACGCTGTCGTCGAAGGCGGTCGCTCCGTCGCCGCGCACCCGCGGCTCCCAGCCGAACACGGCCTGGTAGAAGGCCGCCGAGCCGCCGATGTCGGTCGTCGGGATCTCGACGTAACAGATCTTGCCGTTGCCGAGAGTGGGGGGCATCGCCCGCCAGCCTAGCGCGAGACGCTCAGCGAGCGAAGAGGTTGCGGAGCAGGAAGAGCAGGTTGGCGGGCCGCTCCGCCAGCCGGCGCATGAGATAGGGGTACCAGTGCGGCCCAAACGGCGTCGCGACGAGCACCTTGTAGCCGCGGGCGACGAGATCGAGCTGGAGCTGCGGGCGCACCCCGTAGAGCATCTGGAACTCGAACCGGTCGCGGCCGTACCCCCGCGCCTCGGCGAGCAGTGCGGCGGCCTCGATCAGCCGCTCGTCATGGGTGGCGATGGCGACGTAGGCGCCCGCGGCCAGCGCCCGCTCGACCAGCCGCCCGTAGACGGCATCGACGTCGCGCTTGTGCGGGTGGGCGATCTCCGCGGACTCGAGGTACGCGCCTTTCACCACCCGCAGGTTGGGCGCGAGCGGCAGCAGCGCCTCGAGGTCGTCCGGCGTCCGGTACAGGTACGCCTGCAGGACGCAGCCCACGTTGTCACGGCCGCTCTCGCGCAGGCGGCGGTAGATGCGCAGCGTCGCGTCGACGACGCCGGAGTGCTCCATGTCGATCCGCACGAAGTTGCCGTGCGTGCCCGCGTGATCCACGAGCTGCGCGATGTTCTCGAACGCGAGCTCCTCGTCGATCAGCAGGCCGAGCTGGGTCAGCTTGAGCGCGAGGTTCGCGCGCAGGCCGCGCTCGGCGATCCGGTCGAGCACCGTGCGGTACTCGGCGACGAGCGCCGCGATCTCGTCCCGCGACTCGATGTCCTCGCCGAGCAGCGTGGTGTTGGCGTGGAGGCCCTTTGCGTTCAGCTCCGCGAGCACAGCCAGGCAGTCGTCGAGCGTTTCTCCGGCGACGAACCGCGCCGCCCCCAGCCGGGTGCCGTAGCGGGTCATGAACGCGCGCGCCCGGCGATCGTTCGCCGCCGCGAGGATCGCGGTCCGGGCCAGGTCGCTCACGGGGTCAGCTCTCGCTGGACGACGCCCACAGGTCGATGCCGCTCTCGGTCGCGTGGCGGTCGATCTGGGCCAGCTCGTCGGCGGTGAAGGCGATCCGGTCGAGCGCGGCGACGTTGTTCTCGAGCTGGGCGACGCTGCTCGCGCCGATCAGCGTCGACGTGACCCTGGCGTCGCGCAGCGTCCATGCGAGCGCCATCTGGGCGAGCGTCTGGCCGCGGCCGGCGGCGATCTCGTTCAGCGCCCGCACCTTGGCCATCGTCTCGTGGGTGAGCAGGTCGGGCGAGAGGGAGTCGTTGCGGCTCGCCCGCGAGCCCTCCGGGATCCCGTTCAGGTAGCGGTCGGTGAGCATGCCCTGGGCGAGCGGCGAGAAGGTGATGCAGCCGACGCCCTCCTCGCCCAGCGCGTCGAGCAGGTCGGGCTCGATCCAGCGGTTGAGCAGCGAGTAGGACGGCTGGTGGATCAGGAGCGCCACGCCCATCTCGCGCAGGATCGCCGCCGCCCGTCGGGTGTTCTCGGCCGAGTAGGACGAGATGCCCACGTAGAGCGCTTTGCCCGAGCGCACGGCGTGGGCGAGCGCGCCCATCGTCTCCTCGAGCGGCGTGTCCGGGTCGAACCGGTGCGAGTAGAAGATGTCGACGTAGTCGAGGCCGAGCCGGTGAAGGCTCTGGTCGAGGCTCGCGAGCAGGTATTTGCGCGAGCCGCGGTCGCCGTAGGGGCCGGGCCACATGTCCCACCCGGCCTTCGTCGAGACGATCAGCTCGTCGCGGAACGGGGCCAGGTCGCGCCGCAGCAGGCGGCCGAAATTCTCCTCGGCCGAGCCGTAGGGCGGGCCGTAGTTGTTGGCGAGGTCGAAGTGCGTGACGCCGAGGTCGAAGGCGCGCCGCACGATCGCCGCGCTCGTGTCGAGCGGCCGGTCGTGGCCGAAGTTGTGCCACAGGCCGAGCGACACCGCCGGCAGGTCGAGACCGCTGCGCCCGCAGCGGCGGTAGGTCATGTGCTCGTAGCGGTCGGGCGCGGGCTCGTAGCGGGTCACCATCGCCCGGCAGGATACGACCTCAGACGAGGAATGTCGTCAGGTACCCGGCGATCCCATCTGGGTACAGTCAGTCGGTGCCGGAGTTGCAGCGCCTGCGAGCCGACCATGCCGACGCGGTGCTCGCCTTCGAGCTGGCGAACCGCGTGTACTTCGCCGCCTCGATCTCCGACCGTGGCGACGAGTTCTTCGCGCAGTTCAGCGAGCGGCACAGCGCGTTGCTGGCCGAGCAGGAGGCCGGCATCGGCGCCTTCCACGTGCTCGTCGCCGAGGATGGCTCGGTGCTGGGCCGGTTCAACCTGGTGTTCGTCGGGGACGGCACCGCGGAGCTCGGGTACCGGGTCGCGGAGCACGCCGCCGGCCGTGGCGTGGCGACCGCGACCGTGCGGGAGTTGTGCCGGCTGGCGGTGGCGCAATACGGGCTGCGCACGCTCAGGGCGGCCACCTCCAGCGACAATGTCGCGTCCCAGAAGGTGCTGACGAGGGCCGGGTTCGTCCCGGTTGGCCCGGCCGACCCGGCCGACATCGGCGGAAAGCCGGGCACGTGGTATCAGCGCGACCTCGGCGCCGACTCAGCCTGAGCCTCTAAAGACTGCCTAAGAATGCGGCTCCGACGCCGGAATGGCGTTGCGCGCAGGGCCACCCAGCACGCATAGTGGGAGCAGTGTCCCGGGATGGACACCGGGGATAAGCCTGCCGAGGAGGACGTGGTGAGTGGACGCCTGAAGCGCCGGATTGTGATCGCAGCGGTCGTGCTCGGCGTTGTGGGGCTGGGAGGAACAGCCCTCGCCACGTCCTCCTCGGGCGGTAACACCTTCTGGGACGACGTCGCCCACCGCCTGGGCATCAGCCCCGCCAAGCTGCAGAACGCGATCAAGGGCGCGCAGGCCGACCAGCTGAACCAGCTCGTCAAGCAGGGCAGGCTGACCCGCGCCCAGGCAAACGCGATCGAGAAGCGCCTGAAGCAGCGAAACGGCGCGCCGTTTGCGGGCCCCTTTGGCGGCCCGTTCGGGGGGTTCCGGCACCACGACTTCCGCGGCCGCCCGCACCCGTTCTTCGGGTTCGGTCCGATGGGATCGCTGCAGTCGGCTGCCACCTATCTCGGGATCTCGCAGGCCGCGCTCGGCAAGGATCTGCGCGCGGGAAAGACGTTCGCCGCCATCGCGAAGGCCAACGGCAAGACGGTGAGCGGCCTCGAGAAGGCGCTGCTCGCGCCGGCGAAGGCGCACCTCGACTCCGCCGTCAGGGCCGGCCGGCTCACAAAGGCCCAGGAGGGCAAGCTCCTGGCGATGCTCTCGGGCGGGATCGACCGGTTGGTGACGAAGGGCTTCCGCTCCGGCGGCCCCATGCATCACGGCTGGGACGGCGACCAGGGCATGCAGAACGGAGCCAAGCCGGCGCCGAGCGCGTTCGGCCTCTGATCTAGTCGCCCGTGTCGGCCGGGACGAGCACGCTCGCCTCGCCGTCGACCCTGCGCTCGCCGACCCAGGCCCGCGTCGCCAGGGTCGCGCGGCGCCTGCCCTCGTCCCAGGCGGTCACCTCGACCTCGCAGCGGACGTCGTCGCCGGGCCGCGCGGGCGCCGTGAACCGCAGCCGCTGGCCGAGGTAGATCGTGCCCGGCCCGGGCAGGTCGCTTGCGATCAGGGCCGAGAAGTACGCCGCCGTGAGCATGCCGTGGGCGACCCGGCCCCGAAACGGCGTGGTGGCCGCGTAGGCGTCGTCGCGAGGTGCACAGGGTTGCGGTCGCCCGACACGGCCGCATACGCCGCGATGGTCGCGTCCGAGACATGCACCGTGCGCTCGGCCCGGTCGCCGACCCGAAGCGGCCCGCTCACATGAACAGCCCGCCGTTGATGTCGAGGCAGGTGCCTGTCATGTAGTCGGCCTCGGAGGCGACGAACACGACCGCCCGCGCGATCTCCTCGGGCCGGGCGAAGCGGCCGAGCGGCACCCGGCCGAGCAGCCGCTCCCGGATCGGCTCGGGCACGTCGGCCAGCATGTCGGTGTCGGTGAAGCCCGGGCAGATGCAGTTGGCCGTGACTCCGAAGCGGGCCAGCTCGAGCGCGAGCGACTTCGTCCAGGCGATCAGCCCGCCCTTCGCCGCCGCGTAGTTGGCCTGGCCGAAGTTGCCGAGCTCGCCGACGAAGCTCGAAATGGTGACGATGCGGCCGAAGCCGGCGTCGCACATCGGCTCGACCACGGCCCGCGTCACCCGGTGCGTGCCGGTCAGGTTGACGTCGATGACCGCCGTGAAGTCCTCGTCGGTCATCTTGCGCACCGTCGCGTCGCGCGTGACGCCGGCGTTGTTCACCAGCACGTCGATGCGGCCGAACGCCTCCATCGCCGCCGCGGCGAGCGCGGGCCCGGTGGCGGGATCGGCGATCGAGCCGGCCACCGCGATCGCCCGGCCGCCGCGGGCGTTCACGGCCGCCACCAGCTCCTCGGCCGCGTCCCGCGAGGCGTTGTGGTTCACCACCAGGCGGCAGCCGCGCTCAGCCAGGAGCGCGCACACCGCGTGGCCGATCCCGCGGGCGCCGCCCGTCACGATCGCCGTCCTGCCGTCGAGGTCTGCCACCAGACGGCGATTGTACGTGCGCTCAGCCGAGCTGCTCGACGAGGAAGGCGAGCGTGCGAGCCCAGGCGTCGCGGGCGGCGCGGACGCGATAGCGCGGCCGCGTGTCGTTGAAGAAGCCGTGCGGGGCGCCGCGGTAGACGTGATGGTCGAAGCGCTTGCCAGCGTGCTCCATCGCCTCGGCGAACGCGGGCACGGTGGCGGTGATGCCGGTGTCCTTGCCGCCGTAGAGGCCCAGGAGCGGGCAGGCGATGCGGCCGACCCGCTCGGCCGGCGGGGGCGTTCCGTAGAAGACGACCCCGGCGTGCAGGTCGGGCTCGCCGCAGGCCAGGAGACCGGCCAGCCGGCCGCCCATCGAGAAGCCCAGGACACCGATCTGGCCGTTGCAGTCGGGATGGTCGCGCAGGTGGGCGACCGCCCCGCGCAGCTGGGCGACGAAGGGATCGGGGGCGTCGAGGGTGGAGCGCACCGCCGCGAGCGACTGCTCGATGCGGCTGCGCTCGGTTTCCGGCAGCGTGGCGAGCGCGTGCGCGCGCACCTCCGGATCGGCCAGCCCGCCGGGCGGCAGCGAGTCGGCCAGGCGCTTGAGCGCGCCGACGCGATCGGCCGCGAGCTCGGCCGGGCGGCCGTTGCCGTGGGCGTAGAGATCGGGCACGAGCGCCAGGTAGCCGGCGGCGGCGATGCGGTCGGCCACATCGCGGATGTGCGCGTCCGCGCCCCAGGCGCCGTGGATCACGATCACCGCCGGCAGCGCGCCGCGGGCCGCGGCCGGCCGGAACATGCCGGCAGGCGTCACCGAGCCGTTGCTCGCAAAGCTCGTCTGCGAGATGGAGTGCTGCACGCCGTTCCCCCCGAGTCGCGTCCCCGACCTCCACAGCATAGCAGCAGAAGGTTGCATGTGACAAGCAACTTTGCTAGGTTGAGCCTATGACCCTGATCGAGCCGACGACGCCGGCGGACGACCTGGCCCGCATCGGCGAGGCGCTCTCGGGAGTCTTCCGCGCCGGGCATGCCTCGCGGCTGCACGAGCGCGTGGCCGAGGAGGCCGGTGTCGCGGTCGACCGCACCGGGTTCGTGCTATTGGTGAAGCTGATGCAGGGGCCGGCGCGCATCTCCCAGCTGGCCGAGCGGATCGACCTGGACGTCTCGACCACCAGCCGCAAGGTGGCCGAGCTCGAGGCCGCCGGGCTCGTCGCCCGCACCCTCGACCCGGACGACCGCCGCGCCGCGCTCGTCTCGACGACCGCACGCGCGGACGCCCTGGTGGGTCGTCTGCGCGAGGCCCGCAACCGCGCGTTCGGGCACATGCTGGCCGGATGGGACGACGCCGACAAGACCCGGCTCGCCGACCTGCTCGAGCGCCTGGTGGCCGACATCCACCGCGAGGGAGGCCTCGGTGGCGGCTGAATCTCGGAACGGTGTCGTGAAGACCTACACGCACCGCGAGATCATGGTGATCCTGGGTGGGCTCTCGCTCGGCATGCTGCTCGCGGCGCTCGACCAGACCATCGTCGCCACCGCGCTTCCGACGATCGTGGGCGATCTGGGCGGGCTGAACCACCTGTCCTGGGTGGTGACGGCCTACCTGGTCGCGTCGACCGTAACAACGCCGCTCTACGGCAAGATCAGCGACCTCTACGGCCGCAAGCGCGTGTTCCAGTTTGCGATCGTCATCTTCCTGATCGGCTCGGCGCTGGCCGGCCTGTCGCAGAACATGACCGAGCTGATCGCCTTCCGCGGGCTGCAGGGGGTCGGCGCCGGCGGGCTGATCACGCTCGCGATGACCATCATCGGCGACGTCGTCCCGCCCCGGGAGCGCGGCCGCTACCAGGGTTACATGGGGGCAGTGTTCGCGCTTGCGAGCGTCATCGGCCCGCTGATGGGCGGGTTCTTCGTCGACCAGCTCTCGTGGCGGTGGGTGTTCTACGTCAACCTGCCCGTGGGCGCCGTGGCGCTCGTCGTCACGAGCATCGTGCTCGACCTGCCCATCAAGCGCGTGTCCCACACCATCGACTACCTGGGCACCGCGCTGCTCGTCGGCGCGGTCGGGTCGATCCTGCTCGCCGTCACGTGGGGCGGGACGCAGTACGCGTGGGGTTCGGGAACGATCATCACCCTGGGTCTCGCCGGCGCCGTCCTGCTGGCCGCGTTCATCGCCGTCGAGCGGCGGGTGCCCGAGCCCGTGCTGCCGCTGTACCTGTTCAAGAACCGCGTGTTCAGCGTCGCGACCGCGACCATGTTCATCGTCGGCCTGGCGATGTTCGGCGGGATCATCTACCTGCCGCTGTTCCTGCAGGTGGTCGGCGGCCACAGCGCCACCAACGCCGGCCTGCTGCTGCTGCCGCTGATCCTCGGGCTCATGTTCACCTCCATCCTCTCGGGGCGCGTGATCAGCCGCACGGGCCGCTACAAGGCGTTCCCCGTGACCGGGATGCTCGTGATGGCGCTGGGGATGTACCTGCTCTCGACGATGGGCCCGACCACGACCCAGCTGAGCGCCTCGGCGTACATGGTCGTGCTCGGCCTCGGCCTCGGGATGGTGATGCAGGTGCTCGTGCTCGCCGTTCAGAACGCCGTCGATCAGCGTGACCTCGGGGTCGCGACCGGCACGGCGACGTTCCTGCGCTCGATGGGCGGGGCCTTCGGCGTGGCGCTGCTCGGCACGGTGCTGTCCAACCGTCTGGCGGCGAACCTGGCCGAGCTGCTCCCGGGCGGGAAGCTGCCGCCCGGCGTCTCGCCCGACACGCTCAAGGGCAGCCCCGCGGCGATCCTGAGCCTGCCGGAGGCGGTGCGCGGCCCCGTCATCGACGCGTTCGCCCGATCGATCGACACGGTGTTCCTGGTCGGCGTTCCGATCGCGATCATCGGGTTTGCGATCACGCTGCTCCTGCGGGAGGTGCCGCTGCGCTCCACCCACGCCCCTGCGGTCGACTCCGTCCCCGGCGCCGACGCCGCCGCCGCCGCGGCCGAGACACCGGTCAGCAGCCGGAGCTGACCCGCCGCACGGGCGGCCCGGCGGGGATGCGGTACCGGCGCAGGAGCGCGCGCAGCCGGGCGCGATAGACGCGCATGGCGGTGGTCGGGAAGTCGGCGTGCGTCTGGCAGCGCCAGGCCGGATCGAGCTCGTGGTGGTAGGGCGAGGTGAGGCTCTCGGCGTGGCCGATGACGTCGCCGAGGGCGATGTGGTCGCGCTGCATCAGCCAGGCGGTCAGGTGCAGCGATGCGCGCATCTGGGCGGGATCCCCCAGGACATCGGCGTCGGACATGCCGACGTGCTCGATGCCGAGGGCGGTGGCGTTCAGGCCGACCGTGTGCCGGCAGATGACGTCGAGCGGGACGAGCTGGTAGATGGTGCCGTCGCGGTCGATGATGAAGTGCGCGCAGGTGCCCGGCAGCTCGTGCAGCTCCGAGTCGGGCACGTCCTGGGCGAACAGCGACCAGGCCGACAGCATCGTGGTCGACTCGGTGTAGTGCTCGACGATCACGTGCGGATGCCGCAGGTGCCACGTGTCGATCCCGTAGTGGCGCAGCGCGTAGGCGGCCGTCTCGGCCAGCCGGTGGGCGGGGAACGGGATCGGCTTCCACACGATGTGGGGGCGGGGCAGGCGCGGGGCCGGCGGAGGCGGTGGGGCCGTCGTCACGACGACCGCCGCGCTCGTGGACGGCGCCGAGAGCACGGTCGCGCTGGCCTGGGGAGTCGTCGTGGTTGCGGTCGGGTCGGCGGCCGGCCCGGAGCCTCCGGCGGTGGCCACCGTGCCTGCGAGGATCACCCCTGCTCCCGCGGCGCCGAGCAGCGCAACGGACGGCGATCGCGACGAGCGGCCAGCGGCGCTTGAGCCAGAGCATCGGCGAAGCTTAGGACGAGAGACGTGAATTCTCCGCTTGCAGGGAATTTACGTCCGTCTTAGGATGACGACCGATACTTTGCCTGTGGAAGTCCTGATAGTCGATGACGAACCGGCGGTGGTCGATGCGCTCGACCGCGCGCTCGTGCAGGAGGGCTACTCGGTTGTCTCGGCGGGCGACGGCCGGGCTGCGCTCGAGCGCGTGGCCAGCGCCCACCCGGACGCCGTCATCCTGGACGTGATGATGCCGCACATGAGCGGCCTTGAGGTGTGCCGGCGGCTGCGCGCGAGCGGCGATCGCACCCCGGTGCTGATGCTGACGGCGCGCGACCAGGTCACCGACCGCGTCGCCGGTCTCGATGCCGGCGCCGACGACTACCTGGCCAAGCCGTTTGCGCTCGAGGAGCTGCTGGCGCGGCTGCGCGCGCTCCTGCGGCGCACGACGGCCGACGACGGCCAGGGCGTGCTGCGGTTCGCCGATCTCACCGTCGACCCCACCACCTACGAGGCCCGCCGCGGCGACCGCGTCATCGAGACGACCCGCACCGAGTACCTGCTGCTCGAGCTGCTCATGCAGCACCCGCGCCAGGTGCTGACCCGGGCCACGATCTTCGAGCGCGTGTGGGGGTACGACTTCGGCTATGCGTCCAACTCGCTCGACGTGTACATCGGCTATCTGCGCCGCAAGACCGAGGCGGGCGGCGAGCCGCGCCTGATCCACACCAAGCGCGGCATCGGCTACGTGCTTCGGGAGCCGTGAGCTTCCGCCTGCGCCTGACGCTGTCGGTGGCCGCGGCGGTGGCCCTGGCGGTCGCCGTGGCCTGCGCCGTCGCCTACGTCGTCGTCGGCCGCCAGCTCTACGGACAGGTCGACTCCAGCCTGCGGGCGCAGGCGGCGCATCTGAGCGGTGCACCCGTCCCGCAGTCGTTGCGCTCCCGTCTGGGGGGGCCGTTTGCGAGCGCCGACACCTACTACTGGCAGCTGGTCTCGGCGAGCGGGACGCGCTCACAACCCGTGTACTTCCGCGGGCAGCAGCTGCTGCCGTTGACGCAAAATGCGCTTGACGCAGCCAATACGCAGGTCTCCACCGAGCTTGCGGACATGACGGTACGGGGTGTCCACCTCCGGGTTGCGACCGTATCGGTCGGCCCCGGTTTCTCAGTCCAGATCGCGCGTCGCCTGAGCGATGCCGATGTCGTCCTGGCGAAGCTGCGCTGGTGGTTCCTGCTGGTCGCCATCGGCGGTGTCGCGCTGGCCGCGCTGCTCGGGGCCTTCGTCGCGCGCGACGCGCTGCGGCCGGTGCGGCGGCTGACGGAGGAGGCCGAGCACGTCGCCGAGACATACGACCTCTCCCGCCGCATCGAGGTCACCGGAAGCGATGAGCTGAACCGCCTCGCGGCCAGCTTCAACACCATGCTGGCCGCGCTTGAGCAGGCCGTCGCCGCCCAGCGCCAGCTCGTGGCCGACGCGTCGCATGAGCTGCGCACGCCGCTCACGAGCCTGCGCACGAACTTCGAGGTGCTGCTGCGGCCGGGGCCGCTGCCCGACGAGAGCCGCCGCAAGCTGGTGCGCGACGTGCACCGCCAGTTCGACGAGATGGCCGCGCTCGTGGGCGACATCGTCGAGCTCGCGCGCGACGGCCAGACGCAGGCCGAGGAGGACGAGGTGCGCCTGGATGTGCTCGTGGCGGACGCCGTCGAGCGGGCCGAGCGAAACGCGCACGACGTCAGCTTCCGGCTCGTCGCGCAGCCGACGCTGGTGCGGGGGGTGCCGGCGCGGCTCGACCGGGCCGTCACCAACTTGCTCGACAACGCGGCCAAGTGGAGCCCGGCGGGCGAGGTGGTCGAGGTCGAGGTCGCCGGTGGGACGGTGGGCGTGCGCGACCACGGGCCCGGCGTCGCCGAGGATGACCTGCCGTTCATCTTCGACCGCTTCTACCGCTCCGCCGAGGCGCGCAGCATGCCCGGCTCCGGCCTCGGCCTCGCGATCGTGCGCCAGGTGGCCGAGGCGCACGGCGGCCAGGTCGCGGTGGAGCGTCCTCCCGGCGGCGGCAGCCGCTTCGTGCTGTCGGTGCCCGCCCTGCCGGTGCCGAGCGAAGATCTCGTCGACGCCTAATCGGCCCCGGCCGATCAGGCGGCAGCGTCAACTGGAAGATCTCGACAAACGCTTAGCTCGCCCTCAGACTGTTCTTAGGTGGGCTGTGTTCAATAGCAGTCACAGCCCACGTGACCTCCTCGGAGACGCCCGGGGTAGCCCGCGAGCCGGCTATCGGGAGACAAGCCGGCCGCTGGGCCCCCGGTGCATCGCAGGTCGCGTGGTGGGCGGTGAACCCGCCCGGCTAACGGGTAACCCCTCCCCGTGGCCGGGCGGGAGATCGCCGCAGGAAGTTCAGGCGCCGGCGGAGACGACGCAGGGCGTCTCGGCCTCGATCTCGGCTCCGGGCAGCCGGAATTCGATCCGCGTGCCCTCGCCGGGGGCGGAGTCGATCTCGATCTCGCCGCCGGCGAGCCGGATCCGCTCGATCGTGGCGTCGAGGCCCAGGTGCATGCGGGTGCGGTGGCGGTCGAGCGCGCGATGCACGTCGAACCCGCGGCCGTCGTCGGAGATGGTGCCGCGCAGAGCGCCGCCCTCGTGGACGAGGGTCACCTCGAGCCGGTGGGCGCGGGCGTGGCGGCGCACGTTTGCGACCCCCTCGCGCACGATCCGGTAGACGAGCGTCTCGAACGCCTCCGAGTAGCGCGGAACGTCGACCTGCGCCTCGACCTCGAGCCCGAGCTCGTGGTTTGCGTGGTCGACCAGGTCGCGGACGGCGTGCGCCAGGCCGTGGGCCTCGAGCAGCGGCGGGCGCAGCTCGAACATCAGCCGGCGCGTCCGCTCCAGGGCCAGGGCCAGGGTATCGCGCGCCCGCCGTGCGGCCTCGGCGGCCGCCTCGTGCTGGCCGCGCTCGTCGGACAGGCGCTGGCGGTCGAGCGAGAGCAGCGTGGCCGTGAGCACCTGCACCGTGTCGTCGTGCAGCTCCTCGGCGATCCGGGCGCGCTCGTCGGCCTCGACGCGCAGCATCTGGTTCAGCACGAGCCGGCGCTGCTCCTCGGCATCGAGCAGGGCGGTGCGCAGCTGCTCGCTCTCGCGCAGCCGGCGGAAGCTGAGCGAGACGCGCACCGCGACGGCCAGCAGGACGAGCACCGAAAGCACCGTCGCCACCTGGTTGGCCGCGTTGATCAGATCGAGCGCCTGCAGGGTCACCGCGATCAGGGCGAAGACCGCCGTGAACCCGACCACGGGCCGGGCGGGCGTCGCCCGCGGCGCGCCGGAGGGCACGATCGCCGCGGTCGCCATCAGCGCCGCCGCGAGCGGCACGAGCGTCTGCCGCCATCCTCCCGGAAGGCCGGCGACCGCTGCTGTGCCGTGGTAGAGCGAGAGCGCGTCGGCCGTCACCAGCACGAGACCGCCGCCGAAGAGCAGCCAGCGTTCCCGCTGCCCGCGCGACGCGGCGAGCGCTGCGCAGCCGGCCATCACGCCGAGCAGGGCCAGGTCGGACGCGACCCAGATGCCGTCGACGGCGATCCCCTGCACCTGCTGGTGGGTGTGGGCGAGCAGCGGGCGCAGGCCCACCTCGGCCCCGACGGCTGCCACGGTGACGCCGCCGATCAGCCCGTCGACCACGAGGCCGGCGTCGAAGCGGGCCGCGCGGCTGCGGGCGAGCAGCACGACGCAGGCGATCAGGAACGGGTAGAAGGTCAGCCAGAGCAGCCCGGCCGACGGCGTGAACGACGCCATGCCCTGGTGCAGCCGCGGCGCCGCCGCGAGCGCGACGGTCCCGTATCCGATGAGCCCGACGGCGAGCGCTGCCCATGCCGCGCGGTCGGCGCGGTCGGCAATGCTGCGGCCGAGCACGGCCAGGCCGCACAGCACCATCGCCACGGCGTAGAGCCTCGCGTCCGCGGCTGAGCCGGCCCAGGAGCCGGCCGGACCGAGGACGACGCGGGCCACATGCACCGCGGCCAGCCCCACCGCGGCCGCGGGGAGGGCGGCGAGCAGCAGATGGCGATGGCGCCGGAGCTGTGGATGTGCCGAGACGACTTGCATGTCTGGTTATCCTCGCTGCGGCGGCCGCCCGTCCGTCTCCCCGCTTCGGGGGATCATCCGTCCCCCCTCATGGTGACACACCGAATTCTTACATAAGCAGGCTTTTTTTGACTATCGCACAGGTTCTGGCAGCTCGCTGCTCGCGCGGTGGTCGTACAATCCGGGGATGCCCGCCTTCAGGATCGAGCGTAACGAGCGGGGGCGCCTGTGCGTGCGCACGATCGGCTGTTGCGGCGATCCCGACCGCTGGCAGCGCGAGTACGACCAGGCCTTCCTCAAGCAGACCCTCGCAGAGGGCGGACGGGTCGTCTCGAGCGGGCCGGAGGGCGTCGAGCTGATCGATCGCAAAGGCCGCACCCACCGGCTCGGCCCGCACGTCACCCTGACCTCAGTCTGAGGCCGGCGGCGCGGGCGGCGGGTCGCCCGCCTCGAGGCGCTCCGGGGGGGCGGTCGGGGGCAGACGCGGGTAGGGCGAGAGGCCGCCCCAGGCCATCAGGCGGATCCCGGCCACGGTCGCGACGAGCATGATCAGCGCGTCCAGCAGGTCGGGGTGGGAGAGGGCGAAGAAGTCGCGCGCCGGCTCGGCGCTCAGCGTCAAGAGGTAGGCCGCCGCCAGCGCACCCACGAGCGACACGATGCCGATCGCGTACGAGCGGCTGGCCGCCATGCGCTCCGCGTCGAGGACGAGCAGCAGGTACAGGCCGAGCGCGACGAACACGGTGACCGCGGCGGTACGCGCGTCGGTGATCGACCGCACCCTTACCGCCCGCTCGAGCAGGTATGCGGCCAGCACGGCGGCCGCCATCACCGCGCCGGCCGGGACCGAGAACCGCGCCACCCGGCGTAGGAACGAGCTCTGGTCGGGCCGCTCTTCCGAGGGGATCAGGGCGATCACGAAGCCGGGGATGCCGACGGTGACCGTGGCGGCCAGCGTCAGGTGGCGCGGCAGCAGCGGGAACCCGGCGGTGGTGAGCCCGAAGGCCAGGATCACAAAGGCCGCGAACACGGTCTTCGTGGCGAACAGCTTCGCGACCCGCTGGATGTTCAGGATGATCTGGCGGCCCTCGCCGATCGCCGCGGGCACCGCGGCGAAGCTGTCGGTGACGAGCACGCTGTCGGCCACGCTCTTGGCCATCTGCGCGCCGCTTCCGAGCGCGATCGCCAGGCGCGAGCCCTTCATCGCCGGCACGTCGTTCACGCCGTCGCCGATCATCGCCACGTAGCGGCCGGAGCCCGACAGGGCCTCGATCAGCTGCCGCTTGTGCTGTGGGGAGAGGCGGGCAAAGACGGTCGACGAGGTGGCCGCGAGCGTGAGCTCGGGCCCGGGCTTGGGCAGGTGCG
The DNA here is from genome assembly GCA_963813245.1 of uncultured Actinomycetes bacterium. Taxonomy (GTDB): domain Bacteria; phylum Actinomycetota; class Thermoleophilia; order Gaiellales; family JAICJC01; genus JAICJC01. Next base: position 23,853 of record CAWEYE010000004.1, read on the forward strand.
CGCCGTCGACCGTCGGCCCCTCGACCTGGATCCCGGCCCGCTCGGCGACCGCGGCGACGGTGGCGGGCGAGTCGCCGGACATCACCTTGACGGCCACGCCCTGGTCGCGCAGGTAGGCGATCGTGTCGGCCGCCTCGGGCCGGACGTGCTCCTCGAGCGCGATCACGGCGATCGGCTCGATCGCGGGCGGGGGAGCGCCGTCGGCGCCCGGGGTGGTGAGCTCGGCCGGCGTGCGCCCGAGCACGAGCGTGCGCCTGCCGGCATGCTCGTGGTCGGCGACAAGGGCCGGCGCCCCCTCGCCGAGCAGGACGTCGGGCGCGCCCAGGACGAGGGTGTGCTCGTCGCCCTCGAGGCGGCAGGCGCTCCACTTCCACCGCGACGAGAACGGCACCTCGGACATGGCGGGCCGGGCGGCGCCGGGCAGGGCCGCGGCGATCGCGTCCACCGTGTCGTTGCGCGACGTCGTGCTCGCGGCGAAGTCGCGCACCTGTCCCTCGGCGGCGGCCGCCTCGGTCGCCCCGACCGCCGTCACGCCGTGCAGGGCCAGGGTGCCGTCGGTGAGCGTCCCGGTCTTGTCCATGCACACCGTGTCGACGTTCGCGAGCGACTCGACGGCGTTGAACGCCTGCACGAGCATCCCGCGGCTCGAGAGGCGCACGGCGGCGACCGCGAACGTGAGGCTCGTGAGCAGCACGAGGCCCTCGGGGACGAGCGTGACGATGCCGGCGGTCGCCGTGGCCGACGCCGACCGGAACGGCGCATGGTGGCGAATGAGCACCCACACGAACGCCGCCCCCAGCGGCAGCATCACCGCGGTCGTCACGAGCAGGAGCCGGTTGATCTGGAGCTCGAGCGGCGAGCGCCGGTAGCGGAACTCGCGCGCCTCGCCCACCACCTGGGACGCGTAGCTCGACTCGCCGACGCGGTTCACCAGGTACCGCCCCGCGCCCTCGACGCAGAACGACCCGGACATGATCTCGTCGCCCACGCCCTTCGCCGCGGCGCGCGACTCGCCGGTGAGCTGGGACTCGTCCAGCATGAGGGCCGAGCTTTCGACGACGGCGCCGTCGGCCACCACCTGGTCGCCCGGGCGCAGCGCGACCACGTCGCCGTCCACCACCTCTCCCGCCGGGACGGTCTCCTCGCGGCCGTCGCGGACGGCCCGCGCGTGCGGCGCGACCAGGAGCGCAAGCCGGTCGAGGGCGCGCTTGGCCCGCACGTCCTGGATGATGCCGATGCTGGCGTTCGCGACGACGATGCCGCCGAAGAGGCCGTCCGCGGGCCTGCCCGCGGCGATGATGACGACCCAGAATCCGCCCAGGATGAGATTGAACAGCGTGAGCGTGTTCGAGCGCACGATGCTCGCGTAGGAGCGGGTCGTGGCGACCGGCTCCTGCGGCGGGGCCGCCTCCAGGCGGCGGCGGGCCTCGACCTGAGTGAGCCCGGTGAGCCTGGCTTCGGTCACCCTTCCGAGTCTAGATGGTTGATTCCACGCCCCCGCGCGCCTGGACATCAGGCTGCTGGCGGGGGTATGGACGCTGGTGGGGCTGCGGCTGCGAACCGTCGCATCGCCGCGTCCTCGGTCGCGCCCATACGACCAGGTACGACCGCTCCCTGCGTCCTTGCTCTGCTCGGTACGCACCCGCCCAGGGCATCACGGCGGCGTGGAATCAACCATCTAGGGACCCACGCGTTATCCCCTCCCCGATCCGGGGTAGTTGACCGGGCAATACTTGACTGCTCAGTATTTCCTTGATACAGTTCGTTGCGTAGTCAAGTTTTCCCCTATCAGCGGAGGGCATATCCCAATGAGCACACTCGAATCAACCGCGACCGGCACGCTCCCCACGGGGACGTGGCAGCTCGACGCCGTCCATTCCCAGGTCGGCTTCGCCGTCAAGTACATGGTCGGCACGTTCCGGGGCAGCTTCTCGCCCGTCGCGGCGACCCTTTCCGTGTCGCCGGACGGTGGCGTCAGCCTGACCGGGTCGGCCCGCGCCGAGAACGTGCAGGTGCAGGAGCCGAACCTGATCGCGCACTTGCTCTCGCCCGACTTCTTCGACGCCGAGCGCGCACCTGAGCTCGGGTTCCAGTCGTCCGGCGTGCGCGTCTCCGGCGAGCACGTGGTCATCGACGGCGACCTGACGATCAAGGGCGTCACGAAGCCCGTCACGCTCGAGGGCGACGTCACCGAGCCGATCACCGACCCCTACGGTCGCGAGCGGATCGGCATCACGCTGGCCGGCGCGATCGACCGCACCGAGTTCGGCATCACCTGGAACAACCCGCTGCCGAGCGGCAAGTCGGCGCTCGCGAACGAGGTCACCCTCGCCGCCGAGCTCTATCTGGTGAAGGAGTAACGGTCGCGATGAAGGTGCTCGGCGTCTCAGGCAGTCTGCGGGCGGACTCCCACAACACGCTGCTCCTGCGCGGAGCGGCGGAGCTCCTGCCCGCCGGGGTGGAGCTCGAGCTCTGGCACGGCCTGCGGGACGTGCCCCCCTACGACGAGGACGCCGACGTCGAGCCGGCCCCTCCGGCGGTCGCCGCGCTCCGCGCGGCGCTCGCCGGGGCCGATGCCGTCCTGTTCGCCACCCCCGAGTACAACTCGTCGGTTCCGGGGCAGCTGAAGAACGCACTCGACTGGGCATCGCGCCCGCTTGCGACCAACGTGCTGCGCAACATGCCGGTGGCCGTTGTCGGGGCGAGCACGGGCGCCTTCGGGGCCGTGTGGGCGCAGGCCGAGCTGCGCAAGGTGCTGGCGGCGACCGGCGCGCGCGTCGTCGAGGGCGAGGTCGCAGTCGGCCATGCGCCCGAGAAGCTCGCGCCCGGCGGGGCATTGCTCGACGAGAACCTGCGTGAGCAGTTCGCCGAGGTGACCGACGGCCTGGTCGAGGCCGTGCGCATGCGCACCGCCGCCATCGCCGCCTGAGCGTTGGATCGATGTGCGGAGTTGTGGGGAAATCCCCATAAATCCGCACATCTTGGGCTATCGTCCCCTGTGTGCACCTGACCCGCGCGAACAACCCCTACAGCGCAGGGGCCGGCACGATGCCGCCCGTCCTCGCCGGCCGCGACAAGGATGTCGAGAACTTCCGCACCCTCCTCGAGCGGCTCCAGAATGGGGCGCAGGGACGGAGCCTCGTGTACTCGGGTCTGCGCGGAGTCGGCAAGACCGTGCTCCTGCTGGAGTTCGAGAAGATCGCAGCCGAGCAGGAGTGGGACTGCACGGGTGTGGTCGAGATCGGAACGACCACCGACTTCCGCGCGTCGATCAGCCGGATGACCCACAAGCTGCTGCGCGGCCTGAGCCGTCGGGAGGCCGTGCTGGGGCGGATGACCCAGGCGCTGGGAGTGCTGAAGGCGTTCAACGTGACCGCGCCGGGAGGGTTCAAGCTGAACATCGACGTGTCGGCGATCGCCGGCACCGCCGACAGCGGCGACATCGAGGATGACCTCACCGAGCTCCTCGTGGAGGTCGGGCGAGCCGCGCAGGCCGGGGGCAAGGGTGTCGTCTATCTGATCGACGAGATGCAGAACCTGACGCCGGTTGCGATGAGCGCGATTTGCATGGCCTTCCACAAGATCGCGCAGCAGAAGCTGCCGGTGGCGCTCGTCGCCGCCGGGTTGCCGCCGCTGCCGACGCAGCTGCGATCGGCGAAGCCGTACGCGGAACGGCTGTTCGAGTACTTCCCGCTCGGGACGGCTGTCGGCGGGCGCCGCCCAATCGGCGCTCGTCACCCCCGCGACCCGTCAGGGCGCGGCCTACGAGGCGGGTGCTGCTCGAGCTCATCCTGGAGAAGGCCGACGGATACGCGTACTTCCTGCAGGAGTGCGGGCGCGTCGTCTGGGAGGAGGCGGGCTTCTCCCCGATCACACAGGAAGCCGTGAGCGCGGCGCTGCCGGCTGCCCAGGACATCCTGGACGAGGAGTTCTTCGACAACCGCGTCGAAGGGGCGACGAACGAGGAGCGGCGCTACATGGCGGCGATGGCCGACCTGGGCGACGGCCCTCAGAGCACGGCAACGGTGACCGAGCGGGCCGGATACAGGAAGCGGACGTCGTCAGGGAAGGCCCGGCAGGAGCTGATCAAGCACGGGCTGATCTTCAGCCCGGAGTACGGCAAGGTGGACTTCACGGTGCCGCACTTCGGCGACTTCATGCGCCGGCGATACCCGCTCCAGGGGCTCCTCCAGGCGGCGAAGGCGGGAGACGAGTAGTTGTGGCGATTTTGCCACAACCCGCCACAAACGCGGAGGGGCCGCCACCATCACGCCGGTGATCTACCGCCGCGGGCGGCGGCGATCCGGCCGGCGATGCTCGTGTGACCGCGCCCGGCTGGCCTCGAGCTCCGGGTGCTTCACCGGCCGCTGCTTGCCGCACAGCTCGCAGCGGCGATACCAGAGCTGGCGCTCGTCGTAGAGCGACTCGAGCACCCAGCGATGGCGGCACGAATGCTCGCGCGCGAGCCTGTCCTCACGCCTGGCGCCCAGCCACAGCGCGAGGAGCGCGAGGCACAGGACGAGTCCGACCACGTTCGAGATCACGGGCATGGCCTACCCGGGCTGCGCCCCGCCGAAACCCGGCAACAGGCTTTAGGGCAACAGGTGGACCGTGCGGCTGATCATGGTCATGTCGAGGATGCGCCGGATCGACGGCGATCCGCACACGAGCTCGAACCGGCCGCCCCGCTCGGCCATCCGCTGCGCCGACGCCAGTATCACCCCAAGCGCCGTCGAATCGAGGAACGTCACCGACGCCGCGTCGACCCGCAGCACCGAGCAGCGCTCCGCCTCGGCGGCGTCGAGCGCCTCGCGGAGGGAGTCGGCGGAATTGATGTCGAGCTCGCCGTCGACGCGCACGACGGTGGCCGTCTCTTCGATGGTATCCCGGGTGAATCGCGCCGAGGTTGCCCTCGGCGCGCCGCTGCTACTGGCGTCTTCCATTCCCCAACACCTTACCCCGCCGGCGACCTCGCTCACCACCGAAGCGGCCCTTGCGGCGTTGCCTTGAGACACGACCGTACCACACACCGCGGCGATGTTTGAGCGGCCCGCCGGACCGCACATGTCTCTTCCAGGAAACGTGATCTCGAGAGGAGACCGCACCACATGCATTCCGATTCACATCGCACGGACATCGAGCTCGTCGCCGCTCATCGCCGCGACGGCGATTCTGCCTCGCGCGAGCAGCTGGTGATGCGTCACACGGGGCTGGTGCGCTCGATCGCGCGCCGCTACAGCGGCCGTGGCCTGGCCCAGGAGGACATCGAGCAGACCGGCTACCTGGGCCTGATCCAGGCGGTCGACCGCTACGACCCCTCGCGGGGCGTGCCGCTGCGCGCGTACGCGGCGCGCACCATCGAGGGCGAGATCATGCATCTCTTCCGCGACCGCGGCTGGGCCGTGCGGGTGCCGCGCTCGCTGCAGGAGATGAGCCGGCGGGTGGCGTCGGTGCGCGAGCGGCTCGGGCACAAGCTCGGCCGGTCGCCGTCGCTGCAGGAGCTCGCCGAGGCCACGGGCGAGACCGAGGAGCGGATCGCCGAGGCGATCGCCGCCGGCCGTGCCTATACCGCCGAGCCGCTGGTCGATCCGGATACCGCGAGCGACTCCGGCACGTCCGACGGCGTGCCGCCCGGCCGGGTGCTTGGGAGCGACGAGGCCGGGTTCGCGGCCGTCGAGGATCGCGACCTGCTCGAGCGGGCGATGCGCGCGCTGCCGGCCCGGGAGCGGCGGATCGTCGGGCTGCGGGTCTACCACGACCTCACCCAGGCCGAGATCGCGGCTCGCACGGGCATCAGCCAGATGCACGTCTCGCGGCTTCTGCGCGCGTCGCTCGACGCCATCGAGGCCGAGATGGATGAGGCGGCGGTCGCCTAGCTAGGCGTGCTGCGGGGCGGCGGCACCGGCGATCGCGGCCGCGCGTGTGGGTGCGGTCTGAAGCCGCCCCTCCATCCCCGTGAGCTCGAGCAGCCGGCGCACGCCGTGGCCGGTGCTGTCGCCGAGCGCGACGCTGAATCCGATGCCGCGCTCGCTGGCCCGCTCGCGGGTGCAGATGAGCACGCGCAGGACGGTCGAGTCGATGAACGTCGTCTGCAGCAGGTCGATCGCGACCGCGGCGCCCGAATCGAGGGCGGCGTCCAGCCGGCGCTGCAGCTCGGGGGCGGTGGAGAGGTCGTGCTCGCCGGTGATCGTGACGACCTCGACGCCCGGCTCCGCCCGCTCGACGACGATTCCGCTCACGCCCGGCACGATAGTTCAGCCGCGCGGGCGCTCACGACGGAGCCGCCGCTGCGAGGTCGAACGTCATCCGCACCAGGGTGCCGTTGCCCGGCGTGTCGATCTCGAGCGCGTCGGCGATCGCGGCCATCACGGGCAGCCCGACGCCGAGGCCAGGGCTGTCCACCCGCGGTGCCATCCCGGTGCCGTGGTCGCGCACGGTGACCACGACCCCGCCGGTGACCGAGAGCGACGCGGCCACCTCGAACACCCCCGCGCCGTCGGCGTACGCGTGCAGGACGGCGTTCGCGCATGCCTCGGTCACCGCCAGGGCGATGTCCGCAATACGCTCGTCGGAGAAGCCGGACGCCTCGAGCAGACCGCGCAGCGCATGTCTCACCAGCGGCACGTTGTCGGCCTCGGCGGCAAGCTCCAACTCGAACCCGGACGAGTTCGGAGCCATCGTGGTTGCAGGTACCCGTCGCATCGCTCTCTTACTCATTCCCCGTCAGCCGCAGGACAATCACGGCGACGTCATCTGCCGGGGGGCCGGGCTTGAACTCGAGCACCGCTCGCTCGATGCGATCGGCGATCCCGGCCGCGCTCATCCCCGCCGACGCGCGCAGCAGCTCGACCAGCCGCTCCTCGCCGAACATGCGGCCCGCGATCCGCTCCTCGGTCACGCCGTCGGTGTGGAAGACGACGGCGTCGCCGGGGTGCAGCTCGACGGTGAGATCGGACAGCTGCACCTGCTCGTAGATCCCGAGCAGCGTCCCCGGCAGGCCGGCCTCCTCCACCGTCCCGTCGCGCCTGATCATGAGCGGCGGCGGGTGGCCGCCGCAGCAGATGGTCAGGCGGGCGCCGGCGGTGGTCGTCTCGAACCTGCCGAGGGCCACCGTGCAGAAGCGGCGCTCGATCGCCTGGCGCAGCAGCGCCTGGTTCAGCGTCCGCAGGATCACGCGCGGCGAGCGCTCGCGCACCGCCGCCGCTCGCACGGTGTGGCGGGCGATGCCGGTCAGCGCGGCCGCGGGGGCACCCTTTCCGCAGACGTCGCCGATGACGAGGAACAGGTCGCCCTCGCCCGTCTCGAACGCGTCGTAGAAATCCCCGCCGACATCGCCGCCTCCACCGGCCGGATGGTAGACGGCGGCCAACTCGACACCGGGGACGTCGGGGAGGTCGGGCGGCAGCAGGCTGCGCTGGAGCGTCCGGGCGACCTGGTCGCGATCCTGGTACAGCCGGGCGGTGTCGATCGCGGTGGCGGCGCGGCGGGCGAGCTCGGTCGCGAACGCGACGTCGTCGTCGCCGTAGGTGCGCCCGGACTCGGCCGTCGCCAGCGTGAGCGTCCCGTGCGTCCGTCCGCGGGCGGTCAGCGGAGCCACGATCACCGAGCGCATGCCCAGGCCGCGCAGGATCGCGCGATGCTCGTCGTCACGCGCGGCGCGCTCGACGAACACCTCCGGGACGCCGGAGTGGCGCTCGCCGAGGCCGGTGTGAAGGACGCTCGCGCCGACGGCGGCGTCGGGGTCCGCGGGGTAGCGGCGCACGAGCTCGCGGACGAGCTCCACCTTGGCCGGGTCGGAGTGCGCCACCGAGATCTGATGGGCGCCGTTCGCGTCGACGAGGTCGATCGCGCACCAGTCGGCCAGGTGCGGCACGATCAGGCGGGCGAGATCGCCCAGCGGGGCGCGGAAGTCGAGCGATTCGCCGAGGACGTCCGACGTCCGCGCCAGCAGCTCGAGGCGCAGGCGCGCGCTCTGCTCGGCCTCGTACGCCTGGGCGCGGTCGACGGCGAGCGCGATCCGCCCGGCCGCCAGGCCGATCAGATCGATCTCGTCCTGCCCCAGCGGCCGCGGCGAGAGCCAGTCCGTCTGCAGCACGCCGACCGTGCGCGGGCCGACCCGCAGCGGGGCGGCCATCAGCGTATGCACTCCGCGGCCGCTCAGCAGCGGCCCCGTCTCATCGTCGCTCGGGTCGTGCAGGACCACCGGCTCGCCGGCCGCGACCGGCCCGGCGACCGAGCTGTCGTCGGCACCGATGCGCAGGCCGCGACCGGCATCGATGCCGAGCCCGCTCGTGGCCCGCACCGTGAGCTTTTGACCCCCCGGCTCCATCAGGAGCACCGCGGCGGCGTCCGAGGCGAGCTCCTCTCGCAGAAGCGCCAGGATCTCGTCCAGCAGGTCGTCCAGGTCGACGTGCGAGAGCGCCGCGTCCGAGAGCCGCTGCAGGCGCTGCGCGGCGTCGGCGCGCTCGCGGGCCTGGCGCAGGAGCACGCTGTTGTCGACGGCGACCGCCGTTCGCCGTGCGAGCTCCTCCGCAACCGCGATGTCGTCCGGCCCGAACGGCGCCCGGCTGCCACAGCCCAGGAGCAGCATCGCGCCGAGCGTGCGGCCGCGGGCGGCAAGGGGGAGGATGACCGCGGACTTCGCATCGATCTGGCGGACGGCCTCGATGTGCGACGGGCCGTGCAGCCGCCCCTGCAGGACATCGTCGCTGAGCTCGGTGAGGATCTCGGTGCGGCCCTCGCGCAGAGCGGCCGTCATGTGCACTCCGTCCGGGTCGGGCGGGAACGCCCGCAGCCGCTCGGTCAGCGGCGCGCGCGCCCTGTCAGCGTCGGCCACCGCCACACGGCGCATCCCGTCGGCGTCCAGCAGGTCGATGGCACACACATCGGCGAGCCACGACGCCGCCAGCCGGGCCACGCCCTGCAGCCCCGCCTCGGGGTCGAGCGACCGGGCCAGCATCTCGCTCGCCTGCAGCAGCAGCTCCAGGCGCAGCTGAGCGGGCTGGACGTTCTCGTCGCTGCGCTGCTCGAGCGCGACGCTGATCGTGCCCGCGGGGTTGCCCTCGGCGTCGCTCACAGGCGCGCTGACGACGCGGATGCGGATGCGCGAGCCGTCCTTGCGCAGCGCGGGCATCTCGCCGTCCCACACGCCGCCTCCGCGCACGCGGCTGCGCACCTCACCGACGACCGCAGGCTCGGCCCGGCCGCCGCGCAGCTCGGTCGCCGGCCGGCCGACGGTCTCGCGCGCCTCCCACCCGAACAGGCGCTCGGCCTGGTGATTCCAGGCCAGGATCGTCCCGCTCGCGTTGGTCACGATGATCGCCGCGGGCGCGCGCTCGATCAGCTCGGCGTCCGCGATGCCCGCGAGGGCGATCTCGGAGTCACTCATGTCCCGGGCCGCCACCGGCCGGGACGCGCGGCTCGCCTCTGCACGCCAATGGCATGGGCCAGCCTAGTCGCGCTCTTCGAGGGGTGTCAATCGGGCTCGGTGGTCGGGTGGCGGATCATCTACTGTTGTGGCATGGCGGCGATCGAAGGCACAGTCAGCCTGCGCGTGCTGGGGTCGGCGCCGGCGGCGGCCGTGGCCGAGCCGGTGCTGCTCGCCCTGGGGGCGCGGGCCGGAATCGACGTGGCCCGCCTGGACGAGCTGGCGATGGCGCTTGGCCTGGCGGTGCGGCGGGCCGGGCGGCCGCTCCTGATCGAGCTCACACCCGCCACCGGCCGGCTGACGGTGGCCGTGCGGCCGCTCGCGCCGGGTGGGCTGCGCGAGTGCCAGGAGGTGCTCCGCGGGCTGGTGGGGACGGTCGAGGTCGACGACGACGGCGAGCGGCTCGTGATGCGTGCCGGCTGATCCGGCCGGCCGCCTCGCCGTGCTGGCGGCCGCGGGCGACAGTGGTGCGAAGGCCGAGCTCGTGCGTCAGATGGGGCCGCTCGTCGGCCGCCTGGCGGCGCGGATCGCGAGCGACCGCGTGCCCCGGCAGGATCTCGAGCAGGCGGGCATGGTGGGGGTGCTGGCAGCCGTGGATGGGTTCGACCCCGCCCGCGGCACGGGCTTCGAGCCATACGCCACCCGGTTCGCGCTGGGCGAGATGCTCGCCCTGGCCCGGCAGGCGGCCGCCGTGCACGTGTCGCGCACGGGCCGCGACCTCGCCGGCGCTGTCGAGGCCGCCGCCGGCGAGCTGACCGCCGAGAGCGGCGCCGCGCCGACCATCCCCGAGATCGCGGCCCGGTCCGGCCTGGACGAGGAGCAGGTCGTGACCGGCCTGCGTGCCCGCCGGGCGCTGGTCGCTCCGAAGGCGGGCGAGGATGAGCTCCTCGAGGCGCACGGCGGCTACGAGGACGCGATCGAGCAGGTCGAGCGCCGGCTCGACCTGGGCCTGCGGCTGCGCAGGCTCGACGAGCGCTCGCAGCTTGTCGTCGCCCTGCGGTTCGGGCTCGAGCTGTCGCAGGCCGAGATCGCCGACCGCCTGGGCATCTCGCAGATGCACGTCTCCCGGCTGCTGCGGGCGGCGCTCGAGCAGCTGTGGGGCGGGGAGCACGAGGACTAGGCCGGCGCGGCGTCGATCCAGGCGGTGCGGTCGGGCGGGCCGGGCGCGATCCGCACGCGAGGCGGCGACGAGAGCTCGGCCCAGATCGACCCGAACGTGATCCAGGGATGCCCCGGCGCGGGCACCACGCACAGCGGAGCGTCGCGATCGGCCAGCACCCGCTCGCAGTCGGCCCCCGACGTCACGGTGGGGGCGGCCGCCGTGATCGCGGCGAGCCGGGTGTGCGAGTCGGGCTCGCCGGCGGCCCGCCGGGCGGGATCGAGGTCGCCGCTTCGCAGCGGGTGGTTGGTGTGGCAGAACCGCCCCGAGCCGTCGTCCGAGCGCACGGCGCCCGCCGCCGAGCACTCGTAGCCGGCGACGCCGGCGGCGTCGGCGAGCGCGTAGTGCTGGCCGGACGCGTGCGGCACGTCCGCCAGGAACGCCGCCGCCGTGGCCGCGCCTTCCCGCTCGAGGACGCCGCGCATCACGAAGGCGACGGGCAGGCCGGCGCGGGAGTGGTACAGCATCGGCAGCGTGTTCACGCACACACCGAGCCCGCAGGCGTTCACCCCGGTCAGGCCGATCATCCCGGCGGCGGTCAGGACGACGCTCGGCCCGGCGTCGCCGTCGACGCGCAGGATCGCCTGCGCGCCGTCCATGAGCTCGGGCAGGTCCATGTTCTGCGCCAGGACCGCCGGGCGACCGTCCGTCGCCGCTGCCGCCACCAGGCTGCATGCGTGCCGCGGCTTCGCCGGCGCGGTGAACCACCACTCCTCGTCCATCAGGTTCAGCGCCAGGATGCGGTCAAACGCGATTCCGGCCGCCTCGGCGATCCCGCCCACCTCCTCCAGGAGACCGGGCGTATGCCGCCGGATCGCGTCCACGAAGCCCGTCGTGCCGACGAGCTCGGACACGAGCGTCGCCGGGGGACGGTGCAGCCGGGCCGCGACGTCGGCGTCCCAGCGCTCGAGCAGCGCCCCGATCGGTGCTCGCAGCGCTTCGCCGTGGGCCCGGCCACGCTCGCGCGCGCTGCCGCGGCAGTCGACGATCGCATCGGGTGTCACCGCCATCACGCCCGATACTACCGGTGGCGCCGAACGCCTCTATACGAGCCGGAATTGCTGCGCTACGTTGAGAGCGTGCGGTCGCCCCGCCTGCTCATCCTCGTCCTGGCGCTGACCACCGCATGTGGCCAGGCCGGAGCGACCAACCCTCACACGCCGCCCGCCTCGACGCGATCCGGTGGGCCGCATCCACAGGTCGCGCTGGCCGGCTTCGCCGCCCGCACAGCCCGTGCCGGCAGCGCCCGCGTGGCGATGCACATGACCATGAGCGGCGTATCGAGCGACGGGGCGATCGACGTCGACGCCACGGGCGTCGTCGCCTTCAGCAGCCGGGCCGGCGAAATGCAGATGCGCATGACCTCGCCGACCACCGGCTCCGTCCTGAACATGCGCGAGATCACCCTCTGGCCGGTCGTGTACATGCGCTCGTCGCTGTTTGCGAGCGAGCCTCACAGCAAGGGCCCGTGGGTGAAGCTCGACCTGGCCCGGATCGAGCGCCGGCACGGCGTCAACGTGAACGCGCTCGCGAACACGGGCGGGAACGATCCCAGCGAGATGCTCTCGACGCTCGCGGGCGAGTCGGACTCGATCACGACCGTCGGCCACGCGCTCGTGCGCGGCGTCAAAACGACCCACTACCGGGCCGTCATCGACCTGTCGAAGGTGGCCGCGTCGGCGCCCGGCGCGCTGCGGGCAGCCGCGCGCCGCTCCGAGGCGCGCCTGGAGGCCATGCTCGGCAAGCACCTGATGCCGGTGGACGTATGGATCGGCGCGGACGGCCTCGTGCGCCGGGTCGCCTACCGCACCTCGGTCTCGATCCCCGGCACGACGGGCGCGGTGACGACGTCGGTGCGGCTCGAGATGTTCGGGTTCGGCGTGCCTGTCCACGTGACCGCGCCGCCGGCATCCCGGACGACCGATCTCACCGCTGGTGTCGCGGCGGGCAGCGGCTCCGGATAGTCTGACCCGCGTGAGCGGGATCGCGCACTGGGACGCCGTCGCCGGAGCGCGACGGGCGGCCGGGCACCTCGACGCGGAGTGGCTCGACCTCGGCAGCGCGGCCGGCACCGTCACGGTGGGGCTGCAGCTGATCCGGATCGCTCCGGGCGCATGGTCGACGCCCGCGCACATCGAGCACTCCGAGGAGGAGATCTTCTGGGTGCTGCGGGGGTCGGGCGTCTCGTGGCAGGATCGCGGCGACGGGCCGCGGACGTACGAGGTCGGCGCGGGCGACTGTCTCGTGCACCGGGTGCGCGAGGAGGCCCACACGCTGCACGCCGGGCGCGACGGCCTGGACGTGCTTGCCTTCGGCGAGCGCGGCCTGGGGGGCGGGGCGCACCTGCCCCGCGCGGGCATCTCCTGGCATGGGCCGAGCTGGGTGCGGTCCGGCGGCGAGCCGACGCCCTGGCAGGCCGAGGCGCAGGCCGGTGCCCCGCAGCGGCCGATGCCGTCGCCGCGCCCGGGCTCGATCGTGCACGTCGACTCCGTATCGGGCAAGCACCGCGACGGGGCCACCGTGAGCCGTGAGCGCCGCGACCTGGGCCGCGCGGCGGGGTCGGAGCGCACCGGGCTCACGTACGTCGTCGCCGCCGCCGGCAAGCTGGGCGCCCCGCCGCACTGCCACTCGGCCGACGAGGAGCTCTTCGTCGTCCTTGACGGCGACGGGACGCTGCTCCTGGGCGACGACGAGCACCCGGTGCGCCCCGGTGCGGTCGTCTCCCGGCCGGCCGGAACCGCCGTGGCGCACACGTTCCGGGCCGGCGCGGACGGGCTCGTCTTCCTGGCCTACGGCACCCGCGTGCCGGACGACGTCTGCTACTACCCCCGCTCCGGCAAGCTGTTCTTCCACGGGCTCGGGGTGGTAGGGCGGATCGAGCCGGCCGACTTCTGGGAGGGCGAAGACTGATTCCCATAACGTCGATCACGCGCCCGGCCGCCGGCGAGCCGGAGGGGATGCTGGTGCTCATCCACGGCCGCGGCGCCGACGAGCACGACCTGTACCCGCTGGCAGACGCGCTCGATCCCGACGGGCGGCTGGTGGCGGCGCTGCCGCGCGGCCCGCTGAGCCTGCCCCCGGGGGGCGCGCACTGGTACGTCGTCTACGAGATCGGCCGGCCCGACCCCGAGACGTTCCTGCCCACCTTCGCCGCGCTCGGGGAGTGGCTGGATGCGACCGCCGCGGCCCACGAGATCGCGCCCGACCGCGTGGTGATCGCCGGGTTCTCGCAGGGGGCCGTGATGTCCTACGCGCTCGGCCTCGGCGCGGGGCGGCCGCGCCCGGCGGGGATCATCGCACTCTCCGGCTTCATCCCCACGGTGGCGGGCTTCGAGCTCGACCTGGCCGGGCGGGCCGGCCTGCCGGTCGCCATCGGGCACGGCGCGCTCGACCCCGTGATCGGCGTCGAGTTCGGGCGCAGCGCCCGCGCGCTCCTCGAGGGCGCCGGGCTCGCGGTCCGCTACCAGGAGTCGCCGATGCCGCACAGCATCGACCCGGCCTTCCTGCACGAGCTGCGCGGCTGGGTCGCCGAGGTCGTTCCGGAGCGCTGATATCCTTGTCGAGTCAACTACCATCGCAGGGGGTGCGAATGGGGCAGGATTCGCCGGGAGGTGTGGCGCTTCTGACGCAGGACGAGCTGGCCTCGTGGCGCGGGTTCCTGCGGGTGCACGCGGCCCTCGCGCGTGAGCTCGACGCCGAGCTGATCGCGGGCCACGGCCTGCCGCTCTCGTCCTACGAGGTGCTGCTGACGGTCGCAGACGCGCCCGACGAGCGCATGCGGATGTCCGAGATCGCCGACTCGGTGCTGCTCTCCCGAAGCGGGGTCACGCGGCTCGTCGACCGGCTCGAGCGCGACGGCCTGGTCGAGCGGATCCCGTGCGAGGACGACGCCCGCGGCCAGTACGCCGTCCTCACCGCCCGCGGCCGCGAGGTGTTTGACGCCGCCCGGGCGACGCATCTGGCCGGCGTGCGGCGCCGGTTTCTGGGGCAGTTCGACGCGGGCGAGCTGCGCCGGATGGCTGCCTTCTGGGAGCGACTCGTCCCCGGCGCCACGGGTAGCTCCAGCGCGACGCCGTGAGCCGGAGCCTCGACACCTATCGCCGCAAGCGCGACCCGGCCAAGACCCCGGAGCCGTTCTCGGGCGACGGCGGCGGTGGCGGCGAGCGGATCTTCGTCGTCCAGCGCCACGACGCCCGCCGGCTGCACTTCGATTTCCGGATCGAGCGCGGCGGCGCCCTCCAGAGCTGGGCGGTGCCGAAGGGCATCCCGTTGCGCAAGGGCCAGCGCCACCTGGCGGTGCACGTCGAGGATCATCCGCTGGACTACGCCGGGTTCGAGGGCGAGATCCCGGCCGGTGAGTACGGCGCCGGGACGGTCGAGATCTGGGACCGCGGCCACTACGAGCTCGTCGAGGAGAAGCGCGACGGCGGCCTGACCGTGCGCCTGCGCGGCGAGCGCCTGAACGGCCTGTGGACGCTCGTGCCGACGCGGCTCGACGGCGACGAGCGCAACTGGCTCATGATCCGCAAGGACGACGGCGAGGCCGGCGCCGACGCCGCCGGCCTGCGGCCGATGCTCGCGGTCGCGGCGTCCGACCTGCCGACCACCGGCGACGACTGGGTGTACGAGGTCAAGTGGGACGGCTACCGCGTGATCGCCACGGTCGACGGTGGCGAGGCGACGCTGCGCAGCCGCAACGGCAACGATCTGACCGGGCGCTTCGGGCAGGTGGCGGGCGCGCTCCCCGCCGCGCTGCGAAGCTCCGATTGCGTGCTCGACGGCGAGGTGTGTGCGCTCGACGAGGACGGCCGGCCCCGATTCTCGCTGCTCCAGCACGGCGGCGGAGCGCTCGCAATGTACGTGTTCGACCTGCTGCGGCTCGACGGCCGCGACGTGACCGGCCTGCCCCTCCACGAGCGCCGCGAGCTGCTCGAGGCAACGCTGATCCCCGGCGAGGTGATCCGGCTCTCGGTGGCGTTCGCGGACGGGCCGGCGCTGCTCGAGCAGTCGCGCCGGCTCGGGCTCGAGGGCGTGCTCGCCAAGCGCGCCTCGAGCCGCTACCTGCCCGGGAAGCGCAGCGACTCGTGGCTCAAGGTCAAATCGGTGCAGCGGCAGGAGCTGATCATCGCCGGCTACACACGCGGCCAGGGCCGCCGCGAAGGCGCATTCGGCGCGCTCGTGCTCGCCGTGGAGCGCGGCGGCGAACTGGTGTGGGCGGGCAACTGCGGCACCGGCTTCGACGACGCCGAGCTCGACTTCCTGGTGGCGAAGCTCGAGCCGCTGCGGCGGACGACGTCTCCGCTCGCCGTCACGCCGAAGATGCCGAAGGTGCGCGCGGCCGACGTGACCTGGGTGCAGCCGGAGCTCGTCTGTGAGGTCGAGTTCCTCGAGTGGACGCGCGAGGGCAGGCTGCGGGCGCCCTCGTACAAGGGCCTGCGCGACGACAAGGAGGCGAACGACGTGCATCGCGAGCATCCCCGGACGGAGACGTCCGCCACTCCGGGCCGTGAGCTGAAGCTCGGGAACCTGGACAAGGTGTTCTGGCCGGACGAGGGCATCACCAAGGGCGACCTGATCGACTACTACCGGGCCGTGGCCGACGTCGCCGTGCCGCTGCTGCGCGACCGCCCGTTCACGATGAAGCGGTATCCCGACGGCATCGCGGCCAAGCCGTTCTTCCAGAAGAACGCGCCGTCGCACATGCCGGACTGGATCCCGACGGCGGAGTTCCCCGCCACCTCGCGCGAGGACCGCTCGAAGCGGATGATCAATTACCCGCTCGTGAACGAGGAGGCGGCGCTTCTGTGGATGGCCAATATGGGCTGCATCGACCTGAACGCCTGGCTGTCGCGGGCCGACAAGGCCGACCGGCCCGACTTCGCCCTCTTCGACCTCGACCCGACGCCCGAGGCGGGGTTCGCCGCCGCTGCGGAGGTCGCGCTGCTCGTCCGCGACGCACTGGCTGCCGTCGATCTGCGCGGGTATCCCAAGACGAGCGGCGCGGACGGCGTCCACGTGCTCGTGCCGCTGGCGCGCCGCTACGGGTACGACCAGACCCGCGGACTCGTGCTCGCGATCACGCGCGCGCTGCAGTCGATGCGACCCGACCTCGTGACCACGGAGTGGTCGAAGGCGAAGCGCCACGGCGTCCTGATCGACGCGAACCAGAACGGCCCCGGCCGCACGATCGCGTTCGCCTATTCCGTCCGCCCCCATCCGGGGGCGCCGGTGTCGGCCCCGCTCACCTGGGACGAGCTCGCGGCGGGCGTCGAGCCCGGGGATTTCACCATGACGGCCATACTCGACCGCCTCTCCCGGCTGGGCGACCTGCACGCGCCCGTGCTCGAGGACCATCAGGCGCTCGGCCCGGCGCTGCGCTCGCTGTGAGCCGGCGGGACTGAAGAAAATGGCGGCGGCGGGGTTCTCCATCGATGTGGAGAGCACCCAGCGCGTGCCGCGTGTCACCCACGGCGCATCCGTCGAGGAGATCGAGGCGGTGTACCGCGCCCGGATGGCGGTCTTCGCCCGGGTGTGCGCCGCGATCCTCGGCGAGCGCGATCAGGCGATCGACGCGGTGCAGGAGGGGTTTGCGGCGGCCATCCGCCATCGCGAGTCGTTCCGCGGCGACGGCACGGTCGAGGGGTGGGTGTGGGGCGTGGTCATCAACGCCGCCCGCAACGATCGCCGGGCCGTCGCACTCCGGCGGGCGCGGACGGCCGCCGGCGGGCGGGAGCGGGCGGCGCCGGACGGCTGGGACGCCGGCGGCGCGGTGGAGGCAGGCCCGCTGCGCGACCACGTCTCCGAGCTGCCTGAGCGCCAGCGGCTGGTGCTCTTCCTGCGCTACTACGCAGACCTCGACTACCGCGCGATCGCATCCGTCGTCGGCATCTCGGTCGGGACGGTCGGCTCCACCCTGAACGCGGCGCATGCGGCGCTGCGTCACGCCCTGCCCGGAGGTGAGAACGATGTATGACCTCGATCCCCAGGTGGGCGAGCTGCTCGAGGCGCGCACGCCGCCGGCGGCCGTCGACCCGGCGTGGGACGACGTGCTGCGCCGGGCCGGCCATCCGCGATCTGTGCGGTGGCGGCGGCGCATGCCGGCGACCCGCTGGCTGCTGCTCGCGGCCGCCCTCGCCGTCCCGGCGGGCATCGCCGCTGCGACGGCGCGACACCAGCTGGTCGACTACCTGTCCGGCGGCGCATCCCGGCAGGAGCGGCACGACATCGCCCCCTACGTGCACGGGTTCGCCTCCCACCCCGGCATCCATGCCGACCTGCGCCGCATCCGCCGGATCGTGGCGGTCACCGTCGGTGGGCATCGGCACGTCTTCGTCATGGCTCCGCTCACGCGCAGCGGCAGCGGCGGCTGCATCTACGAGGTCGTCGGCCACACCCTGACCGGGGGCGATTGCGGCCTCGACCCGCGGGCGCGGCACCCGGCCGTGTCGCCTCCTGACGTGGTCGGCACCGGGACGGCGCTCGGCGCCGAGAGCTTCCAGGTCGGCCGCGGGCCCGTGTGGGTCGTGGTCGGCGTGATGCCCGCCCTGCGCGGGGTCGGCTCGGTTCGGGTCCGGTTCCAGGACGGCACCACGGCCGCGGCGGCGACGAACGGCCCCTTCTTCGCGTACGTCGTCTCCGGCGAGCACGCCCGCGGCGGACATCGACCGATCGCGCTCGCCGGCCTCAGGACGGATGGAGCGGTGGGCGCGCTGCAGCGGCTCGACCCGGCCGGGTTCGACCTTGCCGCGCTCCGGCGTGCGCAGGCAGCGCTCGCCCGCCAGACCAGCGTGGACTTCCTGGAGCACGGTGTCGCGTACGGTGTTCCGTCGCGCCAGATCACGGCCCTGGTGCGGGTCTCGACGACGCGCGCGAGGGTGGCGCGCATGTTCGGCGGCGATCCGAGCCGCTATCCACCGCGTCCGGTGGTGGTCGTGGCGCGAGGCCCGTTCACCATCACCAGGGTGTGGCCCCGCTGCCGGGCGACGCCGTCGGTGTGCCCGGTGCCGATGGGACGCTGGGCCTACCTCGCCGTGGTGCTCGACCCCGACGCGTACCACGGCGGTGCCGTCGTCCCGCCGGAAGCGATCGCGTGGCTACGCAAGGCGCCGATCGGCGCGCCCTTCCCGGATCTGGCCAGGCTTGGCCGCGTCGTGCCCTTCGCGCCGCCGCGACCGCGTCACCACCCGTAACCGGCGCGCGTCGCGCCGGGGCGATGGTGTTTCCCGCAATCTGCGAACAGACGTTCGCATACGAGGTCGATCCGGGCGAGGCCGCGCGCGTTCCTGTGCCAGACTGCAGGCATGGTGGTGACCGAGGGAGAGCGACGCGTCGTGGCCGTGCTGATGGCCGACGTGGCCGGGTCGACGACGATCGGGGAGCGGCTTGGCCCCGAGCGGTCGAAGTTCCTGTTCGACGAGGTCGTTCGGCTCATGGCCGAGCAGGTCGAGCGCTACGAGGGCACGGTCGCCCAGCTGCTCGGAGACGGCCTCCTGGCCGTGTTCGGCGCTCCGGTCGCCCATGAGGACGACAGCGAGCGGGCGGTGCGGGCGGGCCTCGCGATCCAGCGCGCCCTCGATGCCTACTCGCGCGAGGTGAACGAGGCCTACGGCATCGAGCTCAAGGCGCGGGTGGCCGTGAACACGGGCCCGGTGCTGATCACGCCGGATGCCGAGGGCCCCGACCGCTGGAACGCGCTCGGCGACACCGTGAACGTCACCGCCCGCCTGCAGGCGCTCGCCGGCGAGGCCGACGTCACCGTCGGCCCGGGCACCGCGGCCCAGGTGCGCGACAGCTTCGAGCTCGAGGAGCTGGGGGCGACCGAGCTGCGCGGTCGCAGCCGCCCGGTCGACCGCTTCCGGGTCGTCAGCGAGCGCGATCGCCACACCCGGCCCGCCGAGGGGCCGCTGCTCGGGCGTGACGCGGAGCTCGCGAGCGTGCGCGCCGCCCTCGAGCGGACGGCCGAGGGCATCGGCGTCATCGTGTCGGTGACGGGCGAGCCGGGCATCGGCAAGTCGCGGCTGGTGGCCGACGCCGTGGAGCCGCTGCGCGACCGGCTGCGCCTGCTGGTCGGCCGCAGCCTCTCCTACACCCAGGCGTTCTCGTACTGGCCGATCCGCGACCTGCTGCGCGACTGGCTGGAAGTGTCCGCGACCGCCAGCGAGGCGCGGGTGCGGTTCGATCTCAAGGCCGCGCTGCACGAGGTGTACGGCGCCGGCGGCGACGAGCGCTACCCCTTCCTGGCCAACCTGCTCGGGCTGCTCGAGAGCGACCGGCGGGCGGCCGCCGACCTGCGCGAGCTTTCCCGCGACTCGCTGCACCGGCGCAGCCTCGAGGTCGTCGCCGAGCTGCTCCAGCGGCTTGCGGCCGACCGCCCGCTGGTGGTGGTCTTCGAGGATCTGCACTGGGCCGACGAGCTCACGCTGCAGGCCGTCGAGAGCCTGTTTGAGCTGACCGAAACCGAGGCGCTCGGGATCGTCATGCTCTACCGGAGCGAGCGCGAGCTGCCGTCTTGGGGCATGGGCGAGCGCGCCCGGCAGCACTACCCTCACCGTTATGTAGAGGTTGAGCTTCGCGCGCTCAGCGGCGAGGCGACCCTCGCGCTCGCCCAGGCGCTGGCCGACGCTCCGCTGCCCGCAGCCGTCGCCGACCTGATCGCCCAGCGGGCGGGCGGAAACCCGCTGTTTGTGAGCGAGGCGCTGCGCGATCTGGTCGAGCGCGGCGCGCTGCGGCGGGTCAACGGCGGCTGGGAGCTGGCCGTCGAGCCCGGCCAGCTCGAGGTGCCCGCGCTCGTGCAGGGCGTGCTCCAGGCCCGCCTCGACCGGCTCGACCCGGTCGCCCGCGAGGTGGTCGCGGTGGCGGCGGTGATCGGCCGCCGCTTCGGCATGCCCCTGCTCGAGCGCGTCCTGGATCCCGACACCCTGCCCGGCGCGCTCACGGAGCTGCAGCGGCTCGACCTGATCGTCGAGGAGCGGCGCCGTCCCTTCCCCGAATACCGCTTCCGCCACGGCCTGGTGCAGGAGGCCGCCTACGCGGGGCTGACCGAGACCGATCGCAGGACGCTGCACGGCCGGGTCGGCCGCGCGCTCGAGGAGCTCGTGGGCGACGAGAAGAGCTCCGCCACGCTCGTCCTGCTCGCCCGCCACTTCAGCGCGGCCGACGACCCCGAGAAGGCGGCGGAGTACCTGATCCGGGCCGGCGACGATGCCCGGTCGATCTATGCCGACCAGGAGGCCATCCGCCACTACCGGCAGGCGCGCGAGTTCCTGGGCCGGATCGGCGATGACCGCCGCTCACGCGAGACGCTCTTCAAGATCGCGCTCGTCCACCACCTCGCGTTCAACTTCGGCGAGGCCGAGCGGGCCTACGACGAGGCGTTCGCGTGCAAGGTGCAGCCATTCGAGCAGCCTGAGGCGACCGAGCGCCTGGTGACAGCCCAGCTGCGGCCGTCCTCGCTCGCGCCGGGGCTCGAGTACATCTCCGAGACGAGCGCGCTCACCGCGCACCTCTTCCGTGGTCTGCTCGTGATCGACCGCGACCTGAACGTGATGCCCTCGCTCGCCGAGAACTTCCGCGTCTCCGCCGACGGTCTCACGTATCTGTTCCAGCTGCGCGAGAGCGCGTGCTGGAGCGACGGCGTCCCGGTCACGGCGCACGACTTCGTCTACACGTGGGAGCGCGCACGCCAGCTCTCGACGGTCACGGCGTTCCTGCTCGAGGACGTCGAGCGGGCGACGGCGCTCGACGACCGCACGCTCGAGGTGGTTGTGCGCGAGCCGCGCAACTACTTCCCGTACATCCTCGCGTCGACCTACGCCTACCCGTGGCCGCGCCATCTGTGCGAGTCGCAGGGCGACGAGTGGCACACGCGGCGGCCGCTCGTCTCCAACGGTCCGTTCCTGCTCGAGCAGATGGACGACGACCGCCTGACCATGGTTGCGAACCCGCGCTGGAGCGGGCTGCGCGGCAATCTGCGCGAGATCGAGGTGCGGTTCCGCTTCCACGGGATCAAGGCGCGCGGCGCGTGGGGCTCCGGTGAGATCGACGTGCTCGCGAGCCCCTATGCGCCCGAGGACGACGACGACTGCGCCGAGTACGCCCCCGGCCTTGGCACCACGATGCTCGGCTTTCATCTCGACCGGCCGCCGTTCGACGATGTGCGCATGCGGAGGGCGGTCGCGTCGGTGGTTGCCCCTGTCGGGCAGGCGTATGCCGACCTGGGACTCGTCGGGCGTGCCGCCACCGGCGGCGGCCTGCTGCCTCCGGCAATGCCCGGCCACGACCACCACGTGGGCGACTTCGTGGACGTCGAGGGCGCCCGCGCGCTCCTGGTCGACGCCGGCCATCCCGGCGGGGCGGGCATCCCGCCCCTGCAGATGCTGATCGCAAGCGGGCTCGAGATGCTCCACGACCGGATCCGGGCGGCGCTCGCCGAGGTCGGCCTCGAGGTGGAGTTCGCGATCAGCCCCCGGGGAATGCGGCTGGACGACGCGGCGTCGCAGATGTGGCTCTCGAGCTGGCTCGCCGACTACCCCGACCCCGACGGGTTCTTCCGCGGCCTGCTCACCGACCCGTACGACCCGATCACGGATCCCGGCCGAACGGCGCAAGTCGTCGACCTCCTGAACCGGGCGCGCGGGTCACAAGACCAGGCCGAGCGGCTCGCGCTCTACGGCGAGGTCGACCGCCTGCTCGTGGCTGAGTGGGTCGTCCTCGTCCCGGTTTCCTATGCGCGCAGTGCGCTCCTGCGCAAGCCCTGGGTGCACGGCCTGTGGGCGAACGCGCTCACCCCCTTTCGCTTCGACGGCGTGATGGTGCAGCGCGACTCCTCGCAGCCGCCGGACGCCGCGGAGTGAGCGCAGCGGGTGGGCCGCGCGCCCCGGCGCGTGCGCCGGCGGCGGCCGCGCGCCCGCCTGCGCTCGAGCTCGCCGCTGCCTTTGCGTCGATCTACCTGGTGTGGGGGTCGACGTTCCTCGCGATCCGCTATGCGGTCGAGACGATCCCGCCGTTTGCGATGATGGCCGTCCGCTGCCTGCTCGGCGGGGGCATCCTGCTCGCCATCGCCCTTGTCCGCGAGCGGGGCATGGTGTGGCCGACGCGGCGGGAGTGGGGCGGAGCGCTCGTGCTCGGCGCGTTCCTGTTCGTCGGCTGCCACGGTGTGCTCGCCTACGCCGAGGAGCGCGTGCCGTCGGGCATCGCGGCGCTGTGCCTGGCCACGATCCCCCTGTTCGTGCCGCTGCTGGCGTGGGCGCTCCCCGGCGGCTCGCCGTTGTCGCGGCGGCGCTCGGCCGCGCTCGTGGCCGGATTCGCCGGCGTGGCGATGCTCGTCGCGTCGCAGGGAACCGGCGGCGGCCTGCACCCCGCCGACGCGCTGCTCCTGCTCGGGAGCGCACTCTCGTGGGCCGCGGGGACGGTGGCGACCCGGGTCGTGCCCGTGCCGCGTTCGCCGACGATGGGCGCGGCGATGCCCCTGCTCGCGGGCGGGTGCGTCCTCACCGTGATCGCGCTCGCATCGGGCGAGCTCTCGAGCGGCCGCCTCGACCACGTGTCGGGCCGCTCCCTGGGCGGCCTGGCCTACCTGGTCGTGTTCGGGACCGTGGTCACGTTCTCGGCCTACGTCTGGCTGCTGCGCCAGGTTGCGCCCGCCCGCGTGGCCACCTATGCCTTCGTGAACCCCGCCGTCGCGGTCGTGCTGGGGTGGGCGCTCGCGGGCGAGTCGCTCACGGTCGGCGCGGTGGTCGCAAGCGCGGTCATCGTGGTGGCCGTCGCCGTCGCGGTGTCCGAGCGCGCGGCGCCGGCCGGCGCGCCGAGCTGAGCGGCCGCCGGGGCTCCCCAACCACCCAATTGGCATCCACTGCATCCGCCAATTGGCCGCCGCCCCCAACGAGAATTTGACGCCGACACAGTCGCGATATATCATGATGCTACGCGATAGTCACAAACAAGGATTCGAGGAGGATTCAATGACATACGCAGAATCGATCCCGATGGGCGGGCAAGGCCGACGCGGCCGCCGCTGCCATCGGGGCATGTTGATGTTCGCCGGCAAGCGCCGGCACGGCCGCGACCCCTTCGGGCTCGGCGGCTGGGGGCCGGGCCGAGGCGGGCCCGCAGCGTTCTTCGGCGGTGGCCGCCGGGCCGGCCGGGGCGACATCCGCGCCGCCATCCTGGCGCTGCTTTCCGAGCAGGGGATGCACGGCTACCAGATCATCCGCGAGCTCAGCGAGCGCACCGGCGGAGCCTGGCAGCCGAGCCCCGGATCGGTCTATCCCACGCTGCAACAGCTCGAGGACGAGGAGCTCGTCACCGAGCAGAAGTCCGACACCGGCCGGCGCGTGTACGAGCTGACCGAGGCCGGGCGGGAGCGGGCGGCGGCGCTGCCGTCGCCGGCGCCCTGGGAGCAGGTCGCTGCCGAGGCCCAGGACGAGCACGCCGACCTGAAGAGCCTGGTGTTCCAGGTGCTCGGGGCGGTGCGCCAGGTGGCCGGAGCGGGTACGCCCGCCCAGATCGAGGCGGCGTCGGAGGTGCTCCGCTCCGCGCGGCGCAGCCTTTACCAGATCCTGGCCGAGGATGAGGCTCCCGCCGAGGAGCCCGGCACCACGGTCTAGCCCAGCGGGACCGGGTTCGACCAGGCCGTCCCGCCGCCGCCGTCCGCAAGCTCGATGCGGCCGGCGGCGGCGCCGGGCGGCGGCGCGAGCTCCACGGCCGTGATCAGGCCGGCCGAGTCGCGCTCGACGATCTTGGAGCGGTGCCGGTAGGCGAGCCGGCCGACGTTCGCCCGGGCGCCGTCCTCGGGCCCGGTCAGGAGCGTCACCGACCGGCACGGGCTGCAGCGCACGAGGATGCCCCCGGTGACGGGCTCGATCGCCTCGAAGCGCGGGCCCGTCGATCCGTAGCAGGCGCCCGTGCGCAGCGCGTCGAGCACGCCCGCGGCCGTCGGCTCGTGCGCCCGCGACCATCGTCCAGGCGTAGCCCGAGTCAAAGCCGGTGTAGTGGGTGTCGTCGCAGGCGACCGCGAAGCACGACTGCCCGGAGTCGAGCAGCAGGTCCCAGTGCACCGTCGAGAGCCCGCGGCCGTTCTCGATCTCGCAGCCGGCGTTGTACACCTCGACGCCGGCGACCGCCGGCAGGCCCCTGACCTCGTCCATCGGAGCGCCGCTCCAGTAGGGATGGGCGATGTACGCCACGCCACCGTGATCGGCCACGAACCGCATCGCGGCAGGCAGATCCGGATAGGAGCGCTCGTCCTCGGGGTCGACGTCGGGCTCACGCTCGAGGCCGTAGACGAGCACGTCCACCCATCCGCCGGTACTCGTGCGGCACGTGAGCTCGATCCCGCGCACGAGCACGATGTCGTCGCGCGCCGGCGGCTCGGTGATCGTCCAGTGGTCGGTGACGGCGAGCGCATCCCACTCGGCGAGCGCGTAGTGGTCGGCGAGCGCGTGGGGCCGCAGCTCGCCGTCGGAGCGGGTCGTATGGGCGTGGAGCGCACAGCGCAGCCAGGTGCCGTCGATCGCAAAGGGGTTCGTCATCGCGCGAATCTACCAGCGCGTCCCGCGAGTCGCCGCCTCAGGTGAAGATGATCTGCCCGCCGCCGGCGAGCTCGTAGAACTCCCCGACCGTCAGCACCCCGTCGACCTGGGGCACGAAGTCGTCCGGCTTCAGACCGAACATGTCGACCGTCGCCTGGCAGGCGTAGAGCTTCGCGCCCGAGTCGGCGATCATCTCGATGAACTCGCGCACGGGCGGGATGTCGAGCTTCTCCATCTGCCGCGGACATCATCCGCGTCGCGAGCGCCGCCATCCCGGGCAGCGCGCCGAGCAGCGTCGGGCATGTGCATGCCGGGGTTGCCGACCGTGGCGACCTTGATGCGCGTCGATGCGGTCCTTGCGCGACCGCGTCGAGGCCGAAGAACGTGAAGAACACGTTCGCCTCGATGCCCTCCATCCGCGCGCCGTTGGCGAGGATCAGGCGCCGGGTAGATGCCCTCCAGCGATCCCTTCGACACGACGATCGCGACCTTCTCGATCGGTCGCGGCCGGCGGTCTCGGCGATGCAGCCGGCTCGTGCGAGTGTGGTTGCCATCGTGATCATGGTCCTTTCGCTGCGGGCTCGGCTAGATGCAGCCGCGGCGGCTTGGGGATGCCCGCGATCTTGGCGGCGAGCTTGGCCGGCCCCTTGGGGAACAGCTCGGTACGAGCTCCTTGATCGGGCACGCCGGAGGCCTTGCCCGAGGGTGCGGATCGACGGCGCTGCGCCGGTGCTCGAGGTAGGTCTTGCGCATGTAGTCGATCACCTGCCAGTGGCGGTCGGTGAGCTCGGCGATCCCGTTGTCGCGCGGCGATCTCGGCGCCGATCTCGCGGCTCCACTGCTCCGGGTCTGCGAAGAAGCCCTCGGCGTCGACCTCGACCGGCGCGCCTGCGAGCGTCATGGGGCGTCATGCTGGTTGCTCCTTGGTTCGTCGGTTTCACGCGCGGCTGGCCGGTCGCGGCCGCATCCGTGCGCTGATGCCCGGCATGGCGCGTCCGGGAAGGAGCATGTGCCAGTAGACCCACTGGAACATCAGCTTGGCCGATGTGGTTTCAGGCGCGACTCGCTGCAGCAGCGGCAGCGGCCCGAGGTGGGGCTCGGGGAATCGGCCCGGGAGCGGCTCGTGGTCGTAGTTGAAGTCGATCAGAAGCGCCTTGCCGAAGCCGGTCTCGATGAAGCAGTTCGCGTGACCGTCGAACGTCGCCTCGAGCGGCTCGCCCGCGAGGAACCGGCGCGATGTTCGCGGACGAGCGTCTCGCCTTCGAAGTGGGTCACGGAGCCGGCCTTCGAGGTCGGCACGTTCGTCGCGTCGCCGATCACGAACACGTTCGCGGCGCCACGGTCGACTGCAGGGTGTGCCGGGTCGGTCGGCACGAAGCCGAGCTCGTCGCCCAGCCCGGGCGAGCGGGCGACGAACGCGGCTCCGCCGTGCAGCGGGACGGTCGACGAGCAGGTCGAACGGCACCTCGCGCTCGTCGCAGCTCGACCAGGCGGCCGCCGGCGCCGTCGACCTCGCCGGTGGCGAACTCGGTCTCGAGTCGCGATGCCCTTGTGCGGCGAGCAGGCCCGCGAGATGCGGCGGAGGCGACGGGCTTGGTGAACGGCGCCGTCGAGCGACGTGACGAAGCGCAGCTCGACGCTGGTCGCGGACGCCGCGCTCGCGCAGGTACCAGTCGGCCAGGAAGCAGAACTCGAGCGGAGCGACCGGGCACTTGATCGGCATGTCGACGAGGTTGACGACCAGCCGGCCGGAGTCGAACCGTCTCAGCGCGTCGCGCAGCGCCGTCGCGCCGGGCCAGAATGACGATGCGGTGCGGCATTGCACCACCCATTCTCGGTCCTGCCGGCGCCGGCGGCATCGGGGTCGGCCCTGCTTGGGCGGCGGGGAACGACGGGTCGCCGAGGGAGGTGGAGCGGCTCAGGCCGACGCGGCCCGGCGCAGCGGCACGACGTTGCCCACCGCTCCGTCGTGCTCCCCCCGAGGCAGCGCGAGCAGGGGTGCCGGGCCGACGGCGCCGCCCGGCGTGGGCCGGCCGAGCAGGTAGCCCTGACCCGAGTTGGCCCCGAGGCTCGTGATCGTCTGCAGCTCGGCCGGCGTCTCGATCCCCTCGGCACAGATAAGTGCCTGTGCGCTGTCGGCGAAGCCGACGAAGGCCCGCACGACCGCGGCCTTGAGCGGGTCCGCGTCGACGCCTGCGACCAGCGAGCGGTCGAGCTTGATCACGTCCGGCCGCACGCGCACCAGCTGGGCGAACCCGGCGTAGCGGG
The DNA here is from genome assembly GCA_963813245.1 of uncultured Actinomycetes bacterium. GTDB lineage: Bacteria > Actinomycetota > Thermoleophilia > Gaiellales > JAICJC01 > JAICJC01. The sequence goes on from CAWEYE010000004.1 coordinate 51,235, forward strand.
CCCCGGCGTCGTCCACGGCGATCCGCGCTCCGCGGGCGCGCAGCTCGTGCAGGGCGTGCTCGAGCTCGGGCCCCTCGGTCACGAGGGCGTCTTCGGTCACCTCGATCGTGATCGCCGACAGGTCGTCGGGGAGGCCGATGCGATCGCGGGCGGAGAGCAGAACATTCGGGCTGATGTTGAGGTTGATACCCGGTACCGTCGGGCGGCCGGGCGCCTCGAGCGCTGCGCGCACCGCGGCCGCCTCGAGCTCGACGGCGAGGTCGTGCGCCTGGGCGAGCCGGAACCACTCCTGCGGGTTTCTCCAGTCGGCCTCGGGGAACCGCGAGAGCGCCTCGTGCCCCAGCACCTCGCCCGTGTGCAGGTCGACGATCGGCTGGAACACCGGCGCGATCGCCGTCGGGTTGTCGATAATCGCAAGCAGCTCGGCCCGCTCCGACTCCGCATTGCCCGGCGCGTTTTCGAGCGCGCGGCTGTAGCTGCGCGTGCCGGACCGCGTGGGCTTGCCTGCGATCAGGGCCATGTCGGCGCGGCGCAGGAGCTCGTCGGCCGTCATCCCGGGCGCGGCGCTCGCGATCCCGATCGTGGCGGTGATGATCGCGCAGTCGCCACTGCGAAGCGCCGCGTGCACGGAGTCGGCGATCCGCTCGGCGCGCTGGTTGCGGCCTGCCGCGATGATTGCGAACTCGTCGCCGCCGATGCGGTAGGGCACCGCCTCGATCCCCGCACATGCGGTGGTGAGCGCGGCCGCGAGCTGGCAGATGCGCTCGTCGCCGACCTGGTGGCCGAGGCCGTCGTTGACCGCCTTCAGGCCGTCCATGTCGACGAGCAGCGCGTGCAGGCCGCTGTCGCTTGCGAGCGAGCGGCGGATGTCCTCCTGGAAGCAGCGATGGTTGCGAAGGCCGGTCAGGCTGTCGCGCAGGGCTGCGTCGCGCAGGCGCCCGATCTCACGCCTGTTCGCCTCGGCCAGGCGCCGCCGCAGGCGCAGCATCCGCACCACCGTCCACGAGATCGTGAGGCACAGGATCCCGGTGATGACGACCACGATGCTGGCGCGGCGGTCGGTTGTCTGCGAGCTTGCGAGGCTCGCATCCGCCTCACGCTGGTGGACGCCGACCTGGCGATCGGCGATGCGGAGCATGCTGCCGAGGAGCGGGCGCACGACCGTCGAGTCGGTGACGGTCACGCCCTGCGCGTTCAGGTTCGCGGCCATCGCGGTCACCCGGTCGACGGCGATCAGGAGCCGGCGGCCGTCGCGGTTGAGCGCCGCGATCGCCCGCCGCTCGGCCCCGCGCGCCGTGGCGTCGCGTCCGGAGGCCGATGCGCTCAGCTGCGCCAGGGCGATGTCGACCGAGCCCATCGAGCGCGTGAGCACGCCGCCGTTCTTCGGCACGGGGTTGATGAGGTATGCGTGCTCGGCCAGCTCGAGCTGCTCGATGGCGTCGCGCGCGCGGGTGTAGGCGCCGGCGGCGACGGAGGCCGTGCGCACGCGCTCGCTGGCGCGGCTGGTCGTCGAGATGGTGAACCACGAGAGTGCCGTCAGCCCGGCCATCGCCACCACCGTCGCCACCAGGACCGCGGCGGACCAGCCCGCCTCGCGCAGGAAGTGGAGTCGCTGGTTGGGGCCGTTCTGTGCTGATCCGCCGGCCGCCGCGGTGGCGTTCTGGAGCACGGGGAATCCTCGTGGAGACGCTTGGGGTCATGCTCAGGGTGGCGCACGCCCGAATGGGTGACAACCACCCGGAAAGGGGTCATCGCTCCCTGCTCGTTCTGACGTAGGCTTGAGATGATTGACTCCACGCCCCCGTGCGCCTGGACGTCCGTCGGTGGTGGTTGTACGTGGCCCAGTGGGGCTGCGGCTGCGAACCGTCGCGGGGCTGCGTCCTCGGTCGCGCCCATACTTACGATCAGTATGAACCCTCCCTGCGTCCTTGCCCCGCTCGGTTCTCGCCGCCCAGGACATCACGCCGACGTGGAATCAATCATCTAGCGTGCGCATCCCGCCGCTCGCGACGCCCCGCCTGAACGTGCGCGAACTTCACGCCGCCGACCGGGCGGCGGTCGAGCACGTGGCCGGCGGCGACCGGGAGCGGTGGCTGCGGTGGACGGGTCTGGCCTACGAGCAGCTCGACGAGCTGCGCCAGCCGCCCTACGGCGAGCGCGGGATCGAGCTGCGCGAGTCGGGCGAGCTGGTCGGGCTGGTGGGGCTCGTGCCGGCGCTCGGACCGTTCGGCCTCCTGCCCTCGTGGCCGGAGCCGGGCCGCCTCTACCGGCCCGAGGTCGGCCTGTACTGGGCGGTGGCGCCGGAGCACCGGCGCCGCGGCATCGCCGTCGAGGCGGCCGCCGCCCTGATCGCCTACGCGTTCGCCGAGGTCGGGCTCGACCGTGTGATCGCGACCACCGAGCACACGAATGTGGCGTCGATCGGCGTCATGCGCCGGCTGGGCATGCGCATCGAGCGCAACCCCGAGCCCGAGCCCGCCTGGTTCCAGGTGGTCGGCATCCTCACCGCCGGCGCGCCGGGCCGCTGACATGCGTGGCAAGATCCGCGAGTCGTCCAGAAAGGGGAGAGCGTGGAGACATCCACACCAGGGAACGTTCCAGATCGTGATCCGCTTCCGCGGAGCTGACTTCGAGGGGTGGAAGGCCGCGTTCGACGCGCACGAGCCGCAGCGGGTGAAGCATGGCGCGGTCGGGCACTGGATCGCGCGGTCGGTGGACGATCCCAACGAGTACATCGGCGTGGTGGAGTTCACCTCGCGCGGCGGCGCCCATGCCTACGCGGAGGACCCCGACCGGATGAGCGTCCAGCGGGCTGTGCATCTCGAAGGCGGCCCCCACAACAAGACCTGGGACGAGACCATCGTCGAGACCATCGCCGCGGTCACCTACGTCGGCTGAGGCGGGTGGCCGACCTCCACTTCGAGACCGCGGGCGCGGGCGACCCGCTCGTGCTCGTCCACGCCGGCATCTGCGACAGCGGCATGTGGGACCCGCAGTGGCGCTCGCTGGCCGGGTCGCACCGGCTGCTGCGCCACGACATGCGCGGCTTCGGCCGCTCGCCGCTGCCTCCGGGCCCCTACTCGAACGCGCGCGACCTCCTGGACGTCATGGACGCGGCCGGGTTCGGCCGGGCCGCGGTCGTCGGCACCTCCCTGGGCGGCAGGGTCGCGCTCGAGGTCGCCCTGGCGGCGCCCGACTGCGTCTCGGCGCTCGTGCTCGTCGGCCCGGGCCTGCCCGGCCACGAGTGGTCGCAGGCGGTGCGCGACTACGGCGCCGCCGAGGATGCGGCCATCGAGAGGGGCGATCTCGATGCCGCCGCCGAGCTGAACGTGCGCTTCTGGGTGGACGGGCCGCTGCGCGACGACGGACAGGTGGACGCCTCGGTGCGCGACCACGTCCGGGCGATGCAGCGGCGGGCGCTGGAGCTGCAGGTGCCGGTGTGGGAGGAGGCCGACGAGGAGCTGCTCGTGCCTGATCTGGGCGAGCGCCTGGGCGCGATCCGCCAGCCGGCGCTCGTGCTGGTGGGCGAGGTCGACCAGCCGGACATCCACACGATCGCGGCCCGGCTCGTCCAGGGCCTCCCGCACGCGGCCTTCGCGACGATCCCCGCCGCCGCACACCTGCCGAGCCTCGAGCGGCCCGAGCCGTTCGACCGGCTCGTGACCGGGTTCCTCAGTGCGAGCGCACCGGCCTGAGGGAGCGCGCGATCGCGAGCATCTCGGGGTCGGTGAGGTCGTCGAGCAGCGTGTTCTGCACCCAGTAGGCGATGCCGCCCTGCACGAAGGCGATCGTCTGGATGTGGCTGCCGTTGAAGAAGAACAGGTAGTCGCGGCCGTCCAGGTGGCGGGTGGCGTTGGGCGTCTCGAGCAGCGGGGCGGCGGTGTAGCGCGTCTCCTCGATGCCCCAGTAGGCGTCGCCGCTCGGGCTTGACATGTGGAACACGGCGTAGGTCGAGTTCAGGCCGTGGCCCGCCGCGGGGATGGCGTAGACGCGGGTGGGCGAGGTCGACGTGCCCTGGCAGCTCAGCACGCCGGGGCCGGCCGGCGCCGGCACCCACGGGCAGAGCGTCGAGTCGGCCTGGGCGACCGTCGGGTACATGACCGGGAAGTGCAGCGCCTGCTGCGCGTGCACGAAGTCGGCCCGGTAGGACGTCGTGGGCGTGATCGTCGCCGGCGGCCCTGTCGGCCGCTTGGGCTGCTTCTTCGGCGCCGCCACGGCCAGCTTGCCCGTGAAGCCGGGGCCGATCACGAGCGCGACCTGCACCCGCGGCCCGGTCGCCGCCGCGATCGCAGCGGGCATGGCGGCTGCGCTGGCGTTGCCGACGATGTGAGCCAGGTCGGCGGCCGCGGCGGCCGCGCCCGGCCGGTAGTAGGCCCAGGTCGTCGTGTACCCCGAGCCGGGAGCGTTCCCGGCCTTCGCCTGGTAGCCCCAGGCCTTGAGGGAGCGCACCGTCCGGCCGGCGGCGCCGTTCACCCCGTTGCCGTTCAGCACAGCCACCTTCACGCCCGCAGGTGTCACCGCCGGCTTCCAGACGGTCTTCTTGTGCTGTGACTTGCCCGGCAGCGTCGCGGCGGCGCTCGAGAGCAGCCAGGGGTGCTTCCACTGGAAGATGGCCTGGGAGAGGTTCGTCACGTTCAGGGCCGCCTCGCCGTCCGGCGCCGTGTACGGCGTCCAGCCGAGGTGCACGCTCACGATGTGCGACCGGGCGTTGTAGGCGGTGGCGGCGAAGCTGAGCAGGGTGCGCGGGCTGGGGGCGTGGCCGCCCGGGCCGACGATCGTGACGCTGCTCGAGAGCGCGCCGAGCAGGTTGTTGATGAACGGGATGTCGGTCACCGAGATGCCGTGGATGCGGGCCGAGGCACGGGCCTCAAAGGCGCGCAGGAACGTCTGCTGGCGGGCCTGGCGGTGGAAGTCGTCGTCGGTGTGGCGGTAGCGTGAGAACGCCAGCGCGTCGGCCCCGCTCAGGCGCTGGTAGCCGGGCTTCACGTCGATCGCCGAGAAGCCCGTGTACTGCGACTGCGCGGGCGGGTTGTAGTAGTACTGGTACTTCGACAGGTCGGCCAGGTCCGGGCAGATGAAGGCCAGCGGCTGCCCCTTGTCCATGCCCTTGACCTGATACAGCCGGTCGATCGCCTTCTTGTTATTCAGATCACACCCAAGCGCGTACACCGTGTCCGTCGGATACGGCGACGGATTCGCCCGCTTCCAGCGCCTGCACGGCGCGCCGCACTTTACGCGGCTCGGGGGTATGCGGGTTGATCTCGATGATCATCTATTCTGGGAACGTAAAAGATGCTACGACGGGCGCCATGACGAAACCAGCTTTGTTCCTCCTTGTTTTGACTCGCTCCGCTCGTTGACGGCGAGGTGGCTGCCGGCCGGCCGGGGCGCCGAGCCCCAGGTGCTGACAACGGTGGCCAGCGCCACGCCCAGCCCGGCGTCATCCCAGGTGCTCGCCTGCCCCAGGATCTCCTCGTGCTCGGTCACTCTCGTCCTCCCGCCGGGAGGCTTCCCGCGCACCACCGTTATTGCGGCCGCGAGCGGCCGTCACCCTTCTCCGACGGGGTGCTCTGGAACTCGGACGCCGGAGCTCTCGCAGCAGCCGTCAGGGGCCCCTGCTAGAAGGGGAGCATGCGATCTGCGTGTTCTGTGGTTCGGCCACCGGATGGCGGCCGGAGCACGGCGATGCGGCCCGGGAGCTGGGCCGGGCGCTGGCGCGCCGCGGATCGGCCTCGTGAACGGCGGCGGCCGGGTGGGCCTCATGGGCGCCACGACCGACGGCGCCCTCGAGCTGGGCGGCGAGGCCGTCGGCGTCATCCCGCGCGCCCTCATGGACCGGGAGCTGGGCCACAAGCGGCATGACCATCTGCACGTGGTCGAGACCATGCACGACCGCAAGGCGCTCATGGCCGAGCTCTCCGATGGGTTCGTCGCGCTGCCGGGCGGGATCGGGACCCTCGAGGAACTCTTCGAGGCCTGGACCTGGGCCGGGCTGGGCATCCACGCCAAGCCGGTGGGCGTCCTCGACGTGGGCGGCTACTGGGATCCGCTGCTGGAGATGGCCGACAGGATGGTGGAGGAGGGCTACCTGCCCCGGCACCTGCGGGAGGCGCTCCTCGTCGTCCGCGAGCCGGACGCGCTCATCGAGTCGTTCCTGAACCACCGGCCCGTCGCCTCGCGCTGGGAGGTGTCGCCGGGCGCGAAGCCCTGAGCCGGGCCGGGGCCCTCCCGACCCGCTCAGCCCCGCAGTGCCTGCTCGAGATCGGCCACGAGGTCGTCGAAGTCCTCCAGCCGACGGAGATCCGAAGCAGGCCCGCGGGTGCGTGGGGATCGTGCCGCCTGCGCCAGTCGACAAGGGACTCCACCCCGCCGAGCGAGGTCGCCTCGCGGATGAGTCGCAGCCGGCGAGGCAGCGCCCGGGCCGCCTCCTCCGAGACGAGCTCGAAGGCCAGGGTGCCGCCGGGCCGGACATCTGGCGCCGAGCGATCTCGGCTCCGGGGTGGCCAGGCAGCGACGGGTGCCACACCCGTGGCACCCGGCCGGCCAACCAGGCGGCGAGCCGGGTCGCGGTCTCGCTCTGGCGCCGGATGCGGAGCGGCAGCGTGCGAAGGCCCCGGAGCACCAGCCAGGCCTCGAGCGAGCCCGGCACCGCGCCCGAGACCGTGCGCGCCCGCAGGAGCGCCTCCGCCACCTTCGGCTCGCGCGTCACCAGCACCCCGGCCAGCGCGTCGGAGTGCCCGGAGAGGAACTTGGTGGCCGAGTGCATGACCAGGTCGGCCCCCAGCTCCAGGGGGCGGAGCAGGATGGGCGTGGCGAAGGTGCTGTCCACCACCAGGGTCGCGCCCGCCTGATGCGCGCGGGCGGCGTGCGCCTCCACGTCGAGGACCTCGGCGGTGGGGTTTCGCGGCGTCTCCAGCCAGACGACGTCGCCCTGGGAGAGCGGCTCCCAGCGAGATCGTGCCGATCTTCAGGGCCTCCAGCGCCGCCCGCGTCCCGTGGTATCCGCCCGGCCCGAGCGCCACCCGGCGCGGGGAGAGGTGCGCCAGCGCGGCCGCCGTCGCGGCCTGCCCGGGCGGCAGGTGACCGCCCTGCCGCCCTCCAGCGCGCCCAGCACGGCCTCCAGCCTGGACCGGGTAGGTTGGGCCTCACGCGTGTAGACGAGCCCCTCCGGGTTGTCCGCCGCGAAGGTGGTGGACAAGTGGAGGGGGGGAGCGATGTCGGGGGCCGGCTCGATCCCGAGGTCGGCGTCGATGGCCAGGGTATCCGGCCGGAGGCGGTCTCGCATGCCAGGATGGTCTCGTCCCGGCCCCGGGTGGCAAGGGCCTCCCGGAGCCCCGTTCCCGCCCCGGGCAGCGTGGCGTTTCGCCGCCGGTCGCGGAGAACGCCCCCTTTTCCGCCCGGAGCGCTAGGGTATGCCCATGGCCAAGAAACTCATCGGAATCCTCACTGGCGGCGGCGACGTTCCCGGGCTCAACTCGGTCATCAAGAGCGTCGTCTACCGCGGCGCGGAGTACGACCATCAGGTCATCGGCATCCGCCGGGGCTGGGAGGGGCTGACCCACCTCAACCTCGAAGATCCGGAGAGCAAGTCCCGGTACATCCTCCCCTTGAACCGGGAGAACACCCGCACCATCGACCGGACGGGTGGCACGTTCCTGCACTCCTCCCGCACCAACCCCTCCAAGATCCAGCGGCTCCCCAAGCACCTCGAGGGGAAGGACTTCCCGCTCGCGCAGACCACCAAGGCGGGCGTGGTCACCACCACCTACGACGTCTCCAAGCAGGTGCTGAAGAACCTCGAGTCGCTGGGCCTGGACTACCTCCTGGCCATCGGCGGGGACGACGCCCTCTCCTACGCCGCCAAGCTCCACCAGTTCGGGTTCAAGGTCATCGCCATCCCGAAGACCATGGACAACGACGTCCGCAACACCGAGTACTGCATCGGCTTCTCCACCGCCATCACGCGGGCCATGGACGCCATCGAGCGGCAGCGGACCACCGTCGGCTCGCACGAGCGCATCGGCATCTTCCGCGTCTTCGGCCGTGACGCCGGCTTCACCGCCCTCTACACCGCCCACGTCACCTCGATCCGCTGCGTCATCCCCGAGTATAAGCCCAAGATCGAGAACGTCATCGACCTGCTGGTGCGCGACAAGCGCAGCAACCCCTCGGCCTACTCGCTGGTGGTCCTCTCCGAGGGCGCCGAGTGGGAGGGCTACAAGGTCCAGGAGTACGGCGACGCCGACGCCTTCGGTCACCGCAAGAAGGCCAGCGTGGCCGAGTCGCTCTCCGACGAGATCAAGCGGCGCTCGGGTGAGGAGACCATCGTCGCCGACCTGACCTACGACCTTCGCTCCGGCGATCCGGACTTCATCGACAAGCTGGTCGCCTCCACCTACGGCAACATGGCCTTCGACGCGGTGCTCCAGAACCAGAGCGGGCTCATGGCGGCGCTGGTGGACGGGAAGTACGACCTGGTTCCGATCCCGGACCCGAAGCTCGGGCCCGGAAGGTGGACCTGGCCACCATGTACAACACCGAGCGGCTCGCCCGACTACGCCAACAAGCGCGGGCTGCCGGTGTTCTTGAATCGAATCTAGACGGGGCGTGCCGCCCCGCCCATGACCGGCAACCTCTTCGCCCTGGCCTCGGCCATCGCCTGGGCGGCGGCGGTCGTGCTCTTCGAGAAGAGCGGCGACCACTTCGACGCCTTCGGGCTCAACTACTTCAAGAGCATGGTGGCGCTGGCGCTCTTCGCGGCCACGCTGCCGCTGGCCGGCGTCGCCTTCTTCCCCGCCGTCCCGGCGGGCCACCTGCTGCTCCTGCTCGGGAGCGGCGTGGTCGCGTCGCGATCGCCGACACCCTGTTCTTCCGGACGCTGGCCCTGATCGGCGCGGCCCGCTCGGCCATCGTGAGCTGCCTGTACACGCCGCTGGTGGTGGCCTCCTCGATGCTGTGGCTGGGCGAGCGGCCCACCCTCAAGGGGATCGTGGGCGGGCTGCTGGTGGTGAGCGCCGTCCTGCTCACGCAGGTCCGGGAGATCTCGCACGACCTGCCGCCCGGCGCCCTCCGACGCGGCGTCCTGCTCGGCGCGCTCTCCATGGCCTCGACCGCGCTGTCCGTGGTGGCGGTGAAGCCCATGCCTGCCCGAGTACCCCGTGCTCTGGTCTGCGGGGACGCGGCTCCTGGGCGGGGTGCTCGGGCTGACCCTGCTCGCCCCCGCCAGCGCCGCCGGGCGGCGGGTCCTCGTCACCTTCGTGCCGCAGCGCGGCTGGCGGGTGGCCATCCCGGCGGCCGCCATCGGGACCTACCTCACGCTCATGCTCTGGCTGGCGGGTTTCAAGTACGGGGCCACCACCAGCGCCGCCGTCCTCAACCAGACCACCACCCTGTTCACGGTGGTCCTGGCCGCGATCTTCCTCGGCGAGCGCTTCACCCTCTGGCACGGCCTGGCCACCGCCCTGGCCTTCCTCCGCGCCCCCGTGCTATCGGTGAACTGCGGGTTCTCACCTGCGAATCGGCAGCAGCGCCCGCACGCGGTGGTCCAGGAGGAACGGCACGGCCCGGATCAGCACCGCGAACGCGAGCGGGAAACCGATCGAGAACGGGGTAGCGCCGACGCGGACCTGGGTAGCGACCGCGCCTCCCAGGTACCGGTCAGGAGCACCGCCCCCAGCACCGCAGTCCTGGGAATGACGTAGAGGACGGTGAGCGCCAGCAGGACCACGCCGATGGGCACGATCACGCTCGCTGGGTAGCCGAGCTGCGCCGTGCCTTCCACCGCTGCCGGAACACCTTCATCAGGCTGTCCATGAGCAGGAACGCCACCAGGAGCACCTTCAGGACCGCGGCCGTCCAGAACCGCCACCGCGCCACCGGGATCGTCTGCGTCGCCGTTTCCATGTCTCCCTCCGTGCAGGTCGTCCAATCCTTGGACCCGGCACCGCGACCCCCATCATCGGCCCCGGGTGGAGGCGGCTGTCCCGCCTCCCGAGGGACTCCCAGGGCACCGAGATGGGCCGGTGGCCTACCCGGCCACGACCGCGGCGCCCGCAGCCACCGTCGCCGCCGGCAGCTGCATCGCGATCGCGGCGGCGCTCACCGTGGCGGCGATGCGGACGGCGTCGTGGACGTGGTCCTCGCTGAGGCCGCCCTCGATGACGACGGCCTCATGCGACTGCATGCACATCTGGCAGCCGTTGATCGCGCTCACCGCCAAGCAGAAGAGCTCGAACTCCGCCTTCGGCCCCTGCGTCTGGTTGATGCGCAGCATGCGCAGCCGCGCCGGCTTCTGCGCGTAGCTCTCCTTCTCGATCATGTGGCGGAAGCGATAGTAGACGTTGTTCATGCCCATGAGGGCGGCGGCGGCCAGGGCGTCGTCCACCACCGCGGCGTCCACCTCGGCCGAGGCATCGGCCAGGATGGCATCGCGGAGCGGCGCGTTGCGAGCGGCGGCTGCCGCCGCCAGGGCCACCCCCCAGCGCTGCGCCGGGGTCAGGGCCCCCGGCTGAGCACCGCTTGCAGGTTCAGTCGGACGTAGCGGGCTGGCTCCGGGATGGCGTCCCGATCGCGTTCAGCGCCGCCACCTCAGGCCACCTTCAGGGTGGGGTCGCCCTTCTTCCAGTTGCAGGGGCAGAGCTCGTCGGTCTGGAGGGCGTCGAGCACGCGCAGGACCTCTTCCGGGTTGCGGCCGACCGACAGGTCGGTCACGTCGACGAAGCGGATCACGCCCTCGGGGTCGACGATGAAGGTGGCGCGCTGCGCGACGCCTTCCTCCTTGTCGAGGATGCCGAGGCGCTGGCCAGCTCGCGCTTGATGTCGGCGAGCATCGGGAAGGGCAGGATCTTCGAGATCCTCGTGGCTCGTGCGCCAGGCCAGGTGCACGAACTCGGTGTCGGTGCTGGCGCCGAGCACCTGCGCGTCGCGGTCCTTGAATTCGCGATCGAGCTTGCCGAAGTCGGCGATTTCGGTCGGGCACACGAAGGTGAAGTCCTTGGGCCAGAAGAAGTAGACCTTCCACTTGCCGGGGTGAGAATTGCGGGGTGATCTCGGCGAACTCCTTGCCGGGCTCCAGCCCGACCACGGCCTG
>CAWEYE010000005.1:0-371999 GCA_963813245.1 uncultured Actinomycetes bacterium
CATTGAACTGCAGGCCACCCTCAATCCCGCCGGAGACCGCAAGGTGGAACGGTTCGGGTGGATCTTTGCGCCCGGCGACAAGGTCATGCAGATCGAGAACGACTACGACAAGGAGGTCTACAACGGCGACATTGGGTTTGTGATGGATGTTAATCCTGAGGAAGGCGAACTCACCGCCAGCTTCGACGGGCGCTCGGTCACCTATGGCTTTGGCGAGCTCGACACCCTAGTGCCGGCATACGCCGCGAGCATCCACAAGAGCCAAGGCTCGGAATACCCAGCCGTGGTGATTCCGGTCATGACGCAGCACTACGCCATGTTGCAGCGGAATCTTCTCTACACCGGCGTCACCCGCGGCAAGCGGCTTGTCGTTCTGGTTGGACAGAAGAAGGCCGTCGCCATCGCGGTGCGCAACGTCTCGGGCCGGCGGCGTTGGTCGAAGCTGCAGGAATGGCTGAGCGCGGACGTCTCGAAGCGTGACGTGAGTGCATGATGTCGGGCGTCACCGAGCCACCATGGCGGTCGCGGTTTTATTTGGCGAGCAGGAAAGTGCGAAACAAGTCAATTGCGTCGTTTCAAGCATGCACCAGGCAGGTCCGCTTTACCCCCAATTGCTGACGTATCGCTGCGGCGCAGCGAACCGCCGCTTCGGCCAAACTCGAAAGTCGCCCGGCTGCCCGATTAGCAAAACGAGCGCGGCGACCAATGCTTAGCTTCGCCAATCTCGGAAAATTCCGGCGTCGGCGAAAATCCTTCGAGTGCGGGTGCGAGCACGGCGCGTGCGTCGGAGTGGCGGCCGATGGAACTCCGTCGATAAATAACGCGCAGAGCCGTTTTCTCACGATCAGCATATCTGCCCTGCTCGAACGCGTACGCAGCGCGGTAAATGGAGCTTTCATCGAAATGTTTGGCGACCAGCATCATGCCGATTGGTAGACCGTCGCTCGAGCCGCAAGGCATGGACATCGCAGGGTGATGAGTGACATCGAAAGAAGGCGTGTTTACTAGGAATTCGAATGAACGCTGCAAATAGAGCGATAACGGGGCGTCGTTCGGCGGCAATGGCGGGCTTTCATCGGCATTGTCGGCATCAGGAGTAGATCGTAGTGAGCTAAAACTTCGTCATAGGCGGCGCGCAGGCGGCGTACCTGGTTTTGTGCCTTTCCATAGTAGCGGCCGCGATAATGGCGAGCGAAATATTCGCCGACCAGCATCTCTATTTTGACAGTCGGCGGAAGTTCGTTGGCGCGCTCCCGCCAAACCGATAGCGCATCGACCATGCTCGGCACATAAAGGCCTTGAATGCCGGTGCCGAAGCCGTTGCCCTTGAGAATCGTCGAGAGGGCCCCCTCGAATCCGATCGGCCCCCAGATAGCCGGCCCAAGCAGGTGGAGAGGAATCGTAACCTCATCCACGGTAGCGCCGAGTTTCGCGAGCAAGGCGGCTCCCTCGCGGACCTGTTGTCAACATCGGCTTCAGAATTCGGGTGACCGAAACCTTCCCTAACCACAGCGATCCGCATTTTGTCGATCGGCTGCCCCAATGATCAGTGTAGGCAACGTTAGGCCGCGATTGTTGTCGAGGATCGATACCGTCGGGGCCTGCCAATACCTCAAGTAGTTTCATTTCCTCGCTTTCTCTCGTATCGTCGCGGAACTTTAGCACGTGCCAGCTTTTGCTGTTGTGTGGCCAGAGCTTATCCCCTAGCTCCGGTAGGCTCTGACGCACGGGCCTCGGCGGACGGCGCCGGTCAGAACTGTGGCGGCGAGCGGCAACATCAATGGTCGCAGATCGAGCGAACCCTGAGCCAGTTCGAAGCCCAAGCCATTCCCGAGAGCCATCCGGTGTTACCGCGGCTGAACGAATTGTTTGGCGGTCACACTTTCTTCCTTGACAGTAATGGACTGAACATTATGGAGCCGACCGCTGAGCCTGCTACGGGGAGAACTCAGGCAGCGAGGGTTGTAAATGTTGCGAATTGGAGCGATGCGACTCAGTCGAGCCTTGCTGCTCACGAGCCCGAGCCGACTGACGCCATTGTCGAACTTGAGACCAAACACTGATCCGTCCGGGTCCCATCACAGTTGCCGCTTCTGAAGCCTTCCAGACCTCATCACGCTAGCTCAACCTCGACGACACTTTCGGGGCGCTGGCGCTCGTAAGGGACTATCAGCGCCCAATCCGGCGACCAGGCATTGAGCGCGCGAAGCTCAGCCACGGTCTTTGCGACCAACGGGACGCCCGGTTTAACTTCAACCTCCATGTCATCGGGGCAGCCGCCGAGGCATATTCGCAACATGCCGATCGTCTGTGGCCTGTATCGGTGGAACACTGGTGGGTTTCCTGCCGAAACTTGTTGCGCTTTTACAGGGCGGCTACCCGTCGAGGTACGTTGCCGGATGCTGGCTTCGTCACCGTCGGGGGACGACCGGGCTCAAACCCATCACTTCCCGCCTAATGCGACCGCGCATAAGCAATCAGCGCTGGGTCCACAATCGCGTTGTCAATCAACGCTCGGTGCATTTGTAGCTTTAGCTTGATCGAGATAGCCCAAGGTGACAGTCGGCGCGCCGCGCTCGTTCACAATGTTATCCGGCCCCGGCGAAGGCAAGTCGATCATCCGCGTCAGCAGCGGCAGTCCCGCCTTTGAACAATTAGGTCCATGCTTTTGCGGCATTGCCGGTATTCGGTTCCAACATGGAGTTTAGGAAACCCGGGCAGGCTGACGCCAGTTGCCGTGGGACACCGCAAGGAGGTCAATCATGTCTGACTATCGCGATGCGAACGACCCGTTTTATGGCTATGAACCGGCCGAGCGTCGTACCAGTACTGGATGGGGATGGATTGCCGGCGCGGTGTTTTTAGTGATCGTGCTGGCGGTCGCCTTTGGCGTCGGACACCAGCCGACGCGTGTTGCGTCCAATGACACGACGCAATCAGCTCCAACCCGCATGGCCTCGCCGGCCGGCACAATAAATCCGGCGGCGCCGTCCGTCGTCCCGGGCCTACCACCGCCCTCGGCGACTACGCCCGCGCCGAATAAATAACAACGCGGCTTTTGCGACGTAACCCTCGGCTCCGGTGGAAACCGGGGCCGATCAATGTTGTGAAATGGATCAAGAGACGAGCTGCCCCGGAGCTTGCCGGTTCGTCTTCCGGCGCGGCCCGTCCCCGAGTTCTGCCAGTCACGAGGTGCGCGACAGATCCAGCGCATGGCGCAGCACCCGATCACCCTCGAGAAGCCGATCGGCGAGGAGGAGGAGTCCGAGCTGGGCGGACTTCGTCGACGATCAACGGCCGAGTCGCCGTTCGACTCGCCACGATGACGCTGCGCCGGGAGGACATCCACCGGGCGCTCCACTCGCTGCCCGGCGCGAGCGCAAGGTCATCGAGCTGCGCTTCGGGCTGTAGGGCGGCAGCCCTGCACGCTCGAGGAGGTCGGCCGCGCCTTCGAAGTCACCCGCGAGCGGATCCGCCAGATCGAGAACAACACGCTGAAGAAGCTCGAGTCGCTGCCGGAGGCCCAGGCGCTTCGCGACGCCGAGTAGAATCCGCCGGACCCGGGGAGGATGTCCGAGTGGTTAAAGGAGACGGGCTGTAAACCCGTTGGCTCTGCCTACGCAGGTTCGAATCCTGCTCCTCCCATGAGTCCTCGTCGAGAAGGAGGGGGCCCGCGGGGGAACCCCGGTTCCCCCGCGATACGCGACGTTGGCTCTGCCTACGCAGGTTCGAGTCCTGGGCTCTTCCATCACCGGACAGCCTGAGCTCAGAAAGGGGCCGTGGAGCGTATCTCCCGGGCGGGGATCCGACCGAGATGAACGCCATCCCGTCGGGCCCTGCGACCGGGCACCGCGTCGTGCCGGGGTCGAAGCGGATGAACGACCCCTCGCGCACCGCGACGAGCTCGCCGTCGACCCGCCAGTGGCCGCCGCCGCGGATCACGACCGAGACCTCCTCCTGGCCGGTCCCCGCCTCGTCGTGCTCGCGGCCCTCGCTGCCCGGGGGCAGGTCGAACCGGTTGATGCCGAACGCCTCGACGCCGAGCTTGGCGGCGGACGAAGCGCACCGCGCCGCCGGGGCCGCTGGGCTCGATGTCGTCGACGTGGACGAGCGAGTAGCTCACGCAGCGCAGGCTAGTGCGTCAGCCGACGGTGAGCACGGCCGAGCCACTGATCTCGCCGGCGGCCAGCCGATCGAGCGCCTCACCGGCGGCGGCCAGCGGGAACTCCTGGGTCTGGGCCCGGATCGGGATCTCCGCCGCCAGCGGCAGGAACTCCTCGGCGTCCCGGCGCGTGAAGTTCGCCACCGATCGCAGGCTCCGCTCCTTCCAGAGCAGGTCGTAGGAGAACTCGGGAATCCGGTCGAGGTGGATCGCGTTGATGGCGACCGTCGCCGCCTGGCCCGGTCGCCCGCAGCGCCGCCACCACCACCGAGCCCACCGGGGCGAAGGTCACCGCGGCGTCGAGCGGCGCCGGCGGCGGATCGTCGTAGCCGCCGACCCAGGCCGCCCCCAGCGATGCGGCCAGCTCGCGCTCGGCCGCCGAGCGCGCGAACACCGCCACCTCGCAGCCCCAGTGGCGGGCCACCTGGATCGCGAGGTGCGCGGACGATCCGAAGCCGAACAGGCCGAGCCGGCCGCCGCTGCCGATCCCGCTGAGCCGCAGCGACCGGTAGCCGATGATGCCGGCGCAGAGCAGCGGCGCCGCCTCGATGTCGGCGAAGGCCTCGGGCAGCGGATAGACGAAGTCCGCTCGGGCAACCACCAGCTCGGCGTAGCCGCCGTCCACCGTCCAGCCGGTGAACTCCGCCTGCGGGCACAGGTTCTCGCGGCCGCTCCGGCAGTAGGGGCACGCCGCCGCAGGCGCCCCACAGCCACGCCAGGCCGACGCGCTCGCCGCGTGCCGGCGACCCTGCCGACGACCTGGTGGCCAAGTACCAGCGGCGCGCGGCGCATCGGCAGGTCTCCGGCGAGGATCTGCAGGTCGGTGCGGCAGACGCCGCACGCGGCGACCTCGATCACCACCTCGCCGGCCCCCGGCACGGGGTCGGCCACCTCGCGCTCGGCCAGACGGCCGGGCTCCTCGAGCACGATCGCATGCATGCGGTCACACTATCGCCGTCAGGCACGCCGGGCGTATGGTCTCTGCGGTGGCCGACGGCCACCTGCGCGAATGACCTTCGGCATCCTCACACTGATCGTCGCCTGCGGCCTGGCCGGCCCGCTGCTCTCGGGGGCGACGCGGCTCGCCGTCCCCGTGGTCGTCGGCGAGATCGCCGCGGGCGTGCTCGTCGGCAAGACCGGCCTGGGCGACATCAACACCGCCGATCCCACGGTGGTGTTCCTGTCCGCCGTCGGCTTCGCGATGCTCATGTTCGTGGTCGGCACCCACCTGCCGCTGCGCGACAGGGGTCTGCGGGGCGCGCTGCGCACAGCCTCGATCGCGGCGGTGCTCTCGTTCGTGATCGCCGTGCCTGGAGGCTGGCTGCTCGCCGACGTCTCCGGCGTCGGGCATCCGGCTGTCTTCGTGCTCCTGCTGGCGGCATCGAGCTCGGCCGTGGTCATGCCGATCATCCAGGAGCGCGGCATCACCGGAGAGGAGATGCTCGTCGCGACCACGTGGATCGCGCTCGTCGACATCGCAAGCATCGTGGCGCTGCCGGTGGCGCTCACCCCGTCGAAGGCGTTTCGGATCGGCGGCGGCGGGGTGCTGGTCGCGTGCGCGGCGGTGGCCCTGTTCGCGATCGTGCACGCCATCCGCGGCGACCGCATGGTGGTGGCCCTGCGCAAGGGATCGCGGCAGCGGGAATGGGCGCTCGACCTGCGCGTGTCGCTCTTCGTCCTCTTCGGCCTCGCCGCGCTCGCGACCAAGTTCGGCACGAGCATCCTCATCGCCGGCTTCGCCGCCGGGATGATCGTCGCGCTCGCCGGCGAGCCCCGCCGCCTGACCCAGCAGCTGGTCGGGCTCGCCCAGGGCTTCTTCGTGCCGCTCTTCTTCGTCACGCTCGGCGCCAAGCTCGACTTCCGCGCGCTCGGCTCGTCGCGCTCCGACCTCGCGCTCGTCGGAATGCTTTCCGTCGCGATCGTGGTCTGCCACGTCGCGGTCGCCCGCCTGATGCGGATGCCGTGGGGCAGCGGGCTGCTCGCCTCGGCGCAGCTGGGACTGCCGGCGGGCGTGGTCGCGCTCGGGCTGGCCGAGCGGATCCTGACGCCCGGACAGGGTGCCGCGATCGTCGCATCGGCCCTGATCAGCCTGGGCGTCTCGAGCTTCGGGGCGGTGCTCCTGTCGCGCGAGGCCGGGCCGCCGCCACCAGCCCCGGTACCGGCATCGGCCGCAGGTAGCCCTGGCTAATCTGACGACATGGCTGATGCAGGACCCCGGCCGTGGTTCGCGGAGCACGTCGACCGCTACCTCGCCACGGACGGCGAGGACGGGCACGACTGGAACGGCCGGCCGACCCTGCTCCTGACGACGCGCGGGCGGCGATCGGGCGAGGCCCACACGCTGCCGCTGATCTACGGACGCGACGGCGACCGCCTGCTCATCGTCGCCTCCCGCGGCGGCGCGCCGAATCACCCGAGCTGGTACCTGAACCTGCTGGCCGATCCCGAGGTCGAGGTGCAGGTGAAGGGCGATCGCTTCCACGCCCGCGCCCACCCCGCCGGCCCCGACGAGAAGCCGCGGCTGTGGCAGACGATGACCACCGTCTTCCCCGACTACGCCGTCTACCAGACGCGCACCGACCGCCAGATCCCGGTGGTCATCCTCGAGCGCAGCGAGGTCTAGACCGACAGCCGGTTGAGCGCCCGCAGCTTGTTGGTGGCGTCCAGGGCCGCGACCTTGTAGGACTCGGCCAGCGTCGGGTAGTTGAACACCTGGTCGATCAGGTAGTCGACCGTCCCCCCGAGGCCCATCACGGTCTGGCCGATGTGCACGAGCTCGGTCGCGGCCGTGCCGAACACGTGCACGCCGAGGATCGTCCGCGAGTCGGGCGCGACCAGGAGCTTGAGGATCCCGACCGAGTCGCCCAGGATCTGCCCGCGGGCGAGCTCGCGGTAGCGCGAGACGCCGATCTCGTACGGGATCCCGTCTCCGGTCAGCTCCTCCTCGGTGCGGCCGGCGAAGCTGATCTCGGGGATCGTGTAGATGCCGATCGGCAGCAGGTCGCGCATCGGCCGGGCGTCGAGGCCGAAGGCGTGCGCCGCCGCCAGCCGGCCCTGCTCGAACGACGCCGACGCCAGGCTCGGGAAGCCGATCACGTCGCCGACCGCGTAGATGTGCTCGACCCCGGTGCGGTAGTGCTCGTCCACCTCGATGCGGCCACGCGAGTCGACCACGATGCCGACCGCCTCGAGCCCCAGCTCGGCGGTCGCACCCTGCCTGCCGGCGGAGTACATGACCGCGTCGGCGGCGATCCGCTTGCCGCTCGCGAGCGTCGTCAGCGTGCCGCCGTCGTGCTTCTCGACCGACGTCACCGTCTCGCCCAGCCGGAACACGAGGCCCAGGTCGCGCAGGTAGTACTGCAGCGCCTCGACCATCTGGTTGTCGCAGAACTCGAGCAGCCGCTCGCGCTTCTCGACGACGGTCACGCGGGTGCCGAGCGCGGCGAAGATCGACGCGTACTCGATGCCGATCACCCCGGCGCCCACGACGACCAGGGTCGACGGGATGCGCGACATGAGCAGGATGCCGTCCGAGTCGAGGATGGTGGCCTCGTCGAACTCGACCCCGGGGGGATGGGCGGGCGTCGTGCCGGTCGCGATCACGATCCGGTCTGCCTGGACGGTGCGCAGGCCGCCCTGCAGGTCGGACACCTCGACGTGATTTGCGTCGGCGAGGCGGCCCTGACCGGGCAGCACGCGGATGTGGTTGCGAGCGAGCTGGTTTCGGATCACGTCCACCTCGCGCGTCATCACCTGCTGGGTGCGCCAGATCAGATCCTCGATCGTGATCTCATCCTTCACCCGGTAGCTCTGCCCGTAGAGCCCGCGCTCGGACAGGCCGGTGAGGTAGATCGCCGCCTCGCGCAGCGTCTTCGACGGGATCGTGCCCGTGTTCGCGCACACGCCGCCGATCGTGTCGCGGCGCTCGACCACGGCCACCGAGGCGCCGACCTTGGCCGCCTGGATCGCGGCCTTCTGCCCGGCGGGTCCGGAGCCCAGCACGACCAGGTCGAACCGGCTTCCTTCCATCGGGCGATGCTACTGCAAGGGCGCGCCCGCCCGGCGCGGCTTCACCGAACGTCCACCGCCGCCGGCGGCACGAGCCCGGAGTAGCCCACGAGGCCGTCGAGCGCGTGCGCCGCCTCGAGCAGAGCCCGCTCGGCGAACGGCCGCGCGATCAGCTGCAGGCCGGCCGGCAGCCCGGACGGCGTCAGGCCGGCCGGGATCGAGATCGCCGGGCACCCGGTGACCGAAAGGCGCGAGCAGGAGCGCATCCACTCCAGATAGGAGCCCATCGGCACACCGGCGACATCGGTCGGATACTCCGTCTCGACCGGGAAGGGCTCGACCTGCGTGACCGGGCAGGCCAGGTAGTCGTAGCGGTCGAAGAAGGCGCCGACCCGCGCGCACACCTCGGTATGCAGGCGCGTGGCCGCGATCAGATCCGCCGACGAGAGGGCGCGGCCGCGCTCGACGTTCCAGCGCACGGTGGCCTTCATGCGGGCGCCGTCGCGGTCGTACACGTCGCCCAGCGAGAGGGCGAACAGGAACGCCCGCCAGATCTCGAACACCCGGTCTGCGCCGGCCAGATCGGGCTCGTCCTCGCAGACGTCCAGGCCGAGACCGCCCAGCTGCGCGACCGCGGCCTGCGCCGCCGCCAGCACCGCCGGCTCGAACGGAAGCCCCCCGAGGGACGGGCTCCACGCGACGCGGCGCCCGCCCAGGTCGGCATCCAGCGACCCGGTCAGATCGAGCGCCACGGCCCGCTGCGAGAGCGGCGCGCGCGGATCGGGCCCTGCCATCGCGCCCAGCAGGAGCGCCACGTCGCCGGCGGTGCGGCCGATCGGACCGTCGACCGAGAACGGCAGCCACGGCGTCTCGTCCGGCCACGACGGGACGACCCCCGGGGTGGGCCGCAGCCCGACGACGCCGTTCCAGGCGGCCGGGTTGCGCAGCGAGCCGCCGAGGTCGCTCCCGTCGGCCAGCGGCACGAGCCGGCAGGCGAGCGCGACCGCCGCGCCGCCGCTCGAACCGCCCGCCGAGCGGGCGGTGTCCCAGGGATTGCGCGTGGCCCCGAATACCGGGTTGAACGTGTTCGAGCCGGCCCCCCACTCGGGCGTGTTGGTCTTGCCGACGAGGATGGCGCCGGCCGTGCGCAGACGCGCCGCGAGCAACTCGTCGGCCTCGGGCACGTGATCGGCATACGACGGCGATCCGTACGTCGTGCGCACGCCGGCCGTGTCGACCAGGTCCTTGTGGGCGATCGGCAGGCCGTGCAGCGGTGGCAGCGGCTCGCCGGCGGCGCTGCGGCGGTCGGCCTCGGCCGCGGCGGCAAGCGCGCGCTCGCCGACAACGGTGACGATCGCGTTCACCGCGGGATTGATCCGCTCGATCCGGGCGAGATGCGCACCCACGAGCTCGGTCACAGAGAGCGATCGGCCCCGCAGGAGCGCGGCCTGGCCGGTCGCCGGGAGCAGACAGGGGTCAGCGGTCATCGGCAGTTGCGGGGAGGGCCGCTACGGGGATCCGGGGATGCAGGTTGCCCGCAGGCAAGCGATCACCGGGCGTACTGCGCCGTATCCGCCGGCGCCCTGAGATATCAAACCGGTAGGAAGGCCTCGCCATGCGTCTCTCGGTGCGAACAAAACTGTTTGGCTCTTTTGGTGTCGTCATCGCGCTGATGCTCGTGCTGGGGGCCGCCGCGATCGTCGAGCTCGGATCCGTCGACCACGAAGCGCAGTACCTGGGGACGAACAGCGTACCCAGCGCACAGGCGATCGGCACCGTCGAGACAGCCGCAGCGAACTACCGCCGCTATCAGGACCGGCTCGTGTGGGCCACCCCGCCCGAGCACGCGAAGCTGATCGCCGCCATGAGGCCGTACGCCACCGCCGCAACCAAGACGCTCGCCGGTTACGCGAGCAAGGTCACCGACGCCCGTGACCGGCAGCTGTGGCAGGCGACGAGCAAGGACTGGTTGGCCTACCTCCGCATGACCTCGGGCTTCGCGACTGCCGTCGATGCGAACCAGACGAAGACCGCGGAGGCGCTCATCGGCGACTCGACGGACCAGTTCACGCTGTTGGCCGCCGACGCGGCGAAGTGGAACGCCTACAACGTCAAGCTGGCCGACAACGCGCTCGCGTCCGCCTCGTCGACGTCGAGCACCGCCAGCACGATCGTGATCGCGCTGCTTGCGATCGCAACCCTGATCGGCGCCGGCCTCGCCTTCGTCATCGCCCGCTCGATCACCGGTGGCGTCCGCAAGATGCTGCGGGCCGCCGAGGGCATCTCGCAGGGCGACCTCGACCAGGATGTGCACACGAAGAGCCGCGACGAGATCGGCGAGACCGCCCAGGCCTTCCAGCGCATGATCGCCTACCTGCAGGACATCGCCGGGTCGGCCGGGCGCATCGCCGAGGGCGACCTCACCGTCGAGGTCGAGCCCAAGTCCGAGCGCGACGTGCTCGGGATGGCCTTCCAGACGATGGGCGCGAGCCTGCGCAAGATCGTGGGCGACGTCACCGCCGCCGCGCAGCGGCTGAGCGCGGCGTCGCAGGAGATGTCGTCGACCTCGGAGGAGACCAGCCGGGCCGTCGAGGAGATCGCTAAGGCCGTGCAGGACGTCGCCGCAGGCGCCGAGCGGCAGGTGGAGATGGTGCACACCACCCGCGAGTCGGCCGAGGAGTCGGCGGTCGCAGCCGAGCGGGCGCGCGAGGTAGCCGACCACGGCGTCATCGCCGCGGAGCAGGCCAATAGCGCCATGGCCGCCGTCAAGCAGTCCTCCGCCGAGGTCGTCCAGGCGATCAACCAGCTCGCGGGCAAGTCGGAGCAGATCGGCGGCATCGTCGAGACCATCACCGGCATCGCCGGGCAGACCAACCTGCTGGCGCTGAACGCGGCCATCGAGGCCGCCCGCGCCGGCGAGCAGGGCCGCGGGTTCGCGGTCGTCGCCGAGGAGGTGCGCAAGCTGGCCGAGGAGTCGCAGCGCGCCGCCGAGCACATCTCGACGCTCGTCGGCGAGATCCAGTCCGAGACCGGCCGCACCGTCACCGTCGTCACCGACGGCGCCCGCCAGACCGAGGACGGCGCGGCCGTCGTCGATCAGACCCGGCAGGCCTTCGAGGAGATCGGCGCGGCGGTCAGCGACATGGCGATCCGCATCGACAGCATCGCGACGGCCAGCAACGAGGTCGCAAGCGTCGCCGAGCAGTCGTCGGCCTCGACCGAGCAGGTGTCGGCCTCCACGGAGGAGACGAGCGCCTCGGCCGAGGAGATCACCGCGTCCGCCCAGGAGCTGTCCGCCACCGCCCAGAGCCTCGAGCGGCTGGTGTCGCACTTCAAGGTCGCGTAGCCTCGGGGGTGACGGCCGCGGGCAGCGCCTTCAGGTGCGGCAGGGGCGAGGGCACGAGCCAGAGCGCGCTCAACGCCCCGCCGATCGTCGCGATCCACAGGGTCGTGTGGATGCCGAGCGTGGTTGCGCCGAGGCCGGCGGCGAGCGACCCGAGCGGCCGCACGCCGTAGTTCACGATGGTGTAGGCACCCTGCACGCGGGCGCGCAGGTGACCCGGGACGAGCGCGGCGTTGATCGATCCCGCCGTGATGTCGAGGATCATGACGCCCATCCCCGAGCTGAACTCGGCCAGGAACAGCAGGGCGATCACGACCGCGTGGGGGCCGCCCGCGAGCGGGACGAGCATGAGCGGCGCCGGGAAGAGCACCGACCCGACACAGAAGCTCGGCCCGACGCCGATGCGGCGGGTGAGCGGGCGGGTGAGCACCGCTCCCAGCAGACCGCCGATGGCCCCGAGCCCGAGCACGACGCCGAGCGCGCCGGGACGCACGTGCAGCGTGCGCGTGGCATAGAGCAGGAAGAGGGCGAAGAACCCCAGGTTGAAGAAGTTGACCGTGGCCGTCGAGGCGAGCTCGTAGAAGAGCGTCGGCGTGCGGCGGATGTAGCGGACGCCGGCCGTGAGGTGGCCCGGCTCCGGCGGCTGCGGCGGCGGCTCGGCCGGCGAGATCCGGGCGAGGAAGCCGGCCGACCCCACGAACGAGACTGCGTCGACGAGCAGCGCCACCGGCGCCGTGACGGCCTGGGTGAGGATGCCCCCGAGGC
Organism: uncultured Actinomycetes bacterium; assembly: GCA_963813245.1. Lineage (GTDB taxonomy): Bacteria > Actinomycetota > Thermoleophilia > Gaiellales > JAICJC01 > JAICJC01. The sequence goes on from CAWEYE010000005.1 coordinate 12,279, forward strand.
TCGGACCGGCCATGAACGAGACGGCCCGGCTGCCGTACACGAGGGAGTTCGCGTCGAGGTAGCGATCGCGATCGACGACGCAGACGAAGAGCGTGCTGTCGGCGACCTGAAAGAAGACGCTCAGGCTGCCGGCGGCGAACGCGACCACGTAGAGCTGCGCCATGCTGAGCACCCCCACGGCGGCGGCGATCGGCACGCTCGCGAGCAGGACCGCGCGGCCGAGGTCGCTTGCGATCATCACCCGGCGGCGCCTCCCCCAGCGATCGGCGAGCGCGCCGGCGTGCAGCGCCAGCACGAGGTTCGGCGCCCACACGAGCGCGGTCAGCACCCCCATCTGCGCCGGCGTCGCGTGCAGGGTCAGCACCCCGACCAGGGGCAGCGCGATGCCGTTCACCTGGTCGCCGAGCATCGAGATGCTCTGCGCCGACCAGTAGCGGCGGAACACGCGCTCGCGCAGCAGCGGCGGGACGCGCTCGATCACCGCTCCTGCGCGCATGCACGGAACCCTACGCCGTGGTCCGCTCGGGCACGTCGTTGACTAGTGGGCACGGGTGCGCTTTGCTGAGATCATCACCATCTACGCCCCCCGAGTGTGTGCAGGCGGCGGCAGGACATGACCGACGAGAGCCGCGCCCGGTTCTCGCGGTCGCAGGGCACGGTGCTGCGGGCGGCGATCGCGGGGCGGTCGTCACCCAGCGCGTGGCCCACCTATGTCGCCCGCCAGCCGGTCTATGACCGCGACCTGAACGTCGTCGCCTACGAGCTGCTGTTCCGCGGCGGCGCTGCTGCGTCCGAGGCGATCGTGATCGACGCGCAGGCGGCGACCGGCGAGGCCGCCCTGACCGCGCTCGCCGACATCGGCCTGGATGTGCTCGTCGGAGGGCGGCGGGCGCTCGTGAACGTCTCGCGCACGTTCCTGCTCGGCGAGCAGGTGCTGGCGCTCCCGCCCGACCGGGTCAGCCTCGAGGTGCTCGAGTCGGTCGAGCCCGATGCCGTTGTCATCGCCCGCCTGCACGAGCTCGCCGACCGCGGCTACCAGATCATCCTGGACGATTTCGTGCTCACGCGGCAGACGCGCAAGCTGCTCGACGTCTCGGGCTTCGTGAAGCTCGACGTGAAGGACCGCGACGAGGAGGACATCGTCCGGCTGGTCGCCCGGCTGCGCGCCAACCCGGTCAGGCTGATCGCCGAGAAGATCGAGCGCCCCGAGGAGTTCGAGGCGTACCGCCGGCTCGGGTTCGACTACTTCCAGGGGTTCGTCTTCGGCGCCCCGCAGCTCATGACGGGGCGCCGCATCCGCGCGGGCCGGCCCACCGTGCTCACACTGCTCGCCGCGCTGTCGCGGCCCGACGTCTCGATCGCCGAGCTCGAGGCCATCATCGTCCAGGACATCGGCCTGTCCGTGACGCTCCTGCGATACATGAACTCGGCCGCGGTGGGCCTGCACCGGCGGATCAGCTCGATCCGCGACGCGATCGTCTTCCTCGGCACCGAGACGATCCGCTCGTTCGCCTATCTGGTCAGCCTGACCGCGCACTCCCAGCAGCCGACGGAGCTCGCCCGGATCGGCATGGTGCGCGCGAAGATGATGGAGCTCCTGGCGCCGGCGCTCGGGCGGGCCGACCGGGCGACGTGCTTCACCGTCGGCCTGCTGTCGGTCGCCGACGCCCTGCTGGCGGTGCCGATGGACGTCCTGCTCGAGGAGCTGGAGGAGCTCGACGGCGAGGTCAAGCGCGCGCTGCTCTCACGCGACGGCGGGCTCGGGGCGCAGCTGCGCTTCGTCGAGCAGTACGAGCGCGGGCGGCTCGACCAGCTCGACCCTGCCACGATCGACCCGATGCTGCTGCGCGACGCCTATCTCCACGCGGTGGCGTGGGCCGACGAGGCATCGGCGTGCCTCCTCTCGGCCGGTGCGGGCGCGCGCAGGCACGACCCGCTGCGCCGGGCCTCGTAGCCACCCACGCGGAGGAGGGAAGGAGTAGAATCGGCGGGCGCGTATGAGAGCGTTCTCACACCAGGCTCTCGGCCTCGCCGCCGCACTGTGCGCGGTCGCGATCGCGCCGGCCTGCAGCGGCGGCTCCGGCACGACCCAGGCCGGGTCAGCAGGCGGCGCGCCCGTGAACGGCGGCACCCTGCTCGCGGGCATCCCGGCCAACCCCGACCATCTCGACGGCGCGCTCTCGGCGACCACCGAGGGCTGGGAGATCCTCGAGGCGACGAACGACGGGCTGCTGACGTTCCGGCGCGCGGCCGGCGGCGCCGGCTCGCAGGTCGTGCCCGATCTGGCCACGGCCATGCCGAAGATCACAGGCGGCGGCCGCATCTACACGTTCCACGTGCGCTCCGGCGTGCGGTTCTCGCCGCCGGTCAACCGCGCGGTGCGGCCCTCCGACGTCAAATGGTCGATCGAGCGCGATTCTCAAGGTGAACTCCCCGAACGTCAGCTGGTACACCGGGATCGTCGGCGCAACGGCGTATGAGTCCGGCAAGGCGGCGAGCGTGACGGGGATCACCGCCGACGACGCGGCCATGACGGTGACCTTCCACTTGACGCAGCCGGACGGCACATTCCTCGAGTACATGGCGATGCCGCCGGCGTTCGTCTACCCGGCCGGGACGCCCGCGCACGACGTCTCGACGAGCGCTTCGGAGCGGGTCGCCACCGGCCCCTACATGATCTCGTCCTACGTGCCCAGCCAGCAGGTCGTGCTGACCCGCAACCCCAGCTTCCACCCGTGGCCGAACACCCCCGGAGGGCATCTCGCCGAGATCAAGATCACGGTCGGGATCACGCCCGAGCAGGCCGTGAACGAGACCGCCGACGGCCAGCTCGACTGGTACTTCGAGAACCCGCCGCCCGATCGCCTGGCGCAGCTCCAGCAGCAGTACCCCAAGCAGCTGCAGAAGGGCGCGACCGGCGAGATCGAGTACTTCTCGATGAACGAGCGCCGCTACCCGTTCAACAAGCTGGCGGTGCGCCAGGCCGTCAACTACGCGTCGAACCGGCGGAGCATGCTCAAGCTCGAGGGCGGCCAGGGCAACATCAGCGAGAACGTGATCCCGCCGAGCTTCGGCACCGCCTACAAGCGGCACACGTTCTTCCCCTACAGCCCGGCAAAGGCGAAGGCGCTGATCCAGCAGGCCGGCGTCTCCGGCGCGCACGTCACCCTGTGGGTGCTGAACACCGAGCCCTATCCGAACGTCGCCCAGTACATGGCCGGCGTCCTCAACTCGCTCGGCATGGTCGCGACCGTCAAGGTCGTGGACGCGTCGGTGTACTGGGACCTGATCGCCACCGAGAAGAACGACCCGCAGATCGCGTACAACAACTGGAGCCAGGACTTCCCCGAGGGCGCCGACTTCATCGACACCCAGCTGAACGGCCAGGGCATCGTCAACGTCGGGAACAACAACCAGTCCAACGTGAACATCCCCGCCCTGAACGCGACGATCGACCGGGCCAAGCGGATGCCCGTCGGCGCGGCCCGAAACGCCCTCTGGGCGCAGCTCGACGCCGACTACATGAAGACGAACGCGCCGTGGGTCGTGTTCATGAACGCCGCCCGGTACAAGTTCGTGTCCGCGCGCCTGCACGGCCTGGTCTTCAACGGCACCTACTACGACCTGTTCCCGTCGATGTGGCTGGCCGGATAACCGCCGCAGGGCGTCGGCAGACTCGGCGCCATGCTGGTGGGGAGGGCGGCGGAGTGTGCGCGTATCGATCTGCTGCTGGCCGAGCCGCGGGCCGGCCGCCGGGGGGTCATGTGTGTCTGGGCGATCATGTTCGTCACATGGGCCCTGGCGCTGCGGTACGGGTCCTGAGCCGACCGGCGGCACCTACGATGCGGCGATGGATCTGGAGCACGCCATCCGCAGTCGCCGCACGCACAAGGCCTACCGGCCCGAGCCCGTCGACCGGGCCGTGCTCGACCAGCTCTTCGACCTCGCCCGCTGGGCGCCAAACCACCACCTCACGAACCCGTGGCGGTTCCGCGTGCTCGGACCGCGGGCGCTCGAGCAGCTGAAGGCCGTTGCCGATGAGATGAAGCCCGGGTCGGCGCGCAAGCTCGACCGCGCGCCGACCCTGGTCGCGGCCTGCGCCCGCCAGACCGGCGATCCGGTGCAGGATCGGGAGGACCTGCTCGCGTCCGCCGTCGCGGCGTACATCGTGCTCCTGGCCGCCCACGCGCGCGGCCTCGGCGGCTACTGGCGCACCGTGCCGGCGCTCGACCTGCCCGCCGGCCGCGCCGCGCTCGCGATTCCGCCGGACGAGACGCCGCTCGGGCTGCTCCACCTCGGGTATCCGATCCACCGGCAGGAGCCGCCCGAGCGCGCGCCGGTCGCGGACGTCGTGCGATATCTCGACTAGCGCCGGATTTGACCTAGAATCCCGCCCGCATGCCCTCTTAGCTCAGTTGGTAGAGCACTTCCATGGTAAGGAAGGGGTCAACGGTTCGAGTCCGTTAGAGGGCTTCAATCCCTGTCCTGGACTCAAGACTCGGCGCCACCGGACTGAGTCGGACCTCTCCCACTCGGGCCTAGTGCCCCGCGTCCGGCGACCGGAGTCGAGCCCTGGGCGTACGTGCGTTCGGCCGGCGTCGGTGCCGTCTGCCACATCCAGCGGGTCGAGCGGCGACGGCGACGGCTCGGGCACCGGACGGCGCCGACGCGTGAAGCCAGGCGGGGAGGAGTCCGGCGACACCAGGAAGGCACCCCGGGACTCGCAGCCCAACAGGCCGCGATCATCGCCACTTTCCTCGGTCATTGCGGGGTTCTACGAGCTTGACATCGTCCGGCCGTCAGGAGTCGATCGGATCGCCCGCCGCCTGCTCCAGGTCGGCTTCAGGGATCCAGGGAGCCCACGTGCCTCCGCGCCACCAGAACTCCCACCGCCGTGCGGTCCAGGGCACGACCGACAGCCAGTGGAAGAGGTCGGCCCGCAGCCGCAGCGCCGGCGTCGGCCAGTGGTAGCCGACCTGGCTGTACAGCGTGGTGTAGCGCTGGATCGCGTCGATCGGCGGGCGCGTCCGCCGTTCCCAGTCGTGCAGGCTGTGCGGGGACGCGCCGAGGTCGGCGAGCGTGCGAGCGAGCTCCCAGGCGGCCACGAAGGCCACTCCGGCGCCCTGCCCCAGGTTGGGTGGCTGTCCGTGGGCGGCATCGCCGATCAGGGCGACCCGCCCGCGCACCCAGCTGGTGCACTGGACCTCGAGGTGCGGATGGTGCACGCCGCCCTCGTCGGGGATGCGGTCGATCACGTCCGCGATGTGCGGGTAGAGCGCCTTCCAGTATTCGCGGTCGACCGGGATCGCGCGCACCCGGCGGTGCGCTTCCGGCCCGATCAGGAACACGTACGTCCAGGCGTCGTGGCACGGCACGACGCCGACCCGGTGCGGCCCCGCCCAGTACTCGGTGCTGTATGCCTCCTCCTGGCGCGGGATCAGCACGCGTGTCGCGCCGTCGGGCAGCCGCCGGTAGGACTGGGTGAGATCGAGCCCGTCGCGGATGCGGGAGTGCACCCCGTCGGCGGCGACCACGACGTCGGCGCGGACGGACGACCCGTCGGCGAGGGCCACCGTGCCGTCGGCCGTCGCCCCGAGCACTGTGCATCCGGTGATCAGCTCGGCGCCAGCCTCCACCGCCGCGTTGAGGAGCGTCTGGTGCAGATCACCACGGCGCAGCACGATCAGCCGTTCCCCCGAGACGTCACGCGCGACTATGGTGCGCCGCTGCTCGTCCACGATTCGGGCGGTGTGGATCCGCTCTCCGGCGGTGGCGATCGCATCGCCCACGCCGAGCGCGTCGAGTACGGGGAGGCTGTTCTCCTTCAGGTAGATGCCGGCGCCGAACTCGCGAGGCTGCTCGCTCCGCTCGTAGATCCGCACGGCGAAGCCGCGCTGCGCCAGCGCGGCACCGGCTGCGAGGCCGGCGAGTCCCGCACCGACGATGGCGATCGACGGCGACGACACGCTACGCCGCGCCGGCGTCGGACGCGCCGGCCGGAAGCTCCCTCCCGGGAGGGCGGTAGGTGACCGCCAGTCCGGCAGCGGCATCCATCTGCTCGGGCGTGAGCAGCGGGATCGTGCTCATGACCGAGCCGCCCGACGCCGCGACCGCCAGCGAGACCGCGACCGGGACGAGGTCGTCGGGGAAGTCGGCGATCGCGTACATGTCGGTTTCGCCATACGCGAAGTAGAAGCACTCGAGGGTGCCGCCAACGCTCTCGATCACCTGTTGCGCCGCCCGGCGGCGAGTTGATCCACCCTCCCGGATGACGCCCTGCGCGCCTTCCGCGGTGTATCGGACGGCGACGAGGTACTTCGGCATTTCGCTCCTTTCGCTGGCTACACGGAGCGGCGCCGACCGCGGCACGGTCGTGCAGGATCCGGCCGCCGACGATGGTGAGGTCCGCGTCGAGGTCCGGCAGGCGCTCGACGTCCAGCGTGAACGGGTCGTCGGCGAACACGGCGACGTCGCCCAGCTTGCCAACCTCGAGCGAGCCCTTGGCGTGCTCTTCGAATCCGACGTAGGCGCCGTTGGCGGTGTACGTGCGAAAGCCGGTGACGACGTCGACCGCCTCGTCGCGCGAGAACGCGGCGCCGTTCTTGTTCACGCCGCCGCTCCATCAGCGAGATGCCGTGCCACGGGTTGGTGGCGAACGGCTGGGTGCCCGCGCTGTCGGAGTTGCCGGGCGGCCGCAGGCCGGCTCGCGATCAGCGACTTGTACGGGTAGAGACGGCCGCCCTCGGGCAGGCTGGCCTCGTGGTCGTCCGGCTCGAAGTGCATGAACGCGGCCGTCGGGACGGGCACGGCGCCGATCTCCTTCAGCCGCCCGAGCGTGCTCCAATCCGTGGTGGCGAGGCCGATGTGCTCGATCCGGGTGCGGTGGTCGTTGTTGCCTCGCGCGACGTTGACGGCTTCGATGGCGTCCATCGCCATCGAGTGGGCGGCGTCGCCGATCGCGTGCATCCAGACTTGAACGCGGGCCTCCCGCGCGCGGGCGAGGATGCGCACCAGGTCGCCGTAGAGGAAGTTCTGGAGCCCCCATCCGCTCGCGTTGCCCGAGAGCTGGGCGTGGTAGAGAGCCGCGCAGCCCACCCCGTCGAGGAACAGCTTGAGCGAGCCCAGCCGCAGCCAGCGGTCACCGAAGCCGGTAGTGAAGCCGAGCTTCGCGAATGAGTCGACCGAGTCGACGGTCGGCTGATGCCCGGGGGAGAGGATCGGGTTCAACACGATGCGGCACGGCAGCGCGTCGTCGGCGCTCAGCTGCTGCCAGGCGCGAGTGCCGCCGGTCGACGCGGGCAGTTCGTGGATCGTCGTGACGCCGTGACGCACCCAACCGTCGTGCACCTCGCGCCGCGAGCGCGCGCGCCAGCGCCTGCTCCGAGGGCCGCGGCGCCGGGAAGAGGTCGAAGCCCTCCTCGGCCATGCCGGTCGGCTCGCCGTCGCGGGCCGCGCAGGATCCGGCTCTCGACGCCGGAGACGAAGCTGCGGTCGATCCCCGCGCAGCTCAGGGCGAGCGAGTTCGCGACCTGCGCGTGCATGCTCTGGCGGACGACCATCGGGTGGTTGGGCGCGATCGCGTCGAGCTGGTCGCGAGTCGGCAGGCGCCTGGCCGAAGGTGCCCTGGCCGACCACCCACGAGCCCGGCGCCGCGTCCGCCACTGCGTCGGCCAGGCGGGCGAGCGTCGTCGGCACGTCCAGTTCGCGCACGACCACCCAGAAGTGGTCGGCGAGCGTCGAGAGTTCCACGTGCGAGTGCGCGTCGATCAGGCCCGGCAGCGCGAGTCGGCCATCGAGGTCGACCACCGCGCACGTCGTCGGGCACGCGGGCGCGCACCGACTCCGTGGAGCCCACCGCCGCGATCAGCGCCGCGCTCGATGTAGAGGGCCTCGGCCACCGAGTCCGAGGCGTCGAACGTCATGACGCGCCCGTTCACGAGCGCGATGCTGGCATCGTTCATCGCACGCCTCCCTGCGCAGGTTCGCTCGGCTCGCCGGCCGCGACGCGGCCGGCTGAGACCGGCTCGCCCGTTGATCGTCGGCCCCCGCCGCGACGAGCAGCGGCAGGAACACAACGCGGGTGGCGACGCTGCGCGCGTCGAGCAGGCGGCGGCTCGTGCGGCCACTTGGTGCCGATGGCGCCGTAGTACTCGGAGTACCGCTGCGCTCGCTCCGTGATCGGCCGCTGCCGCTGCTCCCAGGCCTGGCAGTGCGCGCGGGATGTCCTTGCCTCCCTTGACGGCCTCGGCCGAGCGCGACCGCGTTGGCGAGCGCCACACACGCGCCCTGACCCAGGTTCGGGCGACATCGCGTGCGCCGAGTCGCCGAGCAAGGCGACGTTGCCCCTCGACCAGGCGTGGCAGTTCACGTCCCAGAAGTTCAGCCAGCGGCCCTCGGGGTTACGCGGGATGCGCTCGATCTGCGATGCGGTACCACGGGTGCGACCGAAGCCACGGCGTCCGGGGCGAACGGCTGCTGGCGCGCGCCACTCGGTGTCTGCCTCCGGGCAGCACAGGAAGATGTAGACGAGCGTCGCGGGCTGGCCGGTGCGACGCCCAGGCGGCGGCCGGCGCTCCACGTCTCGATCGTCCGGTTGACCGGGTCGTCCGGGATGCGCGGGATCAGGTGGCGGCCGCAGCCGTCGCGCAGCGCGACGATCGACTGCGCGAGCCCGAGCGAGTCGCGCACCCGCGAGTAGACGCCGTCCGTGCCGACCACCAGGTCGGCGCGATCGCTCCACCCGTCCTCCAGCTGCAGCCTGCCGTCGGTCCGTCGCGCTGAGCACGCGCGAGCCGGTCACGATCTCGGCGCCCGCGCCGGGCGCCGCCTCGGCGAGCACGTTGTGCAGGTTGCGGCGAAGCGCGATCATGAGCCGGCCGTCCGTCGGGCCGTCGTCGAACACCAGGTGGTTTCGGTGGTCGCGCAGCTCGGCGTTCAGGATCATCTCGGAGCGCTGGGCGAGGTCGTCGTAGGCGCCGATCGCCTGCAGGGCGCGCAGGCGCGTTCGCGAACAGGTAGATGCCCGGCGCCGATCTCGCGCAGCTCCTCGCCCTTCTCGTGCACGCGCACCGACCAGCCGGCCTGCGCGAGCGCGGCGGCGGTCGCGAGCCCGGCGAGACCGGCGCCGGCGATCTCGGCGTGCGGTCGCCGGCCGCTCACGCCGGCCCCGCGGCGCCGTCGAGCGCCGGGACGTGCGCGGCCATCCCGTTCAGGAACACCTGGAAGCGGCGCGACTTGCCGAGCCCCCACACCATGGCCGAGCGGGCGTCGAGCAGCGGCTTGGCGGTCGGCCACCGGGTGCCGACCTTGCCGTACCAGTGCGAGAAGTGCTGGGCGCGGTCGACGATCGGACGTTCGCTCGTCTCCCAGCGGTCGAGCGCCATCTCGATCGTGGGCGAGCTGTCCACCGCCTGCGCGAGGGCGAGCGCGTTCGTCATCGCCATGCAGGCGCCCTGGCCGAGGTTCGGCGACATGGCATGCGCCGAGTCCCCGATCAGGGCGACCCGCCCCTTGGACCAGCGGTGGCACACGACGTCGTGGAACGTGGCCCAGCGGCCGTCGTCGCGGCGAGGGATGCGCTCGATCGTGTCACGGTAGTCGGGATAGCTCTCGACCCAGCTCACCGGGTCGAACGGCGCCTGGGCCCGGCCCGCGTGGTCGCTGGCCGGACAGCACAGAAAGATGTAGACCTTCTCACGGCTCGACGGCGCGATGCCGAGCCGGCGGCCGCCGTTCCAGATCTCGTAGGTGCGGTGGACGGGGTCGTTCGGCGCCCGGTCGATCAGGTGGCGGCCGCAGCCGTCCTGGAGGTCGACCATCCGCCGGGTCAGCCCGAGCGACTCGCGGACGGCCGAGAACACGCCGTCGGCGCCGATCACGAGGTCGGCGCGCAGCCGCCGGCCGCTCTCCAGCACCAGCTCGCCCTCGGGCCGGGCCTCCACGGCGCGGGAGCCGGTGACGACCTCGGCGCCGGCCGCGACCGCGACCCGGGCGATGGCGGCGTGCAGGTCGCGGCGCACCACCGTGCGCAGCCGCCAGCTCCCGCGCAGCCAGTCGTCCTGCAGCACACGCTGGACGTGGTCGCGCAGCTGGTGGCGCTCGACCATCTCTCCCTTCGTCGCCACCTCGTCGTAGGCGCCGATCGTCTCGAGTACACGCAGGGCGTTCTCCCACAGGAAGATCCCGGCACCGATCTCGCGCAGCGCCGGCCCCTTCTCGTGCACCCGCACCTTCCAGCCTCGCTGGGCGAGGACCGCCGCGGCGGTCATGCCGGCCAGCCCGGCGCCGGCGATCTCCGCACTTCGTGTCTGGCTCATGTCACTCCCCGCCCGTCGCGTCGTCCGATCTCTCGGCGATCCTACAGTTTTGACGATGTTTCTGCAATATTACTTCAGGCCCGATTGCCCTCGGCGGCGGCCGGCGGCCGGGCACGGCCGGCGCTCACGCCGGCTCGGTACGGTCGTCCGCCGCACCCGACCCGACGGCTGCAGCGTGCGCGTGCGCCTCGGCCCGCTCCAGCGACGGCGCGGCGTCGAGCAGGAGCGCGGTGTACGGGTGCCCGGGGCTCTTCAGCACGCGCTCCACCGGGCCGGACTCGCACACCTCGCCGCGCGAGAGCACGATGACGCGGTTCGCGATACTCGCAACGACGCCGAGGTCGTGGGTGATGAAGAGCAGTCCCAGCCCGAGCGTGCGCTGGAGCTCGGCCAGCAGATCGACCACGGCCGCCTGCACCGAGACGTCGAGCGCCGAGGTCACCTCGTCGCACACCACCACCTCCGGCTGGGCGATCAGCGCGCGGGCGATGGCGACCCGCTGGCGCTCGCCACCGGAGAGCTCCGCCGGGTAACGCTCGGCCAGCCGCGCGGGGAGCCGCACCTGGTCCAGCATCGCCGCCGCCTCGCGCGCGGCGGCGTCCCGCTTCAGCCCGCGCAGGATGACGGCCGCCCGCGCGATCTGGTCGCCGATCCGACGGTTCGGGTTGAGTGAGTCATAGGGGTTTTGGAACACGAACTGGATCCGCCGGCGGTCGTCTCGGCTGCGGGCGCTCAGGCCCGGCGCAAGCGCGTTTCCGTGCAGCGCGACCGTGCCGTCTCGAGGCGGATGGAGCCCGACGATCACCCGGCCGAGCGTGGTCTTGCCCAGACCCGGACTCGCCGACCAGCGCGACGCACTCGCCGCGTGCGATCGTGAACGAGACCCGCCGCGCGGCGACCACGTCGCCGCGCCGCGACCGGTATCGCGCGGTGACGTCGGTGACGGTCAGCACCGGCACCGGTTCGATGCCCTCGGGGGAGCCCTCGCGCGGGGCCCGGCTGAGATCGGGGCTGTGCAGGCGGTGGAAGCAGGCGACCCGGTGGTCGGCGCCTTCGACCGGCTCCAGCGGCGGATCCTCGAGACAGCGCTCGCTCGCGTGGTCGCAGCGGGGGCGAAACGGGCAGCCACTGGGTCGGTCGGCCACCGCGGGCGGGACGCCGCGCACGGGCTTCAGCTTGGTCGCGCGGCGGTGGTCCGGCGTGCACGCGATCAGGCTCACGGTGTACGGGTGTGAAGGGGTGCGCAGGATCACGTCGGTGGGGCCCTCCTCGACGATCCGCCCGCCGTACATGACGACGACCCGCGAGGTCAGTTGCGCCACGACGGCGAGGTCGTGCGAGACGTAGACCGCGCTCATCCCGGACTCGCGCAGAAGCCGCCGGATCTCCGCCAGGACGTGAGCCTGGGTGACCACGTCGAGCCCGGTCGTCGGCTCGTCGAAGATCACCACCGGCGGTTCCATGGCGGTGGCCATCCCGATCACGACCCGCTGCTGCTGGCCGCCCGAGAGCTGGTGCGGGAAGCGGCGCTGGAAGGGCTGGTCGGCCGGGAGGTGCACCCGGCGCAGAGCGCGCCCGACGTCGTCCGCGCCCCGCGTCCCGTCGTGCACGCCCAGCACCTCGGCGATCCCGGCACCCACCCGGCGGGAGGGGTTGAGGGCGCCGCCGGGGTCCTGCGGCACGTAGGACACCAGACGCCCGCGCAACGCACGGCTCTGCCTGGGGCCGGCGGCGATCACGTCGTGGCCGAGCACGGACACCGACCCGCCGGCGATCCGCGCGCCGCCGCGGGTGCGCCCGAGCGTCGCCAGCGCGAGCGTCGTCTTCCCGCTGCCCGACTCGCCGAGGACGCCGAGCACCTCGCCGCGGCGAAGCTCCATGCTGACGCCGTCCAGGATCCGATCGCCGGCCTCGGTGGCGACCACCAGGTCGCGGACGGTGACGACGACCTCGGCGGCGGTCTCAGTCATCGGCCGCCCGCCCGACCGTGCGACCGAGGCCGTCCGCCACCAGGTTGATGCCGACGGTCAGGAGGCCGATCATGATGGCCGGCGCGAGCAGCGCCCAGGGGTTCAGGGCGAGCGACGCCCGGTTCTCGTTGATCATGACGGCCCAGTCCGCGGTCGGCGGCTGGATGCCGAGACCCAGATAGTTCGCCGCGGCCACGAGCAGCACCGAGAACGTGAACCGGGTGCCGACATCGGTCAGGATGGGGCCGGAGATGTTGGGCAGGATCTCGCGCACGATCACGGCGGCCATCCGCTCCCCGCGCAACTGCGCGGCCTCCACGTAGCCCTTGGTCGTCGCCGGCAGAATCAGGCTGCGCGTCACCCGCGCCACCCCAGGCGCCTGCACGAGCGCGATGCCGACGATCAGCGGCAGCAGCCCGGTTCCAAGGCCGGCGATCACAACGAGCAGGATGAGGATGCCGGGGATGACGAGCGGCACGTCGGTGGCCCGCATGAGCGCGGCGTCGGCCCAGCCCCGCAGGTAGCCGGCGACGAGGCCGACGGTCGCGCCGCCGGCGTACGCGATGGCGGTGGCGACCAGCGCGACCCACAGCAGCGTCCGGCCGCCGGCGAGCACGCGGCTCAGGACGTCGCGCCCAAGGTTGTCGGTGCCGAGCGGGAACGCGCTCGACGGCGAGTCGGCGGTGGCGCCGACCGTCGCGGTCGGCGAGTGCGGCGCGAGCGCCGGGCCGAAGACGGCGACCAGGACGACGAACCCGAGCACCAGTCCGCCGACGAGCATGCGCGCGTCCTTCGTGACGGGGAGACGGGCGGCGCGCAGCATCACAGGGTCGTCCGAAGCCGCGGCACCAGCAGCAGCACGATCAAATCGGCCAGGATGTTGATGACGATGTAGAGCGCCGCGAGCACCATGGCGATCGCCTGCACGACCGGGATGTCGCGCTCGATCACCGCGTTGACGAGCGCCGTGCCAAGCCCGGGGTAGGTGAACACGGCCTCGGTCAGCACGATCCCGCCGAGCATGTACTGGGCGATCAGCGCGAACGCCTGCACGCTCACCGGGAGCCCGTTTCGAAGCGCGAGCCGCCACACCAGCCGGCGGCGCGGAAACCCCAGCAGATCCGCGAAGCGCACGTAGTCGCTCGACAGCTCCGCGCGCGTGCCGCTACGGACGAGGCGCGTCGACCACGCCATATTGGTCAGCAGCAGGGTGAGCACCGGCAGCACGAGGATCTTGGGGTTCGAGAGCGCGGACGTGCCCGGCGGTACGAGGGAGACAGGCGGCAGGAGATCGAGGACGGTGAAGAAGACGACGATCAGGAGCGTGCCCACGACGAACTCGGGGAGCGAGATCGCGATCAGGCTCCCGAGCACGATCGTGTGGTCCATCCAGCCACGCCGGCTGGCGGCGAGCGTGCCGAGGAAGAGCGACAGCGGGATGAGGATCAGCATCGCGATCGCGGCGAGCGTCAGGGTGTTGGCGCCGTAGGTGGCCACGATGTGCTTCACGTTCTCGGGGTTCCCGGTCGCCATGCTGGCGCTGGAGAACCCCCAGTCGCCGGTGACGAAGCCTTTCAGCCAGTCGAGGTAGCGCGGCACGATCGCCTGGTTCAGACCCGAACTGGTCGCGCAACGCCGCCACCGCCTCCGGCCGGGCGTTCCGGCCCAGGACGACGGTGATCACATTGCCGGGCAGAAGCTCGGTTGCGACGAATATGAGCACCGAGGCGAAGAGCCACGTCAGGGCGCCGCCGAGCAGCCGCCAGCCCAGAAAGCCGGCCACAGGGTGCACCCGCCGGCGGGGCGCCGGCTCGACGGCGAGCTCGATCGCGGTCGTGCCGGTGAGGTCAGTCAAGCCACAGGCCGTTGACCGGGGTCTGCGGGCCGACCACTCCACCGAGGAAGGTGTCCGTCTTCACGCCCTTTACTGCGGCGACGCCGCGGCGAGGGTGTTCGGGCGGCCGTAGAAGGTGTACCCGCCGCTGTCCCAAAGCGACTTCTGCACCGCGTTCCAGCGTTCCTGCTGGAGCGACGGGTCGAGCGTCCCCTGGGCGGCCACGTACATCTTCTGCCATGCCTTGTTCGAGGACTGGGCCGTCTCGTTGAACGGCGCGTTCTCGGCCAGCGACTCGCCGTACTGATACGCGAGCGAAGACAGTGGCCAGTCGGTCTCCGAGAACGTATACGGGTAGCCCGTGGCCGGGTTGAACACGTCGGACGGCAGGATCTTCTTGACGTTGATCGTGACGCCCGCGGCCTTCGCCTGCTGGGCGTACAGCTGTGCCGTCGCGGTCATGCCGCCCCAGATATCCCCGACCGTCAGGGTGACCTGCAGGTTCTCCTGACCGGCCGCCTTGAGCAGGCTTTTGGCCTGCTCGATGTCGGGCGTACGCTGCGGGATGCCGTCCGCGTACAGCGGCAGGCCCTTGCCGTACAGGTCGTTCAGGACGATGCCCTGCCCGTCCATCACGACGTCCACGATCTGCTGGCGGTCGATGATCAGCCGCATCGCCTGGCGGACGCGGACGTCGGTGAACGGCGAGCGATCGGCGCGCATGTAGAACGTGAGGTCCTGGGAGCCCGGCACGGAGTAGGTCGTCACGTTCCCGGCGGCCTTCAGCGACCGGAACTCCGTCGCCGAGAAACCGGACGCGCCGTGCAGCTGACCGCCGAGCACGGCGTTCCCGAGCGACGTCTCGTCCTGAAACGACGTGACCAGGGTGAACTTCTCCGGGTGCGGCTTCGCGCCCCAGTAATTCTCGTTGCGCGCGAACACGCTGCGCTGGCCCGGGGTGAACGACTC
The DNA here is from genome assembly GCA_963813245.1 of uncultured Actinomycetes bacterium. Lineage (GTDB taxonomy): Bacteria > Actinomycetota > Thermoleophilia > Gaiellales > JAICJC01 > JAICJC01. Next base: position 27,368 of record CAWEYE010000005.1, read on the forward strand.
GAACTTCCACGGCCCGGTGCCGATCGGATTCGCGAAGTTCTTCAGGCCGTTCTTGAAGATGTAGCAGTTCGGGTTGGCGCCGACGAAGTCGTCCAGCGGCCGTGCATTTGCGAGATAGAGCGGCCAGATGACCGTGTGCGGGTCGGCCTTCTTCAGCTCCTTGACCTTGATGTTGGCGGTGAAGGGGGCGCCGACGCTGGTCGGCAGGCTCATCTGCTGGACGGTCCAGATCACGTCGTCGGCAGTGAGCGGCGAGCCGTCGTGGAACGTCACGTCCTTGCGGAGCTTGATCTCCCACACGGTGCCGTCCTTATTGGGCGTCCACGACTCGGCCAGCGCCGGGATGACGCTGCCGTCGTCCGCCAGGGCGACCAGCGGGTCGAACAGCGCGGGGATTCGCGTGTAGTCGGGGAGGTAGGTGGCGCCCAGTGGGCTCAGCGTCTCCGCGTTGCCCGCCCCGACGAGGCCGAGGGCCAGGTTGCCGCCGTTCTTGGGTGTCCCCCCGGCGGTGGATCCGGTCGAGCCGGAGCTCGCGCCGCTCCCGCCGCAGGCATCCAACAACGCGGGGAGGGCCAGGACGCCGGCCCCGAGACCGGCGCCGCGCATCAGCGCGTTTCGCCTCGTGAACTTGCCCGACTGTGAGTTCGTCACCGATCATCTCCCGAGTCGCAAGGACCTGAACTAGGACTGAAGATCGTGTAGCATACGCATGCCTTCAAGCCAGGTCAAGCGCGTCAACCGAGAAGGAGTCCAAGCCCGCAGGATCGAGACGGGCCCTTCGCAAGTGCGCGCATTTTCGGTTCAAACCCAGGAGGAAACTGCCGTGAGCACCGCCAGCCTGCGCGCGATCACCGCCGCCCACTCAGAAGTCAGCTCCGCGTCGCTCGAGCCGTGGGGCCAGCGACCCGGAGCGACCGGCGAGGCCGCCACCAGCGGCTGGAAGCTGCTCGACCAAGACGGGCGCCCAGCGGTCGGCGTCTGGGGGTGCACGCCGGGGTCATGGACCGTCACCGACCGCCAGGACACGGAGACATCGATCATCGTGGCCGGTCGGGCCAGGGTCACGGACGCCGACGGCACCGCGCATGACCTCGGACCGGGGGACGTGCTGGTGCTCCCGCTGGGCTGGAGCGGCACCTGGGAGATCCTCGAGCCGACGCGGAAGGTCTACATCGTCGCCACCTAGGCGCAGGTCGGTCGCGGCGCGACCACGCCGGCAGGGCGTGAGAGAATCAGATTGCCGTCCGGGATCGTGAGCCCGTCGGACGGCAGCGCGCGCCGGGACAACTACCTCCAAAATGCCCGTATTCGACGACACCGAGGACGAGAAGACCCGTCAGAAGACCGAGCGCGCCGAGCTCGGACGGCGCCTCCGCGCGGTGCGGATCCACCAGGGCCGGTCGCTGCGCGACGTTGGCGACGCCGCAGGGGTGTCGGAGAGCTTCATCTCGCAGGTCGAGCGCGGCCTGACCAGCCCGTCGGTGATCACGCTGCGTCGGATCGCGAACGCACTCAACGTCCACATCATCGAGCTCTTCGCCGCTGAGGATGGCACCGGCCAGCTGGTCCGCGCGAAGGACCGAGGCCGCTACCAGGATCCCAAACTGCACTGGAGCGACGAGTTCCTGACCCCACGATCGGCGCGCCGGCTTCAGGTCAACCTGAGCCGGCTCCAGGCGGGCCAGGGCATCGCCGAGGCGTACACGCACGAGTCCGACGAGGAGTGCATCATCGTGCTCGAGGGCAAGCTCGACGTAACCGCGAACGGCGCCAGCTACGAGCTCGACGAGGGCGACGCGCTCCTGATCAACCCGCGCCTGCCGCACAGCTTCATGAACCCCGGCCCGGACGAAACCCGTGTGCTATGGGTCATGACGCCGCCGTCCTGGTAGGGCCCGTGCCGGACGGGCGGCTCCGGCTGCGTCCGTGGCGAACCGCTGGCGAAACGGCGATATCCAATCCGAGTCGAACCGCTTCCGAGCATGCCCTACAAGGCAGCCGGACCCGTCTCTGACCCACCTTGGGGGCAGCACGGGGGCACGCGGATCGAACATCGCTCTCGTGCTCCACGCGGCGCTGGACGCCTTTGCCCAGCTCCGCCCACTGCCGTCTACCCGGCCTCGGGCTGCCCGGCGGGCGGCTCGACGTCGGGTCGGTAGCCGTACGCCGCCTCGCGGACGGTCGAGTCGGCCTCCAGCCCCGCTGCCAGCGCCCCGCCCACCATCGCCAGCGACGCGACCAGCCAGATCAGCGCGATGTACTGCGCGGCACCGACCGGGCGCGCGACGACCGCGTGGAACAGCGGCATCGACACGAGCAGCAGGGCGCCCACGGTCGTGACGAGGAGCAGCGCCGCGTAGAGCGTGAGCAGTCCGATCAGCAGGCTGAGTGACGTCACGATGTTGAACAGCACGATCTGGTCGCTCGACCGCTCGTCCTCGCCGCTCTCCCACAGGTCGTGAGCGGCGATCAGGGTGACGGTCGTCACCAGCACAGCGAAGATGGCGATCGCGCCCAGGCGGGCCCAGCCCATCGTGACGGCGATCCGCCAGACGTCGGTGGTCACGAGAGCCGCGGCCACGACGGCCAGCGATGCAATCAGCGCCCGGTAGAGCTTCACGCCAAGCCGCCAGGGACGGTTCGCACGAAGCATGCCGACCACCAGACGGCCGCCGCCGCGCCCGGATCCCCATCCCAGGCTGAGACCGTCGTCCCCGAGATCGGCGAGGTCCTGGAGCCTCCGCAGCCTGACGCCAGGGGACGCGTCGCGACCCGAGCCGCCCAGGGCCCGGCCGATCAGGCGCAGCGCCGCCTCGCGCAGCCGCCGGCGCACGGCCACGACGCCGATCGCCGGGACCGAGATGACGACCACGCTGTGACTGACGCTGACATGGCCGGCGACCGTGCGCCCAGCCGAGGGCAGGGGCAGGTCGGTCAGGCACAACGCTATGTCCCACCGCTCCGAGAGCAGCTTGCGCCGGCCCCCGTCGATCAGGTCGGGCAGAAGCGCCGGCGGGGCCACCAACGCGTCCGACACGACGGGCAGCCTCCAGGTCAGCTGCGGATACATCTGGGACAGCTCCGCCCGCAGCTTGGCGGCCAGGTCGGGGGCCATATCGGCCGGCAGGCCGGGCGTCGCGACGATGCCCAGCGTCAGTTCAGGTCGGGGCGCCGGGGATGCGTCGACGGCCTGCATGCGTCAGACGGCGACCTTCGACACGGTCGCAGGCGCCAACCGGAACGCGTCGGCGTCGGTCTGCCAGACGCCGTGGAAGTCCCCGCCCACCTGGTTCCCGCGGCCGGCCGCTTGATAGGCGGTCGCCCGTTCAAACTCGTTCGTAGTGCACCTCCGGCTTCTCGGGAGTGCAGAATGGCGCGGGCCTGGGCGATGCGCAAGCCGCCCGGCCGCAAACTGCATGTATAGAGCGATCAGCCGCCGGCCGCGCGCCCGTTGTTGGTTCGCGCCTGGGGGGCACCATGGGGGCACGCGGATCAAGGTGGCTGGGTTCGGGTTGGGGGTCAAGGCCCCGAGTCGCGAGCGATGCCTGTCTGGTAGGCGAGGACGACGGCTTGAACGCGGTCTCGGAGGTCGAGCTTCTGGAGGATGTGCGTGATGTGCGTCTTGACCGTGGTCTCGCTGATGTAGAGCTCCTGGCCGATCTCGGCGTTCGACATACCTCGAGCCACGAGGCGCAGGACCTCGAGCTCGCGCTCTGTCAGGTCGTCGAGCTCCTTGGGCGGCGTCGGGTGCGGAGCTCGCGTGAACTGCTGGATCACGCGCTTGGTCACGGCGGGGGACAGGAGTGCTTCACCGGCCGAGACGGTGCGGATGGCCGCGAGCAGCTGCTCGGGCGGGTCGTCCTTGAGGACGAAGCCGCTGGCGCCGGCGCGTAGCGCTTCGTAGATGTACTCGTCGAGGTCGAACGTCGTCAGGATGAGGATCGCGAACGCCGGGGTCGGCGGCGAGGATCCGCCGCGTCGCCTCGAGGCCGTCGAGCTCGGGCATGCGGATGTCCATCAGCACCACCGTAGGCGAGTACCGTGCGGTCTTGTCGACTGCTTCGAGCCCGTTGCTCGCCTCGGCGACCACCTCGATGTCCGGTTCGCCGGAGAGCAGCATGCGAAAGCCTGCGCGGACCATCGACTGGTCGTCGGCGACGAGCACGCGGATGCTCATGCGACCTGATGCTCGACGGGTAGCTGCGCGCTGAGGACGAAGCCGCCGTCTGGCGAGGGCCCGGCTGACATGTCTCCGCCGTAGATCTTGACCCGCTCGCGGATGCCGACCAGCCCGTGGCCGAGTCCGTCGCTCGCCGCGGCGCTCTTGCCGTCGTCGCGGACCTCGAGCTCCACGCGGTTCGGGCGGTAGCGGACGGTCACGTCCGCCTGTGTCGCCTGTGCATGCTTGAGTGCGTTGGTGAGGCCTTCCTGCACGATCCGGTAGGAGGAGAGCTCGATGGCGCGCGGGAGCGGGTGGCGATCGCCGTCGAAGTGGAGCTGCACGGGAAGCCCTGCGCGCCCGACGTCGTCGGCGAGCGCCTCGAGGCCGTCGAGGCCCGGTTGCGGCGTCAGGTCGACGCTGTCACCGTCGCGGCGCATCGCTCCCAGCAGGAGGCGCATCTCGGAGAGCGCCGCGCGACCTGCCCCTTCGACGCGGCCGAGAGCGTCCTTGTCCTCGACCAGCGCCTCGGGCAGCTTGTGGCGCACTGCGCCGACCTGGAGCACCATCACGCTGACGGCATGCGCGACGATGTCGTGCAGCTCGCGGGCGATGCGCGTTCGCTCCTCCGCCACCGCGATCCGAGCGGCGGCCTCTCGCTCCCGCTCGGCAAGCATCGCTCGCATCTCCGCCGCCTCGCGCTCCCGCTCGGCCAGGCTTGCCCGCATCTCGGCCGCCTCGGCCTGCTGTGACCGCTCACGCATCGCGTATCCCGCGATCCAGGCGACGACGAACCGAAGCGGGATGAAGACCAGGTCGCTGGCCGACTGGGTCCCGGGGATATTCGCGACCACGACCACGATCGAGCCGACCACGACCGCCAGGCCGACCCCCGCCTTCCGGTCGTCACGCAGGTTGCCGAGCAAGAAAGCGGCGGCCAACCCCACCACACCGAGGCTGCCGACGAACGGGATCAGCAGCCCGTTCACATACGTGAGTCCGGCGGCGATCAGCCAGTAGGCGGCCGGCGCGGCAAACGGAAAGCGTCGGCGTGCCAGAAGCGGCGCCACGAGGATCGCCACCGCCGGCAGTCGAGAACCAGCAGCGACATGTCCGGTGCGCCGGGCAGGTCTCGGCCGACGACCAGTTCGAGCATGCCGGCGATCCCAAGAACCGCCATCAGCAGCTCGAACCAGTACTCGTACGCGGCGTTTCGGATTCGCGTCACGCGGTGAACGTACTGCAGATCCGCCCGCCCCGCCTCCTACCCAGGTAGGAGCCGGAATCGTCGCCGCGGACGAGGTCGGAATCCGGCCTCCCGACGATGCGCCTCGCTCGCCGGCGCCCATAGCGTCGGACGTGTTCACAAACCACGAAGGAGGAACACGATGAACACGTCATTCGCAGCAACGGCCGGAGTGGTACCCGCACCGGCCGACCAGGCGCCCGCGAAGGTCGCCATCCCGCAGTACGGGATCCGGCGAATCCTCGCGGTATGGGCGGCGGCTGCGCTGCCGATGGGGGCACTGGCCTGGCTCGTCGCCCCCGCCCTCAAGGACAGCTTCGCCGGCACGGGAAGCGTGCAGATGGTGAAGGCGCTGATCGTGTGCTTCACCGCCGGCCTGATCTGGCAGTTCGTCCTGGTCGTCGCGTTGCTCCGGCGTGAGCAGGGCACGCTTCGCTGGACGACGACGCGCGAAGCGCTCTGGCTTCGCTCACCGCAGAGCCCGCGCAGCGGCCGCGTCGGCGGCAGGATCTGGCTGATCCTCGTCCCGCTGATCCTCGTAGCTGCCGTCTTCGACGGCGTTCCATTCGTGACCGGCCCCAGCAACCGAGACTTCGGGACGTTCCTCGGCTCACACGCCGGCCACGCATTCCTCAGCGGCGCCTGGGGCTGGTACGCACTGATCCTGGTCATGTTCCTGTTCAACACCGTGCTGGGCGAGGAGCTGCTCTTCCGCGGGTTCCTGCTCCCGCGCATGAACCGTGCCTTCGGCCGCGGCGACTGGCTCGCCAACGGCGTCCTGTTCGCCGCATACCACCTGCACGAGCCGTGGGCGATGCCGTCCGCACTGCTCGACACGTTCATCTACGCCTACCCAACCAAGCGCTACCGAAGCGCATGGATCGGCATCGCCGTCCACAGCGCCTCGAGCGTGTTCCTCGGGATCGTCATCCTCACGCTCGTCGCCTGACATCGGGACACCAGGAGATGAGGTCGGGCCGGGCCCAAACCCGGCCCGACATTTGGTGTCCGAAGTGACCGCCGATGCCCTCAACGGTTCGCGTCCGTGTAAAGGGCTCCTTTTGGCAGCCGCAGCACGCATGGCGTATTCAGCGGATCGCGACCGGGGAGGTTCAACCCGTCTGCGCGCGAACTGTGAAGCGTCGTGGTTTGTGAACAGATCGGCTGATCGGAAGGGGACAGCATGAGTCTCGAACTTCAACGGAAGCTGGCGGTCGAGTTCCTCGGCATGTTCATCTTTGTGTTCACGGTCGGCATGGCCACCAACAAGGCCGGCGCCGGCGCGCTGGCGCCGATTGCGATCGGGTCAGTGCTGATGGTGATGGTGTTCGCCGGCGGTCACGTGTCCGGTGGCCACTTCAACCCGGCGGTGAGCACCGCGGTGCTCCTGCGCGGGCGGATGGCCGCAGGTGAGTATGGCCCCTATGTCGTAACCCAGTTCGTGGCCGCGGTCATCGCGGGGCTGCTGGTGCGCTACGTCGGCGGTCGCGAGCCGCACGCCGTCGTCGCCGGCAACGGCAAGATGCTGATCGTCGAGTTCATCTATACGTTCGCCCTGGCCTGGGTCGTCCTGCACGTGGCCACAGCCCGCGGCACCGACGGCAACTCGTTCTACGGCCTCGCCATCGGCTTCACGGTGGTAGCCGGCGCGTTCGCGGTCGGCGGCATCTCCGGCGGCGCCTTCAATCCCGCGATCGCCGTGGGCGCGTCGGTTACCGGGCTTTTCGAGTGGTCGAACATCTGGATCTACCTGGTCGCCGACTTCCTCGGCGGCGCTGCAGCCGCATTCGCGTTCCTGTACGTGCTGCCGGCCGAGAAGGAGATCGGAGACATCGAGGCGGCAGGAACTGACTGACGTCTGAGCGCGTGGATAGGATTGGGCGAACCGACCGAGGAGCCTTCGATGATGGTGCTGGCCGACTACCCGTTCCTCGATGTGATGTGGACGTTGCTTGTCTTCTTCGTTTGGGTCGCATGGTTCTGGATCCTGTTTGGCGTGTGGGGGGACATCTTCCGGCGGCACGATCTCTCGGGACTGGGCAAGACCGGGTGGTTCATCTTCACACTCGTGCTGCCTTTCCTGGGCGTGTTCGTCTACGTCGTCTCGCAGAACGACGGCATGAACCAGCGCAACCTCGAGCGGGCCCAGGCGCAACGAGCGCAGATGGACGACTACGTGCGCTCGACCGCAGGAAGCGGCGGCGCCGCGGCGGAGATCGAGAAGGCCAAGCAACTCCTGGACAGCGGCGCGATCACCCAGCCGGAGTTCGACGCGCTCAAGCAGAAAGCACTGGCCTAGTGGGCAGCGTCCGGGCTCGCCCGCCGCGGGGTCAACGGTTCGAGTCCGTTAGAGGGCTTCAATCCCTGTCCGAGACTCAAATCGCGGCGCCTGGCCAGCCATGCTGATCCCCGAGTAGACCGCCGGGAAGCCCTCGCGCCAGCTGGGATAGCGCGGCGTCGAAGCCGAGCTCGCGCTTGGCCTTCGCGTTCGATGCGCCCCGGGCCTCGGTGCTCATCAGGACGACGGCCTCGCCGGCCACCAGCCGCGCGAGCCAGGTCGGGAAGTGCCGCGGCGGCTTCGCGCCCAGGGCGTCGGCGAGCACGGGCAGCCACTCCCGCACCGGCGCGGGCTCGTCGTCGACGATGTTGTAGATCGCGGGCCCCGCGTGCTCCAGCGCGAGCACGGTTGCCGCGGCGGCGTCGTCGAGGTGGATCCATGACCAGATGCCGGCGCCGTCGCCGACGATCGGAAACTGCCGCTTGCGCACCGGCTCGATCGAGCCGTCGCTGGCGGCGCCGTAGAAGACGCCGTAGCGCAAGGCGATCCCGCCGAACTCCGTGACCGCTCGTTCGAGATGGTTCAGCGCGGCGGCGGACCGCTGCGTGTTGGCCGGCGGGGACTGCTCGACCGGATCGTCCTCGGTCTTGACCGGCCCGCCCTCGCGCGCGTAGCGGCCGAAGACGGCGACGCTCTGCGCGACGAATCGGCGCACCCCGGCCTCGCGCGCGGCGTCAAGCAGCAGATCGGTGCCCGTCGTCCGCAGCTCGTTGGTGCGGCGCGCCGGTCTTGTCGAAGTTGCGGCTGAACTTCGCGTTTGCGAGCGCGGTCGCCTCGTGCACGATCGCCTCGGGCTCGCTCTCGAGCACGGCCTTGCGCACGGCGCCGGCGTCGAGCAGATCGAGCATCACCGGCTTTGCGCCGAGCGCTCGCAGGCGCTCGGCGCTCGCCGGCGAGTTGTGCGTACCAACCACTTCATGCCCTGCGTCGACGAGTTGAGGGACGAGCCGGCTGCCGATCGCGCCGCTCGCTCCCGTGACGAAAACACGCATTCCGTTCTCCTTTCAGGCTTGTTCGTCATGACGACGAACGGGAAAGGCGCAACGGGACAGCTACGCGGTGACCTCCGCGACGCGCCGCCGCAGGAACCGGCGCTCGGGCTCGGTGCGCGTGAGCTCGAGGGCGCGCTCGTACTCGGTCCGCGCCTCGTCGGCCCGGCCGAGGCGGCGCAGCAGGTCGGCGCGGGTCGAGTGGAAGTACTGGTAGCCGTCCAGGTCGAGCCGATCGACGAGCGAGAGGCCCGCCTCCGTCCCGGCCGCCTCGGCCACGGCGATGGCGCGGTTCAGCTCGACGACCGCGGAGCCCGGTCAGCAGGACGAGCTCGCCGTAGAGCGCGGCGATCCGCAGCCAGTCGCGCGGCTCGTCCATGTGCAGCCACGCGATCGCCGCCTGGAGCACGTACACGCCCCGGCCCTGGAGCGCGAAGGCGCGATCGAGCGCCTGGCGCCCGCGGGCGAGCTGGGCGGTGTCCCAGCGCGACCTGTCCTGCTCTGCGAGCAGCACGAGCTCGCCGCCCTGGAACCGGGCGTCGCGGCGCGCGTCGTCGAGCAGCATCAGCGCCCGCAGGCCGTGCACCTCAGACTCGTCCGGCATCAGCTCGGCGAGCGCCGCGCCGAGCCGGAGCGCCTCGGCGGCGAGGTCGACGCGGCCGTCGTAGCCCTCGTTGAAGATCAGGTAGACGACCGCGAGCACCGCCGCCAGCCGCCCCGGCAGCGTCCGGTCGTCCGGCACGCGGAAGGGGATGCCCGCATCCGTGATCTTGCGCTTCGCCCGCGAGAGCCGCCGCTTCATCGTCTCCTCGGGGACGAGGAAGGCGCGGGCGATCTCGTCCGTGCGCAGCCCGCCGAGCGCGCGCAAGGTCAGCGCGACCTGCGCCTCCAGGCCGAGCGCCGGATGGCAGCAGGTGAAGATCAGCTCGAGCCGCTCGTCGGGAAAGCTCGTCTGGTTCATCTCGTCCTCCACGGCCTCGGGCACCTCAAGCAGGCGCGTCTTCTCGGCGAGCGTGCGCTCCCGGCGCAGACGGTCGATCGCGCGGTTGCGGGCGGTGATCGTCAGCCACGCGCCCGGGTTGGGCGGCGTGCCGTCGCGAGGCCAGCGTTCGGCCGCGACCGCGAACGCCTCCTGAGTGGCCTCCTCGGCGAGGTCGAAATCGCCGAGGAAGCCCGACCAGGTTCGCGAGGACGCGGCCCCACTCGTCACGGAAGACCTGCTCGAGCAGCGGCTTACCTCTCCACCAGCGGCCGCACCTCGACCGCGCCGCCCATCCGCGCGGCCGGGATCCGCGCGGCGATCTCGAGCGCCTCGTCGAGGTCGCCCGTCTCGATCACGAGGTAGCCGCCCAGATGCTCCTTCGCGTCGATGAAGGGACCGTCCGTGAGCAGCGTCTCGCCGTCCTTCACGCGCACGGTCGTCGCCGTCTCGATCGGACCGCAGCTGCCCGCCGCCGACGACCCCGGGCAGCTGCCGGATCGCGAGGTACTCCTCGACGATCGCCTGCCGCTCGTCCGCGGGGAGCCGGTCGAACTCCTCCACCGACCGGCCCGGATAGTTCTGGAACAGGTACTTCAAGGCGACCTCCTTTGGCGCATGTTCTCGATGATGCATACCCGGCCACGAGAGCCTCCTATCAGCGCACGGCCGGCCGCACGTTCACGTTGAGGCGGAAGAGGTTGTCCGGGTCGTACCGGCGCTTGACCTCGGCGAGGCGCTCCAGGGTCGCGGGCGGGTAGGCGCGGCGAACGCCATCCTCGCCCTCATCGCCGACGAACCCGACATAGGCCGCGGCCGTGGTGCCAGCCGAGAGCGCCGTCGCCAGGCCGGACGCCCAGGCCTCGTGCTCGCGGCGCTCCTCCGGGCGCTGATGCATGGCGGCGATGTTCACCATGAGCTTCGCCCCACGGTGACCGAACGCGGTCGCCCCGTCGGGGACGCGCGCCATCGCCCCGCCGAGGACGCGCACCTGGACGGCGGCCATCGCGGCGGTGGCCGTCTCGAGGTGCTCGAGGATCGCCTCAGGCGCTCCCGCGCCGAGTCCGTCGACGAGGATGTTCGTGCCTTCGGCGAACGCCGGGGGTGGGCCCTCCGGCCCCGCGTAGATCTCCGGGTAGCGCATCGGCCGCACCATGTCGGCGAGCGGTGGCGCGAGGGCGCGGATCGGCGCGATCGCCCGCTCACCCTTCTCCGCGCCGCCCGCGTAGACCATCAGGGCCGCCACCACGGCCTTGCCGTGCTGCTCCGCGGGGATGAAGGGCAGCGGCGGGGCCTTGAAGATGTTCGCGATCATGGAGAGCTCCTCGGGGGCCGCATCTGCCGCGGCGACCAGCCCGGCGATCACGTCGGTGCTCGCAGGAAGCAGCAGCATCCCGCCGACGACCGCGTCGATCTCGTGCAGCCGGAGCCGGAGCCTGGTCGCGACACCGAAGTTGCCGCCGCCGCCCCGCAGCGCCCAGAAGAGGTCGGGGTGATGCTCGGCGTCCACCTCGAGCAGCTCGCCGTCGGCGGTGATCACCTCGGCCGCGAGCAGGTCGTCGATCGCGAGGCCGTTCTTGCGGACCAGGTACCCGATGCCGCCGCCCAGGGTGATCCCGCCGAGGCCGACGGTGGCCGTGTCGCCGAGCCCGGTGGCGAGGCCGTGCTCGCCGGTCGCATTGGTGTAGGCGCCGGCCGTGATCCCGGTCTGCGCCCACGCGGATCGGCCGTCGGCATCGATCTCGACCGCGTTCATCGCCGAGAGGTCGAGGACGATCCCGCCCTCGGACGTGCCGTGGCCCGCGCGGCTGTGGCCGCCGCTGCGCACCGCGAGCTCGGCGCCCGTCTCCCGCGCCAGGCCAACGACGCGGGCGACGTCGGCTGCATCGGCGGCACGGACGATCGCCGCGGGCCGAAGGTCGAAGCCGGTGAAGACGACGCGGCGCGCCTCGTCGTATCGGGGGTCGTCCGCGCCGATGACCTTGCCGTTCAGGCTGGCGCGGAGGTTTCGGATCTGGGTATCGATTGTGGTCTTCATGGTGTCCTCCTTGATCTACGGGGTAGCGTGCTCGGCCGGGCCGGTCAGGCCAATGGGGCAGGCCGGTTTCGGGGGGTGCGGGGAACCGCACCCGCCCGTCGCGGTTACGCCGCCTCCTCGAGCGCGGCCGCGACTTCGACCGTGTTCGCGCTCGCAGCCTTGGGCTTGGACTCGACGAAGACGGCCGCGATCGCCGCGCCGGCGAGCGCGAGCCCGATCAGGGTGTAGAAGGCGATCTGGAAGCCGTGTGCGAGCGCCGGGCCGCTGACGGCGCCCGCACCGTGGCTGCGGGCGTAGTGGCCGGTCGCGGTGGCGGCGATCGTGGTCACGGCGGCGAGGCCGATGGAGCCGCCGATCTGGCGGCTGGTGTTGATCAACCCCGAGGCCACACCCGCGTCGGCAGGCTGCACACCGGTGAGGCTCGCGATCGTCACCGGGACGAACGAGAACGCCAGCCCGATCCCGCTCACGAGCAGCGCCGGGAAGACGTTCCAGAAGTAGTGCCCGTCGGCGGGCATCTGGGCGTACAGCGCTCCGCCGGCTGCTGTGACCAGCAGGCCGGCGCTCAGCACGGGTCGTGCCCCCAGCCGGGTGGTCAGCGCCTGGCCGAGGTTCGAGATGGCCACGATCGTGACCGCGAGCGCGATGAAGGCGACGCCGGTCTCGATCGCCGAGTAGCGCAGCACCTCCTGCAGGTACAGGGTGAGCAGGAAGAACTGACCGAAGGTGGCGGCCCCGGTGACCAGCATGGTCGCATTCGCGGCCGAGAGCGTCCGCAGGCGGAAGATCCGCAGCGGCAGGAGTGGCGCGGCTGAGCGGGCCTCGATGCCGACGAACGCGACGATCAGCGCGCCTGCGGTCGCGAGCAGCCCGATGGTGGCGGCATTGCTCCAGCCGTGCTCACTTCCGCGCGTGATCGCGTACACCAGCACCATCAGGCCGGCCGTGATCGAGGTGGCACCGGAGACGTCGTAGTGCCTGTGCACAAGCGCGGCCCGGCTCTCGCTCAGAAGCCACGGACTGACGGCCAGGACGGCCACGCCCACGGGCAGGTTCACGAAGAAGATCCACGACCAACTCAGGTACGAGGTGAGGACGCCGCCGAGCAGCACTCCGACCGCGCCGCCAATCCCGGACGCGGCTCCCCAGACGCCGAGCGCGATGTTGCGCTCGCGCCCCTCGCGGAAGGTGGTGACGACGATCGAGAGCGCCGCCGGCGCGAGCAGCGCGCCGCCAAGGCCCTGCAGCGCTCGCGTGGCGATCAGCGCGTCTTCCGACCAGGCGAGCCCGGACAGCAACGAGCCGACCGTGAAGACCGCGACGCCCGCCATGAACAGCCGCCTGCGCCCGAGCAGGTCGGCGAGCCGGCCGCCCAGCAGCAGCATGCCGCCGAACAGGATCGAGTAGGCCGTGATGACCCACTGCAGGCTCTCCTGGGAGAAGTGCAGATCGTGCTTGATCGACGGCAGGGCGACGTTCACCACCGAGACGTCGAGGATGACCATGAACTGCGCGATTACCGTCACCGCGAGCACAAGCCAGCGCCTCCGCTCCGAGTTGGCAGCCAGGTTCGCTTGCATCGTTTCCTCCTTGGGCAGCGTTCGTGTTCACCGGAGCGACGAACGAGCAGGGCCCGAGGGGACGGCTTTCAGTCGGGAAGATCAGCGCGGCAGCGGGCGATCATGGTTTGCGCGCTTCGGATCGCGCGCCGGCGCGAGTCCGCGCTCGCCCGGGCCACGCACAGGGGGCTGGCCGGCGAGCCGATCAGCATGCGGATCCGGACCACGGCTTCGGGCGGCACGGATCCGGCATCGCGGTCGAAGACCGCGGCGAGCTGCCGCAGGTCGTCCTCGACCGCTTGCACCGTGCGCCAATCGAGCAGCCAATCAGTCGCCGCCCCGCCGGTATGCGCGCGCACGCAGGTCTGCCGCAGCATCCGTGCCAGGTTGTGCTGAACGGCCGCGGACCGCAACTGTGCCCGCCGCCGCTCGCAACGCGGGTCGCAAGACCCGACCAGGATCAGCTGGTCAAGCGTCTCGCGCTCGTCATCCCCGGCCACATGCAGCCTGAAGCACTCGATCATCGCCCACCCGGCCGCCCCCAGGCATACGCAGACCATGTACCGGCGCTCGGGAGGCACGACCAGGGCGGCAGCCGCGGCAGCAGCCGCGAACACGACCGCGCTCACGAGCCGCTCCTGAAGCTGCGCGACCCGTCTGCCGATCTCATCCAGCGCGCTCATGTCCCTCGGCTCCACCTGCGCGATCCGCCCGCCGTGATCCTTGAAATCTACGCTCGCGACGGGCGACGACCTCACCCGATCAGGGTGATAGCCGCGGCGGGTCGGCCGCCTACGATGGCGGGATGGGCGCGCAGGACGTCGAGGTCGCGAAGCGGTTCCGGGGTGCTCTCGAGACGGCCATACGGACGAACGACCGCGAGGCCGTGTACGCCCTCCTTGCTCCCGACGTGGAATGGGTCACGCCCAAACGCACGTTGCACGGGATCGACGAGATGCGGCGGGAGTGGACCTGGGGATCGTCACCGGAGAGCTTTGACTATGAGTTCGAGGAAGGCGACTGGGTGGACGACGGCGACGGCCGGCTCGCGTGCGACGTGCGCGAGATCTACCGGCTGAAGGAGTCGGGCGACTTCGCCTACGCACGTCCGCACCGCGTCCAGTTGACGATCCAGGGGGGCAAGATCACCCGCTACGAGATGCTCGGGTAGCCACTGCGATCGGCCAGCGTGTGGGCAAACGCGGTCGCCTGCTCGGCGAAGCCGGGCTTGAGGTTGGTCGGAGGGATCCTGATCCCGAATGCGCGCTCGCGCATCTCGCCCTTGCCGAAGTAGCTCAAGAGCGACAGCAGCGACCGGATCTGCCCGCCTTCGTAGGTGAAGCGGATGCCGTCGACGTAGCGCCCGCCGCACTCGATTCCGAGCCTGCGGACCTCCTTCAGGTTGATGCTCCAGTACCGGCGGCAGACCACATAGGCGCCGAAGGGCGTCCCGGCCAGCACCGCGCGGGCCTCGTCCGACCGCAGGTATGAGCGCAGAGGCATGCACGTCGTGAAGAACCACGTGGGCGAGCCCAGGCACACCAGGTCATAGCCGCCGGCCTTCGCCTCGTCCGGGATCCGGATCTGCCCGGTCCTGCGGCGCAACTGCGGCCACAGCAGCGGCAGGATGTCGAACACGGCGTGCCGGAACGGGAACCGCGAGAAGCGCTCCACATAGCGCGGCTCGGTGAACTCGATCGCCGCCTTCGAGACGTCGAAGCCGCGCTCGCGCAGCGCGTCGGCCATCGCATCGCACACCCGCTGGGCCTGCTGCGTATGGCTGTAGTACACGAAGAGCGCGCGCGGCGGCGAAGTCGGCGGTACGCCTGACGTCGGTGCGTTCACGGTCCGCGCACGACGGTGACGAGCTCGCCCAGGTTCCACTCCTTCACGAGCTCCTCGCCGCCGTCCGGTCGCAGGGTCACGCGCACGCTCGTGGCGGTGCGCTCGACCGGCCGCGCGACGACGGCCTCGACCTCACCCTTGTCGTCCACGTCGATCATCACGACGTCCTCGAGCTGCAGTCGCTGCGCGGGGATATCCATTGCCATCGGTCACCCACCTCGGTCGTCTGCGCCGGCAATCCAGGGTGGAATGGTGGACGGGCGGCCCGCGGTTGGCGTCACTCGATCGGGATGATCCTGCGTACGAGCGCGACCGCGGCGGCGGGCTGGAAGAATCACCCATTTCGGGGATGTCTCGGGCGGCGCCGGCCACGTACGGTCGAGATGGTTCAGAGGTTTCCCAGCCAGGCGAAACGAGACGCTCGACCCCCGCGAGCGGCCTTCTGCGCCTCGTCGTTTCGGGATGGTGCCCGGAACCTGATGATGCCAGCCAGCATCGCTAGGGAGACGCCATGAAGCGCAGGCACACATTCGCGCTGGCCGCGGTCGCCCTCGCTGCCCTCGCCGTGCTCGCCTCGCCGGCGGGAGCGGTCTCGACCGCGTGGACGGCGGGTCGCTTGACGCACGCCGTCAAGGGGCTCACCCACTACATGAACGTGTCGAAGGAGCGCAACTCGCGCCAGGGGTACCGGATCAAGTCCCTCGGCCACACGAACTACGTTCAAACCCACAGGCTGCAGACGCTGCGCGTCTTCAAGGCGACGGCCACGCAGCGCCTGTCCGCGCTCGAGGCGCAGAACGCGATCCAGGCGCACCTGAACGGCGGGCTCATCGACCCCGCCAAGACGGTCACGCTCCACCGCCACACGCCCGGCTGCTGGTACGGCGGATACCTGTTCAAGCTGCGCAGCGGCGACACCTTCATCGTCTGCAACGGCCGCGACGGCCATCGCGGCCATGACGGCGCCCCCGGCAGCGACGGCGCGACCGGCGCTGCGGGCGCCGTCGGCCTTTCCGCCTACCAGGTGTGGCTCGCCGAGGGCAACGACGGGTCGACCGCCGACTTCCTCGCCGCGATCACCGGCCCCGCCGGCCCGAAGGGCGACACCGGCACCGCCGGCACGGACGGCACGGACGGCCTGAACGGGATCGACGGCGCCGCAGGCCTGTCCGCCTACCAGCTGTGGCTGGGAGCGGGCAACGAGGGCACGATCGCCGACTTCCTGCACTCGATCGTCGGCCCGCAGGGCGCGAAGGGTGACACGGGAGCGACCGGCCAGTCCGCCTACCAGGCGTGGCTCTCGCTCGGGCACACCGGCTCCGTGTCTGACTTCGTCGCCTCGCTCGTCGGCGCCTCGGGGCCGAAGGGCGACAAGGGCGACCCCGGCGCGCTCAACGCGACCGCGACGCTCGTGTGCATCGCCGGCAACGGCAGCAACGCCCATCTCGCGTTGGGCTACGCCGCCTGCCACTGCGACCCCAACGCGATCACCGTGTATGTCCCCACAAGCTAGGCACCCCTCGCCCGGCCAACCGTGAAGGCCCGCTCCGGCGGGCCTTCCGGCGTCTGGGCGGCATCGCGGCCGGGCTTGACTTTGCCCCACAAAGCGTGCTAGCTTTGTAGCGCAAAGTCGACCGGGGAGCGAAGATGAACGGGACACGCGACACGAACGAGACGCCGGCAGCCGACCGGAGCGAGCTTGACCCCCGCGAGGCGGCGGAGCTGCTCGAGCAGACCAGGCGGCAGGCGGAGCGAGAGCTCGACATCCGGCCGCCGCTGCTCATGGCGGCGGGAGCGGTGGTCGCACTCATCGCGTACGGCGTCGTCTGGTTGTCGGTGCGCGGCCAGCACCCCTACGAGGGGCCGAGCGCGGCGGCGCTGATGGTGCTCTACTCGACCCTGGCCGTCTGGGGGGTCACGTTCGCCACGTTCTTCCGCCGCGCCACCAGCGGCGTGAGCGGGCGCTCGTCGCGGCAGCGGCGGCACGAGGGGGCGGTGTTCGGGACGATCTGGGTCACCGTGTACGTGTTCCAGGGCGCGCTGCACCACGCCGGCGCAAGCCACGCGATCGTGTATGGCATCTACCCGGCGGCGGCGCCCCTGATCATCGTCGGCGCGGCCGCGGCAGCCCACGAGGCCGCCACGGAGAACTGGCAGATGACGGCGTACGCGATCGCAGCGGTCGTGCTCGGCGGGCTGGCAGCGTTCGCCGGCCCGGCCGCCGTGTGGGCAATCGTCGGCATCGGCCTGTGCGCGCTGCTGCTCATCCGCGCCGGCGTCCAGTACTGGTCGCTCCACGCGTGACGGAGCACGCATGAGCGCCGACACGCTCGATCCGCTGATCCACGTCCCCGCGCGGCTGCGGATCGTGGTGACCCTGGCGACGCTGGGCGAGGGCGACACCCTCTCGTTCACCCGCCTGCAGGACATGATCGGTCTGACGCCGGGCAACCTGATCACCCATCTGCGCAAGCTCGAGGACGCCGGCTACCTCACGAGCGAGAAGACCGGCAACGGAGTTGCGTCGCGCACCGCGGTCGCGCTCACCGGCCGCGGGCGGGCTGCGCTCGACACCTACACGAACGCTCTGCGCGACCTGCTCGGCGGGCTGTAGAGCCGGATTAGGCCGAGGTCTCCACCACCTGCACCACTGTGGGATGGGTGGTGAGGTACGTCTCGAATCCCCGCGGCGAGTAGTCGAGGACGCGTTCGGTGAACCGGCGCTTCGCACTGGAGGCGGTCGCCTGGCCGGGCGCCGCCGCGGCGTCGGCATGGGTCAGCCGGTGATAGCGGCTCAGGGCCCCGTAGATCCCCTTGCGGGAGTCGACGATCGGCGCCTTGTAGCTGGGCGAGACCGCGGCGCCGGCGCCGTTGCCGCCGCCGGGGACCAGCTGGCCGGGCTCGAACACAAGGCCGCACGCCGCCGCCTTCCCGGCCATCCACAGGAGCGCGATGTCCGAGAGCGACGGATCCGCCGCGCCCCCGCCCACCTCGGTATGCACGCCGGCGAACCAGACCTGCTCCAGGGTCTGGCCCTGCGCCGCCGGGTCCTGGTCCCACATGGTCGGCCGGAACGGCTCCCGCTCCTCGTCGATCGCAAGCGCCTGGTAGGCGTTCCTGACGTGGCTGCTGAGCCGGGTGTCGTGAAACCCCCACACCTGCTCCCACCCGTCGAGGCGGTCCGAGAGCCACTTCCACCCGGGCAGCTCCCGCGGGATCCCGAGCGCACCGACCGTGTCCCACACGCCGATGAAGTGGATCTCGTCCTGCGGGTGAGAGTACATCTTGCGGAAGATCTGCGACGCGAGCGCGCTCGGATGCGTCTGCGACGTACGGTCGCGATAGAACGCAAACGCCTCGTCGACCTGGTCGACGTGCTCCTCCTGCAGGATCCCGCAGTTTCGGATCAGGCCGGCGAGGCTGCGCGCCGTGTACGCGCCGCGGCTGAACCCGAACAGGAAGAGCTCGTCATCCGGCTCGTACTTCTGCGCCAGGAACCGATAGCAGCTGCGCACGTTGTGCGACAGCCCGTATCCGAACGCGCCGCCCAGGATGCGCTCGTCGGGGGTGGTGCCGACTCCGGCCTCGTAGAAAAGCTCCTGACCGCCGGCACCCCCCGTGGTGACGGCCAAGGCCAGCTTGGCGACGTTCGTCGGGGCCGCCACGCCGTGGTGGACGTTGTCGGGGACGTCCCACGTCCCGTCACAACAGACGACCAGCCGTTTCGCCATCAACTGGCCACGATACCCAGAGGCGACAGACGCGTCAACGCGGCGATCGGCTAGGCTCGGCCCCCAGGCGCAGCGTGTCTGACCACCCTCAGGACATCGCGGCCGCGCACGACGGCCTCTGGATCGACCCCGCCCCCGGCGCCCCGCCGGCCGGTCCGGAGTCGGGTCGGCTGGGCTTCTGGGTGGGCGAGTGGACGCTCACCTGGGATGGCGGCAGCGGCCGCAACGTCATCCGCGAGCTCCACGGCGGCCGGGCCGTGCTCGAGACGTTCTGCGCCGACCCTCCCGAGGAGCTGCGCGGAAACAGCATCTCGGTCTGGGACGCGCGGCACGGCTGCTGGGCGCAGACCTGGTGGGACAACCACGGGTCGGTGTTCCAGCTCACCGGCGACTTCGCCGGCGCTGACCTGGTGCTGACGACGGCGCCGGAATCCGACGGGTCGGCCTACCGGATGACCTTCGCCGGCATCACCGCGTCGTCGCTCGAATGGGAGTGGGCGCGCAGCACAGCCGGCGGCGAGTTCGAGCCGATGTGGGCGATCCACTACCAGCGGGCATGAGGCTGCAGCGCTCCATCGGCCTGCTCACAGCGGCCTATGGCGTGAGCGCGATCCTGCGGCCCCAGACGCTCGCGCGCTGGACGGGCCTCGGCGAGCCGGCCGCGCCCGGCGCCGCCGTGCGCGCGCTCTCGGTGACCGTCGGCGTGCGCGACCTGTGCTCGGGCACGGCGATCGTGCTCGCCCCACCCGGGCGGCCGCTGCGGGCCGCGCTGCTCGCCCGCGCGGCGTTCGATGCGGGCGATGCCGTCGTCTTCGGCACGCTCTGCCCGACGCGCCGCGCCCGGATCACGATCGCCGCGGTCGCGGCGGGCTGGGGGGCGCTGGCCGCGGCGGCCGCGCTGCGGGCCACCGGGCGATAAGTCTCAATCGTCACGCCCGCGCGCCGATGATTGTTTGTACTGCCTGTGACCGATCCGCCCCTACCTCAGAGCGGCGATGACGCTCACACCATCCCCGTGCGGTCAGGGAGGCTGTGGCTTGGCCGCGTGTGGGGCTCGAGACGCCGCAGCGAGGCTCGCCTGGCGCGCATTCTCGATCTCTTCGAGGAGCACGTGTACGCCGGCGAGATCACGCCCGACGGCCGCTACGTGCATCACACCTCGACGGACACGATCGAGGGCCTGATCGGCGGGAGCGTGCCGGACGGGGTCGAGACCGGCGAGTTCTGGGAGTCGCGCATTCCGGCGCAGGACCGGGCCGCCTATGAGGCGTTCAATCGCAGCCTCCTGCGGGGCGAGGACGCCGAGGCCACCTACCGCATCGCCGGGCTCGATGGGACGACGCGCATCCTGCGCGATCGCGCCCGGCCGCGGCGCAAGGCCGACGGCGGGATGCTCGTCGACGGCATCATCTCGGACATCACCGCCCGCGAGGAGGCCGCCGCCCGCCTGGCGGAGGCCAGCGACCGGTTCACGAGCCTGCTGGACGTGGTGGGCGCGCACGTGTACCTCGCGCTCGCCATGCCCGACGGCAGCCTCGAGGAGCTCTTCCAGGGCCCCGGCGGCGATCGCCTGCTCGGCGGCGCCGAGCCCGACCCCGGCATGGTGAACTGGGACGCGGCGGTGCACCCCGACGATCGCGGCGCCTACGACGAGTTCAACCGGGCCCTCGGCCGGGGTGAGGACGCCGACGTTGTGTACCGGCTGATCGGCGCCGACGGGGTCACCCGGTGGGTGCAGGACAGGGCGGCGTGCCGGCCGCGGCCGGACGGCACCTTCGAGGTGAGCGGCATCGTCTCGGACGTCACCGAGCGGCGCCGGCTCGAGGACGACCTGCAGCAGAGCATGCGCCAGCTCGAGCGCGCCCGGGCGGAGGCCGAGCTGCGCGCCGGCACCGACGAGCTCACGGGCACCTTCAACCGCCGCCACTTCGCCCAGATCGCCGCGGAGTCACTGACCACCGACCCTGGCCGCTGCGGCCTGCTCCTGCTCGACGCCGACCACTTCAAGCAGATCAACGACGCCTACGGCCACGCCGTCGGCGACGCCGTCCTGGTCGACCTGGCCCGGCGGCTGCGCTCCGAGCTCGACCCCGGCGACTGCCTGGCCCGCTGGGGCGGCGAGGAGTTCGCGGTGCTCCTGCGCGGCGTCGGCTCCGACCGCGAGCTCGACGAGCGCGCACAGCGCTTCCGGCGGGCCGTCGGCGAGACGCCGATCGCCCACGAGGCGGCCCGGCTGCAGCTCACGATCTCGATCGGCGGCGCGCTCGGCGCCCAGGACGGCACGAGCCTCGACGCGCTCGTCGACCAGGCCGACGCGTGCCTCTACGCGGCCAAGCACCAGGGCCGAAACCGCGTGTCGCTGCTGCCGGGCGGCAACGGCGCCGCCGCTTCGACCCGCGAGCCCGAGGTCGTCGGCATGGCCCGGGCGCTCGCGTTCGCAAGCAGTCTGCGGGAGGGCATCCACGAGGAGCACGCCGCCCAGGTGGCGGAGCTGGCGACGCTCATGGCGGAGCACCTCGGCCTGCCCGTGGGGGTCGTGCTGCGCTGCCGCCTGGCCGGATGGCTGCACGACGTCGGCAAGCTGACCGTGCCCGAGCACATCCTGACCAAGCCCGGCCCGCTCGACGACGCCGAGTGGCTGATCATGCGCACGCATGCCGCCGTCGGCGCGACCATCGTCCACCGCGTGGCCGCGCTGCACGAGGCGGCGCCCGCCGTCCGCCACCACCACGAGCGCTACGCCGGGGGCGGCTACCCGGACGGCCTTGCGGGCGACGCCATCCCCATCGAGGCGCGCATCGTCGCGGCCGCCGACGCCTACGCGGCGATGACCGCGACGCGCCCGTACTCGGCGGCCCGCCCGCCGCACGAGGCCGCCGCCGAGCTGCGCCGGAGCGCCGGCTCACACCTCGACCCGAACGTCGTCGACGCCCTGCTCGCCGTGCTCGGCCTGGGCGACGGCGTCATGCACCGCGCGGCATAGGAACACGCCGCAGCCTCGGGGAGGGCGCGGGCAGCGCCCTCCCCGAGTGTGGATCTACGCGGCCGCCGGCTCCGCTGCCTCCTCGGCGTGCGCCGGCTCCGGCGCCACGCCGCGCGGCACCATCGTCAGCGTCGCGATCAGCCCCAGGCCGGCCAGCGTCGCGCCGACCAGGAACGCCACCGAGAACCCGTTCACATCCGCCCGCACGAGCACATCCGGGGCGGGAGCGTGGGTCTGCAGGTAGTCGGTCACGCGGGTGAACGCGACCGTCGAGAGGATGGCGGTCCCCAGTGCCCCGCCGACCTGCTGCGAGGTGTTGATGATCCCGGAGGCCACCCCGGCCTCGGCCTGCTCGACGCCGACGAGCGCCGCGATCGTGACCGGCACGAACGAGAAGCCGAGGCCGACGCCGGTGAGGATGAAGCCCGGCGCCAGGTCGACCAGATACGAGCCGCCGACCGAGACCTGGCTGAAGTAGACGAGGCCTATAGCGGTGAGCCCCATCCCGACGGCGAGCACCGTGCGCACCCCGATCCTGGTGACGAGCGCCTGCGACGTCGCCGCCGACACGATGATCACCAGGGAGACGAGCAGGTAGCCGACGCCGGTCTTGAGCGCCGAGTAGCCGAGCACCTGCTGCATGTACAGCGTGAGCAGGAAGAACATCGAGAAGATCGACGCGCCCAGCATCAGCCCCACCACGTTGGCGCCCGCGAGCGAGCGGTTGCGGAAGAGCCGCAGCGGCATGAGCGGCGACTCCGCCCGCGCCTCGGTGGCGACGAAGCCGCCCAGGAGCGCCGCTGCGCCGACGAACATCGCGATCGTCCGCGGGGACGACCACGAGTGGTCGACGGTCTGCACCAGCGCGTACACGAGCAGCGAGAGGCCGCTCGTGACGAGCACCGCGCCGAGCAGGTCGAACGCCCTCCGCCCCGCCTCGATCCGGCTCTCGCGCAGGATGCGAGGGCCGAGCGCGATCACGAGCAGGCCGACCGGGACGTTGATGTAGAAGATCCACGACCAGTTGAGCTGATCGGTGAGGATGCCGCCCAGCAGCACGCCCGCGGCGCCGCCGGTGCCGGCGATCGCGCCCCAGATCCCGAGCGCCTTGTTGCGCTCGGCGCCTTCCCGGAACGTGGTCATGAGAATGGACAGCGCGGCCGGCGAGATGATGGCCGCACCGACGCCCTGCACCGCCCGGGAGGCGATGAGCTGCGCCTCGGATGTCGCCAGGCCGCATGCGAGCGACGCGCCTGAGAAGAGCGCGAGCCCGATCAGGAACATGCGCCGGCGGCCGAGCAGGTCAGCCGAGCGGCCGCCCAGCATGAGCAGCCCGCCGAACGTCAGCGTGTAGGCGTTGATGACCCACTGCAGGTCGGTCTCCTTGAAGTCGAGCGCCGTCTTGATCGTGGGCAAGGCGACGTTGACGATGGCGATGTCGAGCACCACCATGAACTGGACCGCGCACAGGAGAATGAGCGCGAGCCCCTTGCGGTCTTGAGTCTCAGGCATGAGAGTGGTCTCTCCAGATTGCTGGTTTGCGATACAGCACTGTGGTGTATCATAATCTGGCGACGATGGCAATCACCGAACCGACACACCGCGGCCCCGGCCGCCCCCGCAACGAGGACTCCGACCGCCAGATCATCGCCGCGACCCTGCGCCTGCTCGGGAGCGAGGGCTACGACCGCACGTCGATCGAGGCGGTCGCCGCCGACGCCGGGGTCACCCGCGCCACCGTCTATCGCCGCTACCCGACGAAGGCCGACATGGTCACCGCCGCCGTGTGCACGCTCGCCGGTGCGGCGGAGCCGTGCGATTGCCCGGACGCGCGCAGCACGGTCACCGAGCTCTTGCGCGGCTTCCACGAGTCGGTCGGGCCCAACGACGGCATCTCCATCGTGGCCTCGCTCTACCTGCAGCGGCACGAGCATCCCGAGATGCTGGAGTCGTTCCGCGAGCGAGTGATCCGGCCGTGCCGGCTGCGCATGGCGGCCGTGCTCGAGCTGGCCCGCGAGAAGGGCGACGTCCGCTCCGACACCGACCCCGCGGCCGTCGTCGAGATGCTGATCGGGTCATATCTCTACCGCACGTTCGCCGGCATGCCGATCCCCCGCGACTGGCCGGAGCAGACCGTCGCGGCCGTGTGGCCGGCGATCGCCCCCGCGCGCCCCTGAGCTTGACGGGGCTTCCGCCCCGCCACTAACCTCGTCGCGTCTGTCTCGAACTGGGGGCGCCGATGACTGTCGAGCTTGACTGGGTGCGATCGAACATCCCCGACGTGGTCGGGGTCACCCCCGGCGTCGCCGATGTCCAGACGGCGGCCGGCGCCCTGCAGCGCGAGCTGATCGAATTCGACTCGGAGAGCACAACAAACGCGGGCTTCCGGATGGATCTTGAGGGCGCGCCCGAGTCGACCGGTCTCGGCAATTTCGTCGATATCGACTGGCCGGACGGGCTCGCCCCGACGCCGGTCACACCGCCCGCCGGCGTGGGCCTGGCGCTCCCCAAGGCGGACGTGCTGATCGTGACCTGGACGATGGACGAGGGCCACGCCCTGAGCCGCGTCCTGACTCCGGGGTTCGACAGCCGCGACGACTGGACGCCCTATACGCGTAACTACGACGTCATCTCGGCGAAGATGCGGGCCGGGTGCCCGGCGCGCAACTACCGCCGGCTGGGGACGTACTGGTGCGGCGCGATCGGCGGGCGGACGGTCACGTATTTCAAGTCGGACTCGCACATGTCGCAGGACGGGCCGGATCTGCCGAACGCCGACGTGTGGCGCCAGATCATCGCCGACGTCTCACCCCGGCTGGTCATCACGACGGGCACCGGCGGCGGCATCGGAGCGGGCTCGCAGGTCGGCGACGTGGTGCTGAGCCGGTTCGTCGGCTTCGAC
This sequence comes from uncultured Actinomycetes bacterium, assembly GCA_963813245.1. Lineage (GTDB taxonomy): Bacteria > Actinomycetota > Thermoleophilia > Gaiellales > JAICJC01 > JAICJC01. Next base: position 52,137 of record CAWEYE010000005.1, read on the forward strand.
TGCCAGCGCGATTTCGCGCGTCTGAACGGCCAGAAGTACGCGAGCACGGCGCACGCCCCGCTCACGCATCTGCCGGCCGCCCGCAGCCTGTTTCGCTTCAATCAGGGATTCCTGCCGCCGGGCAACACGCGCCACCCGCGCACGGACACGGCCCAGTCGTCCAATCATGGCATCCTCACGACCGACTTCTTCGGGTTCGACAACAGCGCGAACACGTTCGCGCTGCAGGGCAAGGGCGACCTCTCGGAGATGGGCGACGCGGTGCTCGGGATGGTGTGCGCCGACCTGGGCGCCGCCGCGCCGACCTACATCGGCGTGCGCAACGTGTCGGACCCGCAGATCGCGTCGGGGGCGATGACGATCACCGAGCAGGCGCGCGTCGCCGCCAACATCTACAAGGTGTACGGCCGCTGGAGCACCGTGTGCAGCGCCATCGTGTGCTGGGGCATCGCCGCGAGCATGACCGACTAGCGCAGCCGGTAGGCGGGCTGCGCCGCCGCAAAGCCCTCGAGCTGCGACAGCTCCTCCTGCCGGCCGACGAGCACGGGAGAGACCACCCGCTGGAGCATCCCGGGATTCTCCCAGGTTCCGTCAGCCGTCGAGCGGAACGGCCGCCCCCTGGCGGGCCGACGCGTACAGGGCGTCGATCGTGCGCATGTTCGCCAGGGTGTCCGCGTGCGAGACGACCTCGGGCGCGCGGCCGGTAAGGACGCAGTCGGCGAAGTCCTCGACCTCGAGCCGGTACTCGTCGGCGCCGGCGACGGTGAGCACCTCATCGTTTCCCCCGGCGTCGGTGCGGATCACCCGCACGTCGCCCGAGCCGACGACGAACGCCTCCGGCACCGTGATGTCGCCCTCGGTGCCGAGCAGCCGGACGTGGTGGCGATACGGCTGCGACAGGCTGCTCAGGAAGAGCGCCGACTGGCCGGCGCCGAAGTCGAGCAGCCCGCGGAACTCCTCGTCGACACCCTCGGGGCTCACGTGCGCCGTGCCGCTCACCGCCACCGGCGGGCGGCCGAACAGCCACCGCGAGACGTTCACGCAGTAGGCGCCGACGTCGTACAGGGAGCCGCCGCCGTAGGCCGCCACCCGGCGGATGTTGGCCGGATCGCGCACGGTGAACGTGAAGACGGCGACGACCGCGCGCAGGTCGCCCACCGCGCCGTCGCCGACGAGCCGCCGCACCAGCTCCCACTGCGGGTGGAAGCGGTACATGAACGCCTCCATCCAGACGACGCCGCGGGCGGTGCAGTGGTCGATCATGTCGGCGGTCTGGGCGGCGTCGAGCGCCGCCGGCTTCTCGCACAGGACGTGCTTGCCGGCGTCGGCCGCGCGCTTCGACCATTCCGCGTGCAGATGGTTGGGAAGCGGGATGTACACGGCGTCGACCTCGGGATCGGCGAGCAGGTCGGCGTAGCTCGTGTGCAGGCGCACCGCGTCACCGAGCGGACGGCCCTCAGCCGTGGTGAGCGGCGTCTCGCGCAAGAAGCGCGCGCCTTCGTCGCTCGTGCTCGCAAGCGCGACGAGCTGGGCGTTCCCCGCGGCCAGGATCGCCGGGATCACCACCTTGCGGCCGATGTTGGCGGCGCTCACGACGCCGATGCGCACCTGCTTCACCGCACCCCCCTTGCTCGGGTGCCGATGCTAACAGCCGCACATCGGTGAGACGGGCCCGCGCGCGAAGGCGCGGGCCCGTCGCAGAATCAGCTACCCGAGCCGACGGGCATCGGGATCGCCTCGAGCCAGGCTCCACCCGCCCCGAACGGGCTGCGGGTCGCCTGGATGACGATGTGGTGCTTGCCCGGCTCGAGCAGGAAGTGGCCCTTGCTGTAGGTCTGGTCGAGCCACGCCGGCCCCGGCATGCCGACCGACGGGACGTCGTCGCACGACAGATCGGTGGCGACGCTCGTGGTCACGAAGATCGGGAAGCCGTTGTCCCAGACCCGGAAGCGGTCGCCGCGGCAGAAGCCGTCGGTCACTCGCAGCAGCACGGGCGTCGGCTTGGCGAACGTGAACGGGCCCTCGGAGTCCTGGCTGCCCACACCGCCGAAGTCGAAGAACGTCCAGTGCCCGAACGCGAGCGGCGGATCGGCCGCCGACACCGCCCGGTGGCCGTTGCGCGGATGCTTGGCGGCGGCCGCCGTCGCCGGCAGCGCCGCGACCAGCACGCCGGCCGCGACCAGCGCCGTCAGGCCGAACCACCACTTCCCGCGCAGAACTTGTCGTGCACGCATCGTTCCCACCCCCGTTCGAAGGAACCGCCCACGCTACGCACACAGCCGGCCTCCGGCAAGGGCCGGAGGATCCATCTGGCCGGGATCGGAAGGACTAGATGCGCTGGGCGCGCTCGGCCCGCAGGCGCGCGGCCGCCCGCCCGCGGCGGTCGACGCCGAGCTTGTCGAGGATGCTGTGGACGTGGTTCTTCACGGTGCGCACCTCGATGCAGAGCCGATCGGCGATCTCGCGGTTTGACAGGTCGTCTTCGAGCAGCGTCAGCACCTCGTACTCGCGGGCCGTGAGCTTCGCGAAGCCGCCGTGTGGGCCGCGCTCCGCGGCGAGTGTTGTCACGTGTCCGAGCAGGGTCGCGGCGATCCGCGGCGAGCACAACGCCTCGCCCTTCGCGACGCTCTGGATCACGGCCCGAAGCTGCGAAAGGGGGTCTCCACGCAGGAGATAGCCGGCGGCGCCGGCCTCGGCGCAGGCGATGATCTCCGCCTCGTCCTCGCTGACGCCGATCGACACGACCCGGGCGCGGCGCTCGGAGTGCGCGAGCGTCCGCAGCGAGTCGATGCTCCTCGCCATCGCCATGTTGAGCAGCGTGATGGTCGGTGGGAAGCCGATCGCGTGCCGAAGCGCGCTCGCAGAGTCCGGCGCCGTCTCGACCCCCTCCACCCACGGCTCGCTGCGCAGAAGGCTCGCGAGCGCGTCCCGGAAGAGACGGCTGTCGTCCACGACGAGCACGCGGATGACGGCGCCGTTGGTCGTGACCCCGGCAGGCGCGCCCTCCCGTATGGTGCCGCCCTCGTGCACCGCCGGCCGACTCTACAGCACCCTGGTCCCAGCGGCAATCGGCTGCGGCGGCGTCCGTGTAGCTACGCCGCCAAGACGTCAGTCGATCAGCCGCATCTGCATCTGCCACACCGCGATCCGCCACATCACGATCGCAAAGCTCACCAGCACGAAGACGTGCGTCAGGTCCGACCACGCGTAGTTTCCGAGCGCCGCTTCGCGCACGAGGGCGACGCAGTGGTAGAGCGGGTTCAGAAGCGCCAGGGCGTGGATGAATGGGGGCAGTGTCGAGATCGGGAAGAACGTCCCGGCGAGGAGGAAGAGCGGTGTCAGCACGGCGCTCGTCACGTAGTTGAAGTTGTCGATCGTCTTCGCCACCGCGGCTACCAGCACGCCGAAGCTGGCGAAGCCGAACCCGGTGACGAAGCCGATGAACGGCACGAGCAGCATGCCGGCGTTGGGCGAGAGACCGAACGCCATCGCGACGATCAGCGGTGCTACGCCGTAGACGCCGGCGCGTATCGAAATCCAGAGCACCTCGGCCGTGATCAGCTCCTCGACGTCGACCGGCGCCGCGAGCACCGCGTCATAAGTGCGCTGAAACTTCCACCGGATGAAGGTGTTGAACATGCCCGGGAACGCCGACGAGAACAGCACGGCCGTCGCGACCACACCCGTGCCCACGTACTCCACGTAGCGCACGTGGTCGACGTGCGACACGAGCGAGCCGAAGCCGAGCCCGAACGCGAGCAGGTAGATCGTCGGCTGCACGACCGACGAGAAGGTCGTCGCCTTCCAGTAGCGGCCGAAGAGGACGACGTCGCGGCTCATCACGCCGGCCAGAGCCGCGGGCTCGAGCCGGCGGACGCGGTGGACGGGATGGCCCGTCACTCGATCTCCTCGCCGGTCAGCATGACGAACGCGTCCTCGAGGTTCGCCGGCCGCCGCACTCCCTCGGGGGCGTCCCCGTCGAGCCGCTCCGCCTGCATGATCACGACGGCCGGCCCGCTGCGGCGGGTGCGCCACCCCTCCCGCTCGGCGAGCCGTGCGACCGCCTCGAGGTGATCGGGCGCCCCGTACACCTCAAGCGCCTGCTCACCCGCCTCGGCGCGCACGACCTCCTCCGGCCGGCCGAGGGCCACGATGCGGCCGTGCGACATGACGGCGACGATGTCGGCCAGGCGCTCGGCCTCCTCGATGTAGTGCGTCGACATGAGCACGGTGACGCCGGAGGCCCGCAGCCGGTCGATCAGCCCCCACAGCTCCTGGCGCACCTGCGGGTCGAGCCCGACGGTCGGCTCGTCGAGCAGCACCAGGCGCGGCTCGTGGATCAGCCCGCGGGCGATCAGAAGCCGCCGGCGCATGCCTCCCGAGAGCTCGGACACCCGCGTGTCGGCCCGCGGGACGAGGTTTGCGATCGCAAGCGCACGGTCGACGGCGGCGCGCCGCTCCCGGCCGGGCACGCGGTACAGGCGCGCGAACACGCCGAGCGTCTGGCGGGCCGTCAGCTCGACGTCGAGGTTGTCGAGCTGGGGGACGACCCCCATCTCGATGCGCGCCTGCTTGGAGCCGGCCGGCAGCGCGTGGCCCAGGACGCGGATCTCGCCCGCGTCGGCGAGCGCCTGGCCGGTGAGCAGGCGCATCGTCGTCGACTTGCCGGCGCCGTTTGGCCCCAGCAGTCCGAAGCAGACGCCCGCCGGGACCTCCAGATCGAGCCCGTCCACCGCCGTCAGCGCGCCGAAGCGCTTGACCACTCCCCGCAGGGAGATCGCACTGGCCGCCTCAGCGTGCATCGGACCGAGTATAGGAGCGACCGCCCAACGGGCGGCCGCTCCGTACGGCACACCCGGCCCGCTCCGGGCCGCCCGCTCGTGTGGAGGGGGCGGCCCGAGGTGGGTGAGCGTGCTAGCTGATGCCTGCTGCTGTGCAGGCTTGCTTGAGTGCGGCTCCGGCGCACAGGTCGGACACCTTGACGGCGCCGTCCTTGACCACGGTCGCGGCCATGTTTTGGGTGGTGACCCAGATCGGGGTGGTGTACACCGAGGCGATGTTCTTGCCCAGGGTGGTGTCCATCGTCTGGGCGTTGACCAGGCTGGCCGGTGGTGTCTGGCCGGCGCGCAGGTACATGGCCAGCGCGGCTGCCGCCTGCGCCTCCAGATAGATGGGCTTGTACACGGTTCCGCACTGGTAGCCCTTGAGGATGTTCTGCAAGCCCGACGGGGACGCGTCCTGACCCGTGGTCGGAAACGTCTTCGGGGGGATCTTGTCCTTCTGCAACACCGCGATCACCGCGTTTGCATTGTCATCATTGGGGGTGACGACCGCGTTGATGTTGGAGTGCGCGGTCAGCTGCTGCTCAAACGTCGTCTGCGCCGTCGGCGGATCCCACGTCCCCGTCGGCTCGCCCACCTTCACATACGACTTATCCGCGAAATGCGGCGCCAAGACACCGTTATACCCCTGCGCGAACAGCTTGGCGTTGTTATCCGTCGGATCGCCGTCCATGATCAGGATATTCGGCTTCTTCACACCCCACGCAGCGATGCAACTGACCTCGCCCTTGCCGATCAACTGACCCACCTGCACATTATTGAAACTGACGTAGTACCGATCAGCCGGACCACCCGTCACCAAGCGGTCATAGTCGATCACCTTCACGCCCTGCGACTCCGCATTTGACTCGATCGCAGCACCCGACCCCGGATCCAACGGATCCACCAGCAACACCGACGCGCCCGCAGTGATATCCGCCTCCGCCTGCTGCTGCATCGTGCTCGCAGACCCCTGCGCATTATCAATCTTGAACTGCGACGACTTCAACCCCGCCGCCTCAAACGCCTGCTTCAAATACGGCGCATCAAACTCCACATACCGCGCAGACGTCGTCGTATCCGGCAAAAGCACCCCCACCAAACCCTTACCCTGCGCCGCCAACGGCGCCAACGTCTTCATCAACGAAAAATCAGCCGTAAACGCCGCAGCATCCGGCGCAGGCACCGACGCCGCCGGAGCCGACGAACCCCCACCCGACGAACTCGACCCCGAAGAACCACAGGCCGCCGCCACGGCAACGACCAGAGCGGCGAGGCCGAAGCCCAGCAGGCGCTTCCGATACGTACTCATGAAACGATCTCCTTCCAAAACAGGACCTCGGCGAGCGAACTCGAGCCGAGCATGCCGCAATCGTACGAATGCCGCCACACGCCGGCATCGGCAGAGGCCCTCATCTCGTTCTCAGTAGTTCGCCGTAGCGGTCCGTTGCGACGCCATCACGTGGCGCCGACGCGCCCGCGGTGGGCCTGCGCGTCGATGATGACCGCTGCGAGCAGCACGAGAGCGGTGACCATGTACTGGGCCGGAGCGCTGAAGCCCACGAGCCCCATGCCGTTGTAGATCGCCGCGATCACGATCCCGCCGAGCACGCCGTGCATCGCCTTGCCGCGGCCGCCGAAGAGGCTCGTGCCCCCGATCACGGCTGCGGCGATGGCGTAGAGCACCAGCGTGCCGCCGTTGACGCTCGTCGAGATCGACCGCAGCCGCGAGGCGTACACGATCCCGGCGATCCCGGCCGTGAAAGAGCACATCATGAACGCGGTCATCCGGATCATGGCCAGGTTCACGCCGGCGCGCCGAGCCGCCTCGGCGCTGCCGCCGATCGCGTACAGGTAGCGGCCGAGCTTCGTGCGGCCGAGGATGAAGGTCGCCACGCCGACGACGGCGAGGACAAGCAGCACCACGTAGGGCACGCCCGAGACCGGGGCGAAGATCCCGCGGTCGGTGTTGCACAGCAGGACAACGCCGACGCCGGCCAAGAGCGCGCCAGCGATCTTGAGCAGGGTCACGCTCGGCGGCGGCGCCACCAGCCCGGCACCCCGCCGCTTGGCGTCGCGGCGCCACATCGCCGCGCCGAACACCCCGACGATCACGAGCATCACGATCCAGCCGGCGATGTTGCTCAGGTTCGCGCTCGCGATATTGATGATGACGTTGTCGTTGATCGGGATGGTGCCGCCGTTGCCGAGGATACGCAGGTCCACGCCCTGCCAGAAGAGCAGGCCGGCAAGGGTGACGACGAACGACGGCAGGCCGAGCCGCGTGATGATGAGCCCCTGGAGCAGCCCGATCCCGGCGCATGCGAGCAGGCCCAGGGCGATCGCCACCCACCACGGCCAGCCGTGGGCGGGGCCGACCAGGTCGGCCACAACCGTCCCGCCGATGGCGGCGACGTAGCCGCTCGAGAGGTCGATCTCGCCCAGCAGGAGCACGAACACCTCGCCGATCGCGAGCAGGCTGAACACCGCGGCCTGCACCAACAGGTCGACCAGGTTGCGGGCCGTGAGGAAGTTCGAGTTGAGCGATTGGAACAGGACCGAGATCAGAAGCAGCCCGCCGACGACGGGCAGGATGCCGCTCTCGCCGCCCCGGATCCGCGCGATCGATGTGCGCAGGTACTCGCCGGCCGACCCCGCGACGATCTCCGGCGGAACCGCCATCTCCGCCTTGCGGGCGGCGTCGCCGGTCAGCTCGTCGGCGGCGTCCGGCCCGCCGGGCGTGGGCTCGTCGACCTTGGACATCGTCAGACCGCCCCGCCGGGCTGGGGGCGCGCCGCGGCCACGCGATCGGAGCGGCCGGTGGTCATGAGATCGACGGCGATCTGCGGGTCGAGCTCGCGACTTGGGCCGCTGGGCGACGATCTTGCCCAGGCGCAGCACGGCGATCCGGTCGGCGACCTCGAAGACGTCGTTCATGTTGTGCGAGACGATCATCGCGGCCAGGCCGCGGTCGGCCAGCCGGCGCACGAGCGCGAGCACCATCGCGGTCTGGGCGACGCCGAGCGCGGCCGTCGGCTCGTCCATGATCACGAGCTTGGAGTTCCAGAGCACCGCCTTTGCGATCGCCACCGACTGGCGCTGTCCGCCCGAGAGCGAGGCCACCGGCTGGCGGATCGAGCGCACGGTGGTCACGGCGAGGCTCGACAGGGTCTCCTGCGCCGAGGTCTCCATCGCCTCCTCGTCCATCACGATGCCGCGCATGCGCTCGCGGCCGAGGAACATGTTCTGGACGATGTCGAGGTTGTTGCAGAGCGCCAGATCCTGGTACACGGTCTCGATCCCGAGCAGAGCGGCGTCGCGGGGCGTGCGCAGGCGCACCGACGTCCCGTCGAAAAGGATCTCGCCGTGGTCGGGAGCGTGGATGCCCGCGATGCACTTGATCAGCACCGACTTGCCGGCCCCGTTGTCGCCGATGAGGGCCGTCACCTCCCCGGCCCGCACATCGAAGTCGACCTCGTTGAGCGCCTGCACCGGGCCGAAGCTCTTGGAGATCCCGCGCAGCCGCAGGAGCGGTTCGCCGCCTGTGCTCGGGCTCGGGCTCGTGGGCTCGGTCTGGCTCGTCTGTTCCATCGCGCGGAGGTCAGTCTACGCCTCGGGCCGCCCGCTCGTGTGGAGGGGGCGGCCCGAGGTGGGTGAGCGTGCTAGCTGATGCCTGCTGCTGTGCAGGCTTGCTTGAGTGCGGCTCCGGCGCACAGGTCGGAGACCTTGACGGCGCCGTCCTTGACCACGGTCGCGGCCATGTTTTGGGTGGTGACCCAGATCGGGGTGGTGTACACCGAGGCGATGTTCTTGCCCAGGGTGGTGTCCATCGTCTGGGCGTTGACCAGGCTGGCCGGTGGTGTCTGGCCGGCGCGCAGGTACATGGCCAGCGCGGCTGCCGCCTGCGCCTCCAGATAGATGGGCTTGTACACGGTTCCGCACTGGTAGCCCTTGAGGATGTTCTGCAAGCCCGACGGGGACGCGTCCTGACCCGTGGTCGGAAACGTCTTCGGCGGGATCTTGTCCTTCTGCAACACCGCGATCACCGCGTTTGCATTGTCATCATTGGGGGTGACGACCGCGTTGATGTTGGAGTGCGCGGTCAGCTGCTGCTCAAACGTCGTCTGCGCCGTCGGCGGATCCCACGTCCCCGTCGGCTCGCCCACCTTCACATACGACTTATCCGCGAAATGCGGCGCCAAGACACCGTTATACCCCTGCGCGAACAGCTTGGCGTTGTTATCCGTCGGATCGCCGTCCATGATCAGGATATTCGGCTTCTTCACACCCCACGCAGCGATGCAACTGACCTCGCCCTTGCCGATCAGCTGACCCACCTGCACATTATTGAAACTGACGTAGTACCGATCAGCCGGACCACCCGTCACCAAGCGGTCATAGTCGATCACCTTCACGCCCTGCGACTCCGCATTTGACTCGATCGCAGCACCCGACCCCGGATCCAACGGATCCACCAGCAACACCGACGCGCCCGCAGTGATATCCGCCTCCGCCTGCTGCTGCATCGTGCTCGCAGACCCCTGCGCATTATCAATCTTGAACTGCGACGACTTCAACCCCGCCGCCTCAAACGCCTGCTTCAAATACGGCGCATCAAACTCCACATACCGCGCAGACGTCGTCGTATCCGGCAAAAGCACCCCCACCAAACCCTTACCCTGCGCCGCCAACGGCGCCAACGTCTTCATCAACGAAAAATCAGCCGTAAACGCCGCAGCATCCGGCGCAGGCACCGACGCCGCCGGAGCCGACGAACCCCCACCCGACGAACTCGACCCCGAAGAACCACAGGCCGCCGCTGCCGTCAACGCAAGCACAGACACACCCAATCCCAGCAACACGCGCCTGGACCGTCCATCCATCGTGGTCTCCTCCCGCTCTTTCGTCGCATCCACCGCAACGGCGGTTGCGCACCCGGCGCGGAGCATATACCTGCGTACAGCGCCTATGCAAGCCGGAATTGGCCCGTTGTCTCCGGGGTCACACGATGTATGAATGCATAAAGTTACATGTTCTCAGTCCCCACGTTTTTGCACATCGTCGGGGGTGATCACACCGCCCGGCACGTCGGGTCGGCTACCGTTTGGTCGTCCCCGTCGGAGACCGCTCTTGCTGCGACGCAACCGAGATGGCGCGACCGGCCGCCCGTTCGAGCTCGATCTGGCGACCGCCACGGCGGCGGCCGGGGAGCCGATCCGCGGCGAGCTTCGCGGCCTGCCCGGGCCCGCCGACGTCACCCTGCTGCGGATCGAGGTGTGCCCGGCGGGTCGGCTCGCGACCGCGGTCGGCTCGTGCCGGGTCGACCCCGACGGCGGGCTCGGCCGGTTCGAGCTGCCCGTGCCGCCTGAGACCCCGCCCGGGCTGGCCGGCCCGCGCTGCCGGCTGGGGTTCGCCGTCCGGGCGCGCACGCCGGTGTCGGGGCGGCATCGCTCTCAGGTCGTCATGCCGGTGCGGATGCTCGGCGGCGACCGGCAGCTGCACGAGGCGACCCAACTGTTCGATCGCATGATCGCCTCGTTCCCCGCCCGCCACTTCCACGTGGAGCTGGCCGACGCGCTGCTCGAGGGTGGCGGGTGGATCAAGGGCCGCGTCCACGTCAGCGACGACGGCTCGGGCGCGGTGGACGTGATCGCGCGCTGCGAGGAGGCGTGGCGCACGAACTTCCGGTTCCGCAACCATCGCCAGCCGCCGCTCTGGCATACCGACCCGCTCTGGAGCGAGACGCACACGGTCGGCCGCGACCCCGACCGGCGCTGGCACCCGTTCGCGTTTGCCATCCCGCCCGGCCTGCCCACGGCAGTCGAGGGTCACGTCGTGTGCTGGCGCTACGAGATCGAGGCGCGCAGGCGCGCCCGGGTGGGCCCGGCCGAGCGGGCGGTCGTCACGCCGCTTCGGTTCGACATCGCGTAGCGCACGGCGCGGTGCCGGCACCCGGCGTAGGGTGGGGGTGTGCGTGTGCGCGAGGCCGACCAATCCGACTGGGGCTTCGCGGGCCTGCGCGTCCTCCTGGGCGTGCTCTGGCTCGCGAACCTCTCGTGGAAGCTCCCGCCCGACTTCGGGCGGCACGATCCGCGCGGGCTCATGTACTCGTTCCACCAGGCCGAGCGCTACGCGCTCGGCGAGCCGCTGCGGCGGTTCATGGCCCATGTCGTCATCCCCCACTTCACCCTGTTCGGGTGGCAGGTGTTCCTGGTCGAGGCGGTCGCGGGCGTCCTGCTCCTGCTCGGCTGGCACACTCGCATCGGCGGCGCGATCGGGCTCGCGCAGGCGATCGCGATCACCGTGCTGACCGCCCGGGCGCCGCACCAGTGGTTCTGGGGGTTCGTGCTCTTCATCGCCGTCAGCCTGCTCGTCGCCGTCGTGCCGTCGAACCGGCACCTGAGCCTCGACCGCCGCCAGGGCCGGGCATGACCGTCTCGGTGGTGATCCCGACCCTGGACGAGGAGGCGGCGATCGCGGCGGCGGTCGCGGGGGCGCGGCGCGCGCTCGGCGGCTGCGAGGTGATCGTGGTCGACGCCGGCTCGCGGGACGGCACGGCCGCTGCGGCCGCAGCGGCCGGTGCGGCCGTGGTCACCGCGCCGGGGAGCCGGGCCGAGGCGATGAACCGGGGCGCGGCGGTCGCGACCGGCGACGTGCTGCTCTTCCTGCACGCCGACACGCTGCTGCCGGAGGGCGCGGCGGCCGCCGTCGCCGCCGCGCTCGCGGGCGCGGACGCAGGCGCCTTCCGCATCCGCTTCGACAGGCCGCGGCCGGCGCTCGAGCGGCTCGTGAACCTGCGCTCGCGGCTCTTCAAGGTCGTCTACGGCGACCAGGCGCTGTTCGTCACCCGGGCCGCGTTCGACCGCGCCGGCGGCTTCCGGCCGATCCCGGTCATGGAGGACCGTGACCTGGCGGCGCGGCTGCGCCGGGCCGGCGGCCTCACGGTGGTGCCGCTGGCCGTGACGACGTCGAGCCGCCGTCACCGGCACGACGGCCATATGCGCACGCTCGCCCGCCACTGGCTGATCCAGCTGCTCTACACCCTGCGGGTTTCGCCCGAGCGGCTGGCCCGCATCTACCCGCCGGTGCGTTCAAGCGTCGAACAGCGGCAGGCCCGTCAGCGCCCGCCCGAGCAGATCGCGCAGCACGTCGCTCGTCGGCGCCATCACCGTCGCCGCACGCGCGTCGCGGAACAGGCGCTCGAGCGGGAGGTGGCGCGAGAACGCCGCCCCGCCGCAGACGCGCATCGTCTCGTCGGTGACGGCGATCGCCATCTCGGCCGCGGCCGCCTTGAGGGCCAGCACGCCGAGCTGGGCGTCGGGGTGGCCGGCCGCCACCTGGTCGGCGACCTGGAGCAGGAGCGCGCGGGCCTGCAGGTGGCGGATCTTGGCCTCGGCCAGCCGGGCGCGATTGACCGCGATGCCGGCCAGCGGGGTGCCCAGGTGCTCGATGCGGGCGCCCTGCAGGTGGGCCGCCGCCATCTCGATCGCGGCGCCGGCGAGGCCGACGCAGCAGGCCGCGCATCCGAGCACGAACCACGGCAGCGTCGCCTCCATCATGAGCGCCATGCCCGAGGCGGGCCCGCCCAGCCGGCGGCCGGCATCGACGCGCACGCCGGCGAACTCGATCGCGCTTGACGCGTTGCCGCACAGGCCCAGACCGTCGAACGGCCCGCCCACCGTGATCCCGGTCGCATCGGCGGCGATCAGGTAGAGCTCGGTCACGAGCGGGTCGGCGGAGCCGCCCGCAGCGCCGGTCGCGGTGACGTAGGAGTCAGCATGGCCCGCCGACGTCACCCACGACTTGCGCGCGGCGACGATCACGTGATCTGCGTTCGCCGTGGCCCGCGACGCCTGCGCCCAGAAGTGGCTGCGGGTCGCGTGCTCGGAGAACGCCAGGGTCGTCAGGTGGCGGCCCGCGCCGATCTCGCGCAGGACGTCGCGGTTCGCACCGCCTGCGGCGGAGCCCGCGAGCAGCGTCTGGGTGGCGATCGCGTGCATGACATACACCATCGCCGTCGACGAGCACGCGCTCGCGATCCGCTCGACCGCGGCGACGATCTCGCCGGGGCCGCCGCCGGGGCCGCCCAGGTCGGCGGGGACGCCCAGCCCGAGCAGGCCGTGCTCGGCGAGGCCGGCCACCGCCTCGCCCGGGAACCGCGACTCGCGGTCGACCGAATCCGAGTGCGCGGCGATCGTGCCCCACAGCGCATCGTCCACGACCGGATGCTCGATCACGCTCATGTCACCCTCCTCGACGCTCGCGGCTATCGCGGCCACCCTATCGCCCGGGCCCGGCCGGGCGTGTGGGTCGGCCCACGTCGGCCAGCACGGCGCGGGTCGCGCGCGCGCGCGAGAGGTCGATCGCCGCGAGGTCGTCCACGGTGTCGACGTCGGCCACCGGATCGAGCAGCGAGACGGTGAGGCCGGCGGCCCGGCACGCGGCGACGGTCTCGTCGAGCACGGAGCCCGTCGACCAGCGAATGCCGGCGAAGATCCCGGGCCGGTGCGGGCGCATCCGGATCAGGCCGAAGCCGCCGTCGCGCGTCGGCCCAAGCGCGACGTCAGCGGGCGCAGCCGCCGCCGCCAGGATCGCCGCGGCCGTGATGCCGGGCGCGTCCCCCGCCACCACCACCGCCCCGCCCCTGACGCCGGTCGCGAGCGCTCCCGTGAGCCCGTCGCCCTCCTGGACGACCAGAGGCACGCCGGCGAAGAGGCGGCCCAGGTCGGCGGCGTCGGCCGGCGGGCACAGGAAGCCGGCGCTGGCGTCGACGGTGCGGGCGACGGCCAGGACGTCGGTCAGAAACGCCTCGGCGAGACGGGCGGCGAGAGCCGGCGAAAGCGGCGGCGAGAGCCGCGTCTTGCACCTCCCCGGCAGCGGCGCCTTCGCGGCGATCAGCACCCGCGTGCCCGTGTCGCCCTCCGACCGGAGGGCCGCGCCTACGCTCACCTGATGTTCCTCTCGGCATCCGCCCCGGGCCGTCCGGCCACCGCGGCGAGGAACGCCTCGACCGCCGCGATCATCGGGGCGGTCTCGCGGCACACCAGCCGGTCGACGTCGGTCACACCCCGGCGCACGGTGGGCGCGAACGGATCGAGAAACGCCCCCTCGGCCGTGATCGTGAGCTCGGGCAGGATGTCACCGGCCTGGGGGACGACGCCCATCCCGCGGGTCGCCGCCCGCCCGCGCCGCACCACCGGCCGCACGATGTGGTCCTTGTCGGGGATGCCCCAGCTGCGGTGCAGGTCGCAGAGGCGCCGCAGCTCGTCGCGCGACTGATCCGCGACCGTGGTCGCGATCCGCACCCGGATGCCGCCCGCGCGCAGCCTGGGCACGCTCTCGCACACGCGGGCGAAGTTGCGCGGCCCGCGCAGCGCGTCGTTTCGCACCGCATCGGCGGAGTCGAGCGAGATCTGGAGCGCGAAGCCCGCGTGCCCCCGGAGCGGGGCGAGGCGCCGCAGCAGCCGGTCGTCCAGGAGCGTCCCGTTGGTGAGCGCCGTGGTCGGCATCACCCCGGCCATCTCGGCGAGCACGTCGGCCATCCCCGGCAGCATGAACACCTCCCCGCCGGTCACGCCGACCCGCCGGATCCCGAGCGAAGCCGCCCCTCGCACCGCGGCCACCATCGCCTCGGCCCCGAGCTCGCGCCGGTCGCGCACGCGCGGGCTCGACTCGGTGAGGCAGTACGAGCAGCGCAGGTTGCAGTGGTAGGTCGCGTAGAGCCACAACCGGTCACCCATCCGGCCGTCCGCGACCGCGGCGGCAACCGCGGCTCGGACGTCGCCCACGGGCATCACGCAGACAGCGTACTACCGGCCCACGCCGGGACCTCCCGCGGCGGCGGCAGTCCCCGGCCCTTCGAGCGCATTGCGAAGCGGGGGCCGTGCGTATGCCGCGGAGCACCAGCGGCGGTCGCCTGCGACCATCCCTTGCCCGGCGTCCACACGCCGATGTAGCCGCCCTGGAGCAGCTGCAGCGGCGCCGTGCAGTGCTCGCCGTGATCCCACGGGCCGGCGCTGCCGGCGATGAACCACTCCGGGTACACGAAGTCGCTCACGAGCACGCCCGCGATCGTGTAGGCGAACTCGTCGGCCTCGACCGCGTCGGCGGTCTCGTAGGCGACGGCGGTGCCGTCGGCCCGGATCTGCACCGACAGGTTGACGTAGGGATCGCCCAGCATCTCGAGCAGCTCATGGCTGGCCGTCACGGTCCACGACAGGCCGTCGGCCATGTCCGACCGGGCGAACACCTTGCCGATGGGGATGTCCTTCGGGTCGAGCTCGTGGTAGCCGAGGGCGCTCGCCTGGTCGGAGTCATCGAGGATCGCCAGCAGCCACGCGCCGGCCGGCAGCTGCTGGACGACCTCGCTCGCCCGCAGCCGCAGCGCGTGGCCGGCCGCGGTCGAGTCGACCACGATCAGCGAGGCGCCGGCGTTCCAGTGCGGCTCGAAATGGTTCGTCACCTGCTGCTGCAGGGCCTCGACGGTGACGGCGACCTCGGTGTCGCTCACGACGGTCGAGTGGTTCACGACCGCGACGATGGGAGTGCTCACCGCTCCTCCTTGCCGTCGTACCGCGCTCGGGTGCTTGTGCGAAGCATCACAACCCTACCTGGAGCCGAAGCTATCGCACCGCCGCTCCCAAAGTCAACAGCGGCTGGCGTGCCGAAAGCGTTACGCCGGGTGCGGCGATCCCACGCCGAGGGCATCGAGCAGCGACGTGACCGCCCCGAACTGGGGGACGAACAGAAAGGCGAAGCTCGAGTCGGACGCCTCGACGGTCATCACCGAGCGCATCAGCACCGTGGGATCGTCGGCGCGGATCCCGGCCAGGCTGCGCGAGACGAGCGGGCCCAGCAGGTCGACCTCGATGGTCGGCGGCTGCGGCGCCAGCTCCATCCCCGTCATCTCGACCACGGCGTTCAGGTACGAGCTGGCCAGGATGTTGCCGACCTCGCGCAGCGCCGAGCGCCCCATCTCATCGTCGAGCCGCGTGCCGAAGAGCTCGCACAGCTGCTCGCCGGCGCCGTCGGGGAAGAGCAGAAGCACCTTGCCGCCGTCGTCGGCCACCGGCGTATCGACCACCGCGGACGGGGCGGCCGCCGCGCCGATCTTGTCGGCCGCCTCGGCGAGGGTCGCGAGCAGCGCCTCGGCGTAGGTGATCTCGACGGGCTTTCCGAGCAGCTGCGAGAGCGCCGTGGCGGCGTTCCCGGAGCCGATGTTCGCGATCTCGAGCAGCGCGCTGCGCTGGAGCTCGCTGAAGCCGAAGGCGCCCGCGCCCGCAGGCGTCCACGCGCCCGCGATCACGCCGGGCTCGAGCACGGGGACGATCTCGCCCGACGGCAGGATGACGACGCCCGATGTGTGCGCGCCGCGGGCGGCGGCGGGCACGTCCTGGGGCTCCAGCACCATCTGGCCGACCAGCTCGTCGACGGCGAAGACGCGCCTGCGGGCACCGGCCCAGACCACGACCCCCGCGACCAGCGGGCCATCGTCGGCGAATCCCAGCCGCGCGCCGATCCTGACCACCTCGAGCGCGTCGTCGCGGAACACCACGACCGGCGTGCCGGCGACGTCGTGGACGTGGCGATCGCCGAACGCGAGCGTCTGCTCGACGCTGCCCATCGGCAGCGCCCACGAGAGCCCGGCGGCACGGACGATCAGGACGTGGATCGAGTCGCTCATGGCAGGCTTCCTCTCGGGTGGTGGACCACACCGAGTGAATCGGCCGCACGGGCCGCGGCTGAATACGCCATTCTGGCTACGGCACGCCGGCCTGGCCACGCGGATCGGGTAGTGCGGGCGCGATCACCCACACGACCCGGGCCTCGGCGCTGCAGGACGGGTTGCGCCAGGTGTGGGGCACGTTGGCCCCGAACGTGACGGCGTCGCCGCGGGCGAGCGCGAAGGCCTCGCCGTCGACCTCGAGCTCGATCGTGCCCTCGAGGACGTAGCAGACCTCGCACTCGCTGGGGAGCGTGTAGTACTCCTCGCCGCCGGAGCCGCCGGGCGCCGCCAGCGTCTCGACGACGGTGACGTGCGACTCGTGAGCCGGGGTGATCAGGGTGTCGACGACCGCCCGCCCGGGGAGGAGCGCGGTCGGCCGGTCGGCGGCCCGCACCACGGCCACGCTGGGTGTCCCGAAGAGCCGCCCGAGCGGCAGCGAGATCGCCTCGCAGACGGCGACGAGCGACGCGACCGACGGGCTCGTCATGTCGCGCTCGACCCGGGACAGGAACCCCCGGCTGAGCCCGGTGCGCTCGGCCACGTCGCCGAGCGAGAGCTGGCGCTGCTCGCGGGCGTGGCGCAGCCGGGCGCCGAGCCGGACGGTTGCTCCGTTGGTGTTGCTCACGTTAAGGCTCATACCAGGTCGTTGACTGGCACGCAACTTTCATGTATCTGTATGCAATCTTGAGCGCCGAGCCCCCTCGCCCAGATCGGTTTTCCGATCGCCTGAATCGGCGAGAGCTGCTCGGGGCGGGCGCGATCGCGATCGCCGCGGCGGCCTGCGGCGGCTCCACGGGCGGAGGCAACGCCCCGTCGGTCGCGAGCTCGAGCCTGAGCACGAAGAAGATCGAGAGCACGCTCAACTTCTTCAACTGGGCCCAGTACCACGACCCGAAGAACGCGAAGGCGTTCTCGCAGAAGTACAACGTGGCGTTCAAGGAGTCGAACTACGCCTCGAACGAGGAGCTCCTGACCAAGCTCCAGACGACCAAGGGCCAGGCGGTGTACGACATCATCGTGCCCGATGCCGACCACGTCCGCATCGAGAAGAGGCTCGGTCTGCTGATGAAGCTCGACCACAGCCTCATCCCCAACCTGAAGAATCTGGCCCCGCACTGGCGCCAGCTCGACTACGACCCCGGCAACGTGTACTCCGTCATGAAGGACACCGGGCTCACGGGCTTCACGGTGCGCACCGACAAGATCACGGCGAAGCTGCGCACGTGGAAGGACTTCTTCGACTTCATTCCGACCGCGCAGGGCCTGACGGTGAACTTCATCGAGAGCCCGGCCGAGGTGATCGGCGTCGCCCTGAACGCGCTCGGCTTCTCGATGAACTCCGAGAGCGACAGCGAGCTGAACGCGGCCCGCGACCTGCTCCTGAAGGTGCGCCCGCACGTCTCGACGATCAACGAGGTCTACCTCGACGACTTCATCGCCGGCAAGATCGACCTCGGCATCACATATTCCGGCGACGGCCTGCGCATCCGCTCCGCCCGCAAGGCCCAGAACGACATCCTCGTCGTCGCCCCCCAGGGCCGCTCGGAGATCTGGATCGACAACTGGGCGATCTCGGCATATGCGCCCGACCCCGTCGCCGCGCACGCGTGGATCAACTACATGCTCGACCCGGCCGTGAACGCGCGCGAGATGGAGTACGTCCAGTACGAGGTCGGCACGCCCGCCTCCTACCCGCTCGTCGGCGCCGAGGCCAAGGATCCGCTGGTCGTGTTCCCGCAGCGCATCCTGAACAACTACGAGATCCTCTACACGACCCCCACCGGCCTCAACAAGCGCACGGCCATCTGGGGCGAGTTCAAGGCGGGGTAGAGCCCGAGCCGGCCTGGCCGTCCGGTGCCGGCAGCCGGTTGCGGTGCGCCTCCGCGTGGCGCTGCAGCTCCTGGAGGAACTCCGACCGCTGGTTGAGCTCGCGGCTGATCTGGGGACCGGCCCGGTCACGCCCGCCCCCGTGCCCGGCGGCGCCCTCGTGCCGGGAGAGGAAAGCGGTCGGCGCACACCGGGTCGGCGCGCCGGCGGGTTCGCGCCCGGGCGCGGGATGCTCGCGACCGCTCATCACTCACCTCCACTCGGGGACTCCCGGATGCAGATGCCCGCCGCCGGCCGCGCCCAAACCCAGGTTTCGGGCGCCCACGGCCGGGGAACGACGAGATCGAGATGCGTTTCCGATCGCCGCGCGACACCGCCACCGAGACACTCGCGACAACCGACCGCCGTGAGGCCGAGGAGGTGCGGGTGCGGGAGTGGCAGGCGCAGCGTCTGAGCCGGCTCGGATACGAGTCGCGGACCGCTTCGCAGGTCGTCCGGGCCGCGTGGGGAGAGGGCGACCACACCGACCTCGTGCATCGCATCGAGGAGCTGATCGGACGGGGGGCGACCCTCGACCAGGCGGCGCGGATCGTGGCGCCGGTCGGGCATCTCGACGCCACGGTGACCGCGAGCGGCAAGGGAGGGCCTGATGCCGGCTGAGTGGACGGACAAGCAGGAGCGCAAGTACGAGCACATCGTCGCGAGCGAGCGCGACTCGGGCGAGCCCACCGCACGTGCGAAGGAGATCGCCGCGCGCACGATCCAGAAGGAGCGCGCCCGCAGCGGGCAGTCCAAGACCGCCTCACGCAGCTCGCTCGACGACGTGTCCTCGGCGCACCGCGGCGGCGTGCGCTCGCACCGTTCGGGGCCACGGGGGCGGACGAAGGCGCAGCTCTACGGCGAGGCCCGCCGGCGCAACATTCCCGGCCGCTCGCGCATGTCCAAGGCCGAGCTCGAGCGTGCCGTCGACGCCCGCAAGCGATCCTGAGGTGGCGAGGACCGTCGCGCAGGTCATGTCCGCCCCGGTCGCGGCGGAGCGGTCGCTGGCGCTGATCGCCGCGGCCCGGGTGATGCGAGACGCGGAGGTCGACGCCCTTCCGATCGTCGCCGGCGGCCGTTTGATCGGGATGGTGACCGACCACGACGTGGTCGTGCGGGCGGTCGCCGAGGACATGGACGTGCACGCCGGCTGCGTGGGCGACATCTGCTCGTCGGCCCTCGTCTACGTGCGCCCGGAGCAACCGCTCGAGCACGCACTGCAGCTGATGGCGACGCACCAGGTCAGGCATCTGCCGGTCGTGGACGCAGAGCTGCACATCGTCGGCACGCTCACGCAGGGCGACATCGCCCGATCGGCGGGCGGCCGCCGCAACGGCGACCGGTCGCGGCTCAAACCCGGGCCGCTGCTGCCGATCTCCTAGAGGGTGGAGGAGGACCGCGGCGACGGCGATGATCGACCCCTGGGCGAGGATCTTCGGCTGTCCCAGCGGCTGGCCGCGCTCTACGCCGTCACCGCCCGGCTGACCAGCTCGGCCCGCGTGAACGAGGTGCTGGTCGAAGTCGCCCGCGGTGTGGGCCAGGCCATCCCGCGGGTGGGCGAGGTGTCGATCGCCGTGTGGGATCCGCGCCGCGGCGTGATCCGCGACGTGCTCGAGTTCCGGACATGGACGAACCGGCGCGTGCCGCTGCCTCCGCCCGGCGTTCACAGCGTCGCCGGCCTGCCCGAGCTCGTGGCCCTGTTGGCCGGCGAGACGGGATACGTCCAGTCGCTCGTCGACGACCCGGCCGTGTCAGGGGCCCAGCGCGAGTACATGCACCGGTGGGGATGGCGAACGCTGCTGCAGGTGCCGCTGATCGCCGTGGGCCGCACGCTCGGCGTCGTCGAGATCGTCGATCCCGTGCACGCGGCGGCCTTCACCGACGACGAGATCCGGTTCTGCGAGGCGATCGCCGCGACGGGCGCGGGCGCCCTGCGCCAGGCCCACCTGTATCAGCGTGTGCGCCGGCTCGCCGACCAGGACGCCCTCACCGGGCTTGCCAACCCGCGCACGTTCCGGCGCCGGCTGGCGGCGGGCCTGCGGGTCGCGGCCCGTGCGCAGGAGGCGGTCAGCATCCTCGTGATCGACATCGACGACTTCAAGCTGCTGAACGACAGCCACGGCCATGCCCACGGCGACCGCGTCCTGCGGACATGCGCCCGCCTGCTGCGCCGGCACGCCCGCGAGGCCGATACGGCCGGGCGGCTCGGCGGCGACGAGCTGGCGCTGGCCGCCCGGGACACCGGCGCCGCGCAGGCGGCCGTCCTCTCGGTCCGCCTGCTCGAGGCGTTCCGCCGCGAGGGCATCGGCGTCTCGATCGGCGTCGCCACCTCGCCCGCGCACGGCCAGACGGCCGATGCGCTCATCAACGCCGCCGATGCAGCGCTGCTCGACGCCAAGGGCCGGGGCAAGCACCGCTTCAGCGTCGCGGCGTGAGCCTGTAGCGCAAGGGCCGGTCGCGGCGGTCAGGCAGGCCGATCGTGAGCGTCGTCGTGTGCCAGTGTGCGCCGGAGCTCCGCCTGCGACCGGGCCACGCAGCAGCTGCGGCCCGCCCGCACGAGCCACGTGTCGGCGGCGCGGACGCACGCGGTGAGCTGTCGTGCCAGGCGACGTACCACGGCGATGGAGCATACCGGCCCCGCCACCCTTGACTTTGCGCCGCGCGCGGGCCTATCCTCCCCGGAGTATTGTCAGGAAAGTTTCCTTACTCTGGCGACAGCGCTCCCGAGTTCGCGGCCGGGACACCCAGTCTGCTGCGCGCCATCAACGAGCGTAGCCTGCTCGAGCTGATCCGCCGCGACGGGGCCATGTCGCGGGCCGAGGCCGCCCGCCGCAGCGGCCTCTCCAAGCCCACCGTCTCGCAGGCGCTGCTCGGCCTCGAGGACGCCGGCCTCGTGCACCAAGCCGGGCGCTCGCGCGGCCCGAAGGGCCCGGGGGCGGTCGTGTACAACCTGAATCCCGAGTCCGGCTGGGTGGTCGGGATCGACGTCGGCAGCCACTGGGTGCGGGCCGCGCTGGCCGACATCACGGGCACCGTCCGCGCCCGCCGCGACGAGCGCACGCACCGCACCGCCACGGTCGCCCAGATCAGCGGGCTCGCGCACGGCCTGGCGGGCGAGCGCGGGATCGGCTGGTCGCAGGTCACGCACGCCACCGTCGGCCTGCCGGGGGTGATCGACCCGTCCCGCACCCACCTGGCGCTCAGCCCGAACCTGCCCGGCGGCAACCAGGGCCTGGTCGAGGCGCTGCGCGCCGAGCTGGGCGCGAAGATCAGCTTCGACAACGACGTCAACCTGGCCGCCCTGGGCGAGCGCGCCCGCGGCGTGGGGCAGGGCACCGACAACTTCGTGTTCCTCTGGGTCGGCACCGGCATCGGCCTCGGCATCGTCGTCGACGGCCAGCTCTACCGGGGCGCCGCCGGAGCCGCCGGCGAGATCGCCTATCTGCCCGTCGGCCCGGGCGATCCGCACGACCCCGCCTACCGCCGTCGCGGCCAGCTCGAGGAGTCGGCGGCGGCGGCCGCCGCGCGGCGGCTCGCGCGCGAGCACGGCCTGCGGCCGGCCTCGCCGAAGAGTGTCTTCGCCGCCGCGCGCAAGGGCGATCCCGCGGCAGCCGCGGTGGTCGAGCTGATCGCGGCCCGGATCGCGCTTGCGATCGCCGCGGTCGTGCCCGTGCTCGATCCGGCCCTCGTGATCCTGGGCGGAGGCATCGCCGGCAACGGCGGCGACCTCCTGCTCGCGCCGATCGAGCGCGAGCTGCACCGGATCTCGCCGTTTCGGCCCCGGCTGGCCGTGTCGGCGCTGGGCGACGAGGTCGTGCTGCACGGCGCGGTCGCAACGGCGCTCGCGGCCGCGCAGGAGACGCTGTTTTCTCGAATGCCAATCGCCATCACGGGAGGAGAGGCGAGATGAGACGGAGACGGACACTTGTGGGCGCGGCAGGGGTGCTCGCCGTCGCGCTGACCGCCGCATGCGGCGGCGGCTCGGGCGGGGGGTCGAGCTCGGGTTCGAGCGGCTCGCACACGCCTGTGACGATCACGGTCTGGCACCAGTACACCGGGGAGGAGGCGAAGCCGTTCCAGGACGGCATCAACGCCTTCGAGAAGCAGTACCCGTGGATCCACGTCCACCTCGCGCTGCAACCCAACCCCACGAACGACACGTTCGACCCCAATCTGATCGCGGCCATCAAGGGCGGCAACGCCCCCGACGTGGCCATCGGCTTCACACCCAGCTACGCCGGCCAGTACTGCTCGAGCGGCCTGTGGGAGGACCTGGCGCCGTTCATGCAGAAGGACAAGATGTCGATCAGCCAGTTCGCGCCGGCGACGCTGAGCTACACCAAGGTGGCCGGCAAGCAGTGCGCGCTGCCGTCGCTGACCGACGCTTTCGGCCTCTACTACAACACCGCCATGTTCAAGAAGGCGGGCATCACGAGCCCGCCGCAGACGATGGACGAGCTTGCCGCCGACGCAAAGAAGCTGACGGTGAAGAACCCGGACGGCTCGATCAAAGTGGCCGGGTTCGTCCCTTTGAACCAGTGGGAGGAGCTCGACATCGCCGACATCGGGCACTCGTACGGCGCGACCTGGTTCGACTCGAGCGGCAAGGCCCAGCTCGCCACCGACCCGGCCTGGACGCAGGCGTTCGAATGGCAGAAGTCGCTCGTCGACTGGTACGGCTACTCGAACCTCGAGAAGTTCTTCGCCACGTATACGAACTCGGAGTTCAACCCCACGAACGCATTCGAGACCGGCAAGGTGGCGATGGCCTTCGACGGCGAGTGGCGCACGGCGTTCATCCGCCGCGAGCACCCGTCGCTGCCGTACGCCACCGCCCCGTTCCCGTCGAACGTTCCCAGCCTGTATGGGTCCGGGCGCGTCGGCGGCACGATCGTGGGCATCCCGCAGGGGACGAAGCACCCGCAGGAGGCGTGGGATCTGGTGAAGTTCCTCGCCACCGACACGAACTACCTCGTCGGGCTCGCAAACGCGCTCGGCAACGTACCGACGACGGCCGACTCGGGCAACTCGCCCAACCTCGACCTGGGGCCGCAGTTCCCGACGTTCGTGAAGGTATGGAACAACGCCAAATCGTCCTTCTACCCGCCCCTGCTCCCGACCGGGGCCGGCTACGCCCAGCTTGCCGATGACTTCGACGCGAAGTGGCAGGCCGGGGGCGTGCCGAACCTGCAGGCGGGCCTGCAGCAGCTCGACACGAACATCGACAACCAGATCCAGCAGGGGCAGACGCCGTAGCCCGGGTGGCGTTACTCCCCGCGGCGACCGCCGTCCCCGTCCGCACGCCGGCCGAGCGCCGGCGTGCGCGGCGGTCGGCGGCGGTGCGCAAGTACGCAACCGTCCTGCTCTTCCTCTCGCCGTGGATCATCGGCTTCACGCTCTTCACCGCGTGGCCGATGGTGCTCAGCCTGTACTACTCGTTCACGCACTACGACCTGCTGACGAAGCCGAGCTGGGTCGGCCTCGACAACTACCGGTTCATGTTCGGCATCGGCACGATCCACGGGCAGCACGAGTCGGATCCGTACTTCTGGCAAGCGGTCAAGAACACCGTCTGGATCATCCTGGTCTCGGTGCCGCTGCGAATCGTCTTCGCCATGCTGACGGCGATGCTCCTGACCCGGCCGAAGCGGGGCGTGAACGTCTACCGCACGCTCTTCTTCATGCCGTCGCTCGCGCCGACGGTGGGAAGCGCGCTCGTGTTCGTGTACCTCCTGAACCCGACCACCGGCCCGGTGAACCAGCTGCTCTCGAAGATCCCCGGGGTGAACGCGCCGCTGTGGTTCTACGATCCGACCTGGGCCAAGCCGGCCCTGATCGTGCTCGGCCTGTGGGGGATCGGCGACGCCATCGTGATCTACCTGGCCGGCCTGCTCGACGTCCCCCGCGACCTGTACGAGGCGATCGCGATCGAGGGCGCAAACGCGTGGCAGCGCTTCCGCCACGTGACGCTGCCGATGATCACGCCGGTGATCTTCTTTACGCTCGTGATCGGGGTGATCGACGGCTTCCAGTACTTCGACCAGGCGTTCGTCTCGTCCACCACGGCCGGCAACTCGCCGGGCGACCCGCAGGGGTCGCTGCTCTTCTACGGCGTCTGGCTGTACGAGCAGGCGTTCACGTACTTCCACATGGGCTACGCCTCGGCGATGGCGTGGGTGCTCTTCATTGCGACGATGGCGACGACGGCTGTGCTGTTTGCCACCTCGCGCCGGTGGGTGCACTACCGCGGAGGCACGTCGTAGCCGCCGTTGCCCACACCACCCGCAGACTGCCCCCCGCCGTGCGAAGGCGGCGGATCCTACTCGGGATCGCGAACCACGCCGTGCTGATCGCGGCGTCGCTCGCGTTCGCCCTGCCCGTGATCTTCATGCTGCTGACGGCGCTCATGACCGACCAGCAGGCGCTCTCGGCCAGCCTGATCCCGCACCCGTTCGTGTGGTCGAACTTCTCGAAGGTGTTCTCGAGCATCGACCTGCCCCGCTACACCTGGAATTCCTTCCTGTACGCGGGCCTCTCGACGGTGGGCGTCGTCGTCTCGTCGGTGCCGGTCGCATACGCCTTCTCGCGCATCGAGTGGCGGGGACGCAACGTGGTGCTCCTGCTCGTGCTCTCGACCCTCATGCTGCCGCCGCAGGTGACGTCGGTGCCGCTCTACATCCTGTGGTCGAAGCAGTACCACGACTGGACCGGGATCCAGTTCATCGGCACGCTCAAGCCGCTGATCATCCCCAACTTCTTCGGCGACGCGTTCTCGATCTTCCTGCTGCGCCAGTTCTTCATGACGATCCCGAAGGAACTGCTCGACGCCGTCCGCGTCGACGGCGGCGGCCACTGGCAGATCCTGCGCCGGGTGATGATCCCGCTCGCCAAGCCGGCCATCGCCGCGGTCGCCCTGTTCAACTTCATCTACTCGTGGAACGACTTCTACGGTCCGCTCGTCTACCTGGCCGGCAACCCGAACTCGCAGACGCTCTCGGTGGCGCTGGCGTCGTTCCGCAGCCTGCACCACGTCGACTGGAACCTGACGATGGCGGCGGCGCTGATCTTCATGCTGCCCGTGATCATCCTCTTCTTCCTCGCCCAGCGGGTGTTCATCGAGGGGATCACGCTCACCGGCGTGAAGGGTTAGCAGCTAGCCCGCCGCGGCCGCGACCGGCGCCGGCGGCTCGAGCACCTGGCCTGAGATCGCGTCGAAGAAGTGCAGCCGGGAGGGGTCGACCGAGAGCCGGACGCGCTCGCCGACGCGGGCGCCCGTGCGCGCGTCCACGCAGGCGGTGCAGACCGTGGTGCCGGCCTCGGCCAGGAGCGGCGCCTGGGCCGCCTCGCCGCCCTCCTCCTCGGGAGTGCGGCCCCCGGCGCCGGCATCGGCCGCCGGCCGCGCGTCGAGCGCGAAGATGACGTTCGCCTCGGCCCCGAGCTCCTCGACGACGTCCACGTCCACCTCGAGCACGGCCCGCGTCTCGTCACGCCAGACGTCGGCGTCCTCGAAGTCCGACGGCCGGATCCCGACCACCACCGGGCCGTCCTGCGCGCGCAGCCGGCCCGCCGCCAGGGGCAGCCGGTGGCCGCCGAAGACGACAGTGGTCGCCGGCGATCGCCGCCTCGATCAGGTTCATCGACGGCGAGCCGATGAAGGCGGCGACGAACAGGTTGGCGGGGCGGGCGTAGAGGTTGTGCGGGCGTGTCGAGCTGCTGGACGACGCCGTCCTTCATCACCGCCACGCGGTCGCCCAGCGTCATCGCCTCGACCTGGTCGTGGGTGACGTAGATGGTGGTGGTGCGCGAGCTGGTCGCGCAGCCGGGCCAGCTCGGCCCGCATCTGCACGCGCAGCTTGGCGTCGAGGTTGGACAGCGGCTCGTCCATCAGGAACGCCTGCGGCTCGCGCACCATCGCCCGGCCCATCGCGACGCGCTGGCGCTGGCCGCCCGAGAGCTGGGCCGGCTTGCGGTCGAGCAGCGGCTCGAGGCCGAGCACGCGTGCCACCTCCCCCACCTTCTGCGCGACTCGGCCTTCGGTCGCTTGCGCAGCTTCAGGCCGATGCCGAGGTTCTGGTCGACCGTCATGTGCGGGTAGAGCGCGTAGTTCTGGAACACCATCGCGATGTCGCGGTCGCTTGGGCGCGATGTCGGTGACGATCCGGTCGCCGATCACGACCTCGCCGTCGGTCAGCGTCCTCGAGCCCGGCGATGATCCGCAGCAGCGTCGACTTGCCGCAGCCGGACGGGCCCACGAGCACCATGAACTCGCCGTCGGCGATCTCCATCGACGACGTGGTCGACCGCGAACACGTCGTTGCCGAACACCTTGGTCACGTCTTCGAGCACGATCCGCGCCACTACCGCTCCCTCCCAGGGTACGTCGCCGTTCGTTCGATCGGGACGCGACGAGCACACCGCGCAGGCGCGCATCGGCGCCGTCTGACACCGCCAGCCGGTCGAGCCCGAGCAGGGCCGCGCCGACGCATCGGCGGCGCGTCGACCACGCGCGATCCGCGCGTCAGGGGCGCACGGCGCGCACGAGCGTCGCCAGCCGGCGCATGAACACCGGGCTGCGCGCCCGCGCGACGCCGCCGCCGAGCACCACGTCGCCGTCGCGTCGCGTCAGCCGCAGCCGGCGCAGGGCCGAGACGACCACCGCCGACCTCGTCGGCCAGGCGCTCGACGATCGCGACGGCGACATCGTCGCCGGCGTTCGCCGCGCCAGCACCGGCCGGGGCGAGCTCGGTACAGCCGGTGCTGGTCCATCTTGCCCGTGTGGAGCGCCGTCCATCACCTGGCGCGGCGTGCGCAGGCCGAAGAACGCGGGCACGGCCCGCTCGAGCGCGGTGCGCGGGCCGCGGCCGTCGCGGCCGCGGATGGCGGCCCCGAGCGCCTGCGATCCCATCCAGTCGCCGCCGCCGCCGTCGCCGGAGATCGTCGCCGAGGGCGGCGTAGCGCACGATCGCGCCCGTCCGGGGCGACGCCGGTGCAGTTGAGCCCGGTGCCGCAGACGACGCCGACGCCCCAGCCGCGCGCCGCGCCCGCGCGCAGCACCGCGAAGGTGTCGTTGCGCAGCACGCGCGCTCGGCCGAGGGGCAGGCCGCGCAGCGACCGCAGGAGGCGGCGGTCGTCGACCGGCAGGTCGGCGCCGGCCAGGCAGAAGCATGCCGACGTCGGCGACGGGGCCGGTCGCGATCCCGGCGCCGCGGCAGGCCGCCTGGCGCACCGCCGCGTCGAGGCCGGCGATCGATCGGTCGTGGTCGGCGGGCGAGAACGACGCCGCGCCCGCGGCCACGTCCCGAGCACCCGGCCGGTCTCGGCCGAGCAGCACCACGTCGATCTTCGAGTTGCCGCCGTCCACGGCCAGCACGGTGCGCGGCCTAGGCGAGCCACCTCGTCGAGCCCCACCAGCTCGGCGCCGCCCTCGCGCAGGCGTCGATCAGGATCGCGGGCAGCGCGGCGATCGTCACGTCCGGCCAGCTGTGCAGCAGCACCACGCGCGCCGTCACCCTCGCGGGCAAGCCGCCGTCGAGCACCCGCCGGGCGAGGTCGGCCGGGGTGCGGCTCGGGCTCCCAGTCGTCGGGGTCGACGTCCCAGCTGACGTGGCGGTACCCGGCCCGATCGAGCGCGGCGAGCACGCGCGGGTCGTCCTGGCCGTCGCCGTACGGGCAGCGGAACCACGGTCGCGGATCGACGCCGGCCGGCTCGCGCGATCATCTCCTCGGCCTTGCGCACATCGAGCCTGCGATGCCGGCGTCGGTGAGCATGTCCATCGGCGCGTGCGACTGGGAGTGGTTGCCGATCAGGTGGCCGTCGTCGGCGATCCGCCGTGCCAGCGCCGGGTTGGCGGTCGCCCAGCGGCCCTGCATGAAGAAGCGTGGCGCGCACGCCGGCGGCCTCGAGCGCGTCCAGGATCGCCGGCCGGTTGCCGCGGGCGCCAGGGGTGGTCGGGGTGCTCGGTGTCGATCGTGAGCGCGATGCGGGCGCTCACTCGCGGGTGGTCACCTTGGCTGCGATCGCGAACTCGCCCGGAGTGAGGCCGCGGCTGCGCGCGAGCGCCAGGCCAGCAGCTGGGCGGGCACGATGGCGACGGCCGCGGCGATGCCCGCCGGTGACCGCGCCGATCGCGATGCCTCGGCGCCCGTCCGGCGCGTCGCCGTCCTGGCTGACGACGAGCACGGCGGCGCCGGCCGCGACCAGCTCGCCGCGCCAGCCCCAGCTCGAGGTCGCGGGTGCGCGGCTCGGTGGCGAACACCATCGCGGCCAGGTCGGGGCCGGCCAGCTCGAGCGGGCCGTGCCGGAACTGGGCCGTCTGCAGCGACTCGGCCGGGAACCGGGCCGCCTCCTTCAGCGTCAGCGCGCCCATCTCGGCGGCGGCCCGGCCCAGCCGCGCCCGAGCAGGGCGAGCGTCGGGCGGCCGCCCATCCAGTCGCGCGAGCGCCTGCGCGTCGCGTCGGGATCGGCCAGCAGCCGCTCCGATCGCGGCGGCCCGGCGTCGACGCGGCGGCGGCCGCCGGCCTCGCCGGCCAGCGCCCGCGCACTGCGGCCATCATCACGAGCGTCGCCGCGAACGTCATCGTCGAGGGCCCGTGCTCCTCGCCGGCGCGGGTGTCGAGTGCGACGTCGGCGAGCCGCGCCAGCGAGTTCGCGTCGCCGTTCGTGACGGACCGCGATCCAGGGCCGGTCGCCGCGCTCGATGAGCGCGTCGACGAGGCGCACGAGCTCGGCGCTCTCGCCGGACTGGCTGACGCAGACCAGCAGCGTGTCCGGGTCGAGCGCGCCAGCCGGAAGTGCAGCAGCTCGGCCGCGTCGACCATCGTCGCCAGCACGCCGGCCGCCGCCAGCCGGGTGACGGCCGGGTAGCAGGCGTCGTAGGAGCTGCCCATGCCGGTGAACAGGACGATGCGCGTGCGCCGCCCGGCCTCGGCCGCAGCGCGGCGATGCCGTCGGCCTGCTCGATCGGCGGCGGCGCGGCCCGGCGGATGGCCTCGGGCTGGCCCGCGATCTCGGCCACGAATATGTCAGGAAACTTTCCTAACGATTTCATTCGGCCCAGGATACCGTCGTATGCGGCCGTGGTTGAAACAAGATCGCAGTCATCGGTGGCGGCAGCACGTACACCCCCGAGCTGGTCGAGGGCTTCGGCCTGCGGGCCGAGCGTGCTGGGTCGACGAGCTGGTGCTGCACGACATCGACCAGGAGCGGCTGGACGTCGTCGGCGGGCTGGCCGGGCGGATCCTGCGCAGGCTGGAGTTCCGCGGCGGCTGACGCTGACGACCGACCGCGAGCCGGCGATCGACGGAGCGGCCTTCGTGCTGGTGCAGCTGCGGGTCGGCGGCCTCGCCGCGCGGCTCGTGGACGAGACGATCCCGGCGCGGTTCGGCTGCATCGGCCAGGAGACGACCGGCGCGGGCGGCTTCGCGAAGGCGCTTCGCACCGTCCCGGTGGTGCTCGAGATCGCCGAGGACACGGCCGCCGGCTGGGCGCCGACGGCGCGTGGCTGCTCGACTTCACGAACCCGGCCGGGCTGGTCACCCAGGCGCTGATCGACGCCGGCCACCGCGCGATCGGGCTGTGCAACATCCCGATCGGGTTCCAGCGCAAGCTGGCCGACGCAGCTCGGCGTCGAGCCGGAGCGGGTGCAGCTCGAGCACGTCGGCCTGAACCACCTCTCGTGGGAGCGGGCGGTGTTGGTGGACGGCGTCGACCGGCTGCCCGACCTGATCGAGACGTTCGCCGACCAGCTGGGCGAGGAGGTCGACCTGCCCGGCGACCTGGTGCGGCTGGTGCGGGCGATCCCGTCGTACTACCTGCGCTACTTCTATCGCACCGAGCACGTGCTCGAGCAGCAGGCCGCGCACCCGCCGCGGGCCCGCGAGGTGATGCAGATCGAGCGCGACCTGCTCGAGATGTACCGCGACCCGGCGCTCGACGTGAAGCCGAAGCTGCTCGAGAAGCGCGGCGGCGCGTTCTACTCGGAGGCGGCGGCGATGCTGGTCGAGTCGCTCGCGACCGACCGCGGCGACATCCAGGTCGTGAACGTGCGCAACGCCGGGGCGATCCCGAACATCGCCGCGGACGCGGTGGTGCGAGGTGGCCTGCCGGATCGACGCGGCCGGCGCGCACCCGCAGCCGCAGCGGCCGCTGCCGCCCGAGATGCTCGGCCTGGTCGAGCAGGTGAAGGCCTACGAGCGGCTGACGGTGCAGGCTGCCGTCACCGGCGACCGCGACGTGGCGCTGAAGGCGCTGATGGCCAACCCGCTCGTGCGCAGCTACGACATCGCCCGGCCGCTGCTCGACGCGTTGCTCTCCGCGCATCGTGCGCACCTGCCGCAGTTCTTCGCGTAGCCCGCTCGTTTTGACATCTGGTCGTGTTGATTGCTACGATCATGGGCCCCTGGGGCAGAGGAGGGCGCAATGGCAGGGACGGAGCGGGCACAGAGAGCAGCGCGGACGACGGCGAGGCCCGTTGGCCGCAACGGAGACGGCGCGGTCGCCGACGTCACGCCGGCGACGCCGGACGGCTACGCCGCGCTCGTGCCGCCGGCGGCGCCGCGCGACACGGCCTGGCGCGAGTTCCGCACCGTGTTCGTGCCGCTCGTGATCACGTTCCCCGGCGCGGCCGCGGTCGCCTCGACCGTGATCTACCTGATGCCGCCGATCTTCACCGATGCGCGCTGGAACGGCGTCCTCGCCGTGCTCGCGGGCGTGGCGTTTGGCCTCCTGATCTGGATCTCCTCGTCGTTCATGCTGCGCCGCCTGAGCCGCGCCGACGGCGCGAACCCGTGCGTGCACGGCGAGCTCGTCCGCGACTACCTGAGCCTGCGTGCACGGCTGGACGCCCTGGAGTCCACCACCGATCCCGTGGCGCTGTGCGCGGTGCACGAGGCCCGGCTGCAGCTCGACCCGGTCGGATCCGACCTCGGCGTCGACGGCGCGGACGGCGCGTCGGTCGGCTCGCGCTGGACGCTCGGCTCGGGCTACACGTCCGTATGGCGGCGGCTGCATCGCGCCGAGGAGTGCCTGATCAACATCGAGCCCCCCGAGGCCGTCATCGCCCAGGCGCTGAACGACGAGCTGCGGCTGCAGGGCGCGCGCATGCCGATGCGCGCCGACCTGCTCGCCAAGCTGCGCCAGGCGCTGCTCGCGATCGACCCCGAGTCCGCCCGCTACCTCGGCCAGAGCACGCGCGCGCCGGAGTCGGGCGCCGGCGCAGAGCCGGAGGCGCGAATGGTGATCCGCATGGTGCGCCACGCGATCAGCGAGTTTCGCGACGACCGCCGCGACGGGCTGATTCGCGCCCGCAACAACCTGCTCGGCACGGCGCTCTACACCAGCCTGATCGCCTACCTCGTGCTCGGCCTCGCCATGGTGGCCGGCACCTCGACGCGCATCATCACCGCCGCGTCCGCCTTCTTCCTGGTCGGGGCCACGGTGGGGCTCTTCCGGCACCTGCGGCTCGCCTCCGCCCGCGACACGCAGATGGAGGAGGACTACGGGCTCGCGACGGCCCGCCTGATCCAGCGCCCGCTCTTCAGCGGCCTCGCGGCCGTCGGCGGCGTGATCCTGACAGCCCTCCTGCCCCGGCTGGCGCCCGCGGGCACGACGACCACCACGTCGCTCACGACGCTCGACCAGATCTTCAACCTCAGCAATCACGCCGAGTATCTGGTCGTCGCGGCCGTCTTCGGGCTCACGCCGAGCCTGCTCATGGCCGGCCTGCAGAAGCAGGCCGAGAGCTACAAGGCCGATCTCAAGAGCTCCGAGCCGGCCGAGTCGGCACCGCACTAAGCTCTTCCCCGTGGCCGCATCGATCGCCGATCGCCGGGCGCGGTTCCGGGAGCTGCACGCGCAGGAGGGCATCTTCGTGATGCCCAACCCGTGGGACGAGGGCTCGGCCCGCCTGCTCGCCCGGTGCGGCTTTCCGGCGCTCGCGACGACGAGCGCCGGGTTCGCGTGGACGCTGGGGCGAAACGACCAGGCCGTCACGCGCGCCGAGCTCGTCGCCCACGTCGCCCGCCTCGCCGCCGCCACCGACCTGCCGCTCTCGGTCGACAGCGAGCGCTGCTTCGCCGCCGATCCGGCCGGAGTCGCCGAGACGGTGCGCCTGCTGGCCGGCGCCGGCGCCGCCGGCTGCTCGATCGAGGACTATGACCCCGCGACCGGGCGGATCGACGCGATCGCAACAGCCGCCGAGCGGGTCGCGGCCGCCGCCGCGGCGGCGCACGAGGGCGAGGCGATGGTGCTCACGGCGCGGGCCGAGAACCACCTCCACGGCAACGACGACCTGGACGACACGATCGCGCGGCTCGTCGCCTACCGCGCGGCCGGCGCCGACTGCGTCTACGCCCCCGGCCTGACCGCCTCCGCCGACATCGCGGCGGTCGTCGCGGCCGTGGACGCGCCGGTGAACGTGCTCGCGCTACCGGGCGCGCCGAGCATCCCCGAGCTCGGCAGGCTCGGCGTGCGCCGCGTCTCGACGGGATCGCTGCTTGCGAGCGCCGCCTACGGCGCGATGCTCGCCGGCGCCCGCGAGCTCCAGAGCCTCGGGCAGCTCCGGCTACGCCCGCGCGGGCCTGCCGCCCGACGTCCGCTCCGCCGCGTTCGCGCCCTGACCGGTGCCAGGCACCTGAATCTCCCGCGTCTGGTTGACTACGGGCGTGGCAAGCTCCGTTGCGATCGACAGCGTGTCGCGATCGCAGCATCGCCGCGGGCAGATCTATGTGGCTCTCGCCGCCGTCGCCTGGTCGACGGCCGGCATCCTGCAGCGCGAGCTCCAGGTCGGGCTCGGCACGCAGGTGACCGGGCGGGCGATGTTCGCGTTCGCGGCGCTCGCCATCTTCGTCGCCGTCACGCAGCGGCACGGTCTGGCGGACGACATCCGCGGCAGCGGCTGGGCGATGCTCGGCGTCAGCGTGTCGACGGCGATCGCGTCGGCTTCGTTCATCGTCGCGCTCAACTACACGACGGTCGCCCGCGTCCTCTTCCTGCAAGCGGCCGCGCCGATGATCGCCGCGCTGCTCGCGTGGGTCATGCTCGGCGAGCCGGTGTCGGTGCGCTCGTGGGCGGCGATGCTGATCGCGCTCGCGGGGGTCGGGGTCATGGTCGGGGCGCCCGGACGCGGCGGCATCCTGATCGACCTGCTGACGATCGTGATCCCGTTCTCGTTCGCGATCAGCCTCGTGATCACCCGCCGCCACCGGCACATCTCGATGGCGCCCGCCACCTGCCTCGCCCAGGTGCTGATCTTCGTCTGCGCCGTCCCATTCGCGCACCCGGGCAGCGTCGATGCCAGAAACCTCGTGCTCCTGATCTTGCTCGGCGCGGGCCAGATCGGCCTGGGCCTCGCGCTGCTCTCGGTCGGCGCCCGGCTGCTGCCGGCGGCCGAGATCGCGACGATCACGCTGCTCGAGGTCGTGCTCGGCCCGCTGTGGGTGTGGATCTTCGTCTCGGAGCGACCCTCGCCAGCGATCCTGATCGGCGGCGCGATCGTGGTCGTGGGCGTGCTGCTTCAGGCGAGCGGCGAGCCGGCAACCGGCGTCGCCGAGATCAGCCCGCCACCACCTTGAAGCTGTCCAGCGCCGGATCCGAGGCGAAGGCGATCCGGGCGCCCAGCGCGGCCTCGGAGCGGATCTGCGCCCACAGCTCGGCCCCGATCACCTCGCCCGGGGCGAGGGCCGGGATCCCCGGCGGGTACGGCACCGCGAACTCGGCGGCGACACGACCGACCGCCGCCGCAGCGGGCACCTGCTCGGAGGCGGCGTAGAACGCCTCGCGCGGCGTCATCGCGAGCTCCGGCTGCGAGCGCCACGAGGTCGCCACCGGCGGCATCTCCGGGGCCGTCCCCCGGCACTCGTCGACGGCGCTTGCGAGCATCGGCAGGAGGATGTCGACGCGGGCGGCGTCGTCGCCGACCGTCATGTGCGGGATGAGCAGGCGGCGGTCGGCGCCCTCGACCGCGACGCCCCGTGCCCGCAGTGCGCGGTCGACCGCGATCCCGTCGGCGTGCGCGCCGGAGAGGTCGATCAGGAGCTTCAGCGGATCGCGCATCATCACCGAGGGGTGGCCGGCGATGACCTCGTCGCCGAGGACGCGCAGGCCGTCGATCTGCTCCACACCCGCCCGCGCCCGCCGGGCGGTCTCGCACGCGGCCGCGAGCAGCTCCTCGCCGTCGGCCTGCATGCGCGCGCGGCACCGGTCGATCGTGGCGTAGATCATGGCCGACGGGCTCGTCGTCAGCAGCAGATCGAAGGCCGCCGCCAACCGGCCGAGGTCGATGAAGCCGCTGTCGCGCGCGAGCAGGAGCGCCCCGGGGGTGAGCGACGGCAGCGTCTTGTGCGTGCTGAGCGCCATCGCGTCGGCGCCGAGCTCAAGTGCGTTCGGTGGCACCATCGAGCCGAAGCCGAAGTGCGCCGCCCAGGCGTGGTCGCAGATGAGCGCGGCGCCGCGGTCGTGGCAGGCGGCGGCGATCGCAGGCAGGTCGGACAGCACCCCGACATAGGAGGGCTCGGTCATGATCACCGTGCGGATGCGGGGCTCGGCCTCGAGCGCGGCCACCACGCGCTCGACCGGCGTCCCCAGCGGGATGCCGAGCTCGTCGGAGACGTCCGGCGAGAGCCACACCGGCCGGGCGCCGGCCAGGATCAGGCCGGCGTAGACCGACTTGTGGCAGGTGCGGTGGACGAGCACCGGCTCGCCGGGCGCGGTGGTGGCCAGGCAGAGCGCCTGGTTGGGGTGGGTGGAGCCGTTGTGGCTGAACCGGCACATGTCGGCCCCCCACGCCGCCGCGGCCAGCTCCTCGGCCCGGTCGAGCACCTCGAGCTCGTTGCGCAGGGTGTCCGCGCCACCGTGGTGGGGGACGTCGTGCAGGAGCAGGGAGCGCTCCCCCACGAGGGCCGGGTTGCGCTTGTGCCCCGGCGTCGTAAACGGGGTCGGGATGTCGCGCAGGTAGGCGTCGACAGCGTCGGCGAACGGGGTCGGAGTCATGAAGGCGAGTCTACGTGCATGCGGTTGCGCCGGGCCCGCGCAACCCGCGATGATCCGCGTCCATGCCGCGGACGATCCCCGAGCTCTTCGACGAGGCCGTCGCGGCCGTGCCCGGCAAGGTGTGGCTCGTGGCCGGGGACGAGGCCTACACCTACGCCGAGGCCCGCGACCGCATCGCCGGGGCGGCGGCCGCGCTGCAGGGCCGGGGAATCGGTCGCGGCGATCTCGTGCTCGCCACGATGCGCAGCACGCCGGACTACCTGTTCACCTGGCTGGCCTCGGCCTACACGGGCTCGATCCTGGTCACCGCCAACCCCCGCAGCGCCGAGGCCGAGCAGGCGGGGCTGGTCGGCCAGGTGCGGCCGCGGCTCGTCGTCACCGACCCCGGCCTCGACCGGGTGATGGCGGCGGCGCGCGAGTGGGGCGCGGCGGACGTGGTCGACGTCGCTCGGCTGTTCGAGCCGGCCAGCGGGGTCGACGGCCCGGGCCCGGCCCGCGCCGACGACGCGGCCGTGCTCATCCCGACCTCGGGCACGACCGGGCGCTCCAAGCTCGTCACGCAGACGCACCGGGCGTACGTGATGGCGGGCGAGGGCTTCCCGTGGTGGATGGAGCTTGGGCCGGACGACCGCCTGATGACCTCGCTGCCGCTGTTTCACATCAACGCGCCCACCTACTCGATGCTCGGCTCCGTCGGCGCGCGGGCGAGCCTCGCGCTCCTGCCGGGGTTCTCGGCCAGCACGTTCATCGACTCGGCCAGGCGGCACGGCGCGACCGAGTTCAACGCCATCGGGGCGATGCTCGAGATCCTCATGCGCCAGCCCGAGCGGCCCGACGACGCCGAGAACCCGCTGCGCCTGTGCTACACCGGCCCGGCGCCCCCCAAAGAGCGCCAGCTCGAGATCGAGGCGCGCTTCGGGCTGCGCATCGTGTGCGGCTACGCGATGTCCGAGACGCCCTACGGCACGATCTGGGCGCGCGGCACCCGCCCGTACGGCACGCTCGGAAGCGTGCGCCAGCACCCCACGCTCGGCGTCGTCAACGAGGGCCGGGTGATGCGCGCCGGCCGCCCGGCGCCGCTCGGCGAGGTGGGCGAGCTCGAGCTGCGCAACCCGGCGGTGATGACGGGCTACTGGGGCATGCCCGACGAGACGGCCCAGGTGCTCTCGGCCGATGGTTGGCTGAAGACCGGCGATCTGGTGACGGCCGATGCGGACGGCCTGCTCACGTTCGTCGGCCGGGCCAAGGAGGTGATCCGCCGCCGCGGCGAGAACGTCGCCCCGGCCGAGATCGAGGAAGCGCTCGTGAGTCACCCGGACGTGTTCGAGGCGGCGGTCGTGGGCGTGCCGTCGGAGCTGTCCGAGGAGGAGATCAAGGCGTTCGTCGTGCTGAACGACGGGGCCGCCGACCTGCCAGCGGTGCGGGCCCACGCCGCAGGCCTGCTCGCGCCGTTCAAGGTGCCGCGCTACATGGAGGCGACGGCCGAGCTCCCGCACACCCCCACCGGGCGCGTCGCCAAGCACCAGCTCGACCGCGAGCGGACAGACGCCGAGCTCGACTTCGAGAGGAGCGCATGACCAACTGGCTTCATACCGACATCGGCGCGACGACCGCCGAGACGATCACCGTCCGCGGCCACGATCTGGCCGGCGAGCTGATGGGACAGGTGACCTTCACGGAGCTGGCGTTCCTGCTCGTGCAGGGGCGCCGGCCGACCGCGGGCCAGACGACGCTGCTCGACGCCGTGCTCGTGTCGCTCGCAGACCACGGCCTCACGCCCACGGTGCTCGCGGCGCGGCTGACCTACACGGGCGCGCCCGAGTCGCTGCAGGGATCGGTGGCGGCGGGCCTGCTGGGGGCCGGCATCGGTGTTCCTGGGCGTCGTCGAGGACGCGGCCGTCTTCCTGGCCGGGATCATCGCCGCCGCGGCCAGCGAGACCGACGCCGACCTGCGCGCGGCCGCCGGCAAGGCGGTGGCCGCGCGCCTCGCGGCCGGCCGCCGCATCCCCGGCCTCGGCCACCCCATCCACAAGGTGGAGGACCCGCGCACGCCGCGCATGTACGCGATCGCGGCGGAGGCGGGCGTGCTCGGGCCGCACCTGCGGACGCTGGCGATGGTGGGAGCCGCTGCGGCCGACCGGCCGGGCAAGCCGCTTCCGATCAACGGCGCCGGCGCCGCGGGCGCGGCCCTGGCGGATCTTGGGTTCGACCCTGCGATCGTGCGCGGCTTCGCCCTGCTCGCCCGCACCGCCGGGGTCGTCGCCCACCTGGCCGAGGAGATGCAGCACCCGATCGGCATGCCGCTCTTCCGCGAGCTGGACGAGCGCCTGTCCGCGGAGGAGCGGTGAGCGGCCGGCTCGGCGGGAAGGCGTGAGCGTTGTTGATGACGTGTGCGTCGCGTGTGCTCTGGATCAACCCGTCGGGCATCGAGTTCGGCGGTACATCCGTCGAGCGGTTCGCGCAGCGCGTGGAGGGGAGCGCGAAGGTGACGCTGCTGGGACTCGAGATCTGGAGCCACGTGCCGGGTCAGACCTACGGCATGGCGACAGAGGTGGCCGCGGTGACCGAGGCAGCGGCCGGGAAACGCGTGCATCTGTTCGGCTTCTCGGCCGGCGGGACCGTGGCGCTGGCAGCCGCGCTCGCGCTCGGCGACGCCGTTCGCAGCGTGACCGTCCTCGAGCCGGCTTTCATCGGAGACGACGATTGGAATGCGGTCGAGGCGAAGTGGCGATCATGCCATCTGGGCTTCACCGCCCTCCCGCCGGCCGAGCGGACGGCCGCGTTCCGGCGGCTCCTCACGCGCCCCGGTTTGGAACCGCCCCCGCCGCGCAACCCGCCCCTGTGGGACGTCCGCGACGGGCTGCTCGAACAGATGCTCCGCTCCGACACCGGGTTCGTGAGCAAGGACCTCGCCGCGATCCGCGCGCCCGTGCTCGCAATCCGCGGGGGCCGCAGCAATCCTCGGTGGGAGGCGGTCTCGCGGCGTCTCATCGAGGTCTGCCCGGACGCCCGCGAGTACACATTCCCCGAGCTGCACCACTTCACCCCACCGTTTCGCGACGAGCCCGGCGTGTTCGCATCGGTGCTGCACAAGATGTGGTGGTCGGTGTGATCCTCGAAGCCGGGACAGCCCGCCTCGGGACTGTCACGGATCATGCGCGCCGCTTTCGATCACCCGATCCAGATCGGGTGGTGCTCGGTCGGGTCCACACACACCGGCTTGCCTGCGGGCGTGCGCAGGCAAACAGCCGGGACGGCCACTGCGACGTCGGCCGGCCAGATCCGCCTACACCCGATGTGGTTGCCGCTGCAACCGCACACGTTCCTTCGGGTGCTCCGGACCGAGCGGGCCCCCCGAACGCACAGGGCCGCCGGCGGCGGGTAGGGACGTCGGGTCATGCGCGCCAGTATGACTGAAGGCGCCAACCGTTGTCGGCCCTGGGCTCCCGATCAGACCGAGACGGCCGTCCCGGTCTCGAGCGCCCGCTCGCAGGCGACCGCCACGGCGAGCGTGCGCATCGCGTCGGCCGGCGTGCAGAACACGGCCGTAGGATCGCGTTCCCGAGCGGCGTCGAGGAACCGCCCGATCGACCGATTCATCGGATCGCCGTAGTCGCGCGCCAGGGTGTCGGCTCCCGAGCGACCCGATAGGCGGAAGCGGTCGGGGCCGAGCTCGAGCGCAATCGTCGCCTCGGTGGCGAGGATGTCGGTCGCGTACACCTGGGGCTGGCCGTCGGGCGACCACGCGCTTTGCACACAGCCCAGCGCGCCGTTCGAGAAGTGGAACACGAGCGCGATGGCGTCGTCGATGTTGCCGCGCGGGCCCGCCGCCTGGGCCAGGCGCACCGACCCCGCCACCGTCTGCACGGCGGCGATCTCGCCTGCGATCGCGCGCTGCAGATCGATGTGGTGGCTGCCCCGCTCGAGGAGCTGGCCGCCGCCCTGAGCCCGGTCGACGAACCACGGCCTTCCGTTCACAGGGCCGAAGTTGCGCCCGACGAGCATGCCCACCTGCTGGCCCTCGAGCGCCCGGCGCACGTCTTCGAGTAGCTCCGTCGCATGCCACTGGTAGCCGACCGCGCAGACCACGCCGGCTGCGGCATCCGCGGCCGCGGCGATCGCCTCCGCGTCGGCCATCGTGCGGGCGATCGGCTTCTCGAGGTAGACGTGGACGCCGCCCGCAAGGGCCGTCACGGCCGGGCCGCGATGGTGTAGGGGCGGCGTGCACACCCACACGAGATCGAGCTCCTCGTGCTCGAACATCTCCTCCCACCGGGTGTAGGCTCGAGCGCCGCGCGGCCCGGCGATCGCCTCCGCGCGATCGAGGTCGACGTCGCAGGCCGCGACCAGCTGCACGTCGGCGGCGGCGTCGATCGCCGGCACGTGCCGGCGGGCGATCCAACCGCCCCCGATGATCGCGGCGCGCAGCGGCATCAGGCGGCGTCCGCGCCCCGAACCTGCCCGGAGGCAGCGACCACCTCGCGGCCGCCCACACCGTGATAGACGACGCACCTCACGCGGGCGGGTACCGGTCGAGCCACCAGCGGGCGATGTCGCACCGGCGCATGAAGCGCACGCCCTCCTGGGTCCGCGCGTGCTCGATGAACCGGCGCACGGCCGCGGCCCGGGCGGCCTGGCCGCTCCAGCGAGCGTGCACCGCGAAGGTCATCATCGTGCGCCGCTGCGCCCCCTCGCAGACAAGCTCGTCGAGCCCCATGACGGCGGTCTCGAGGAAGTCGCGCGGGCTGGCGAACC
Organism: uncultured Actinomycetes bacterium; assembly: GCA_963813245.1. Lineage (GTDB taxonomy): Bacteria > Actinomycetota > Thermoleophilia > Gaiellales > JAICJC01 > JAICJC01. Next base: position 92,290 of record CAWEYE010000005.1, read on the forward strand.
CGGGGTTCATCAGGAAACGGGAGTCGTTGTAGGTCTTCGAGTAGGGCACGACCAGCATCGGCGTGCCGGCGATGCGCTCGTAGTAGGGCACGTCGTCGGAGTAGCCGTCGGAGTGGTAGGTGAACCCGCCCTGCTCGAGCAGGAGCTCGCGCGTGTTCTCGCTCGGCCACGAGCGCGAGTTCCAGCCCACCGGCGGGCTCCCGAGCACGCGCGTGTACGTCTCGACGGCGCGGGCGATCTGCTCGCGCTCCTCGGCCCGCGGCATCGTCCACGGCTCGACCCAGCGCCAGCCGTGGCCCATCAGGTCGTGACTGCGCTCGCGCATCCACTCCGCCACCGCCGGGTTCAGCTCGAGCGCCACCGCCGCCGCCGAGACGGTGACGGGCACGCCCGCGGCGTCGAAGATCCGGGCCAGCCTCCAGACGCCCGCGCGGCTGCCGTATTCGTAGTGCGACTCGGTGCCCGGGTCGCGATGCGGGGGCTGCACGCCGGGGTCGGCGTACTCGCCCCAGCCGTCGTTGCGGTCGTCGCCCCAGAGCACGGAGTACTCCGATCCCTCCTCGTAGACGAGCACCAGATTCACGACGACCCGCGCCCCGTCCGGCCACTCGAACGCCGGCGGCGTGCGGCCGTACCCGACCAGATCGCGCCGGCGGACGGGCTCGGGGATCACGCTGCCGGGCCCATCGCCGCGAACGCGGGCCGGGCGGTGACGGTGTCGCGCAGGAGGGCCACCCGGGGCCACGGCGCGAAGTCGAGCGGCATCCGGTACCAGCGCCACAGCACCGGCGCAAAGGCGCAATCGGCGATCGTGAACGACCCCACCACCGTGCCGTTTGCGGCCACGAACCGCTCCATGATGTCGAGCTTGGGCCGGACGGCGGCGATCGCCTCGGCGAGCTCGGCCTGGTCGGCGTCCTCGGGCCGGCTCCCGCCCTGCTCCCAGTCGCCGTGCATCAGGCCGATCCGCTCGGCGGGGAAGAACGTCCCCCGAAACTGCGTACTCCAGGCGTCGAGCGCCCAGTCGACCGCCGCTCGCGCTGCCGGCTCGGCCGGATAGAGGTCGGTGCGCCCCTCGCGGTTAGCGAGGTAGCGCAGGATGGCGTTTGACTCCCCGAGCTCGAACTCGCCGTCCTCGAGGAACGGGATCGTGCCGAACGGGTAGCGGGCCAGGTACCAGTCGGGCCGGGGCCGGGCGAGCGGGACGTGCTTGCGCTCGTAGTCCAGACCGAGCTCGGCCAGCAGGAAACGCACCTTCATGGCGTTCGACGAGGCCGGATTGTCGTAGAGCAGGATGCCCATCCACCCTCCCCGGGCGGAACCACCAATCTGGCATGCCATCCTACCCGGCGGCGACGACGCCCCGCTCGGGAAGGTCAGGTGGGGATCACGTCGGCGGTCACATGCAGCGCCACCGAGGCCGCGATCGCCTGGCATACGGGGCAATGGGCCTCGGCGTCTGCGACCAGCCGGCGGACGTCGGCCTCCGGAGCCGGCGACGCGATGACCGCGTGCAGGGTGGCGTCGGACAGGTGGTGATCGGTGTGCTCGTCCCAGGCCAGCTGCGCCGACACCGTCGTCTCGATCTCGGCCAGCTCGACGCCGCGGGCGCGGGCCAGGCTCGTGAGCGTCGAGGTGAAGCAGTTTGCGAGCGCCGCCGAGAAGAGCTCCTCGGGGTTCGACTCGCCGCCCGGGCCGCCGAGCTCGGCCTGGGTCGCCGTCGCCACCGAGAGCGCGCCCGAGCCACCCTCGATCCGGCCTCGCAGCCCCTCCCAGCGCAGTGTTGCCGTGGCCTGGAGCGAATCCACGCGCGCGAGTCTAGCGGAAGCCTTTCCTGTCAACCCGCGTGGTAGGTTTGCCACATCGATCCCCCTGATCGCACCGAGTCAACGCGCGTGTTCGAGGCGGTCGGTCGCGACGCCCGGCTGTCCGACAAGGTGACCGAGGCGATCCTGCAGACGATCCTCTCGAACCGGCTCAAACCGGGCGACGCGCTCCCGCCGGAACGGGAGCTGGGCAAGCAGTTCGGCGTCTCCCGCACCGTAATCCGCGAGGCCATCCGCGCCCTGCACGCGAAGGGCCTGCTCGAGGTCAGAAGCGGCAGTGGCGTGCGCATCGTGGCTGTCGACGCAAAGACGGTGCGCGAGTCGATGCGCCATTTCGTGGCCGGCAGCATGGTCGACTACGCGAAGGTCGATGAGGTACGGCGCGTGCTCGAGGTGGCCGCGGCCGGCATCGCGGCCGAGCGGGCCACCGCCGCCGACCTCGAGCGCATCGACGAGACGCTGCGGCAGATGCGCGACAGCGTCGACGACCTGGGGACGAGCATCGAGGTCGACCTGGCCTTCCACCGGGCGCTGGCCGAGGCCACCCACAACGAGCTCTTCGGCGTCCTGCACGACTCCATCGGGGAGATGCTGGTTGAGGTGCGGCGGCGCAACCTCTCGCTGGGACCGCCGGAGCGCCGGCGCGTGATCGAGATGCACACCGCGATCCGCGACCGCGTCGCCGAGCACGACCCGGCGGCGGCACAGCAGGCGATGCGCGAGCACCTCGACCACGTCCACGCGACGTGGAGCGGCCAGGCGCAGACCTTCGACTAGCTGTAGTTCCTAGGAGCGTTGTTCATCCGGGGCCTCCTGGAGAGTTGGGGTTGTCTAAGACCTCGACCTCCAAGGAGGCCCCAGATGAGATTGCACCGTAACGCTCGGACGTGCCCGGCGACGCGTCGGTTGATCGTTGGTCGGGTGGTGGAGCAGCAGTGGTCGGTGAAGGCGGCGGCGGTGGCGGTGGGGACGAGCGAGCGCACTGCTGGAAAGTGGTTGCGTCGGTTCCGTGATCAGGGTGAGGCTGGCTTGGAGGATCGTTCGTCGGCGCCGAAGCGAGTGGCGGGTAAGACGGCGGCTGATCGGGTCGAGGCGATCATGGCGCTGCGTCGTTTGCGGTTTACCGGTGCCGAGATCAGTCTGACGCTGCGGATGCCGCTGAGCACCGTGCATGCAGTGCTCAAGCGGATCGGGTTGGGTCGGCTCAGCCGGCTCGACCCGGCCGAGCCGGCAAACCGCTACCAGCGCCAGCGACCGGGCGAGCTGCTGCACATCGACATCAAAAAGCTGGCCCGATTCGATCGGGTCGGGCATGCCGTGACCGGTACCAGGCACGGCCAGAAACGCCGCTACGGCGCTCAGCGAGTCGGCTATGAGTATGTGCACGTCTGCGTCGATGATGCGACCCGACTGGCATACGTCGAGGTGCTTGGCGACGAGCGGGCGGTCACCGCGATCGCATTTCTGCACCGCGCGATCGCATTCTTCGCTGCTCGCGCCGTCTGCGTCGAACGCGTCATGACAGACAACGGATCGGCGTACGCATCGGCGATCTGGGCGCTCGCCTGCCGGACGGCCGGCATCCGCCACGTGCGCACACGGCCACGCCGTCCGCGCACCAACGGCAAAGCCGAGCGATTCATCCGCACACTGCTGGACGGCTGGGCGTACGCAGCCGTCTACCCCACCAGCCGCGACCGCGCCCAAGCGCTGCCCGCATGGCTCGACTACTACAATCACCGACGACCGCACGGCAGCCTCGCTCACCAACCGCCGGGACACCGGCTCCGAGCCCTCCAGGCCGAACAACGTGCTTAGGAACTACAACTAGCCGACGCCCGCGTGCAGCGCCCGCCGGAGGACATCGGGCGCCCGGCCGGCATCATTGACGGTGGCCGCGAAGCGGGTGACCTGCTTCTCGCGGTCGTGCTCGCCGGGGATCTGCTCGGTGCGCAGGTTGGGCGATGTTGACCGCCACCCGCTCCGTGCGGGTGATGATCGGCCGCATCCCCAGCGCGGAGGCGGAGTCGAGCAGCCGGTTCTCGGGGAATCCGACCACGAACTCCGCCCCCTCACGCTGGAGGAGCTGCGCGATCCTGTCGGCGACGAGCGTTCGTTCCAAGGTGGCAGCCTCACAGGTCTCACGCGACCCGGTGCCGTGAGACGGCGGCGCCGGGCGGTATACCGTAGCATGGCATACTTCTAGTCGACCCCGAGACCGCGCCGGCGGCGACGCCAGAACCGCCGGGTGGAGGGCTGGTCGAGATCGGCGAGCACGCGCGGGACGATGGTGGGCCGTGGGGGCGCGCTGAACGCGTGCTCGCCCTCGGTGGTGTCCTCGCCGGGTGGGAGGGGGAACGGGAATACGTCGATGCTGAAGATCCACAGGTCGGGTCCATGCTGCGGGAAGTGCACCGCAAGCGAACGCGCCAGATGCCGCAGCAACGCGGTCTGCTCTCGCGGCAGCTCGCGCGCGAGCCTCGAAGCGTCCGCCGCGAACAGACCGGCGACGACTGCCGACTGCGCCTCGGGAAAGCCGAACGTCTCGAGCGCCCCTCGATCGTGCCGCCGCAGGGTCGCGAGCAGCGCCGTCCACGTCTCCAGGGCCGAGACATCCTCCGGCGAGCGCAGGTCAAGCGCCTCCGTCGGCAGCGTCTCGACCCAGAGGCCGGCCACGTCGGGCCGTTCCGGCGCCGCATCCACGAGCCCGGACAGCGCGTACCACTCCTGGAGCAGGATGAGCGCGGCCGCGTCGATCTCACCCGGCAGGACGGACGCGAGCACCCGCACGGCCAGCGCGTCGAGCTCTGCGAGCGCACGCCTGTCGTCGCGGCGGGCGCCGTCGTCGACGGCCGCGGCAAGCTGGCGCATGAGCCGCACACGATCGGCGCCGCCGAGCTCGGCCACGACCGCCTCGATGTGCCCGAGCAGAGCGTCCCAGTCGGCGTCCTCCACGAGCAGCGGCAGGTTGCGCTCACCGGCCGGGCCGCCCGCGACGGAGAGCGCGAGCAGCACCCCCTCCAGGCCGCAGCGGTCAAGGAATGCACCCCGCCCGGCCGGGTTGCGGACGAGCCGGTCGATCACCAGATCGCGCCAGCTCGGATGCACCCAGGTCACCGCCGTCGGCGGCACGCGGCGCAGGAAGTGATCCTGGAGCCGGTCGACGAGCGCCGCCATCGGCTGCGCCAGGCCAGGCTGATGACGGCGGACGGCGGCCGCCAGATCGCGCTCCGAGACCGGCGCCGGCGGCGCATCCAGCATCGCCACCAGGATGTCGCGGTGCTCGGAGTCGAGAGCGTCGAGCGACGCGGCCATCGCCTCGGTCGGGCGGGCGATCTCGGAGGCGATCGTCGCCCGCCCCGGAACGCCGCCGGCAAAGTTCGCCAGCCGCTCCCACACCAGCCGCCGGATCCGCTCGGGCGTCAGATGAGGGTCGGCGACGATCGTCGCGGCCTGCGCCCGGATCACGGAGCGGGCGCCTCCCCCCAGGTCGGCGGCGACGGCGTGGCGGTAGAGCATGAGCGCCTTCTCCTCGTCGGTGAGGTCGGTCGCGTCGACCATCACTTCGGCCGGCCTGGGGAAGCGCTGCAGCCCGTTCTCGCGGTGGAGGCGGCGCAGGCCGGCGTGCAGCGGCGCGGGCCGCGACGTCCACACGAGCACGTGGTCGGCGTCCATGTGCTTGAGGATCCGGTCGAGATCGCGCGCCCAGCGCTCGGCCGCGTCGGCGCGGTACTCGGTCGAGCCGAACGCGTCGTCGGCGATGAACATCTGCCGGCGGTCGCGCCGGAACACACGCCAGAGCTGCTCGGGATCCGAGCACTCGTGCACCTCCCAGCCCTGGCACAGGCGCACGAGCCCGAGCATGCGCGCGGCCGCGGTCTTGCCCATCTCGGGCGGTCCGGTGAGCACCGCGAAGCCGTGCCGCGCGACGACGTCGCAGCACCGCCTGTAGGCCCCCGTCGCCACGAATGTGGGGGCGAGCCCACGCGCCGAGGCCAGATCGAACGTCGAGCCGGCCAGCGCCTCGGCGGCGACGAGATCGCCGAGATCGCGCACGCCGAGTGCCGCCGGCACCGCCAGCCACAGCTGCTGGTGGGAGTCGATCAGGCGGCCCAGCTCGTGCCGGCCCAGCATCTCGACCGTCACGCCCTCGTCGACATACTGCCCCACCAGCGAGCGCAGCTCCGGGTTCGCGGCCGCGTTCGTGACAATCACGAGCGTCTTCGCCGCGGCGGCCTCGGAGCCGGCGATCGCCTCGTACGCGCGCTGCTGCGCCTCCCACACCGACCCGACCGAACGCGGGAACCACACCAGGGACAGCACCACGGGCTCGCGTGCAGGCCCGCCCGGCAAGCGCGTCGGCGGGGGCGCCTGCGATCGTCGCCCAGCGGGCCGAATCGGCCTCGCCCAGCCATGCCTCGCGGGGGACCCCATGCAGCGCGAGCAAGCTCGGTGCAGAGCTGCTCGAACTGCAGCCAGCCGAGCGCGGTCAGGTCATAGCCGGCCGCGTGGGCATCCCCCATCGCCGCACGTTCGGTCACCACCACGAAGGGTACGCCGACCGCGGCCTGTTTTCACGCCCCGGTCGGGCTCGGCATCCCCGTGTACGGGATCGGCTCGGGCGGCGCGTAGGTGCCGGTCTTGCTCGTGGCGATGCCGGCCCGCCACAGTCCGTAGGCGAGCATCGCGCCGAAGCCCACGCCGTCGCACACCGGCACGCCGGCCGCCTCCTGCACCGCCCGGGCGACGTCGGCCATGCCGCCGCAGGCGAGGATCAGCGCCTCGGCCGAGCGCTCGTCCACGGCCCGCCGCGCCGCGGCCACGATCGCCGCTGTCGTATCGGGGTGGTCGGCGCCCTGCTCGGCCACCGGAATGTCGAGCGCGAGCACGCCCACGCAGCGGCGGCCGATGCCGCGATGCGCGATCAAGTCCTCGAGGGCGGGGATGCCACGGCGCAATGTCGTGATCACCGCGAAGCGGCCTGCGACCAGGCACGCGGCGGTGAATGCCGCCTCGCCGATGCCGACCACCGGGGCGGTGCAGAGCTCGCGGGCGGCGTCTAGCCCGGGATCCTCGAAGCAGGCGATCAGGTAGCCGTCGAGCCCGGGATTCCCGATCACCATCGCCGTCACCTCGCCGACCGCGACGGCAGCGTCGGCCTGGCTCTCGATCGACGTCGGGCCGCGCGCCGCCGTCACGGCCACGACCTCGCAGCCGGCGGGCAGAGTGGCGTGCGCGACGCCGGCCATCGCGTCGGTGTGGCGGCGGTCGGTGTTGGGGTTCAGGAGCCCGAGCCGGAAGCTCACGCGGGCACCTCGGCGGCGGCCGCGGGCGCGGCGGCATAGTCGTCGTGCACCGACAGGAACCGCCCGGTGCCGGGCGCGGCCACGATCTCGCCGTCGCGGTACACCGTGATCCCGCGCACAAGCGTGCGCACGCACCGGGCCCGGCTCGTGCGGCCGTCAAACGGCGACCACGGGTTCTTGGAGAGCTGCTGGCTGCGCGCGTCCACCGTCCACGAGGTCTCGAGGTCAAACAGCGCCAGGTCGGCGTCGGAGCCGGGCAGGATCGTGCCCTTGCGCGGATACAGGCCGATCGTGCGCGCGGCGTTCGTCGAGCAGAAGCGGGCGAAGGCATCCAGCGGCATGCCGCGGCGGTGGTAGGCCTCGTCGAGGACGAGCGGCACCGTCTCCTGCATCACCTGGCAGCCGAGCGGTGCGGCGAAGATGTCGTCCCAGCCGGGCTCCTTCTCCTTGATCGTGTAGGCGCAGTGATCCGAGACGAGGCTGTCGAGCGTCCCCGAGAGCACCCGCTCCCACATCGCCTCGACCAGCTCCCGCGGGCGCAGCGCCGGGGCGCACCTCCCGTAGGGGCCGAGCCGCACCAGATCGTCCAGGTCGAGCAGCAGGTGGTGCGGGCACACCTCGGCGGTCGCCCGCAGCCCGTCGCGGCGGGCGGCGGCGACCAGATCGACGCTGACGGGCGTCGAGGTGTGCACGATCTGGATGCGCACGCCGACGTGCTGCGCCAGGTAGAGCGCCCGGTGCACGGCCTCCTCCTCGACGAAGGCCGGCCGCGACTCGTGGTGGGCGAGCGGGTCGCGCCGCCCGGCCAGGCGCATGCGCTCGAGGCCGGCCTGCAGCAGCGCGTCTGACTCGGCGTGCACGAGCACGAGCGCGCCGAGCTCCGTCGCGTTTTGCATCCCCTGGACGAACTCGGCGTCGTTCACGTGGGGGTAGGCCGGCTCCGAGAACGGCATGAAGGCCTTGAACCCGAACGCCCCTTCCCGCCACTGCGCCGCCATCTCGGGCAGGGCGGGGGCGCACAATGCTCCCCAGAGGCCGAAGTCGCAGACGACCTTGCGCGCGGCCATGTCGCGCTTCTGCCGGTAGAGCTCGGCGGTCGTCACGGGCGGGTAGGTGAGCGGATGCTCGATCACGGTCGTGATGCCCCCGGCCACGGCGGCGCTCGTGCCGGTGGTGAAGTCCTCGCGCTCGGTATGGCCGGGATCCTCGAAATGCGCGTGCGGGTCGATCGCACCCGGCAGCACGACCAGGCCGGACGCGTCGATGACCTCGTCGGCGCCGCGGGCGAGCTCGGGGTCGCGGCTGACGGCGGCGATGCGGCCGCCGGCGATCAGGATGTCGGCGGGGAAGACGCCGTAGTCCGTCGCGACGGTGCCGCCGACGACGGCCGTGCGCGGACCGGTCACGCCGGCACCCCCGCGCCCTCGGCGGCGAGGCCGGCGACGACGCGCAGCGGCAGGCCGAGCGACGCCAGATGGCCGATCAGGAGGCTGCGGGCCTGCTCCCACGACCCGCTCAGCCAGGCGCGCAGCCCGAGGCCGTCGACCAGCCGGGCGAGCACGGCCGCCTCCATGTCCAGATCGAGGCCGGCGGGCAGGAAGCCCTCGTCACGGACGCGTTGCAGCATCGCGTGGATCTCGCGCTCCCACAGGGCATCCGCCGCCTCGAGCTCGGCCTCGAACGCGCGGTCGCGACCTGCATACGTCCACATCTCGGCCCACAGCCGCCATTCGGCTCGGCGCTCCGGCTCGCGGGGCACCGCGACGGCCACGAAGGCCGAGAGCAGCTGCGGCACGGTCGCGGCCTCGGCGAGCGTCCTCCGCGCGTGCTCGATCCAGTCGCGCGACGTGGCCGCAAACGTGCCGGCGATCAGCGCCTGCTTGTCGGGGAAGTAGTGTGTGAGGAGGCCGGTGGTGAAGCCGCCCTCACGGGAGATGTCGCGCAGCGTCGTCGCCTCGAGGCCCTCGCGGATGATCACGCGCCGGGCCGCCGCGGCGATCTCGTCGAAGCGGCGCCCCGAGCGGTGGCTCTTGTCCGTTGACAGCGTTCCTCTCCTCCTGCTTTACTGCGCCATCATAATCGTTGTGATGGAGGTTGTGTGGATCTGGGATTGAACGACACGGTTGCGATCGTGGGCGGGGCGTCGTCCGGCATGGGCCGGGCCGTCGCCCGCACCCTGGCGGGCGAGGGCTGCCGGGTCGTGCTCTACGCGCGCCGGGCCGACCTGCTCGCCGAGGCCGCCGCGGCGATCACGGCCGAGACCGGCACCGAGGCGCTGGCGGTGCCCGCCGACGCCACCGACCCGGCGGCGCTCGACCGCGTCTGTGACCGGGCGCTCGAGCGCTTCGGGCGGCTCGACATCGTCGTGAACAACGCCGGTGGACCGCCGGCCGGAAGCTACGAGGACTTCGCCGACGCCGACTGGCAGCGGGCCTACGAGCTCGTGCTCGCCTCGGCGATCCGGCTCACGCGGCGCGCGCTTCCAGAGCTGCGCAAGAGCGGCCGCGGCCGGATCGTGAACCTGACCTCCTCGGCGGTCAAGGAGACGAACGACGGCCTGCTCCTGTCCAACGTGTTCCGGCCCGGCGTGATCGGCTGGGCGAAGACGATCTCGCGCGACGAGGCCCGCCACGGCATCACCGTGAACTCGATCGCGCCCGGCTACATCGGCACCGACCGGCTCGTGCAGCTGTACTCGTCGGAGGCCGATCCGGACGCCGCGATGGCGCGGGACGCCGAGACGATCCCGGCCGGCCGGTTCGGCACGCCGGAGGAGATTGCGGCGGCGGTCGCGTTCCTGTGCTCGACCGGCGCCGCCTACATCACCGGCACGACGATGCTGGTCGACGGCGGCCTCGCCCGCGGCCTGCTCAGCTGATGGCATCGCAGGGACGGGTCGACTGGGCGCAGCTGGCCAGGCCGTCGCTCGCGGGCATCGAGCCGTACGATCCGGGCGAGAGCCGCGACGAGCTCAAGGAGCGCCACGGCCTCGCCGACCTCGCGCCGCTCAACTGGAACGAGGACCTGTTCGGCCCGCCCCAGCACGTGCTCGACGCCGCCGCCGCCGAGGTGGCCCGGGCGGCGCTCTACCCGGAGCGGGCCTACTCCGACTTCCGCGCGGCGGTGGCCGAGTGGGTCGGCGTCCCGGCGGCGTACGTCGTCCCGGCGCACGGCGCCCAGGCGCTGATCGGCGCGGTCGCCGCCGTCTTCGTCGACCCCGGCACCGCAGTGGTGATCCCGCAGACGACGTACGGCCTGTACGCCCAGATCTGCGCGGCGGGCGGAGCGACGGTCATCCGCGTGCCGGCGGACGGCCTGCGGTTCGACCTCGGCGCGATCGCCGCGGCCGCCCGGGCGCAGTCGGCCCGCATCGTGTGGCTGTGCGACCCCAACAACCCCACCGGCCTTCTGATCGGCAGGGACGAGTGGGGCGACTTCCTCGCGCAGCTGCCGGACCGGTGCGTCGCGATCGTGGACGAGGCCTACGGCGACTTCTCCGATCCCGAGGTGCGGGTGCGCCGCGAGCAGGACGTCCTCGACGGCCGGCCCGTCGTCGTCATCCGCTCGTTCTCGAAGGTGTTCGGGCTGGCCGGGCTGCGGCTCGGGTACGCCGTCTGCGACCCCGCGGTGGCGAGTTTCCTGAACGTGGTGCAGGAGCCGTTCAACGTGAACCGGGTGGCGCTCGCCGCCGGCCGCGCGGCCGTCGGCACTCCCGAGTTCGTGCCCCGGCGGCGGGCCGAGGTGGCCGCGGCCAGGCAGGCCTTCGCGGACGCGCTCGCACCGGCCGGCATCGAGGTGATCCCTTCGCAGGCCAACTTCGTCCTCATCCGCCTCGGTGTCGACGATGGGCCGGTGTGCGACCGGCTGCTGCGCAAGGGCCTGCTCATCCGCGGCGGGGAGTCGGTCGGCCTGCCCGGCTACGCTCGCGTGACGATGGGACCGGCCGAGCTCATGCGCACGACCGCGCGCGAGATCCTCGCCGCCCTGCAGGCGTGATCCGCCGCCTCGAGACGGTGGTGAGAAACGGCCTCTGCAGCGGCTGCGGCATGTGCGAGAGCGTGGCCGGCCGCGAGTGCGTGCAGATGACGGTGACGCCGATCGGCCAGCTGCGCCCGGCGGTCACGGGCCGGCTGCCCGGGCCGGTGCTGGCCGAGGCGCTGGCGGTGTGCCCCGGGGTGGAGGTGCGCGGGCCGCAGGCCGAGCCCGGCGTCGCCGTGCACCCGGTGTGGGGGCCGATCGCGGTGCTCGCCCGCGGGTGGGCGGCCGATCCCGAGGTGCGCCATCACGGCGCGGCGGGGGGCGTGCTCTCGGCGCTTGCCCTGTATCTGCTCGAGCGCGACGGCGTCGACGCGGTGCTGCACGTGCGGGCCGATCTGCCCGACCGCCCGCTCGAGTCGGTCGCCCAGATCTCGCGGACGCGCGCAGACGTGCTGGCCGGCGCGCAGTCGCGCTACGGGCCCGCCGCGCCGCTCGTGCACGTGCACCGCCTGCTCGCGGACGGCGCCCGCTTCGCGGTCGTGGCCAAGCCCTGCGACATCTCGGCCGTGCGCGCCCTGCAGCGGCGCGACCCGCGGGCGCGGGCCCAGGTCGCCGCGCTGCTCACGTCCTACTGCGGTGGCGTGCCCAGCCTGCGCATGGCCGAGCGGATCGTGCGCAGCCATGGCGTCGAGCCCGGCGAGGTGGCGCTCTTCCAGTACCGCGGCGACGGCTGGCCCGGGCCACTGCGCACCCGCACGCGCGATGGTCGCGAGTTCGACGTCGACTACGACACCGCCTGGTATGACCCGGGCGTGCCGTGGGAGTACGACATGCAGTTCCGGTGCAAGATCTGCCCCGACGCGGTGGGCGAGGTGGCCGACGTGTCCTGCCCGGACGGGTGGGTGCTGGAGGACGGCCGCCCGATCCACGCCGAGGCGGAGGGTCGCAACATCATCATCGGCCGCACCGGCAACGGCCGCACGCTGGTGGAGCGCGCGCGGGCGGCGGGCTACATCGAGACGGCCGCCTGCACCGTGGCCGAGCTCGACGCGACCGAGGCCGACCACCACCCGCGCAAGCTCTCCGCGCACGCGCGCGCGGCCGGCGTGCGCCTGGCCGGGCGGCCCGGCCTGCGCATCCGCGGCTACCGCGGCCTGGCCGCGGTCAGGCGGGCCGGGCCGGCGCACACGCTCTCGGCGGCCTGGGGCGGCTTCCGCCGCGCCCGCCGGGGAGCGACCGTGGAGCCGCTGCCGTGAGCGCCGCCGCGGCGCGGGTGATGCAGCGGGCCGACGCCCTGGCGGCGTGCAGCGAGCGGCCCGGCGAGATCACCCGCCGCTACGGGACGCCGGCGCTCGTCGCGGCCCGCGACCTGCTCGAGGAGTGGATGCGCGCGGCGGGGATGACCACCCGGGTCGACCGGGTCGGGAACCTGATCGGCACGCTCGCCGGGGAGCCGCCGCGACCGGCGATCGTGATCGGCTCGCACTTCGATACCGTCATCGCCGCCGGCCGCTATGACGGCACGCTCGGGATCCTGCTCGGGATCGCCTGCGCCGAGGAGCTGGGCGGGGCCGAGCGGGCGCACGACCTGACCGTCGTCGCCTTCTGCGACGAGGAGGGCGTGCGCTTTCCGACCGCGTACTTCGGCAGCCGGGCGTTCCTGGCGGTCGGGCCGGAGCCCGACCCGGCGCTGACCGACGCCGAGGGCGCCACGCTCGCATCCGGGCTTGCCGTCGCCGGAAACGCGGACGCGCCGGCCGCATCGGGCCTGCCGCCCGGCGCCGCCGCCTACATCGAGGCGCATATCGAGCAGGGCCCGGTGCTCTGGAGCGGCGGGCATCCGCTCGGGATCGTCACCGCGATCACAGGCGGCGCCAAGTTCGCGATCACGCTCACCGGTGCGGCCGGGCACGCCGGCACGGTGCCGATGCGCCTGCGCCACGACCCGTTCTCGGCCGCCGCCGAGATCGCCCTGGAGGCCGAGCGCCTGGCGCAGGCCGACGGCAAGGCGGTGGCGACGGTCGGCCAGGTGGCGGTGGCACCGGGGGCGGCGAACGTCATCCCCGGCCACGTGACGATGTCGATCGACGTTCGCCATCCCGACGACGCCCGCCGGGCCGAGCTGCTCGCGGGCGTGCGCGCGACTGTCGCGGCCGTCGCCGCCCGCCGTGGCGTCGGGGCTGCGATCGAGGTGGTGCACGACGAGCGCTCGGTCGTCTGCGACCCGGGCCTGGCCGGCCAATTGGCCGCCGCGGCGCGATCAATTGGCCTGCACTCGCCCGCGCTTCCGAGCGGCGCCGGCCACGATGCCGCGGTGCTGGCGGAGCACCTGCCGATGGCGATGCTCTTCGTGCGCTGCCGCGACGGCATCAGCCACAACCCGGCCGAGTCGGTTACCGAGGACGACGTCGCGGCCGCGATCGCCGTGCTCGTTCGCGTGGTCGGCGGCTACGGGTAGTTCGGCGACGAGGCGACGAACGCAAGCAACAGCATGACGATCGCCGCGACGCCGACCAGGAGCGGCGCAACGGCCTCGAGCACAAGCATTGCTTCGAAACGACGTGACTGATCCGCCGGCTGCGGTCGCTCGTTCATCTGACAAGTCTACGCGCCAGGGTGCAAGCGATCCACCCGTCAGGCGACCGCCCGCTCGGGCTCGGCCAGCCCGAGCGCCGGCACCTCATCGCCCTGGCGCAGCAGGAAGGCGGCCACCGCTGCCGCGAGCAGCTGGCCGAGGCCGGCGCCGAACAGAAGCCGGTGCACGCCGATGTGGCCCACCAGGAGGCCGGCCAGGAAGGCGCCCGCGGGTGTTCCGGCGGCGTTGATCGAGACGGTGATGGCGAAGATGCGGCCGTGCAGGCGGGTATCGACCGCGCCCTGGCGGATCGCGAACATGGCGATGATGAACGGCGCCGAGCACAGGCCCGAGACGAACATGCAGGCGATCCCGAGCCACAGCGAGGAGACCAGCGGCACGAGCAGCAGCGGCAGCCCGAACAGGGCCGTGAACACCACGACGTGGCGGGCGTGCGTCCCCGGCGGCGGCCGCCAGCCGTACGTGAGCCCGCCGATCACGGAGCCGACCGACGCCGCGGCCCACATCCACCCGGCCACGCCGGGCGACATGTGCAGCGTGTCCCGCGCCCACAGCGGCAGGCCGATCGTGAAGCAGCCGTAGCCGAGACCCGAGACGACCATCAGCGCGACCGTCGCGCGCAGCTGGGTGTGCGACAGCACGGCGCGCAGCCCGGCGATCGCCGCCTCGAGCGGTGGCTCGGTCTCGATCACGCGGCCGCGGGGCTCGTGCACCCGCGAGGCGACGGCGCCGGCGACAAGCGTCGCCACCCCCTGCAGCCCGATCGCCCAGGGAGCACCGATCAGCGTTACGGTGGCGCCGGCGAGCGCCGGGCCGATCACGAACGCCGAGTCGAACGAGATGGAGTCGGCCGCGTTGGCCTGGTGCCAGAGCGCTCGCGGCACCGCCACCGGGATCAGCGAGCGGAAGCCGACCGTCGGGATCGGGAAGGTCGCTCCCAGGCCGGCGAGCAGGAGCAGCAGGCAGGCGGCCGGCGCGTGCAGCAGCTGGCCGCAGGCGACGACGGCGAAGAGCAGCCCTGCCCGGACGAGCTGGGTCGCCACGATCCCGCGCACGCGGGCATCGGTGCGATCGAGCCACGCGCCGACGAACGGCCCGGTGAGGATGCCGGGCAGAAGCTGCGCCGCCGCGCCCGCGCCGGCGATGGCCGGGCTGTGGGTAGCCTCGAGCAGGTAGATGACGACTCCGACCTGGCTCATCGAGTTGGCCAGACGCGAAAGCGCCACGGCCGAGATGAGCGCCGGGTAGCCGGGCACGCGGAGCAGTGCTCCGTAGCTCCCCGACGCGCCCGTCTCAGCCATCGGCCGCATCATGCCAGCGGCAGGCGCGAGCCGGCGGCGGCGCGCCTGGTACGCTGGCGCCATGACCGACCCGATCGCCACCGGCGTTGACTTCCTCTCGGTCGGGACGCGGGACTTCGAGCGGGCAAAGGCGTTCTACGGCGAGACGCTCGGGCTGCCCTGCTCGGCCGAGTACGGGCGCGTGCCGGGGGCCGAGTTCGAGGCCGGCAACCTGACGATCCAGGTGGTCGACTCCGAGGCCGTCGGGATGGAGTTCCGGACGCGGAACCACCCCCTCGCCCTGCATGTCGATGACGTCGCTTCGGCCCGCGCCGAGCTCGAGGCCCGGGGTGTGGTGTTCAAGGGCGAGACGCTCGACACCAGCGTCTGCTACATGGCCGTGTTCGAGGACCCCGACGGCAACGTGCTCATGCTGCACCACCGCTACGCCCCCCGCACGCCACACGGGTGAGCACGATCCGCGCCGCGGTCATCCACGCCCCCGGCCGCTTCGCGGTCGAGAGGTTCCCGGAGCCCGACCCGGGTGCCGGCGCCGTGTTGCTGCGGATGCACTTCTCGGGCATCTGCGGCACCGACAAGCACACCTGGCGCGGCGAGAGCCTGCAGTACGCGGGCACCGATCACGAGCGCCAGGCCGCGTATCCGCTGATCTGCGGGCACGAGAACGTGGGCGTGATCGAGGCGATCGGCCCCGGGGAGCCGCCCATCGACGCCGACGGCCGCGAGCTTCGAATCGGCGACCGGGTCGTCCCGGCGCCCAACCTCACCTGCGGCCGGTGCCGCTTCTGCCTCGGCCAGGGCTACCCCTACTACCTGTGCACCGCCCTCGAGGACTACGGCAACTCGCTCACCTGCGCGGCGCCGCCGCACCTGTTCGGCGGCTGGTCAGAGCTGATGTACCTGCTGCCGGGCACGCGCCTCTTCCGCGTCCCCGAGGCGCTGCCGTCGGAGCTGGCCGCGCTGACCGAGCTGCTCGCGGTGACAAACGGCCTCGACCGGGCGCGGGCGCTGCCCGGCGCAGGGTTCGGCTTCGGCGATACGGTGCTCGTGCTCGGCGTGGGGCCGCTCGGTCTGATGCACCTGGCGAAGGCGGAGATGCTGGGGGCGGGCGCGCTGATCGCGGTCGACGTGATGGCCGAGCGGCTCGAGCACGCCCGCGCGTTCGGGGCCGACCTGCTGCTCGACGCGGCGGCCACGACGGCGCAGGAGCGGCTCGAGCGGGTGCGCGCGGCCACGGGCGGCCTGGGCGCCGACGTGGTCTGCAGCTGCTCCGGCCAGGCGGCGAGCCTGATCGAGGCGCTCGAGCTGGTGCGGCCCGGCGGCACGGTGATCGAGGCGGGGGCGTTTGTCGACATGGGCCCGGTGCCGATCAATCCCAACAGCCAGGTGTGCATCAAGGGCGTCACGATCCTGGGCGTCGGCGGCGAGACGCTCGACCAGTACCAGCCGGCGCTCGAGATGATGACCAGGCACCGCGACCGGCTGCCGTTCCATCGCGCGATCACCCACCAGGTGCCGCTGGAGGGCGTCGGCGACGCGCTCGAGCTGGCCCAGACCCGGGCGGCGATGAAGGTGCTCGTCGCGCCGAACGGCGTCTGAATAGACGGGGTCTGACCCCGTTTATGCAGAGCGGTACCACTCCCGCGGCGGCTGGGGCAGTGCGCCCACGCGCTCGCGCCAGGGCTACGGCCAGGCGCTCGGCGATCGCGGCGAGCCGCTCGAGCAGCGGCCGCGAGTGCGTCTCGAGCGCGTGCCGCGACTCGTCCGGGTCGGCGACGAGCGCCGGCGTCGAAGAGCGTGCGCCCGACGATGAAGCCGCTCGATCCCGCCCGGCAGGCGTCCTCGATCTGGCCGCCGATCACGTCCTCGCTCGCGCCGCCGCCGAGCAGCACCCACGGGATCGGCTCGCCGCAGGCCTCGGTCAGCGCCTCGCAGCCGGCGGCCGAGCCGGGGTACTGCAGCTTGAGCACGTCCGGCTCCAGCCGCGCGAGGCGGCGGGCGCCTTCGACCACGAGCTCGCCGAAGCGGTCGCCGCCGGCCGCCTCCTCGCCCTCGCGGCGGTACACGATCGGCTCCACGATCAGCGCGAGCCCGGCCTCGCGGCAGCCAGCCACCGCCGTGCGCACGACGTCCTCCTGGCGGGCGGCCTGGTCGGCCACGTCGGCGCGGTAGGGCAGGAGCAGCTTCGCCCCCGACGCGCCCAGGCGGCGGGCCTTCGCCGGCGACCAGCCGTCCAGGAACGTCGTCTGCTCGACCCTGGCCACGTCGCCGTAGCCCATCGCCTCGAGCGGCACGACGAGCGCCCGTCGCGCCCGGGACCGCGCCGGCGGCGACGGCCTGGGCCGCCGAGTACTCGGCGTCGAGCAGGATCATCGTCGCGGCCGGTGCGAGCGCCGCCGCGACGCGCAGCTTGAGCTCGGTGATGCCGGCGGCGTCGAGCTGCAGGCCGCGCTTGGCGAGCACCGCCTGCAGGGAGTCGCGGTGGTCGCAGGCCGCGCCCGCGATCACGCCGCGCGGAGACGACAGGCGGTCGAGCGCCCGGGCGCGCTGGGCCGAGTGCATGTGGTCGGTCACGCCGTCATCCCCGATCGCATGTCGCGCGACATCGGTGCAGGAGGCGGGCGTCGCGCATCGCGTCCTCGACCGTGTTTCGCACCGGCTCGCCGTGGATGGCACTTGCCCAGAATCCCTCGAGCTCACGCACGAACGCCTCCTCGTAGCCTGCCTGCACGTGCAGCGTGTCGAGCCGCAGGCCGTCGGAGCGGCGCACGTAGAGGTCGGTCTGCTGGTGATTCAGATACGGCGCGGGGAACTCGAGCTCGATCACCCGGTCGGAGAAGTGCAGCGCGTAGCGCTCGTGGTACCAGCCGACGTCGGGCACGAGCACCTGGACGAGGTGCCACAGCGCGCCGCCCGTCCAGGAGCGACACCGTCCCACTCGCGCCCTCGCCGTCGGCGAAGATCTGCCCGGCGACGACGTCGCCGGCGGCGACGCCCATGTGGTCGAGCATCCCGTGCACGGAGTTCACGCAGTGCACGACGCCCGACATCAGCGGATCGCAGTACCCGCGCAGCGCGGCGCCGTCGACCTCGACCCCGAGCGCCTCGGCGGCCTGCGCGCGCTGGCGGGCGCGGGTGTCGGCGATGAGGTCGGCGGGCACGTCGTCGGGGCGCACGCAGCGGCCGGTGGGCGACGAACGGCCACGAGTCGGGGTCGGACTGACCTCGACCGAGATGTAGCGCAGGCCCTCGCCGCCGGCGGGCAGGTAGGTCGAGCGCCGCCTCGTAGTTGGGATCGAACCGCTTCATGTAGCCGACCTGGACGACGCGGCCGGCCCGGTCGCGGCGCGGCGACGATGGCGGCGGCCTCGGCCTCGGTGAAGCAGAGCGGCTTCTCGCAGAAGACGTGCAGCCCGGCGTCGAGCGCGGCGAGCACCGTCGCCGCCGTGCAGCGGGATCGGGCACCGCGACGAGCAGCGCGTCGAGCGGCGCCGCGCCAGCAGCTCGGCGGCCGTCGCGAAGCCCTGCACGCCGTGGCGATCGGCGATCGCGGCCCGCACCCGGGCGGACGGGTCGGCCACACCGACGAGCTCGAAGCGGTCGCGCCAGGTGCAGGAGGTTGGGGATGTGCTCGACCTGGGCGATCATGCCCGCGCCGACCACCCCCACCCGTAGCCGCCGCTCAGCCACGCTCGCCGCCGCCGGGGAAGGGCCGCTCGCGCGCCCGCTCACGCTCGTAGTCGGCGCGCGCCTGGACGACGGCCGGCATCGTCGAGACCTCAGCGACCGGCACGTCCCACCAGGACTCGTACGACCCCACCCCGCGGCTGGGGTCGCAGTCGATCACGATCACGGTGGTGCGGTCGCCCTCGCGAGCCCGCTCGAGCGCCTCGGCCAGCTCCTGCGTCGAGGAGACGTGCACGCCGTGGGCGCCCAGGCTGCGGGCGTTCGCGGCCAGGTCGAGCTCGAGCGGCGGGCCGGACAGCTCGCCGTCCGGCCCGCGGCTGCGGTAGGCGGTGCCATACCCCTCGGAGCCGAGCGACCGCGAGAGGCCGCCGATCGAGCCGAAGCCGCGGTTGTCGATCAGAACGACGGTGAGGCGCACACCCTCCTGGATCGAGGTGGCGATCTCGGAGGACATCATGAGCCACGACCCGTCGCCGACCATCACGATCACCTCGCGGCCGGGATCGGCCATCTTCACGCCCAGGCCGCCGGCCACCTCGTAGCCCATGCACGAGTAGCCGTACTCGACGTGGTAGCCCTTCGGCGAGCGCGTGCGCCACAGCTTGTGCAGGTCGCCGGGCAGGCTGCCGGCGGCGCACACGACCACGTCCCTCGGCTTGGTCGCGGCGTTCACCGTCCCGATCACCTGCGCCTGGGTGACGGGGCCACCGGCCTCGCCGGCGTAGAGCCGATCGACCTCGGCGTCCCACTCGCCGGTTGAGCCGCGCGGCCAGCTCGGCATGCTCCGGATCGACCCGGTGTCCGGCGAGCGCGCCCTGCAGAGCCTCGAGGCCCGCACGGGCGTCGCCCACGAGCGGCAGCGCGCCCAGCTTGTACGCGTCGAACGCGGCCACGTTCAGCGCCACGAGCCGCACGCCGGGGTGCTGGAAGGCGGTGCGCGAGGCGGTGGTGAAGTCGCCCAGGCGGGTGCCGACGGCGATGACCAGGTCGGCGTCGCGGGCGATCAGGTTCGCGGCCCGCGTGCCGGTGGCGCCGACCGCGCCGAGCGCGCCGGGATGGCTCGTAGGGCAGCGCACCCTTGCCCGCCTGCGTCTCGGCCACGGGGATGCCGGTGGCCTCGCTGAGCGCGCGCAGAGCGGCGGTGGCCTCGGAGTAGATGCACGCCGCCCCCGGCCACGATCAGCGGCCGGCGCGCACCGCGCACGAGCTCCGCCGCCGCCCGCACCGAAGCGGCGTCGGGCGCGGGCCGGGCGATCCGCCACACCCGCCGCTCGAAGAGCTCTTCCGGGTAGTCGTGCGCCTCGGCCTGGACGTCCTGCGGCAGGGCGAGCGTGACCGCGCCGGTCTCGGCCTGGTCGGTCAGCACCCGCATCGCCTCGAGCACCGACGCCTGCAGCTGGTCGGGGCGGTTGATGCGGTCGAAGAAGCGGCTCACCGGCCGGAAGGCGTCGTTCACCGAGGCGTCGGGCGCGCCCGGGATCTCGAGCTGCTGCAACGCCGGGTTGACGCGCCTGGAGGCGAACACGTCGCCGGGCAGGAGCAGCACCGGCAGCCGGTTGATGGTGGCAAGCGCCGCGCCCGTGACCATGTTCGTGGCGCCGGGGCCGATCGACGACGTGCACGCCCATGTCTGCAGCCGGTTCTTGTGCCGGGCGTAGGCGACGGCGGTGTGCACCATCGCCTGCTCGTTTCGCGGCAGCACGTAGCGCAGCCCGCCGTGCTGCTGCAGCGCCTGGCCGACGCCGGCGACGTTGCCGTGGCCGAAGATGCCGAGCACGCCGGCAAAGAGCGGCGCCGTCGCGCCGTCGCGCTCGGCGTTCTGCGAGTGCAGGAACCGCACAAGCGCCTGCGCCATGGTCATCCGCGCGGTCGTCACTTGACCGCTCCGAGGGTGAGCCCGCGCACGAAGTGGCGCTGCACGACCAGGGCGAAGATGACGATCGGAAGCGCCCCGATCACGCCGGCCGCGGCCATCGGCCCGTACTCGATCTGGATCTTGCCGATCAGCGTGGAGACGCCGACCGGCACCGTCTGTGCGGCGGTGGTCGACGTGAGCGAGAGCGCGATCAGGAACTCGTTATAGGTGACGATGACGCTGAAGATGGCGGTCGCGGCCAGGCCCGGTGCGGCCAGCGGCAGGACGATACGCACGAGCGCCGTCAGGCGCGAGTCGCCGTCGACCATGGCCGCCTCCTCGATGTCGCGCGGGATCTCGGCCAGGAAGCTCTGCATCATCCAGATCACGAAGCTCGTGTTCAACCCCGTGTAGATCAGGATCAGCCCCAGGCGGGTGTTGAGCAGGCCCCACTTGGCGAGCGTGATGTAGAGCGGGATTACAAGCAGGATGCCCGGGATCATGCGCACGAGCAGCGCCACGACGAGCGCCGACTGGTTGAGGCCGAAGCGGAGATGGAACCGCGTCAGGGAGTACGCGGCCAGGGTGCCGATGACCAGGCTGACGACGACCGACACCGTCACGATGATCAGGCTGTTCTCGAGGTACGACGCGAAGTTGTACGTGTTGAACAGCCGGGTGTAGTTCGTGGTGGTCGGGTGGTGCGGGTAGAGGGTGACGCCGCCGAAGATGTCGACCGGCTGCTTGAACGACGTGTCCACCATCCACCAGAAGGGGAAGATCGCGAACACCAGGATGACCGCGAACGTGGTGTAAAGGGCGATCCGTGGCAGCCTCGCTCTCACCGCGCAGCCTTTCGCATCAGGCGCACGGCGACGACCATGAGCAGCATCACCATCGCCAGGAGCGAGATGAGCATCGCCGCCGCCTGGCCGTACTGGGTGAACAGGAACGCGGTGTTGTATGCGTAGATCGAGATCAGCCGCGTGGCGGTGCCCGGCCCCCCTTGCGTGAGCACGTAGATCTGGTCGAAGGTGCCGATGGCGTCGATCACGCGCAGTGTGATCGCGACCAGCAGCACAGGCGTGAGCATCGGCAGGGTGTGGTCGAGGAACAGGCGCACCCGTCCAGCGCCGTCGACGCGGGCCGCCTCGAGCGGTTCCTGCGGCAGCGATTGCAGGCCCGCCAGCAGGATGAGGAAGATCAGCGGCGTCCACTCCCACACGTCCACGAGAACGACGGCCCAGAAGGCACTCTGGTTATGGGCGAGCACGTCGGGAGGGCTCAACCCGAAGAGCTGGAACAGCGGATCGGTCACGCCCACCCCGGAGTCGTACAGCAAGCGCCACATGACCCCGACGACGACCGGGGCGATCGTCATCGGCAGGATCAGCCCGACCCGGATCGGCCCGCCGAACCGGATCTCGCGCGAGACGAGCAGCGCGAGGCCGAGGCCGAGCACCGTCTCGATGGAGACGGTGGCGACCACGTACTTCGCGGTCGTCACCATCGCCTCGCGGAAGAACTGGTCGTGCCAGACGTTGCGGTAGTTGGTCAGGCCGTTGAAGCCGAAGTCGCGCCCGTACAGATAGTGAGTGAAGCTGGCCCGGAAGCCGTAGAAAAGCGGATACAGCGACACCCCGGCCAGCGCCACGGCCGCGGGCACGAGCAGCAGGTACGGGCTGGCGAGGAACCTCCCCCACCAGCCCGTTCGTACCCGCTTCGGTGCCGCCGTCTCCGCCATGCAGCTAGTAGGTGCCCTGCTGCTTCAGGTAGGCGGTGATCTGGTTGGCAGCCGCGGTCAGATGCGACTGCGCGATCTGCTGGTAACCCGACTTCTGCGAGATCGCCTGCACGAGGGCCTGGTTCAGCTCGGTGCCGAGCAGGTCCTCCATCTTCGGCTCGTCCGGCGTGCGCGGCTTGGGGATGGAGTTGTCGACCGCGTCTGCGATCGCCGGCAGCCACCGGTACTTGGTCGACAGGGCCGGGTCGCGCAGAGCTGATCCGGTCACCGCGGCGCTGCCGGTGCCCGCGAACTCCTTCTGCACCTTGCTCGACGTGAACCACTCGAGGAACTTGACCGCGCCCGCCGTGTTCGGCGCACCCGAGGCGATGCCGCAGATGAACGTGCCGATGGCCGGCCCGCTCTTGACCTGCTTCGGGGTGGCGGCGAAGTCGATCTTGCCCACGACCTTCGACTGGGTGGGGTCGTCGACGACATGGGCCGTGCCGGTGTACTCGGTCATGGCCGTGCAGTGGCCCTGCAGCATGACCGCGGTCTCCTGGCTGGTGTCGAAGGCGGCGACGCCGCTCGGCATGTACGGGATGAACTCGAACAGCCGCTCGAGCGCCGCGACGCCCTCGGGGCCGGCGAAGCCCGGCGACCAGTCGTCGTTGGCGAAGTTGCCGCCGTAGGAGTTGAGCAGCGGCAGGTAGGTCTGCACGATCGGGTTGCCGGCGACGCCGCGCGGCGACCAGCCGTACAGGCTCGGCGGATGGGACTTGGTCTTCGCGACTGTGAACACGTCGTCCCACGTCACGGGCGGCGACGAGAAGTAGTCCTTGTTGTAGTACAGGATCTCGACATCGTCGATGATCACGAGCGAGAACAGCTCGGGTGTGGCGCTCGCGAACGCCTTCAGCCGCGGGCCGGACTTGGGCGGCCAGTAGCCCTGCTCAAGCCCTTTCTCGAGGATGTCCGGGTTGACCTTGAGGCCGAGCTTGTCGAGGCTCTGGACGATGCCGCTGGCCGCGTACTCGGGCACCCAGTTGTCGTCCATGACGTAGATGTCGTACGCGCCGGTCTTCTGCAGGCCGTCGGTCTTCGAGTTCTGGTACCAGGCGTTGTAGTTGGTCTGGTGGTAGTTGACCTTGATCCCGGTCTCGGCCGTGAACTTCGGCAGAAAGACCTTCTGGAAGGGCACCATGGCCGGGTCGGAGAACGTTCCGATCGTGATCGAGCCGCCGCCGGCGCCGCCGCTCGAGCCG
The DNA here is from genome assembly GCA_963813245.1 of uncultured Actinomycetes bacterium. Classification (GTDB taxonomy): domain Bacteria; phylum Actinomycetota; class Thermoleophilia; order Gaiellales; family JAICJC01; genus JAICJC01. The sequence goes on from CAWEYE010000005.1 coordinate 115,827, forward strand.
GACGAGCTCGAGCTGCTTCCGCAGGCGGCCGCAAGCGGCGAGAGGCCGAGCACCGCGCCGGTGCCGAGCGCCCCTTTGACGATCTGGCGGCGGGTGTACGAGCGCGAGCTGCGCTCACTGGTCGTTGGGTCGCTCATGCAACGCTCCTCCTTCGAGGGCCGGTTCGGACGGAGATGGTTCGGGGGTCGACGGGGCGGATGGCGGGGGCTCCTCCTTGTGTGCGGGCGCCGCGGTGATCGCCGCGCCGGTGGTGGCGTCGAACAGGTGCAGGTGGGCGCGGTCGGGGGCGAGGCCGACCGGCGTGCCGATGGCCGGCTCGACGCCGGCGGCGACGCGCAGGTTGACGAGCTCTGCGCCGAGCGCGACCGTGATCAGCGTCTCGTTCCCGAGCGGCTCGACCACGTAGACCTCGGCGCGCAGCGTGTTCGGGTCGCCCGGCGCCGCCATCGCCGCGTGCTCGGGCCGAAAGCCGAGCTTGGCCGGCCCGCGCACCGTGTCCGTGCCGAGCGCGATCGAGCCGGCGGCGTGGGTGAAGACGCCGCCCGCGACCTCGCCTTCGAGGACGTTCATCGGCGGCGAGCCGCAGAAGCGGGCGACGAACAGGTTGACCGGGCGGGCGTACAGGTCGGCCGGCGCGGCCAGCTGCTGCAGGCGGCCGTCGTGCATGACGGCCACCATGTCGGCCATCGTCATCGCCTCGACCTGGTCGTGGGTGACATAGAGCGTCGTCACCCCGAGCTGCTTCTGCAGGCGCTTGATCTCGATCCGCATCTGCAGGCGCAGCTGCGCGTCGAGGTTGGAGAGCGGCTCGTCCATCAGGAACACGCGCGGCTCGCGGACGATCGCGCGGGCGAGCGCGACCCGCTGGCGCTGCCCGCCCGAGAGCGCGCGCGGCATGCGGTCGAGCAGGCCGTCGATCGAGAGCATCCGCGCCACCTCGGCCACCCGCTCGGCCCGCTCGGGCTTGGGCACCTTGCGCACCCGCAGCGGGTAGGCGATGTTGTCGGCGACGCTCTTGTGCGGGTAGAGCGCGTAGCTCTGGAACACCATCGCGACGTCGCGATCCTTCGGCTGCAGGCGGGTGACGTCGCGGTCGCCCAGGTACACGTTGCCCGCGGTCGGCTCCTCGAGCCCGGCCAGGATCCGCAGCGCGGTCGTCTTGCCGCAGCCCGACGGGCCGAGCAGCGCCAGGAAGGTGCCGTCGGGGACATCCAGCTCGAGGTCGATCAGAGCCTCCACGCCCGCGAACGTCTTGGACACGTGCTCGTAGCGGACCTGCATCAGCCGGCCCTCCTGGCGGGGCCGGTCGATCCGCGGGCCACGAGCTCGGCCGGCATGACCACGCTGCGGCCGGCGTGCTCGCCGGCGGCGATCGCCGAGAGCGCCATCTCGGCCGCGAGCCGGCCCATCTCCTCGGCCGGCTGGCGCACGGTGGTGAGGTCGATGCGGCGATGCGACGCGAGCGGGATGTCGTCGAAGCCCACCACCGACACGGCCTCCGGCACGCGGCGGCCGCCGCGCTCGAGCCGGTCCATGAGCGCCATCGCGATCACGTCGTTGGTGCAGCAGACGGCCGTGGCGCCCTCGTCGTGCGGCACGGGCGCGAGGCCGCGGCGGGCAAGCGCCGCCGCGAGCGCGTCGGGGCGGCGGTCGACAGACTCCTCGTGCGCGCCGGAGTGCGCGAAGGCGATCCGCTCGTGGCCGAGGCTGGTCAGGTGCGCGACCACCTGCTCCATGGCGGCGTACTCGTCGACGGCGATCACACCCAGGCGGGGGTCGGCGCCTTCGAACGAGACGACGACGACCGGGACGCCGCGGTCGAGCAGCTCCGACGGAATGGTCGAGCCGGCGGTGACGGCCGGGAAGATCACGCCGTCGACGCGCCGGCCGACGAGCGCCCGCACCTGCGCCGACTCGGTGGCCGGGTCGTTCTCGGTCTCGGCGATGAGCACGGCGAACCCGTCGCGGTGGGCGCGGCGCTCGACCTGCAGGGCGACCGTGGCGTGGAACGGGTTCATGGCGTCGGGGATGACGACCCCGAGCGTGCGCGTCGAGCGCCGCTTGAGCGACCGGGCCACCTCGTTCTGGCGGTAGCCGAGCTCCTCGATCGCCGCCAGCACCCGCAGCCGGGTCGACTCGGACACCGGCGCCGTCGAGTGCAGGACGTTCGAGACGGTACCCAGCGAGACACCGGATCTGCGGGCGACGTCGAGCATCGTCACCGTCACCCGACCGGGACTTCCGCCAGCGCGAGCGCGGCCCGCAGCGCCGCGAGCGAGGTCTCGATGCCCTCCTCGGCCCTCATGCGCGGGTCCTCATGCTCGATCGAGATATCGCCGTCATACCCGGCAGCGCGCAGCGCGGCGAGGAGCGCGGCCCAGGTGGCGGTGTCGTGGCCGGTGCCGACGGCGGCGAAGTGCCACGTCTCCAGGTCGGGGTCGACCGGGAAGCGGCAGTCGATCAGGCCGTTGCGGCGCACGCGGTCGGCGTGCACGAGCGTGTCCTTGCCGTGCGCGAAGCCGATGCGGTCGCCGACGTCCTCGATGACGCACAGCGGATCGATCCCCTGCCACCAGAAGTGGCTGGGGTCGAAGTTCACACCCAGGTTCGGCCCGGCGTGCTCGGCCAGGCGCAGGAACGACGCGCTCGAGTACGCCGACGCGCCCGGGTGCAGCTCGAGGCAGATGCGCACGCCGGGCGCCGCGCCCGCAGCCCATCCGCACAGCTCGCGCCAGAACGGCGCCAGCCGCTGCTCGAGCTGCCATTCCCACAGCGACTCGTCGTCGGGCGTGAGCGCCCACGGGGCGAAGACCGGCGTCTCCCCGCCGTCGCGGCTGCCCGGGCATCCGCTCATCGTGACGACGCGGTCGACCCCGAAGCGCATGGGCGAGCTCGATCGCGCCGTGCACGAGCGCCGCATGCCGGGCGCCGACGTCGGCCTGTGGATGCAGGGGATTGCCGGCCGCGTTCACGCACGAAAGCTGCAGGCCATGCTCGCGCAGCTCGCCCGCCAGCCGGTCGCGGGCGGCCGGCTCGCGCAGGAGCGCGTCCAGATCCAGCTGGTGGGAGGCCTGCGCCCAGCCGCCCACTCCCATCTCGATGCGGCCGATCCCGCGCTCCGCGCACCAGGCGAACGCCTGCTCGCGCGAATGCTGCGCCAGGCCGTCGTTGAACACACCTATCTGCAACCGGGACTCCCCGCGTCGGGGTTGAAACGTTTCAACCGATCGCGTATCTTCTGCCTCGAATTCCGCCTTGTCAAGTGGCGTTTTCTCCAAATCGAAACCTCCCCGTGTCGCCAGACCCATCCCCGAAAACCTCTCCCTCGCGACCGGAGGCGGTCGTCATGGGCCGGGCCGGGGTCGACCTGTATCCGATGCAGCTCGAGACGCCGCTCGAGGAAATCGAGGGATTTCACAAGTACGTGGGCGGGTTCGCCGCCAACGTCGCCACCGGCCTGGCCCGGCTCGGCGTGCGGGTGGCGATCATCTCGGCGGTCGGTGACGACGGCCACGGCCGCTTCGTGCGCAGGTTCCTCGAGTCGGAGGGGGTCGACTGCAGCTGGCTGGGCGTGCACCCGACGCTGCGAACGGCGCTCGCGTTTTGCGAGGCGTGGCCGCCCGACCGCTTCCCGATCACGTTCTACCGCACGCCCACGTGCCCCGACTGGGAGCTCACCCCGGGCGGGCTCGATCTGGCCGCCATCGCGGCAGCGCAGCTCGTGTACGTGAGCGGCACCGGCCTTGCCCGCGAGCCGTCGCGGCTCGCCACGATGGCCGTGGTCGAAGCCACGAGCGACGGCGATGCCACCACGGTGCTCGACCTCGACTGGCGCTCGATGCTGTGGGACGACCCGGCCGACTACGCCGCCGCGGTGCGGGTGTGCGCCCGCATGGCCGATGTCGTGCTCGGATCCGACGAGGAGATCACCGCCGCCGCGGGTGCGAACGAGCCCGGCCGGATCCTGCGCCTCGGGCCGCGGACGCTGGTGCAGAAGCACGGGCCCGACGGGGCGACGGTGCACGGGCGCGACGGCACCAGCGAGCGCATCGCCCCGCACCCCGTCGCGGTCGTGAACGGCCTCGGCGCCGGCGACGCCTTCGCGGCGGCCCTCGGCTGGCGGCTGCTGCGCGGCGACACCGCCGCCCGGGCGGCCGAGGTCGCCAACCGGGCCGGCGCGCACGTCGCCGCCCGGCTCGGATGCTCGATCGCGATGCCCAACGAAGGAGACCTGCTGTGAGCGAGCTCATGCTGCGCGCCCCCGCGCCCGCCGTCACCCCCGCCGACGCGGGGTGGCGCTGGCTCTCGTACCGGTCGGAGCGGGTCGCCGGCAGCCTCGACATCCACACCGGGCCCGACGAGGTGTGCCTGGTCAACCTCGGCGGGTCGCTCGCCGCGGTCACGGCCGGCGAGCGCCACAGCCTGGGCGAGCGGGCCTCGCCCTTCGCCGACCTGCCCCGCTCGCTCTATCTGCCGCCGGAGACGGCGTGCACGGTGCAGGGCGAGGGCATGGTGGGCGTCTGCGCCGCCCGCGCCGACGCCGGCCACCCGGTGCAGCCGATCCCGCCCGAGCAGGTGCGGGTCGAGGTGCGCGGGTCGGGCAACGCCACCCGCCAGATCAATCACATCATCCCGCCGGAGTTTTCCGCGCACCGCCTGCTCGTGGTCGAGGTGCTGACGCCGGGCGGCAACTGGTCGTCGTATCCGCCGCACAAGCACGAGCAGGAGCGGCTGCCGGCCGAGAACGACCTCGAGGAGGTGTACGCGTACCGGTTCGAGCGCCCGGAGGGCTTCGGCGTGCAGCGGCTCTACAGCCGCACGGGCGACCTGGACGAGACGTGGACGGTGCGCGACGGCGACGTGCTGCTCGTGCCGCGCGGATACCACCCCTTCTGCTCGGCCCACGGCTACCACGGCTACTACCTGAACGCCCTCGCCGCCGAGCGGCGCTCGATGGCGGCCGAGGACGACCCCGACCTGGCCTGGACGCGGGATACCTGGCCCACACTGGAGCGCGATCCACGCGTCCCCCTGACCGGAGAGGAGACACCATGAGGGTCGCATCCGCACCGGTGTCGTTCGGCATATTCGAGCTGACGGCAGGCGATTCAGGACTGCCCGACCCGGTGGCGGTGCTCGACGCCATGGCCGACACGGGCCACGAGGGCACGGAGCTCGGCCCGCCCGGGTACTTCGGCGACGCCGCCGGCACGGCCGCCGCGCTCGCCGAGCGCAACCTCGCGCTCGTGGGGTCGTTCCTGCCCCTGCGGCTCTCGCGCAAGGAGCACATCGACGAGGACATGGCCTTCCTCGACCGGGCGCTCGGCATCCTCGACGAGACCACGCCGCCGGGGGACACGCGGCCGATGGCGCTGATCTCGGACGCGTTCTGCGAGCCCGAGCGCCTGGCCGGCGCCGGCCAGATCGAGGAGCGGCCCGACGCATGGCTCGGCGACGCCCGGTTCGAGCTCCTGGTCGCAAACGCGCAGAGGGCGGCCGAGCGCTGCCTCGCCCGCGGCTACCGGCCGGCCTTCCACTACCACGGCGGCACCTACGTCGAGACGCCGCGCGAGATCGACCGCTTCGCCTCGCTCGTCGACGCGAGCGTGCTGGGCTTCTGCTTCGACAGCGGCCATTCGCTCTTCGGCGGCGGCGATCCGGTGGCGTTCCTCGACACCTACGGCGAGCTCGTCACCCACGTGCACCTGAAGGATGTCGACGGCGCGGTCATGGACGAGATCCGCTCGCGCGGGCTCGGGATGGAGGAGGCGTGGCGGCGGGGCGTGTTCTGCCGGTTCGGCGAGGGCAGCGTCGACCTCGCAGCGATCGTCGCCCGGCTGCGCGCACTCGGCTACGACGACTGGGTGGTGGTCGAGCAGGACCGGCACCTGAAGCCGGGCCAGACGATCGCGTCGCTCACCGACGATGCCCGCCACAACCGCGAGGTGCTGCGGGAGCTGGGGGTGTAGGGGCAGAATCCGCGAGGTGTTCGCCCCCGCCTACCCGATCGAGACCGAGCGGCTGCTGCTGCGCCCCTACCAAAAGGGCGACTTCGACGCGCTCCACGCGATCGAGTCGCGGGCCGACGTCAACCGCTATCTGTACTCGGAAGCGCGCGGCGGCGACGAGGTGCACGGCATCCTGCGCCGGAAGCTGGATGAGACCGGCCTGCGCGATGAGGGGGACACGCTTTCGGTGGCATGCGTGCGCAGGGACACGGGCGGCGATGATCGGCGGCTGCATTCTGCACTGGGCCAGCCGCGAGCACGGTCTGGGCGAGATCGGTTTCGTGCTCCACCCCGACCACCACGGCCACGGCTACGCGACCGAGGCCGCCCGCCCGCTGCTCGAGTTCGGCTTCGCCACCGTCGGCTTGCACCGGATCATCGGCCGGCTCGAGGCCAGAAACGTGGCATCGGCGCGCGTGCTCGAGAAGCTCGGCATGCGCCGCGAGGCGCTGCTCATCGAGAACGAGTGGGTCAAGGGCGAGTGGCAGAGCGAGCTCGACTACGCGATCCTCGACCGCGAGTGGCGGGCGCTGCGCGCGGTCGGCGGCGCTTGACAGCCGCCGCTCCCATCCGCCGTGCTCGAGGTCGCCGTAAGCCCCAACTTACGGTGAGTCTAGACGGCGAAGGCTGGACGGCACTCTTCGAGCTCTTCCGCAGCGTCGTCGCCGGCCGCTGAGGTTGGTCTTAGGCAGCCTGGCGCTGGTCGCCGGAGAGGAGCCCGTTGAAGAGCATCGTCGGCAGCGGCTTGCTGTAGAGGTAGCCCTGGCCGATCTCGCAGCCGAGGTCGCGCAGGAAGGTCAGCTGCGCCTCGGTCTCGATGCCCTCGGCGAGGCACTGGATGCCGAGCTTCGCGGCCATCGTGATCATGGTCTCGACGAGCACCCCGGCGTCGCGGTCGTCGGGCAGGTCCTTCACGAACGAGCGGTCGATCTTGATCATGCTCGGCCGCAGGCGCCGCAGCCGCCCGAGCGAGGAGTAGCCGGTGCCGAAGTCGTCGATTGCCAGGCGCAGGCCCTGGGAGTGGATCTCGTTCAGCATCGGATCGAGATCCGTGATGTCGGTCATCGCGGCCTGCTCGGTGAGCTCGATCATGATCCGGTCGGGGGTGAGCCCGAACGATTCGACCGTCGCGATCACGCGGCGGATGGCGGACGCCTGCCAGTACGCCGGCGGCAGGTTGACCGAGGCGTACAGGTCGAGGTCGCGGTCGCACCAGCGCCGCGCCTCGATGCAGGCTCGCTCGAGCACCCATGCCGTCATCGGGCGGATCAGGCCCGTGCGCTCGGCGGCCGGCAGGAACGCGCCGGGCAGGAGCAGGCCGGCCTCGGGATGGTTCCACCGGATCAGCGCCTCGGCACCCACGATGCACGACTGCGTGAGGTCTACGATCGGCTGGTAGTACAGCTCGAGCTCGTCCCGCCGCTCCGCCAGCCGCAGCTGAGATGCGATCGCGAGCTCCCTGCTCGAGTCGCGCTTCGGCGGCTGGTACAGGCGGTAGCCGTCGCGGCCGCCGTCCTTGGCCGCGTACATGGCGATGTCGGCGTGCTTGAGCAGCGTCTCGGCGGTGTCGCCGTCGGCCGGAAAGAGGCTGGCGCCGATGCTCGGGGTGACGTAGAGGTCGGTGTTCGCGACCGCGAACGGCTTTGCGAGCGCCGCCCGCAGGTTCGCGGCCACGGTCTGCGCGGCCGTCTCGGGGGACGCCTCGGCGGCCGCTCCCTGCACGAGCACCAGGAACTCGTCGCCGCCCTGGCGGGCGACCACGTCACCGGCCCGGCACGACTCGCGCAGCCGCTTTGCGACCATCACGAGCAGTTCGTCGCCGACGGCGTGACCGAAGCTGTCGTTCACCAGCTTGAAGTCGTCGAGGTCGATGAACAGCACCGCGCCGCCCGAGTGCGAGCGCGCGGCGTTGGCGATCGCGACGGTGAGGTGCTCCTGGAAGAGCGCCCGGTTGGGCAGGTCGGTGAGCGGGTCGTGCAGCGCCAGGTGGGCGAGCCGCTCCTCGCCCGACCGGCGCTCGGTCACGTCGAAGAGGACGCCGTCGACATGCAGCACGACGCCGTCGAGCCCGTAGACGCCCTGACCGTGGCCCTGCACCCAGCGCGTGCTCCCGTCGGCGTGGACCAGGCGATACTCGATCGCGTACGCCTCGCGGCGGTCGAGCGCGCCGCGGAAGAGCGCCGTCACCGCATCGAGGTCGTCGGGGTGGATGATGCTCGAGTAGGGGCGGCCGGCCTCGCCCAGGAGGGCGGAGGGCGGATAGCCGGTGATGGACTCGATCGACGGCGCGACGGCGCGCATGATCCAGCGCTCGTCCAGGCGCTCGTGCCGGTACGGCGTCCCCGGCAGCACCGAGACCTGCGCACCGGAGCGTCCACTCCAGGGTATGCCCGCGCGACTTTGCATATCCCCCCGGGTAGTCGGGTCATTTTGGCAACAGTTGATCACCTGATCGAGGGACGGGTGCGTACAGCAGCCGGCGACGGGGCACCGTGCCGCAGCTACCGCAGGCTGGGGAGGGACGGATGCCGCATGCGGCATGTACTGCCGGCCCGGTGCGCCGACCGTAAGGGGGGTGGTGCAGTCACCCCCTCATTCCGCCGTGCACACGATCCCGGGCATCGTGCGGTTCGGCATGGCGGCGATGGTCGCGGCGGTCGCAGGCCAGGCGCTGCTGGCGACCCTCGGCCTCGACACAGGCGCCGACATCGCCGGTGGCCTGGTCGTGCCCCTGCTGGCGGCTCTGATCGTCGCCGAGCGGGTGCGGCGGACACATTCCGAGCGCACCGCCTGGTCCGCGGTCGTCGTGGCCCTCGGTCTTCTGATCGCCGGCAACGTCTACTGCGTGCTTGCGTTCGCCGATCCCGCGAACCCGCCCGTGCCCTCGCCGGCCGATATCGCCTACCTGTCCGAGTACCCGCTGATGTTCATGGCGCTCGGGCTGCTCGTGCGTGACCGGGCCGTCGGCTTCCGGCCCAGCCTCTGGATCGACGGCGTCGTGGCGACGCTCAGCGTCGCCGGAGTGTGGACAGCGCTCGATCCGCCGCACGTCGCCCACGCCGGGTCGATGCTGGAGGCGCTCACCCTGCACGCCTACGTCGTCGGCGACGTCGTCCTCGCCGCCGCCGCCGTCGGCACCTTCGCCCTGTTCTCGTGGCGGCCGGGGCCGGCCTGGCTCGTGATCGCGGGCGGCCTGGTGGCGCAGTCGGCCGCCGATCTGCTCACCACCATGTCCTCGAGCGGGCACAGCGCCGCAGTGCTGCAGCTGATCGGTGTGCTGTGGAGCGTGGCCGTGGCAACGTTCATCATCGCGGCCTGGCTGCCGACCACCAAGCGCCCCCACCACACGATCGCCGGCTGGCGGGCGCAGGCGCCGACGGTCGCCTTCTCGACCGTCGCGCTGGGCACGCTCGTGGCCGGCGTCGCCGGAGACGTGCCGGTGCTCGCCCGCACCCTTGCGACCGCCGCCGTCGCCGCCGCGATGCTGCGGCTCCTGTGGACGGCAAACGAGAACGTCGGCCTCGAGTTCGCCCGCAGGCTCGCGGTCACCGACGATCTGACCGGCCTCGGCAACCGCCGCCAGCTGTGGACCTCGATCCGGGCGGCCTGCGCGCGCCGGGAGCGGTTCGCGTTGCTCATGATCGACCTGGACGGCTTCAAGGAGGTGAACGACGCGCTCGGCCACAATGCGGGCGACCTCCTGCTGCAGGGGATGGCCGACCGGTTCTCGCGCCTGGTCCGGCCCGACGACGTGCTCACCCGCCTGGGCGGCGACGAGTTCGGCGTGCTCGTGCGGGCCTGCGACGAGGCCGCCGCGGTGGCCTTCGCCGACCGGGTCGGCGAGGTGCTCGAGACCGGCTTCGAGGTGCACGGCATCACGGTCCGCGTCGCGGCCAGCGCCGGCATCGTGATCGCCACCGGCGACGACACCGCGCCGGAGCTCCTGCGCCGGGCCGACGTCGCGATGTACGAGGCCAAGCGCAATCGCAGCCGCCGCGAGGTGTACGACCCCGAGACCGACCAGCGCTCACCCGCCCGTCTGGGGATGATGGACCAGCTGCGCCGGGCGATCGAGTCGCGCACGCTCGCCGTGCACTACCAGCCGAAGGCGCATCTGCGCTCGGGCGAGGTGTACGGGCTCGAGGCGCTCGTCCGCTGGCGCATGCCCGATGGCGAGCTGCTGATGCCGGCGGAGTTCCTGCCCCTGGCCGACAACGCCGGGCTCATGTACGAGCTGACGCTGTGCGTCCTCGAGCGCGCCCTCGCCGACGTGGCCCGCCTGCGCGTGCGCCGGCCGCAGCTGACGGTCGCGGTGAACGTGCCGCCGGTGGCGATCCTCGACGCCAACCTGGCGCTCGACATCGCCCGCCTGCTGGCCGCCGCCGGCCTGCCCGGCCGGGCTCTCGAGATCGAGATCACCGAGGAGAGCCTCATGGCCGACCGCCTGCGCGCCCGGTCGCTGATCGCCGGCCTGCGCGAGCTCGGGGTGGCCATCTCGATCGACGACTACGGCACGGGCTACTCGTCGCTCCCGTACCTGCGCGACCTCGAGGTCGACTCGCTCAAGCTCGACCGCTCGTTCGTGACCGGCCTCGCCCACAGCGGCAAGGCGGGCACCATCGTCGCCTCCACGATCAAGCTCGCCCACGCGCTCGGCCTGTGGGTGGTGGCCGAAGGGGTCGAGTCGAGCGACGACTGGCTCGCGCTCGACGCGCTCGACTGCGACGCCGTCCAGGGCTTCCTGCTCTCACGCCCCGTCCCGATCGAGGTCATCGCCGGGTCGCTCGGGTCCGCCGACGCGCAGGCCGCGTGACGCACCGCGCAGTCGCCCGAACGGGGGTGGCGCGGGCACTGGGCCGCCGCTATCACGAGAGAGCGGCCACCGACTTCGCCCAGCACCCCCGCTGCGACGTTGGCGCTCCTTCACCCAACGTCCCCCAGGTGATCCCGTGCGTAGACTCGCCCTCCTGCTCTGCCCCCTCGGTGCTGCCATCGCGGTGCTTGCAAGCGCCACGGCGTCTGCCGGCGCCGCCACCGTGAACACGACGTGCCTGCCCTCGACCACCCAGCCGTTTACGGCGGTGGGCGACACGAACGCGTACTTCCTGCTCTCCGGGGGAGCCTTCGAGGCCGGAACCGCGGCCTGGAACCTGACCGACGGTGCGGCGGCGGCCGCCGGCAACAACACGGCCGGCGGCGACCCCCTCTCGAACACCACGTCGCTCTCGCTTCCGGCCGGGAGCTCCGCGACAAGCCCGGCGGTGTGCGTCGATCGTGAGATGCCGAGCATCCGCTTCTACGTGCGCAACACCGGGAACGCCGCCTCGAAGCTCGGCGTGACCGTGCTCTACACGCTCCCGAACGGGAAGCCGGCATCTCTGCAGGTCGCCCAGATCACGGGCGCGCGCGTATGGCAGCCGAGCCCGGCGATCTTCTTTCACCTGAACATGCTGGCGATGGCGTCGCCGACCGGCACGACCAATGTCGCCTTCCAGTTCCGCCCGCTCGATGCGAGCGGCCAGTGGCGCGTGGACGACGTCTACGTCGATCCGTTCAAGCGCAGCTGAGCCCGCACGCCGACGCCTGCAAGCGACACTGAGAGTCGGCGCCGTCCCAGCCGATAACAGGGAGCGTGGCGCAGGTCCAGATTGATGAGCTGGTGGAGCAGGCGCGGTCGCGACAGGTGCGACCGCTGACGCCGCGCGAGCGCATCACGGGGACGGCCATGGCGGTGGCCTTTCTGGCCGTCGCTGTGCCTCTGGCGGTCACGAGCGGCGCCGGCCTCTCCGACCTGCCGGCCCTCGCCCTGTGCATCGCCGTCTACGCCGCCGCCTCGGTGGTCGAGTTCGAGGTCGGCACGGGGTCGGCGGTCCCGACCCAGCTCGTCCTCGTGCCGATGCTGTTTGCGCTCCCGCTCGGGATCGTCCCGCTGGCCGCCGCCGCCGGCTACGTCGTCGGGGACGTCGCGCGCGCGGCCTTCCGGGGCGGCCATCGCCCGCGCCCGGTCCTGCTCGTCGGATCGTCCGCCTACGCGATCGGCCCGGTGGTGGTGCTGCTTGCCTTCGGCGGCGGCGAGCCCGCCTGGGATCGGTGGCCGGTCTACGTCGCGGCGTTCGCCGCGCAGTTCGGCTTCGACGCGGCCAGCACGATCATCGGCGATGTCTGCGCGCTCGGGGTGCGGCCGTCCCTGTCGCTGCGCACGATCGGCTGGGTGTACGGCATCGATGCGCTGCTGGCGCCGGTCGGGCTCGCGTTCGCGCTGGCTCTCGGCGACGCCGCCGGCGTTCTCCTGGCGGTGCCGCTGCTGATCGTGATGGCGCTCTTCGCGCGCGACCGGCGCGCCCGCACCGATGCGCTGATCGACCTCGGCCGCACCTATCGCGGCACCGCGCTCGTGCTGGGAGACGTGATCGAGGCCGACGATACCTACACCGGCACGCACAGCCGCAACGTGCTCGAGCTCAGCCTGGCGGTCGCCGACGCGCTGCGGCTGGACGGAGCGGCCCGCCGGGAGGTCGAGTTCACATCGCTCCTGCACGACATCGGCAAGCTGCGCATCCCCAACGCGATCATCCAGAAGCCCGGCCCGCTGACGCCCGCCGAACGGGCGCTGATCGAGACGCACACGCTCGAGGGTGAGCGCATCCTGGGGCAGATCGGCGGCTTCCTGAGCCACATCGGCCGGATGGTGCGCTCGTGTCACGAGCGCTGGGACGGGGGCGGCTATCCGGACGGCCTGACCGGCGAGCGGATCCCGGTCGCCGCCCGCATCGTGTCGTGCTGCGACGCGTTCGACGCCATGACGAGCGACCGGCCCTACCGGCGGGCGCGATCGACGCAGTTCGCGCTGGGAGAGCTCGCGGCCGGAGCCGGGTCGCAGTTCGACCCCGCCGTGGTGGCGGCTGTGGCGGCGATCGTCGCCGGCGGCGCCGGCGCGACCGCCCGCAAGGCCGCCTGACCCGGCTAGTCCTCGGGCTCCGCGGAGTCGGGCGCGGCCGCAAGGCCCTCGACCGACTCGGCCAGGAGCGTCGCCACGTCGGCCACGCGCAGATCGCGACCCGAGGTGCGCACGCCGTCGTCGAGCATGATGGTGCAGTAGGGGCAGGCCACCGCCAGTGTCTCGGCGCCGGTCGCGGCCGCCTCGCGCACCCGCTCCTCGTTGATCCCCTGGCCGCGCTCCTCCATCCACATGTGCGCGCCGCCCGCCCCGCAGCAGAAGGTGCTGCGGCCGCTGCGCTCCATCTCGACCGGCGCTCCCACCGCCGCCACCAGCTCGCGCGGGTCCGAGAGCACGTCGTTGTGCCGGGCCAGGTAGCACGAGTCGTGGTAGGTGATGCGCCCCTGGCCCGCGGTGGGGGCGATGCGCCCGTCCCGCACGAGCTCGGCCAGCAGCTCGGAGTGGTGCACGACGTCGTAGCTGCCGCCGAAGTCCGGGTACTCGTTCGCGAGCGTGTTGAAGCAGTGCGGGCAGGAGGTGACGATCTTGCCGACGCCCGCGGTGTTCAGGGTCTCGACGTTCTGCTCGGCGAACGCCTGGTAGACGTACTCGTTGCCCATGCGCCGGGCGGGGTCGCCGGTGCAGGCCTCGCGGGGGCCGAGGATGGCGAAGTCGACCCCGGCCGCACGCAGGAGCTTGGCGGTCGACTCGGCCGACGCGCGGGCGCGCTCGTCGAACGACGCCGCACACCCGACCCAGTAGAGCACCTCGGGGGCGGGGTCGCCCGGCTCGAGCACGCGCACGTCGAGGCCGGCCGCCCACGCCGCGCGGTCGGCCTGGGCCTTGCCCCACGGGTTGGACGAGCGCTCGACGTCGCGCAGCATGGGCTCGGCCTCGGCCGGGAAACGGGCCTCGGCCATGACCAGGTGGCGGCGCAGGTCGACGATGTGGTCGATGTGCTCGATCGACACCGGGCAGGCCTGCACGCAGGCGCCGCAGGTGACGCAGTCCCACACGACGTCGTCGGTGACGGCGTTCGGCACGAGCGCCGCGGCCGCGACCGGCTCGCCGGCCGCACGGGCGGCCATCGCCAGCGGCCCCTCGGCGAACAGCTGGTCGCGCAGACCCATGATGAGCAGCTTGGGCGAGAGCGCCTTGCCGGTTGCCCAGGCCGGACAGGCATCCTGGCAGCGCCCGCACTCGGTGCACGAGTAGGTGTCGACGACCTGCTTCCACGTCAGGTCGGCGACGGTGCCCGAGCCCAGCCGCATGTCCTCCTCGGGCCCCTCCTCGTCGAAGCGCAGCGGCTCCAGCCGGCCGCGCGCGCGGGTGCGGCCGAAGTAGACGTTGACGACGGCGGTGGCGATGTGCAGGTGCTTGGAGCGTGGCAGGTAGACCAGGAACGAGAGCACGATCAGGATGTGCGCCCAGACGAGGACGCGCTCGGCGGCGTGGGTGCGGGAGCCGTGGCCGAACAGGTGCGAGAGCGCCTGCGACACCGGCGACCAGCCCGCCGGCCACTCGTTCAGGTGCAGGGCGATCAGCGACGCGTGCCATAGGAGCAGCGTTGTGACGATGCCGGCGATCAGGGCCAGGATCAGGTCGGCCTCGCCCATATGGCTGCCGTCGAACCGGGCGGGACGCTGGATCTTGCGGATGCCGAAGGCGGTCGCGACGCCGACCAGGACGAGCACGCAGAACACGTCCACGAGCAGCGCGAACCAGCCCTGCCGGCCCAGCCACGGGATCGTCTGGCCGCGGTCGACGACGGCGATCAGCGCCATCAGGATCGTCGGCAGGAGCACGATGAAGCCCCAGAAGATGAACGCGTGCATCAGCCCGGGGACGAGCCGCTGCAGCAGCTTGCGCTGGCCGAGGGCGATCACCGCCTCGTTGCGCAGACGCGCCGGCACGTCGCCCGAGCGGTCGCTCGGCTGCGCCGTCCGCACCAGCCCCACGAGCAGCAGGGCGCGACGGGCGAAGAGGGCGCCGGCCACCGCCACCACGACGACCAGCGCAACGACGGCGGCCAGGTCTATCCGCCCCTCGCCTTCGCGATCTCGGCCGTGATCGCCGGCACCACCTCGTGCAGGTCGCCGATCACGGCGTAGTCGGCGTTCGCGACGATCGGGGCGTCAGGGTCGGTGTTGATCGCGAGGATGCGCTTGGCGCCCTTGCAGCCGGCCATGTGCTGGGTGGCGCCGCTGACCCCGCACGGGATGTAGATCTCGGGCGCGATCTTCGTGCCCGTCTGCCCGACCTGGTCGGTGTGCGGGCGCCAGCCGGCGATCGTGACCGCGCGCGAGCAGCCCACCGCACCGCCGAGCGCGGCCGCGAGCGCCTCGATGGCCGCGAAGCCCTCGGCCGAGCCGACCCCGCGGCCGCCCGTCACGACCGCCTTCGCATCGGCGAGCGAGACCCCGCCGCCGGTATCGGTCTGCGTCCGCTCGGACACGCGCGCGACGAGATCCGCGCCGTGCAGCGCGGGCGTGAACTCCGCGACCATGGTCTGCACCGGCGCGGCGGCGGGCTGCGCCTCGACCGCGTGCGGGGCGACCGTGAGCAGCTTGACCGCGCCGTGCAGGCGGGCCTGCTCGAGCAGGCTCCCGCCCCAGCGCAGGCGCGTCACGGTCGCCGGGTCGCCGGGGGCCGCATCGACGCAGTTTGCGGCCAGCGGCAGGTCGGTGATCGCGGCCGCGTGCGCCATCGCCTCGGTGGCACGCTCGCTGCCCGGGGCGATCACCGCCGCCGGGGCGAGCCGCCCGATCAGCTCCGCGACCGTCCTGCCCCACGCCTGGGGCGCATACGCCGCAAAGGCGTCGTGCACGGCGACGTGCGCCGCGTGAACGCCGAGCTCGCCGAGCCCGGCCGCCGCCGCTGCGGCATCGGCGCCGATCAGCACGGCCTCGACCGGGCCGCCGCCCGCCTCGGCATAGCCGCGGGCGAGCGTGAGCGCCTGGCGGGAGACGTCGTCCGGGCCGCCGCCCGCGTGTTCGACCAGGACGAGCACGCTCACAGGACGCCCGCCTGGCGCAGGATCTCGACCACCGCCGGCGCCGCCTCGGCCCCGTGGCCGAGGATCTGGGCCTGCTTGCCCTGGCCCTCCGGCACGACCAGCCGCACCTTCTCGACGCCGGCGCCGGCGCGAACAGGCGTGCGCGTCTCGAGCGGCTTGCGCTTGGCCCGCATGCGCCCCGGCACCGACGGGTAGCGGGGCAGGTTCAGCCCCTCCTTGACCGTCACGACGGCCGGCAGCGGCAGGGTGTAGACGTCGCGCCCGCCCGGCACCTCCTGCTCGCAGCGCACGCTGCCGTCGGCGACGGCGACGCCCTTGAGGCCGGTCGCGCAGGGCCGGCCGAGGGCGTGGGCGACGCGGATCCCGACCTGGTAGTTGCCGGCGTCGGCCGACTCGTTGCCGAAGAAGATCAGGTCGTACTCGGTGCCCGCCGCCCGCTCGGCCTCGATCGCCTCGAGGATCGCCCGGGCGGTCGCCTGGCCGTCGAACTCCTCGTCGGCCAGGAGCAGGATCGCCCGGTCGATGCCGAGCGCCATGCAGTCGCGCAGCTGCTCCTCGGCCTCGGCCGGCCCGAGCGTGAGCACGGTCGAGCTGCCGCCGTGCTGCTCGACCAGGCGCACGGCCTCCTCGACGCCGCACTCCTCGTGCGGGCTGATCGTGAAGCCCAGGTGACGGGTCTCGATCGCCTGCTCGTCGGCGGTCGAGCACGATGCGGCCGCCGGTCATCGGCACCCGCTTCACGCAGCAGAGGATGTTGAGCGGCACTAGCTGCGGATCCTGGTGTTCTCGGGGTCGAAGACGGGGGTCGCATCGGCCACGGCCACCGTGACAGGGTATCGCTCGCCCAGGTACTCGACGAGGAGCCGCTCGCCCGCCACCGCCTGCTCGGGCGGGAGGTAGGCCATCAGGATGTGCTTCCCGATCGACGGCCCCGCGCCGGCGCTCGTGACGTAGGCGCCGCGGCCCTTGCGGTCGACGAGGCGGCTGCCGTCGCGACCCAGGATCGGCTCGCGGCCGAGCATGTAGCGCTTGACGCCGCTCTTCGACGTGTGGTCATCGACCGTGAGCGTGCACAGGATGGCGGCCGGGTCCTCGTCGCGCTGGCGCAGATGGGCGTCGCGGCCGACGAAGTCCTCGTCCTTCACCTTGCCCCACGCCATGCCGGCCTCGACGACGTTGTACTCGCTCTCGAGCTCGAAGCCGTAGGCGCGGTAGCACTTCTCCAGGCGCCCGGTGGTGCCGTAGACGCCGATGCCGACCGGGACGAGGCCGTGCGGGCGGCCCTCCTCGAAGACCATGTCCCACAGCCGCCGGCCCTCCTCGATCGGCACGTAGAGCTCCCAGCCGAGATCGCCGACATACGAGATCCGCGAGGCGAGCACGCGCAGCGTGTCCATCTCGATCGTGCGGCAGGTGCCGAAGCGGAAGCCCTCGTGGGAGACGTCGTCGCGGGTGAGCGCGGCAAGGATGTCGCGCGCCCGCGGCCCCCACAGGCCGAGCGTCGTCCAGCCCGACGTGATGTCGGTCAGCTGGGCGCTAGCCGTCCGCCGGCAGGCGGTCCGAGAACCACTTGCGGTCGGCCGGCCCGTGGGCGCCGCCGGTGACGACGCGGAAGAGCTCGTCGCCGAGGCGCATGATCGTGAGGTCGGCCTTGAACCCGCCGCCGGGCGAGAGCACCGGCGTGTAGACCACCCGGCCGATGGCGACGTCCATCTGCCGCATCGCCACCGTCTGCACCGCCTGGAGCGCGCCGGGGCCGGCGATGTCGAAGATCGTGAACGCGCTCAGGTCGACCATGCCGGCCCGGTCGCGCATCGCCAGGTGCTCGGCGTTGATGATGGGCGACCACCAGCGCGCGTCCCACTCGGCCTCGCGGCGGTTGATGCGGTCGCCGTACTCCTCGACGAGCGGGGCGTTCGAGCCGTACCACTGCGGCCGCTCCCAGCCGGCGGCCTCGAAGAACTCGGCCTCGAGCTCGACCTGGCGGGAGTGGAACGGCGCCAGCCGCACGTTGCGGTTCGACGCCCACTGCTCGCCCGGGTGGACGATGCCGTAGGTCTTGTTGAAGCCCTCGGCCGCGCGCGCGCGCACGTGCGCACGCGTCTTCTGGTGCTCCCAGAAGCGGGCGACGTCGGAGGAGTGCAGGTCGATCTCGGACTCGCCGTGCACCATCCACTCGGCCACCGACTTGCCGACGCCGGGGCCCTCCTTGACCCACACCGCCGCCACCGACCACAGGTTCTTCACCTCGGGCGTCTCGCCCAGCACCGGCATGCCGTCGGGCGTGAGCGAGAGCAGGCCGTTGATCGCGTACTTCACGCCCACCGTCTCGTCGCCGACGATCTCGGGGCAGAGCTCGAGCGCGTGCTCCATCTGCTGCTCGAAGTCGGCCTGGGTGAACGGGAACTCCGTCGGCGAGAGCGCCGCCTCCTCGACCGAGGGGATTTCCTCGGGATCGTGCAGGATCGGCCGGTGGGCGTAGGAGCCGATCTCGAGGCCGGCGCCGTCCTGGCGCTCGTACATGTTCGTGTCCATGTCGCGCACGATCGGGTACTCGATGTGCGACTTGGCGGTGGCGAAGCGCGGCACCGGGCCGACGTCGATCATCTGGTGGACGGCCGGCGTGAGCGGGATCGAGGCCCCCGCCATCCGCGGCCAGCTTGGGGCTCCACACGCCGCAGGCGATGATGACGATCTCGGCCTCGATGTCTCCGCGCGTCGTGCGCACCCGGCGGACGACGCCGTGCTCGACGTCGATGCCGAGCACCTCGGTGTTCGCCTGGATGGTGAGCGCGCCGGCCGCCTGCGCCCGCTCGCGCATGAGGGTGCCGGCCCGCAGCGAGTCGACCACGCCGACGCCCTCGGTGTGGAACCCGCCGACCAGGATGCTCTCGTCGAGGAAGGGCACCATCTGCTTGATCTGGGCCGGCGTCACGAGCGACACGCCCTCGACGCCCCACGAGAGCGCCGAGGACATGCGCCGGCGCAGCTCCTGCATCCGCTCCTCGGTGCGCGCGACCTCGATGCCGCCGCTCTGCGTGAACACGCCGAGCTCCTTGTACTGGCGCACGCTGTCGGCCGTGAGCGCGGTCATCTCCTTCGAGTGGTCGACCGGGAAGATGAAGTTGGACGCATGCCCGGTCGAGCCGCCGGGGTTCGGGAACGGGCCCTTGTCGATCAGCACCAGGTCGCTCCAGCCCTGCTCGTGGAGGTGGTAGGCGACGCTGTTGCCCACGATCCCGGCGCCGATCACCACGGCGCGGGCGCGTCCCGGTAGCGTGCTCATCGCGCGGTCCTCCTCGGTCGTCCAACTGAGGCGCCGCACTTGCCCGCGCCCCTCCGGTCTGGTAGACAACTGATATATCAGAGCCGTCGCCCGCACGCAAGCGCCCTGCAACCGGGGCCGATGACGAGTCCGTCCTGCTCTCGGACCGCGCCTACGCGGCGCTGCGCGACCGGCTGATCACGCTCGCGATCGCGCCGGGGGCGGCCATCGACGAGGACGCGCTCTCGCGCGATCTCGGCATGGGCCGCACGCCGGTGCGCGAGGCCCTGCGCCGGCTCGCCCTGGAGGGCCTGATCGTCGTCTACCCGCGCCGCGGCACCTTCGCGTCGAGCGTGAACATCACGAGCCTCTCCGACATCACCGACGTGCGCGCCCAGCTCGAGCCGCACGCGGCCGAGCGGGCGGCCCGGCTGGCCGACGCCGCCGACCGCCGCGAGGTGGACGAGCTGATGGCGCTGCTCGCGGAGGGCACCTCGAGCCAGACGTCGCTGATCGAGCTCGACGCGCGCATCCACCGCTTCGTGCACCGGTGCTCCCGCAACCCCTACCTCGCCCGCGACCTCGACCGCTACCTGAACATGTCGATCCGGATCTGGTACGTCACCTTCGACCGCCTGCCGCCGATGCAGGACCCAGTCTCCGAGCACCGGGCGCTGCTGACGGCAATCGCCGATGCCGACCCGGAGGCGGCGCGCACCGTCGCGCTCGAGCACGTGCTGGCCTTCGCCCGCGAGATGCGCGCAGCCCTGTAGATGGACGCCCGGTTGCACGACTCGATGGCCGCGCATGTCGCCGCCGGGCACCTGCCGGGGCTCGATCACGCTCGTGGCCCGCGGCGACGAGGTGCACGTCGACGTGATCGGCACGCCGTCGTTCGCGACGACCGCCCCCCTCGAGCGCGGATGCCATCTTCCGGATCGCCTCGCTCACCAAGCCCATCACCGCCGTGGCCGCGATGGCGCTCGTCGAGGCGGGCGTCCTGCGGCTCGAGCAGCCGATCGAGGGGCTCGTCCCGGAGCTGGCCGGCCGGCGCGTCCTGCGCGCGATCGACGCCGACCTGGACGACACGGTGGCCGCCGAGCGGCCGATCACGCTCGAGGACCTGCTCAGCTTCCGGCTCGGCTTCGGATCGGTGATGGCGCCGCCCGGCAGCTTCCCGATCCAGCGGGCCGAGGCGGAGCTCGGCCTGCAGAGCATCGGCGGCCCGCCGTGGCCGCCGGTCGCCCACGATGCCGACAGCTGGATCGGCGCGCTCGGATCGCTGCCGCTCATGTACCAGCCGGGCGAGCGCTGGCTCTACAACACGTCGGCCCAGGTGCTCGGCGTGGTGCTCGCCCGGGCCTGCGGCCGCGATCTGGAGCCGGTGCTGCGCGAGCGCGTCTTCGCGCCGCTCGGGATGGCCGACACGGGCTTCACCGTCCCCGCTGAGAGCCTGCCCCGGCTCACCACCGCCTACCGGCCCGATCCCGAGACCGGCGCGCTCACTGTGCTCGACGATCCCGCCGGACAGCTGGTGGAGCACGCCGCCCTCGTTCCCGGACGCGAGCGGGTGGCTCGTGTCGACCATCGACGACTACTGGGCGTTCGTCTCGCAGGTCTTCGCGCCCGGCTCCGGGCGGGGCGGGCGCGTGCTGGCGCCGGCGACGGTCGCGCTCATGACGGCCGACCGGCTGACGCCGGCGCAGCGCGATGCCTCGGCGCTCTTCCTGGGCGAGCATGGGAGCTGGGGCCTGGGCCTGGCGGTGCCCGCGACCGGCTCGGCCGGCGCGCCCTTCCCCTGCGGAGTCGGCTGGGACGGCGGCACCGGCACCGCGTGGCGCACCAACCCTCGCACCGGCGTGACCGGCATCCTGTTCACGCAGCGCGCGGCGACGTCACCGGTGCCCTCCGCGCTCGTGAACGACTTCTGGGCCGGCGTGAACGCGGCCGCCACCGCCTGACCGACGGCGTGCGCGGCACGGCCGGGAAGAACTCCGGACACCGCCGCGTCGAGTGGGTAGAGTCATCCCCCACGACGGATCGCGATCGGGCAGGGCAACATGCGAGCGATCCCCCATCCGCACGACGGAGGCATGAGCATGACCACCTTCCGGTACGGCAAGACGGCGGCGACCGCCGACCCGCGCGACCTCAAGTTCGGCACCTACAGGCAGCCGGCCGTGCCGCTCCCTGCGCCTCCGGCCGACTGGGGCTATGACAACGTCGTCGCCGCGGGCCTGTGGGGCATGCTCGGCAACGACCAGTGGGGCGACTGCGTGTGGGCGGGCGCCGCCCACGAGCACATCCTGACGAGCACGGTCGCCGGCAAGCCCGCGACCTTCAGCGCCGACGGCGTGCTGGCCGACTACTCGGCGACGACCGGCTTCGACCCGAACTCCGGCCCCCCGGGCGCCAATCCGACAGACCGGGGCACGAACGTCCGCGCCGCCCTCGGCTACCGCCGCTCGACGGGGATCGTCGACGCCGCCGGCGTGCGCCACAAGATCACGGCGTATCTCGCGCTCGACGTGTCCAGGATCCAGGCGGGCGACTTCTCGGAGGTGGCCGAGGCCGCCTACCTGTTCGGCGCGGTCGGCATCGGCATCCAGGTGCCGCAGTCGGCCGAGACGCAGTTCGGCGAGCACAAGATGTGGAGCTACGTCGCCGGCTCGCCGAACGCGGGCGGCCACTACGTGCCGATCGTCGCGCACCGCAAGCACGTGGAGTGCGTCACGTGGGGCCGTGTCCAGCCGATGGGCGACCGCTTCGTCTCCCACTGCGTGGACGAGGCCTGGGCGATCGTGAACCCCGACTTCCTGGATGTGCGCGGCCAGAACCCCGAGGGGTTCGATATGCCGAAGCTCCTGGCCGACCTGGCGCAGCTGGGCGGCCCCTGAGCGACGGCTACCGGTGGTGTAGGCCGGGCGGCTCGCCGCGGGCGAGGCGGGCCGCCCCGTAGAGCGCCGTGCGGTCGTTCAGGATCACGTGCACGGGCACCCGCTCGAGCAGGTCGGCGAAGCGGCCCTTCGCCGTGAACGCGGCCATGAAGGCGCCCTCGCGCAGCTTGGGCAGGATCCGCGGCGCGATCCCGCCGCCGACGTAGACGCCGCCCGTCGCGAGCAGCTTGAGCGCCAGGTTCCCGGCCTCGGCGCCGTAGATCTCGATCATCATCTCGAGGGCGCGGACGCAGACGGGGTCGCTGCCGTCGAGGGCGGCGCTCGTGATGGCCGTCGCCTCGGCGCTCTCGCCGCCCAGGAACGCGTGGATCGCCACGAGCCCCATCCCCGAGCAGACGCGCTCGTAGCTCACGTGCGGGTGCTTCCCGGTCAGGTGCGCGCGCAGCGCGACCTCGGCGTCGTTGCGCGGGCCGAAGTCGGTGTGCCCGCCCTCGCTCGGGAAGACGTGGTGGCGCGCCCCGTCGAAGAAGAGGCCGGCCTCGCCCAGCCCCGTGCCGGCCGAGATGACCGCGGCGTTGCCGCCCACCGACGGGTCGCCGACGTGCAGCGTCGCCACATCGTCGGGGCCGAGCTCGGCGATCCCGTAGGCGTTCGCCACCAGATCGTTCACGAGCCCCACCCGGTCGCGGCCGAGCATGGCGGCGATGCTCCTGGCATCGACCGGCCAGGCCAGGTTGGTCGTCTGCACATGGCCGTTCGTGACCGGCCCGGCGACGCCGAAGCAGGCCCGCTCGACCTGGGCCGGATGGGCCTTCAGGAACTCGCCCAGCATCGCCTCGAGGCCGTCGTGATCGCGGCTGGAGTACACCTCGAACGCGACCGGCGCCGCCGTCGGGGGATCGAACAGGGCCAGCCGCGTGTGCGTGGCGCCGATGTCGCCGGCGATGTCCATTGCCGGGCAACGTAGCGGGTAAGCTCGGGCCGCGTGACAGCGACGACGGATCGGGCGTGGCATGTCGGCGACTACGGGCCGCTCGGGTGGGCGGAGACGGCCGTCAAGGCCGTCGCATTCGTCTGCGCCTACATCGCCTTCGCCCACGCGCTCGACCGCACCCTGCACTCGCCGGACGCGATCCGGATCGCCGAGCTCGTGCTGATCGGCATCGCCGAGGTCGGCCTCCTCGTGGCGATCGGCGAGCGCCTGATCGAGCGCGAGGCGATCGCGATGGGCTTCGTCGTCTTCAACAACGCCGCCCATATCGGCATGCTCTACGCGCTGCTCGCCGTACCCGGGCCGGGCGGCCTGGTGTCGCTCTTCTGCGGGCTGATGCTGACGGGCGAGGGGATCAAGCTCGTCTGGCTGCGCACGAGCGAGTTCCGGCTGCGCGAGATCGCGCCGCTGGTCGTCCAGGGCATCGTGGTGGCCTACGCCGTGGTGTACCTGGTGGCCCTGCTCATCTGGCAGTTCCTCAAATAGACGGGGGCGGCGAGCTCTGGACGCGTTTGAGGGCGGCATTCACCGGCCACACGCGTACGAGCCGGGCGGCCCACTGCAGGTACCCGGCGCCGCGCTTGGGCAGGACGAGGATCGCGACCGAGAGCAGCACCCCGAGCAAGAGCCCGCACGCTGTGGTCAGGGCCGCCAGCAGGTATCCCGAGACGATCCAGTGCAGGACGAAGGGTGCCAGCGCGAGCGCGACCACCAGAGCGATGTAGACGGTCCGAAACGCGGTGCGCTTCGCCCCCGGCTGGGTATCGGCGAGGACGGCGTCGGCGCCCACGCGCAGCACGGGGCGCAGGCGCGCCTGCGCCGGCAGGCCGGCGTCGTCGCCGAGCGCCCGCAGGCCGGCCGCGCCGAGCTGGCCGATCACCTTGCGGCCGTCCTCGGAGTCGGCCAGCGTGACCACCTCGACCGCGTTCAGGGCCCGCATGGCGGTGGCGAGCTGCGCCGAGATGTCGGCGTCGGAGGCCGTCGCCGGCAGCTTGTAGGTGCTGCGCAGGATGGCGCGGTGGAACGGGCGCACGAGCTCGCCGGTCAGCCGCTCGACGACGTCGGCCGAGCGCACCTTCGCCCCCAGGTACGCCGTGAGCGCCGCATCGAGCGCGGGCGCGCGCTCAGGCCCCACCCACTCCAGCAGGTCCTGCCGCATCTGCTGCGGCGGGAGGGCGGGCTCGGCGTCGAGGCGCGCGAGCAGCATCCGCACCAGATGGGTGGCGCCGTCGAGCCGGCCCCACATCCAGTCGTAGTCGCGCCACTCCGACCGCAGGAACCCGCCGAAGTGCTTCAGGCGCAGCCCCATCAGCTTCCCCCGGATCGGGGCTCCGTCGCTGAAGAACGGCGTGCCGACGTTCGCACCGAACCGGCAGAAGCGAAACCGCGGCACGGGGTGATACGCGCCGATCGGAGCGGCGCACCGGCACACGACCTCGATCTTCGCGCAGGCGGCGACGAACGCCGCGCGCTGGGCATCGAGGTCCGAAGCCGCGACCTCGGGTGGCTTGGGCCCCAGGCCCGCGGCCACGAACGTGCGCAGGGCGGTCGCCACGATCGTCGCAATCTGCGCCCGCCGCGCCGGCGTCATCGCCTCGTCGAGCGCGTCCAGAATCTGCTTGTCGGGGATGGCGGCGCCAGGCTCGGCGGACAGCGCGATCCGCACGGCGTCGAGCACTTCGAGCCGCAGCTGGGCGAGCTGGATCAGCGCCACCGAGAGGTCGAAGAGGGCGTCGGCCACCGTTTCCGTGTTCGCGCCGTTTCGGGCCGGCGTCCGGGTCAGGCTGAGCGCGAGCCGCAGCACGCGCTCGGCGGCGGTGATGCCCGCGGGCCACGTGCCGTCGGGCGCGCCGGCGGCGGCGGGCGCCGCGATCTCGTCGACCGGCACCGAGGGGTCGTCCGGCGGGCGGCCAGACTCGAGCAGCAGCCGCACCTCGTTCAAGACCGCCTCGTCCTGGCGCGTGCGATAGACCGGCGCGAGCGCCGTCGCGGCGGCGTCGAGATCGCCCTGCAGCGCGCTTGTGAGCAGGTCGGCGTCGGTGTCGACGCGGACGGCGATCTCGCGCTCCATCTCGCCGAGCCGGTGCAGCTGGTTCAGGAGGTTCGTCTCGCGGGGGAGGTTGAGGGCCGCCGACACCGTCTCGATCATGCCCGGGGTGACGGCGATGTCGTCGTCGTCGCGCGGCGCGCTTGCGTCCTCGGGATCGATGTAGGCCACGATCCGGTCGACGTCACGGGTGATCGCGCGGCACGCGATCCGGTCGAGCACCGGTGCGAACGGCTCGTTGTCGAGCACGCCCCCGTCGATCATCCAGCGCGACTCGTCCATTCCCGCCGTGTCCCGCATCGACACCTGCACCGCCGGCGAGTGGCGGTTGTCGACCGTGTCGCCGGCGCGGAAGAACGTCGGCTCGAAGGCCGCGGGGAACGACGCCGATGCCCGCGCCGCCCGGGTCAGGCGGTCGTTGGCGGTCTCGTCGTTGAACTCATCCGGGCCGAGCAACGGCCGCCGGAACCGGCAGACGACGCGGTACTCGACCTGGGGGAACCGCTGGCAGGTGGAGTCGGTGAACCGCTCGGCCTGTCCCCGCATCGAGGTGGCGGTCGTGAACAGCGTGACCCCGCGGGGCGCCTTCTCCTCCTGCCGCAGCCGCTCGCGCAGATCCGCGGGCACCGCGGGCTCCGGCCGGTTCGTGAGGGCGGTGAACACATCCGCCACGCTCTGCGTGAGCAGGCTGCCGTTCAGGATCGAGAGCCGATCGCCGGCGGGCTGGTCGGCGTTCGACGCCAGGTTCTCGATCGAGCCGACCGAGTGCCACGTGTCCTGCAGCTCCGGCAGCGGCTTGCCGCGCGCGATCGCGGTGGCGAGCACGGCGCCGTTCAGGCCGCCGGCGCTCGCACCTGCGATCACATCCACGTTCAGCCGCACGCCGAGCCGGCCGAGCAGGTGCTGCCAGCGCTCGAGCACCGGGTCGCGCTCGGCCTCGCCCGGCTCGATGAGCTCCGGGTACGCGGCGCGGCGCATGCGGTCGATCTCGGCCGTCACGCCCCCCATCCACACGGCCAGCGAGACGCCGCCGTTCAGCACAAGGGCGAGCCGCATCTCATACGGCGACCCGGCGGGGGCGGTCACATCGTCGTTCGGCTGCGTGCCCATGCTGCCTCCTGCTCTGGTGCTGCGGTCGGAGATATGCGCCTGCGCGCATCAAATCACGGCCGAGCATGACGGTGTCCGCGCGCGGCGTCGTTGCCCGCGCTCACGCCGGGCGCGTGAGCGACGTCACGTGTAGGATGGGCGCGCAATCGGCTATGCCCGCGGGCAGGGGCAAGGGGGTCGGAGATGCGCACCGGTGGCGCTCCCGGTTTCGCACGAGTCGCACTGGCGATGATTCGGATCGCAAACGGATCCACGGCACTGGTCGCGCCCACCGTGCTCACGCGCAATCTCGGCGTCGGCCGGGCGGACAACCAGGCGATCCGGTACGTCTTTCGCATGTTCGGGGTGCGCACTGTCCTGATCGGCCTCGAGCTCCTGCTGCCCGACGGCGAGGTGCGCGCGGCGGCCGTGCGCGTCGCCCCGGTGATCCACGCGAGCGACACCGCATCGGCGGCGTTCGCCGGGCTGACCCGCCAGATCCCGGCCCGATCGGCCGTGATCGCAACGTCGATCTCGGCGCTCAACACGGCGCTCGCGCTCACCGCCCGGGCCGGGCTGCGCGAGCCGGAGGCCGCGGCATGAGCCTGCCGCGGCTCCTGCGCACGGGCGTCGCCGTGGGGCTCGGCGCGGTCGTCGGCAAGGCGGTCTGGCAGCGGCTTTCCGCCTCCGACGGGCCGGATCCCGTCTCGGGATCCCGCTATCGCGACTCGCTCGGCTGGCGCCTGTACGACAACGCCGCGGCCGCGGCCGACCGCTGCGTCGGCTGGGACAAGCTGCCGACGCCGCTCGGCCTCGCCGTGCTGGAAGGCCTGCGCAACATCCTGCGCCAGGAGAACCTGTACGACACGAGCGGCGAGCCGAGCGTGAACACGCCGGCGGTGCCGCCGCTTGCGCCCGAGTTCCTGTCCGCGCGCACAGAGCAGGGCATCTACAACGACCTCGCCCAGCCGAGCATGGGCATGGCCGGCTCGCGCTTCGGCCGCAACGTCCCGCTCGCGGCCACCGAGCGCGAGCCGGACGATCTGCTGATGCAGCCGAACCCGCGCACGGTCAGCCGCGAGCTCCTCACCCGCGAGACGTTCATCCCGGCCGAGACGCTGAACCTGTTCGCCGCCTCGTGGATCCAGTTCATGATCCGCGACTGGTTCAGCCACGGCCGCGGCGACCCCGAGCACAAGTTCGAGCTGCCCCTCGAGCCCGGCGATCCCTGGCCTGCGCCGCCGCTCGAGGTGCTGAAGACGCTGCCCGACACGACCCGGCCGCCCGGCGCGACCTTCCCGCCGACGTTCCTGAACACGACGACGCACTGGTGGGACGGCTCGCAGCTCTACGGCACCGACCCGGCCGTCCAGCAGATGGTGCGCACGGGGGCGGGCGGCAAGCTCCACATCGGCCCCGACGGGATCGTGCCGTTGCCGACCGACCCCAGGCTCGACCCGCGGCTCGTGCCGGGCTGGTGGCTGGGCCTGCAGATGCTCGTGAACCTGTTCACGCTCGAGCACAACGCGATCTGCGACCGGCTGGCCCGGGACTACCCCGGCTGGGACGACGACCAGCTGTTCGCCCACGCCCGCCTGATCGTGGCGGCCCTGCTCGCCAAGATCCACACGGTCGAGTGGACGCCCGCGGTGATCGCCCATCCCACGATGGAGATCGGCATGCGCGCCAACTGGTACGGGATCGCCGGCGAGCGGGTGAAGAAGGCGTTCGGCCGCATCAGCGCGAGCGAGATCGTGAGCGGCATCCCCGGGTCGGCCCACGATCACTTCGGCGTGCCCTACGCGCTCACCGAGGAGTTCACGATCGTCTACCGCATGCACCCGCTGATCGCCGACGACTACACCTTCCGCTCGGCGGCCGACGGCCACGAGCTCGAGCAGCGCACCCTGCCCGAGCTGGCCGGCCCCAACTCGCAGCCCGTGCTCGAGCGGATCGGCATGCGCGACCTGCTGTACTCGTTCGGTATCGCCAACCCGGGCGCGATCGTCCTCAACAATTTCCCTCGCTTCCTGCAGGAGTTCACGCGCCCGGACGGCAAGCTGATGGACATCGCCGCCACCGACATCCTGCGCTCGCGCGAGCTCGGGGTGCCGCGCTACAACGAGTTCCGGCGGCTGCTGCACCTGCGCCCGGCGACGGACTTCGCCGACGTCACCGACGACACGGCGCTGGCCGAGCGGATGCGCACGCTCTACGGCGGCGACATCGAGCGGCTCGACGTGATCGTCGGCATGTTCGCCGAGAAGCGCCCCCAGGGGTTCGCGTTCAGCGACACCGCCTTCCGGATCTTCATCCTGATGGCATCGCGGCGGATCAACAGCGACCGGTTCCTGACCGACGACTACACGGCGTCGACGTACACCCAGGCCGGGATCGATTGGGTCGAGAACACCCGCTTCGTCGACGTGCTCCAGCGGCACTACCCGGATCTGGCCCCGTCGCTGCGCGAGCTCGTGAACGGCTTCAAGCCGTGGTCGACCGTGGGCGGCGGGAGCGCCGGTGCCTGACACGCTGATCGACGTCCCCGCCCTGATGGCGATGTCCCAGGCCGAGCTCGACGCGACGTTCCGCGGGAGCCCGGCGGGCGACATCCCGGCCGGTGAGGCCGAGGGCACCGTGCTCGTCGCGCCCGGCACCGCGCTGACCGGGATCGCGGCCAAGCTGATCCACCTGCTCGCGTGGAAGGGCAAGGTGTTCGACGCCGACCGGGGCGAGCTTCGCAACGAGGTGCTCCTGACCGGCATCCACGCCGTCCAGGCCAAGGTGTACAAGGAGGCGAGCTGGTACGACGGGCAGGAGTGCATCGTGCTCGACTACTCGCACACGTCGCTCATCGCACACTGGATCCGTGACGAGATGCGCCTGGTCGCCCCGAACCTCTACCTGGGGATCGTGTTCTGGGATCACACGAAGCTGATCGACTTCGTGCTGCGGTTCCCGGCCGCCGACGGAGGATGAGCGCCGCGCAGACGTGGGCGCCGCAGGTGGCGGTGACGGTGATCGCAGAGGTGCGGGAGGGGCGCGGGCGAGCGCTCGAGCGGCTGCTGCACTCGATGGGCGACGGCGTCTCGAACGAGCGCGTGATCGCCTTCGGCGACCTCACGGGCGTGCACTTCGCCAGGCTCGTGCTGGTACCGCCGGTCGATCCGCGCGACGCCTCGACGCTGATCCTGATGAGCGACGTCGACGGGGCGCAGGACGACCATCTGGCCGAGCTGGCGGAACATCACGGCGAGGGCATGGACGAGGTGTTCACGCACTGCAGCGGGTATCCGCAGGTGCCGTCGAGCGCCCCGGCGCGGCTCGCCTTTCTCCGTGCCCGGGCGGTGCGCGCCGACACGAGCTACGTCAACCGGCCGGGACGCACCGTCGCCCAGGTGCGCGACGAAGCCCGGCTGCGCGACGCGATCGAGACCTACCTCGACTCGGCCCGCCCCGAGCTCGAGACCCGCTCGGCCCTGGACGCGCGGGCGCAGGTGCAGGCCTTCGTCGCGGGCGACCCCGCCCTCGCCTTCGCCGCCACGCCGGCGCCGGAGCCGGAGCTGGGCGAGCGCGTGCGCTCCGCGCTCGACTGCCTGCGGCTGCCGGCGACGCTGCTCGTGCTCTCGCCGCTCCTGGTCGTCGCCGCGGGGCCCTGGATCGTGCTGCTGCGCATCCACGAGCGCCACGACCCGGCCCCGGACATCCGCCCCGACCCGGCCGCCGTCGCGCTGATCGCCGGCCTCGAGGATCACCTCGCGCAGAACTCGTTCACCGCCGTCGGCCGGGTCAAGCCCGGCCCATTCCGGCGCCTGACCTCGACCGCGCTCCTGTGGGTCGCCGACTGGGCGACGCCGCACCTGTTCGCGCATGCCGACCTGGCCGGGGTGAAGACGATCCACTTCGCCCGCTGGGTGTTCCTCGACGGAAAGAGCCGCCTGGTCTTCGCGAGCAACTACGACGGCAGCCTCGAGACGTACATGGGCGACTTCATCGACAAGGTGGCGTGGGGCCTGAACGCGATCTTCTCAAACGGCGTCGGCTATCCGCGCACGAACTGGCTCTTCTGCGACGGCGCCTGGGACGAGGGGGCGTTCAAGCACTACATCCATACGCATCAGGTGCCGGTGCACGTGTGGTATTCGGCGTACGGAAACCTCACGAACGCAAACATCGAACAGAACGCCCAGATCCGGACCGGGCTCCACGGCCGGATGACGGCGACGCAGGCGGAGCGATGGCTCGAGCTGCTGTGATCAGGTCCCCTGATACCATCGAGCTGGACGACATCCAGGGGCTCGTGGTGCGCGGGTATGCGCACCTGCAGGCGGCCCGCTACGTGCTGCTCGGCATCCGCGACGCGGCGGCGGCGCGGCACTTCATCGCCGACACCATCCCGGCGATCACCACCGCGGCGGCGGCCGGGCCGGGCCGGGCGGTGCACCTCGCGCTCACGGCCGCCGGGCTCGCCCGCCTGGAGCTGCCCCGGGCGGCCCTGGCCGGGTTCCCACCGGAGTTCACCGAGGGCATGGTCGCCCCCGCCCGCAGCCGCGTGCTGGGCGACGTCGACGAGAGCGCGCCGGAGGCGTGGGCGTGGGGCGGGCCGGCCACGGATGGGATCGACCTGCTGCTGCTCCTGTACGCGCACGACGCCGGGGCGCTCGAGGAGCTCCACCGGCCGATCGAGGCGGCGTACGCGCACGGCGGCGTGGCCGAGGTGCACCGGCTCGAGACCGAGGCGATCGGAAACCGCGAGCACTTCGGCTTCCGCGACGGCATCTCGCAGCCGATCATCGCGGGCCTCGGCCGCACCGGGCCGGCCAAGCACATGGTGCGTGCGGGGGAGTTCGTGCTCGGCTACGCCAACGAGTACGGCCTGCTCACCGACCGCCCGCTCGTGCCCGCAGACGCCGATCCGCAGGCCGTGCTGCCGGTCGACGCGGCCACCGGCGAGCACGACCTCGGTCGCAACGGCAGCTACCTGGTCGTGCGCCAGATGCAGCAGGACGTGCCGGGCTTCTGGCGGTTCGTGCGCGAGGCGGCGGGCGCCGGCGACCCGGTCGCGCTGGCGTCCAAGATGGTCGGCCGCTGGCCGAGCGGGGCGCCGCTCGTCGCCGCCCCCCAAAGCGACGACCCGGCGCACGCGACCGCGAACGAGTTCGGCTACGCGAACATCGATGCGGCCGGCCTGCGCTGCCCGGTCGGCGCCCACGTGCGCCGCGCCAACCCGCGCGACTCGCTCGACCCCAACCCTGGAACGGCCGACTCGATCGCGGTCAACCGCCGCCACCGCCTCCTGCGCCGAGGCCGCAAGTACGGGCCGCCGGCCGACGTCGCCGCGCTGCAGTCCGGGACCGGGACGGATGACACGAGCGATCGCGGTCTGCACTTCATCTGCGTCGGGGCGAACATCGCCCGCCAGTTCGAGTTCGTGCAGCGGGCCTGGGTCGGCAGCCCCAAGTTCGCCACGCTCTACGACGACGCCGACCCGCTGATCGGCCGCCACGCGCCGCTGGGCGGCACGTTCACGATCCCGGCGCAACCGGTGCGGCGGCGTGTGACCGGGCTGCCGCAGTTTGTCACCGTACGCGGCGGCGCATACTTCTTCTTGCCGAGCATCCGGACGTTACGTTACATCGGTTCGCTGAAGTCGATGATGTAACGCGGGCGTGACGTTACACGTCGTCCTCGGCGAGGGCGGCGATGCCGAGGCCGATGGCAACGAGGCCGGCGCCCGAGAGGATCGCCACCGAGCGCACGTCGCCCGGTATGCGCCCCTTGCGAGCGCCGACGAGGGCCGCGAGCATGTCGGCCGCGTCGCAGACGATGCCCACCCTCCACCACAGGCGGCGGTCGTCGCCCGCGCTCGCGAGCAGGCCGACGCCCAGCGTCGCGTTGCGTACGCCGAAGAGCCGGGTCGCGTAGGCCGCCTCGGGGTTGCGGCTCGGGTCGAGGCCGAACATCACGAGCGTGAACCGGGGCGCGACCCACGCGGTGGTGCCCAGCGCCAGCCTGATCCCCACGAGCGTCCGCCCCGGGAACGACCGCACCACGGGTCTAATCCTCCTCGGCGGCGAGCGCGGCGGCCCCGAGCGCGGCACCCAGGAGCGGCGAGGCGACGAGCATGAGCGCCGTGCGGCCGTTGCGCGGGATCCGCCCTGCCCCCGTCTCGATCAGCGCCGCGGCCGCATCCGCCAGATCGCAGGCGATGCCGACCTTCCACCACGTCCGGCGAGCGGCGCCGGAGCTCGCCACAAGGCCCACGCCGAGCATCGCGTCGCGCACGGCAAAGAGCTGCAGCATGTAGGCGGCCTGCGGATTTCGGCCCGGGCGCAGCCCGCCGACGCGCAGGGCGGGCACGGGCAGGAGGAACGCGCCGCCGCCGATCAGGAAGCGCCCAGCGACCAGGAGCTTTGCGGGAGTCGATGCGACCACGGCGAGATGATAACGTCGGCGGCGAGGCACGATGGGCCGCCTGAAACGCACCTTCTGCGATGCCCTGGTCGCGCTCGCAAACTGCGAGCGGCGGCTCGATCCGTACTTCCGCGACGGCTTCGACCGCGTCGCCCAGCGCCCGCTGGCGGCCGCCACCCAGACGGTGATCGGCTGGACGCGGTCGGATCCGAAGGATCTCGAGCCGGCCGAGGAGCGGGCCATCCCCGGCGAGGAGCGGATCACGGCCGAGATCGTCTCCGCCATGTCGGCGTTCCTGCACGACACCTACCCGCACGGCCATGCCCTGCGAGCCGGGAACACCAAGACCTACGGGGTCGTGCGCGGGGAGCTGCGCGTCCACGCCGACCTCCCGGCGCGCTACCGGCACGGAGTGTTCCGGCCGGGCCGCCGCTATCCCGTCTGGGTGCGCTTCGGCGGACCCGGTCCGCTGGCGCCGCCTGACCCCAAGGACAACGGGGTGCTGAGCATCGGCATCAAGCTCATGGGCGTCGAGGGCGAGAAGCTCCTGGACGACGAGCGCTTCACGCAGGACTTCACCGGCATCAGCGCCCCCACCTTCACGACCCCGAACGTCGCCGAGAACCTGAAGCTGCAGCGCCAGCTCGTCCAGGGGACACCGGTGTGGTACTTCGTGAACCCGCTCGACTCGCACCTGCTGGACGGGATCATGCAGGGCCTGTACGCGCGCCTCAACTCGAGCCCGCTCGAGGTCACGTACTGGAGCTGCGTCGCGTATCTGCTCGGGCCGGGCCAGGCGATGCACTACATCGTGCGGCCGCAGTCGGATGCCCGCAGCCAGATCCCGCGCCCGCCCGGCGCGGACTACCTGCGCGAGGCGATGGCGGCGACGCTCGCCCGCCGGGAGGTGCGGTTCGACTTCCTGATCCAGCTCCAGGCCGACCCGTGGCGGATGCCGATCGAGAACGCAGCGGTGCGCTGGAGTGAGACGGAGTCCGTGCCCGAGGCCGTCGCCGAGCTCGTGCTCCCGCCGCAGCGCTTCGACTCGGCGGCGCAGCTGCAGTTTGCCGGCAACCTCGCCTACAACCCGTGGCACAGCCTGCCCGAGCATCGCCCGCTCGGCAACCAGAACCGTGCCCGGCGCACGATCTACCAGGAGCTCAGCAGGCTGCGCCAGCGCATGGACGGCGAGGCCCACATCGAGCCGACGGGAGAGGAGACGTTCTGACTAGGCCTGGGCGAGGAGCAGCGACTTGCGCACCTGATCGAGCTCGGTGCGCAGCTCGTCGCCCCCGAGCCGGCCGTCGATCGCCTCGCCGATCAGAAACTCGATCCTGTACGCGACCCGCGGTGCTTCTAAATTGCTCCAGGTCAGCTCCGCAAGTGCTCCCTGGAGAGCGTCCAGGTCGTACTCGCGATCGAGGTAGTACCCGAGCATCTCGCTGAGTTCGCGCTCCATCGCCATCACCTTGCCCCTTCGCAAAGCCTACGTTAGCCCAGACGACCTCCGCGACATCTTCGACCGCGGCCGGTACTCGGAGCGCGCCGACGCCGGCGAGCTGATCGAGCGTGAGCTCGTGCGCGGCCGGCCGTCGCTCTCATCCGCGCACCCGCCGGAGGCGATCAGCCGCCGGGTCGGCTACTACGACGAGGAGGGGCGGGAGCTGGCCGTCGCCCACGAGCTGATCCTCCCCGACGGGACGATCGGGGGCAGCGGCCGCCCCGACCCCATGCGGGTGGACGTGGACGGCACGCTCTACATCTCGACCGGGCGGTTCATCACCCGCCGGCCGAGCGCCGGTTAGGACGCTCGGCGGGCGATGAGGGGATAGCGGCCGGCCGGCATCTCGATCAGGCCCTGCAGCACGAAGGCCTCGCCGATCAGCGTCGCGGCCGAGATGGCCACCGACAGGTAGATCGCTGCCGGCGAGTAGGTCGTGAGCGCGTGCAGCGAGGTGCTCTGCGCGAACGTGGTCGCGACGACGTTTGCGAGCGCGAGCGCGGCGACGTCGAACAGGCCGAGCACGGCCAGCGTGGCCAGGTAGGTGACGTGCAGGCCGCGGTACGACGACACGACGAGCTTCACCATGAGCGCCTGGATGAGCAGCCCCGGCAGGAGCAGCCGTACGAGCGCGTAGGTGACGTGGCGGTGGTCGGCTCCGGCCAGGTTGGCCGGCGTCAGAAGGCCGCCGCCGCCGACGCTCGTCAGCCGGACGGCCGAGACGAGCGCCACCTCGGCCAGGCGGGCCGCCAGGCCGGTCGCGATCAGGATCACGACCATCGTCGCAACCCCGAACACGGAGACGTGATGTGTTCTCATACTTCGGTTATCCCCCGGACGGGGGTTGACGTCAAGCGCCGCGTGCTACGGTCGCCGCGGATGGAGATCGGCGTCTACACCTTCGCCGAGCTCGCGCCGGACCCCGACACCGGGCGCACGATGTCGGCCGAGCGGCGACTGCGCGAGCTGATCGAGGAGGCCGAGCTGGCCGAGCAGGCGGGCCTCGAGGTGTTCGGCGTGGGCGAGCACCATCGCGCCGACTTCGCCGTCTCGGCTCCCGCCGTCGCCCTCGCCGCCGTCGGCGAGCACACGGAGCGCATCCGCCTCACGAGCGCCGTGAGCGTGCTCAGCTCGGATGACCCGGTACGGGTGTTCCAGGCGTTTGCCACGCTCGACCTGCTCACGGGCGGCC
This sequence comes from uncultured Actinomycetes bacterium, assembly GCA_963813245.1. Lineage (GTDB taxonomy): Bacteria > Actinomycetota > Thermoleophilia > Gaiellales > JAICJC01 > JAICJC01. Next base: position 151,184 of record CAWEYE010000005.1, read on the forward strand.
GCGCCGAGATCATGGCGGGCCGGGGGTCGTTCATCGAGTCGTTCCCCCTGTTCGGCTACGACCTGGACGACTACGACGAGCTGTTCGCCGAGAAGCTCGACCTGCTGCTCGCGCTGCGCGCCTCCGAGCGGGTGACCTGGTCGGGACGACACCGGCCGCCGCTTGACGACCTCGGCGTCTACCCGCGCCCGCTGCAGGATCCGCTGCCGATCTGGATCGCCGTCGGCGGCACGCCGCAGTCGGTCGTGCGGGCGGGCACGCTCGGGCTGCCGCTCGCCGTCGCCATCATCGGCGGCGCGCCGGCCCGGTTCGGGCCGCTCGTCGATCTCTACCGCGAGGCCGCCCGCCTGGCCGGGCACGACCGGGCCTCGCTGCCGGTCAGCATCAACTCGCACACCTACGTGGCCGAGACCTCGCAGCGGGCGGCCGCCGAGTTCTACCCCGGCTACGCCGCCATGATGACGCGGATCGGGCGCGAGCGCGGCTGGCCGGCGATGACACGGGAGCAGTTCGACGCCCTGCGCGCGCCCGATGGGGCGCTCCTGGTCGGCAGCCCCCAGGAGGTGGTCGAGAAGATCCTGCAGGAGCACGAGATCTTCGGCCACGACCGCTTTCTCGCCCAGATGAGCGTCGGCACGATGCCGCACCGAGAGGTGATGCGCGCGCTCGAGCTGCTCGGCGGCGAGGTCGCCCCGGCGGTGCGGGCGCAGCTCGCCCGGGCAGCGCCGGCTCGGCCCGCGCCGTAGCGGCGCCTTCACTCCCCGGCGGCCCGGCCGATCTTCCGGGATATCGGTTGCACACGTGAACCGATGCAAATCCTATGGATCGTCCCGGAAGCACGCCAACGCCGAAGCGCCGTCTCAGCGACGGGTACGTGCCGCTGCACGCGCTGCCAGCGGCCGCCCCGGCCCCACTGCGCGAGCAGCTCGGAGCCGCGCTCGTCGACCGCGGTCTGCTGAGTGCGGACCAGCTCGAGTGGGCCCTCGACGCCCATCGGCGCACCGGTGAGCGGCTCGGCCGGGTGCTGCTCGCGGCCGGCCTCGTCCGCCGCCAGACGCTCTACTCGGTGCTGGCGGAGCTGTGGGGCTGCGGCTTCGTCGACCTCGTGCACACGCCCCCCGACGCGGCCGTGGCCGGGCTGTTCGACCCCGAGCAGATGGCGCTCGAGGGCTGGATCCCGCTCGAGCTGCGCGGTGGTGTGCTGCACGTCGCCACCTCGGAGCCGCCCTCGCCTGACCTGCGCCGGCGCATCCTTCACGCGTGCCCACCCCGCGACGCGAACGACATCGTCGCGATCACCTTCGCCGCCACCACGGACTGGGATGTGCTGGCCGCGATCCGGGCCCGGTTCGCGCACGAGCTCCGGCACGAGGCGGCGTACGGGCTCTCGGAGCGGGATCCGGCTCGATCGGCGCGGGGAGGCCTCAGCCGCGGGCAGCGGGTCGTGCTCGGCCTGGCCCTCGCCGGTCTGGTCGCGGCCGGCATCTTCGACCCCGGCGCGCTCCTGATCGGCGCGATCGTCGTCCTGCAGACAACCTTCGTCGCGGGGGTGCTGTTCAAGCTGGTCGCGTCGCTGGCCGGCATCCGCAGCACGCGCCGGCGCGGCCGGCGGGCTCCGGCGCAGCGCATCCCCGACCACGAGCTGCCGGTCTACACGGTGCTCGTGCCCGTCTACCACGAGGCCAATATCGTCGGCGGGCTGATCGAGCACCTGCGCCGGCTCGACTATCCCGCCGGAGAAGCTCGAGATCCTGCTGCTCATGGAGGAGGACGACACCGAGACCATCGCGGCCGCGCGGGCGGCCGACCGCCCGGACACCGTGCGCTTCATCGTCGTCCCCGACGGCGCAGCCGAAGACCAAGCCGCGCGCCTGCAACGTCGGCCTGTTCTTCGCCCGCGGCGAGTACCTCGTGATCTACGACGCCGAGGACCGCCCCGAGCCCGGCCAGCTGCGCGAGGCCGTGGCGGCCTTCCGGGCCGGCGCCGACGACCTCGTGTGCGTGCAGGCGCGCCTCAACTACTTCAACGCCCGCCGAGAACGTGCTCACCCGGATGTTCACGCTCGAGTACTCGTACTGGTTCGACTACATGCTGCCCGGGCCTCGACCGGCTGTCGCTGCCGATCCCGCTCGGCGGCACCTCCAACCACTTCCGCGCCGACCGGCTGCGCGAGCTCGGCGGGTGGGACCCGTTCAACGTGACCGAGGACGCCGACCTCGGCCTGCGCGCCGGCGGCGAAGGGCTACACGGTCGGCATCATCGACTCGACGACCTACGAGGAGGCCTGCTCGCAGATCGGCGCCGTGGATCCGCCAGCGCACCCGCTGGATCAAGGGCTACATGCAGACCGCGCTCGTGCACTCGCGCCGGCCCGTGAAGTTCACCCGCGAGGCCGGGCTGCGCGGCCTGGCCGGCTTCCTGCTCCTGATCGCGGGCACGCCCGCCACGTTCCTGGCGACGCCCATCCTGTGGCTGCTCACCGCCGTGTGGATCTCCGGCGCCGCCTCGGGCGGCGGCCGTGTCACACCTCTTCCCGCATCCGTTCGACACGCTCGCCGAGCTCAGCCTCGTCGTCGGCAACCTGAGCATGATCGGCCTGAACGCGCTCGCCGTCCTGCGGCGGCGGATGTTCCATCTGCTGCCGTTCGCGCTGCTCGCCCCGCTCTACTGGGTGCTGCACTCGATCGCCGCCTGGCGAGCGCTCGAGCAGCTCATCCGGCGGCCCGTTCATGTGGGAGAAGACGCCGCACGGCCTGCAGGGCTCGCAGCCGGCCCCGGCGGCCGTGGACACGATCGAGACGGAGGCGCCGCCCCTGAGGGCAGCCGCCTAAGCCGCCAGCGCCAGCGTGGCGACGTGGGCATTGAGCGCCGCGAACGGCTCGGCGAAGAAGGCGGTGCCGACGTCGCCGCGCATCAGGTCGAGCGCGGCCGGCGACGGCATGGGATCGCGGTAGGGCCGCCGCGCGGTGAGCGCGTCGTAGACGTCGGCGCAGGCGAGCACACGGCTGATCGCGGGGATCGCCTCGCCGGCCAGGCCGCGGTGGTAGCCGCGCCCGTCGACCCGCTCGTGGTGGGCGCCCGCGGCCTCGGCGAGGCCCGAGAAGATCGGCACGTGGCGCAGGATCGCCTCGGTGTCGCGCGGATGGCGCTTCACGGCCGCGTACTCGGCGTCGGTCAGCTTCCCGGGCTTGTCCAGGATCGAGTTGGAGACGCCGAGCTTGCCGATGTCGTGCAGGAGCCCCGCGCGGCGCAGGTCGCGCAGCTCGCCCTCGCCCCAGCCGAGCGCGCGGCCGATGCCGACGGCGTAGGCCGAGACCCGGTCGGAGTGGCTGGCGGTGAAGGGGCTCTTGGCGTCGATCATCGAGGCGAAGGCCTTGGCGATCCGGTCGACGCGGGCATCGTCCGCGGCCACGAGGCCGCCGTCGGCGGGCGCGGCGGCGAAGCGCTCGCCGGCGAGGTCGGCGAAGAGCCGGTCGGAGTCGGGCAGCGCGAGGAACGCGTCGGCGACCTGCGGGTCAAACCAGCGGCCGCGGCGCACGCGCACCATCTCCCGGGCGGTCTCGACGCCGTCCTGGGCGATGAAGACGTCGGCCGTCTGCGCCAGGCAGGCGATGCGGGCGAGCAGCGGGATGCCATTGCCGCGCAGCTTGTAGGGCTGGCCGCGCCCGTCCCAGTGCTCGTCGAGGTATCTGACGGTGTCGGCGGCGGCGGCGGGGAACTCGAGCATCGTGACGATGCGGGCGCCGCGATCGCAGCGCGTCTCGACCGCCAGGTTGCCCTCGCGGGCCATGTCGCGCAGGGCGGTCAGCACCCGCCGGGCGCGCGCGAGGCTCGAGTCGTTGCGGCCGGCCTCGCGCACGACCATGCCGATCGCCGCACTCGGCCTGGCCCAGTCGATGCGCTTCGCGATCCGCTTCAGCTCGAGGTCGTCGGCGGCGAAGATCTCGGCCATCCGCGCGGCCGACGAGGAGCAACCGGCGTCCTTGAGCAGCATGGCGTAATAGAGGCTTGTGTGCTCCTCGGCGGTGAGCGTGAGCGCGTCGGCCAGGCGCAGCGCGATCAGGCAGCTGCGCTTGGCGTGCCCCGGGGGCTGGCCCTCGGTCAGGTCGAGGGCGTGCGAGAGCGCCGCGACGACCTCGCCCACGGCGAAGGTCTGCGGCGCCGGCTCGGGCGCGGAGCGGAGGTGGGCGGTCATCTCGACGGTTATCGGCCCCCGCCGGCGCCCGTACACCCCGGCTGGAGGGATCTACGATGGGCGGCATGGCGAAGGCGATCGGCATCCTGCACCCGGGCGCGATGGGTGCCGCCGTCGGCGCGGCCCTGCGCACCGCGGGGCACGACGTCGTCTGGGCCGCAGACGGGCGCAGCGACGCGACCGCGGAGCGGGCCGCGGCCGCCGGGCTGCGTGACATCGGCACGGCCGCCGAGATGACCGGGGCGTGCGCCGTCGTCGTGTCGGTCTGCCCGCCGCACGCCGCGCTCGCCGTCGCCCGCGAGACGGCCGGCTTCCGCGGCACCTACGTCGACGCGAACGCCGTCTCGCCCGCGACCGCCCGGGCGATCGGCGCGGTCGTGACCGCGGGCGGGGCGCGCTTCGTCGACGGAGGCATCATCGGCCCGCCGCCCCATGCCGCGGGGACGACGCGGCTGTACCTGGCCGGTGCCGATGCCGCGGCGATCGCCGCCGCCTTCGCCGGCACGGCGCTCGACGCGCGGGTCGTCTCCGCGCGGCCCGGCGACGCCTCGGCCGTGAAGATGGCCTACGCCGCGTGGACGAAGGGCTCGGCCGCGCTCCTGCTCGCCGCCCGGGCCGTCGCGCGGGCGGAGGGCGTCGAGGACGTGCTCCTACAGGAGTGGGCGCTCTCCCTGCCGGAGCTCGAGTCCGAGTACGCGCGCGCCGGCCGGTCGGCGGCGGCAAAGGGCTGGCGGTGGGTCGGCGAGATGGAGGAGATCGCCGCGACGTTTGCGGCCGCCGGAGAGCCCGACGGCTTCCATCTGGCGGCGGCGGAGGTCTTCCGCCGCCGGGGGGTCACGGACTCCAGGCCGTGACCGCGGCGCCTTCCGTGAAGATCATCCCGCCTGCGATCGCCGGCTGGCCGGCGGTGGCCACGCTGCTCGCGAAGAGCACCTGGCCCGTGCGAGCGTCGAGCGCCTCCAGCGTATCGGAGTCGACGCCGTAGACGACTCCGCCCGCCACCGCGGCCGGCGAGAACTGATCGCCCTGGGCCCGCGGATCGCGCCAGAGCACACGGCCCGTGGCCGCCGAAAGGGCGCAGAAGCAGGGCCCTTCCTGGAAGCCGACGAACACCCGCCCGCGCGTCACGGTCGGGGTCGTGAAGAGGCCGCCGGGCTGCGCCGGGAACGCGTGCGACCACAGCCGCTGCCCGGCCGGCGTGAAGGCCGTGACGGCTCCGACCCCGCCCACGTAGACCACCCCGCCGCTGACCGACGGCGACTGGAAGACGCCGCCCGCAGGGTTGCGCGACCAGCGCAGGTGGCCGGTGGCCGCATCGAAGGCGACGAGCCGGCCCGGCTGCGTCTGCGGCACGGAGCCGAAGTCGCCCGATGTGGCGGCGTAGGCCACGCCCCCGGCGACGGCCGGCGAGAGCGCTCCGCCGGCGGTGGCGATGGTGCGGTGCCAGAGCGGGGCGCCGCCGCCCGCCGTGAACGCGTACTCGGCTCCCGGCTGGGCCTGGCCGGGAGCGCCCGTGGCCACGAACACGCGGCCGCCGGCGACGGTGGGCGCGTCGACCCACCCCGAAGCGTCTGTGTGCCTGCTCCACAGGCGCTGGCCGGTCGCCGCCGAGAGCGCCACGAGGTCGTCGACCGGCGCCCCCACGCCGACGTAGACGACGCCGCCGGCGACGGCCGGCGTCGAGAGCCCGGAGCCGGCATGCAGCGTGACCGTCCACCGGTGCGCGCCGGTGGCCGCGGCGAGGGCGTAGAGCACGCCTCCGGGCGAGCCGGCGAACACGGTGGCGCCTGCCACGATGGGCGACGGCTCGGGTCCCGCGCCGTCCGACCCCAGGCTGACAGGCACCGACCAGACGGCGTGCAGATGCCCGACCGCCGATCGCGCGGGCGCCGCCGAGGCCGCAGCCGCGCCGGCGTGCGCCGCCGAGCCGCCGTACTGACCCCAGCCGGGCACGGGCGCCCCCGCCGCCTGCCCGGCTCCCAGCACGGCCGCCGCGCACACCGCCGCGGCCAGGGTTGCAACAATCGGCACCCGTCTGCCCACGGCGCGGATCGTACCCCGGGTCGGCCTACCCGTTTGGGTGGGTTTTGGCCGCCCGCACGAGCTCGTCGCCGACCTCGCCGGTGCCGGCCGTGCCGCCCAGATCGGGGGTGCGCACGGCGCCCGCGCCGAGCACGCCTTCGAGCGCCGCCATCACCCGGGCCGCCGCCGCACCCTCGCCGAGGTGGTCGAGCATCATCGCGCCGGCCCACACGGCGCCCACCGGGTTTGCCAGCGAGCGGCCGGCGATGTCGGGTGCCGACCCGTGCACCGGCTCGAACAGGCCCGGGCCCGTGCCGGCGGGCGAGACGTTCGCGCTCGCGGCGAGGCCCATCCCGCCCTGGATGGCGGCGCCGATGTCGGTGATGACGTCGCCGAACAGGTTCGAGGCGACCATGACGTCGAACCGCTGCGGCTGGGTGACCATGTAGGCGCAGGCGGCGTCGACCAGGATCCGGTCGAGCTCGACGTCGGCGAAGTCCGCGTGCACGGCGCCCACGATCTCGTCCCACATGACGAAGTGGTGCGGGCTCGCGTTCGACTTCGTGATGCTCGCGAGCTTGCCGCGCCGCGACCGGGCGAGCGCGAACGCGTGGCGGACGACGCGCTCGACCCCGACGCGGGTGAAGACGTCCACCTGCAGGCCGACCTCGTGGCCCATGCCGACGTGCACGCGCCCGCCGAGCGCCGGCGTACTCGCCCTCGGTGTTCTCGCGCACGCACACCATGTCGATGTCGGCGGCGGAGCGGCCGGCGAGCGGCGTGGCCACGCCGGGCAGGAGCCGGATCGGGCGGATGTTCAGGTAGAGGTCGAAGCGCTGCCGGATCGGCAGCAGCAGGCCCCACAGGGTGACGTGGTCGGGCACGCCGGGCGAGCCGACCGCGCCGAGGTAGACGGCGTCGTGCTGCTCCAGCCGGCGCAGTCCGTCGGCCGGCATCATCGCGCCGGTGCGGGCATGGTGGTCGCTGCCCCAGGGCAGGTGCTCCCACTCGAGCCGGCACTCCTCGCCGCAGGCCGCATCGAGCACCCGGATGCCCTGCTCGATCACCTCCGGCCCGACGCCGTCGCCGCCGATCACGGCGATCCGGTGCCGCCTCACCGCGCCACCGTCAGCCGCCCTTGATCGCGCCGGCAACCAGACCCCGCATGAAGAAGCGCTGGCCGAAGATGTAGAGCGCGAAGATCGGCAGGGTCGCGATCGAGAGGCCGGCCATCACCACGGGGATGTTGAGGTTGTAGCGGTTCTGGAACCCGGTCAGCCCGGCCATCAGCGTGAGCGAGTTCTCGCTCTGCAGGAAGACGAGGGCGATCAGAAGCTCGTTCCACACCCACAGCGCGTTCACGACCGCGAGCGTGATCAGCGGCGCGCCGGAGAGCGGCACGACCACGCGCAGGAACACCTGCAGCGACGAGGCGCCGTCGATCTCGGCGGCCTCGATCAGCGACCGCGGGATCGTGCGGAAGTAGGCCGCGAGCATGTACACCGAGAACGGCATCATCAGGCCGACGTAGATCGCGATCACGATCCGGCGGGTGTCGATCAGGTTGAGCTCGGCGCCGAGCAGGAAGAGCGGCACGACCAGCACCACCGGCGGGATCACCATCAGCGAGATGATCAGCGAGAGCATCACCTCACGGCCCACGAACTGCCAGCGCGAGAGCCCCCAGGCGGCCAGCGACGCGAACACGAGCGTGATCACGACCGACGCGATGGTCAGGATCAGGCTGTTCAGGAGCCACTGCGGGAAGTGGTTGTTGAGCGCCGTGTGGTAGGCGTTCAGGCGCGGCGACGGTGGGCAGGCCCAGGGGATGGTTCAGGAAGTCGCTCTGCGTGCGCAGCGACCCCGAGAGCATCACGTACACCGGCAGGAGCGCCGAGACCGTGAACGCGATCAGCACGAGCTGGCGCAGGAGCCGGCCGCCGCGCTCGACGATCATGCCGGCCTCCGGCGCGAGTAGCCGAAGCGGACGACCAGGAAGGCCGCGGCGACCGCGGTCACGCCGATCAGGAGCAGGGTCGCGGCAGCCGCCGCGAGCCAGCGGGATGTCCGACGTGAACGCGTTCTGGTAGATGTAGGTCTCGGTCACCTGGGTGGCCTGGCCGGGGCCGCCGCCGGTCATCACGAACACGTAGCTGAACACCCACGACATGAGCGTGATCGCCTCGATCACGAGGTAGAAGCCGATGATCGAGCGCATCATCGGCAGCGTCACGTGCCAGTGGGTGCGAAACCAGCCGGCGCCGTCGACGCGCGCGGCGTCGAAGACGTTCTGCGGCAGCGACAGCAGCCGGGCCAGGAAGAGGATCACGCCGAAGCCGAGCTCGCGCCAGATGATCACGCCCGCGAGCGAGCGCAGCGCCCAGTCGGGGTTGCCCAGCCAGTCCTGCACCAGGAAGTTCAGGTGCAGCGTCTGCAGCGTCGTGTTGAGCGCCCCGTGCAGCGTCAGGAGCTCGCCGAAGAGCACGCCGACGACGGTCACCGGCAGCATGTAGGGGATGAACACCGCCACGCGGTGGAAGCGCCATCCGCGCATGCCCTCGTACAGCAGGATCGCCATGAGGAGCGCGATCCCGATGATGATCGGGAGCGTCAGGAGCAGGCGCAGGTTGTTGCCGAGCGCCTGGCGGAAGAACGGGTCGTCGATCGCGATCCGCAGGTTGCCGAGGCCGACCGGCTCGCCGTCGCGGTGGGTCGCCTCGATCACGAGGCGGTAGATGCTGTAGCCGTAGACGACGCCGATCGCAGCGAGCGCGGGCGCGATCCACAGGAACGCCTGCCACGGAGGGCGGCGGGAGCGGCCGCGTACGGCCGCCCCCGTGCCCCGGTCGCCCGGTGACGCTACTGCTGTCCCGTCCACTTCTTGAAGTTGTGCGATCAGGTCGGGCTCGATCGTCCTGATCCGGGCCATGTCGGACTCCATCGTGGCGGCCGCCTGGGCGGCGGTCGTCTTGCCGGCGAACATCAGCTGCACGCCGCCGAAGTTGGCCTTCGAGTCGAGGTCGGTGGGGATGAAGTTCTCCAGGTAGGGAGCGCCGTTCTGCGAGTAGTCGTACAGCTGCTTCACCTGCGGCACGTCGATCTGCGAAGAGTCGAAGCGGTCGTCGGCCGGCAGCGCGCCCGTGTCCTTGTAGAACAGCGCCAGCTCCGCCGGCGTGTGCATGAACATGATGAAGTCGGCCGACTGCTGCTTGTACGGCGACCACGAGCTGATCGCAAGCGTCTGCGACGTCGAGCCCAGCTTGCCGGCGCCGACGCCGTTTGCGTACTTGGGCATCGTCATGACGCCGACCTTGCTCGCCGCCGACCTGGGTGACGAACTTGCGCACGTCGGTGCCGGCCGTGACCGTCATCGCGCTCTTGCCGTCGACCCAGGTCTGCTGGGCCTGGTACAGGTCGAGCGAGCCGATGTCGTCGTTCCAGCACTTGGCGCTGATCATCTGCCCGAGGCGCGTCCACCACTCGGCCAGGTCGGGGTCGGTGAACTTCTTCGTCCCGACGACGGCCTGCTTCAGCTCGTCGACCGAGGTCAGCGACTCCGAGCCGAGGATCGAGAAGAGCCATCCGCCGAACCAGCCGTCCTTGACGCCGCCGGCGATCGGGGTGATGCCCTTCGACCGCAGCGTCGAGCAGTCCGACAGGAGCTGGCTCCAGGTGGTGGGCGCCGAGGCGATGCCGGCCCGGGCGAGGACGTCCTTGCGGTACAGGATCGGGAACGACGGCTGCACGTACCACGGGGCGCTCCAGAGCTTGCCGTCCCAGGTGTCCTCGGACGCGTTCAGGTAGTGCGCACGCTCGGCCGCCGGGATGTAGTCGGAGATCGGCGCGAGGTTCCCGTCCCACGCGTCCTGGAGCGCCCAGATGCCGCCCCAGCGGTACTCGATGTCCGGCCCCTTCTTGGCCTTCGCCGCCGCGGCGAAGTTGGGCATCAGGTTGTCGGTCGACTGCAGCACGGTGTTGATCTTGATGTTGGGGTGCAGCGGCCTCGTACTTGCTCACCGAGGTGGCGAGGAACGTGGACAGGCCGTGCGCCTCCTGGTTGCCCCAGTACCACATGGTCAGGGTGACCGGGCCGCTCGGCGCGGCCGAGCTGCCGCCTCCGGAGCTGCCGCCGCTGCTGCTGCTGCCGCAGGCCGCTGCGGCGAGCACGATCATGGTGGCGGCCGCAAACCGCCGCCGGCTGCTTGTGAGGAGCCTGCTGGACATGAACCCTCCCTGGGACGCTGGGAAGGAAGTAAACGCTATAGCATTCCCGGCGTCAAGAGCGCCCGGGGGCGCATGTGCGATGAGGAGTCTCTGACGTGGCCGGAATCGACCTTCTCAACCTCACGAAGGTGTACGCCAACGGGGTGCGGGCCGTCGACGCGATCGACCTCGAGATCCGCGACGGCGAGTTCATGGTGCTCGTCGGCCCGTCCGGCTGCGGCAAGTCGACGCTCCTGCGGATGATCGCCGGGCTCGAGGAGGTGTCGGAGGGCACGGTGCGGATCGACGACCGCGACGTGACCGCGCTCGCACCGCGGGCGCGCGACATCGCGATGGTGTTCCAGGACTACGCGCTCTACCCGCACATGACGGTGCGCCAGAACCTGGCGTTCGGGCTCAAGCTGCGCCGGGTGAACCGGCGCGAGATCGAGCAGCGCGTGCAGGCGGTGGCGACGACGCTCGGCCTGCAGGACTACCTCGCGCGGCGGCCGGCGGCGCTCTCGGGCGGGCAGCGCCAGCGGGTCGCGATCGGCCGCGCGATGGTGCGCGAGCCGAAGGCGTTCCTGATGGACGAGCCGCTCTCGAACCTCGACGCCAAGCTGCGGGTGACGATGCGGGCCGAGCTCGCCCGGCTGCACGAGCGCCTGGCGGTGACGACGGTCTACGTCACCCACGACCAGACCGAGGCGATGACGCTCGGGCAGCGGGTCGCCGTGATCCGCGACGGCACGGTGCAGCAGTGCGACACGCCGCAGGAGCTGTTCGACCGGCCGAACAACCTGTTCGTGGCGGCGTTCATCGGGTCGCCGGCGATGAACCTCGTGGCGGCGACGGTCGACGACACGACGATCCGCTTCGCCGACATCGCCCTGCCGCTGGCCGAGGGGGCGGCCGTGCGCGGGCCAGAAACGCGACGTGATCCTCGGGATCCGGCCGACCGACTTCGAGCTCCCCGACCGCGCCGCCGACCCGGGGCTGCCGCGGATCCGGGTCGCGCCCGAGGTGATCGAGGGCCTCGGGGCCGAGACCAACGTGATCTTCCCGCTGGCGGCGCCGCGGGTCGACAGCGACACGGTGCGGTCGGCGGCCGAGGGCGGCGACGTGGGCACGCTGCTCGCCGATGACGACCGCGCGCTCTTCACCGCCCGCATCGCCACCCGCACGCCGCTCGCCCAGAACGGGCCGATCGAGCTCGTGGTGCACAACGCGAGCCTGCACTTCTTCGACCCGGACACCGGCGCAGCGCTGCGCTGAATACCGGTGCCTGGCACCGCTTGCGGTCCCCGGGGCCGGAGACCGTGCCGGGAATGAAAAGCTCTAGCATCTAGCATGTCAAGAGCCGGACTCGAGCGGGTGCACGGCGAGAGGCTCCACGCGGACGTCCATGTAGGGCCAGAGCGGCAGCGAGGTCACGGCAGCGTGGAGCTCGGTGGCGTCGGCGGCGCGGTAGAGCGAGATGTTCGCGAACCGGCCGGGCAGCCGCCAGATGCGCACGAGCAGGCCCTGCTCGATCAGCTCGCGGCCGCGCCGGTGCTCGGCGGCGAGCAGCTCACGGCGCCGGTCCTCGGGCAGGCCCTCCGGCAGGGTGATGTCGATGTGGACGAGGAACTCCATCGTCACCCCGCCGCCCGGCCGGCCTCGGCGTAGGCGGGGTTCACAATCGCCGCGACCGGCCTTCCGGCCAGGAAGTCGATGGCCTGACGGGTGGCGAGCACGGGCAGGTCGGCCAGGGCCGCGGCCGAGTACCAGGCGGCATGCGGGCTGAGCGTGACCGTGGGCAGCTCCCGCAGCGGGCTCTCCGCCGGCGGCGGCTCGGCCTCGAACACGTCCAGCCCCGCCCCGGCCAGATGGCCGGCGTGCAGGGCATCGGCCAGTGCGCGCTCGTCGACGAGCCCGCCGCGGCAGGTGTTGACCAGGCGCGCCCCGCGGCGCATGGCGGCGATCGCCGCAGCGTCGATCATGTGCTGCGTGTCGGCGGTCAGCGGCAGGTGCAGCGTGAGGATGTCGGCGCCGCCGAGCGCCTCCGCCAGCGTCGCGGGCGTCAGGCCGTCGTCGCGGATCCGCCGCTCGCTCACGTAGCGGTCGTGCACGAGCACCCGGAAGCCGGTCGCCCGCAGCGCCGCCGCAACCCGCACGCCGATCCGGCCGTAGCCGATGACCGCGACGGTGCTCGTCGAAGGCCGGGCGGCATCGGGATACGAGGCCGGCGCCGCCCACCGGCCGGCGCGCACCGCCCCGTCGAGCGCGCGCACGCCCCGGGCCTGGTCAAGCACGAGCGCCAGGGTGTGGCAGGCGACCTCCTCGATGCAGTAGTCCGGCGTGTTGGCGACGGCGACTCCGCGCTCGGTGGCCGCCTCGACGTCGATCATGTCGTAGCCGATGCCGAGCCGGCTGATCATGCGCAGGCCCGGCATGGCGTCGAGCACGCGGGCCGAGACGGGCGCCCACTGCACGATCAGCGCGTCCGCCCCCGCGCACTGGTCGATCACGTCCTGCTCGCTGCGGCAGTCCGCCCTGCGCGCCTGCAAGCCCGCCTCATCTAGCAGCCGCTCCTCGGCGCCGTCCGAAGGCAGGTCGGAGTCCGTGACCACGACGAGCGGGCTCATGCCGGATCCTCGGGCACACCGGCCAGCGAGCGCTCGATCCGGTGCGCGGCGACCTGGATGTGGCGCGCCATCTCGGCCTGGGCCCGCTCGGGATCGCCGCCGGCGATGGCGTCGACAAGGTCGACGTGGCTTGCGGCGTGGGCGCGCAGCTCGTGGGCGGGCAGGCTGCGCGTCGCCGCCCGCAAGAACGCGGCCACCCGGCCGCGCACCTGCGCAGCCACCTCGTTCAGCAGCGAGTGGTCGGAGATCTCCCACAAGAGGCCGTGGAACTCCTGGTCGAGCTCAACCAGCGCGTCGACGCCGCCCGCGTCGGCCGCGTCGGCCATGCGCGCGGCGATCGACCGCAGCCGGGCCTCGGCCGCGGGCGTCAGCCGCTCCTGGGCGCGGCGCACGACAAACCCCTCGAGCACGATGCGAAGCGACGAGATCTCGGCCAGCCCGACCGGCGTCAACCCCGCCACCCACGCACCCCGGCGTGGGATCCGCTGCACCAGGCCCTCGTCGGCCAGCCGCGCGAGCGCCTCACGGACGGGGATGTGCGAGACGCCGAGCTGGCCTGCGATCGTGCGCTCCACGAGCTTCGTGCCGGGCCGGTAGACGCCGTCCTGGATCGCGGCGCGCACGCTCTCGGCGACCCGGTCGGACAGGCTGTGGTCGCGGAGTCGCTCGAGCTCGGTCATCGCCTCAGACGATCCAGCCCTGCGCCGACCAGCCACCGTCGACCCGCAGCGTCGTGCCCGTTACGAACGAGGAGTCCTCGTCGTCGGCCAGGTAGGCGACCGCGCGGGCGATCTCGTCCGGCTCCCCGAAGCGGTGCATCGGCGTGCGGTTGTGGTAGCGCTCGACGTCGATTACGCCATCGTCGATGCCCTTCTGGACGAGCGCGGTGCGGGTGACGCCGGGGGCGACCGCGTTCACGCGCACGCCGCGGCCGGCCCACTCGATCGCGAGCACCTCGGTCATCGCGACGACGGCCGCCTTGGCCGCGCAGTAGGCCAGGCGCATCGGGAACGCGTCCCACGCGTTGATCGAGCTGATGTTGACGATCACGCCCGAGCCGCGCTCGAGCATGTGCCGCCCGACCGCCTGCGAGCACAGAAAGACGCCGGTCTGCATGATGCCGATCGAGGTGTCCCAGTCAGCGTCCGAGTACGTCTCCGACGGCCCGGCGATGGCCACGCCGGCGTTGTTCACGAGCACGTCGATGCGGCCGTGGCGCGTGAGCGTCTCCGCCGCCGCGGCCTCGACGGCGGGACGGCTGGACACGTCGCACGCATGCGCGCTGCCCGCGAGCGCCTCGGCGGCAGCGGCGGCGACCTGCGCGTCGACGTCCCAGACGGCGACGGTCGCGCCGGCCGCGTGGAAGCGGCGGCCGATCGCCTCGCCGATGCCGCGGCCGCCGCCGGTGACGACGCAGACCTTGCCGGCCAGGCTCACCGGGCACCGGCCGCGGGCGGAGGGGCGAAGAGCTCACAGACGTGCCCGTCGGGGTCGCGCACGTACACGCACCGGCCGCCGGCGTTGGCCCCGGTGTCGACATCCGCCGGCGGGCCGAGCGGCGTGCCGCCGGCGGCGACGAGCCGCTCGAGCAGGCCGTCGACGTCCGGGCAGGCCACGCAGATGTGGCTGAAGCCGACGTCGGCCGGGCGCCCGCTCACATGGCCGCCCGGCGGCTGCACGTATTCGAAGAGCTCGATCCGGGGGCCGCCGCCGGGGAACTCCAGGTGCACCATGCGCACATGTGCGCCCGGCTCGCGCACAATCGCCTCCAGATAGCCGCCCCGCTTCTCCTGGCTCATCGCCTCGCGCATCCCCAGGGCGTCGCGCCAGAACAGGAGCGACCGGTCGAGGTCGGAGACCGTCAGGCCGGTGTGGACGATCGCCGTCGCCGGCGGGCGCTCGCCGCTCATGCCGCCTCCGTCCCCGGATCGGCGGCGAGGCCGAGCGGATGGCGCGAGAGCACCCGGCAGCCGTCGGCGGTCACGACCGCCACGACCTCGACGCGTACACCGATGCCACCACGGTAGGCGCCGGGCTCGAGCGCGACGACCATCCCCGGCTCGAGCACGGTCGCGCTCTCGGGGACGATGCGCGGCTCCTCGTGCCAGCCGAACCCGAGGCCGTGGCCGGTGTGGTGCGGATAGGAGTGGCCGGCCGCCTCGACCTCGCCGCGGACGGTGCGGTCGACGTCACCGGCGACGGCGCCCGGGCGCAGCGCGCCCAGGCCGGTTGCGAGCGCGCTCGAGGCCAGGGCGTGCATCTGCACCGCCGCGGGCGGCGGCTCGCCGAGCGCCCAGGTGGCGCAGGAGTCGCCCCAGATCCCGTTCAGGCGCGGGACGATGTCGGCCAGGACCAGGTCGCCCGGCCGCAGCGCGCGCGGCACCGGCGGGCCGCCGATGTCCTCGGTGCGAGGGCCGCTCAGAAGGTCGGCGATCACCGTCGTGCGCGCGCCCGCCGCCGCCTCGATCGCTGCGCTCACCGCCGCCCACAGCTCGAGCTCCGAGGCGCCCTCGCGGGTGGCGGCCCGGGCCGCCGCGTGGCCGGCCTCGCACAGCCGCAGCGCCGCCTCGACCGCCTCCACCTCGGCCGGAGTCTTGCGGGCAGGCAGCATGGCCAGCCCGGCGAGCGGCGCGGCGACGGCGCCGGCGATGCCCGGCATGAGCCCCGCCGGCACGCTCGCACCGTCGACCAGCGTGCGCGCGGCGCTCGTGCCGGCGGCCGCCATCGCCGCACCCAGCGCCGCGGCCGCCCCGGCGAGCGGGTCAAGCGGCGCCGTCGTGAAGCCCTCGTAGAGGTGTGTGTGCTCGCCTGCGGGCGCCTCATCGACCGAGCACACGAGCTGGGCGGACGCCGCGCGCGCGGCCACGGCCAGCGCCGGCAGCTGGAACGGCGAGGGGCCGAAACCGACCTCGCCGGCGTGCCCCGTCAGCATGCGCACGAGGCCCGGATCGGCGGTCACGAGCGCGTCGGCGGCGCACGCGTCGAGGTAGGCCTCAAGGCGCGGATCGGCCACCCTAGAACCCCACCGTCAGCGCGCCGTCGGCGACGATCCGCGCTCCGCTCACGTAGGAGTTCTCGGCCGAGAGCAGGAACGCGACCACGGCCGCCATCTCGTCCGGCTCCGCCGCTCGCCCGACGGGCAGCCGCCCGCTCTCGACGTAGCCGGTGCGGAACCAGTCGGTCTCGAGCTCGTCCTGCCCGTCGACGACCGACATCCGCGTGCGCACGAAGCCGGGGGCGATGCTGTTGACGAGCACGCCGCGGGAGCCGAGCTCGATCGCGAGCGTGCGCGTGGCCGCATCCAGGCCGCCCTTCGCCGCGTCATAGCTGAGCGCCGTGCGCTCGCTGTGGGTGGCGTGGATCGAGGTCACATTGACGATCCGCCCGCCGCCGTGGGCGGCCATGTGCAGGCCGGCCGCGCGGGCGAGCCAGATCGGGCCGTCGAGCATGACGCCGAGCTGGCGCCGGTAGGCGGCGACGGTGAGGTCGGCCACCGCCTCGGGGACGAAGATGCCGGCCACGTTCACGAGCCCCCAGATGCGGCCGTGCTCGGCGGCGATGGCCGCGATCAGCGCCTCGTGGCCGTCGATGTCGGCCACGTCCACCTCGAGCGACGGCGTAAACGTGCACGCCTCGACGTCGAGGCCGATCACGAGCCGGCCGTCGGCCTGCAGGCGCCGGGCCACGGCCGCGCCGATGCCGTTTCCGGCGCCGGTGACGACAACCGCTCCCGATCCCGAACCTGGCCCCATGCTGGCGAAGAGTAAAGCGCTATAGCGTATAGCTCGTCAAGCCCGAGCCGCTGCGAAGCGCCGCTACTGGATCGTGTAGCCGCCGTCGACGATCAACGTCTGCCCCGTCATCCACGCGCTGTCATCGCAGAGCAGGAACACGGCCGGGCCGCCCATGTCATCGGGCGCGCCGATCCGGCGCAGCGGGTGGCGGGCGGCGATCGCGTCGATCTGGTCGTCGAAGTCCGGCCGGTTGACGTAGGCGAGCGGCGTTCGCACCACCCCCGGCGCGAGCACGTTCACGCGCACGCCGCTCGGCCCGGCGTCGGCGGCGAGCGCGCGGGCGAGCGCGGTGACACCGCCCTTCGCGGCCGTGTAGGCGGCATAGCCGGGGGCGCCGATGTGGGCCAGCTGGCTGCCCACCAGCACGAACGAGCCCGCCCCCGCCGCCATCATGGGCCGCAGCGCCGCCCGCGCCACCCGCAGCGTCGCGCCGAGGTTCGCATCGAGGAACGCGCGCAGCTCCGCGTCGCCGCTCTCGCGCAGGTCCTCGCCCCGCCACACCGTCCCGGCGGCGTGGACGACCCCGTCCACGCGCCCGATGCGCGCGACCGCCGCGGCGATCATGGCCTCGGGAGCGCCGGGGGTGAGCAGATCGGCGGCGTGGGCGTGCACCGCCCCCTCCGGCGCCTCGGCCACGAGCTCCCGCAGCGCATCCTCGCGACGGCCGGACGCGAGCACCTGCGCACCTTCCCGCGCGCACCGAAGCGCGATCGCGCGCCCGATCCCGGACGACGCGCCGGTCACCACCACGCCTCGGCCTGCGAGCCTGCTCACGACGGCGTAAGCATACGGTCGCGTGCCGCGGCGGCGCCGGCCCTCTATGATCGCCGGCCGTGAGCCCGTTCGATCCGCTGGACGTGCAGAGCACGCCGCACCTGGCGCCGCTCGTGCCGGTGCTGCCCATCCGTCTGCGCCGGACCGAGATCCTCACGATCGTCTACCGCACCGACCGCGCAGCCGCCGACGCGCTCATCCCGGCGCCGCTCGAGCTCACCGGCGACCTGTGCATCGCGCACGTCTACAAGATGCACGATGCAGAGTGGTTCGGCGTCTACTGCGAGTCGGCCTTCCAGATACCGGTGCGCCTGCCCGACGGCCGGCCCGCCGTCTACTCGCCGTTCCTCGTGCTCGAGTCTGACGGCGCCGTGGCCGCCGGCAGGGAGACCTACGGGCAGCCGAAGAAGGCGGGGCAGGTCTCGCTCGAACCGGCCGGCGACCTGCTGGTCGGCCGGATCGGCCGAAACGGCATCGACGTCGCCACGGCGACGATGTGCTGGAAGCAGACGCCCGCGGCGTCCGCCGACCTCGAGCGGCTGGTGCCGGGATCCGGCCTGAACGTGAACCTGCGCGTGCGCCAGGAGGAGGCCGGACGGGTGAGCCGCGAGCTGGTCGTGCGCTCGTTCACGGACGTCGTCGAGCACGAGGCGTGGACCGGCCCGGGCACGCTCGAGCTGCGCCCGAACGCCCAGCTGCCCGTGCACGTGCTCGCGGTGGGAGCGGTCGAGCTCGCGCTTCACCGCATGTGCGACCTGACCCTCGCACCGGGCGCCGTCGTACACCGCTACTAGCCGGTGGACGGCGTGAGGCTGCGCGCCGAGATCGAGGCGGCTGGGAGCTCGACCGCGGCTACATCGAGCGGTACCGGCTCGACCGCTAGCGGTAGCGCAGCCGCTCGACCAGCTCGTCGTTCAGCCGGATGCCGAGCCCCGGGCCGGCGGGAACGGCCACGCGGCCCTCGCCGTCGAGCGCGAACGGCTCGGTCAGCAGGCCGTTCACGAGCGGCGAGTCGGCGACCGAGAACTCCGAGTACGTGGCGCCCGCGATCGCCGCGGTGAAGTGCAGCGACGCGGCGACCAGGATCCCCGTCGAGAAGCAGTGCGGCACCACCTCGGTGCCGGTGGCCGCGGCCATCTCGGCGATCTGGCGGCCCACGGTGAACCCGCCGCAGCGGGCCAGGTCGGGCTGGAGCACGTCGACGTGGCCGAGCTCGACGAGCGCCCGGTAGGCGCGCAGGCCGGAGTCGGCCTCGCCGGCGGCGATCCGCACGGCCACCGCGTCGGAGAGCCGCCGATAGCCGTCGTAGTCGTCGGCCAGAAGCGGCTCCTCGAGCCAGTGGATCCCGAACGGCTCGAGCTCGCGCACGAGCTGGATCGCGCGCTTGACCGAGTAGGCCATGCCACCGTCGATCATGAGCGCGCGCTTCGGCCCGAGCTCCTCGCGGGCCGCCGCCACGAGCTCGACGTCACGCTCGAGGCTCGCCCCCAGCGGCCCCCAGCCCAGCTTGAGCGCCCGGTAGCCGGCCGCGACCGCGCGGCGGGCGATGGCGCGCACCTCCTCGGGCGACTCCGGCATCACCTCGCTCGCGTACACCGGCATGGCCTCGGCGCGGCGCCCGCCGAGCAGCGCCGACACCGGCACGCCCGCCGCCTGCCCGGCGATGTCCCAGAGGGCGATGTCGATCGCGCTCATCGCGTGCAGGGCGGCGCCCGCCCGGCCGTAGTGGTAGGAGCCCCAGTACATGCGATCCCAGAGCTCGCCGACGCGGGCCGGATCCTGGCCGATCAGGAGCTCCCCGAGGCCGCGGGCGACGGCGTGCGACGACGGCATCTCGACGATCGTGCGGGCGATATAGGGGGACGTGTCGGCCTCGCCGATCCCGACCAGACCCTCATCGGTGTGCACGCGCACGACGAAGGCGTCCTGCGTGCCGTCGGCGCGGGTCGTGTCGACCTGGTCGAGGCGCAGGATGATCGGTTCGATCGCGGTGATCTGCATGAGCGCGGGCGCCCGCCCGAGCGGGCCGTGCGATGATACCGACCTCGTGAAGGCACTCATGTGGCACGGGGGCGCCGACCTCCGCTACGGCGACGAGCCGGCCCCCGAGGCCGGCCCCGGTGCCGTCCCGTTCCGGGTGACACTCGCCGGGGTGTGCGGATCCGACCTGCATCCGTACCGCGGCCATCACGGGCCGCGCACGCCGCCGCTCGTGCTCGGGCACGAGGCGATCGGCCGGGTCGACGGCGACGAGCACCGCTATGTCGTGTTCCCAATCGTGTCGTGCGGCGCGTGCCCGGCGTGCCTGCGCGGCGAGGAGAACCTGTGCGCGACGCGCGGCCTGCTCGGGCTCGACCGGCAGGGCGTGTTCGCCGAGACGGTGGCCGTCGACCCGCGCTCGCTGACACAGGTCCCCGCGGCCGTCGACGACCGCGTGGCCGTGCTCACCGAGCCGTTCGCCTGCGCGGTCTCCGCGCTGCGCTACGCCGGCGCCGCCCCGGGGCAGCACGTCCTCGTCGTGGGCGGCGGCCCGATCGGGCTCCTCACCACCTACGCCTGCGCGATCCAGGGGATCGAGGTCTCGGCCGTCGAGCCGGTCGCGAGCCGGCGCGCGCTCGCCGCCGAGCTCGGGGCGACCCGAGTGGCGGCGGCGGTCTCCGACGCGAGCCTGCCCGTGGCCGACATCGCCATCGACGCCGTCGGGATCGAGGCCACGTGGCAGGGCGCGATCGGCAAGGTGCGCACGGGCGGCTCGGTGACGGTCATCGGCCTCGGCCAGGCCGAGGGCGCGGTGGCCGTCGGCGACATGGTGCGGCGGGCGATCACGCTGCGCGGCCACTACGCCTACACACGGGCCGACTTCGACGCCGCCCTTGCCCTGCTGGCCGAGCATCCGCCCGGCCTGGACTGGGTGACGGTGATGCCGCTGCGCGACGGGGCCGAGGCCTTCCGCCGGCTCGTCGAGGAGCCGGCGGGGACGGTCAAGGCGCTGCTCGCGACGCCCTAGATCAGGCCCTCGCGGACGGCCTGGGCAACCGCCTGTGAGCGCGTCTTGGCGTGGAGCTTGGTCGTGACGTCGTGCATCACGGCCTTGATCGTCCGCTCGCTGTAGCTCAGCCGCTCGGCCACCTCGCGGGTCGGCAGGCCGTCGGCGACGAGCCGCAGCACGTTGCGCTCGCGCGTCGTGAGCGCGGTCAGCGACAGGCCGCGCGGCTCGAGCACGTCGCGCGACACCACCGCCAGCGTGCGCAGCAGGCTGCCGAGCACGTCGGGCGGCAGGACGCCGGCGCCGGAGTGGACGGCGCGGACGCCGGCGGCCAGCGTCTCGGGCGTGAGCGTGTCCTTCGTCAGGTAGCCGCACGCGCCGGCCTGGACGGTGTCGAGCAGCCCGGGCTCGTCGAACGCCGCGGCGCAGATCAGCACCCGCGGCCGCCCGGCCGGGCGCAGCCGGCGCACGAACTCGCAGCTGCCCTCGACGTCGCCGTCGAGCACGACCACGTCCGCGCTCGCAAGGTTGGGATCGAGCTCCGCCGAGCGCGGCCCCTCGGCCTCCCACACCTCGTCGATCTCCGCAAGCGCGGCGAGGCTGGCCACGAGGCCTCGGCGGTAGATCGGATGTGGATCGATGATGTAGACCCGCACGGCACCCCCACCGCACCGTTTGCTCAGTCGAGCCGCACGCGAGATAGTACGAAAGTCCAAGCGCCTTTGCAGACCCGGGGGACCCATGCCCAACGTAGTGACCACGAACGACACCATCATGTGCATCCACGGCGGGACGGTCGTCCTCACGCCGAAGCAGACCGTCGTCATGGCCCAGGGCGGCGCCGTCCTGCGCGAGACCGACCTGATCGGCGCGCCCATCGTCGGCTGCGCCCAGCCGCCGAGCATCGCCAGCAAGCCCTGCACCACCGTGATCTCGACCCTCCCCGGCGGGAGCGCGCCCACGGTCCTGGTCGGTGGGCTGCCGGCGCACATCTCGACGCTCTCGGGCATCACCGACGGCGTCCCGCCGGGCACGATCATGGTGGCCGCGCCGGGCGCTCCGCTCGTCCAGGCGTCGTGACCGCTACCCCGGGGAGACACGGTGGCTGATCAGCCCCGCCAGGTCGGCAGGTTCCAGATCGTCCGCGAGATCGGCCGCGGCGGCATGGCCGCGGTGTACCTGGCCCGCCAGACCGACCTCGACCGCGACGTCGCGCTGAAGGAGCTGAACGCGTTCCACGCCGCCGATCCCGCCTTCGCCGAGCGGTTCGTGCGCGAGTCGCGGGTCGCGGGCTCGATGCAGCACCCGAACATCGTGACGGTGTACGAGTTCCTGAACGAGAACGGGACGCCCTACATCGCGATGGAGTACCTCGAGCGCGGCTCGCTGCGCCCGTACGTGGGCCGGACGACGCTGGCGCAGACGATCGGCGTGCTCGAGGGCGCCCTGGCCGGCCTGGCCCAGGCGGAGCGGCGCGAGATCGTGCACCGCGACATCAAGCCCGAGAACCTGATGGTGACCTCCGACGGCGAGGTGAAGATCGCCGACTTCGGCATCGCGAAGGCGCTGACCGACGCGGGCGGGCCGAACCTCACGGCCACGGGCACCACGGTCGGCACGCCGGCCTACATGGCACCGGAGCAGGCCACGGCGGGCGACGTGGGGCCGTGGACCGATCTGTACTCGGTCGGGATCACCGCCTACGAGATGACCGTCGACCGGGTGCCGTTCCACGACTCGACGACGCCGGTGGCCGTGCTCATGCGCCAGGTGAGCGAGGAGATCCCCTCGGCCGTGTCGGTCAACCCGAGCGTCGACCGGCGCTTCTCGGACTGGATCGACCGGCTGCTCGTCAAGGACCCGGCCAAGCGCACCCAGAGCGCCCGCCAGGCCTGGTACGAGCTCGAGGAGATCGCCGTCGCCGCCCTCGGGCCGCTGTGGCGGCGCGAGGCCCGCCTGCTCGTGTCGGGCACCGACCGGGCGGCCGGCCCGCTGACGCCGGCGCCGTTTGACCGCGCGACGCCGCCCGCCCAGGAGGCGAGCGCAGGCTACGAGACCTACCTGGGCGAGTCGCCCGCGGCGGCCCCACCGCCGCCGCCCCCGCCACCGCCGCCCGTGCAGCCGCCCGCCACGCTCGAGGGCCAGCCGCTCCAGCCCGTCCCGGCCGCCGCCGGGGGGCAGGCGACGGTCGCCCCGGCCGCCGCGGCCGCCGCAGCCGCGGCGGGCACCCCCGGTGCGGGCGAGACCTTCCAGTGGCCGGCCGCCGGCGGCGGCCGCAGCCGGATGCTGATCGTGGTCGCGGTCGTCCTGATCGCCGCGATCGCCGCGGGCGCCTTCTTCTGGAGCAAGTCAGGCGGATCCGGGTCGGCTGCGAAGACCACGACGACCACGAAGCACCACACGCAGACGACCCACCCGCCGGCCCTGCCGACTGTGGCCGCGGTGCCCGCGCAGTTCCAGGCGGGCAAGCTCCAGAGCGTGGCGCCGTTCGCCGGTCACGCGTGGGCGCTCGACCACAAGAAGCCGCGCCGGATCGTCGACCTGCAGGGGGCAACCACGGGGTCGATCCCCGCCGGCAAGGGCGCCGCGAATCTGGCGAGCGGCGAGGGCGCGCTGTGGGTGAGCGCCCAGACTCCGACCGGCGGCGAGGTGCGCCGGTTCGTGCCGGGGTCGACCGCGCCGCCGTCGGCGCCGATCCCCTACCCCGGCCACCCCGCGCCCGCGCGCGTGGTCGTGAGCGCGGGCACGATCTGGCAGCCGACGAACCAGGGCCTGCTCAAGATCTCCGAGCAGGGCGGCGCGCCGGTGGCGGTGAAGGGGATCAACTTCACGCCGGCCTCGCTCGAGCTCGAGGCCGGGTTCATCTGGGCGACGGACGGCAAGGGCAAGCTCGCCCAGGTGCCCGTGACGACCCCGCAGCCCGTGGCGACCATCGTCCCGCTCCCCGGCGCGGGCTGGATCACGGGCGACAGCAAAGCGGTGTACGTCGTCAGCTCGACCGGCGTCATGAAGGTGGATCCGGCCGCTCCGACGACGCAGACGCCCGTGAGCGGCATCACGACGCCGCCGGTGCGGATCGCGGTCGTGGGCGACTTCCTGTGGACGGCCACGTACGGGCCGCCGGCGGCGGGCGTGCGCATCGGCACGCTCGAGGGCTACGACCTCGTCCACCCCGGCAAGCAGACGGTGCCGTTCGCCTTCAAGACCGAGGCGAAGGGCGCGTACGTGACCAAGCTGGTCGCGATCAACAATGCGTTCTGGCTGACCGCGCTCGGACCCGACGGCAAGTCGGTCGGCCTCGAGCCGTTCACCATCACGGGCTGAGCGCCTGGTAGAAACGGGTCACCTCGGCCGCTTCATCAAACCCCAGACGGCGATAGATCCGCCGACCCGCGGCGCTTGCGTCGAGGCCGGCCTGCGCGGCTCCCGCAGCCCGGGCGGCGTGCAGCGCCGCGGATGTCATCGCCAGGCCGACGCCGCGCCGGCGCCAGCCCGGATCGGTGTTGACGAACATGACGCGAGCGTACGCACCGAACGCGCCCCAGCCCGATGTCCCCCGCACCACCCCGCCGGCATCGACGGCGGCCATCAGCCGAAACGCCGGCGGCAATGATCTCAGGTACCCTGCGAACACCTCCGGCGCGTCCTCGATGCCCGGATCGGCCCGCATCGCCGCCGCAACCGCGTCGGCCAACGCCACACCTTCAGGCGCGTCGCCGGCGAGGCGTCGCACCGGCCACAGCGCGAGCGCGTCGGGCAGCCGAGCGCCGGGCACCGTACCCAGGTCCTGGCACGTCATCGCCGTCGCCTCGCCGTTCCGCCACGCCAACCCGCCGACGAGCAGCTCGCGGCATCGCGCCGCCGCAGCGAACACGGTGATGCTGCCCGCGGCGAGGTCGGGGAGGATCGCTCCGAGCGCACCGTGGGCGCGATCGTCCGTCACCAGCAGCCGGGCGAACGGGTCATCGCTCGAGGGGAGCAGCCCATGCAGGCCCGGCGTCTCGACCTGCGGCCGCTCGTTCCGCCGCAACGGATCGCACCGTGCCAGGAACGACCCGACGTAGACGTCGACCGCCAACCGGGGTCAGCGCAGGAGCTGGCGGGCGGCGTCGAGCTGGAGCTGGTAGCGGCCCCGGTACTGGGCGGCCGGGCGCTCGATGTCGGCGATCCAGTCGCCGTAGTGGTTGGGATCGTGGCCGAATCCGGCGACGCCCTCGCGCAGCCGCGTCGCCTTGAGCGTCTGGGCCTCGTCGATGAACCAGCGCAGCTGCAGGCGCGGGTCCTTGGGGAAGCCCGCGTACTTGCCGTGATCCCAGATCGACGTGCGCATCTGGAAGAACCCGAGCGAGTCGCGGTCGCCGTAGTTGTCGTTCTTGAGCCCCGACTCGACGAGGGCGGCCATCACCGGCAGCTCGCGCGGCAGGCCGGCCCGCTGGGCGGCGTCGCCCATCCAGGCCGCGATCGCGCTGCGGGGGGCGTGATCGCCCGGGTAGGCGCCGATGATCGCGTCGAGCGCCCCGGCGCCGGCGCCGTGTGCGGCGTCGATTGCGGGAGGCACGGCGGCGATGCTGCCGATGGTCGAGTGCACGCCCGCCGAGTTGGGGGCAAGGGCCGGCGCCGGCGGGGCGGGCGAGCCGGCAACGGCGCTCATGCCGAGCGTCCCGGAGGCGGGTGCAGGCGCGGGCGCCGGGGTGCCGGCCGCCGCCACCGCCGGCATGCCGACCCCCGCGGGCGCGTCGGGCACCACCCGGCGCGCGCCCATGAAGTACGGCTTGAAGACGTCGACCGACTCGTACTCGACGTGCCCGCCCGTGTGCGGGGCGGCGATGACCTGGCCGTGGCCGGCGTAGATGACGACGTGGGTGGCGCCTGCGCCCGGGCCCTCGAAGTTCGAGAAGATCAGATCGCCGGGCTTGAACTGGCCCCACGCGACGGCGTGGCCCTCCTTGACCTGGTCCCAGGTCGTGCGGTCGAGGTTCACGCCGATCTGCTTGTAGCAGTACTGCACGAGCCCGGAGCAGTCGAACCCGCCGGGGCTCGAGCCGCCCCAGACGTACGGCGTGCCGATGTACTTGGAGGCGATGTGGACGACGTGCTGGCCGGCGTCGAGCTGGGTGTGGTCGACGGCCGCGGCCGCCTCGGCCATGACGCCGGGGCCGGTGCCGACCGCGGGCAGCGCGGCCGCCGGCGCGGGCGCCCCTGCCCCGACCAGGCCCTCGGCCGCGTGCGCGCCCGCGGCATGGCCGGCCGGGGCGTGCTGGCCGGCCTTGTCGACCGCCTGACGCGCGATCTCGGCGACGTCGCCGCCCAGGTGCGTGCGCATGTGCTCGGCGAACTGGTACACGGCCGCGCCCTCGGCCGCCGCGGCCATCAGCAGGCCGGCGAGGCTCGACTTCGACTCGCGGATCTCGAGCGTCTGCGCCGCAGCCCCCGCTCCCGAGAACTCGGCCGCAGCCTCGTCGAGGCCGGCCGCGAGGCAGGCGCCCGAGGGGTCGCGCCGGAAGGTGCGGCGGAAGTCCGGGTCGCTCAGGAGCCGCTGCAGCACCTCGACCGCGCGGGCGTTCTGGTCGCCGCTGGGAGTGGGCCGGGCCGCCTCAGACACGACCGCAGCCTAGCGGTCGCGCCGCATCATGAGCGGCTTGCCGACCGAGATCACGATGGGAAGGAAGAGCATGGCGTAGAAGATCCCGAACAGTGCCCATACGACCGCTCGATTGCCCGCCAGCGCGACCAGCACGTGGTAGTAGCGGGTCGAGACAAGTATGGCAAAGCAGGCGCAGCCCAGCAACCAGCCGAGGGCGGCGACGGCATAGAGATCGGCCGACCGCGAGAGGCCGGGAGGCACCGGCCGCCCCGCCAGGCGCAGCTGCAGCCGCTGCCGCGACCGCGCCCGCAGGCCGGGCTGGCGCAGCAGGTCGACCAGGATGTGATAGCCGTCGCGGTCGAGGAGCGGGTTCAGGTTGAAGAGCCCGCCGATGTAGGCGCCGAGCGCGATCTGGAACGCGATGTCGGCGCCGGTGCCGTGCCCGAGCGTCGTCACGATCGCCGCCGCGCCCGCGACGATCAGGTCGGTGGCCGGGCCGGCGGCGCTCACGGCGATGCGGCGGCGGCGGGGCTCGAACCACGCATCCGAGGTGTCGACGAACCCGAACGGGAAGATCAGGATCAGCTTCACCCCGGCCCGGCGGACGCGGCGGCCGAACGAGGCGACGGCGAGCCCGTGCCCGATCTCGTGCAGCGAGACGGCCGCAAGCCGGCCGGCGAGGAACACGGCCGCGCCCCAGCCGAGGTGGTCGGCGACGACGAACGGCGTCACGTGCTGGAAGAGCGCGAGGCGCAGGAACGCCACGAAGCCGACGGCCGCGATCGTGCCGAGCACGGCGAGCCCCGGCGCCGAGAAGAACAGCCAGCCGCCGTAGCGGTAGACGGCCTGGAAGACGGCGTCGGGGTTCTGAAACGCCCACTCGCGCGGCTTGAACATGCGCTCGAGCAGGCCGGGATCGTGCTCGAAGGGGTCGTAGGCGTCGCCGGTCTGCTCGAGCAGGCCGTGCTCGCCGAGGTCGGCCAGGAGCCGCGCGAGCCGGGGCGGCCCGGCGGCGCCCTGGTCGCGCTCGCTCGCGGCCAGCAGATCCTCGAGCGAGGCGCCGGCGGCCAGCACCTGCACCAGGGACGCCTCGGCATCGCCCATGCGCAGGTACTTGGCCCCGTCCTCGTCGCGCAGCACCCAGCGCTGGTCGCCCTCGTCCTCCTCGAGCTGCTTGAGCGCGCACCCCGGCCGCAGCCGCGGCCGCGACGAGACGTGCGGCACGCGATCGCGCACCGCGCCCCCCGCGGTGAGCTCGACGCCCACCGCGTCGAGCATGACCGTCCGGCCCGCGTCGAGCTCGTCCGGGTGACGCTCGACCCGCAGCACGGTGTCGCCGAGCCGCACGACCGAGCCCTCGGCGAGCGGCGCGCGCCCGCGCAGCGGGCGGTCGTCGAGCATGGTGCCGTGGCTCGAGCCGGCGTCCTCGATCGACGTGTCCGACGCCGTCACGAGCACGCGCGCATGGACGCGCGACACCGTCGGGTCGGCCAGCGTCACGTCGTTCGTCTCGGCCCGCCCGAGCGTGATCGTCTGCGTCAGCGGCACGCGCGTCTCGCCGATCAGGAGGTCGAGCGGCGCCCGCACGCCCCGCGCCTGCGGCGCGCCGCAGCGGCCGCAGAAGAGCGCCCCGCGCGACACCTGGCGTCTACACGAGCGGCACAGCACGCCGACCTACCCGGTGGGCGGGAGCGGGAGCGGCTCCAGGCTGGGGTTGCAGCCGCTGATCCCAAGCGGAGTCTGGGTGCCGGTCTGGGTGATGGCGACGATCCCCGGTGGCGTGGTCGTGCACGCCTGGCCGCCGGCGACGAGCTGGCCGTCGGTGCGCCAGGCGAGCGCCGGCGGGACGGTGAAGTCGGCGATCTTCGCCCCGGTGCTGGCAGGCGACGTGGTGAGGAAGATCGAGTTGCCGGAGGCGTAGGCCAGCTGCGACTGCCCGGACACGAGCGGCGACCAGGCCAGGAACGTCGGGTTGTTGGCCGGGTCGGGCCGGGTCAGATACGTCGTGGGGTCGGCGTTCCAGTCGGTGGCGACCGCCGAGAAGGGCTTCAACGTGTGGAACCAGAGCACGCCGGCGGGCTGCGGCGTCGCCCCGGACGTCTCGGAGACGACGGCGATCGACTTGCCGTCGGGCGACCACGTCGGCCGGTCGAGCAGCTCCGGCACCGGCGTCGTGCACGAGGGCTGCGCGGCCGGCGTGGCCAGGTCGAGCAGGCACAGCGACGCCGTGCTGCCGATCCATTGCGTGAAGGCGAGCACCTGGCTGCCCGGGAACGGGGCGAACACCGGCCGGTGGTAGTCGCCGCTCGCCGCCACGCTCTGCGGTGGGGTCTTGCCGTCGGCCGCGACCACCTCGATCGCGCCCGACCCGGACGTCCGGTCGACGTAGGCGAGCTCGGTATGGTCGGCGTTCCAGCTCGGCTCGAGCGCGGCGCTCCCCGCGCTCAGGCGCAGCGGCTGGCCGGCCGGGCCGGTGGCGGTGAACGCCGAGACCTGGACGGCGCCGCCGCTGTCGTAGGCGACGCGGGGCAGGGCCGAGGTATACAGGGTCACCGTCGAGCCCTTGGCCAGGGCGGCGCCGCTGCCCGGCCTCTGCGTGACGACGTTGCCGACGGCGACCGACGGGGCCAGCACCGGGATCGTGATCGTCTTCAGGCCCGCCGCCTGCAGCTTCGAGGCGGCGGCCGCCCCGGATAGGTTCGCCACCGACGGCAGGCTGCCGGCCCCCGGGCTCACCAGGGACAGGCTGACCGGCGAGCCCTGCGCGACCGACTGGTTCGCGGCGGGCACCTCGCAGCCGTTTGCAAGCGTCATCGCCTTCGGATCCGACACCGACGGCTGCACCCGGCCGACGGTCAGCCTGGCCTTCTTGAGCGCCGTCTGCGCGACCGCGAGCGGCTTGCCGCACACGTCCGGCACCGGCACCTGCTTGGCGGCGACGCCGACGACGACCGCGACGGCCTTGCCGGGGCTGAGCTTGAACCCCGGTCCGGGGTTCTGGCTGATGATCTTGCCGACCTCGTTCTTGGCGGCGACGATCTTGGTGGCCGCGGGATTGTTCGTGAGCAGGAGGCCCAGGTGCTCGAGCACCTTCTGCACCTCCGAGGCGGCCTGGCCCTTGAGGTTGGGCACGGTGATCGTCGGCGGGCTCTGCAGCAGCTTGTAGCCCGCCACCCCGAGCGCGAGCGCGGTCACGATCGCGATCGGCACCCACCAGGCGAACCAGGGCCGCTGCCGGAAGACGGCCTGGCGGCTGATGATCGTCTCCTCGCTGCCCGGCGCGCGGGCGACGATCTGGAACGGATGGTCGAGGGGCCGGCCGACCCAGATCTGCTTCGGCGCCTTCACGATCAGCTCGGTGCCCGCGCGCTTGCCGGGCTGGGCGGTGCCGCGCCGCTGCTTGATCGCGAACTTGCACTTCCCCTCGGGATCGGTGGCCGAGAACTCGAGCTCGATCGGGGCGTTTGCGAGGTTGCGCACGGCGAACGCGAACTTGCCCCGGCGCCGGCCGGTGGCCCGCTCCGGGCGCAGGTCGGTCTCGACGTCCTGGTAGGCCTGCACGGTGAGCCGGGCCGACGCCGACCCGGCGTCTGTGCTCGTCGCCCGCGACCCGGCCACCACCCTGATCTGCCACTCGCGCGCCTCGGCCTGGGCCGCGCGCGGCGGGTGCAGGTGCACCTGGGCGTCCTGCTCGTAGCGGCCGCTGGGCGCGCCGTAGGGGACGAGATAGGCCGTGGCCGGCGTGATCGTCCACCAGCCGTCCGGCAGCCCCTCGACGCGCAGGTCGTAATTGTCGACGATGCCGCTCTGGTTGCGCACCGACGCCACCAGCGTGGCCGTCTGGCCGGGCGCGCACGCCACCCGCACGCCCTCGCGCGGATCGGCGTCGTCGGTCAGCGACCGCAGCGTGATCGAGACGGCATCCGCCGGGCTGCGGTCGCCGCGGGTGCCCGGTATCGGGCGCATGCCGGGCGGTACCTGGGACGGGCCCGGGCCGGGTCCGGGCGCCGCGGGCGGGCGCACGGCCGGCGTCGCGACGGTCGGGTCCCAGCGCAGGTACTCGCCGCAGAACTGGCAGAAATCCGTGTCGTCGGGGTTCTCCCGATGGCAGGCGGGGCAGACTCTCACGCGATCTCGGTGGACGTCTCGGGCGGCGGCGGCTTCGGCTTGGGCGGGGACTTCACGCGCAGACGATACCGCGCGTTGACCGGCTTCAGCCGATCGATCGCCCGGGCCACCGCCGCCTGCCGCTCGACCGGGATCGCGGCGTCGCAGTAGACCACGAACTCCCGCGGCGCCGAGGGCGGATCCGAGTCCGGCTCGACCGAGTACGTCACCCCGCCGCCGTCCTCGACGCGCAGCGGCAGGCTCGGGAACGCGGTGCGCAGGCCGAGCTCGAGCCCGGGCAGCGTCCCCCGCGACTGGGCGATCGCCGAGGCGTAGCGCACCTCGTCGCGGCGGTCGGCGAGCGAGCGCCGCTCGTCCTCCTCGAGCCCGAGCCACCCGGCCATCATCGCCAGCATCGGCGCCGGCGCCGTGTCGGTCGCAAGCTGCGCCGGCAGGCAGTCGAGGCTCGCGACGACGGGGTCGAGCACGCGCTCGAGGCTGCCCACGAACCGGGCCGCGAGCCCCTCGGCCCCGGCCTCGAGCTGGGGCGGATCGCTGTAGACGGCGGGCAGATGGTCGCGCAGGTACCGCCGCGCCGAGGCGGCCGGGGGCGGCTCGATGTCGGCGTGGACGCGGGCCGGCCGG
This sequence comes from uncultured Actinomycetes bacterium, assembly GCA_963813245.1. GTDB lineage: Bacteria > Actinomycetota > Thermoleophilia > Gaiellales > JAICJC01 > JAICJC01. The sequence goes on from CAWEYE010000005.1 coordinate 182,122, forward strand.
TGCATGACCACCGTCTGGAGCGGCTGGGTGGGGCGTCCGCCGTCGGCCACCTCTACAGCTCCCGGTGGGCGGCCTTGACGATGTGCGTGCCCGACGCGATCAGCTCGTGCGGCGCGATCTCGAGGTGCGACCCGAGCGCCTTCGGCTCCTGCTTGCCGGTCACGAGATCGGTCTCGTACACGCGCAGGATCTTCACGAACTCGACGCCCGGCACCTGGTGGACGACGCCGAAGAGCTCGCCCTGGTTGAGCGACCGGCCGAACTCCCACCCGGTGCCCGGGCCGTGCGGATTGCCGCCGACCAGCGGGTTCAGATAGGTGTAGAGCATGCGCTCGATGTCGTTCTCGACGCGGCCCGGGTCGGCGCCGAGGGCGGCCTGCACGTCGCAGACGACGCTCACGCCGCGCAGCGGCACCGGGGCCAGATGCACGCGGGTGCCGACCATCCGCCGCGGGTCGAGGTGGGCGGCCACCTGCGCCAGCAGCTCCTCGCTCGGCGTGAGCTCCGCCACGCTGAGCTTGCGGGCGGAGTCCTCGACCATCGGCAGGAGCCGCACCCGCACCAGGGCGTCGTCGGGATCGGGCGGGATGGTGAACACGCGCGCCACCTGGCGCGACGCCTCGGCGCACAGGGCCTCGAAGTCGTCCGCCGTGACCGCCCGGTAGCGCGTGCGCAGCTCGAGCGGCGCGCGGCGGCGGGCATCGTCGAGCGTCTCGCCGTCGACGCCGCCCGTGGCCGCGACCGGGTTGGTGACGGCGGCCACGCCCGGGATCGACGACTTGAGCACCGAGAGCATCCCGGCGGCCAGATTGCCGCGCCGCCCGCCGCCGCTGCGATACCCGGACATGCGCACGAGCGAGCCCTTCGGCGGCACTTGGCCGTACTGGCGCCAGGAGCCGTCGCCGGAGTTCACGGCCGTCCCCAGGTGCACCTCGCCGGCGGCGGCGTCGAGCAGGAAGTGGCGGTCCTCCGCGGTGCTCTCGGCGAAGCTCGCAACGAGCTGCCACCGCTCCCACTCCTCCGCCCGGGGCGGCAGCACCTCGAGCGTCTCGTCGCCGGAGAGCGCAAGCGCCGGGGCGTAGCGCAGGCGGAAGGTCTGGCCGGGGGTGCCGTCGCTCTCGCCGAGCAGCTCGGCCCGGCGGCGGGTGGCGTGCATCGCCGGGATGCGGGCGCCGAGCGCCCCGGCGGTGATCGAGTAGATCTCCGGCGGCAGCGTGTAGGCGGCGGGCACGTCGGCCCGCGTGAAGGGGTCGACGCGGCAGCGGATCCAGTGCGCCTTGCGATCGCCCACGGTCGCCATGCCGGTCGCGGCCGGGAGCTCGAGCTCGACCACGCCGCTGCCGTAGTTGAAGCCGCCGGTGTGGTCGGCGAGCACCGTCGCCTCGCGCCAGCCCAGCGCCCCCTCACCGGTCGAGTACTCCCACCGCAGCGGCGGGTCCTCGGGATCGACGCCGGCGCCGCGGGCCTGCGAGCACTCGACCGACACGCCCACGACGAGCCGGGCCAGCGACGTGTCGAAGCCCAGGTAGAGCGCATCGCCGGGGACGGGCGGAGCGGCGAACGGCGCCTGGTCGCCGCCGCGCGGGCGGGCCACGCCCGAGCCGATCGGCACCTCGCGGGCGACGCCGTCGTGCTCGATCAGGTACGACTTGGGGCGCAGGGCCGGGATGGTGAAGTCGGCCGACGTCTGGAACACGATCGCCTCGTCGCGGGGCGTGCGCACCGTGCCGACCTCGGTGTCCCACGCGGGCACGGGCACCGGCTCGACCGCCGCGGCTGCCAGCCGCAATCGCACCTCGGTGGCGGCCGGCGCGGGCGGCGCCAGCGTGATCCCGAGCAGCTCGAGCAGGGCGACGTGCAGCTTGTCGGGGACGCGGTTCAGGCGGTAGACGAGCATGTCCGTCATCCAGGCGAAGAGCTCGATCAGGGTGATGCCGGGGTCGGAGACGTTGTGCTCGGTCCACTCCGGGCACGCACGGGCGATCCGGGTGCGGGCCTCGTTCACGAGATCCTGGAAGCGGCGGTCGTCGAGCTCGACCCGGGGCAGGCTCACGATTCCTCCTCCGACGGGACGAGATAGAACGGGTAGACGAGGTTGCGCACGTCGTTCGTCTGCCTGATCCGGTAGGTGATGTCGATCAGCAGGCGGCCGGCGGCGCGCTCGGACAGGTCGAAGTCGACCGAGAGCACCTGCGCCCGCGGCTCCCACCGGTCGAGGGCGACGCGGACATCGTGGTCGATGCGGCCGAGCGTGTGGCCGTCGATCCCGGAGAAGACGTGGTCGTGGATCGCGCAGCCGAACTGGGGCCGCATCGGCCGCTCGCCCGGCATCGTGCCCAGGATGACCGCGATCGCCTCGCGGATGTCGTCGTCGTGGGTGACGAGCGCGAGCGATCCCTGGCGGTCGACCCGCAGCGGGAAGGCCAGGCCGGATCCGATGAAGTCGCCGTGCATGCTCATCCGAGTGAGATGGACGCGCCGCTGACCTGGACGGCGCCGCTGGATTGGACGGTGATGCTGGCCCCCTTGATCGTGAGATCGCCCGTCGCCTCGATGGTCAGCGACGAGTTGGCCCTGACGTTCACGTTCTGGCCCTCGATGGACGTGTCGTCGTCGGACTTCTGCGAGTGCTTGCCGCCGGCCGTGATGGTGAGATCGCTGTCGGTCGCAAGCGTGATCGCGTCGGCGGCGTGCACGCCCACCTGGTGGTCGGAGCGAAGCGCGAACGAGCCGTCGGTCTTCACAAGGTCGTCTCCGGGCGTGTCGTTGCCGTTCCACAGAGCCCCGAGCACGTACGGGCGGCGGACGTCGCCGTGCTCGAACGCGACCAGCACCTCGTCGCCGGCGACCGGCATCATCAGGAGGCCGCGCTCGCTCCCGGCCGCCGGCGAGGCGATCCGCGCCCACCAGCCCTCGATGTCGTCGCCGAGCGCCGGGTAGCGCACGCGCACGCGGCCCATGTCGTCGGGGTCGCCGCTGTTCTGGGTGACGATCCCCACCACCACCGAGCCGCCCCAGCGCTCGACCGGTGCCGGGTTCAGGAGGTCGACCAGGCTGCGCGGCGAGCGGCCGGTGACCGCGAAGCGCGTCTCATAGCCCTGGCCGACGCGGTAGACATGGCTCGTCGCGCTCAGCGTGTAGACGCCGCCGTAGAGCCGGCCGACGCCGTCGATCTGCACGCGCACGCCGGCCGCGAGGCCCGGGTTGCCGCGGCACGTGCCCTCCGCCTCGACGAACGCGTTGGCGAGCCGCGAGGCCATGCTCGTGGCGAGCGCGTCGGCCTCGTCGGAGGAGAGCACCGGCCGGTCGGCCATCATCATCGAGCCGCCGCCGAGGGCCGAGCCGACGTCGCCGCGCTCGATCCCGATCGAGGCGTCGGGCGTGCCGGCCGACTGGCGCGACTCGATCACGTCCTTCGCGGCCGGGTCCCACGAGCGCACGACCACCTCGTCGACCTGCTGGACGCCGGTAACGCGGGGATTGAACGTCCGACAGATCCTCGCCCCAGCGCAGCGTCGGCGGCTCGTCGCCCGAGTCCTTGCCGGCCTTCTGGAAGCTGAGCGCGCCCTGGTCGACCGAGACGTCGAAGTCGATCCGGCGCGCCAGCCGCCACAGGAACTCCCAGTCGGTCTCGTTGTTCTGCTGCACGAACTCGTGCACGTCGCCGGCGCTCTCGATCATGCCCGCGTCGAGGCCGGCGCGGTCGGCGACCTTGGCCGCGATGTCGTCGGAGCTCATGTTCTGGTACGTCTCGGTGGTGCGGGAGCGGTTGAGCACGTGTGAGCCGTCGTAGCCGCGCGCCGCCAGCACCGCGCCGTGGCGGCCGAACTCGGGCTCGACCGCGGCGATCTGGCCTGCGAGCACGAGCTGGAGCGAGTCGCCGCCGGCCGCCGCGAGCCGGATCTCGACGTTCGCGCCGACGGTGAGCGGGCTCGAGTCGATGTGCTCGAGCTGGGGGTCGGCGATCCGCAGCATGAACGCGGCGGGCAGCATGAAGCGCTGGTCGGCGCGGACCTCGAGCAGGTTGGCCGCAAGCCGGCTGTCGAGCGGATCGCCGTCGATCGTCACCTCGATGCCGGAGATCAGGGGCAGCGGGCTCAGCGCTCTGCCCTCGGCACGGCCAGGGCGCGGCCGCGGGGCAGCGCCAGGGGGTCGTCGATGCCGTTGGCCTCGGCGATCGCCCGCCACCGGGTGGGATCGCCGTACATCGCGTAGGCGATCGACTGCAGGCTGTCGCCGTCGCGCACGACGTGCATGCGCAGGCCGGCGATCCCGGCCGTGGTCGGGTTCTGGCGAGCGCCGCCACCCGCGCCGACGACCTTCTCGACCTGCGTGAGCACCAGGTCGGCGACGGCGCGAAGCGGCGTGCCGTCGACGTCGAAGAGCGTGAAGCGCACCCGCAGGCTGGTGGCGACCGCCGTGAAGCTCGACACCTGCCCCCACGAGAAGGTGACCGTCGGCGGCCGGGCGGTCTTCTTGCCGGACTCGACCTCGGGCTGCACCTCGAGCATCGTGAAGAGCTGGTCGGTGATGTCGGCGACATCGTCGTTGTCGGTGTCGGCGGCGTCGAAGAGCAGGGTCATGCGCAGCTCGCGGGGGTCGCCGCCGATGAACTCGCGCTGCGGGAACTCCTCGGAGAGCTGGCTGCCGTCGCTCCAGCGGTTGGCCTTGCTGACCGTGTAGTCGCTCGGGTTGAACCAGCACGTGAGCTCGTCCTGACCTTCGATCAGGAGCTTGGCCTGCTGGAACCCGGTGGTGGAGTCGGTGTCTGCCATGTTCAGTCGATGAGGACGAATCCGCGGTGGGCGATCTCGAGCGTCTCGGTGGCGGCGGTGTGCGAGCGGGCGTTCAGCACGGGCCCCTCCCAGCGCACGGGGAAGGCGCCCTCGAACCCCCACCGCCGCACCGGCGAGCCGTCGGGGCCGAGCAGCGAGACCGCGATCGACCCGCGCTTGCCCGCCGACTGCGTCTTCAGGAACCAGTCCATGAGGCCGGTCTCGTGGGTGATGCCGCGGCTGAGCACCAGGTTGGGATGGCGCATGCGGCCGCGCAGCTTGTGCACGAAGGCGTTCTGGCCGCCCTCGGCGTACTCCTCGATCTCGTACTCGGCCGCGAGCCCGTGGCAGTGGGCGAAGCGGCCGATGGTGCAGTCGTCGGCCTTGACCAGGAACCGCAGCGCGCCCACCGGGTCGGGGGTCTTCGAGCCCTTCTTGGTGCTGCGGTCGGAGCCGTTGATGGCGGTCATCACCTGGCGGCCGCGCTGCTCCGCGTCGGATGCCGCCTTCTGCGCGGTGCTCTCGGCCTGCTCGACGTCCTGGTTGGCCTGGTCGACCGCCTGGTCGGCCTGCTGCTCGGCGTCGGACACCTGCTGCTGGAAGCTCATGGCCACTCTCCCAGCAGGTTGCCCATGCGCTCGCGCTCACCCATCAGGTCGCGGCGCAGGCGGTCGACGACGTTCTCGTACATGCGGTCGGCCGCGGCGGACTCGAGCGCGTGCGCGGCCGCCGGGACGTGGGCCGCTTCCGCCGCCGCCCGGCCGGCGGCCGCGGAGGCCGTCGTCGGCAGGTGCGGCTCGTGCGGCAGCTGATGTGGCAGGTGGCCGTCGGCGACGGCGAGGGCGTGGCGGGCCTCGGCCTCGAGCTTGTGGGCCGCGCCCGCCGCCTGCTTCTCGAACTGGACGACCGCGCGCCCGGCCCGGGACACCTCGAGCGGCACCTCGGCCGCCGCGGCGAGCGCCGCCGCCTTCGCCGCCTCGGCGCCCGGGATGTGCGGCACATGCAGCCTGCGCGCGTCCTTTACGGCGGTGTGCTCGGCGTGCTTCAGGGCGGCCTCGGCCCGGCGCACCACCGGCCGGTCTCCCAGCTGCTTCTCGAGCTTCTGGCCGAGGTTGCGCAGCTCCTTCTCGGGATCCTTCAGCGCCCCTTCGAGCCGGTGCTCGGCGCGCTCGACGCCGTGCTCGAGGCCGTGCTCGAACTGGCCGACCCGGCGCAGGTCGCGCGTCGCGGTGCGCACGACCCCGGTGGCGGCCCGCGCGAGCGGCCGCACGACCCTGACCGCGCTTCGCAGCATGCTGCGCTCGGCGCCCTCGGCGCGGCGCAGGAGCTGCCCCGGCTCGCGCTCGAGATGGTGCACCTCGCTCCAGGCCTGGCGCTGCAACCCGCGGCCCTCGCGCTCGAGGTGATGCACCTCGCCGAGACCGCGCCGCTCGAGCCCCCGGCCCTCCCGCTCGAGGTGGTGCGCCTCGCCGACCGCCCGGTCGCGCAGGTGCAGGCCCTCTTTCTTGAGGTGGTCGAACTCGTGGACGGCCTTGTCGCGCCACTCGCCGGCATCCTTCTTCAGCTTCGACCACTCGCCGCGGGCGGCGTCGGCGACCCGGTGGCCGAGCGCCTCGACCGCCTTCACCTCCTCGTAGTGCTGCACGAGGCGGGCGGCGCCGATGCCGACCCGGGCCGCCCGGTACGCCGACGTGCCGCGCGAGCCGTGCTCGGCCGCCTCGCGGGCGCCCTCGTGCACGTGGCGCACGATCACCTGCGAGCGCCGGGGCGGACCCGGCTGGTGCACCACGCGGACGACCGGCCGCGGGGCCGCCGGCTCGCTGCGGGCCGCCTCGGCGGCGGCGTGGTAGCGCACCGCCTCGTCGTGGGCGGGGTCGGGGCCAGCCTCGGGCTGCGGCTCGGGGGCGGCGGCCGGGGGCGGCGGCGTCCGTGACAGCCGAAACCGCGGCCCCACCTCCTCGACGGCGCTGCGCGTCTGCATCCCCGGCCCGACCACCGGGCGCGGCGCCGGCGCCTGGTCGGCCGCCGGCTCGAGGAAGGACGGGCGGCTGTAGTCGGCCGCAGCGCCGCCGGCGAAGGGCACGCCCTCGGCGACGCCGTCTCCGAACATCCACCGGGTGGCGAACTCGCTCAGGCCGCCGACGGCGGCGACAGGCGCCGCGGCCGCCGCGACGGCGGCCCCGCGCGGCGCCAGCCGGCGCGAGGCCTCCATCCGCTTGGGCCGGCGCCGCTCCGACACGCTCTCGGCCAACCGCCGATCGGCCGCGCGGCGCAGATGGCGGCGGCGGCGTAGGCGCGCGCCCAGCGATGCCGGCGGGCGGCGGGTCTCAGGCGTCGGCGGCATCGCTCAGCCGTCCTCCCCCGAGCGCTCCCACGCGAACGCCTGCGCCAGGTCGAGGAACCGGCGCCGGTCGCGGTGCTCGAGGTCGAGGATCGTGTCGAGCTGCCAGTGGAAGTGGCCTGCGAGTGCGGCCGTCTCCGAGACCAGTGTGTCGGGAGACGGCCGCATCATTCCCCCGACGCGACGTCCTCGATCTGGCTCAGGTCGACCTCGAACTCGACGCCGCACGCCGGGCAGTCGACCCGCCCGGCCGGTTCGCCGTCGGAGTTGATGCGCTCGTACAGCCGCTGCAGGTGGTCGAAGTCGGCGGCGTACAGGTTCTCGATCACCGCCGGAGTGATCGCGGTCTGATCGCCGATCCGGGTGACCACGCGCGCGAGCAGGAGCACGGTCAGGTACGCGTCGTTCTCGCGCACCGCCGGGTCGCGCAGCGGCTCGAGCTCGTCGCGGGCCGTCGCCAGCCGCATGATGCCGTCGCGGTGCACCGTCCCCGAGGCGTCCACGTAGCCGCGCGGCAGCGCGAACGCGTACTCGGTGCGCAGTGTCGTCGGGGCAACCGTCGCCATCACATGCGCTCCAGGCCCTCGTGGCAGATGTGGACCTCCTCGAGCGCGACCTCGTTCCCCGAGGCGTTGAGCGCGCTGCCCGTGTACTTGACCGGCCAGCCCTGGTCGAACTTCCAGGTGGCGATGGTCTTGCCGGTGTAGTCGATGAGGGCGATGTTGCCGTCGACGCGGGCATTGTCGGGCCCCTCCTGGATCACCGTCTGGCGCCACTTCCACACGTCGAGGCTCTCGTCCACGCCGCGCTTGAGGACGATGTGCGACCAGATGGTCGCGCCGGGCACGCGCCGGATCGTCGGGCGGCCGTTGTCGTCGACGGAGTGCTGCTCGATGACGGTGGTCTCGGAGTCGAGACCGGTGCACTCGCGGAACATGCCCACGCCCTCGTGACCACCGAGGTCGAGGCGGAAGTGTGATGCTGGTCGGGGCTGTTTGGATGGCATGGGGTGCTCCCTCCGTGGTTATGAGATCTCCGAGGCTCCCGCCGTGTACTGGCTGATGCGGAAGATGACGAACTCTGCGGGCTTGACCGGCGAGATGCCGATCTCCATCACGACCTGGCCGGCGTCGATCACGTCGGGCGGGTTGGTCTCGCCGTCGCACTTGACGTAGAACGCCTCGTCGGGGGTCGCGCCGAACAGCGCACCCTCGCGCCATGTCCGGGTGAGGAAGCTCGAGACCGAGATGCGCAGGCGGATCCAGAGCCGTTCGTCGTTGGGCTCGAACACCGCCCACTGCGTGCCCTCCATGATCGACTCCGAGATGTAGTTGAACAGGCGGCGGACGTTCAGGTACCGCCACTCGGGGTCGCTCGAGAGCGTGCGGGCGCCCCAGACGCGGATGCCGCGGCCCGGGAACGCGCGGATGCAGTTGATGCCGCGCTGGTTCAGGCCGCCCTGCTCCTCGTGGGTGATCTGGAACGCGAGCCCGTTGACACCCAGCACGACCTCGTTCGCGGGCGCCTTGTGCACGCCGCGGGTCGAGTCGGTGCGCGCCCACACGCCGGCCATGTGGCCGGACGGCGGCACCATGATCGGCCGCCGCGTGAGCGGGTCCATCACCTCGAGCCACGGGTAGTAGAGCGTGGCGAACTTCGAGTCGAGCGGGCCCGACATGCGCCACTCGAGCACGTCCTGCGGGAGCAGGTCGGGCGGCGGATCGAGGATCGCGATCCGGTCCTTGGCCCCCTCGGCGTGGGCGATCATCTTGCCCTGGATGTCCCGGAACATGGTGTCGTCGCCGCTCTGGGCGATCGTCGCCAGGTCGGGGATGCACAGCATGGTGATCTCGTCGACGGCAGCCAGGCCGCCCAGCCCGCGGCGGTGGGCGACGTCGCCCTCGAACTCGGTCGGGTCGACGGCGACCGGCTCGACGGCCGGTACGCTCAGCGTGTAGGTGCCCTCGCGCGGGGCGGCGTCGGCGGCCGCGCCGCTTACCTCCTCGAGCGTGACGAGCGCCGAGCCGGCGTTCACCTTCGTGGCGATGTTCGAGCGGCCCTTCTTGAGCGACAGGCCGTCGAACTCCTCGCGCTGCGGGCCGGCGGTGACGACGATGCGGTACGTGGCCGCCTCGGCCTTGCCCTCCTCGGCATCCGCCGCCGGCGCCTCGGGCGTGATCTCGATCGACACCTGGTCGGTGACGCCCTCGCGGGCGGTCGCCCGCAGGAGCTCGGCGCCCGTGCCGCCCGCGGCGGGCAGGGCGGCCTGCGCCTGCTGGCCGCCCTCGGCGCCGCCGACGCGCACGATCCAGCACACCCCGCCGCCGTTCTGGAAGAAGCCGTACACCGAGTGCGCCAGGTAGGCGCCGGGCATGAACGGCCCGTTCTCGGGCTCGGTCGGGTCGCCGTAGAGCTTGGCGAACTGGGTCCAGTTCGAGATCCGCATCGGCCGGTTCACCGGCCCGCCGGGGGCGATGCCGACGAACGCGGCGATCGACGTCCCCACGCCCTCGATCGGCTTGGACTGGGCCGGGATCTCCTCGACGTAGACGCCGGGGGTCAGGTAGCTGGGCATCGATCTGTCACCTTCCTTCGTTCATGCGCAACTCGTTCAGCAGGGCTCGTGACGGGGACACCGCGACGCGGCGCGGCTCGGTGCTCGACCCGTCCAGGATCTCCATCTCGCCCTCGTCCCGCGGCCACAGGATGACCTTCGTGCCGGGCACGGCCTCGCGCGCCTGACGGCCGATCTGCATCGCAAAATGCGAGTTTCGGTCGAGCAGGAGCACGTCGGGCTTGATCCGGCGGACACGGTCGAGGATGTCGGGGGCGGCGCCGTTGCCGACGATCACGTCCACGCCGCCGCCCGTGAGGACGTCGGTCATGCCGACCAGGGCGACCGGCTCGAGGTTCGCGAGCAGGACGCAGGGAGGGCGGGGATGGACGTCGGCCACAGGCGCGGAGTCTGGCCGGGCGGGCGCCGGCCCCGCCAGGGGATCTCGGGCAGCGCTTCGCGCACGCCCGGCTGCCCGTCCGGGCAGCGCCGGAGGTCAGCCGAGCTTCACGTCGACCGAGCCGCCCGGCACGTCGACCGCGGCCTGCGCCTCGGCGCCCGACGCCGCCCGCACCTGCAGGCGATGGCGGCCGGCGCGCACCGACGTGAGCGTGAAGCGCCCGTCGGCATCGGTGACGGCAAACCCGCCCGTCTCGGGCGCGACGACCCAGGCGCCCGCAGCAGGCGAGCCGTCCTTCGCATGCACCGCGCCCGAGATCCGGTGCAGCTCCTCGACGCCCGCCGCGGGACGGTCGCGCATCTGCATGCGCACCGTCTGCGTGCGCACGGGTGGGGCCTGGTCGACGTCGCCGCCGGGGCGGCACCAGACGCCGACGCCGAAGTCGACGGATGCCTTGTGGCGGCCGCCGAGCGCGGCCCAGAACGCGGCCCCGAAGCCGTCGCCGTGCGGCTGGGCGACTCGTGTGCGCAGCTGGTGCTCGTAGGCCCAGTCCTCGGCGAGCGCCCCGGTGCGGACGTCGTCCGGCAGCGCCGGATGGGCGTAGGCGACGGCGAGCGCGGCCGAGAGCAGGCCATGCTCGCGCTCCGGTGTGTCGGCCCAGGCGGTGATCACGTAGGAGACGTCGATCAGCACCGGCGGCGGCCGCTCGATCAACCGCCCGTCCACCTCGGCCTGCTCCCACTCGACCCGCCGCTGCGCCCGCGACTCCGCCAGGGCGTACAGGTACAGGTTGAGCGCCGGCGCCTTCAGGCTCTCCGACCAGGCTTCCGTGGGGGCGGCGAACGACACACCGGCCCCCTCGATGCCTCGCTCGCCGAGCTCGCGCTCGAAGAGCGCGCGGATCGCCTCGTCGAGGTCGCCGAGCACGGTGTGCATCCCGCCGGTCGTCGCGGTGGCGTGCACGCCAGTCACGGTACCGGACCGCCGAGATGGGCGAACGGGCAGACGTTAGGGCAGGACGCCTACACCAACGGACCCGGCGCGATCCGGCTTGCCGTCGGCTCCCATGACCTTCTCGGAGTAGAACTTCGCCTCGCCCGCGCTCATCCCGGCCAGGAGCCGACGCAGGGCCTGGTCGGTCGCGCTGCGCGGCGGATCCCGCTCAACCAGGCCGTGCGGCCGGTTCAGCCAGAGTGCCAGCTCACGCACGAGCTGCGCCACCTGGCGATCCTTGAGGTTCGTCCGCGTGTACGTGTACACGCTGCCGCGATCGCCTGGGAGCCCCGGAGGGCGTGGTTCTTTCACCGCCCAACCATACCGGCGGGCGCCGGCGCAGGCTTAGACAGCGGTCATAGGGTCGGGACAAGAAGCCAACAGGCGACGAGGCCGGCGTCGGACCTTTCAGGAGCGTGTAGTAAGAGTTTGGTCGGGAGGTCGATGTGGACCAGTTTCCCAGCGGGACCGTCACTCTGCTGTTCGCGGATATTGAGGGGTCGACGCGGCTGGTGCGCGAGCTGGGGGAGGGGTACGGTGCCGTTTTGCTGGAGTACCGGCGGCTGGTTCGCGGTGTCGTCGCGGCGGGTGGCGGCTACGAGGTCGACTGCCGAGCCGACGAGTTCTTCGCGGCCTTCGGCCGGGCACGAGACGGCGTGGCTGCGGCCGTCGCTGTCCAGCGGGCACTTACCGTCCATCCATGGCCGGAGGGTGCGCCGCTGCGGGTCCGGATTGGTCTGCACGCGGGCGAACCGGCCGTCGAGGGTGGTGGATATGTCGGCCTTGATGTCAACCGTGCCGCCCGCGTCTGTGCAGCAGGCCACGGCGGACAGATTCTGCTCTCCCAGACCGTGCGTGACTTGGTTGCAGACAACGCCGATGTCAAGGATCTGGGCTTGCACCTGCTGGCCGGGCTACCCTGTCCGGAGCGGATCTTCCAGCTGCTCGCCCCCGGCCTTGGCATGGACTTCCGGCCGCTGCGCGTCCAACCCGCGGAGCGCCGCCGTCTACGGGGGTTGCGCCCGCGGCTTCGGTCGCGCCCGCCGTCGTTAGGAGACTCGGCGTGGCAGGCGCGAGCGCTCTTGCCCCGCGTCGCGGAGCCGCTGCGGACGCCCCTCGCCGAGCTTGCGGCGAGCTTGTTCACGGCCGATCGGGCTGCGGTTGGCGCGGACGGCTTCCTCGCCCGCGTCGACCGCGACCGGCTCGCTCGACGGCTGGCGTCGCAACGCGACACGGCTGTCGCCTCACCCCGGGCCGGCACGGAAGCCGAGGCGCTGGAGGCGCAGGTCAAGCAGGTCGACCACCTGGTTGACCGTCGCCAGGCGCTCGCCCATCGCGCCGCAGAGCTCCCACGCCGAGCTCGACGAATCGCTCACCAACACGGAGATCGGCTCGCTTCACGAGCGAGTCGAAGCGGCCACATCAGAGCTAGACGACGCCCTTACAAGCGCCGCTGCCGCGCTCGACCCCTTGAGCTTCAGACTCGACCGCACCCGCGAAGGCCGGTCGACCGCGCACTACGTGTGAGCGCACAAGGACGCCGCGATCAGCACCCCGAGGTTTGACGACACATGCAGATCGAGCTCGCTTTAGACGCCTTCGCGCCGAGCGGCGCCGATCAGTTCGTGCGTCGGCGATGCGGAGCTCCTGTTCGCCGCCTTCACGCACAAGCTGGGCGGCACTCACGATGCGTACCTGACACGGCGCTTGCCCCCGGGGATCGTGCCGCTCCCGGTATGCGTTGGCGGCGACTGTGGCGGCGCTGTTACGGGTCTCTGACACCGCGACGGTCACCCACCGCCCGCCCTGTGGATAGCGCACCTGCACGTAGTGGCCCATGTGCATCTGCCCTCGCCCTTCTGTGCCCGCGTGCGCCAGGGTACATGTCAGCATTTGCCTATGCAAACCCTCGCGGCGCGAGCACGGAACCGGGCGGGCTCGGTTCGGCGGAGCCCGCCCGGTGTGCAGCGGTCACAGCATCAGGCGGAGAGTGGGTCGTGCCGTCGTCCTTGCTCGATCAGCGCCGCAGCGCCGATCACCGCAAGGATGATGGCGAATGCGAGTCCGGCGCCGATCGCCACAGCGAACCAGTCGACGCTCGTGTTCCCGGTCACGGTCTGCGTCGGCGGTGTCAGCTGGGTGACCTGACCGCGCGCGGGCGGGACAACCAGCAGCGTCGCGCGGTCGGAGGCGTGCGCCGCCGCAACGTTGTTGGCGGGGCTGACCGCGCTCGACTTGATCACGGTCGCGGGCAACTCCAGCTTGTTCTTCAGGATGGAGGAACTCGCCGCTACATGCGTGCGTTGCGGGGGTGCCGGCAGACCGCTCGGCCGTGCCTGTGCGGCCTGGGACATCAGCACCAGCACGGCAGCGGTTCCCACGGCGAGGCGGATCGTTCGAGTCATGGTCGTCTTGGTGGTCACGTTCGCGTTCCTTCCTCGGTCGCTGGCTTCCATGCTCCAGACGCTAGGGCACGGTCGCAACGACGTCTGCGTCGACGGACGCTGACCATGTGTGATCCTCCGCACATTTCGATGCGAGGCCAGCGGCGGGCGCTGGGTCGCAGCGCTTCGGCTCGAGGCGTGGCTGCGGGCGTGCGGGGCTGGCCGCGTGCCCGTGGCCTATGCCTCGCCAGGCGGCTCTGCCGGTGGTTGAGTCTCGTCGTGGTAGACGTGCACGACGGTTGGTTGTGGTGTTGGCCGGGTGAGCGACCACACCAGCGCGCCGATCCACCCGAGGACTGTCCACCCGAGCAGCAGGTTCAAGGCGAATATGGCCCACTGATTGTGGTGGTGCCGCACGAACCCCCGCTCTTCAGACGGCCGTCATCCCTCCGTCCGCCGCCCACACCGCACCGGTCACGTACGGCGTGTCGTCCGACGCCAGGAAGGCCATCACCGCGGCCACCTCCTCGGGCTCGCCAGGGCGGTTGAGCGGGATCCCGCGCAGCAGCGTCTCGCGGTCGGAGTCGGTCACCCAGTTCGTCATGGGTGTGTTCGTATAGCCGGGGATGACGCCGTTCACGCGGATGTTCTCCTGCGCGTAGTCGGCCGCCATGACGCGGACGAGCCCGTAGACGCCCGCCTTGCTCGCGCTGTAGGCGTCATAGCCGGGCGCGACGCCGTACTGGCCGGTGGGCGAGCAGGTGCAGACCACGGCGCCGCCGCCGCCCGCGAGCAGCACGCGGATGCCGTGCTTGCACGTCAGGAACACGCCGGTCAGGTTGATGTCGATCGTGCGCTGCCACACCTCGAGCGCAAGGCGGTCGGCGCGGTCGTCCTGGCCGGCCAGCTGGACGCCGGCGTTGGCAACGATCACGTCGAGCCCGTCCCACGCCGTCGCCGCCCGCCCGACGGCAGCAGCCACATCGTCCTCGCTGCGCACGTCGGCTTGCAGCACGAGCGGCTCGCCGCCGGCCGCCTCGATCTCGGCCGCGACCGAGGCGGCGGCCGCCTCGTCCAGGTCGATCAAGCCGACGCGCGCCCCTCGGCCGCAAAGCGCACGGCGGCGGCCCGGCCCATGCCGCTCCCGGCGCCCGTGACGATCGAGCGCTTCCCCTCCAACATGCTCACGATGCTCTCCTCCCGATGGGCGTCTACGCCCCGACGTAGGCGGTGACGTTGATCTCGACCCGGATCCCGGGCACCTGACGCAGGCCGCTTCCGACCGTCGTTCGCACCGGGCGCGGCTCCGGGAACCGGCGCGCATACACCGCGTTGAAGCGCGGGAACTCGGTCTCGTCGAGCAGGTGCACCGTGGCCTGCACGACGTCTGCGAGCGTGGCGCCGCCCGCGGCCAGGATGGCCTCGATGTTCGAGATCACGAGCTCGGTCTGCTCCTCGACCGTCTCGCCCCTGACCTCGCCCGTGGCCGGGTCGATCGGCCCGCAGCCGCTCACGAACACGAAGTCGCCGGCGCGGATCCCCTGCGAGTAGGCGCCGAGCGGCGGCCCCGCCTCGTCGGTGTGAATGGCCTGCTTCGGCATGTCGTCCTCCCTGTCGGCTATTTGGTCTTGCCGCGCGCGGCGACCGGCCACACGGCCTCGACGACGCCGGCCCGCACCCCGACAAGCTCGTCGGCGAGGTTGACGGACGTGCACACGTGGTACGGCGTGAAGCGCAGCTTCTGCCCCACCTCGACCGATGTCCCGGGGCCGAGTCGCACCATCCCGTGCTCCTCGGTCACGCGCATGACGGCGGCATCGAGGTCGACCGCGCGTGAGATCTCGTCGGCGCCCGCGCCCGCGACCCCGCCACGGTCGCCGCTGAACGTCTTGGAGCCGGCGTCGACCGTCGTCCACCCGGTCCGGCGGGTGCTGACGACGGTCGCGAGGATCGCAAGCGCCACGTCGGCGGGCGTGGCGGCGCCGTAGCCGACCTGCATCGCGTCGTAGAAGACGTAGGTGCCGGCCCGCACCTCGGTCACACCGGGCACCTCCGCGACCCCACGGCCGGTGATGGTGCCGCCCGCGGCGACGTTTGCAACCGGGAGGCCGTCGGCCCGCAGCCGATCGGCCAGGTCGACCAGGATCCGGCCCTCCTCGTGCCCGGCATCGACGTTCGTCATCCGCGCCAGCCGCTCGCTGAACTTGCCGCGGTGGGTGGTGACGCCGTCGAGCTCGACGCCCGGCAGCGCGGCGATCAGGCGCGCGAACGCCGCCACCGCCGGATAGTCGTCCTGGGCGATGCCGACGCGGTTCAGGCCCGTGTCGATCTCGATGTGGACGCGGATCGAGACGTCCTCCGCGACCGCGGCCGCGCTCAGCCCGCGGGCCTGGTGGTCGCTGTCGACGTTGACGGTGAGCCGCGCCGAGCGCGCCATCCGGGCGAGGCGGGCCCACTTGTCCGGCCCCACCGTCGGGTAGGCGATAACGACGTCGTCGCACCCGGCGGCGACGAACACCTCCGCCTCGGTGGGCTTGGCCGAGGCGATGCCGCACGCGCCGGCCGCGATCTGCTGCAGGGCGATCGCCGGCGCCTTGTGGGTCTTGATATGCGGGCGCAGCTTCGTGCCGTTGCGATCGGCCATCGCCTGCCAATCGGCGATGTTTCGCTCCATCCGGTCGAGGTCGACGATGAGCGCAGGCGTGGGCACATCGGCGACGGGCATGCCTCTCTCAACGTCCATCCGGATCCTCCTCGAGCGTTGTGCATTCGATCCTGACGCCGTGCACCGGCGGCCCCGCAGTGAAGCCGGCCGGCCGGCCCCGGCCGCTGCCGAGCGGCGGCACGGGCTCGCCGGGCGGGCCCAGCCGGCGCAGTTCGCACTCCAGATCGTCGACCCCGAAGCAGATGTGGTGCAGCCCGTCGCCGTTCTCGGCAAGCCAGGCCGCGAGCGGATGGGCCGGATCGAGCGGCTGCACGAGCTGCAGGTAGGTGTTGCCGAGGTCGAGATAGGTCAGCCGCACCGGCACCTCCGGCGGCTCGTCCACCGCGACCACCTCGAGGCCGAGATGGTCGCGGAAGTGGCGCAGCGCCGCCTCGGTGTCGGCGACGGCCACGGCGACATGATCGAGCCGGCGGATCACCGCGGCTCCGCCGTCGCCGGCACGCGCGGCCCGATCGCCGCGACGACGTCGGCCAGGAGGTCGGGGCCACCGACGTTCCCCGGCACGATCACGTAGTCCGTGCCATCGGACAGCCGCCACAGCGCCACGCCGGGCAGGATCGGGCCGACGACGCGGGCCACCCGCGCGTCGAGGCCGGCCCGCGCCGTCACCGCCGAGGTGATGCCGCCCTTCGCCACGACCACCCCGGCGCCGACCCGGCGGGCCACCTGGGCAAGCGCGGTCGCGACCCGCCGCTGGGCGGCGGGATCGACCAGGCCGGGATCGCGCCGGCGCTCGGTCGCAACCACCGCCAGGCCCGAGTGCTCGATGCGGTCACGCGCCGCCGCGGCCAGGCGATCGACCTCGCTGCTCCAGTCAGCTATCCGCGAGCGCGCGCGCGTCCGCCCCAACCGCCGTCCCGGGGTGCGCCCGTTCCAGCGCCTCGAGCTGCGCGGTCGCCCCCGCGACGAACGAGCCGCACACGACGAGCAGGCCGCGGTCGCCGCGCGGTGCCGGGGCCGGGGAGCGCGCCTCCGCACCGGTGAGCACGGCGGCGAACGCCGGCGCGCAGCGGACGATCACGGCGATCCGCGCCTCCTCGGCGGCGCGCAGGCCGCGCGCGATCGTACAAAGGTCGGCATCGGTCTCGGCGTCGGGGATGACCACGGCCGGGCGGCCGACGGCCGCCGCGGCTGCGATCGCCGCAGCCATGTCGTTCGCGCCGACCGGCCGGCGCAGCCGCTCGAGCGGGATCCGGACAGCGTCGGCCGCCGCCAGCCGGCCGCCGCTGCGCTCGTCGGCCCAGCGGGCGAGGTCGGAGTCGGAGTAGGCCAGCGCGCCGTCGCGGGCGTACTCGGTCTCGCCCAGCGGCACCCGCTCCCCGTCGCGCTCGATCAGGTGGCGGCCGCCGATCGTGACCCGGCCCGCCGCGGGCAGCGCCGGGACGAGCAGCAGCGGCACGTCCTCGCGGCCCGGGTGGACGACCGCCCGCAGCGCCGCGTACTCCTCCCACACATATGCCCGAAGCGTGCTGTCTCCGCGCAGGATCAGGCGCGCGCCCGGGTGCCGCAGCCGGGCGGCCGCGGCAGCCGAGGCGACCAGCGCCCCGGCCTCGGCACCGGTGTGCGCGCGCGAGTTGGTGAGCATGTGCACGGCCCGCTCGCCCGCCCGCGCGCCGTCCCAGACGCCGGGGTCGGACCAGTCGAGCACGACCAGCATGTCGCTCACACCCTGCGTTCCGGTGGGGTCGTCGTCGAGGACGACCGTGATCACCGCGCGTGCCCAGCCGTCGCGGCCATCTCGGCCGCGATCCCGATGATGGCGTCCTCCTGGCCGACGACGACACGGCGCTTCCCGAGCTCCACGATGATCTCGCGCGGATCCAGGCCGAAGCGCTCGCCGGCGCGGATCGCGTGCAGCAGGTAGCCGGCCGGCACCGCCGCGTAGCCCATCGTGGCCGTCAGCCGGTCGATCACGATCGGCCGCTGCATGATCTCGCCGCGGACGACGTCGTCGGCGACGTCCTGGAGCGCCCACAGGTCGATCCCGGTGGGGATGCCCATCCGCTCGAGCACCGCCACGAGCGCCTCGGTCTGGGTGTTCCCGGCTCCGGCGCCGAGACCGCCCAGCGAGGTGTCGACGAGCGTCGCGCCCTCCTCGATGGCCGCCGCCGAGTTGGCGACTGCGAGCGACAGGTTGTTGTGCTCGTGCATGCCCACGGCCACATCGTCGGGCAGCGCCGCCCGCATCGCGGCGATCCGGCGGCGCACGTCGTCGGGCAGGAACGCCCCGGCCGAATCGACGATGAAGACGCCCGTGCTGCCCGCGCCGGCCACCGTCCGGGCCGCCTCGGCGAAGCCGGCGGGATCGAGCAGGTGGGCCGTGTTCAGGTGGCTGTGGGCGGTCATGCCGAGCTCGCGGGCGAGGGCCGGGTGCTGGAGGCCGATGTCGGCCTCGGTGCAGACCGTCGAGACGCGCACGACCGTCGCGCCGGCGTCACGGGCTGCCTCGAGGTCGCGCTTGGTGCCGACGCCCGGCAGCAGCGCCACCGCGATCTCGGCCCGCTCGACCACCTCCGCCGCCGCCGCGAGCAGCTCGGCGTCGGAGTGCAGCGGGCGGCCGTACTGGATCGAGTCGGCCCCGAGGCCGTCGCCGTGGCCGACCGCGATCGCCCAGACGCCGGCCCGGTCAAGCGCCGCCGCGACCGTCCGCACCTGGTCCGTGCGATAACGGTGGGCGATGGCGTGGGAGCCGTCGCGCAGGGTGGTGTCGACGATGCGGATCGCGGACTCCGTGCTCATGCCGGAGCTCCCGCGTGCAGCTCGGCGACCCGGACCGCGGCCGAGGTCATGACGTCCAGATTACCGGCGTAGGGCGGCAGGTTGTCGCCGGCGCCCTCGACCTCGACCATCACGGTCGCGAGGCCGTCCGCGATCAGCGGCCGGCCCTTGAGGCGGTAGCCCGGAACGTAGGCGGCGACATCGGCCACCGCCTCGTCGATCGCCGTCTCCACGGCGTCGGCGTCGGCGTCGGAGATCTCGGCGTAGATCGTGTTTCGCATCATGATCGGCGGCTCGGCGGGGTTCAGGATGATGATGGCCTTCGCCCGCGGCGCCCCGCCGATCGTCTCCAGGCCCCGGGCCGTCGCCGCGGTGAACTCGTCGATGTTCTGGCGCGTGCCCGGGCCGGCCGAGCGCGAGGCGACGGTCGAGACCGTCTCGGCGTAGCGCATGCGGGCAACGCGGCTGATCGCCGCGACGATCGGGATCGTGGCCTGGGCGCCGCACGTGATCAGCGTGACCTCCGCCGCCTCGGCGTGCTCGGAGAGATTGACCGGCGGGACAACCGCGGGGCCGAGCGCGGCCGGCGTCAGGTCGACGCTCGTGATCCCGCGCTCGGCCAGGAGGCGTGCATGCTCGGGATGGGCGCCGGCCGAGGTCGCGTCGAACGCGAGATCGATGTCGGCGACCTGGTCGAGGAGGTCGGCGAGGCCGCGGTGGGTGACGGTGTGGCCGCGCTCGCGCGCCCGGCGCAGGCCGTCGGAGTCGGGATCGATCCCGGCCATGCCCGTGCCGCCCTTGATGCGCAGCGGCGCCGCCATCACGAGGAACTCCCACCGCTGCTCCTCCTCACACGCGCGCGCGATGTCCTCGAGCTGCAGGCTGTCGGACACGACCATCCCCATCGCCGTCACCTGCAGCGGGTGGATCGGGTAGAGCATCTCGTCGACCGTGCTCGGCACCGTCTCGCCGTCGCCGTCGGGCAGGAACGCCGCGATCCCGCGCTCGTGCATCCACGGGATGGCGTCGACGTGCAGTCCGGCCTTGCCCTCGCCGGTGTAGCCGTTGTCCCACGCCCCGAGCTCCAGCCGACGGCGGTGGTGGCCCGTGCGGAACACCATGATGTCGCCCTCGCCGAGGGTCACGCCCTGGGCCCGCTCGACCTCCTCGAGCTCGCCGCGGGAGACAGCGTCGCCGGGCTCGAGCCAGGGCACGCCGCGGTAGCGCGGCACGTCCAGCAGCACGCCGCGGCCGATGACGCCGCGCGAGTACTCATCCATGTCGAGCACGAGCGACCCCATGCTCGTGACGAGCGCCGCCGGCCGGCCGCCGTAGAGCAGCCCGTCGTAGGAGATGTGGTTCAGGGCGTCGATGTGCGTGTGGCAGTCGCCGTGGCTCTCCATGCCCAGGAAGCACATCGAGAACCGCAGCTTGCCCGAGCCGATGTCCCAGTCGTGCATCTGCGTCATGTGATGGATCGCGGGGCTCGGGTTGTCGGGGCCGGCGACGGTGTTGACCGGGATCGCCGTCGACACGTGCCGCCCCGACTGCACGAGCGCGCACGCGCGGGCGACGTGCGCCGGCGTGATCAGGTTGAGCGTCCCGAGCGCGTCCTCGGCGCCCCAGCGGCCCCAGTTCTTCACGGACTCGAAGATCGCCTCGAACTCCGCGAGGGAGACGTTCGGGGCGCGATGCGGCGTAACGGTCATGTGCGGATGCTCCCTTCCGGCGTCGGCGCCGCCAGTCTCTCAGATTTGCCCCGCCCGCTGCTCGGGTGATCTGACCAGATCAGCCGGCCGCGGCGAACGGCGAAGCCCGATCCCAGCGCCGCGGCGCCGGCGAGCGCGCAGAACACGTATCCGGTGTGGACGAGGCCGAGGCTCGTCTCGACCAGGCCGAAGGCGACGACCGGGACGACCAGGCCGATGTAGAGGACGAGGAAGTAGGTCGAGGCGACCTGGCTGCGGCGGTCGGCGGGGGCGCGCGCGGTGAGGAGGCCGAGGCCGGCGCCGACGATCACCCCCTGGGCGAGGCCGGCGACGACCGCGGAGGCCACCAGCGCGACGATGGTCTCGAGTGCGAGCGCGAGGCCGAGCAGCCCGAGGCCGACCGCCAGGGCGACGCAGCCCGCCGGCAGCGCCACCGCCGGAGCGAAGCGGCGCGCGAGCACCTGACCCACCACCGACATGACGAAGAGGGTGGCGATGAGCGCCCCGCTCGCCGTCGGCGCGGTGATCGAGAGCACCTGGCCGAGCATCGCGGGGCCGACCGAGCCGAACACGCCCGAGACGCCGAACGCTGCGACGCCGGCGGTGGCGGCCGGCAGGAACACCGCGCGCACCTCCGGCGGCGGCACGACGCCGGCGAAGTCGAGCCGGAACCGCCGCCGCCGCACCGTCTCGGGCAGATACCACAGGCCGGCCAGGCCGGCGGCCATGAGCACGAGCTCGACCACGTAGACCGTGCGCAGCGGGGCGGGGGCGAACTGCGCGAGCACGCCGGCGAGGGCGGGGCCCAGCGCCAGCCCGCCCAGGTTCGCCCCGATGGCGAGCTTGGTCGCCCGGGCGCGGTCGTCGTCGAGGTCGACGAGCCACGCGGTCGCCGTCCCCGTGTAGAGGCCCGCCGTCAGCCCGATCAGGAGGCGGCCGGCGAGCAGCAGCCCGAGGCCCTGGGCGAGGATGAAGAGCGCCATCGCCACGATCGCGATCACAAGCCCCGCCGCGAGCGGCGGCTTGCGGCCGATGTGGTCGGACAGCCGGCCGGTGACGAGGAGCCCGCCCATGACGCCGACCCCGTAAAACGCGAAGACGACCGTGATCGTGAGCGACGAGAGGTGAAATTGGGACTCGTAGAGCGGGTAGAGCGGCGTCGACACCGTCGTCGCCGCCATGACGACGGCGAAGATCGCCGCCAGGGTCGCGCTCGGCAGGCGGGATGACGGGCGGGGCTGCAAGCGGCCAACGCTAGCGGCGCAGGACCGTTTCGGTAGGCGGGTCTCCACGGTTCGAGGTATGCGTCAAATCACGCTTCGAGGGCAGCAGGTCACGCGCTTTCGGCCAGGGCAGTCGGGGCGGCAGGCGCCGAGAGTGAGGGCATGCACACTCGAGCCCTCACCCTCATCGCCGCATCCCTGATCGCCCTCGTCATCGTCGCCGTCGCCGCCAAGCCCGCGAGCGCCGCCACCACCCCACCGCCCCGCACCGCCCTCCTCTACCGCATCAACTCGGTGCGGGCGCAGCACGGCCTCGCGCCCGTCTACCCCTCCGTCAGCCTGCAGGTGGCCGCGATGCACCACTCCGACGACATGATGCTGCGCGACTACTTCGCGCATACGAGCCCGACCGGCTCCACCGTCTACAGCCGCATCGTCGGCACCGGCTTCGTGAGCGGCTACTCGTGGCTCGGCGGCGAGACGCTGGCCTGGGGCACGGGATCGCTGGCGTCGCCCACGTCGACCGTGAACGCCTGGCTCGCGAGCCCCGAGCACCGCGCGATCATGCTGTCCCCCCAGTTCAAGTGGGTCGGCATCAGCCGCGAATGCGGCACGTACGAGGGCCACTCCGGCGCCTGCGTCTGGACGGCCGACTGGGTCAAGCGCTGGTAGAGCCGATCATCGCCTAGAGTCACCCGCTGTGATCGACGGCGGGCAGACCTGGGGCGGCGTGCCCGGAATCCTGGTCGAGACCGACGTCCTGACGGTCTCGATCATCCCGGTGGCAGGCGCCAAGATCCACGAGCTGATCCACCGCCCCACCGGATTCGACCTGCTGTGGAAGAACCCCCGCGTGCCGTTGCGGGCGACCTACCCCGGCCCCAACTTCGACGACGTCTGGAGCGGTGGCTGGGACGAGCTCTTCCCCACCGACCCGGCCTGTACCGTCGGGGACACGAGCTTCCACGACCACGGCGATCTGTGGCACGGCCCGTGGGACTGGGAGGTCACCCGCGACGACGGCGCGGCCGCCGAGATCCACCTCTCGCGGCACACCGTGGCGCTGCCGTGCCTCGTCGAGAAGTGGGTCGCCTTCGAGCGCGGATCGCGCGCCATCGGCTTCCGTCACCGCATCACCAATCTCGGGCACGGGCCGATCGATTTCGACTGGAGCCTGCACGTGGCGCACGCGATCGCGCCCGACTCGCGCATTCACATGGCGGCGGACGGCCTGCGGGCCGAGCCCGACCAGGCCGGGCGCTTCGCGGCGGAGCCCGGGAGCATCGCCTGGCCGCGCCACGGGGACATCGATGTGGGCGCCGTTCAGCCGGCCGAGAGCGGGCTGCTGGAATGGATGCACCCACGCGGCCTGCGCGAGGGCTGGTGTGCGGTCACCCACCCCTCGCAGGGCGTCGGCCTCGGGCTCGAGTTCGATCCCGCCGTCTTCCGGACGGTGTGGATCTGGGGGGTCTACGGCGGCTGGCGCGGCCATTACGTCCTGCTCACCGAGCCGTCCACCAGCCCTCCCGGCGGCCTGGCCCGAAACGTGGCGAACGGGACGGCCGCCCGCCTGGAGGGCCACGGCGTGCTCGAGACGCGCGTGCGCGCGGTGGTGCTCGACGGCATCGACCCGACCACGCCGGGCGACGAGCGGCCTGGCCGCTGGTACAAAGGATGAGCGTCCTTCGCTCCGCGAACGTCGGCATGCCGAAGGACGTTCGCTGGCAGGGCAAGACGGTCTTCACCGGGGTGTTCAAGCACCCCGTGACCGGACCGTGCCGGGTGGGCAGGCTGAACCTCGAGGGCGACGGTCAGGGCGACCTGGCGGGGCACGGCGGCGAGCAGCGCGCCGTGTTCGTCTATCAGATCGAGTCATACGCGTACTGGGAGCGCGAGCTCGCACGCACCGATTTCGTCCCCGGCCAGTTCGGCGAAAACCTCACCGTCGAGGGCCTCGGCGACGACGAGGTCTGCATCGGCGACCGTTACCGGATCGGCACCGCCGTCTTCGAGGTCACCCAGCCCCGCGTCACCTGCTACCGCGTCGGGATCCGCATGAACGACCCGCGCATCCCCGCACTGCTCGTCTCCCACCACCGGCCCGGGTTCTACTTCCGCGTGCTCGAGGAGGGCGAGGTACGGGCGGGAGACGAGATCACGAAGCTCGCATCGGGGCCGGAGCAGATGACCGTCGCCGAGATCGACGCGCTTCTCTACCTGCCCGGCCACCCCCGCCAGCAGCTCCTGCGGGCGCTGCGGATCCCGGCACTGAGCGCCGGCTGGCAGGACTCGTTCCGCGCGCTGCTCGCAGGCGCGCCCGGCGGCGGCAACGCGGGCCTCGCGGTCACGAGCCCGCCGCCGGCCTGGACCGGCTTCCGCCGGCTGAGCGTCGCCGGGATCGCGGCTGAGAGCGACTCCGTGATCTCCATCCGCCTCGACGACCCCGGCGGCGCACCGCTCCCGCCCGCGCTGCCCGGGCAGTACCTCACCATCCGCGTGCAGCCCGGCGGCGGAGGGCGGTCGCTGCTGCGCAACTACTCCCTCTCCGGCCCGCCGGCAGCGGGCGCCTACCGGATCACGGTGAAGCACGAGCCCCGCGGCGCCGCCAGCGGCTATCTGCACACCCGCCTGCACGAGGGCGACGAGCTCGACGTCGCGGCACCGCGCGGCACCTTCATCCTCCGCCACAGCCGGGCGCCGGTGCTCCTGATCAGCGCCGGCATCGGCGCCACGCCGGCCCTGGCCATGCTCCATGCGCTCGCGCAAGAGCGCTCCGAGCGTGAGGTCTGGTGGCTGTACGGCGCCCGCAGCGGCAGCGAGCACCCGTTCGCAGCCGAGGCCACCGAGCTGCTGGCATCGCTCCCGCACGCCCATTCCCACATCTGCTACAGCCGCCCCGGCCCGGGCGACGTCGCTGGGAGCGACTTCGACACGGCGGGCCGCCTCTCCGCGTCCCTGATCGCCGAGCTCCATCCACCGCGGGACGCCGAGGCCTATCTGTGCGGCCCGACAGCGTTCATGGGGGAGATCAGCGCCGGCCTGGCCGCGATCGGCGTCGACGCTGCTCGGCTCCACACCGAGCCGTTCGGGCCGGCGCCCGGTCTGACGCCCGGCATCGCGGCGGCCCCCGCGCGGCCGCCGCACCCACCGGCTGGCACGCCCGGGGGCGGCCCGGCGATCGAGTTCGCCCGCAGCGACCTCGTCATCCCCTGGAGCGAGGACTACGCGAGCCTGCTCGAGCTGGCCGAGGCCTGCGACGTCCCCGTCCGCTGGTCGTGTCGCACCGGTGTGTGCCACAACTGCGAGACGACGCTGATCGCCGGCGAGGTCGGCTACAGCCCCGACCCGGTCGAGCCGCCCGCCGAGGGCAGCACGCTCATCTGCTGCGCGCAGCCGCGCGCGAACATCGTCCTCGACCTCTAGCTGGTGTCGTTCCTAGATGGCGGTGTCAGGCGGCGCGGGCGTGAAGTCCACGTTCTCGTCGAGCGGCGCAACGCCGTGGTGCTCGGCCGCATGGGCGGCCGCATTGCGAATCCGATCCGGCTTCCAGACTTGCATCACGGCGTACCACACTGCCGACAGCACGACGACGCCGAGCGCCCAGTACATGGCGAGCCAGTTCAGGTTCGTCGAGTTGTGCGGTCCGGGTGCAGGGCGCCGTAGAACCCGAGCACCGGCGTCGCGACCGCGACGAGCACAACGACGTACTGCCACCAGACGCCGCCGTAGCGGACGAGCAGCGCAATCGCGGCGGCCGCCAGCGCCAGGTAGACGAGCTCGATCGCGAACGAGCCGGCCGTGGCCGAGACCAGGAAGGCGCTGAACTCGCGGGTGCCGGCGATCGGGATGAAGCGATCCATCGTGTGGCTGTAGGCGGCAATCAGCGTCAGCCCGCCGCCGCCCACGATCACCATCAGGTTGCCGACCCACGGCGTGTTACGCCGGGAGGTCTTGGCGAACACCGACGGCAAGAGCCCGTCGCGGCCGAGCGCGAAGTAGCCACGGCCGATCGTCACGCAGATCGCAAGCGCAAGCGCGGTCGCGTCCAGGATCACGACCAGGTCGATGACGCCGGCGTACCACGAGCCGACGTACTGCTTCGCCATGTTGTCGAGCGCGGCCGGGTCAAGCCAGGCGCCCTTTTCGACGGCGGCCTTGCCCAGGCCGATCGAGATCGCATACGCCATCAGCACGAAGAACGCGCCGGACACGCCGACCGTCCACAGGAGCGCGCGCGGGATCGACCGGTGGGGATCGTGGCTCTCCTCGCCGATCGAGGCCGCAGCCTCGAAGCCGACGAACAGGAGGATGCCGAGCAGCACGCCGTTGAACACGTCGCCGATCGACGTCGTGCCGGGATTGAACACCTGCAGCGTGTTGCCGCCCTCACCGCCCTGGAAGATGATCGCGAGTGCCAGGATCGTCATGGCGGTGAACGAGACGGCCGCGAAGCCCAGCATCAGACCGATCGCGAGCCGGATGCCGATGTAGTTCAGCACGAGCACGAGCGCGAGGAACGCGAGCGCGAACAGCCACCACGCGGGGATCGTCGAGGTGGTGATGTGCGTGGCCCAGAAGCCCTGGGTGAGGATGCCCAGGCCGAGGTAGATGCCGCCGCCGCCCAGAAACAGCGTGCCGACGAAGAAGACACCGGCGAAGAAGACGCCGACCGACGGGTGGGCGCCGTGTGTGAGGTACTCGTAGACCGCGCCGGCGCCCTGGTAACGGCGGGCGAAGAGCGAGATGGAATAGGCAATCGCAAGCACGCCGAGGCCGGCGATCAGCACGCTCAGCGCGGTGTTGAAGGTCGATCCGTTGGCGGGATTCGAGACCAGGCTGAGCACGAGCGCCACCGAGAACATCGGGCCGATCGCGAGCGCCTGTGCGACCGCGGCCATGGTGCCGAGCCGCCGTTCGCCGAGTGCGCCGCCACGAGGTGACGGCGGGGTCGATGCTGACATGGCTCCCTCCCCGGTGGGTTCGATTGGATACATTCGCACCCGGGGCGGACGGCTGTCAAGACGCCCGCTTCCGCCGGCAACGGGAACCGCGTAATGTGTGCAAAGACCATGAGCGCGCGCCCCGCCATCGGCCCTCTGCACATCCAAAGCGTCGTCGACCACGTCTACGCCGCCCTGCGCGAGCGCATCCTGTCGGGTGACCTGCCGCGCGGTACGAAGCTGCGCCAGACGTCCCTAGCAAACGAGCTCGGCGTGTCGCGCACACCGCTTCGCGAGGCGCTGCGCCGGCTGTCAACGGAGGGGCTCGTCGAGTTCGCGCCCAACCGCGGCGCGACGGTCTCGGAGCTCGACTTCGGCGACATGCGCCACGCCTGGTCGGCCCGGGTGGCGCTGGAGCCGGGCGCAGCGCGCCTCGCGGCCGAGCGCCGGCATCCGCCCGCAATCGCGGCAATGCGCGCCGCCATCGACCACCAGCGCAGCGTCGACGGCGACAAGAACGAGAGCTTCGCGGCCAACCGCGCGTTCCACCTGGCGCTCGCGGCGGCTTCGGGGAACCCCCATCTGACCCGGTTCGCCGAGATGCTGTGGGTACCCCGGATCGGCGTGCGGATCTACCAGGCGCAGGCGGCCGAGCCCGCCGGGCCGCAGGCCTGGGCCGACGAGCACGAGCGGATCGCGGACGCGATCGACGCCGGCGATCCGGACGCAGCCGAGCGGCTCACCCGCATCCACGTGCAGTCGCATCCACCGGTCGCACCGCGGTAGCGCGGCCCCCCCTGCGTGCGGCAGATGGGCACTCGGCGAACGCCGGTTCATCACTTGCCTCGGTCGCGCCCACTCGATACGGTGAGCCCGAAGTCGAGCTCCCACCGCAGGCTGGAGGAACGACGTGGCAAGCCCGGCGGCCGCCACAACGGAAAGCCTCTCGTACCCCCTCTTCGACGACTCTCCGTACAGCGTTGCGAGCAGCGAACGGCGGCAGCGGTGGTGGTATGCGGACGGGATCTGGCTCGACCAGAGCCAAACGGGGGCCGTGGTCGGCTTCGCGTGGACGCACTGGCTTGCCGACCGTGGGGTGCGGGTCACCGACGGTGAGCTCGGGGAGGAGTACGCGCGCGCCCTCTACCGAGAGGCCCGCCGGGTCACGGGGGAGGATGAGAAGCTCGATCAAGGCGCCCGCACCGAAGCGGGCGCCTTCGTGCTCCAGTCGCGCGGACTGCTCGACCAGTGCTACGCGTTCTCCGAGACCGAGTCGATCGTCCTCGCGTTGCTCGAGCGCGGCCCGGTCGTTGCCTCGCTGTCGTGGTTTCAATCGATGTCCGCGCCGACCGAGGTCGACGGATGGACGGTGTGCCGGGTGGACGCCGACTCACAGGTCGCCGGCGGGCACTGCGTCGTTCTGAACGGCGTGGTGCTGGACACCACCATCGCAGGCGCGCAGGGATTCGTCCGCTTCAAGAACAGCTGGGGCAGAGGCTGGGGCGACGGCGGCCAGGCCATGATCAGCATCGAGGATCTGGGCAAGGCGATCGACGGCCACGCCACGCTGCTCCCCATCCCCGCCGCTTCCGCGCTGCGGACCGGCCTGCGGCCGGACGTGGCCACCGACGGCGTTCCCTACGGCCCCCTCGATGTCCGCTACGAGCAGACGGCGATCGGCAGCGACCTCTGGACGCGACGCGACACCGTGGGGGCGGCAAGCTATGCAGACGCGATCGCCCGCGGCATCCAGCATGTCGAGACGAAGCCGCCCCTGACGATCGGCATCAAGGGCGCCTGGGGGGCCGGCAAGACCTCGCTGATGCGGATGATCCGCGACCGGCTCGAGTGGCCGGGACGGGACGGCTCGGCCGACGAGCTGCGGCGGATCCACCTCACCGAGACCAGCGCGAAAAAGGTCGCCCCGGCGGGGAAGGGGACGGTGCAGAGCGCGCAGGACCTCGGCGAGGTGACCAACCTCACCCTCCTGCGGACGCTCCGATCGGCGGACGCGGGCAGCCGCGGCGCCTCGCCCCGCTCGGCGCGCCCGCGGCTCAAGGCGGCGCTCGGCGCGGCCGACGCCGATTCCCCCAGCAGGGACGACGCGCGCCGCTGGCGGCCCACCGTCTGGTTCAACCCCTGGATGTACGAGACCGGCGAACAGGTGTGGGCCGGGCTCGCTCACGAGATCATCACGCAGGTCACCGAGCGCATGAGCCGCGTCGAGCAGGAGCACTTCTGGCTCCACCTCAACCTCAAGCGGGTGGACGAGCAGGCGGTGCGGCGCAAGATCTACGGACTCGTCCTCGACCGGCTGGTCCCGTACGCGATCGCGGGCCTGTTCCTCGTCCTCGCGGGGACGGTGGCGATCGTCGCGGGTGTCGGCTGGGAGGGGATGCTCGCCCTCGCCGGTGGGCCGGGCGTGCTGCTCGTCGGCACCGGTGTAACCGCAACGTCGGTCCTGCGGGGGAGGCCGGGCGGCGGGCTGTCCGCCCTGGTGGGCCCGGCGACCGACATCCGGCAGGCCGCGAGCGGACAGTTCGCAGGCGCCTTCGAGAACCTCGTCGAGAACCCGGACTATCGCAGCCGATCGGGCTCCTTCTACCTTGTGCACAGCGACGTCCAGCGCGTCCTCGACCTGGTGGCGACGCCGGAGCGTCCACTCGTGATCTTCGTGGACGACCTTGACCGCTGCTCGCCCGGCACCGTGGTCCAGGTGATCGAGGCGATCAACCTGTTCGTCGCCGGCGCCTATCCGAACTCGATCTTCGTGATCGCGATGGAACCCGAGATGGTGGCCGCACACGTGGAGGCGGCCTACGGCAATCTGGTGGAGAAGCTCGAGCAGACGAGCGGGACGACGGCCCAGTCGTTCGACCTCGGCTGGCGCTTCCTCGAGAAGATCGTGCAGCTGCCGCTGGCGATGCCGGCCATGGAGACGCCGAGCGCGATGGCCTTCTACGACTCGCTCTTCCCAACCGACGTGGCGGCTCAGCCCGCTGCCGCCGAGCGACCGCCCGAGGCGGCAGACGGGCACGCGATCGAGCAGGCGCTGAGCGGCGCGTCGCTGTCCGAGGCCGTCAACATCGCGGGCGACGTCCAGTACGCCGCCGGCTCGAAGGAGGCCGTTCGCGCTGTCATCGAGCGGCGGCTGACGTCGAGCGACCCCGAGGTGAAGGAGGTCATCGCCTACGCGAGCCAGCACCTGCACCGCAACCCCCGGGAGATCAAACGCTTCGTCAACCTGTTCCGGTTCTTCACCATGATCTACGCCGAACGCAAGCTGGAGGGCCTGCCCACACCGACGTCCCTCCACGAGGTGGCCAAGCTCGCGGTGCTCGGGATCCGGTGGCCCGGGTTCCTGAGCGCGCTCGCCGTGCCCGCCGGAGGCGCGGGCGACCGCACCGTGTTCGAGCTGCTCGAGGACCCTCCGGGCACCGGCCGCGCGGCGCAGCGCGATGCTGCGCTCAAGCGCGAGCTGATCGCCGCCGGGGTCAGCGAGGCGACGACGACCCGCCTGATGAGCCCCGAGCTGAGACGCTTCCTCGCCTCCGACCCGAAGGTCGGATCGGGCGTCCGCGGCTATCTGTGAGATGGGCCGTACAGGGATCGAACCTGTGACCTTGGGATTAAAAGTCCCCTGCTCTACCAGCTGAGCTAACGGCCCAGAGGGCGCCAGTGTACGTGGTAGCGTCCCCGCCGATGCTGCGGATCGGCCACCGCGGAGCGGCCGCCCTCGCGCCCGAGAACACGATCGCGAGCGTGCGCGCGGCGCTCGCAGCGGGGGTCGACGGGATCGAGTTCGACGTCTGCCCGGGGCTGATCGTGGCCCACGACCGTGGCCGTCCCGGGCCGGCTCTCGGCGACTTCCTGGCCGACCTGCGCGAGCTTGCCCCGGCCGACACCGAGCTCATCGTCGACCTCAAGGACGCCGGATACGAGGCCGAGGTGCTCGCGACCTGCCGCGAGGCGGGCGTCGCCGAGCGCTGCATCTTCTCGACGATGGAGTTCGCCGCGCTCGCGAGCCTGAACGCCGTTGCCCGCACGAGCGCGACCATCTCGGCCGGCCGCGCGTGGCTGCCCGCCGGGCGGCGCACACCCGCCGTCGCCATGTACCACCGCTCCGGGGCGAGGGACGCCACGGTGCGCCACGATGCGGTCACTCCCGAGCTCATCTCGGCAGTCCACGAGCGCGGCGGCCGGGTCTACGCCTGGACGGTGAACAGCCGCAAGGGCATCGATCGGATGCGCGCGCTCGGGGTCGACGGCATCATCACCGATGACCCGCGCCTGTTCCACGCGGAGGGGCGGGAGGCCGGGCCTGCCTCCCCCTGAGCGCCGCCTCGTGTGCAATAGTGGGGAACCATTCCCGGCGCACGGGCGTACTATCTCGATAGACACGCGATGACACCGACAGCCGACACGATCACGCAGTTCCCGCTCTCGCAGCGAGTGGTATGGCTGCGCTACCTGGAACTGACGCGCGAGGCCGGCGAGGACTACGCCGCCGTGGAAGAGGCGGCGTGGGACGAGCTGCAGAAGGCCCTGGCGCGCATCCCGCGCAAGCCTGAAGACGCGTCCTGACCCGGGTATCCTGCCCGCGCGCCCCCATCGGCTAGCGGCCTAGGCCTCCGCCCTTTCAAGGCGGTAACACGGGTTCGAATCCCGTTGGGGGTATTGGGGCGTTCTGAGACCGGTTCGGCACGCGAACGACCGTGCGTGCGGCGGCGGCGTCAGGGTTCTTGCCTATGGGGATGAGGGGATCTGCCGATGCCGCCGCATCGTCGCGAGAGCGAGACTGGCGGTGAGAGGAGGTGATACTCGTGGAAGCTCGAGTTCATCCTCATTTGCAGGTCTCTGCCGGTGTGTCGGAGCAGCTGTGCTGGCTGTTCGGCGGCTTCGCGGTCGGCTTTCTCGTGCCGTTCGTGTTCGCCGACCAGCTCGGGATGCAACGCGACCTCTACTACGGCGTCTACATGGCCACGGCGGTGGTCTTCTTCGCGCTATGGGCGCGCAGTACCGGCCAATCGTGGTGGGCGATGGTGACGCGCCGCTGGCGGCTCGCGGTTGCTCTGGGCGTCGTCTGCGCCGGCCTGCTGTCGTTCATCGTGTTGCAGCAGTCGGCGACCGCACGACCAGCCGGTTGGACGTTGGCTGCCGCGGTCGCTTGGCGAGGCGTGTTGTACGGCCTGGCCGACGGCCTGCTGCTGTCGTCGTTTCCGATCCTGGCGGTCTTCGCCGCCTTTGCCGGCTCACCGTTTGTTGAACGGATGCGCGGGAAGGTGATGGTCGGTGTCGTCGCGTTGCTCGCGTCGCTGGTCATGACCGGCGCCTACCACGCCGGGTACAGCGACTTTCGCTCGGGAAAGGTCGCCAACCCGCTGGCGGGCGACGTGGTGTGGAGCATGCCGACGCTGGTTACGCTCAACCCGATCGGCGCGCCCATCGCGCACGCCGGAATGCACGTGACAGCGGTGCTGCACAGCTACAACACCGACCTGTTCCTGCCCCCACACGGCTAACGCGTCCGGCATGCAGATCGAAGCGAAGGAGATGGCCCGATGGTTGGCACCACCGGGCCATCTCCAGCCCAGCGGCGCGGTCACGGTGAACCGACAGGAACAGCCAGGGAGGCTGTGAGAACGGGTTTGTTCAAGCTGGCGCGTGCTGCGACCGCCATCGTTAGCCCAGGGTTCGGAGGATGTCGTGCCACTGCTCGAGGTTGTCGGTCGTCGAGGAACTCCGTCGCGGCTCGAACCGCTGTGAGGACGGCCCGTTGGGGGCCGTCCTCACAGGTGCGGTCAGGCGGGAGTCGCCGCGCGGTTCAGCCGAACGATGCCGGCCACGGCGAGGGCCGTGGCGGCGGTGCCGCTGAGGAGCCCGAACGCGAGCAGGCCCGCAGCCAGCTCGCCGAGGAACCCGAGTCGAGCGCCCAGTTGGGCGTCGGCGGCGATTCCGCGGGAGGCGTCGGCGTTCATGATCACGATCCTCCATGCGCCGGTGCGCACAGGCCATGTGAGCGAGACGTTACGGCCGCTCGCGTGCGCCGCCCAGATCGACTGGCTACCTGGGGTGCCCGCCGGCGAGGTGCCGCGCTGCGTGGCGTAGTGTGGTGAGCCGCCTGACATCCCGGTCACGACCTTGTGATTGACCGTTCCCAGATAGCGATCCACCGCCGTTGTGGGAGCGATCCCGACAAACATGGGAACCGCCCCTTCCGGGCGCAGGTGGATCCGCAGCGTCCCGAGCCGATCCTTGGCGAACAGCCAGGACGGGCCGTGGACGTCGACCGCCACCGAGCGCGCGGTCAACGCGTCGGTCGTGCGCTGGTACGCGGCGGTGATGGCATACGTCTGGGTCGACAGGCGCTCGCTCGAGGACATCACGAAACCGGCTCGATCGCGCTGTGTCTGATCGACCCATAGAACGCCAGCGCCGGCTGCCAAGAATGCGAGCCCGACGAGGACTCCCAGTGAGCCGAACACGGTCATCAGCGCGCCGCCGCGCGCCGATCCCGTCGACGGGGTGGGGCGTGCTGCATCCGCGGGGATCGCGACGCCCGGCTCGGTCGGGCCGAGGTCGAGGCGGAACGGCGGGTAGGCATCGCTCATCAGCCCGGCGTACGCGGCGACGCGGAGCGCCCACCGGTTCATGCCGAGCACGAGATCGAAGATCCCGGGCGGGTAGCGGCCGGTGAACAGAAGCGCCACGACGGCGATCAGCACAGGCAGCGCGACCGCGCCGCCCCAGTGCGTCCCGTACCAGGCGCCGCCGATGAAGAGCGGGACGACCAGGTAGTGCGGGATGGCGAGCAGCCACCACTTCACCAGCACCAGCCCGCGAGACAGCTCACCCGGATAGTCCACGCTGAGCGTCGCCGGGTAGTCCGTCTCTGCCAGCGTGAACGGCGGATAGCGATCCGTGCCGTTGGCGTTGAACGCGTAGAACCCCACTCGCCATGTCCACCGCAGGACGCCGACGTTGAAGTCGAACAGCCCACGCGGATAGCGGCCCGTGAACAGGATCGCGAAGAACGCCGCGACGCTGACGGCGAAGAACGCAAGCCACAGGAACGCCAGCACGACCGCATGCGGGATCACGAGCAGCCATTTGGCCAGCCACAGCCCACGTGACAGCTGCGGATCCAGGCGCCCCTCTACACGCACCGGATAGTTAGGGGGAGAAACTGACACTGAACTCACCTCCCTTCACGTGTCATCTGCAGCCTGCGGCAGCCGCCCGATCCCCGCCTCGGTGCATCCACGTAACCGCGCTTCCTGGAACTACGAATCCATCTGATCGCCGCCACCCCGACGCAGTAGTGAACATGGCGCGATGCCGGCTGCTAGTGGTCGTGGCGGGGCCAGCGACGGTCGGCGAGCGCCCCTGCGGCGGAGCCGAGGATGGCGCCGATGGCGATCCCGATGCCGATTCCGACGCCTCCGCCGACGAGGATTCCGGTGACGGCTCCGGCGGCGAGGCCAAGCCTGATGCCGACGCCCATCCAGTGACCTATCAGAGGACTGCTGG
Source organism: uncultured Actinomycetes bacterium (assembly GCA_963813245.1). Classification (GTDB taxonomy): domain Bacteria; phylum Actinomycetota; class Thermoleophilia; order Gaiellales; family JAICJC01; genus JAICJC01. The sequence goes on from CAWEYE010000005.1 coordinate 216,414, forward strand.
TGTGCATCGCTCCTCCCTTGACGACAAGGAGTCTCGCTGAGCGCGTCGTGGCCCGGCATCGGGGTGCTCCCCGATTCAGACCACGGAAAACCTCGGTCTCCGGCGCTGCCGGCTCAGCTGGAGTGCGGCAGCCACGAGTCCGCGAGACCTGCGAACGGGCTCGTGTGCAGAAGCGCGGCCGTGTAGAGGCGGCCGCCCAGGCGTACGAGGCCGTAGATGGTCGCGAGTGTGAGTACGAGCGCGAGTGCGTGCTGCCAGGCCGGGACGCCGGCCATGGCGCTGCGGCCTGGGAGCATGAACGGGGCCGTGGTCGGGAACACGGTGACGACCTGGGCGAGGATGCCGTCTGGCGCCGACTGCAGGGCTCCGTAGGCCAAGAAGAAGGAGACCGTCATGACGCCCGTCACCGGAATCGAGACGGTGGAGACGTCCTCCTGCCTGGTGACCAGTGCGCCGGCGACGCCGAAGCCGACCGCGTACAGCGCGAACCCGAGCACGAACCACGGCACCACTAGCGCCGCGCCGGGCACGAACGAGGACGGCAGATCCGTCAGTCCGATTGCGGTCGCCACGGCGACCACCGACGCGACCAGTGCCACCTGGGCGAGGCCGAGCGCCCCGATCCCGATCACCTTCCCGGCCAGGAGATGGCGGGGTGCGATCGCCGCTACCAGCAGCTCCGCGACCCGGCCGGTCTTCTCCTGGGCGACGCCGGCCATCACCCAGCTTCCGTAGATCGAGATCGCCAGCAGCATCAACGACGCGCCACCCAGCGCAACCAGCCGCGCGGTGCGGTCACTCACGCCGCCGTTCGGCTGGACGCTCCGGACGTGCAGATGCGGCGGTGCGACCAGGCGCGCGAACTCGTCAGTCGTGACGCCGGCGCGCGCCAGCCGACTGGGAAGTGCGAGCCATCCCAGCGCCTGTCGCACGACCGCGACCATCTCAGGATCGACCTCACGCCGGAACATGATCCGCGCGCGCGTCGCATCGATCAGCGCATCCACCCGATCGTCGCGGAGCGCTGTCATCGAGGCTTGCCGGACCGGGTAGTGCCGAACGACCACGTGTGCGTCATGCGGCGCGGCAGCACGCCGCAAAGCGGGGGTGAGGCCGGCAGGCGAGGGGCCGAGGACTCCGAACCGGTACGTGGTCGCCGGCGCAGAGATGACCTTCGGCAGCACGAGCCCGATACCGAGCAGCAGGATCAGGATGCCCGTCGAGATCAGGTATGCGCGGGTGCGCAAGCGCTCTCGCACCTCGCGCGACGCGACCAGCCGAATGGCGGCTGCCGCACTCACCGGGTCACCTTCTCGCGGAAGAGCTCCGACAGCGTCGGCGGGCCATAGCTGAAGCTCACCACCCGGCCGGCGCGCTCTGCACTCGCGAGCACCGTCGCCGGATCGACCTCCGGGCGTACGAGGAACCGCAAAGTGCCGTTGGCCGCCGCGATCGGCTCGACACCGGCGAGCGCCGGGAATGGTGCGTCGGGTGAGCGCTCGAGCTCGATCTCGATCCGCCGCCGGTCGTCCCCCGCGCGCAGGCTCCTGACCTCACCGGCGGCCACGATCCGGCCGTGGTCGATGATGACCACCGAATCGCACACATCCTCGACCAGCTCCAACTGGTGGCTCGAGAGCAGCACGGTAACACCATGTGCCGCCTGCTCAACGAGCACCGCCGTCATGTCCTCGACCCCCAGCGGGTCGAGCCCTGCGAACGGCTCATCGAGCACCAGCAGCGAAGGCTCGTGCACGAGCGCCGCGGCCAGCTGCACGCGTTGCTGGTTCCCGTGCGAGAGCTGCTCGACCGACGCGCGGGCACGTCCGCCGAGGCCCAGACGGTCAAGCACCGCGTCGGCCCGCGCCTCCGCAGCCGCCCGACCGACGCCATGCAGCCGGGCGAAGTAGACGAGCTGATCGGCCGCCTGCATCCGCGGATACAGGCCGCGCTCCTCGGGCATGTAGCCGAACCGCAGCCGCTGCCCAGCGCCGACCGGTCGGCCGTCCCAGCACACCACGCCACGGTCGAGCGCCACCAAGCCGAAGACCGCCCGCATCGTCGTCGTCTTGCCGGCCCCGTTCGCGCCAACGAACCCCACGAGATGTCCGCTCGGAACCGAGAAGCCACAGCCGTCGAGCGCGACGACATCCCCGTACCGCTTCCGAAGGTCAGTCAACTCGAGCATGACTCCCCCAAGAGTCCTTGGAAGAAGTCTCCCGCGGCCCCGAGATACCGACATCGGGGACAGAGCGGATCTTGATCCGTAGTTCGCCGCGCATCACGCCGACAAACGTGGTGTCAGTGCGAGAACGTGAAGCCGGGCGGAGTCGGCTGGCACAGCTGGTGCAGGCGGATGCGTTCGGTGGACAGGGTCGACGCCAACGCTGGATCCGTGGCCCGATTTTGCAGCTCCAGCGGGTCGGCCTTCAGGTCGTACAACTCTTCTTCGCCGGTCGAATACTGGGTGTAGGCCCAATCGAGCGAGTGCACCTCGCAGAACGTCGGTGAGAGGCCGCCGGCGGCGGTGCTGTGCTCGGCCAGCGCGTCCGAGCGCCAGGCCGGCGGTGATCCCGACAGCAACGGCAGCAGGCTTCCCCCTTCGGCACCGGGCGCACTGACGCCGGCCGCAGCGGCGATGGTCTGCGCGATGTCGACGTTCATCGCGATGTGCGTGGGATCGACGCGGGCGGTGGATCCCGTGGGGTCGTAGCGAATGACGAGCGGAATCCGGATCCCTTCCATGTAGGGGTCGTTCTTGCCGCCTAGCCGATGCTCGCCCCACTGCTCGCCGTTATCGCCCATGTAGATGAAGAGGGTGTTTGACAGCCGGCCGGTGTCCTGCATCGTGTCGACGATCCGATGGACCGCGTCGTCGACGCCCAGCAGCGTCCTGTAGATGTTCTTGATCGACTTCTGCTTGTTCGCGATCTGCGTCGACGTCCACGGCGCGATCGCCCGCACCCACGCCGGCTTGTCGGAGACATCGGCCTCGTTGAAGCTGGCCGGTTGGTACGGGGCGAACGTCGAGAACCTCGTCGCATACCGCGTCGGCGGTGTGTAGGGAGCGTGCGGCGCCTTGGTCGAGAGCATGACGAAGACCGGCTGCGTCGAGCTGGTCCCCTTGATGAAGTTCACCGCTGAGCTCGCCAGGTAGTCGGTCGAGTACGTCGACGTGGGCAGCGTCTTGTGCACGCCCTGATCGGAGACGGTGAAGCCGTAGTAACTGCCCTGGCCACAGTCGTTCGACGGGCCGTCGAAGACGAGCCAGCGGCTCCAGCCGGGCGGGATGTAGGAGGCGTTGGCCTGGCAGTAGCCGTTGAGGTACTTGCCGAAGAGGCCGGCTCGGTAGCCTGCGGCCTTCAGCCAGGTGGCGACGGTGGACTTGTCCAGCCCGCTCGACTTGAACTTGGCGAAGCCGCCGCCGTTCCCCCAGATCCCGGTCGTGTGCGAGTACTTGCCGGTCAGGATCGTCGCCCGACTCGGACAGCAAAGCGGGTTCTCGACGAATCCCTGGCGAAAGTCGGTACCGTGCGAGACGAGCAGCGACTGGACGTTCGGCTGCGCCCACAGCGAATCCCAGCGCTGGTCATCGGTCACGATCAGGACGATGTTCGGCCTAGTGGTCGCTGCCGACGCCCGCTCGACCGTAAGCGTCGCTTTGCCGGTTTGGATGATGATCGCGGCGGCAGCGGCGGCCAAGAGCACGACGCCTGCTGCCGTGAGCAGCCCACTCGAGCGAGTGACGCGCATCCCAGTCCACCTTCCTGTTCGACAATCGTAGGGGCCAATCATCGACCGCGTGGAATCGCGCGGCATCCGTGATTGCCCTCGTCCACGCTTCGGAAAAGCCACGCTCAGGCTCTGCGCCGGCGGGCCGGGCACCCCTGTGGGGCTCACCGACTCAAGGGAGCCCGAAGTCACGCTTTGCCTGCTCTTCCATCCGCTCGAGGCGGGTGTAGTAGTCAGGGAACTCGTTCAGGTGTGCCAACGCGATCTTGCCCGTCGTTATTGGGTCGTCGTGGGTCACGTTCGTGGAGGGATCGTAAAGGCCATGCTCCAGTTCGACGTCGATCCCTCGCCGGAACTGTTCGGCATCGAACGGTGCCGAGCCCCAGTCGACGCCGATCTGCTCGCCGATCCTGCGGGCCTCGTCGAGCGTGAAGCTCTTGCGGCCTGACATGGGCGCCTCCTTCGCGGGTGTCAGGTATATCTTCGTGTCTGGCGCGCCGGATTGCGAGAACGCAATAACCGACCTCGGTTCACGATCCGTCGTCCGCGCTGGGGGCGTCGTCGGCTCGAACACCACTAGAGGTGCCAGCGAAGGGTGCGGAAACGGTGGTGGCGGGCCGCCAGCTGGCAGGGGGTGGGCTTTGCACTGGCGGCCCGCCGGCCGCCAACTCGGAGGGTACGAGTGACGCGCGTTAGGTCCACACGATACGACCGCGATGTGGGAAACCTCTCACCTGAGATATGCCCCACTCAGGTCTGGCATCGGATATCGGCTGGCCGCTGGGTGACCCCCGGTGGTCGCTCGATCGTTCGCCCGTCGCCCCCGTCGTTTCGGCCGATGCCAGACGAGCAGGACTACGATCTAGCGCGCACCGGAATCGGAGACCGACGCACGGCAGATCGAAGGTTACGGGCTGGCAGGCTCAAGCTTCGGCCCGCTCTGGAACCAGGCGAACACGAAGCAGGCGAGGCCGACCAGGAACGAGGCGACGCCGTGCTTTACGTGCACCGCCGAGACGCCGCTCTCGTGACCGAGGAAGCCCGGCACCGGCAGCGACTTGGGTGGCACCGTGAAGTACATGACGGCGATCGCGATGAACAGGATCCCCGCAAGGATGCCGCCGATCATGAGAGCTCGTTGCCTTGTCACGCCCCGAGTATACGAGCGTTTAGCCGCTGATCAACCTGGCGGGTCGAGTGCGTGGCGCCGCCGCTGGTACTCGTCGACGTCGATCTCGCCGCGTGCGAGCCGCTCATCGAGCACATCGCGTGCCGTCCGCGCAGAGTGCGTGTCGGAGCGCGTCGTCAATGCGCCTCGTGACCATTGGGTAACCGCAAAGACGACGAGTGCGACGACGACCAGCAGCATGACCATCATGAACCCCATCGCAACCCAGCTCGTGCGGTCCATGTGATCTGGGTACTGGTACATGGGTGGAGTGTGGGCGAGGGGCGGATTCCGGCGCATCCGGCCATCCCCCGATCATGCGTCCGTAGTCCTCCGCGGCGAGGCCGTCCTCCGGGACCGACCTTCAGCGCGCCTCGATGTAGGGCGGCAGCGTCGTAAGGGTGTACCCACGAGTGCGCACGGCGCGGATGACCGCAGCGAGTGCGTCGGCGTCCAGGGTCGAGTGGTCGGTCGGATTCGACCCGACGTGCATGAGCACGATCTCCCCGGGCCGCAGGCCGGCGAGCACGCGGGCGAGGACGCTCGAGGTGGACTGGCCGCCGGACGTGCCCTCCCAGCCGAGCGTATCCACGGTCCAGCCGATGGCGGCGTAGCCGAGTTGGTTCACGACCCGAAGGCGGGACGTGTCATAGGCGCCGTATGGGAAGCGGAACAGGGGTCGCGGGTCGCGGCCGGCGATGCTCGAGATCTGGCGCTGCGCGGTCGTGACCTGGCTTCGCACCGCGGGCGGCGACAGTGTCGTCAGGTCGGGGTGGTCGACGGTGTGATTTCCGACCGGGTAGCGCGAGGCGACCAGCCGCGCTTCCGCCGGATAGAGCTGTGTCCAGCGGCCGGTCAGGAAGAACGTCGCGGGTGTCCGCGTGGCGCGGAGCGTGGCGAGGATCTTGGCGACGGCGGCATCGTTCGCGCCGGCGTCGAACGTGAGTGCGACCACTCTCTGGGTTGTTGGGAGGTGGTCGACGATGTGGCCGAGCGTGTCTGGCCGCGGTCGCGGGAAGGGTGGAGCGGGTGGATGCGGCGGAGGCGATGTGGTTGTCGCAGTCGTCGGCGCGGTTGTCGTCGTCGGCGGCGGCGTTGATGCGGTCGTGGAGGTCAGGGTCGAGGCCGTCGGGCGCTGTGTCGAGGGCGCCGAGGTCGACGGCGTTGATCCACACCCAGCCGCCCACACGGCCGCCGCCACACTTATCCTGAAGATCGCCGAGAGGCGCCAGTTGCCGTGCATCGATTCTCAGCCGATGATGATCGGCGTTCCCAGGGAGGCGAAGTCCCACACGACCACCGAGTCGCCTGCCGGAACCCGCACGCACCCGTGGCTGGCGGGGTAGGGTGGGACATCAGGGTATTCGTGGAGGGCGTAACCGCCGGTGAAGTAGCTGGCGTACGGCATCCACACCTGGAACGGCACCGACCACGACATCTGCTCCTTGCGGTAGATCGTGTACGTCCCGGTGGGCGTCACATGGCCGGGGGCGGCGGTCGACACGTGAATCGCGCGCAGCACCCGGCCGTCGCCGACGAGCAGCAGGACTTGCCGGGCGAGGTGCAGCTCGACGTGGCGGGTCGTTGTTGACCACGCGCGCGGAGCCGCGGCGACCCGGAGCCGGGCAAGGGTCCGCGGCCCCACCACGCCGTCGCGATCGAGGCTCTCCCAGCCCTGGAAGGCGATGACGGCCTGCTCGGTGCGGTAGTCGACGGTCCCGGTCGAGTACCCGGCGGGGAGGTACGTCAGGGCGGCCAATCGCCGTTGGAGCGCGACCACTTGCGGCCCATGTACGCCGGGAGGCAATACGGGGGCCGCGGCCGTTTGCGCGGAGTGCAGAAGCGCCTGGGCGAGCCGTGCCGGAAGTGCGGTCGGGGCCGTACCCGACACGGATTGGGTCTGCGCCGCCTTGTCTGCGATCCCTTCCCAGGCGAGGGCATGCCGTGCCGCACGATCGAGCAGGCTCCGCGCCATCCGGCCCGGCGTGCCGCCTCGGCTGACGGCGCGTCCCGAGCGTTCGAGTGCGCGGGTAACCTGTCCTGCCGCGATGATGAGCCTGCGATGGGCAGCGGCGAGCGCCTTCGGAGCCCGCTCGACCCGCAGCGCGGCCGCGTAGCTGCGGTAGGCGGCGACAGCGCGTGCCAGAGCCAGCCGCGGGCGGACGGACGGCGTTGGGCTGGTCGACTCGCGCAACGCCACCGCCGCGTCCCGGACCGGGACCCGCAGCACGAGCGTCGCCACCCGAACGTCGGCCAGGTACGTCCGCAGGTCTTGACCGGGGGCGGCCGCGGTCGAGGTCGGCGGCGGCGGGCCAGAGGACACACGAGCGCCCCCGCCGCCGCAGGCAACGGCGGTCAGGATGACCGCGACGACCGCGACCGGAACCACGCACGTGCGCGCACACTTGACGTCCCGCCGCACGCAGACTCCATCTTCAACGGGTCGCCCTGCCGGAACGGAGCCCGCGTGACGCGAGCGAGGGCCGCGGCGCCGAGCCTCGAGGAATCGGGTGTCGCGTGACCGGGTTTCGCCAGTACGTTGGGTGATCATCGGTGGGTCGCGAGTCCAATCGCTCGAGTCTGATTGCAGAGGAATGGTCCGCCACCCGATCGGAGTCGGCATCGGGGCCATCCCGCATCTACACGTCGGGATACCACGGAAAGCAGGGACTCCTCCATCCGACCATCCCGACTCCAGCGCGCCGGCGGCCGGCCTGACGTCACGCCGTTCGCTCTTGACCGCTGTCCGCGCGGGGCGGGTGTCCCAGCCGACGCTGGACCAGCTTCTTGGCCTCGTCGGCCCAGAGCACGACGCTGGCGAGGCCGAGGCAGATCAGCCAGTCTCCGAGGCCGAGCGGTGTGGTGTCGAAGGCGGTGTTGAGAAAACGGAGTTCGACGACGGCGAGCTGGAGCATGGCGGACAGCGCGATCGCCATCCAGAGGAAGCGGTTGGTGAACAGGCGGTGGAAGGCGCTGGTGTGGTCGGAGCGCGCGTTGAAGCAGTTGAAGAGCTGGGCGAGCACGAGTGTGGTGAAGGCCATCGTCCGCGCTTCGACGACGTTGCCCGAGTCGCCGACGATGCCACCCGGCAGGCGCAGGTCGAGCGCGAGCAGGGTCACCGATGCCATGACGGCGCCGACCCAGACGATGCCGACCCACATCTCGGCGTCGATGACACGGTCGGTCAGCCGGCGTGGCCGCCGATTCATGACGTCGTCCGGCGGCGGATCCATACCTAGCGCGAGCGCGGGTGCGCCGTCGGTCAGGAGGTTGATCCAGAGGATCTGCGTCGCGAGCAGAGGCGCGGCAATCGTTTCGCCGGTGGCCTCCAGCCCGATCACACCCGCGAGCACCACGCCGAAGAACATGGTGAACACCTCGCCGATGTTCGACGAGAGCAAGAAGCGCAGGAACTTGCGGATGTTGGCAAAGATGCCGCGCCCCTCGCGGATCGCGCTGACGATCGTGGCGAAGTTGTCGTCGGCAAGGATCATGTCTGCAGCCTCCTTGGCCACGTCGGTGCCGGCGACTCCCATCGCAACGCCGATGTCGGCCGCCTTGAGCGCAGGTGCGTCGTTTACGCCGTCGCCGGTCATCGCGACGATCCGTCCGTCCGCGTGCAGCGCATCGACGATGTGCAGCTTGTGCTCCGGCGCCACCCGTGCGTAGACGGAGACGTCGCGGACAGCCGCAGCCCGGGCCTCGGCATCGAGCGCCTCGAGTTCGCTGCCGGTGATGACGCGGGGGTGGGCTGAGCCGATGCCGAGGTCGGTCGCGATCCGCGCGGCGGTGTGGGGGTGGTCGCCGGTGATCATCAGAACGCGCAGGCCCGCGGCGTGCGCGTCTGCGATCGCCGCCCGCGCCTCCGGCCGTGGCGGGTCGATGATCCCGACCATCCCCAGGTAGACCAGGTCGCGTTCGATCGACTCGTCTTCCGGGGGCTGCTCGCCGGCAGGCAGGGGCCGGTAGGCGACGGCGAGCGTCCGCAGCGCCCGATCGGCGAGCCGGTCGACCGTCGCCAGGATCTCGCTGCGGCGGCCATCCGTCAGCGGCCGCACGGCGCCGCGATACCGCTCCTCGGTGCAGCGGTCGAGCAGGACGTCCGGCGCACCCTTCGTCACCACCGCAAGGCCGAGCTCTCCTGCCGAGTCGGACTGGAGCGTGCTCATGAGCTTCCGTTCCGAGGTGAACGGCACCTCGCCGACGCGCTTGAACCTCGACCTGCGCTCCTCGGCCACCCCCTCAACCTTGGCTTCCGCGACAAGGAACGCGGCCTCGGTGGGATCACCCTGGATCGTCCACTCGCCCGCCTCCATGCGCAGCACAGCGTCATTCGCGAGGCTGCCGGCCGTGAGCACACGTCGGACCTCGTCAAACAGGATCGGGTCGTCGAGCGGCCGCCCATCCGCATGCAGCTCGCCGTCTGGCCGATAGCCACTGCCGGTGACGTCGACCTCGCCCGAGCCCGTCACGATCGTCTGAATCGTCATCTCGCTCTTGGTCAGCGTGCCGGTCTTGTCCGAGCAGATCACCGACGCAGAGCCGAGCGTCTCGACGGAGGACAGCTTCTTCACGATCGCCCGCCGCCCGGCCATGCGCTGCACGCCCAATGCGAGCACCACCGACAACACTGCCGGAAGTCCCTCCGGCACCGCGGCAACGGCGAGCGCTACACCGATCAGCATCACGGTGACAAGATCCGAGGCCGTCCGGATGTCGGCGGTGAGCAGGATCGCACCGACGACCACGGCGGCGATCGCGATCACCGCGATCCCGAGCATGCGCCCGATCCGGTCGACCTCCCGCTGCAACGGCGTACGCTGCTCGCCCGTGCGGCCAAGGAGCGCGGCGATGTTCCCGGTCTCGGTCGCCATCCCCGTCGCCGTCACAATCGCTCGGCCCCGCCCACGGGCGACCGCGGTGCCGCTAAACACCATGTTCACGCGGTCGCCCAACTCAACCGGCGTCGCGATCGGCGCGACGTCCTTCAACACCGGCTCGCTCTCCCCGGTGAGCGACGCCTCGGCCACTGTCAGCGACGCGGCCTCGACCAGGCGCCCGTCCGCCGCGACCGCGTCCCCCTCAGCGAGCAGCAGGACGTCCCCCGGCACCACGTCATCGGCCGGAACCCGCAGCTCGTGGCCGTCGCGCAGGACGCCTGCGGTCGCCGCCGCCATCCGCTGCAGCGCCGCCACGGCCTGCTCGGCGCGGGCCTCCTGGACGTAGCCGAGCACGGCGTTCGCGACCAGGATCGCGGAGATCACGATCGCGTCGAACGGCGCCTCCTCACCCCCCTCCAGCACCCACGCGACCAGCGAGACCACGACCGCCGCCAGCAGCAGATACACGAGCGGGTCGGCGAACTGGCCGACGAACCTCCGCCACGCCGGCACCGGCCGGACCGCCTCGAGCCGGTTCGGCCCCAACCGCGCGAGCCGAACTGCCGCCTCATCGGCACTCAGCCCACGTCGCAGGTCGGTGCCCAGACCGGCGGCGACATCAGCCGCTTCGCGGCTGCACGCATCCCGAGGGCTAGACACCTCTATCGCCGACCTGGCCCCGTACCAGCGAGGTGTCGGCGAACGACTCGGGATCGTCGATCGGTTCGAGGTGGGTGAACACCGTCGCACCGGGAACCGCTTCCCGGAGATCCCGTTCGAGCCGCTCGACCAGGGTATGGCCGGCGTGCACGCTCCAAGAACCGGGCACGAGCACGTGCAACGAGATGAAGGATCGGCGGCCGGCCTGGCGTGTCCTCAGCGCATGAAACGCGACATCGCCGGCGGCATATCCCTGAATCACGTCGTCGATCGCCAGTTGCGCCTCGGACGGAAGCGAGCGATCCATCAGGCCGTCGATCGACCGCCGGATCAGGCCGACGCCGGTGAAGACGATATTGGCGGCGACCGCCAGGGCGATGAGCGGATCAAGGCGCTCGATTCCAGTCGCAGCGACCAGCGCCACACCGACGATGACGCCGCCCGACGTCCACACGTCCGTCAGCAGATGACGCCCGTCGGCTTCAAGCACGATGCTTCGATGCCGCCGGCCGGCACGCACGAGCTGGACGCCGACTCCGAGATTGACGAGTGAGGCTACGGCCGATACCGCGAGGCCAACGGCGACGTCCTGAAGCGCGGCGGGGTGAAGCAGCCGCTCGAGCGCAAACCAGGCGATGCTGACCGCCGCCAGCAGGATCATCCCGCCCTCCAGGCCGGCGGAGAAATACTCCGCCTTCTCGTGCCCGTATGGGTGGTGAGGATCGGGTGGCTGGCTGGCCCAGTGCAGCGTCGCCAGAGCGACGGTGGCTGCGACCAGGTTGACGATCGACTCGGCGGCGTCGGAGAGCAGCCCCACCGAGTCGGTCAAGAGCCACGCCGCCGTCTTCAGACCGATCGTCAGCAACGCGGCGCCGATCGAAAGCCACAAGAGACGTGTCAGTCTCCCCTGCAGGCTCGACGTCCGTTCGCCCACGCGACCTCCTCGTTCCGAGCGCGTCTCCCCAACGATTGTCGACGACGAGGCGAGTCTGGGCATCGGTGGATTCGCTGACTCCTGAGAGCGGAAACCCCTCGGGTAGAGCCACGCGCGAGCCGGGTGCGTAGCCGGTCTCGGGCAATCGACGGCGAGTAGCCGAAAACCCGCCTACGGCGGGGTGGGCTGGTTCGGGAAACCCCGCATGCCGTCTCGTGGAAGCCCCGATGTCGCAGGCAGCTGTGCGTGCGAGAGTGGAGCTTGGAAGGAGAAGCGGCGATCGTTAGCGCCGACTGAGGGCTTCGCGTATGGGTTCGACCATGGACATGGGGACTGCGACAGCAGGACCGCCGAAACTCCCGCCGCGGTGGTTCATGCTGGCGTTTTGGCGCTCGCACCGAGCGCTTCACCGACTGAGCGGCGGCCGGTTCCTGTGGACCACGTCCAGTAAGCGCGGCTGGGGCGCGGCGCGCCTGACAACCGTCGGGCGGAAGTCCGGGAAGAAGCGCAGCGTGATCATCGGCTACATCGAGGACGGCTCCAACGTCGTGACACTCGCGATGAACGGGTGGGGCGAGGGCCACCCGTCGTGGTGGATGAACCTCAAGGCGCATCCGGACGCCGTCGTTCAACTGGCTGACCACAACGCACGCCCTATGCGCGCACGAGCGGCCGCCGGGGCGGAGCGTGATCGCCTGTGGCGTTGCTGGCGCGCGGTCGACCGCGACCTCGACGAATACGCCGCCCTGCGATCGACGAACACGCCGGTGGTCGTCCTTGAACCACGAGACGCAACCGCCTCAACCGTTCCGAGCCGTGGCGCGAGAGCCTGACACCAAGCGTGCGGCTGCGCCTCGTCAGTTCGGCCGATCGGCGGGTCGGCGCGTCGACAAGGAGCAGGGAGATGAGGAACAAGTCGAATAATCCCGTGGTCTTCTGCTACGACGGCTCTGAGGACGCCGGAAGAGCGCTGAAGACGGCGGGCTGGATCGGCGGCGACCGGCCCGCTAGTGTCGTCTGCGTGTGGGAGTCCGCCCGCGACGACGCTCGGCGTGTCCCTCCTGCCGGATTCCCGCCCGGGCTGGTCGACGGCATGGACGAGGTAGCCGAACGCCACGCTCGAGAGACGGCGACTCGCGGCGCTGCCCTGGTGAGCGGCGCACAGCCTGTTGCGCTCAGGGCAGACGGGGCGGTCTGGCGAACAATCCTCGCCTACGCCGACTGCCAGCATGCCGCGGTGATCGTCCTCGGTTCGCGTGGGCGCGGTGGTCTTAGCTCGGCGTTCCTCGGAAGCGTCTCTCGAGGCGTGCTCGACCATGCTCACCAGCCAGTACTGGTTGTTCCGCCGGAGTAGCCGCAGGGTTTGGGCAGCCGTCGCACACACCGGTGTTGCCCCCGGAGGGTGGACTGCGAGGGCCGGCCGGCACCCTGAACCTCTCCACGAGCTATATGACCGCAGCGACTGACACCGGCGAACCGTTTAGCGCCCAACTCGAGCGCTGGCTTCGCAGCGACACGACGAAGACGCTCGGGGCGCTGAGCGACGTGTTCGCCGAGAAGAGCTTCGCCGTCGCGATCCTGCTCCTCATGTTCGTGCCCGCCCTGCCGCTGCCCACCGGCGGAATCAGCCACGTGTTCGAGGCCATCACCGTCCTCCTCGCCGGGCAGATGGTGCTCGGCCGGCGCACGATCTGGCTGCCCGCACGCTGGCAGCACCGCGAGCTCGGCCCGACGACCACCGCCAAGGCCATCCCGTTCATGATCCGCTGGATCCGGCGCGTCGAACGATTCTCCCGCTCCCGCGGAGCGTGGCTGCTCGGTCAGGGCTGGATGCTGCGAGTGCTGGGGTTGATCCTGATCGGACTCGCGGTCGCGGCCGCCCTGGCGCCACCGTTCTCGGGCCTTGACACGCTCCCGTCGCTGGGCGCCGTTACCGTCGCGCTCGCCATCATCCTCGATGACATCGTCGTCCTCGCGATCGGCGTCGTCATCGGCACGGGCGGCATCGTCCTGATCCTCACCATCGGCGCCGCGATCGTCCGAGTCCTCCGCAACCTCGTCTGAGCAAACACGGGGGTCGCTGGTCGAATGCGAACTCGCTGGGCACGGCTCTGCGACGCACCAGTATGGGCACACGGCGTGCACGGCGTCAGAGCGGACGACAAAGATCGATCCTCTAGCCGCCTGGATGGCCACGGGAGCGCGCACACACCAGGCGGCGAGCGGGTCTGGGCTACCACCAGCCAGCGCGGCGTTGAGCACTAGACCAGTGAGGACGGCGGCGCCGGTCGCTGGTTCAGCCGGCGAGTTCGGTCATCATCGCCGAGGCCATCGCGTCACGTACCAGCCGCTCATCCGGAACGCCCCGTCGACCTTCGCTGGTGTTGTATATGCGGCATGTGAGCGATGGGGCATGGACGTGACCGGCGGTCGGCACCGGGGCGACGTCTTGTCCGTTCACGCGGATCGTGGGCGACCCCCACGAAACCCACGGCCGACGCCCGATTGAGATCGCGAACTTCGACCAGCTCGACGATCGGGGTGACCCCGAGGAGCGCCGCTACAGCTCCCACCAACCTGACGGCCAGTTCCTCGTGGGGACAGTTCTCCGTAACCAGGATCTGGACCAGCATCTCGATCTCGGCGGCGTGCCCGTGTAGCGCAAACACCGGTGCACAACCGGCCTCCTAGCATCCCCATCCCCGCATGATCTGAGACGTCTGAAGCCGCGCGCGGAACCTCCACGTATGCAGCGCGTTGGGCGCCCGCCTCACGGTGAGGCGAGCGCCCAACGAACTACCCGTAGAAGCACTACAGGACTCGGTGGTACCTGCCGAGAGCGACCTGCTCGCCCCCGACCGTCCGTACCCGGACGAAGTTCCCGGCGGAAGCGAACGGGACGAACTGGCCATGGATGGTCTCGCGCTGGATAGACGCGCTGCCAGTGCTGTCGACCAGCCGCGAACCGATCCGCGCGCCCGCGACGAAGAACACCACCCGATGTCCTGCCAGCTGCGGAACGCCGGTGACAGTCACCGTAACTTCGCGGACACCACCACCTCGGTCATACACCGAGTTGCCACCCGCAGTCGGAAACGCCAAGCCGCCGTGCAGCGTCGCGTGCAGGTCGACGTGCGTCTGCGCCACCGACGCCGGCACCATAACCGCCAAGCCGACCACCCCAACGGCGACCAGGCCACCGAACCATCGAAACATACGCATGATCTGCCCCCCATCTCTCGTTGGTCCTGCCGCAAGGGAGACTCGCTTTGTGCCCCGGCTCCAGCATCCGGGAAACTGCTTTTGTTGCCATCGGGAAAGTACTTATGTTGCACGACTCGCATCCAGCTACGTCCGGCAGCCCGGCATCGCACCGCCGCCACGCCTTCGGCCCGTATTTCCGGCGCTCGTCTAGGGTCGCGCAAAGACCACCCGATGCTGCGCAAGCGGATGTCGCTGGACGGGCCGGAAGCGCGGAAGCGGCGCGCACAGAACCCACCTCCATCCGCGCACAACCCCACCTCTGCACCGCCCGCTGCGCGGCGTATTCAAGCCTTCTCAGAACTCTCCGTATTGGAGCCTTCTGAAACTCGTTTCTGGAACGAACGTGGCTTCAGCATCAAGCTCTCCGGCGTGTGAAGGCCCACGGCGTCGGGCCACTACTGCAATCCCGCCGGACGCGGCCGCCGCCTACAGGCTGGGCACCACGCTTCGCCGCCGGTCTGATCGGCATCTAGGCTTTGGGTATGGCAGGCGCTCCCCTCGACGAGGTCTTCGCCGAATGGGCGGGGGAGGCGGGGGTGCCCGAGAACGTAGATCGCGGCTCGCACGTGCCAAATGTAACCCAGTTCCCAGCGCTATGGTCGGGCGACGGCCGCCCGCTCGACGGCCACCATGCGCAGCTCTGACACGTAGTGATTGCCGTCGGCGTCCGCAAGCCAGCACTGCTCGGGGTCGGGCAGCATCTCGGTGAAGGCGAAGCGATGGCCGGCCGCCGTCGCGTGCCGGGCCTGGCGGCAGAGGATCCGGGATAGCACCGTGCTCTCGGTGTCGAGGTACATCGGCTTTCGCTCGAGCGGTGACTTGGTGAAGAGCCGTCGTGGCATCCCGCGGTCGCGGGCGAAGGCGGCCACGTCCTCCGCGCGGTCGGGGATCTCTGTTGCGGGGATGTTCCAGCCCTCCCGGCGCAGCACCATGTCGCCGACTGTCACGCGAGGCGCGTGGTCTTCCTGCGGGAGGAGAGTGAGCGTGCGCGCGCCCGAGACGAAGATGGGGAGCCAGAAGGCGTCGATGAGCGGTACGCGCAGTGCGCCGGTGCGGTCGACGAGGTCGAGGCCGTCGACCATGAGCTCTTCTGGCATCCAGGTGCGGCGCCCTCCCTGGGCGCGCGTGTCCGGCATCACCGCCACGTGCACCATGTCGTCGGCGGTGAGGGGCATGCCGCGCGCGTCGAAGCCCAGGGTCGGGCTCCAGGGCGGCAGCATGACCGGCATGCCCGGGCCGACCGTGTCGGTGATCCTGGTGAGGAGCGCGGCCGGGTCCGCGTGCCGGTGGGCGAAGACGCCCTGTATCAGTGGGTTGTTGCCGAGGTGCACGTCGCCGACCACGGCGAGGTGATCTCCGGCTGCGAGCGCGGCCTCTCCGCGGGCGACGACCTGGACATCGACCGACTGGAACGCGGCGAGCGGCCAGGCCGGCTCCCGGTCGGCGAAGGCGGCCTCCGCGCGGGCGCCGAACGTGAGCGGGTCGGGATCCGCCAGCACGCGGGCGAGCCGCCGGTGCAGCTCCTCGAGCGCGTCGCCGAGCTCGGGCGGGAGCTGCATGAGTTGCTTCATGACCTGCATGAGCAGGGGCATAAACGGCCCGCGTCCGTCCGGCAGCGCGTGCTCGATAACCCGCCGGCCGATCGTGTTCACGCGACCGCTCCACCACCGCCCGGCTGCGAACAGTGCCTGGAGCGCCGGCGCCATGCCGGCGACGAGCGTGGGTCCCATCGTCACCTCGAGGTCGCGCATGCAGTCCAGGTAGCAAAGCGTCCGGGCGCCGTATGCCATGCCCGGGTTCCGCACCGGGTCGCACCCCGTCAACTCCACGAAGACGGCATCGAGCGCGGCCAGGCTCGCGCGGAGCGAGTCCGGCGCGGCGGCCTCGACCGCGGCGAGCGCCGCCTCAAGCCGGGCGAGCCTCTCCAGCCCGCGCGCACGGACGGCGCCATCGGGATGCGCGTCGAGCGCCGCTCGCAGGTCGCGCTCCGCGTACGGCCCTGTGGCGATCCGAAGCTCCGGGTCGATCCCCCGCGCGACCGCCTGCACCGCCCACGCCTCGAAGTGGACGTGACGGCTGCG
The DNA here is from genome assembly GCA_963813245.1 of uncultured Actinomycetes bacterium. Lineage (GTDB taxonomy): Bacteria > Actinomycetota > Thermoleophilia > Gaiellales > JAICJC01 > JAICJC01. The sequence goes on from CAWEYE010000005.1 coordinate 233,133, forward strand.
GACGAGTCCCCCCGAATGGGCGTGCAACGGTGGCCCGTCGTCGGCGATCCGGCCCCAGGCCAGCGGCCCGAAGAAGCCTATGGTGTCGTTCTTCCCGCAGTAACGCTGCCAGTAGCTGGCGACGATCTCCTCACGGCCGCGCGCCCGGCTCGGCTTGGTGGGCGACCGCTCGGCCACCTTCAGCACGGCGTTTGCGAGCGCCGCCGGGTTCTGCCACGTCACCGCCTCTTGAAAGCGGGGGTCGCGCGCCGTCTGGCTCAGACGGCCGGACTCGTCCCCCGGCCCGAACACGTCAAGGCCCGACACCGGAAAGCCGGCACTGCGGACGGCGAAGTCACGCCACATCCACCAGTCGCCGGCAAGCGGGACGAGGTCGTCCATGGCGCGATGGTACAGGGCGCTCGCGCTGCCGCACGAGACGGGGCAAGATGCGGAGAGGTCACGCTGGGAGTGAAGGCGGTGAAGAGGCCGGCGCACGAAGGCGCCGACCGAACCGGGTACGCGCCGCGCACAGAACCCACCTCCATCCGCGCACAAACCTAACTTTTCACCGCCCGCTGCGCGGCTATCCAAGCCTTCTCAGAACTCTCCGTTGGACAGGTCTGACGCTCGTGCCGAAAACGAACGTGGCACCTGCAGCAAGCGCCGGGCGCGTCGGCTCCCGCACACCGTTCCCGGCGTTGGTCGCGGGCCGTAGGAGATTGCACGCCGCACGGCCGCGTTAGACACACTTGCGGTCGCGTCGCCCCGATCACGCAAGCGGGGATGGCCGGCGCGGCCTATCGCTAGGCGTCGTCTCGGTCAAGCATCGGCGCTTGTGCGAGCCGGTCGAGCGCCCGTTGCAACCGCAGCCCACGCTGCGGGGCGACGTGGCGAGGGCCGCGTTGACCGTCCCCGAGGTCGTCTTCGTCCCCAGCTCGACTCGACCGCACCGCCGACCAGGCGCGCGCCGGTTCAGACCTGCGGCGCACGGCGACGCAACGCATCGGGGACACCACGACGGCACGGCGGCGAGTACGAGGAGCGATGCCCGTCGGCCGCGAGGGCCGGGTCGTCCTAGCCGTGTCCGTGCAGACGCCGCTCCATCTCGATGACGCAGCCCTCGCACGGATCGCGATGGCGAGGAGCAGCAGCGTTGATCTGGGTGAGCGGGCCGGCGTACCCGCACAGCGGCTTCTCCAGCGCAGCGTCGAGCAGGTGCTCCAGACCGGTCTCATCAGCGACTGCTCTCCCCGACAAGCTCGCGTGCTGCTCATACCAGGCGCGCTGCCTATGCGGCACCGGGCCGAGTCCGCCCTCGTCGGAGGGCGTGTGATGGCCGGCGCGGGGGCGATCCTTCACGACGCCGACGATGTCTGTGACTTCGGCGGCTCGGCGTGTACGGCGGCGGGCGAGCGGAGCAGGTGGCTGGAGCGCACACTCCCAGCGTACGTGGGAATCGCACCGCGCTCATCCCTCAATCGACGAACCACTCAAGAGCGTGCAGCCGCCTGATTCGGATCGCTGGCGTGAGCGGCTGTGGTCTCTGGCCGAAGCACGGAAGGCGGGGCCTGGAACCGCCGTGCTTTCGGGCCGCCTGTGGCAGCATGAACCAGGGTCGGCGCGTCGGCTGCGATCAAGACTCGGCCACAGTCGCCGCCCGCGGGGCGGGAAGCCAGCGCACAGAACCCACCTCCATCCGCGCACAACCCCAGCTCTGCACCGCCCGCTGCGCGGCGTATCCAAGCCTTCTCAGAACTCTCGTACTACCGGACGCTCCGCAGACCCGATCGCGGCCCGCCCTCTGCTGTCCACCCGGCGTTGAGACCGGACTCCTTGCGGCTGTGGCGGCCCGGTACTAGCATCGCGGTCGGCGCTTGTCTCGTTATGCGCCGGTTCCGGGACGAGGGGGCAACCATGAGGCGGAGCTTTGGGTGGCGGCGAGCCGGGGCGCTCGCGGTCGGCGTGACGATGCTCGTGACCGTGGCGCTGGTACCGGCGGCGGTCGCAGGGAAGAGTGCCGTGAAACGGCCCGCGCTCGGAGAGCTGCAACGCGCCCACAACGCGACGGCGAAGGACCAGGGCCAGGGCGACGAGAACGAGGTGCTCGCACGCGCGGAGCAGGAGTCGATCATGCGCACCGCTCCGGGCTCCACGGTGTCGGCAGCGGCGTACGCGGCCGCGGCGACGCAGGCTGCGCACCTGGGCACCAGGGGTGGCTCATGGCGGGCCATCACCGACAAGCCGTTTCTGAATGACCCCGTCCCGGGCTATCGCGATCCGAACTGGAGCGACTTCGGATCGGGGTACGGCCTCGTCACCGGGCGGATCAGCGCACTGACCGCGGCGGGCGGGGCAATCTTCGCCGGCGGCGCGGACGGCGGCGTGTGGAAGTCGACCACCAGGGGCGGGCACTGGACGTTCCGGTCGTCCGGCCTGCCCAGGCTGTCGATCGGTGCGCTCGCGACGGATCCCCGGGACGGCTCCGTGTGGGTCGGCCTCGGCGAGGCGAACACCGCGTTCGAGAACTTCAACGCGTTCGGCGTCTACCGGCTGGCGAAGGGCGCCCACATGTGGCACCAGGTCGGCGGCGCGGGCCTCCAGAGCCGCAACATCTACCACCTCCGCTTCGACTCCACGGGCCATGTCTACGCGGCCACGAACGCGGGCCTCTACCGGCACAGCGCCGCGGCGGCCGGACCGTGGCACCTGGTGCTGAAGCCGGATCCGAACCCGGCGAACTCGCCGTACCGGACGTCGCAGATCACCGACGTGACGTTCCAGCCCGGCACGGGCGGGCACGTGGTGTTGGCCGCACTCGGGTGGCGCGGCGGCACGCTGCCGTCCGATCTGTCGTTCAACGGCTTCTACGTGTCGCAGGACGGGGGTAAGGCCGGCACGTTCCATCGGATCACGCCGACCGGCGACATCGACGCGGCCGACATCGGCCGCACCAGCTTCGCTGCCGGCGGCGGGCGCATCTACGCGATCGTCGAGTCGCCGCAGAAGCTCGCGAACCCGAGCTCGAGCGACGGCTTCACGAACCTCCAGGGTGTCTACGTCTCCAAGAGCGGCAGCCCCACAGGCCCGTGGACGCTGGTAGCCGATGCGACCAAGCTCGCGAACTCGGGATCTGCCGAGCCTGCCCTGGGCCAGTTCCCGGGCGCCCAGACCTGGTACAACCAGTACATCGCGGTCGACCCGCACAATCCGCTCCACGTGTACGCGGGGATGGAAGAGGTATACGAGTCGACGAACGGCGGGCAGACCTGGACAACCATCGCCCCGTACTTCAACTTCGTGCTTCCGTGCTTCAAGGGCAGTCCGACGGACTGCCCGCCCACGGCCCACTCCGACCAGCACGCCGTGCTGATCACCGGCCGCACGTACTACACGGGCAGCGACGGCGGCGTGTGGCGGCGCCCGCTGGGCGACCACCAGCAGGCCGGGTGGGTCGATCTGAACGCGACGCTGCACACGACCCAGTACTACTCGGCGGGTATCGGTCGGATGGGAGACGGCAACGCCGTCTGGGGCGGCCTGCAGGACAACGGGGCGACACTCGCTCGGCCGGGCGCTAAGCGGATTACGCAGGGGTTCACCGGCGACGGCGGGAAGGTCATCGTCGATCCGGCCGACGCCAACCACGTCGTCAACGAATACGTCGACCTGGACATGGCGCTGAGCACGAACGCCGGGAAGAACTACCGGGAGATCAGCCCGTCATGCGGCGCGTTCACCTACACACCGAGCCCGTGCGACCCGGCGCCGCAGTTCATCGCACCGTTCACCGCCGACGTGCGCAACCCGACCCATTGGGTGGCCGGCGGTGAGTTCATCTGGGACGACCACGCCGGCTGGAACACGCACTGCTCGGCGACGGCCTGCGACTGGAAGATCGTCCACGACACGCACGCGTCGACGACCGCGCTGGCCGTGAACGGCAACACCATCTACGCCGGCTGGTGCGGGCTGCCGTGCAACCCGAACTCGGGCGTCCCGTTCAAGTCCGGCATCGACACCAACGCCGGCGGCACGTGGCACACGGTGCACGCGCCGAACCTGCCGAACCGGTTCATCACCGGCATGACGGTCGACCGCGCCGACCCGAACCATGTCCTCGTGACGTTCGGCGGGTTCTCGCGGCGATGGATCCCGGGCGGAAGCATCGGCCACGTCTTCGAGTCGTGGAACGGCGGAACGACGTGGACGGACATCAGCGCCAACCTGCCCGACGAGCCCGCCGACGACGTCGTGCTGGTACACCACAAGGTGATCGTCGCGACCGACCTGGGCGTGTTCATCGCCCGCGATGGCGGCCACTCGTGGTCGCGCCTCGGCCACGGCCTGCCGAACGTCGACACATGGGCTCTCGGCGTGAGCCCGAGCCGCTCCTACGTGGTCGCCGCCACACACGGCCGCGGTCAGTGGAAGATCGCCATCCCGTAGAGCCGAGCCGCTGAGCTGGGGGGTCGCCGCGGCGGCCCCCCAGCCGGTACCCGGGCGGTTCAGCCCGATGCGCCGAGAGCGTTGCAGTCGACCGGCATGGCCGACACGACGATCGCGAGCACCCCGGTATCGCCGCGGCCGATGGTCACGGGGAACCGTCCGCCGGAGACTTCGCGCAGCGCGTGGCCGTCGAGCCACACCCGCACGAGCCTGCGCGCCCGTGGCGGTCCCGACACCTCGACGCGGTAGCGCCCGGCGGCCAGCGTGAGTCCCGCCCGCCCATGCCGATCCAGATGCGCCACCGGCCGGCGCCCGTCACTCCCGGAGAACACGACCATGCCGCGGAACGGCCCGTCCCGCGGAGCCGCGACGGGGCATCCCGTCCGGTGCAGGAGCGCATGGATCGAGACGTGGGCCGGCGAGCCTCCGCTGCTCGATCCGCATGCGGCGGCCGACACGGCCAGAACGGCCAGCGGCCCGATCGACCACCGCCGGCGTCGACGTCGGGTATGCGTGAGTGAGTAGTCCATCACGGGTTTGACCCGGTGCGCATTGTCGTGGTTCCCTACCCGGCTTCGATGCCGCCCTCGGCGGCGGCATGCGGCAGCCGCCGCAGCGCCCCAGAGACAGCCATGAGCAGCACGAGCCCGGCGGCGACGATCGCTGCGAGCACGACGAACCCGCCGCGCGAGCCGGTGTGGTTCACGAGCGGCCCGATCGACAGGGTCACGATCACCTGGAGCAGCATCGAGGCGAGCAGGAACGTCGACGACGTGCGCCCCATCACCTCGTTGGGCACGACCTTGAAGAGGTAGGCCGACGTGATGACGCGAAACGCCGACGAGCAGAAGCCGGCCAGGAAGAGCACGGCGTAGAAGACGACGACGTCGGCCGGGACGCCGGCGAGTGCCGCGTAGCAGGCGATCAGCGCCACCATCACGCCGGTCATGGCCCGCCACTCGCCCACCCGGAGGACGAGCAGGGCCGCGAAGACGCCGGACGCCATCGCGCCCACGCCGTAGGTCATGTCGGAGAGCCCGTAGGCGGTCGCCCCCAGGTGGAGCACCTGCAGCACGTAGGCGACGATCACCACGTTCAGGCTGATCGTCGCCACCCACGGGATCACGCTCGCGATGCCGAAGCCGGCCAGGGCCGGGTGGCGGCGCAGGTATGCGAAGCCGGCCCGGGCCATCGCCAGCGCGGACTCGTGCGGGCCTTCGGCCGGCGCCGGCCGGTGGTGCAGGGCGAGCAGCGCGAGCGCCGAGATCGCGTACGTGGCCGCATCGATGGCAAACGCCGTGCCGAGGCCGAAGCGGACGAGGATCGGCCCTCCGAGCGCCGCGCCCGTCAGGTTGCCGGCCTGCCACGTGACCTCGACGAGGCCGCTCGCCGCCGCCAGCTGACCGGGCCGGATCACCTCCTGGAGCAGCGCCGTGATCGACGGGAAGAAGATGCTGTGGCCGATGCCGACCAGGAACGTGAGCACGTAGAGCACCGGGATCGACGGCGAGCCTGCGTACGCGAGCGCCGCCATCCCGCCGACCAGCACCAGCCGGGCGAGATCGGCCGCGATGGCCAGCATGCGCCGCGGGTAGCGGTCGGCCAGCGGCCCCGCGAGCGGGAGGACGACGATGCCGGCGCCGAGGCCGATCGCCCACACGAGCGCCACCGACGTCGCCGACCCGGTGCGCTCGAGCAGGTACCAGCCGAAGGCGACGATGTGCAGGCCCGAGCCGGCGGTCGAGAACACCTCGCCCGTGAAGTAGAGCCGGAAGTCGCGGTCGCCGAGCGGGGCGAACGGGTTCATGCGGCGTAGGTGGCGGTGGGGGCATGCACGATCTCGTCGAGCGCCGCCGCCAGCCGCGCCGCCTCGCCCGGCTCGAGGGTGGTCGTCGTGATCCGGATCCCCGGGGGCGCCTCGCTGCGGTAGCGCTCGCCGGGGCTGACGGCCCAGCCGCGCTCGAGCAGCTGCTGCACGGCGGCCACCTCCTCCTCCAGCGGCACCCAAACCCCGAGGCCGGAGTCGCCGTAGGCGGTGATCCCGTAGCCGTGAAGCGCCGCGACGAGGGCGGCGCGGCGCTCGGTGTAGATCCCCCCGGCGCGGGCGACCAGCTCGCCGGTGCCCGCATCCGCCCACAGACGCGCCGTCGTCTGCTGGAGTAGGTGGCTGACCCACCCGGGGCCGAGCAGCTGGCGGCCCTCGACGCGGCTGATCGTGAGCGGATCGCCGGCCATCGGGGCGACGCGCAGATCGGGCCCGAGCACCTTCGAAAGCGAGCGGATCGCGGCCCACCGGGAGCTCTCCCCGTGGAGTGACACGTACGGCGCGCCCGCGACCGCGGCCACGTAGTCGTCCTCGACGACGAGCACATCGGGATGCCGTCCGAGCACCTCACGCAGGCGCTCCGCCCGCTCGGCGTCGATCGCCGCCCCGGTCGGGTTCTGCCCCCGCGGCGTTGCGATGACGGCCTGCGCCCCGCGCTCGAGCGCGCGCTCAAGCGCCGCCGGGAGCAGCCCGCGCCGGTCGATCCGGACGGGCTCGGGCTCGAGGCCGAGGGCATGCAGGAGGTCGGCGATGCGCGGCCAGGCCGGGTCTTCGATGACGACGCGATCGCCCGGCCGCAGGTGCGTCTGCAGGATGCGCTCGACGCCGTCGAGGGCGCCCCCGGCGATGGCGATGTCGCCCTCGATCCCGTCGCCGGCGAAGTCGGCCTCGGCGAGCTCGACGAGCGCCTGGAGCTTCGCCGGGCCGCCGTACAGCTTGTGCTCGGGGACGAGCCGGGCGAGCGCCGGCGCAAGCGGCGGCAGCAGGGCCGGGTCGGGATTGCCGTTCGCCAGGTCGCGCGTGTCCGGCGGCAGCGGGCGGCGGGCGCGCACCCGCAGCGGCGGCTGGGCGGCGACGACCGTGCCCCGGCGGCGGTTGGCGCTCACGAGGCCGCGCTGCTTGAGCGTGCGGTAGGCGGCGGCGACCGTGGCCGGGCTCACCTCGAGCTCGGCCGCGAGGTCGCGCACCGCGGGCAGCCGCGCGGCCGGGGCGAGCCGGCCGTCGGCGACCGCAGCCTCGATCCGCGCGGCGATCGTGGCGGCTCCTGCCCCACGTTCGATACCATGTACTAGAGAAAAGCTTATTGATGTACTATAACAGGGTTGTGGATAGGAGTGGAGCGTCGCCGCTCGTTGCCGAGCTCGCCCCCGCGGGCCTGCGCGGCCGCTACATGGCGGCGATCGGGTTGTCGTGGTCGGCGGGGCTCGCGCTCGCACCGACGCTCGGCACGGCGCTCCTCACCGTCTCGCCGGCGGCGGCGCTGCTCGGAGCCGCGGCGGTGGCGGCCGCGGCCGGGGCAGCGGCGCTCACGCTCGAGCCGGCGCTGCCGGAAGCGTCGCGGCTGACCCCGCGACCGCGATAGGTCAAGACGTCCGGCCGGGGAGTGCTACGGTGGACACCGGGCAACGAAGGGCGGCAGGACGGACTCTGTCCGGGCGAAGCAGGTACACGCCGCGCAGGTCGCGCGGTCTGGCTCGGCGGTGGACGTTGGCGTGGCCGCACCCAGCCTCGATGACACCATCAGCCTGGGCACGCTGCTCGACGCGACGTCCGACCCGACGCTCGGAGTCGACACCGCCGGGGTGATCCGGATGGCCAACCAGGCCGCGGCCGACCTGTTCGGCTATCCGATGGACAGCCTCGTCGGTGGGTCGATCGATCGGCTTCTGCCCGAGAGCATCCGTGCGCGGCATCGGCCGCTGATCGCCGGATTCGTCGAGCGGCCGGTGGCCCGACGCATGGGAACCGGGCTGCCGCTCGCCGCCCGCCGCCGGGACGGCGAAGTGTTCTTCGCCGACATCGGCCTCGCGTCGGTGGACGTCCCTTCGTGCGGGTTTCTCGCTCTGGTCACGGTGCGGGACATGTCAGATCAGCGCCGGGAGCGGATGATCGCGGCGCAGTACCTGATCACCCAGGCGCTCGCTGAGAGCCAGACGCTCGCGGCCGCGGCCGGCTCGGTGCTGCAGGCGATGGGGCCGGCGTCGGGCGCAAACGTCGCCGCGCTCTGGGTGGTGGACGCCGGCGGACCGGTGCGCTTCGTCGATTCGTGGTGCGCCTCCGAACGGGAGCGGCCGTTCCATGCGGAGTCGCTCGACGCCACATTCCCGCTCGGTCACGGGCGGCTCGGAGACGTCGTCGCCGATCCCCATGTCCAGTGGTGCCGTGATGTGCTCGTCGATCCGCGCTTTCTCCGCAAGGACCTGGCCCGGCGGCTGGGGTTGCACGCCGGCGTGTGGATCCCGTTCCCCGAAGGCGAGGACGGCGTGCTCGGGGTACTCGAGCTGCTGTTTGCGGTCGCGTGCGACCCCGACCCCGGGATCCTGCGGACACTCGAGAGCTTCGCCGCACAGCTGGCCCAGTACCTGGCGCTGCGCCGCAGCGAGGCCGATCGCCGGCGCGTGCTCGGCAAGATCGTGCAGAGCGTCGAGGACGAGCGCGGCCGGATCGCCTCCGACCTGCACGACGACACGGTGCAGGTGCTCGTGGCAAGCCTGATCTCGATCGACCGCCTCGGCAAGTCGATCGCACCCGAGAACACACGCTCGCATGACCTGCTCGCGAAGGTGCGTGCGACGCTGGCGGCGGCGACCGACCGCACCCGGCACATGATCTTCGACCTGCGGCCGCAGGTGCTCGAGGCCGAGGGCGTTATCGCCGCTTTGGTCGAGGTGGCTGCCGTGGCCGGACGCGAGGCCGGCTTCGATGTCGACGTTCCCGCCGGCGGCGCACGCTACGACCCGGCCGTCGAGGCGCTGCTCTATCGCGTGATGAAGGAGGCGATCACCAACGCGCGCAAGCACTCGCACGCCACTCGGCTGCGGATCTCGGTGGTCTCCGATGGCGTCGGCGTGCTCGGCGAGGTCACCGACAACGGCGTCGGATTCGAGGTCGAAAGCGCGGTCACGAACGCCCGTCGGCGGCTCTCGTTCGGGCTCTCGACGATTCTCGAGCTCGTCCACCTCGCGGGTGGCAGGGTGGATGTGGAGTCGCCGGGCACCGGCGGAACGGTCGTCCGGCTATGGCTGCCACGGCGGCTGACATCGTCAGGAAGAAAGCGACCGCCGGCGACGAGCCGCGCGACCGCTCGAGAACCGACCGCGGCGACGATCACCTGGCCGGCCCGGGCGTGAATTGACGGCAGCCGGAAAGCGTGCACTGCCGGTGCTCCGGCCCCCGGCCGCCGTCCGCGGCTGAATACCCAGGCGCGGACGCGCTCACTCATGGCCCGGCCCGGCCGCGGGGCGGATATCGTGCTCGTCCCGATGGGTGAAAACGCGATAACCCGCGCCATCGCCGAGCGCGGTGCGGCGGTCGGGGCGATGCTGTTCGAGTTCGACACGCCCGGGATCATGCGGATCCTGGCCGCAGCCGGGGCCGACTTCGCCCTCTTCGACCTCGAGCACACGGGCTGGGACGCGGGGACGCTGCGCCGCGTGCTCGCGGCCGGGCGCGGGACCGGCGTCTACCCGATGGCGCGCGTGATCCGGGCCGAGTACGACCTGATCGCGTCGGCGCTCGACGCGGGAGCCCGCGGCATCATGGCGCCGATGGTCGAGTCGGCGCAGGACGCCGAGCTGCTCGTCGCCTGCGCGAAGTACCCGCCGGTTGGACGGCGGGGGTTCGGCGTGCTCATGAGCGACGAGCTGGCCGACGGGGCCGGCGCGCTCGCCGAGCGGTCGAACCGCGACAACGTCGTCATCGCGCAGATCGAGTCGCCCCGCGGGATCGAGAACGCCGACGCGATCGCCGCCGTGCCGGGTGTCGACCTGGTCTGGCTGGGCCAGTTCGACCTGACGCTCGGAATGGGCATCCCCGGCCAGTTCGGCGATCCGCAGTACCGGGCCGCGGTGGAGCGCCTCGTCGCGGCCTGCCGGCGACACGGGAAGCCGCTCGGGCAGCTGATCGGCACCGCCGCGGATGGCGCCGCGCTGCGGGCGCAGGGCTTCGATGTGCTCGCCTACGCCGACGTGTGGGTGTTCGAGCGGTCGCTGCGCGAGCGGGTCGACGCGCTACGCGCCCCGTGAACCTCGCCCCGGCCGACACCCTTGGGCTCGCCGGGCTCGCCGAGCTCTTCAACGCCGGCTTCTCGGACTACGTCCTGCCGATGCAGCTCGACGAGGCGGCGCTGCGCGAGCACCTCGAGGACAACGACATCGACCTGCGCGGCTCCCGCGTGGTGATCGCCGACGGGCCCGCCGCCTTCGCCCTGCTCGGCGTGCGAGGGGCGGATGCCTGGGTCGGGGGTATGGCCACGATCCCGGAGCAGCGCCGGCGCGGCCTCGGCGAGCGCGCTCTGGCCGGGATCCTCGCGGCTGCCGCCGACCGCGCCTGCCGCACGGTCTGGCTCGAGGTGATCGAGGACAACCGGGCGGCGATCAGGCTCTACGCCAGGCTCGGGTTCTGCGTCGTGCGCGATCTGATCGTCTGGTCGCTGCCCGCGACCGGCCCCGGGACGTCGTCCGGCCGGGCGATCGACGAGCGCTCCGCCCAGGTCTGGATCGCGGCCAACCGGCCGAGCCACGAGCCCTGGCAGCGCGCCGACGTGGTGCTCGACCGGCTGCGCGACCGCGGAGCGCCGCTGGGCGGGCTGGTGGTCGAGACCGCGGGCGCGATCACCGGCGCGATCGTCTACCGCGACGGCGCGACGCGCTCCGTGCTGCAGGCCGCCGCCGCCGATGCCGCCGCCGCGGCCGGCGTCCTGCTCGCGGTTGCAGCGGGCGAGCGGGACGTCCGCTTCACCAACGCGCCGAGCGCCGAGCCGTTCTCGTTTGCGCTGCAGGAGCTCGGCGCGACGGTCCTCGTGCGCCAGCACGAGATGCGGCTACGGCTCTGATGCCGGCTGCGGGGCGGGCTCCCCCTCCCACACCAGGCTGGCGACGAGCACGACGGTGATGAGCAGCGTCGCCGCCAGCGCGACATGGACGGCGATCACTGCCCACGGCAGGCCGTTTCGGTACTGGTACTCGCCGACGGCGGCCTGGCATCCGAGCAGCACGAGCCCGACGACCGACAGCCGCTGCGCCCCGGTGCGGCGGCTGCGCCGCCACAGCCAGACCGCCGTCGCGACGAAGAGCAGCGTGAACGCGGTGGCGACACGGACGTGCACATAGGCCGCGTCGTAGAAGTTGCCCAGCCGCTCGATCGGGGTGCTGGTGCTGCCGGGGTGCGGCCCGGCCGCGGTCACGAAGGCGCCCGACGTGATCAGCGCGAGGTAGGCGGCGACCGATCCCCACGCGAGCAGGCCGAGCCCGAGCTCCGCCGGCGCCGCCGGCGCACGCTGGGGGCGCAGTGCCCGCAGTGTCGCCCAGGTCGCCACCGACACCACCGCCATTGCGAGCAGGAAGTGCGACATGACCAGGTACGGGTTCAGGTCGAACTCGACCGTGACCGCGCCCAGCGGCACCTGGGCGACGGTGCCCGCCGCGGCGATCGCGAGCGCGTGGGCGATCCGGCGGTCGAGCCCGGTAACGCGGTAGGCCATAACGGCGGTGGCGACGGCGGCCAGCATCGCCAGGCCGGAGATGGCCCGGTTGGAGAACTCGATCAGCGCGTGCGCGGAATCCTGCGGGACGAGCGCGCTCGTCGAGCACGTCGGCCAGTGCGGACAGCCGAGGCCCGACGCGGTCAGGCGCACGAGGCCGCCCGTCGTGACCACGAGCCACAGGATCACGAGCGACGCAACGGCGGTGCGCTGGAAGGTGCGCAGCGAAACCGGGCGCGATCGCAGGCGCGGCAGCGACGGCGTGTCGGCGTGGGCCATCCCGTACGAGTCTATCCTCGCTACGGCCTCGAGCGAGCCGGCGGCGGGGGCGCCGGGCCCTCTCCACTTGTTCACGGGAATATCACGCAAATACCGTCTTCGGCGGGTTTGCACCGATTGCGATTGGGGTAGCGCGGCTGGCACAGTTTGGGAGTAGTGGGTACGCGGTCTCCGGCGGTCGGGCACGACGCGGCTATGCAGCCGCTGCGTGCGCCAAAAGGCGAGTTCGTCTCGGGCGAGCTGGCTGCCGACTGCGCCCGTTTCCTGGCAGAGACGCGCCGCCGGGTCGAGCAGCGCCGCACCGTCGAGTCGCGGCCGCTCGCACACGCCGAGGCGTGGCGCAGGCCTGAATAGACGGCTAGTCCGCTACCTCGAATGAGGGCAGCGCGACGCCGCAGATACGGCTGAGGGCGATGACGTCGTCGCGGTGGGTGCGGTCGAGCGCGTAGCCCGTGGTGTGGCCCAGAACTCCGCTCCGTCGCGCATGCGATAGCGGCCGTCGCCGGCGGCGGTCAGGGTGACCGGGTGAACATCCACCTGTCGCCCGTCGGCGTCGACGAGCTCGAAGCTCTCGGGAGCAGCGCCACCTGCGAGGACATACCCCTGACGCGCCAGGGTGTCTGTCAGCGCAGCCACGTCGCTGAGCGTGCAGACGAGGTCGGCGTCGTCGTGCGGCCGCCGCTGCCCGCCGATCAGCGCGTCGATCGCCCAGCCGCCGTCAAGCCAGACCGACACCCCCTCGCGGCGGAGATCGTCCAAGAGCCGGAGCAGATGCTCGGCATCCATGTCCATCTGGGGCACTCGGCCCCGCCCCCACCGTGCTGCACCAGACCGCGCCACCTCGCGAGAATATCCGTCCACGGTGCGGTCCTCTAGGCTTCTGGCATGTCCGAGACCGGGCGCCGCGCAGGCCTGAATAGCGCCGCACTCGGCTACGCCGGCGCCGTCGCCGAGCGGCTGCGCGAGACGCTCGGCACGGACCTCGTCGGCCTCTACCTGCACGGTTCGGCGACCCTCGGCGACTACGACCCCGCCCGCAGCGACATCGACCTCCTGGCGGTGTGCGCGGCGCCGCTCCCTGAACCGGTACGCGGCGACATCGCGGCGCGGCTCGGCCGCGAAGCGCTGCCGTGCCCCGCACAGGCCGGGCTCGAGTTCAGCCTGATCACCCGGGCCGCGGCGCTCGACACGGCCGCGGCTCCTGCGTACGAGCTGCACGGCTGGGACGCGCAGGGCCGGCTGGGCGCCGACCCCGGCGCCGGCGACCCCGACCTGCCCCGTCACTTCGCGCTCGTGCGCGACACGGGCGTGGCCGTGGCCGGCCCGCCGCCGGCGGACGTGTTCCGCGCGGTCGGCCGGGCCGAGCTCGTGACGCTGGCGGCGAGCGAGCTCGCCTGGACAGTCGCACACGCGAGCCCGGGCACCCAGGTGCTGACCGCCTGCCGGGCCTGGTGCCTGGCCGAGGAGGGCCGCTTTTGCTCGAAGCGCGCAGCCGCCGAGTGGGCGATCGCGCATGACGCCCCGCGGGTACTCGTGACGGAGGTGCTCGCAGACCACATCGCGGCTCGGCCGTCGCGGCCCGATCCGGCGGCCGTGGCCGCGTTCACCGCGTCGGTCCTGACACGCATCCAGCACAAGTAGGCTGTGGGCATGTCCGAACTCGAGCGCCGCCAGAGCCCGTCCGGACGACGTGTCTTCGACGAGGCGCAGGACGCCACCCGGCGCACCCGCCTCGCGAACGAGCGCACCTACCTGGCGTGGTGGCGCACGGGGCTCACGGCGCTCGCGGTCAGCCTGGCCGCCGGCCGGGTGGTGCCGACCCTGTCGCACAAGACCGCGTGGCCGTACGAGATCGTGGGGGCCGGGTTCGCGGTGCTCGGCGTCGCCTGCATCGTGAACGCCTACCAGCGCGAGCGCGAGATCGATCGGGCGCTGACCGAGGGCCGGTTCGCCAACATGGACTCGCGCATGACCCTCATCCTGACCACGGCCGGCGTCGTGCTCGGCGCGCTCACGCTGGCGCTGATCGTGGTGAATCCGTGACGGGGACGCCTTCGGCGCGCAGGATCTCGCGCAGCATGTGCGCGTTCGTCGGCGCCTGCGCGATCGGGCCCTCCGGGCCGGCGCTTCTGCCGTTGTTGTTGAACATGGCGTAGGTGCGCTCCGAGAGCGACGAGAGCTCGCGCAGCGGCTGCGACCACTCGGCCAGCTCGTCGGCCGAGTACAGGTAGTCGAAGCGCTCGGCCGCGCTGCGGCCGCGCACGTTCCACGTGGCGGCGTTGCGGCCGTGCAGGCGCAGGTACGCCGTCTGCGAGGTGGCGGCGACGACCGTCGGCACCAGGTTGCGGGCGTCGGTGCGGGGGGCATCGACCATCACGTAGGTCGCCTCCAGCGAGCGCAGAAACGCGAGCGTGTCGGAGACGTGCTCCGGCTCGAGCCAGCTGCGGTGCCGGAACTCGACCATCATCTCGTCGCCGCCGAGGCGCTCCTTGGCCCACTCCAGGTACTCGAGCGAGGCCTGCTTGCGGACGACGTACGCCGGGAACTGCATCAGGATCCCGCCCAGCTTGCCGGCCTCGCGCAGCGGCTCGAGCGCGGAGCGAAACCGCGTGAACACCTCGCCGCGCAGCTCGCGGGACGGGTGGTCGACGCGGCCGCGGTCGTCCACCTGCGCCTCGGCCCGCAGGTCGGCGGGGAGCTGCTCGGCGCGCACGGGATGGCGCGTCATCATCCCGAACGCCTTCACGTGGAACACGAACCCGGGCGGCGTGCGCCGCGCCCACGCCGCCGTCGCATCCGGACTCGGAAGCGCGTAGTAGCTGGCGTTGAGCTCGACCGTGTCGAACTGCTCGGCGTAGTGGTGCAGCCGGGCCTCGGCCGTGCGCACCGAGGATGGATACCACGTCTTCGTCAGCGTCTCGTCGGCCCACGAGCACGTGCCGATGCGGACCGCGGCGCTCAGAGAACGACGCCTCCGGCCGGCTCGAGCGGCAGGCCGGACACGACCCACTGCTGCAGCCCACCGGCCAGGTTGCGGGCGTCGTAGCCCGCGGCGACCAGGGCGTCGGCGGCGTAGGCGCTGCGCGCGCCTGACCGGCACACGATCAGGAGCGGCCGGTCGCGCGGCAGCTCGCCTGCGCGCGCCGCCAGGTCGCCGAGCGGGATCCACACCGAGCCGTCCATGTGACCCGCGTGCCACTCCTCGGCCTCGCGCACGTCGACGGCGACCGCGCCCTCCTCGCGCAGAGCCTCGCCGGCCTGGGCCGGCGTCAGCTGCGGTGCCAGGTCCACACCCGCAGTGTAGAAGCGGCGCGGGAGGCTCAGGCCGGGCCGGGCTGCGTGGCGCCGACGTACGTGGCCTGGAACCAGGGCAGCGAGAAGCGCTCCATCCGCACGAAGTCGCCGGTGTGCGGGGCATGCACCACCCAGCCGTTGCCGATGTAGATGGCGACGTGGCCGAGGTCGTGGAAGAACACGAGGTCGCCGGGGCGCAGCTGCGCGCGCGTGATGAGCGGGCCCATGTGGTACTGCGAGGCCGCGAAATGCGGCAGCGCGACGCCGTGGTTCGCCCACAGCCACATCACGAGCCCGGAGCAGTCGAAGCCGCTCGGCGTGGCGCCGCCCCACACGTACGGCACCCCGATCTGCTGCAGCGCCTCCAGGGCGATCCGGTCGCGCAGCTCCTGGCCGGGGTCGGCGGCGTCGGCCTTGAGGTCGGCGGTGAGCCACTTCTGCGCCTCGAGGGCGAGGTCGGCCTGGCCGATGCGGTCGGCGGCCGTCATGACGGTGATCTGGCGGCCGAGGACGCCGACCAGCCGGTGGCGCCTCCGCAGCTCGCGCCGGATCTGGCGCCGGCGAATGATGATCTGGCGCTTGTCGGCCCGCTCGCGGATCTGGGCGACCCGAATGGCGCGCCGCTCGACGATGATCGCCTGCTTGGCGGCGTTGATCGCCCGCACGGTCTCGGCGACGGCCGTGTCCAGGCGCTGCTTCAGATCCATGCTGCCGGTCACCTGGGCGAGCGACGATGCCTCGAGCACGATGTCGATCGTGTGCGGGTCGCCGCCCTTGTACTGCTCGACGATGAGCCGGCCCAGGATCTCCTGCTCGTACAGGAGCTTGGCCCGCTCGACGATCAGGCGGTGCGTGGCGATCTTCATCCGCTTGCGCAGCACGCCGAGCTGCCACACGACCTTGTCGTACTGCTCGGTCAGCATCTCGGCGTGGCTGTCGAGATGGCGGATCTCGGTGCGCACGTGCGCATACCGGGCGCGCTTTTGGTTGAGCAGCGTGTCGGCATGTGCGGACGCGGCGTGGAAGCAGGCGCCGGCCAGCGCCGCGACCAGCACGAACGCAAGCACTCCGCCGAGGCGGCGCAGAGAGGACCCTTGCTCCATCCATCCGGTTCTCGTCCGGTGGCCGCGAAAATTGAGCCGGTGCTAAAGACCGGGCCGGAATCGGCCGAATCTAGGGTGAGCATGCGGATCACCATCGACTGCCCCCAGTGCGACGCGGCCAAGCGGCCGTTGCAGGCCTGCGCCGCCTGCGGAGCGGCCGGACGGCCCGAGGACGTCGCCGCGTGGCGGCAGCGGCTGCACGCGCATCACCTGAGCGTGATCCTGGCCGAGCCTCACCGCGAAAGCCTGCGGGCGCCGGTGCAGCTGCCGCGGCCGCTGCGGATCGTGCTGCGGCTGCATGACCTCGTCGAGGCCACCGAGACGATGATCGTGCCCGACACGGTCTCCCCGCCGCCGAACCCGCTGTCGTTCGACTGGAACGACCGCCGCGGCCTGCGCCGCCTGCGCAAGAGCGCCTAGGCCACCGGGAGCTCCGCCGCCGGGCGCAGATCGAGCAGCTCGGGCGGCAGGTGCAGCGGCTCGACCTCGACGCCGCGCGCGCTCATCTCGGCGATCAGGTCGGCATACGCCGTGGCCTCGACCGGGTCTGACGGCAGCCACTGGTTCAGGTAGCGGACGCCGCTCACGCCCGCCTGGTAGAGCTCCTTCAGGCAGCCGAAGCACGGCCGCAGGGTCGTGTAGCAGCGGGCCGACTGCACGGTGTAGCCGAGCCGCGCCGCCTGCAGCACCGCGTTCTGCTCGGCGTGGACGCAGATGCACACGTCGTAGCCGCGCCCGCGGGCGTAGTCATCCGGATGCGCGCACCGGTGGCAGCCGCCCTCGTCGCAGTTGGGGAACCCGGTGGGGGTGCCGTTGTAGCCGGTCGCGATGATGCGCTGGTCGGCGACGAGCACCGCGCCGACGTGGCGGCCGAGGCAGTTCGCCCGCTCGCGCGTCGCGACGGCGAGCAGCATGAAGTACTGCTCCGGCGTCGGCCGCACAGCCGCCTTGCGCACGTTGGGATCAGGCACTACGACGAGCCTAGCGTTTGGCGGTCAGGGCGTCCGCTGGCGCAGGCCGAGCGTCCGCGCGAACTCGCGCTGGGCCGTCTCGTCGACGTGCCACACGATCGGTCCGTGCACGATCACGTCCTCGCCGCGCTCCTTGAGCAGATCGGGCAGGAACGTCTCGACGAGCCACTCGCGGCCGTGGGCGACCGTCGCGCGGGCCCGGATCCGCACCAGCTCGTCGTCGAGATGCTCGACCTCCTCGACCCAGGGCGCCCGGACGAGCCGGGTCGGCCCCGCAGGCATCAGCCGGGCCACCTCGGCGACGAGCTCGCGGCCCGCCTCCTCGGTCCTGGCGAAGAACTCCACCTCGACCTCGCGCGCACCGCGTGGCTGCACCTGGACGGACTGGATGTAGGAGTTGTGCACCCGTACGACCTCGCCGCCGATGGCCCGCAGGCGGGTCGAGCGCAGACCGACCTCGTCGACGACGCCCTGCAGGTTGAGCGGAGAGATGCTGATGTTGTCGCCGACCGAGAACCAGCCCTCGAAGAACATGAAGAAGCCGGCCAGGATGTCGGTCAGGAACCGCTGCGCGGCGAAGCCGACCAGCACGACGATCAGCGAGGCGCCCGCGATGGTGCCGCTGCGGCCGCCGAAGCTGAGCGTGCCCAGCGCCAGGATCAGGGCGACGCCGTAGGCGAAGTAGCGCACGCTCGTGCGGATCAGCGAGATGGCCGTCTCGCGCCGCTTGAGCGACGTCATGACGCCGGTATCGGCCGGCCCCTCGCCGCTCATGTGCTTGGCCTCGTTGCGACGCACGACCCAGCTCGCGAGCCGGCCGGAAAGGCGCGAGACGAGCCAGGCCACGGCGAACACGCCGACGACCCACGCGGCGGTCTGCCACGTGGGTGTCGGAAGTGCTGTGAGGATGCTCGTGCCCATCCCAACAGTGTGCCGCAGCGCCGTCTCCGGCGCGCCGGTCTTTACGGCGTGTTCGTCAAGCTGAACGTCGCGGGCGTCTTCAGCTTGCCCTTCTTCAGGTTGGCCGTCACCTTGTACGCGCCGGCCGTGCCGTTCGCGGTGAACACGGCGCGGACGTAGCCCTTCTTGCCGGTCGCGTGCGTCCAGGTCGTGCGGTTGTTCGGGAAGGTGCCCCCGGCCCCCGTGCTGGGCGCCGTGAAGGTGACCAGAAGGCCGACCCGGGGGTTGCCCTTCGCGCCCAGGACGCGGGCGGAGAGCTTGTGCGCGAACGCCGTCGAGACCGTGGCGGACTGGGGCGTGCCGCCCGTCGCCTTGATCGTCGGGCCGGTCGCCGCGCTCGCCGCGAGCACCGGGACCAGGATGAGGGCGCAGGCCACAGCCCCGCTCCTCCGTGTCAATGACGCAAGTTTCATGTCTGACCCACCTCCAGCCGTCGGAATACCGAAACCAAGTATCAGGGTGCCCCCGCCAAATGGGAAGGGGGTTGGCAAAGACGGAAGACATGTTCTTCTTCCTCGTCTGCACGCTCGTCGGCCTGGACACGATCGGCACCGTCGCGAGCAACGGCGCGCAGGGGTTCACGTGGCTGATCTTCCTCGTCCCGGTGTTCTTCATCCCGTACGCGCTCCTCACGTCGGAGCTCGGCTCGACCTTCACCGAGGAGGGCGGCCCGTACATCTGGACGAAGCTCGCGCTCGGCCGGTTCATCGGCGGCGTGAACGCGCTCATCTACTGGATCGCGAACCCGATCTGGCTCGGCGGCACGCTCTGCATCACCGCCGTCGCGACGTTCAACGCGTTCTTCTTCGACCTCGGCAACGGCGAAGTACATCTTCGGCCTCGCTCTTCATCTGGATCTCGGTCTGGGCGGCGATCCTCTCGTTCGGCGTCGGCAAGTGGCTGCCGACGGTCGGCGCCTGGGGCCGGATGCTCGTGCTCGGCGTTCTTCACCTTCACCGTGGTCATCTACGCGATCAAGCACGGCGTGCACGGCGTCGGCGGCGGCGACTTCAAGCCCACCTACGCCGGTCTTCATCGCGCTCGTGCCGGTGCTCTTCTTCAACTACGTCGGCTTCGAGCTGCCGAACGCCGCGGGCGACGAGATGAAGGACCCGCAGAAGGACGTGCCGTTCACGGTGATCCGCTCGGCGTTCATGGCCGTCGTCCTCTACGGCGCTGCCGATCCTCGCGATCCTGCTCGTGCTGCCGCTGAGCCAGGTGTCGAGCCTCGGCGGCTTCATCGACGCGATCAAGACCGTCTTCACGGTCTACGGCGGCCACGTCGGCGCGACGCCCGATCAGACGACGCTCACCGGCGCGGGCAAGGTGCATCGGCGACATCGCGGCGATCGCGTTCATCTTCGCGCTGATGTCGAGCGGCGCGACGTGGATCATGGGCGCCGACCGCGCCCAGGCCGTCGCCTGCTACGACGGCGCCGGGCCGCGCATCCTCGGCCGGTTCTCGAAGCGCTACGGCACGCCGATCGCGGTGAACGTCGCTCTCGGGGATCATCGCGAGCCTGTTCATGATCCTCGCGTTCCAGCTCACGAGCGGCAGCACGCGCGAAGTACTTCAGCGCCGCGCTCGGGCTCGCGATCTCGACGACGACGATCTCCTACCTCGCGATCTTCCCGGCGCTCTACCTCCTGCGGCGCAAGCTGCCGAACGTGCACCGGCCCTACCGCGTGCCCTGGGGAAACGGAGGCGCGCTCCTCGTTCAGCGCGCTCACGTTCGGCTGGTCGGCGCTCGCGACCGCCGCGCTGCTCTGGCCCGGGCTCGGGCAGTCGAACCCCGACGCTTCGCTGCCCGTCGGGCTTCGAGGGCCAGCGCTGGCAGTACGAGGCGAGCCAGTTCATCCCGCTCGCCGTTCTTCATCGGGCTCGGCATCCTCTTCTATGGATCTCGACACGTTCAGAGCGCAGTTCCCGGTCACGCGCACGCGGGCCTACCTCTTCAGCGGCGCGCTCACGCCCGCGGCGGTCCCGGTGCGGGCCGCCTGGGACGAGTGGACGGCTAGCTGGAGCGACGACCCCAACCGCGTCTACACGGGCGAGATGATGCTCGGGGCGATGGACGCGCTGCGCGAGGCCTTCGGCCGCCTGATCGGGGCCGATGCCGCCACCGTCGCCATCACGGACAACACCTGCCGGGCGGCGAACATCGCGATCCGGATCCTGGCCGAGCGGGCCGGCAACGTCGTGGTCGACTCGGGCACGTACCCGTCGAGCGCCTACCCGTGGTATGCCCGCGGCGATCGTGAGGTGCGGTTCGTTCCGACCGACGGCATCGAGGACGCGGCCGGGGCGATCGCCGAGCGGATCGACTCGGGCACGGTCGCGGTCTGCATCACCCACGTCGCGCCGTTCACCGGCCGCAGGCACGACCTGCGTGCGATCGCCGACGCCGCCCACGCCCACGGCGCCCACCTGCTCGTCGATGCCGCGCAGTCAACCGGCATCGTGCCGATCGACGTCGCCCGCGACGGGATCGATGCGCTCGTGACGACCGCGATGAAGTGGATGCTCGGCCCGCCGGGGATCGGGTTTCTGTACCTGAGCCCCGAGCTCCTGGCGGGGGCGCCCACGCTCGACGTGGGCTACCTGGGGCTGGACGCGCCGCTCGGCGAGTGGCCGCCCGATGCGATGCCGCCGGTGGTGGCGGATGCGCGCCGCTACGAGCTGGGGCTGCCGAGCCTGCCCGGGGTGTTCGCCGCCCGCGCCGGCATCGAGCTCCTGCTCGACGTGGGCATCGACCGGCTGAGCACGCACGTCGAGGGGCTCGTCTCGCGCTGCATCGACGGGCTCGCTGAGCGCGGCGCAGACGTGGTGACGCCGCGCGATCCGGCGCAGCGTGCGGGCGTGATCGCCGTCCGCCACGCCGAGCCGCAGCGCGTCTTCGACGAGTGCCGCCGCCGCAGCGTCGACATCGGCGCGATCGGTGCCGTCCGCGTCGATCCGCACGGGTTCAACACCGCGGCTGACATCGACCTGTTCCTCGCCTGCTACGACGCCGCGTCGGGGTGACCGGCGCCCCATGCCCGGCCGGCACCCCATGTTAGGGTGACGGCGTGTCGGCCATGGATCTGCTCGGCTTTGGGTTTCCTCTCACCGGAACGATCGTCCTGGCCGTGCTCGTGTGGCTCTTCAGAGGCGCGCTGCCCGTGTCGCCGGACGACGGGATCGGCGGCGGTGGAGGTGGCGGCTCGGATCGCACGCCGCCCGGGCCGGCGCGGCCGTGGTCGCGGCGCGGCGGGCGCGGATCGCCCGGACCGCACGGCGAGCGCCGTGACGCCGGCCCCGGCAGGTCTGACAGAGCGCGGGATCCGTCACGCGGCCGGGTGCGGCGGCCCCGGTAGAGTCCGGCCCGGGAGCAGGCCACCTTGCCGTACACGAACTTCTGGCACCACTACGTCCAGCAGCACGCCGGAAACGGCGGCGCCGCGACGCTCCAGTTCCACCCGGCGGCGGCGTTCGCCGTCGCCGTGTGCCTGTTCCTGATCGCGTGCTGGTCGGCGAACCAGATTCAGTCGCGCTGCGCCGGCTGCGGCGCGATCCCCGCCCGCTGCCGCTGTCTGCGCGGGCGCGTGCGGGAGCGCTAGGGCCGGCGCCGCCGCATCTCGTCGCCAGTGGGCGGTACTGGGTTCGAACCAGTGACCTCCTGCGTGTAAGGCAGGCGCTCTCCCAGCTGAGCTAACCGCCCGGGCCTCCAGTCTAGATGGCGGGCCGCCGCTCGCGGCCTACCGCAATCCGTGGGACAACCTCCCCCATTTTGCGTAGGCTCTGCAGGCCCACCGGAAGGACAATCCGTCCATGCCAGACCAGTTTCCATCGGACACCCTGCGCGAGATCGCCGACCGCGCCCGCCTCGCGCTCGGGGCCGATCGCGCGCTGGTGCTGCCGCTGGCGGGGGGAGAGCCGTTGCCGCCCGGGCCCGAGGGCGGCCCCAGCCTGTCGGCGCCGATCCACATCGACGGCGATGCGGTGGCGACGCTCGTGGTCAGCCGCGATCCCGGCGGCGCCCCGTTCGGCGAGGAGTCGGCGCTGCTGTCGACGGTGTGTGAGCTCGCGGCACATGCGATCTCGGCGTCGCGCCGGGCGGACCTGCGCACGGAGCAGCTCACGCTCGTGCAGGCCGTGGCGAGCGCCGTCGGCGGCGCCACCTCGGTCGACGACGCGTTCCGGATGGCGGCGACGGCGATCTTCGAGCACACCCGCTACGCCGGCGTCACCGCGACCATCGTCGATCGCCGGGCGGGCGACCAGGTCGTGGTGGTCGACCTGGGCGGCGACGTCGCCAGCACCCAGACGATCCGGCGCAGGCTCGACGCCGGCCTGGTCGGGGCCTGCATCGCCGAGAGGGCCCAGCTCGTCCTGGCCGAGGCGACGGCCGACCCGCGCTACTCGTGGTCGGCGGACGGGCGCTGGGAGTCGCTCGTCCTGACGCCGGTGCTCGTGGAGGGCCGCTGCGAGGGGGTGCTCGAGCTGGCGGACGCCGAGCCCGACCGGTTCGACGCGGCCGACGCCGCCCTCATGCAGGTCGTGGCCGACCAGGTGGCGACCGTGCTCATCGGCGTGCGCATGCGCGAGCGCTCCCGGCGGCTGCAGGACGAGTCGCAACGGCGCGCGCAGCGGCTCGAGCTCGCCTCCGACCTCTCGCGGGAGATCGCGGCCACCGGCACGGTCGACGAGCTGCTGCGGACGGTCACCGTGACCCTGCACCGGCACACCGACTACACCGCGGTCTGGACGGCCGTGGCCGACCACCGCCACGGGACGCAGCGGATGTGGACGATCACGCGCGGGCGCGACACCGTGACGGTGTCGGCGCACCCACTGGGGTCGGGCATCATCGGCCAGGTGGTCCGCACCGGGAAGCAGGCGCTGCTCGGCCGCTCCCACCTCGCCGATGCCGGCGGCGCGTGGGCGGCAGCGGGGTACGAGTCGCTGCTGGCGACGCCGGTCGTGGTGAATCGCCGCTGCGAGGCGGTGATCGGCCTGAGCGACCTGCGCGCCGACCAGTTCGACAACTCCGACGCGCTGCTGATGCGGACGCTGGCCGATCAGGTCGCCGCCGCCCTCCAGGGGGCCGCGCTGCGGGAGGAGTCCGATCGCCGCGCCACCCGCCTGAACGTCATCGCCGAGGTCGCCCGCGCCCTGCGCTCGCCTGAGACGGTCGAGCAGGCGCTTCACGACGCCGCCCAGGCGATCAGCCGGTACACGGGCTACTCGGGCCTGACGGCGTGGCTCGTGGAGCCGCTCACCGGCGAACGCCGGGCGGTGTTCGCGCGCGACCGCGGCACCGACGCCTACACCGGGCTGCGCGTCCCGGTCGCCGCCGGCATCCCGGGGGCGGCGATCACCTCGGGCAAGGTGCTGCGGCTCGGGCGCGCCGGCGACCACCCCGCGTTCTCCTGGCCGGGGCGCGAGCCGAACAACTCGGTGCTGATCGCCCCGGTGATGGTGGAGGACAGCTGTGCCGCCGCGCTCGTGATCTCGGACGAGCACCCCAACTGGTTTGACAGCGACGACGAGGAGCTCGTCAAGACCATCGCCGATCACGTCGCCGCCGCCGTCCGGGCGGTGCAGCTGCGCGAGGAGTCGGCGCGGCAGGCCCAGCGCCTGTCGCTTGCAGCCGACATCGCGAAGCTGCTCGCGGCCGAGCAGACGACGGAGAGCGCGCTGCGAGTCGCCGCGCTGGCCGTGCACGAGCGCGCCAACTACGACGCGGTCATGGCGATTACGGTGCTCGAGGAGTCGGCCGAGCAGCTGGTGGTGGCCGACGTCGGCGCCGACCGCGACGGCTTTGCCGGCATGCGGCGGCCGATCGGCACAGGGATCACGGCCCGGACGGTCGCCTCGGGGCAGCAGACGCTGATCAACCGCCACGAGGACGATCCCGCATACGTGCCGTGGGGGGCGGAGGAGTCGTTCGACTCGCTGCTCTCGACGCCGGTGATGCTCGCCGGCCGCTGCGTCGCCGTGCTCGAGGTCGCGAGCCGGCCGACGAACCAGTTCGACGACTCCGACCGGGCGCTGATGACCGCCGTCGCTGAGCAGCTGGCCGCCGCGCTGCGGGGGGTGCTTCTGCGCAGCGAGTCCGAGGTGCGGGCGCAGCGACTCGCCCTGACGGCCTCCGTGGCGAGCGCCATCGCCGAGGCCGAGAGCGCCGAGTCGGTGCTGCGCGCGGCCGTCGAGGCGATCTTCGACCCGACCGACTACGGCGCGGTGTCGGCCATCCTGGCTCTGCCCGACGCCGCTGAGTACACGGTCGTGACGGACCGCGTCCGGGTCGGCGAGTCGGTCGAGGGCACCCGCCGGCCGAGCGGCTCCGGCGCGGCCGGCCAGGCCCTGCAGAGCGGAGAGCAGATCATCGTCGGTCGGCTTACGAACGCCGCCGACGACGCGGAGCTGGCCTACCAGTCCGCGCTCGTGACGCCCGTGTTCGACGGACCCACGTCGGCGGCGATCGCCCTCTACGACCATCGCTGCGATCGGTTCGACGCGGCCGACGCAACCCTGATGCAGACCGTCGCCGAGCAGGTTGCGGCGACGCTGCGCGGCGTGCGCCTGCGCAAGGAGTCCGACCAGCGCACCCAGCGGCTCGCGCTCACGACCGAGGTGGCCGGGGCGATCGCCTCGGCGCAGACGATCGACGAGGTGCTCGCGGCGGTCGTCGAGACCGTGTACCAGGGCCGGGGCTACTCGGCCGCCATCGCCATCCGCGTCCACCCCGAGACGGGCGAGCAGGTCGTGGTGGCCAACCTCGGCGAGGAGGGCACCACGGCGCCCGGCCTGCGCCGGCCGATCGGCGCCGGCACCGTCGGGACGGTGATCGCCTCGGGTGAGCAACTCCTGCTCGCCGACGCGCCGGCGCACCCTGCCTACGACTGGCCGGGGCCCGTACAGCTGCCGTCGGAGCTCCTGACGCCGGTCATGCTGGACGGTGTGTGCATCGCCGTGCTCGGGGTGTACGACGAGCACTCCGACCTGTTCGACGCGGCCGACGCACTGGCGATGCAGACGGTCGCCGACCAGGTCGCCGCCACGTGCCGCGGCGTCCTCCTGCGCGAGCAGTCCGATCAGCGCGCCGAGCGGCTCGCGGCGCTCGAGCGCCGCCACCGCGACCTGATGGAGCGGCTCGTGCGCGCACAGGAGCAGGAGCGCTCCCGCGTCGCCGCCGACCTCCACGACGACACCATCCAGGTGATGTCGGCGTGCGTGATCTCGCTCGACAGCGTGCGCCTGGCGGTGCAGAACGGGAATGCCGAGCGGGCGGCGCGCGGCCTCGCGCAGCTGTCCGAGCTGATCTCGGGCGCCGTTGAGCGCACCCGCCGGATGACCTTCGACCTGCGGCCCGCAGCGCTCTGGCACCACGGCCTGGCAATCGCCCTGCAGCAGTCGCTGGACACGATGGAGGCCGAGACCGGGGTCGCCACGACGCTCGAGGTGGCGGGCTTCGATGACCGGATCGACGCGACGATGGAGACGCTCATCTTCCGGTCGATCACGGAGATCCTCGGCAACGTGCGCGCCCATGCCAGCGCGACGGCGGTCGTCGTGCGCCTGGAGCGGCGCGGCAACGTGCTGCATGTGCGCGTCGCCGACGACGGCCGCGGCTTCGACCTCGAGACGGCGCTCGCCCGCGCCCGGCGCACGAACCATCTGGGCCTCGAGTCGCTGATGGAGCGGGTGGACGCCGCCGGCGGCACGGTCGCGATCACCACCGCTCCCGGCGAGGGCACCGTGGTGGACATCGTCCAGCCGCTGTGGCCGGAGGGCTAGCCTCGCCTACCCGAGCTGGCGGTCGAGGTTGACCGCGGCGCTGATCAGCGACAGGTGCGTGAACGCCTGGGGGAAGTTCCCGAGCGCCTCCCCTGAAGGGCCGATCTCCTCGGAGTAGAGGCCGAGGTGGTTGGCGTAGGTGAGCATCTTCTCGAACGCCAGCCGGGCCTCGTCCACGAACCCCGCCCGCGCGAGCGCCTCGACGTACCAGAACGTGCAGATCGAGAAGGTGCCCTCGTCGCCCTGCAGGCCGTCGGGCGAGGCCTTCGCGTTGTAGCGGTACACGAGGCTGTCGGCGACGAGTTCGCGGCCGATCGCGTCGAGCGTCCGCAGCCAGCGCGGATCCTTCGGGGCGATGAACTTGGTGAGGGGCATCAGGAGCAGCGAGGCATCGAGCACGTCGGAGCCGTAGTGCTGCACGAACGCGCCGCGCTTCGGGTTCCAGCCGCGGGTCATGATCTGCTCGGTGATCTGGTCGCGCACCTCGAGCCACTTGACCATGTTGGCGGGCAGGCCGCGGTAGCGGGCCATCCGGATCGAGCGCTCGATCGCCACCCACGACATCAGCCGCGAGTAGGTGAAGTCCTGGCGGCCGCCGCGCGTCTCCCAGATGCCCTCGTCCGGCCGGTCCCAGTTGTCGCACAGCCACTCGACGATCTTCTCGAGCTCCGTCCAGGAGTCGTAGGAGATCGGCTCGCCGTACTTGTTGTAGAGGTAGACCGAGTCGATCAGCTCGCCGTAGATGTCGAGCTGGAGCTGGGTGGCCGCGCCGTTTCCGACCCGCACCGGCGCCGACCCGGCGTAGCCCTCGAGATGGCCGAGCACCTCCTCGTGCAGGTCGGCGCGGCCGTCGATGCCGTACATGATCTGGAGCGGGCCGCCCTCGCCGAAGGAGGTCTCGCCGAACCGGTCGGTGAGCCAGGTGATGAACGCCTCCGCCTCCTCGGTGAAGCCCAGGCGCAGGAGCGCGTAGAGCGAGAACGCGGCATCGCGCACCCAGGTGTAGCGGTAGTCCCAGTTGCGCTCGCCGCCGACGTGCTCGGGCAGGCTGGTGGTGGGTGCGGCGACGATCGCGCCGGTCGGCCGGTAGGTGAGCAGCTTGAGCGTCAGCGCCGAGCGGTTGACCATCTCGCGCCAGCGGCCGCGGTAGACCGAGTGCGAGAGCCAGCCGCGCCAGAAGCGCACCGTGGCGTTGAACGCCTCGGCGGCGACGGCCTCGCTGATCGGCTTCAGCCGCTGGCCCGGCTCGGTCTGCTGCAGCACGAACGTGGCCGCGGCCCCGTTCGAGAGCGTGAACTGCGCACTCGCGTCGTTGCCGTGCCGCTCGAGCGGCACGTTGGTCGCAAGCGTCAGCGAGAAGCCCGGCGAGTGGAACACGGCCCCGCCCTCGTGCAGTTCGAGCTCATGCTCCTTGCGGCCGTAGTCGAACCGGGGCCGGCACTCGAGCGCGAAGCGCATCTCGCCCCGCACCGCGACCACCTGGCGCACGAGCCGCCGCGCGTGGCGCGGGTCGCGGTGGATCGGCATGAAGTCGTGCACCTCGCCGACGCCGTCGGGGGTCAGGAAGCGCGTGATCAGGACGTTGGTGTCGGGGAAGTACAGCTGCCTGGTCGAGTGGCCGTCGTTCACAGGCGCGATCCGGTAGAAGCCGCCCTTCTCGGCGTCGAGGATCGAGGCGAACACGCTGGGGGAGTCGAACCGCGGGCAGCAGAACCAGTCGATGGTGCCGTCGGTGCCGACGAGCGCGACGCTATGCAGGTCGCCGATCACGCCGTGCTCGGCGATGGGGAGGTACGCGCTCATCTGCTGGCGGATGTGTACCGGATCAGGCCCCGTGCGCACAAGGCGAACCGGCGCGGCTGCCCGGGCCGGCGGCCCGGTGCGGGGCTATACTCTGCCCGCCGCCGGGCGCCAGCTTCGCCTGGCCGGACGGCCACGCGGGGGCGTAGTTCAGCTGGTTAGAACGCCGGCCTGTCACGCCGGAGGTCGCGGGTTCGAGTCCCGTCGCTCCCGCTCTTTCCACCTGCGGTGCTAGGCGTCGTCGAGCACCTCCGCGAACGCGATGATCACGCCCCCGGTGGCGTGCTCGAGGGTGGCGCCGACGAGGGAGCCCGCCTCTGCGGCGGCGGCGCTCGCCGCCGCGTAGTCGGTGAAGTACAGATCCAGCAGCCGGTATGCCGGGGTCGGGCTGCCGTCTTCCTTGGGCCAGACCTTCGACACCTGTAGCCGGGTCAGGCCGGGGAGCTTCCGCGCCAGCGCGAGCTGCTCGGGGTACGCCGCCTCGAAGGCGGCCGGGTCGGTTGGGTTGGAATAGACGAAGCTGATCTTCGTCGGCGTGCTCTCAGGCATGGTTCCGTTCCCTTCTGGTCGAGTACTGTTCGTCGAGAGTAGCCGGGGGAATTGCGCGAATCTATGCCTGAAACGCCGGAATATCTTGCCGATCCTCCAGCGCTCGAGAACGCCGCTCTCGGCTTCGACGTCTCCGGTCAGCCGCACGATTTGCTCTCGGAGCTGCTGCGGAGTGTCCGCCTGGGCGGGGAGCGGATCGTTGCGTACGCTCCGCCGCGGACGTTTTCGATCGGCTTCGCCGATATCGGCACCCTGCACATCGTCGACGAAGGCGAGCTCGCGCTCCGGGTCGACGGCGACCCGCACGTCGAGCGCGTGGGCCGCGGCGATGTCATCCTGCTCCCGCGGGGCGACGCCCACCACATCGGCGACGCAGGCGAGCGCGGCGCACCCGAGCCGGCGCGCTGGCTCTGCGGACGATTCACGATCGGCGACCCGCAGGCGAGCCACCTGCTCGCGAGCCTCCCGGCGGTGATCATCCTGCGCGGCGCGCGCGGCCCGGCGCTCGAAGGGCTCGAGGTCGCCCGTAGGATGCTCCTCATCGAGATGCAACGGCCCTCGCAAGGATCGGCCGTGATGGTCGCCCGCATCCTCGATCTGCTCTTCATTCAGATCCTGCGCGCATGGGCCGCCGGCACGGACGCCGAACCGAACTGGCTGGCAGGTGCGCTCGACCCGCAGATCGGTCCGGCGTTGAGCGCTCTGCATCGCGACCCCCGCCACGGCTGGACGGTCGCGGAGCTGGCCCGAACGTGCAGGCTTTCCCGGTCGGCGTTCGCTGCACGGTTCGTCGGTCGCGTCGGCAAGCCGCCGGCCACCTATCTCGCGCACGTACGCCTCGACACGGCCACCGACCTGCTCCGGGAGACCGCTCTTCCGGTCGCAGTCATCGCGGACAACGTCGGCTACACGTCGGAGGCGGCGTTCAGCCGCGCGTTCAAGCACCGCTACGGCACGCCACCGGCTCGCTGGCGACGCGACATACGAGCGCGACACTCGTGAGCGAGCGCGGGTTCGTTGGTGTGGGCGATGAGCTTCCGGGGCATCGCGAGTCTCAGCTTGTGATCCCGATACACAGGAGGGAATGCTGATGTCCGAGCACACGATCGGAACTCGCGAGGAATGGCAGGCGGCCCGAGACGAGCTCGCCAAGCTCGAGGCCGAGCAGGCTGAGCGAAACGAGGAGGTCAAGCGGAAGCGGCTCGCGCTCCCCTGGGTCCCGGTCGAGAAGGAGTACGAGTTCGACACCGAGGACGGCAAGAAGACGCTCGCAGAGCTCTTCGACGGGCGCTCGCAGCTGCTCGCCTACAACGTCATGTTCGGCCCCGACTACTCGCTCGGCGCCTGCCCGGGCTGCACCAGCCTGGCCGACGGGCTCGACGGCTCGCTCGTCCATCTGAACCACCGCGACGTGACGCTGATCTGCTTCTCACGGGCGCCGATCGAGCGGCTCACCGCCTACAAGCAGCGGATGGGCTGGGAGTTCCCGTACGTCTCGACCTACAACACCGACTTCGCGTTCGACTTCGGCCTCGCGCTGACCGAGGAGCAGGCCGCAGAGCATCCCCGAGGTCAAGGAGATGGTCGACGACCCGCCCGAGTGGCTCGAGGAGTGGTCGGGCCAGATCGGGGCCGACCTGAAGGACGGGCTGCGCGAGAACCCGAGCTGGATCGCCTTCGCGCGCGAGAACGGGACCGTCTACCACACCTACACCGTGTCGGCGCCCGACCCGTTCGTCGCGCCGTACTTCAGCTTCCTCGAGGAGCGGACGCCGAAGCCGGGACCGGTCGAGCCCCGGACCTGGCGGAAGGACGAGTACCCGGACTGACGCCCTAGAGCGAGATCCCGTCCAGCGCGTGCGCCCTGGCCGGGACGTCGCGGCCGAAGCTGTCGGGGTTCATGCCGAGCCGCTCGGCCGTCTCCAGGGCGATCTTCTGCACGACCGCCGTGAGCGGGAAGACGGAGAGGAGCTCGTTCGGCGCGTCGGCGCGGATCACCCGCACCGGCACCTGGCAGGATTCCGCCGAGCGCGCCACCGCCAGGAGCCGGTCCTCGCCCGGGCCGCCGGCGTTCAGGCAGATCAGCGTGTCGAACCCACCGACGGCCACCGACGGGCCGTGCAGGTACTGCTCGACGCCCATCCCCGAGGCGGCGACGTAGGCCGTCTCGCGCACCTTGAGGGCGCCCTCTGCCGCCGTCCACTGGTTCGGCCCGGCGCCGATGAACTCCATCGACCGCCGCGGCGGCTCGATGCCGACCGCTGGGCCGTCGACGACTTCGGCGACAGCGTCGGGCACGGCCTCGAGCGGTAGATCGGCGCCCAGCGCCACGGCGATCTGGGCGAGCCGAAGCAGCGCCCCGCAATGGCTCGCGGTGTAGGCCGACGAGCGCTCGGGCGCGACGGTCTCGATGTCCGCCCCCGGCGCGCCCCGGGCCGAGATGGTCGCCGTCGCCGCGCCGTCGGCGCGGGCCCGCTCGAGCGTCTCCGAGGTGTACAGCTTGGTGCCGCGATGGCTGAGTAGGATCAGGCCGTCGTCCTTCGCCGGCCGCGGCCCGTGCAGCGCCGCGTCCATCGCCGGCACCGGCCACGCCTCGACGCCCGCCGCACGCAGGAACCATGCTCCGATGTTGGCCGCATGCCAGCTCGTGCCCGTGCCCACCAAGAGCAGCCGGCGCCCGCGCAGGCGCTCGGCGGCGGCCTCGACCGATCCGGTATCGGCCAGCATCCGGCGCAGCTCGGCGGCCTGCGTCGCCATCGTCTCGGCCATCACGCTCGTCACGGACGGCAGTTTACGAGCCCCCGGCACGTATCTCACCGCTACGCCAGATTGGTGCCGTAGTTTCTACCATGGCCGGGGGTCGCCGGCGGGCCGATCTCAGGGACATGCTGACGCCCACCGGAAGCGACCCCGCCCGCACCGAACCGGTGGATGACCGCGCCGCCGAGCACGAGCGCCACTTCGGCGCGGACGAGCTGTTCTTCTCGGCGACCGATCGCAAGGGCATCATCCGCGCCGGGAACGACGTCTTCGTCCGGGTGAGCGCGTACGAGCGCGTCGAGCTGATCGGCCGGCCCCACAACATCATCCGCCACATGGACACGCCACGCTGCGTGTTCCGGTTGCTCTGGGACTACCTCGAGCGCGGCGAGCCCCTCGCCGCGTACGTGAAGAACCGCGCGAAGGACGGCGGTTTCTACTGGGTGCTCGCCGTTGTCGTACCCGCCGGCGACGGCTACCTGTCGGTGCGGATCAAGCCGGCCAGCGAGCTCTTCGCCGTCGTGAAGGCGCTCTACGCCGAGCTGCGCGCCGAGGAGCGGCGGATCGAGGGTCCGACCGGGCACGACCGCAAGCAGGCCATCGTGGCGTCGTCGGCGATGCTGAAGGATCTCCTCGCGGCGAAGGGGTTCGAGAACTACGACGCGTTCATGCGGCACGCGCTGGCGGACGAGCTGCGCATCCGCCACGGCTCGCTCGGCCACACCCGGCCGTTCTCGGAAGCGCTGGAGGTGGCCCAGGGCCGCGGATACCGCGGCGAGCTGCGCCGGCTCAGCGATGCGTGCGCGGCCGTGCACGAGTTCCTGTGCGATCTTTTCGCCGAGCTCGACGAGTACGAGCGGCTGAACACGAGCCTGGCCGAGAAGGCCCGGTTCGTGCTCGACCTCGCCGACGACGTGCGGCTGTTCGCGCTGAACGCGATGATCGCCGCCGATCGGCTCGGCGCCGACGGCATGGCGCTCGGAGCCGTGGCGCGCCTCGTCGGCGCGTCCTCGTCGGCGACCGGCGCGCTCACCCGCAGCACGGCCGAAGGCATCGCCCGCGCCATCGAGGTCCTCCACGACCTGGAGTTCCAGATCTCGATCGCGACCGTCCAGAGCGAGATGGCGATGTTCTTTGCGGAGGAGATGCGGGTCGGCAAGGCCGCCGCGGGCCTCGGCCACAACGTGCGCGAACATCTCGATCAGAACGTCGCCGTGTTCCTGGAGAGCCTCGCCACCGCCATCGACGGCGTCGTCCAGCGCCTCGTCGTGCTCGATACCGAGCTCGCCGGGCTCGGGCCGGATCTGAGCCGGCTGAGCTCCGGGCTCGACACGCTGCGCGCCCTGGAGATCAACGGCCGCATCGAGGCCGCCCGGATCGGCCATGTGGGCGGGCTCGACTCGCTCTTCGCCGACATCGCCGGGCGGGTCGAAAGCGCATGCGAACAGGTCGCGGAGCTGGTGGCTCTCGCCGCCGCGGGCAGCTCGCACGGCCTCCCAGCGGCCCGTGAGCGCCTGCGCCCGCATCTGGCCCGCCTGCACACCGCGAGCGCCGATCACCGCCAGCGGGCGGCGTAGCCTCACACCTGCTCGTACCGGGCCTCGAGCGTCGCTGCGAGCGTGCGGTGGGCAGGCCCCGTGCCGATCACGGTCGACCGGCGCAGATCGACGTCGTGTGCGCGCGCGAACGCGAGGGGCAGGCCCGGGAGCGGCGGCCGGCACCAGCAGCGCGGCGGCCCGGCGGGGTGCGGGCACAGCGGCGACGTCCACCGGGCCCGAGACCACGTCTGAGAGGCGGGCGACGGCCGGCGCCGAGCGCATCGGCGGAGCCCGCCGGGGCTCCAGTCGAAGACCAGGTGCGGCGCATCCGGATCGGCCCCGCCCGAGCGCGCGCCTCGCCAGCCGGGCCGCCCGAGCGCCGCGGCGGCGACGAGCACGCCGGGCCCGCCTGCACCGGCCGGCGCGCGCTCGAACGGCACCTCCTCGACGACCGCGAACCCCTCGTCGGCCGACGGCGGCTCGAGCTCGCGCAGCGCTGCGCATCTGCGAGGTCGGCGTCAGCACGCCGGGCTCGCGCCGGCCGAGCGCGCGCAGCTCCTCGGGCGTGGGCAGCGCTGCCGAACCGCTCGAGCAGCCGCTCGACGAGGTTGACCTGCGCCTGCGGCGAGCGGCGTGTCGAGCCAGACGCACCGCACCGGGACGCCCATGCCGGCTCGCCGCCTCGATCACGTAGCTGCGCGCGGCGCGGGTGAGGTAGGTGTTGTCGAGGACGACCCGGCGCGCGCCCGACGCGAGCCGCTCGTCGAGCGCGTCGGCGAGCTCGCGCAGCGACCCGCCGCGCTCGTCGCGGTTGAGGCGCAGGTAGCCGCGGGCGACGTACTCCTCGGCGAGCCGGCTCTTCCCGGCTCCGGGGATGCCCATCACGACCACGACCTCGGCGCCGTCGG
Source organism: uncultured Actinomycetes bacterium (assembly GCA_963813245.1). Classification (GTDB taxonomy): domain Bacteria; phylum Actinomycetota; class Thermoleophilia; order Gaiellales; family JAICJC01; genus JAICJC01. The sequence continues at coordinate 267,032 of CAWEYE010000005.1, forward strand.
CGACGCGCGGGCGCCGCGCCGCGGCCGGGCGCAGACCGCCGAATGCGCCGGCGAGCGCGGCCCGCTCGTCCGGCATCGAGCCGAGCCCGGCGGCGCCGCGCGGCCGACCGGGCCGTCTCGGGGCGGCGGGCGCCGGGGATCGCGACGACGGCCGGCGAGAGCGCGAGCAGCCAGGCGAGCGCGACCTCGGCCGGCGGTCGCCGCCGTGCGCGCGCCGCGACCTCGGCCAGCGACTCGCTGCCGCGGCAAGCGCCCGCGGCGCGGCGCGGCCCGCCGAGCGGCGAGTGGGCGATCACGGCGATCCCCAGCTCGGCGCAGCGCTCGACGACCCCTCCCCGCAGCGCGCGGTCGTCGACGGGCGCTGAGCGCGACCTGAGACGGCGGTGACGGGAGCGAGCTCGAGCGCCTCGTCGAGCTGGCGGCGGTTGACGTTCGAGAGCCCGACCCGCGTCACGAGGCCCTCGTCCGCGAGCCGGGCGAGCGCGCGCACGGATGTCGCCACGGCGTGCGCGGATCGGGCGCGTGGAGCAGGTAGAGGTCGATCGCCAGGCCGTCGAGCGCGGCCAGGCTCGCCTCGCAGTCGGCGCGGATCGACCTTGGCGCGGCCGTCGGGGATCCACCCGCCGCCCGTGCGCGCGTCATGCCGCCCTTCGTCACGATCCGCGCGCCGGCGGCCGCACCGGCACTCGCGCAGGGCGCGGCGCGAGCAGCCGCTCGTTGTGGCCGAGCTCGGTCTCGTCCCGCCCGTAGGCGCGCGCGGTGTCGAACACCGTCACACCCGCGTCGGCCGCGGCGGCGATCGTCGCGAGCGCGCGCTCCTCGTCGCGATCTCGTCCGGTCGACAGGCGCATGCAGCCGAGACCGATGCGCAGCTCCGAGGCGTCGGGCCAGGCGGGGTGCGGTGAGCGGTGGATGGCCCGCTCAGTCCGTCGCGTAGCGGACGGGGGTCGACCACGCGGGATCGGCATGACGGGCCCAGTAGCGCTCGCGCAGCGCCATCGTGGCGGCCCCCGGCAGGCCGGTGCCGACCGTGACACCATCCACCGCCGTCACGGGGATCACGCCGCCGGCGGTCGACGTCACGAGCGCCTCGTCGGCCCGGCGCAGATCCTCGGCGGTCAGCCGGGCCTCGTCCACCCGCCCACCCTCCGCGCGGATCAGCTCGATCACCGAGCGGCGGGTGATGCCCCGCAGCGTGCCGGCTGCCGGCGTCAGCCAGCGGCCGTCGACGTGGGCGAAGACGTTGAAGCCCGGCCCCTCGGTCAGCCCGCCGGCCGGATCCCGCAGGACGACGAGCTGGGCGTCGTGCTCATAGGCCTCGAGCAGCGCCAGGTCCATGTCGAGCCAGTGGTAGTTCTTCACCGCCGGGTCGACGCTCTCAGGCGGGATCCGGTGCACGTCCGAGATCCAGATGCCGACGCCCGCCGCCTGTTGCTGCGGCGTGGCGATCCAGACGAACGGCACCGCGTAGCAGTAGAACGTGTGCCGGGCCGTGCGCAGGTCGCGGCTGCCCGGGGCGGTGCGCCCTCGCGTGCACGTCATCGAGACATAGGCGGCGCGCAGGCCGGCGCGGCGCACGCAACCGTGCAGGACATCCTCGAGGCCCGCCCGGTCGAGGCCGGGGTCGAGCCGCAGCCGCGCGAGGCTCTCGGCGAACCGGTCGAGGTGAGCGTCGAGGCGGAAGAAGCGCCCATCCCAGACATGGACGACGTCGTAGGTGCAGTCCGACCGGGTCACACCCAGGTCGAGCACCGAGATCGTCGCCTCCTCGATCGGCCGGTAGGCACCGCCGATGTAGGCGGCGCCCTTCTCCCAGGCCTCGTCGCCGTCCATCCGCCGGGATCGTAGAAGACGGCGATCACGGTACGCTGGCGCCGATGCCGCCGGAGGGCACGCCACCGGAGCGCGAGGCCCTCGCCGCGCTTGCCCGTGCAACGGGCCTGCACCTCGAGATCGTCGGCCGGCTGACCGGCGGCGAGGTCGGCGCGATCGAGGTACGTGACTCCGGCGGCCGCCGGCTGGTCGTGAAGGCCTGGTCCGGAAGCCCGGCCGAGGGCGCCGACCTGCAGGCGCGGCTCGGGCTCGTTACGCAGCTGCGCCGCACCGGCTATCCGGCCCCCGCCTACGTCGTGTCGGGCTGGTTCGCCGGCCACATCGTCGCCGTGCAGACCTGGGCGGAGGGCTGCCAGCGCGACGACCTGACCACGGCGATGGCCGAACGGCTCGTCGAGCTCGCCGAGCGCCACGCCGACGTCGCGGTGCCGGCGAGCGGCGCATTCGGTGCCTGGCTCGTGCGCTCGCTCCTCGAGGGATGCGACGGGTACTGCCTGCACGCGCCGCTTGCAACGTACAGCGAGCAGACGCGCGCGCTGCTCGATCGCGTCCGCGCCATCGGCGCGCGCGCCGCCGAAATCCCATTCCCTGCGACGGGCATCGTGCACCGCGACTTCCACCACCGAAACGCGCTCTTTCGGAGCGACGATCTCGGGGCCGTGATCGACTGGGAGGGCGCTGGATCCGGCGACCCGGCGTTCGATTTGGTCACGCTCGCGTTCGGCCTCAACGTCTCGACCGCGCCGCCGCAGGCGCGGGAGCTGCCCTGGGCGGCCGCAGAGCGCTCACGCCCGCCGCAGGTGCTGCGCACCTACGCCGCCCACATGGCGCTGCGGCAGGTTGACTGGTCGATCCGCCAACGCACGGACGCCGACGTCGCCCACTGGCTCGCGGTCGCACGCGCCGCGCTTGACCGCTACGACTAGGGCCCGCCGGTCAGGCCGCGAGGTCGGCGCGGAAGCTGATTGCCGTCGCCGGCGTGGGCCTGCCGATGTGGTAGCCCTGGGCGAGGTCGCAGCCCACCGTCCCGAGCAGGTCGAGCGTCGTCCGCTCCTCGACCCCCTCGGCGACCACCTTCAAACCGAGGTTGTGAGCGAGCTCGATGGTCGCGCGCACGAGGGCCAGGTCGCGGCTGCCGTCGTCCGCAACGAGCCCCGACAGGAACGTGCGATCGAGCTTGAGCTCGCCGACGGCCAGGCGGCTGAGGAACGGCAGCGAGGTAAACCCGGCGCCGAAGTCGTCGATCGAGACGACGCAGCCGAGCTCGGCGAGCTCAGCCGTGACCCGCTGGCACCGCTCGAAGTCGGAGATGACGGTCGTCTCGGTGATCTCCACGACCAGCGCGCTGCCGGGCAGGCGGTGGCGGCCAAGCTGCTCGCGGATGAGGTCGGTGAACCCGGCGTCGAGGATGTTGGTCGCCGAGACGTTGATCGACACCGACAGGTCGCGGCCCTCGGCCCGCCAGCGGGCGCACTGGGCAAGCGCCTGTTCGAGCACGAGCGCCGTCAGGGGCCGCATCAGGTTGGCCTCCTCGGCCAGAGGCAGGAACTCGAGCGGCGGGATGGAGCCGAGCAGCGGGTGCGGCCAGCGCAGGAGCGCCTCGACAGCGGTGATGGTGCCGTTGCGAAGATCGATCTGGGGCTGGTAGTGCAGCTCGAGCTCGTTGCGGTCGATGGCGTCGCGCAGGTCTTCCACCAGCCGCAGGCGGTCATGCTCGGTGTCGAGCGTGAGGTCGTAGATCTCGTACGCCGACCCCGTCTGCTTCGACCGGTACATGGCCTTGTCGGCGCAGCCCATGAGGTCGTCGGCGGTCGCGGCGTGGTCGGGAGCGAGCGCGACGCCGATGCTCGCGCCGATCCGCACGCTCACCATGTCGAGGCGAAACGGCCTCTCGAGCGTCGTCGCCAGCCGCTCCGCGACGCGCGCCGCGCGGGCGGCATCCGAGTCGAGCAGGACGACCGCGAGCTCGTCTCCGCCGATCCGCACGAGCAGGTCCGTCGGCTCGAGGCAGCTCTGGAACCGCGGCCCGATCTGCGTCAGCAGGTGGTCGCCGGCCGGATGGCCGAACGAGTCGTTCACCTCCTTGAAGTGATCGAGGTCGACGAACAGGAACGCCAGGCGGCGCGCGTCCGTGCCGGGGTCGGCGGCGTCTGCGAAGAAGCCCTCGAGCGCCGCCGCCAGCCGGCGGCGGTTGCCGAGGCCGGTCAGCTGGTCGGTGACGGCCTGCTGATGGCGCTCCTCGGTGAGGGCGCGGAGGCTGCCGACCGAGAGGCCCAGACGGAGGCCGACCACGACGAGGGTCGCCGTCGCGAGGCCGACGGCGACCGGGTCGACGTGATGCATGCTTCCGTGCAGGAGGATCGCGAGCCCCGACGCCGCACCGATCCCCGGCAGCAGGAATCCCGGCGCGGCCTGGTGGGCGAGCACGTCGCGCCGGTCGCGCCGCACCCACACCGCCACGGACATGAGCATGAGCGCGCTCGGCCAGGCGATCCCGTCGATGATCCCGCCCAGGTGCGTGGTCGGCTGGACAATCACGTAGGCATCGCCGAAGGCGTTGATCGCGCACCCGAGCGCGACCAGGCGCCAAGCGCCCCAGCGCGGGCCCACGATCAGCACGCTGCCGCCGACCGCCATCGCGAGCAGCAGCACGTCTCCGACCGGGTAGGCGAGCTCGGTCGCCACGGCCGCCGGGCCGTCGCCGGCCAGGTGCAAGAGGCTCTGGAATGCAAACGCCGCGCACAGGGCCGCGGCGCCGAGCCCCGCGACCGCCCCGTCGAGCCATGTGGCGGGCACGAGCCGGCTCGACTCCCGCCGCAGCAGGAGCGCGAGCGCCAGATAGGCGGCCGGGTAGAAGGCGACGTAGAAGATGTCGGCCACCGACGGCGTCGGCGGCGTCGCCCCGTGCAGCGACTCGATCGTGAGCGCGATATCGCCCGCGGTCCACATCAGCATGGCGAAACCGAGCGCGAGCGGAACGGCCCGGCCGGCCCGTCCGCCGAGCGCGCGGCCGAACGCGAGCGCGCAGACGATGACCTCGAAGCCGTCGACGCCCCAGCCGTCGAGCCAGGTCGAGTACGCCCCGGCCGGGCGGACGATCAGCGAGACGAGGAATCCAGCCAGCACGCAGCCGAGCAGGCCATAGGCTGCCCGGACCACCGCCGGGGCGCGGAGGCCCTTCCGCTCATGAGCCTCGGCGCCCGCCGCTTTCACCAGCGAGGACACGCACCGAGGAATCGGCCGCGGCCGGCCAGACTTGAACTACGCGATGGCGACGATGCGCGCGGTCCAGCTGCCCCGCGGCGCCTCGACCTGCACGCGCTGGTCGACAGCGGCGCCGTGAAGGGCCCGGCCGAGCGGCGAGTCGGGGGAGCAGGCGCCGGCTCCGCCGGCGGCGCTCATGGTGACCTCGAACTGATCGCCCGACTCGTCGGCGAGCGTGACCCGGCTGCCGGTGTGGACGCGACCCGGCTCGGCGGGCTGCTCGATCACGCGCGCCGCTGCGATCTTCGCGCGCAGGATGACGATCTGGCGCTCGAGCAGGCCCTGCTCGTTCTTGGCGGCGTGGTACTCGAAGTTCTCGCTGAGATCGCCGAAGCCGCGCGCGGTCGCAATGGCGGCGACGGCGTCCTCGCGGCGGGGGCCCTCGAGCTCCTGCAGCTCCTCCGTGAGGCGGGTCATCTCGGCGGGTGTGAGCTCGATCTGGGACATCGCGGGAACCGTCTCTCTGTCGGGGGAGCTGACTCGCCGATGTGATCGGCGCGCGTGGGTCTGAATGTAGCCCGGAACGGGGCCGGCGGACGGCGGTCGTGTAGCGTGTGGCTCGTGGCCGCTCCTCCGGGCATTCCGGACGCCCTGCCGACCAGCCTGGTCGGATCCTACGCCCAGCCCGACTGGCTGATCGACCGCGAGCGCCTGCGCGACCGCTTCCCGCCGCGCGTGCGCGCGACCGAGCTCTGGCGGGTCGACCCGCAGTATCTGGAGCAGGCGCAGGACGACGCGACGCTGCTCGCCATCCGCGACCAGGAGCGGGCCGGGCTCGACATCATCACCGACGGCGAGGCCCGCCGCGAGAGCTACTCGAACCGCTTCGCGACGGCGCTTGCGGGCGTCGACATCGACAACCCGGGCACGGCGCTCGACCGCAGCGGCCACCCCAACCCCGTGCCGCGCGTCGTCGGCCCGATCGAGCGCAAGCACCCGGTCCAGGTGCGCGACGTCCGGTTCCTGCGGTCGCACACGAGCCGCCCGATCAAGATCACCGTGCCCGGCCCGTTCACGATGTCGCAGCAGGCGCAGAACGACTTCTACGAGAGCGAGGCCGAGGTCGCCCTGGCGTACGCCGCGCGCCGTGCACGACGAGATCGTCGACCTCTTCGCGGCGGGCGCCGACATCGTCCAGATCGACGAGCCGTACATGCAGGCGCGGCCCGAGAAGGCGCGCGAGTTCGGCGCTCGCGGCGCTCGAGCGGGCGCTTGACGGAGTCCTCGGCACGACCGCCGTGCACATCTGCTTCGGCTACGCCGCGATCATCCACGACCGGCCGTCGGCCTACTCGTTCCTGCCCGAGCTCGCCGCCTGCTCGTGCGACCAGATCTCGATCGAGACGGCGCAGTCCGGCATCGACACGGCCATCCTCGAGACGCTGCCCGGCAAGAAGATCATCCTCGGCGTGATCGATCTCGACGACGTCGCGGTGGAGTCGCCCGAGACCGTCGCCGCGCGCATCCGCCGGGCGCTGCCGTACAAGCGCCCGGACGAGCTCGTCGCCGCACCCGACTGCGGCATGAAGTACCTGCCGCGCGACTCCGCCTACGGCAAGCTGGAGTCGCTCGTCGCCGGGGCGGCGCTGGTCCGCTAGGGTGCGGGAGTAGCTTTTCCAGCGACCGGTCGTTGATTCGTATCCGCCCGGTTGGATCAAAGGGCTACGTCTCAGGCGGCAGGCTGATGTTACGGCCCATTCCGTGATCGGCGCCTCGGCGTTCGAGCTCGTCGCCGTGCATGTCACCCATGGAGGTGCCAATGAACGGACGCACGATATTCGCAGCCGCGCTTGCGGCTGTAGTCACCCTGACCGTCGCGACAAGCGCGTCGGCGGACGTGAAGGTGGGGCCGCAGCATCAGCTGCGCGTCCAGTTCGGCACGCGAGGGCTCGACACCGCGTCGTGGAACACCGGCAGCGATAGCCCGAACGACCCCAACAGCCGCCGGCTGCACGCCGTCGTCGGCCACGACGAGGACACCACCGACACGCAGTACAGCTACCTCGCGTTCTACAGCAGAGCCAGCGAGGACATCGGCAAGGCGGCGGGTAACGTCAAGAACCTCTCGTTCGAGTTCCGCGAGGATGGCCATGTCGGTGCGGGTGCACCGCGCATCTCGGTGGAGTTCGCAAGCGGAGACATCGCGTACCTGTCGGCAGGCCATTGCAATCACGTGATGGCATCGAGCGGCAATACGTGGGGCCGGGCGGACTTCACACGGTTCCTGACGAATTGCTCACTCTTCGACAACGCCGGTGTGGAGTACGCGGCTGACGGTACGAGCACGGCGTGGCAGGTCTACGTCGCCGCGCACCCGGACGCCGACGTCGCGCAGACGTTCGTCGTGCTCGACGAGGAGGGGACGTATAACCTCGACCGGATCAGCCTCGGCGCGGGCGATATGTATCAGACCGCGTTCGGCTCGGCCAAGCACTGCACGACCGAGAGCAGCTGCTAAGCGCGTACGGGGCCGGGCGAGCGGCCCCTCACGCGTCAACGGCCTTTTCGCCCGGCACGAGCGCGAGATGCGGCTGGCGGCGAAACTCCGCCCCGATCCGGGCCCTGACGGCGGCGCTCGCCTCCCGCATGGGGGCGCTGTGCAGGTCCTCCGCCATCTCCAGGCCGGCGCTGATCGCCCGATAGGAGGCGTCCCCGATCTGGTCGCGGACGGCTTCGAGCTCGGTGCGGGCGATCGAGAGAGCGGTCATGACGGTCGGAACTCCTCTGCAGGCAGATGGTCTCGAGGTTGAGGGTAGCCGTCGGCGGCCTCAGCCGTAGATCGACTTGCCGGCGCCGGGGGCCGCGTTCGCCCCGTACGGCGCGACGTCCTCCATGTAGCCCGGCCGGGCCGCGACGCGCCCGAGCCAGGCCGCAACGCCTGCGTACGGCGCGAGGTCGATGCCCGCCTCGTGCGCGCGGTGGATGTAGCCGTAGAGGGCGATGTCGGCGATCGTGTAGCGGTCGGCGACGAGGAACTCGCGATCGCCGAGGTGATCGTCGAGGAGCCGCAGGACGTCCCCCGCCAGGCGCAGGCGATCGACGGCGTCGGGGTCGCTCGGTGCCAGGCGGCCGGTGAGCAGCCGGAAGCGCAGCCCGGCGATGGCGGGGATGACGTCGGTCTGCTCGTAAACCAGCCAGCGGATCACCTCGGCCTGCTGGAACGCGTCCTCGGGGTGAAGCGGTGTGCCGGAGGCCAGGTATGTGAGGATCGCGGCCGACTCGGGTAGGCGGCGGCCGTCGCCGATCTCGAGCACCGGAGTCGTGCGGGCCGGGTTCACGGCGGCGAAGGCGGCCGTGAGCGTCTCGCCGGCGAAGATGTCCACCGGCGCGCGCTCGTAGTGAAGGCCGAGCTGGGCGAGCAGCAGCCTGACCTTGTAGCAGTTGCAGGAGGCGGGATAGTCGTAGAGGCGCATGTGGGAGAAACGCTGCTCAGCGGCCCCGCGTGAGATGAGTTCCCGCCGCCGAAGCGGTCCTTCAGATCGTGAGAGTCAACCGCTGCGCGGACCGGCGCGTCCTCGTCTGCGACGTGTGCGGCGTCGATGCCGACGTCGGGACCGTCGATGCGCTCGCGCGGCTGCAGCTGGCCGCGCACCGCCTGGGCCTCGAGATCGGCCTCAGCGGGGCCTCGCCAGAGCTGCGACTGCTGATCGACCTGTGCGGGCTCGCCGAAGCGCTGCCCGACGCCGCTACGACTCGAGCCGCGGCGGCAGGCCGAACAACGGGAAGAGCGCCTCGGTGCTGAGGAAGAACGTGAACTCGGCGATCCGGCCGTTCTCGATCTCGAGCACCTGCAGCGCCCACGGGTCGAAGCCGGAGCCGGTGTCGCTCGGCTTGTACTGGCCGAAGGCGGGCGAGCCGTTCGCGGCCACGGTCGGGATCACGCGCGAGCCGCTGCAGCCGATGCCCGGGCCGACCCACCAGGCGAGGATGTCGTCGCGGCCGCGCAGCCACATGTCAAACGGCGGCATCGACTGGGTCGCGTCCTCGTGGATGAGCGCGGTGAGCGCCTCCATGTCGTAGCGCTGGAACGCCTCGACGTAGCGGGCGAGCAGCTCGCGATTGGCCGCGTCCAGCGCGGGCGCTGAGTCGCCCGGACCGGGCTCGACGGCATCGAGCGTCGCCCGCGCGCGCTGGAGGGCGCTGTTCACCGACGCGACGCTCGTATCGAGCAGATCGGCGACCTCGCTGGCCTTCCAGCGCAGGACCTCGCACAAAATCAGCGCGGCGCGCTGGCGCGGTGGCAGATGCTGCAGCGCGGCCACGAACGCGAGCCGGATCGTCTCGCGCGACACGGCCACGTCGGCGGGGTCGCCCTCGCCGGTGATGGCGCTCTCCGGCACCGGCTCGATCCAGGTCACCTCGGGCAGCGTGTTCAGGCTCGCGACGACGGGCTCGCGGGACGGGCCGAGATCCATCGGCCGCGCGCGCCGCTCGCGCCCGTTCAGCATGTCCATGCAGACGTTGGTGGCGATGCGGTAGAGCCACGAGCGCAGGGCCGAACGGCCCTCGAACCGGTCGATGCTGCGCCACGCCCGCAGGAGCGTGTCCTGCACGGCGTCCTCGGCCTCGAAGGGCGAGCCCAGCATCCGGTAGCAGTACGCCGTCAGCTCGCGGCGATGCTGCTCGAGCTCACCGAACGCAGGCGTGAGCGTCACAGAACCCTCCACAAGACCCATCCTAGACGCTCCTGTTCGCGACCGTCGCCACCATCAGGAGCTATGACCGCCCCGCGGCCGGAAAGTCAGCGGTGCGCGGGCTACGTGAGCGGGCGGGTGTCGAACGTCACCCGGATGCGCGTGATCTTGCCGTCCTCGACATGGCTCCAGTTCGCGACCGGAGCTGGGGGCGCGACGGTCGTGTGCAGGTCAAACCACGTGAGCACATCCCCACCGTCGACGAACCGCCTGACGATGACGATGTCCGTCGTGATCTCGGCCAGGTGCTCGATACCTTCGCGGCATTCCGCGGCGCCCTCGGCGACGCCGAGCGGCCCGACGAAGCTGACATCGTCCGCCAGCACCGACTCGAAGCGGTCGAAGTCGTTCGCCCTCCACGCATCGAAGTACGTCTCGACGACCGCTTCAGGATTCCCCGCCGCGATCAGAGGAACGGCCCCCGCCGCCCGCGGCCGCCCATGCCGCCGAACGGGCCGCGGCCGCTCCGCATGAGGATGCGCAGGCCCATCACGCCGACGACCAGCGCGATCCCGATCGGGCCGTGGGCGCCGTGCAGGAACACCCGGTCATCGTAGCCGCCGCCCGTACAAGGTCCGTGTGACATAACAGGGGGCGATGCCGTCGCTGGCCGAGCTCCAGACCCGAAGGACGTTCGAGTGCCGGCTCGAGCCGCAGCGCGCACTGCGCTCGCTCGAGGATGCCGCCGGGTTCCTGCACGACCGCGGGATCCTCACCCGCACCCCCGACTCGGCCCTGCCGAGCCTCTTCGGCGCCTGCCACGAGGCGCCGTTTCGGCCCGGGCGCGGGGGCTTCGCCGCCTGGCCTGCGACCGCGTACCCGTGGTTCTGGGAGCTCTCGCAGCGAGCCGACGTGTTCGAGCTCTCGGTGCACGGCGGCAAGCGCGTGCTGGTCACGCGGGCGACGGCCGCGCTCGCCGACCCGATCTGCCGGGCCGAGCTCGCAGCGGCCGAGACGGGCGCGTCCGACCCGGCGAAGCTCCTGCGCCACCTCGCAAGCGCCGGGCCCTCGCCGCTTGACGATCTCAAGGTCGAGCTCGAGTGGGACGCGGCCCGGCTGCGGCGCGCCCGCCGCCCGCTCGAACGGGCCGGGGCGCTCATGAGCCACGGCGTCACGCTCGCCGCGGAGAGCGGCGGGCACACGCACTCGAGCGTGCTCGCCCGCTGGGATCAGGGGTTCCCGGAGCCGGCGGCGGGATCGCTCGCCGATCTCGTCGTGGTGTGCGTGCGCGCGGCCGTGCTCGCCCCGCAGGCGGAGCTCGCGCGCTGGTTCTCGTGGCGGCCGCAGCCCGACGCCGCGCTCGTCGAGCGGCTCATCGGCGATGGCCGGCTCATCCGGCCTGCCGCGGGCTGGATCGCCGTGCCCTAACGGCTACGGGTGGCAGGCGTGGCCGGCATCGGGCGGGGGCACGTCGAGGCTGGGGTTGCGGTCGAAGAAGCCCACCGGCCGCAGCTGGAAGCCGCACCGCACCACCGGCATCACCGGCCAGTCCTCAAGCCGGGGGAAGTGATGGGCGCCGAACACGTACCAGAGCACCACGTCCTCGTCGATCAGGTTGCGGTCGGCTTCAGTCCAGCGCGGCAGGCCGTCGCCGCCGGCCGCCTGGTTGGGGTACTCGCCGGCCGGGTAGCGCTCGTCGGGCCGGTACGGCGTCACCCAGACGTGATGGTCGAGGAACCGGGCACGCTCGCGCACCTGCGAGTCGGGCTGCTGCATCGGCCGCACGTTCTCGCCGGGCACGAGCTCGTAGGCGACCGGATCGCCGATCCGGTTTCGCCGCGACCGGTTCTCGACCCGGAACCGGCGGGCGGTCTCCGGCGACACCAGCCGCCGGGCCACCGACTCACGCTCGTACGTCAGCCGCTGCGGCCGGAAGGCGCTGCCGTCCGGGTTGCCCGGCCCCCACGGATCGCAGGCCGCCTCGATGTCGCAGGCGACGTTCTGCGTGCCGTCGATGTCGAGGTCGAGGCGGGCGCAGAAGAAGTGCTGGTGGTGGCTCGTGACGATGCCGTCGCCGAGCGGCAGCGAGTGGGGCGAGCGCTCCCCCGGCCCGCTCCCGGCCGTGTGCAGGACCCCGGTCAGCTTGGCCTCGAACTCGATCGAGGCGTCCTGGTACAGGTACCAGAAGAACCCGTACTCGTAGTTGCCGACGGTCACGATCGACGAGATCACGAGCCGGCGCGAGCGGGCGCGATCGACGCGGCCGGAGTGGTCGTCGGTGTGCTTCCAGAGCAGGTTCGCGTCCTCCTCGTGGATGCAGATCGCGTTTTCGATCGTGAAGGCGGCGCCGCTCCAGTGGTTGGTGACGCCGTCCAGGTAGGCGATCTCGCCGACGCAGTCGCAGCCGAGCCGCAGTGAGTTCGTCAGCGGCCCGAGGCCGTACTCGCCGGTGTCGAACACGTTCTTGAAGTGCGTCGTCGGGTTGGGGTCGCCGTAGGGGATGACGAGCTCCGCGATCGACGCGCGGTGGCAGATCGGCCGCCGCTGCGCGCCGTCGGTGTAGCCGATGTCGTGCAGGACGAGCCCCTCCCGGGGGTGGAAGCCGATGCGCAGGTCCCACCGCTGCCAGGCCAGGTGGTGGCCGGAAAGGACAAAGCTCGGGCCCTGCGGCTGCGTGATCTCGATCGGGCGCAGGTCGGTGCGGTACGGCTGCCCGCCGCCGTCGCGATAGTCGCCCCACTCACCCGACGGCGGCGGCGTGCCGGGCGCGTGGTCGTCGACGCGCAGCACGCGCATGTCGTCCATGTCGACGACCGCGACGAGCCCGTACAGCGGCCGTGAGTAGGGGTTGTCGCCGGTGTCGTCGCGGCGCAGCCACGAGATCGCCCGCGCCACCCGGCCGGGACCGGGCTCGAACGTGCCGATCGACCACGGCTCCACGTGCACGTCGGCCGGGTCGACCCCGCGCCGGCGCACCGCATCGACGTAGCGGGCGTCAGCGCGCACGGCGTCGACGACCGAGCTGAACTCCTCGCCGTGGATCGCCGGCTGCACACCCTCGGCCAGGTCGACGGCCGACACGATCGAATCGGCGGCGAGCGAGACCACCACCTCGACTCCGCGGCGGCGGCCGTTGTCGAGCAGCACGCAGAACGCCTCCCGGGGGGGCTCCGCGCCGCCTGCCTTCCACGCCAGGTAGTCGGCCTTCACCGGCTCGCGCAGCTCGACCGACACGACCCGGACGCGGTCGGACAGGTCGGGCGCGGCGCACGCAAGGGTGACCGCCCGGGTGATCTCGGCCGCGGTGAGCGGGTCGAGCGGATGGGGGCTACTCATCGCCCGGCACCCCGTAGCTGGGAGCGCTACCGGGATCGAGCGCGCGGGTGACGTAGTCGGCGGCGAGGGGCTGCCACATGGCCCACAGGGCGGCGAGCTCGGCCACCGGGTCGGCCTCGGTGAAGTCGACGCGCAGGTCGGTCACCGGCCAGGAGACGGCGTCCACCACAAGCATCCCGGCCGAGTGCACCGCCCCCTCCTCACCGCCGGCGTCGCGCCCGGCGACGAGCGCCGCCATCAGCCGGTCGCCCAGGTGCGCGGCCGGATCGGCGGCGAAGGCCGCCGCCATCGCGGCCGGGGCGGCCTCGTCGGCCAGCAGGTTTCCGGCCGCCGCGCAATCCGCCCCGGTCACGTCGGCGTGCCGGCCGAGGGTGTGCGCGCCCGAGAAGGCGGCGGCGCGGCCGAACGCGTCGACCACGGTCAGCTGGCGGTAGTCCGCAACGGTCGTCGCGGCGGTGACCGCCGCGAGCGCATCGGGCGCCGCCGCCCCGGCGGCGATGCGGTCGAGCATGGCCGCGCCGAGGCTCGGATCGGTGATGTTCTGGGTGCAGGCCGCGCCCACGCGCGACCGCGCCCACGCGCAGCGGGCCGCCACGGCGGGGCTCGACGACATCACGATCGCGCCCAGCATGCCGGTGCGCGCGCAGCAGCCGACGAGCGACAGGGTCACGGCCGCACCGCGATCACGGTCACCTCGACCAGCCATTCGGGTCGTGCGAGCGCCTGTACGACGAGGCCGGTGAACACGGGATGCACGCCGGCCAGGTGCTCTCCCAGCACGCGGTAGACCGGCTCGCGGTGGCGGATGTCGGTCAGGTAGACGTGGCAGGAGACGATGTGCTCGGGCCGCGCGCCGCACTCGCCCAGCAGGAGCTCGACGTTTTGCATCACCCGCTCGGCCTGCCCCGCCGGGTCGCCGACGGCGACGTTCTCGCGCGTGTCCAGATCCTGGGCCACCTGGCCGCGCAGGTAGATCGTGTCGCCCGCGATCACCGCCTGGCTGAGGTCGTTGCCGATCCGCTGCTCGGGATAGGTGTCGCGCGTGTTGAACGGCCGCACGCGCACGTGCCCGCCGACGGTGATCGGCTCACGGCCGGTCATGCCCCCTCCTCCAGCGGCTCGGACAGGCCGGCGTAGCGGCGGACGAGATCGGCGGGGCCGGAGAAGTCGTAGGTGTTGTACACGTGCAGCAGATGGGCGAATGCGGGGGACTGGGCGAAGAGCTGGAACGTGAGCCGGTGGCCGGCGTAGTCGGAGTTGAGCAGATCGCGCGCGAACGCGAACAGCCGCCTGCGGTCGTCGCCGCCGAACCGGCCGACGCGATAGTACTTCTGCAGCAGGGGCCCGATCTCGGGCGACTCGAACGAGGCCGCATCCGGGGTGACGCACAGCTGCCCGCCGCACAGGTCGCGGGCCAGGTGCATCATCGCCGGAAGCTGGGTGCAGGCGACCACGCGGCCGGTCGAGAGCAGCGCCTGGTTGGGCATCAGAAGGCCGCCGGGGCTCGGCTCGGCCAGCTCGATCGCCGCGGTCAGGTGGGCGTTGATGCTCTCGCGGTAGCAGGCCAGCTCGGCCAGCTTCTCGCGCACCCCCTGGTGCATCTTGATCCCGGTCTGGGCGGCGCTTGAGTAGGCCGTGCCGATCAGGAGGTCGGCGAAGCGCAGGTGCCGCTGGACGAACGGGAACATGCTGTAGCGATGCAGCGTGGCGCGGATGAACGCGGCGGCGCGGGTGTGCTGGTGGAAGAACACGTCGCCCCAGGGGATCTCGACGTCGTCGAAGACGATCATCGTGTCGATCTCGTCGAACCGGTTGGAGAGCGGGTAGTCCTCGGTCGGCCGGCGGCCGCCGAACGACGAGCGGCAGATGTGCGTGATCCCGGGCGCGGCCATGTCGGCGGCGAAGCCGACCGCGTACTCGCTGAGCTCGGCGCTGCCCCAGTCGCCGATCGTCGGCTTCACGAACGCCTGGTTGGCGTAGGCGGCCGCCGTCTCGAACTTGGCCCCGCGAACGACGATGCCGGAGTCGGTCTCGCCGACGACGCGCAGGAGCACGTCGGGATCCTGGTCCTGCGGGCGGAGGGAGCGGTCGCCCTTCGGGTCGGTGTTGGCCGACACATGGAACGGGTCGGCCACGGCGGCGTGGCGGACGTGGTGGCGGATGTGCTCGGAGTAGGCGGGGTCGATCTCGTTCAGGACGTCCTGGCCGTCGAAGAGCGACCACATCTCGCCGACGGTCTCATCGCCGACCCGCGTGACGATGCCGCCGACGTCGTCGAGGACGGTGTCGACCGCCAGCCGCTTCGCGTGCCAGTCGGCCTTCGTCCGGGGCAGCTTCGAGCCGACCGGGCAGCGCTCGCCCGTCTCGGCGTCGGTGTAGGACATCCGCTCCTGCGTCGCGGCCTCGTGGGCGAGGTCGTAGATGCGTGCGCGGACGTCGACGATCGGCCGGAACGCGGGGTGGGTGGTCACGTCGGCCACCCGCTCGCCGTCGATCCACACCTGGCGGCCGTCGCGGATCGACTCACGGTATTCAGCGCCTGTTCTGATCATGCCGTGCAGCGTCGCCGACCTGCATACATCGGTCAAATCGGTCTTTCATCCTCGGTATCATCGGATGTGACGATGACCGATCCGGCCGCCCGGTTCACGTTACGCCAGCTCTCGTGCTTCGTCGCCGCCTGCGAGGGCGGCGGCATCGGCGCCGCCGCTGCGCGGCTGCACCTGGCCCAGGCGACCGTGTCGGCGGCCATCGCCGACCTCGAGCGCACGCTCGGCGTGCAGCTGCTCGTGCGCGGGCGGCGGCGGGCGGCCACGCCGTCGCCGGCCGGCCGCGAGCTCCTGGCCCAGGCCGCCGACGTACTCGCCGCGGCCGGCCGCCTGGACGAGCGCTCCGCGGCGCTGCGGGGCGACGTCTCGGGCGAGCTCCCGGTCGGCTGCCTGGTCACGCTCGCGCCGGCGGTGGCCCCGGCGATCTGCCGGGCGTTCGAGGGCCGGTGGCCGCGCGCCACGGTGACCCTCGTGCCCGCCCACCAGGCCGAGCTGCTTTCCCGCCTGCGCGACGGCACGATCGCGCTTGCGATCACCTACGACCTGGGCCTGAACGCCGCCGTCGACTTCGATCCGCTCGCCGCCGCGCCCCCCTACGCCCTGGTGGCCGCCGCCCACCCGCTCGCCGGCGCCCGCACCGTCGGCCTGGCCGAGCTCGCCGCGGGGCCGTTCGTGCTGCTCGACCTGCCGCTCTCGCGCGACTACTTTCTCGAGCTCTTTCGCACGGCGAGCGTGGAGCCCGCCGTCGCGCGCAGCGTGGCCGACCCGGAGCTCGTGCGCAGCCTGGTGGCCTGGGGGTACGGCTACACGCTCGCAAACGCCCGCCCGGCGCCGACGCGGGCGGTCGACGGCACACCGCTCGTGGTGCTGCCCCTGCACGGCGGGGCGCCGCCGCCCCGTGTGGGCCTCGCGCGCCGGGCCGGACTCGAGCCGACGCGCAGCGCGGCGGCGTTCGCGGAGGCGTGCACCGATGTCATGGCCGCCCGCTGGGGAGCGCCGTGACGGCGCTCGCCGAGATCGCAGCGGCGTCGGAGGACGTCCGCTCGCTGTCGGGGCGCAGCGCGAAGGTGGCACGGCTCGCCGCCTGCCTGGCGGAGCTTACGCCCGCAGAGGTGCCGGCGGCGGTCGCGTTTCTCACCGGCCGGCTGCTGCAGCGCCAGACCGGCGCCGGGTGGGCGGCGCTGCGCGACCTGCCGCCGCCGAGCCCGGAGGCGAGCCTCGAGGTGCTCGAGGTGGACGCGGCGTTCGCGCGGATGGCGGCGCTCACCGGGGCCGGCTCGACCGGCGCGCGGCGCGAGCTTCTGGGCGCGCTGTTCGCGCGGGCGACCGAGCCCGAGCAGCGGCTTCTGCGCGGCCTGGTCGCCGGCGAGCTGCGCCAGGGCGCGCAGGAGGGCGTGATGATCGAGGCCGCGGCCCGGGCGGCGGGTGTGCCCGCTGCCGAGTTGCGCCGGGCGCTCATGCTGCGCGGCGACCTCGGCGAGGTGACCGCGACGGCTTTGCGCGACGGCGCCGCCGGCCTGCGGGCGTACCGGCTCGAGGTCGGCCGGCCGATCCTGCCGATGCTGGCCCAGACGGCCGGGAGCGTCGCCGCCGCGTTCGAGCGGCTGGGCGCGGCCGCGATCGAGTGGAAGCTGGACGGTGCCCGGATCCAGGTGCACCGAAGCGGCGCCGACGTGGCCGTGTTCACCCGCACCCTGGACGACATCACCGTGCGCGTGCCCGAGGTCGTCGAGGCCGTGCTGCGGCTGCCGCTCACCGCCGCGGTGCTCGACGGGGAGGCGATCGCGCTCGCCGCCGACGGCCGCCCGCTGCCGTTCCAGGTGACGGGCGCCCGCATCGCCGGGCGCCGCGACGTCGCCGCGCTGCGCGAGCAGGTGCCGCTGACCGCGGTCGTCTTCGACCTGCTGCACCTGGACGGCGCCGACCTGCTCGACCGGCCGGGGTCGGAGCGGTTTGCGGCCCTGGCGGAGGCGGCGCCGGGGCTGGTCGTGCCCCGGCTGGCCGAGCCCGGCGCGGACGCGGCCGACGTTTTCGCAGCAGATGCGCTTGCCCGCGGGCACGAGGGCGTGATGGTGAAGGCGCTCGCCGGGTTCTACGAGGCGGGCCGGCGCGGGGCCGGATGGCTGAAGGTGAAGCCGGTGCACACCCTCGACCTGGTGGTGCTCGCGGCGGAGTGGGGCCACGGCCGCCGCCAGGGCGTGCTCTCCAACCTCCACCTGGGGGCGCGCGACCCGGAGGGCGGCTTCGTGATGCTGGGGAAGACGTTCAAGGGCCTGACCGACGCCATGCTCGCGTGGCAGACCGAGCGGCTGGGCGAGCTCGAGACCGGCCGCGAGGGCCACATCGTGCACGTGCGCCCCGAGCTCGTGGTCGAGATCGCGTTTGACGGCATCCAGCAGAGCCCGCGCTACCCGGGTGGCGTGGCGCTGCGCTTCGCCCGGGTCAAGCGCTACCGGCCGGACAAGCGGGCGCAGGACGCGGACACCATCGCCGCGGTGCTCGCCATCCACGCCGCGGCGGGCGGCGATGTCAGGACTCGGCCGGAGCCTGGGCCGGAGCCGTCGTAGCGGCGCCGTTGCGGGCGGCGGCCGCCCCTGTCAGCAGACCGAGCAGAACGTCCTCGCGGCCGTAGTGGCCGACGGCGTCGAACCCCTGCGTCGCGCGCAGCCCCACACGCAGGTCGCAGTCGTCGGCCACACGCATGCGGTCGATGGCAAGATCGATGCAGGCCTCGCCGTCCAGCATCACCGGGGTGGCCTGGACGGCGGCGACGCGCACGGTCGGGAAGGTCGGCACGCGGCCCCCGTACAGGCGCGCCCTGCGGCGATCAAGCCGCCCGCCCCGGGTATGCTCGCGGCGTGGCGCTCTACGACACCATCGCCGGCCTCGAGCTGACGGTCGACGGCTACGAGATCGAGCGCGCGTCCGTCGACGTCTCGACCGGCTTCACGCGCATGACCACGACGGCGGTGCTGCACGGCGGCGGCGAACGCGGGCAGGGCGAGGACGTCGCCTACACGACCGAGGACCATGCCGACTTCCCGACGGCGCTGCCGCTTGCCGGCACGCGCACGCTGCGCGAGCACTCGGCGCTGCTTGATGCCCAGACGCTGTACAGCCACGAGCCCGGCATGCCCGCGGCGCACGACTACCGGCGGTGGGCGTTCGAGAGCGCGGCGCTCGATCTCGCCCTGCGCCAGGCCGGTCTCTCGCTCGCGCAGGCGGTCGGGCGCACGGCCCAGCCGGTGCGGTTCGTGGCCTCGACGCGTGCGGACGTCTCGGGCTGGCTCGCAGCCGACCCGACGCTCGAGTTCAAGCTCGACCCGGAGCTCTCGTGGGACGCCGAGCTGATCGCGACGCTGGCGGCGACCGGCCGCGTGCGCGTGCTCGACCTCAAGGCCTACTACCGCGGCTCGGTCGTCGAGATGCCCGCCGACCCGGACTTCTACCGCGCGATCGTGAGGGGCTTCCCCGACGCCGTGATCGAGGATCCCTGGCTCGAGGGCGAGGCCCGCGAGGCGCTGCGGGGCGCCGAGGAGCGGCTGAGCTTCGACGCGCCGGTGCACTCGCTGGCAGACGTCGACGCGCTCGCCGTGCAGCCGCGGTGGCTGAACATCAAGCCGTCGCGGTTCGGGACGCTCGCGCGGCTGCTGGAATGCATCGAGGCGTGCGAGGCGCGCGGCGTGCACATGTACGGCGGCGGCCAGTTCGAGCTCGGCGTCGGCCGCCGCCAGATCCAGGTGCTCGCCAGCGTGTTCTACCCGGACACGCCCAACGACGTCGCCCCGCGGCGTCTACAACGAGGGCGATGCCCCGGCCCGGGCTCCCGCGCAGCCCGCTGCCTGCGCAGGACGCGGTCGGCTTCTAGGCGCCCCAGGGCAGGCGGGCGTGGTCGGGGCGGCCGCGCTCCGACGCCGGATACGCCGCGTAGGCCGCGTCCGGCGACGGCGTCTCGCGCTCGACTCCCGCCCCGTGCCGGCGGGCGAGCTCCGAGGCCGGGTAGACGACCGCCTCGTCGGGCCGGGCGCCGACCATCAGGATGACGCAGGGCGCCTCGGCGCCGACGAACACGTGCTCGGCCCACGCCGGGCAGTGGACGAAGTCCCACGCCTTCAGGCGCCGCTCCTGCCCCTCGATCAGGAGCAGGCACTCGCCCTGCAGGACGAGGAAATCCTCCTGGATCGCCTCGCCGTGATACATGCAGTTGGGCTTGCCGGGCTCGAGCACGCGCAGGGCAAAGGCGATCTGGGGGAACGGCCGCTCGCGCGACTCGAACCGGCAGCTCGGGCCAAACGCCTCGTCCTGCCACCAGCAGGCGTCGCGCGCGTTCACGACGAACCAGCCCTCGCCGGCGGGCTCGAGCCCGCCCGCGGTCTCGGCCATCGGCGCCTCGGGGACGGCCACGGCGCCTAGAGGGCCCCGCCCGCAGCCGCGGGCGCGGTGGCATCGACCGCCTCGCCGGTGGCCTCGCGGGCCAGGTACTCCTCGGCCAGGAGCGGGTTCTCGCGGGCGCGCTCGACCACCCGCAGGAGGTCGTTCATGCTGGACACCTCCTCGACCTGCTCCTTGATGAACCAGAGCATGAACTGCTCGCCGGCATAGTCGTTCGCCTCGCGCGCGGCGGCGGCGAGCGCGTTGATCTGCGCGGTCACCCGCCGCTCCTGGGCGAGCGCCAGCGCGACCGGCTCGACCGTGTCCGCGAAGGTGGGCGTGGGCGCCTCGATGCCCGGGATGGTCACCCGCTCGCCGGCATCGAGCAGGTACTGCACCATCATCATGGCGTGGTTTCGCTCCTCGAGCGCCTGCCGGTAGAAGAACGCGGCCAGACGCGGGAGCGTCTCTGAGTCGTAGTGAACGGCGATCGCGGTGTATTGCTGGCTGGCGCCGAACTCGTACGCGATCTGCTCGTTCAGCGCCGAGACGAAGCGGCTCTCTGACATGGGACCTCCTGACAGGGGCGAGCAAGTACCCTATCCACCACACATGACCGCGGTCGCGCCATTTCGCAACCATCTGCCGGTCAAGATCCGGTTCGGAGACGGCGTATCTGCCGACCTGGCAGGCGTGCTCGCCGATGAGGGCGCGACCCGGCCGCTGGTCGTGATCGACGAGGGCCTGGCCCAGCTCGTCCCCGCCGTTGCTGCAGCACTCGCGGCGGTGGCGGGAGCGACGACGTTCGCGAAGGCCCCCGGCGAGCCCACGGTCGAGCTGGTCGAGCGCGCCGCCGCCGCGCTCGCGGACGCCGGGTGCGACGCCATCGTCGCGATCGGCGGCGGATCGGCGATGGACACCGCCAAGGCGGCGCGCCTCGTGGCCGGTCAGGGCGGCCCGTACATGCGCTTCGCGGCCGGCGGCGTCGCCTACGAACCTGCCCGCATCCCGCTCGTGTGCGTGCCCACGACGGCCGGCACCGGGTCGGAGGTGTCGGGCGGCGCGGTCATCACCGACGAGCGCACCCACGTGAAGGCCGGGATCGCGAGCCCGCACCTGCGCGCCCAGCACGCGCTGGTCGACCCGACCCTGACGTGGGGGCTGCCGCCCGGCATCACCGCCCACACGGGCATCGACGCCCTCGCCCAGGCGATCGCCGCGATGGTCGTGACCGCCCGCACGCCCGTGGGCGACGGTGTCGCCCTCGAGTCGATCCGGCTGGCCGGCGGGGCGCTCGTGCAGGTGGTGCGCGACGGATCGAACCACGAGGCCCGCTCCCGGATGGCCTGCGCGAGCCTCATGGCCGGCCTGTGCATGAACATCTCCGACTGCGGCTCCGAGCACTCGCTCGGCCAGGCGCTCGGCGGCCGCTTCGGCCTCCCGCACGGCCTCACGATCGGCCTCGTGCTGGCCGAGACGATGGACCGCGACCGCATCCATGTACCGGGCCAGTTCGAGCGGATCGCAGACGCGCTGGGCGAGCCCGCCGACGCGAGCGGCGACGGCTCGCGGGCCGTGCGGGCGGTGCGGCGGATGCTCGCCGAGCTCGACTTCCCGACGCTTGCCGCCGTGGGCGTGGGTGAGGCCGACCTCGACGGCCTCACCGAGGGTGCGCTCGCCGACTACTTCATCTCGGTTGCGCCAGCGCCCTGGTCGGCGGCCGAGGTGCGGACGGCATACGAGCAGGGGCTGCGGCTCGGTGCAGGTCGTTAGCGGCCCGCTGCGCCGGTCGTGGACGGCCCTCGAGCGGCGGATCGGCGACGCCACCCGCCCGGCGCTCCTGCGCTGGGAGCGGCTCCCCGGTCACGTCCAGTTCCTGCTGACGCTGCCGGTCGCCGTCGTCCTGCTCTTCGTCTTCCACGTCATCGTCTTCAACCTGTCCGCGTTCCGCTCGTTCTTCTACGCGATCTTCTGGGGGATCCCGGTCACGCTGATCGTCGTCACCGCCTCCCGCAACGAGGCGGCCAAGCGCATGCGGGCGCGGGAAGGCGACCCGCCGGCCGATGAATAACCGGTGCCTGGCACCGGCTATTCAGTCCCCCATCTCGACGCGGTAGGCTTCCGGCAATGGCAACCAGATCCGCAACCGAGCTGCCCTGGACGAGCGACCCCGAGGCCAACCGCCTCATCGCGACCGACGCAAACGCGCTTCTGATCGGCTTTGCGCTCGACCAGCAGGTGCCGGTGCCGAAGGCCTTCTCGGGCCCGATCGAGCTGCAGCGCCGGCTCGGCCACCTCGATCCGGGCCGGATCGCCGCCACCGACCCGGAGGAGCTCGTCGAGGTGTTCGCGCGCCGCCCGGCCATCCACCGCTTCCCGGCATCGATGGCCAAGCGCGTGCAGAGCCTGTGCGAGGTCATCGAGCGCGACTACGGCGGCGACGGCGCCCGGGTGTGGACCGAGGCCGCGGACTCTGCCGACCTCAAAGCCCGGTTGGGGCGCCTGCCCGGCATCGGCGACATGAAGGTGCGCAGCCTGTTCGCGACGATCGTGAAGCGGCTCGGCGTGAAGCCGCAGGGCTGGGAGGAAGCGCTCCCCGGGCACCCCACCCTGGGCGACGTGGACACCCCCGAGGCCCTCGTCGCCTACCAGGCCGAGAAGCGCGCCTACAAGGCCGCGCAGCGCGCCAAGAGCTCGTGATCCTCGAGCGCAGCATGCACCCGGGGTGGCTCTCGAACTCCTACCTCGTCGGCGACGAGACGGGCGGGACGGGCGTCATCATCGACGCCGGCGGGCCGATGCCACCGCTCCTGGACGCTGCCGACGTCGAGCGGCTCACGATCACCCACCTGCTGATCACGCACGCAGACGGCGACCACATCGACGAGGCCGGCGTCGTGATCGAGCGCTGCCAGCCTCAGGTGCTCGCACATGCGACCGAGGCCAAGCGCATGTCCGGGGTCACCGGGCACCTCGACCACGGCGACGTGGTCACGGCCGGGGGCCTCGAAATCACCGCGCTCTTCACGCCCGGGCACAGCCCCGGCCACCTGTCCTTTCTGATCGGCGACCTCTGCTTCACGGCCGACGTGCTCTTCAAGGACACCGTCGGCGGCACCATGCGCGACAGCTACGAGAGCCTGCATCACTCGATCATGAACGTCCTGATGGAGCTGCCGCACGAGACCCGCGTCCTGCCCGGCCACACCGATGCGACGACGATCGGCGCCGAGTGGGAGGGAAATCCCTTCATCCGCGTCTGGCGGGGAGCGGACGAGCCGGGCGACGAGCAGTGCACCGTGGCCGGACGGCCGGCGACCCTGCTGCTCTTCGCGGGCGACTACGACGGCGGGCACAAGGGCTGGGTCCGCTGGGCGGACGGCTCATACGACATCGTCCCGGGCAGCCGGGTGGAACGAGCCTGACCGCGGTCGGGCCCGAAAGGATCTGCACATGACCACTGAGGCCTCCGAGCTTCCCATCCCCGAGCGGGGACGCAACATCGCGATGATCGTGATCACCGTGCTGCCGTTCATCGGCCTGATCGCGGCCGTGACGTTGTCGTGGAACCAGGCCGTCGGCTGGACCGACCTGGCCCTCTTCGCCGGCCTGTACGTGATCTGCGGCTTCGGGATCACCATCGGCTTTCACCGCATGCTCACCCACCGCGCGTTCGACGCGATCGCACCGCTCAAGGCGGCGCTCCTGATCGCCGGCTCGCTCGCGATCCAGGGGCCGGCCATCGACTGGGCCGTCGACCACCGCACCCACCACGCCTTCTCGGACAAGGAGGGCGACCCGCACAGCCCTCACCACGGGTTCTCGAAGTCGGTCTGGGGGCGCCTGCGCGGGCTGGGCCACGCCCACGTCGGCTGGATGTTCGACCACAGCCGCAGCGACCGCGAGCGCTACGCGAAGGACCTGCTCCAGGACCGCCTGATCGTGGCGATCTCGAACCTGTTCGTGCTCTGGGTCGTGCTCTCGTTCGCGATCCCGTTCGCCCTCGGCGGCCTCATCACGGGCACCTGGAAGGGCGCGTTCACCGGCCTGATCTGGGGCGGGCTCGTGCGGCTCTTCTTCAACCACCACATCACCTGGAGCGTGAACTCGATCTGCCACGTGTTCGGCCGCCGGCCGTTCACCGCCGCCGACCGCTCGACGAACAACTGGCTGCTGGCCCTGCCGTCGCTGGGCGAGGCCTGGCATCACAACCACCACGTGTTCCCGACCTCGGCCTTCCACGGCCTCGGCTGGCGCCAGATCGACCTGTCCGGCCTCATGATCGCCGGGTGGGAGAAGATCGGCCTGGTGCGCAACGTGCGCCGGCCGACGGCCGAGCAGATCGGGCGCAAGCGCGCTGCCCCCGCCGGCGTGTAGACGCCCGTACGGCACGGGAGTAGACTGGCGCGAAGGGCCGCGCCTCGCTTGGGAAGATCCGTGCCGGGTCGACGCATCACCGTTGGGCTGGTGGCCGCCTGCGGGCTGGGCGCCGCCACCGTTGCGCTGTCCGCACACATCGCCGCCACCGGCCGCCGCCTGGCCGCGGCGCCCGCCCTGGTCAACCCCGCCGCACCCGGCATGCGCGACGTCC
Source organism: uncultured Actinomycetes bacterium (assembly GCA_963813245.1). Lineage (GTDB taxonomy): Bacteria > Actinomycetota > Thermoleophilia > Gaiellales > JAICJC01 > JAICJC01. The sequence goes on from CAWEYE010000005.1 coordinate 291,610, forward strand.
CCGTGCCCGTCCCGCTGCCCCGCCCACGGTTCCACGGCCCGGCGCTGCACACGCCCGTGCCGGTGCTGATGTACCACGCGATCGGCGTCCCGCCTGCGGGAGCACCCTACCCCGGGCTCTTCGTCTCCCGCGGGCTCTTCCGGGCGCAGGTGCGAGCGCTGGCCGCCGCCGGCTACCACGCGGTCACGCTCGACCGCATCTGGCGGGCGTGGCACGGCCGCGCTCGTCTCCCGCGCCGGCCGATCGTGCTCTCGTTCGACGACGGGTACCGCGGCGACTTCGGCGCGGCGATGCCGATCCTGCGCCGGCGCGGCTGGCCGGGGGTGCTGGACCTGCTCGTGGCAAACCTGCACCGGCGCGGCTGGGGCCTGAAGGCCTGGATGGTGCGGCGGATGGTCGCCTCCGGCTGGGAGGTCGACTCGCACACGCTCACGCACCCCGACCTGACCACCGTCCCACCCGCGCGGCTGCGGCGAGAGGTGGCTCGGTCGCGGATCGTCCTGCGGCGGCTCTTCCACGTGCCGGTCGACTTCTTCTGCTACCCGTCGGGCGCGTTCGACCCGGCGGTCATCGCCGCCGTGCGCCGCGCCGGGTACCTCGGCGCGACCACGACACTGCCCGGCTTGGCACGGCCGTCGGAGCCAGACGCGCTGCACCGCGTGCGCGTCGACGGCGGCGAGCTCCCCGCCGTACTGCTGGCGACGGTCGCCAAGGCCTGAGCCCGGCTCCGACCGTCGATCGGGTCATGCTACGCAGCGTGGACGACCTGATCCTGCTCGGCGACAACCTCGAGCTCCTGCCCGGGTTTGCAGACGGTGCGTTTCGTATGATCTACCTGGATCCGCCGTTCAACACCGGCCGCGAGCGCAGCACCCGGCCGCTGCGGGCCGTCGCCGACGCAGACGGCGACCGCACCGGGTTCGGCGGCCGCCGCTACCGCACCGAGCTGCTCGAGCGCTCGTCCTACCGCGACACGTTCGACGACTACCTCGGCTTCCTCGAGCCGCGCCTGCGCCAGGCCCACCGCCTGCTCGACGCGCAGGGCACGCTCTACCTGCATCTCGACTACCGCGAGGCCCACTACGTGAAGATCCTGTGCGACGAGGTGTTCGGGCGCGGTTCGTTTCTGAACGAGATCGTGTGGGCGTACGACTACGGCGGCAAGCCGCGGCGGCGGTGGCCGGCCAAGCACGACACCATCCTCGTCTACGTGCGCGACCCCGACCGGTACTGGTTCGACTCCGAGGCCGTCGAGCGCGAGCCGTACATGGCGCCGGGCCTGGTCACGCCGGAGAAGGCCGCCCGCGGCAAGCTGCCCACCGACTGCTGGTGGCACACGATCGTGCCCACCGCCGGCACGTGAGCGCACCGGCTATCCGACCCAGAAGCCCGAAGGCATCGTGCGCAGGATGGTGCAGGCGTCGACGCAGCCCGGCGACCGGGTGGCCGACTTCTTCGCCGGCTCGGGCACCCTGGGGGCCGTCGCCGCGGCGCTCGGGCGCCACTACGTCCTGATCGACCGCAATCCCGAGGCCGTGGCGATCATGGAGCGGCGGCTGGGGGCGACCCGCGCTCGAGCACTCTGACGCCGGCCGCGGTGCCGACGACCGCGGCCCCGGCGATGCCAAGGAAGAAGCCGTGCTCGACGACGCCGGGCACGGCCCGCACCGAGGCCGCGAGGGCGGCCGGATCGGACCAGTCGTCACGGCGGCAGTCGAGGATCGCGTTGCCCTCGTCGGTGACGAAGGGCCGGCCGTCGGCATCGGTTCGCCGGGTCGGCTCCCAGCCGCGCTCGCGCAGCAGCCGCCCGCACACCGGCAGGGCGAACTCGACCACCTCGACCGGCAGGGGCGCGAGCTCACCGAGCCGGGAGACGAGCTTGCGCTCGTCGGCGACGACCACCATCAGCCGCCCGGCGCTCGCGACGACCTTCTCGCGCAGGTGGGCGCCGCCGAGGCCCTTGATCAGGTCGAGGCCGGGATCGATCTCGTCGGCGCCGTCGATCACGACATCGAGCTCGGGCGTCTCCGCGAGCGTGGTCAGCGGGATGCCGAGGCTGCGGCAGGCGGCGGCCGTCGCATCCGAGGTGGGCACGCCGGCCACGTCGCGCAGGCGGCCGGCGGCGATCCGCGCGGCCAGAGCCTCGAGCATCACTCCCGCCGTCGACCCCGTGCCGAGGCCGAGCCGCATGCCGTCGCGAACGTAGCGCCCGACCGCCTCCTCGCCGGCGGCACGCCGCCACGCGTCGATCGCGCTCACGCCGCCATCGCCGCCCGGACGGCGGCGGGATCGGTCATCGGCGCCCGGCATGCGAACCGCTCGCAGATGTAGGCCGCGGCGGCGCCGTCGACGGGCCGGCGGCCTTCGAGCAGCGGGATTCCGGCGGCATCGGCGCCATCGCCGAACGCGTACACCACCGTCGGATGGAAGCCGTCGCGCACGGCGTCTGCAAGCGCGCGGGTGGCCGGATCGGCCGCGGGCCCGACCACCGCCACCTCGCGCGGGTCCGACAGGTGCAGGTCGAGCGCCGACAGCATCTGGCCGAACCCGTGCGGCGCGCGGCGCATGCCGTCGACCGCGAGGCGCATGGCGGCGGCCGCCCGCTCCTCGAGCCCCGGCTCCGCGTAGATCCGGGCGAGCCGGATCAGGACGTGGGCGAGGAGCGAGTTGCCCGAGGGCGTCGGGTTGTCGTCGAGCTCCTTGTGCGGCGCCACCAGCCGCTCCGCGTCGGACGCCGACTGGAAGAAGCCGCCGTTGCGCTCGTCGGCGAACCGGGCGACGGCCGCGTCGGCGAGCCGCCGGGCGGGCCCGAGCCACTCCGGCTCGCCGGTGGCGAGCGCGAGCTCGATCAGGCCGTGGCAGACGGCCGCGTGATCGTCCAGATACGCCGGGATGCGGGCGCTGCCGTCCCGGTAGGTACGGCGCAGCCGGCCGTCGTCGCCCGTCATCGGGCCGAGCAGGAACCGGGCGCAGTCGCGGGCGGCATCGAGCAGGTCGGGCCGGTTGAGACGCCAGCCGCCCTCGGCCAGAGCGGCCAGGGCGAGGCCGTTCCAGCAGGCGATGGCCTTGTCGTCGCGGCCCGGCTGGGGCCGCTGCAGCCGCCGCTCGAGCAGGGCCTCCCGGATGGCCGCGATGTCCGCCGGCGGCGCGCCATGGGCCCGCAGCACCGTCGTTCCGCCCTCGAAGTTCCCCTCCGCCGTGACGCCGTAGTACGTCGCGGCGGCGCGCGCCTGGTCCTCGTCGAGGGCCTCGAGCAGCTGTGCGGGAGTCCACACGTAGGTGGTGCCCTCCTCGCCGTCGGTGTCGGCGTCGAGGGCGGAGGCGAAGCCGCCCTCCGGCAGGCGCAGCTCGCGCAGCATGAAGTCGAGCGTCCGCTCGGCCACGGCGGCATGGCGGCGCTCGCCCGTGACCGCAAACCCCTCCAGATAGGCCGTCGCCAGCAGGGCGTTGTCGTAGAGCATCTTCTCGAAGTGCGGCACGAGCCACACGGCATCGACCGAGTAGCGGTGGAAGCCGCCGCCGACGAGGTCGTGCATCCCGCCGAGCGCCATCCCGTCGAGCGTGTCGACCGCCATCCCGAGCGCATCCGCCGCGCCCGTGCGCCGGTGCAGCCGCAGCAGAAAGCCGACGGCGGACGCGGGCGGGAACTTGGGGGCGCCGCCAAAGCCGCCCCAGTTCGGGTCATACACCGACCGCAGGGCCGGCAGCGCGCCGGTGAGCAGGTCGGCGTGAAGCGGCTCGCTCGACGGGGCGATGTCGGCGGCCGCCCGCAGCGCGTCGCGGATGTTGGCACCGACCCGCTCGACCTCCTGGCGCTGCTCGCGCCAGGCCCGGTCGACGGCCTGGAGCACCTGCCGGAACGCGGGCAGGCCGTGCCGCGCCTCCGGGGGGTAGTACGTGCCGCCGTGAAAGGGCTCGCCTGCCGGGGTCAGGAAGACGGTCATCGGCCAGCCGCCGTGGCCCGTCATCCCCACCACCGCGTTCATGTACACCGCGTCCAGGTCGGGCCGCTCCTCGCGGTCAACCTTGACGTTCACGAACAGCCGGTTCATCTCCTCGGCCGTCGCCGGGTCCTCGAACGACTCGTGCGCCATCACGTGGCACCAGTGGCAGGCCGAGTAGCCGATCGAGAGCAGGATCGGCCGGTCCTCGGCCCGGGCGCGCGCGAGCGCCTCCTCGCCCCAGGGGTACCACTCGACCGGGTTCCCGGCGTGCTGCAGCAGGTAGGGGCTGGTCTCGCCGGCGAGCCGGTTCATGCAGGCACGGTAGCTACGCGATCACCTGGCGGATCTGGTGGACGGCCACCATGATCACGGAGGCGTCGTCGCCCGGCGCCGCGGCGAGCGTCGTCATCAGCGAGGCCAGCCGCTCGTACGGGTCGGTGCGGGCGGCCAGGTAGCGGTCGACCGCGTCGTCGATCGAGGCGTCGCCGGCCTCGGCCAGCACGGCCGAGGCGATCTGGCGGCGCAGCAGCCGCAGGTCGTCGGCCAGCGACGCCCACGCGAGCCGCTGCCAGCGCGTCTCGGCCGGGAGCTCGGACGCACGCCGCTCGATCACGTCCAGGTACAGGCGCTCGCCGATCACGAAGAAGGCGTGGGCGACGTCGGCGATCGAGCGCGAGTAGGAGCGCGAGACCGTGATGATGTCGGGCGCGTACACGAGATCCGGGGCGATGGCCGCAAACCGGGCCGCATCTCGGGCCACGTCCTGCTCGAGCAGATGCTCCAGCCGCTCGTCGCGGGAGAGCCGCCAGGCCGTCGTCGCGACGTCGCCCATGCACGCGACGAGCTCGGCGAACGGGGCCTGGGCGAGCTCGACCTCGCTGCGCAGGTCGATGTGCGGGACGTGGGTCAGGTACCAGCGCGCGAGCTGCTCGACCATCGAGTCGACGCCCTTCATGAGGTCTGCCTGGACGTCGTTCGACACCACCCGGTCGAGCTTCTCGACCGCGTCCCACGGCTGTCGCGCGTTGCTCACGTCGCGGGCGACGATGAATGCGCCGGCCACCTCCTCGGCGCCCGCGCCGGTCTCGGCGACCATGCGCGACACGAAGGTGACGCCCATCGAGTTGATGACGTCGTTCGTGATGATGGTGGCGACGATCTCGCGCCGCAGCGGGTGCGCGGCCATCAGGTGGCCGAAGCGCTCGACCACCGCGGCCGGGAAGTACTCGGCCAGCGACGCGTCCAGGTACGGGTCGTCGGGGAATGTCGAGGCCAGCACCTGCTCGCGCAGCAGGCGCTTGGCGTAGGCCAGGAGCACGCACAGCTCGGGCCGCACGAGCCCGACGCCCGCCGCCCGCCGCTCGGCCATCTGCTCGGTCGTGGGCAGGAACTCGAGCGCCCGCTCGAGCAGCCCGCGGGCCTCGAGCTCGGTCATCAGGTCCTCGTAGGCCTCCATGCGCTGCGTCGCGACGGCCGTCTCCTGGCTCAGGATCTGCACCTGCAGGTAGTTGTCGTAGAGGACGTGCGCCACCACGTCGGAGGCGACGCTCTGGAGCACCTCGTTGCGCTCCTCGAGGGTCAGCTCGCCGGTCTCGACCGCGAGGCCGAGCAGGATCTTCAGGTTGACCTCGTGATCGGAGCAGTCGACGCCGCCCGAATTGTCGATCGCGTCGGTGTTGATCCGGCCGCCGTGCATCGCGTACTCGATCCGGCCGCGCTGGGTCAGGCCGAGGTTGCCGCCCTCGCCGACGACCTTCGCCCGCAGCTCGCGGCCGTCGACGCGGACCGCGTCGTTCGCGCGGTCGCCGACCTCGGCATGCGACTCCGCCGCCGCCTTCACGTAGGTGCCGATGCCACCGTTCCAGAGCAGGTCGACGGGCGCCCGCAGGATGGCCTGGATCAGCTCGGTCGGCGTCAGCCGCTCGGCCTCGACGCCCAGCACCTCGCGGGCCTGGGGCGAGATCGGCACCGACTTCGCCGTCCGCGGCCACACCCCGCCGCCCGCCGAGATCAGCCCCTTCTCGTAGTCGTCCCAGGACGAGGAGGGCAGCGCGAACAGGCGCGAGCGCTCGGCGAAGGCCGCCTCGGGGTCGGGGTCGGGATCGACGAAGACGTGGCGGTGGTCGAACGCGGCCACGAGCCGCATCTGGCGCGACAGGAGCATGCCGTTGCCGAAGACGTCGCCCGACATGTCGCCGATGCCGGCCGCGGTGAAGGCCTCGGTCATCACGTCGCGGCCGAGCTCGCGGAAGTGGCGGGTGACGCTCTCCCACGCCCCACGGGCGGTGATGCCGAGCGCCTTGTGGTCGTAGCCGTCCGACCCGCCCGAGGCGTACGCGTCGCCCAGCCAGAAGCCGTACTCGGCGCTGACCGCGTTGGCGGTGTCGGAGAGATGGGCGGTGCCCTTGTCGGCGGCGACGACGAGGTAGGGGTCGGGGCCGTCCAGCACGCGCACCCCCGGCGGATGCACGACCTCGCCGGCAACCATGTTGTCGGTCAGATCGAGCATGCCCCGCATGAGGGTGATGTACTGGCGCCGCTCCTCCTCGCGCAGCTTGGCCCGATCCGAGGGCGGCCGCTTCAGCACGAACCCGCCCTTCGCGCCGACGGGCACGATGACCGCGTTCTTGACCATCTGCGCCTTCATCAGGCCGAGCACCTCGGTGCGGTAGTCCTCGAGCCGGTCCGACCAGCGGATGCCGCCGCGCGCAACCATGCCCCCGCGCAGGTGCACGCCGGCCATGTCGGGCGAGTAGACGAAGATCTCCCACAGCGGCACCGGCCGGGGCATGTTCGGCACGTCCTTGCACCGCACCTTGAACGAGAGATGGGCCGATCCGCCCTCGCGGGCGTAGGCGTTCGTGCGCACCGTGGCCTGGAACATGCCCAGGTAGCCGCGCAGGATGCGGTCGTCGTCGAGCGAGGTGACCGCGTCGAGGTCGGCGGAGATCTCGTCCACGAGCGCCTGCTCGGCCTCGTCGTCGCCCTCCCGGGCGGGATCGAACCGGGTCTCGAAGAGCTGGACGAGCTTGCGGGCGATGGGCGCGTTGCGCACGAAGCAGTCGTTCTGGTAGCGGGACGTGAAGGTCGCCCCAAGCACCTGGCGGTACTCGCGGTAGGCGCGCAGCACCGTCACCTGCTGCCATGAGAGCCCGCCGGCCACCACGAGCCGGTTGAGCCAGTCCGAGCCCGCGCGGCCGTCCCAGACCGCGCCGACGGTCGAGCTCACGAGGTCGGCGTACTTCTCCAGATCGAGCTGGGCGCCGTCGGGACCGAGGACGCCGAAGTCGTGCAGGTAGCGGCTCTCGGCCGGGTCGCCAATGAGCCGTGTCGGCACCTCCTCGACCACGGTCAGCCCCAGCTGCTCGAGCAGCGGCAGGAGCTCGGTCAGCGGCGCCTTGCCGCCGGTCTTGTAGAGCTTCACCCGGGTCAGCGGCTCGGCGGTGCCGCGCTCGTTCTGGAGCGCGACCACGTAGGGCCGCTCCGGCCCGAGCAGCTCGAACTGCTCGACGTCGAAGCGGGCCGCCTCGACGCCGGATGCGCTCTTGTAGTACTCGGGGAAGAGGGCGGCATAGCGGCGGGCGAGCTCGTGGCCGCGCATCACGCCGAAGGTCTCGGCGAGCGCGTCGGAGAGCGCGTCGTCCCAGGAGCGGGCCTCGGCGGCGACCTCGCGCTGCAGCTCGGCGAGCGAGACGTCCGGGATGCCCTCGTCGCCCACGTGGATCGTGAAATGGAAGCGGGCGGGATCGGTCGCAAACGACAGCTCGTAGTCGGCGACGACACCCTGGAACCGGTACTCGAACAGGTGCTCGAGCCGGATCCGCAGGTCGGTGGTGACCCGGTCGCGCGGCAGGGCGACGGTCGCCCACACCGTGCGCCACATCGGGTCGACGCGCAGGAACACGCGCACGTTGCGCTCCTCCTGCATGGCGGCGAGGGCCATGATCGTGGCCCGCAGCTCCTGGGCCGGAGCGGCGAAGAGCTCGTCCTTCGGGAAGCTGTCGAAGAGCTCGACGACCGCCTTGTAGTCGTGCGAGCCGGTGATCAGGTCCTCCCAGCGCATGATCGCCTCGAGCTTGCGCCGCACGAGCGGGATCTGGCGCGCGGACTCGGCGTAGGCCTTGCTGGTGAAGAGGCCGATCAGCCGCAGCTCGCCGACGAGGTTGCCGTCGGCGTCCATCCGCTTCACGCCGATGTAGTCCATCCGCGCCCGGCGGTGGATCGTGGTCTCGGCGTTGGTCTTCGAGACGACCACGAGCGGGCCGCCGAAGATGCGGCCGCGCACCGCCGGCTCGAGCGACGCGACGGCCACCGGCTTGGCGAACCGCGACCGCGTCTCGTCGGACATCACGCCCAGCCCCGAGCCCGGCACGACCGAGACGGTGGCATCGTCGCCGGCGCCGCTGATCTGGTACTCGCGGTAACCGAGATAGATGAAGCTGTCGTCGGTGAGCCATTGCAGGAACTCGGTCGACTCCTGCACGTCGTCTGCCGACCAGCGCGATCCGGCGGCCTGGGCCGCTTCGATCATCGTCTCGATCCGCTCCACCATCGGCAGGAAGTCGCGTACGACCAGGCGCAGGTCGCGGAGGGTCGAAAGGAGGCTCGAGCGCAGCTGGTCGAGCGCCTCGGCGTCGAGGCGGCGGTCGGCCTGGAAGTACATCACCGACTCCCGCCGGGGGGCGCCGCGCGCGGGCGTGATCGCCTCGATGCGGCCGTCCTTCGAGCGCTCGACCCCCATCACCGGGTGCACGACGGCCCGCACCTGCAGGCCGTGCACGTGCATCTCGGTGCTCACCGTGTCGACGAGGAACGGCGAGTCCTCGACGCTGACCTCGACGACCGAGCCGGCGGCGTGCCAGCCGTCGGACTCGAGGTCGGGGTTGTACGCGCGCACCGCCAGCTCGCCGGGCGCGCGCTCGTTCATGAATGCGAACAGGCCGGCCACGTGGGCGGCCAGCTCGGTCGTGCCGAGCTCGCCGACGAGCAACGGCGGCACCCGGCGGACGTAGGCGCGGACGAACTCGGCCAGCAGGCCGACCCGGCTCTGGCCGAGCTCGTCGAGTAGCGCGTCGACCAGCGCAGCGTCGCTCGAGTCGGGCTCAGCCACGGCGGGCGCCTGGGGCTCGCTGCTCACGAGCCGTGATCGTATCTCAGGCAGCAGCCGCCGGGGGGTCGGACCCCGTGCTCGGGCGCTTCGGCTCGGCGGCGAAGCGGTATCCCACCCCGGGATGGGTGTGGATGTAGGTGTGCGTGGCCGAGCGGCAGTCGAGCTTGGCCCGCAGCTTGCGCACGCACACATCGACCGACCGGTCGCGCTTGGTGTGCGGCATCCCCCACACCCGCCGCCGCAGCTGGTCGCGCGTGAGAGCACGGCCCTCCTCCGACGCCATCGCGTGCAGCAGCCGGAACTCGAGCACCGTCACGCCGGCGTCCTCGCCGTCGACGAACACCCGCTTCAGCTCCGAGTCGATCACGAGCCCGGGCTGCTCGATCGGGCCGCCGTTCGTGCTCTGGAACCCGCCGGCCGTGCGCCGCAGCGCCGACTCGACCCGGGCGACCAGCTCGGGCATGCCGAACGGCTTGCACAGGTAGTCGTCTGCGCCCATGCGCAGCGCGTGCACGCGGTCGCGCTCGGAGACGCGTGCGCTCACCACGACGACGGCGGCCTCGATCCCGTCGGCGCGCACCGACTCGATCACCTGCCACCCGTCGGTGCCCGGGAGCATCAGATCGAGCACGATCGCGTCGGGGCTGGCGTAGCGGATCCGGCGCAGCGCCTTCAGACCGTCGTCGACGGCGTCGACCTCGTAGCCGGCGGCGCGCAGGTAGGCGGTGATCGCCGACGCGATGACCGCGTCGTCCTCGACCACCAGGATGCGGCGCTTGCGGCCGTTTGCGGGCGCGTTCCTCATCCCACGGGGGCCGGGGGACGGGCGCGGTCGGCGGGCGCGCGCACGCGCGCAGCCTCGGCGACGGCCAGCACATGCAGGGCGACCCGGCGCAGGCGCGCATCGGGAGCCGATGCCCCGCCCGACCGCACAAGCGGGCGCTCCGCGGTGTCGAGGATCCGCTCGATGGTGCGGTCGACGCGGCCGAGCCGGGCGGAGTCGCGCGTCTCGAACGCGGTCAGGGCCGACTCGAGCGCCTCGAGCGCCGCCTGCAGGTCGGGCTGCGGCCCGGCGCCCGCCGGCATCTCCACCAGCCGGTCGATGTGGCGGAGATGGAAGTCGACGTCCTGTGCGGCCCGGATGCGGCTGACGTCGTCCGGCTCGGCCAGCGGCGAGCCGATCAGGGCGTCGACCGCGAGATCAACGGCGCGGTGGTGCGCCGCGCGGGCTCCCGGCCGCCGTCCCGAAACGCGGCGTCCGAAGCCGATCACCGCCGCCTCGAGCTGCTCGATCCGACGGAGATAGGTCGAGCGAGTACCCATGTCCGCATTCTGCCGCCCTGGCCGCTTCCAGGGGTTTCCGCATGGTGACGATCGCGTGAAGCTTTGGAGAAGGACCGTGGGGGAACCCAGGGTTCCCCCATGAGCCCCCTCCTTCCGGGCAGGCGTGGCCTGCGTGATGCTCCGGCGAGACGCGGTCTCGCCTCCGCCACGCCCGTCACCCATCGTTAGGCGCTCTTAGGCGGCGGAGCGCTCGGCGAGCAGCATGTCCGCCAGACCCTCGCGCAGGCCGCCGCGCGCCACGATCAGCGGGACGCCGAGCACGCCCTGTGTCTCGCGCAGGATCAGCGCACCGGCGAGCAGGACGCGGGCGCGCTCGACGTGGATGCCGTACGCCCGGGCGAGACGGTCGGAGGGCTGGCGCGAGACGATCCGGACGGCCCGCTCGAGCCGGCGCTCGTCGAGCGTGCGGCCGACGAGCTTGCGCAGCGCGCGGGCGCTGCCGCCCGTCGCGAGCGCGGTCGCCACCTGGATGCCGGCGAGATCGCCGAGATGATCCCGCACCTCGTCGACGGCCCGCTCGATGGCTCGGCGCGAGGGCGGGTCGCCGGACAGGAACCGGCTGGTGAGCCGCAGCGAGCCGATGTCGATCGAGATCAGGCCGTCGGGCCGGTGATCGGGGCTGCCGACGGCGAGCTCGGTGGAGCCTCCGCCGACGTCGCACACGCCCACGGGCAGGTCGAGGCCGGTGAGGCCGGCCGTGGCGCCCTCGAAGGCGTAGCAGCCCTCGTCGTGGGCCGAGAGCACCCGCGCGGCGACGCCGGTGACGTGGCTCAGGCCGTTCACGAGCACGTCGGCATTCGCGCTCTGGCGCCCCGGCGCCGTCACGATCACATCGATGTGCGCGGCCCCGTGCGCTCGGGCGAGCGTCGCATAGCGGCGGGCGCAGGCCATCGTCTGCTCGAGCTTCTCGGCCGAGATCGTGCCCGTGCTCTCGATCTCGTGCCCGAGACCGAGCACGGTGCGCTCGTTGCGCAGCGCGACCACCGCGGCCGAGTTCCCCCGCCGGGCCACGAGCAACCGGCCGGTGTTCGAGCCGATGTCGATCACCGCCACGGTCATACGTTGAGTATGACCGGCCGGTCGGATGTCCCTGTCCGGAGGAAGTAGCAACGCGTCGACCTCCGCGGCGACGCGGCTCACGGCAGGGCCGCCTGGGTGGCGCGGCGGCGGGCGCGCCGGATCAGGGCCAGCTGCGCGCCGCCCGTGCCGTCGCCGGGGAGCCGTTCCCAGCTCCCGTCCGGCAGCAGCTGCCACGAGAAATCGGCGATCCCGAACTGGAGGTCGAACATCTCGGCGATCTGGGCCCGGGCCACCTCGTCCTCGACCGGCACCAGCACCTCGAAGCGGCCGTCCAGGTTGCGCGGCATGAGGTCGGCGCTGCCGAGCAGGTATGTCGACGTCTCGCCGGCTTCGATGATGAAGGCGCGGCTGTGCTCGAGCCAGCGGCCGAGCACGCTGCGGACGCGGATCGTCTCGCTCATGCCCTCGACGCCCGGCCGCAGCGCGCACACGCCGCGGGAGACGATGTCCACCTGGGCGCCGGCCCGCGACGCGTCGTAGAGCGCGTCGATGATCTCGACGTCGGTGAAGTTGTTCACCTTGATCCGGATGCGCGCCCGCTGGCCGGCGCGGGCGGCGGCGGCGACCGACGCGAACAGCTCGAGCAGCCGCGGGCGCAGCGTGTAGGGGGCGACGAGGAGCTTGCGGAACGTCTGCGGACGGCCGAAGCCGGTGAGCAGGTTGAACAGGTCGGCGACGTCGGCCGTGATGTCGTCGTCGGACGTGAACAGGCCGAAGTCCTCGTACACCCGCGCCGTGATCGCGTGGTAGTTGCCGGTGCCGATGTGGGCGTAGCGGCGCAGGCCGCGGCCCTCCCGGCGCACGATCAGCGTCGTCTTGGCGTGCACCTTGAGGTGCGGGAAGCCGTAGGCGACGTGGGTGCCCGCCTCCTCCAGCGCCCGCGACCAGTGGATGTTGCGGCTCTCGTCGAAGCGGGCTTTCAGCTCGACCACGCACACGCTCTGCTTGCCCTCCTCGGCCGCCCTGATCAGGGCCGGGATCAGGGGCGAGCGCTCGCTGGTGCGATAGACGGTGGTCTTGAGCGCCACGGAGTCGGGGTCGCGTGCACCGGCGTTGATGAACTCCTCGACCGTCCCGGCGAAGGAGTCGTAGGGCAGGTGGATGAGGATGTCGCCCGCGGCGATGGCGGCGAACATCTCCTTGCGGTCGCCGTCCGCGAACGCGGGCGGCACCACGCCCACCGTGGACTCGAACTTGAGCTCGGGCCGGTCGATGTCGGCCAGCTGGGAGACGTCGGCGAGGTCGAGCATCCCGTGGATGCGGAACACCTGCCGGTCGGCCACGTCGAGCGAGTCGACCAGGCGCCGCAGCATGCGCGCCGACATGTTGTGGGCCACCTCGAGCCGCACCACGTCGCCGAACCGGCGCCGGCGCAGCTCGACCTGCACCGCCTGGAGCAGGTCGTCCGCGTCGTCGGACACCTCGAAGTCCGCGTCGCGGGTGACCCGGAACGGGGCGGACTCGACCACCTCCATGCCCGGGAACAGCCGCGGCAGGAAGTGGGCGATCACCTCCTCGAGCGGGAACATCACCTTGTCGCGCCCCACCGTGACGAAGCGGGACATGCCCTCGGGCACCTTCACCCGGGCCAGGCGCTCCTCGCCGTTCTCGGGATCGCGGACGAACACGCCCAGGCTGAGTGACAGCCCCGAGATGTAGGGGAAGGGCTGGCCGGGACCGATCGCAAGCGGCGTCAGCACCGGGTAGATCTCGCGCTCGTAGTGGGCGGCGAGGGCGCGCACCTCGGCCCGCGTGGCCTGCTCGACCCGCCCGATCTGGATCCCGGCCTGCGACAGGCCCGGCAGGAGCTCGCGCTCGTACAGGGTCGACTGGCGCGACACCTGGCCGCGCACGCGGTCGGCGATCTCGTCGAGCGTGGCGTGCGGGCTGCGGCCGTCGGGCGAGCGCACGTCGAGCCCCGACGCCGCCTGGCGCTCGAGGCCGGCCACGCGCACCATGAAGAACTCGTCGAGGCCGGTGGAGATGAACGAGCACAGGCGGATCCGGTGCAGGAGCGGGACGGCCGGATCCTGGCCCAGCTGGATGCAGCGCTCGTTCCAGTCGAGCCACGACAGCTCGCGGTTCAGGAACCGCTCGGGCGCCGCCGGCTTCTGGCGGCGGGTGGCGGGGACCGCGCGCCGGCGGCGAGCCGTCTGCAGCTCGGTCACACCGGCGCCTGCCTCGGCCTTGTCCGCCGGGTCAGCCATCGGTCACCCGAACCGGCCCGTGACGTACGCCTCTGTGCGCTCGTCGGACGGGCGAGTGAACAGCTCGACGGTGGGTGCGTGCTCGACCAGGACGCCGCAGCGTGAGCCCGAATCGCCCACGTCGACGCTGAAGAACGCCGTCATGTCGGCGACCCGCGCAGCCTGCTGCATGTTGTGGGTCACGATCACAATCGTATAGTCGTTCTTCAGCTCCGCAACCAGATCCTCGATCCGCTGGGTGGCGATCGGATCGAGCGCCGAGGCCGGCTCGTCCATCAGGACGACGTCCGGCTCGATGGCGAGCGCCCGGGCGATGCAGAGCCGCTGCTGCTGGCCGCCGGAGAGCGAGAGCGCGCTCGACTTGAGCCGCGTGTGCACCTCGTCCCACAGCCCGCATGCCGCAGCGCCTTCTCCACCCGGTCGTTGAGGTTGTCGGTCATGCCGTGCAGGCGCATGCCGAAGGCCACGTTGTCGAAGATCGACTTCGGAAACGGATTTGGCCGCTGGAACACCATCCCGATTCGGCGCCGCACCTCGACCGGGTCGACGACAGACGCGTTCAGGTCGAGGCCGTGGTACTGAATCGACCCGGTCACAGCCGCGCCGTCGATCAGGTCGTTCATGCGGTTCAGGCTGCGAAGGAGGGTCGTCTTGCCGCAACCGGACGGGCCGATGAACGCCGTCACCAGGCTCTTGTGGATCGTCAAGGTTGACGTCGCGGATCGCCAGGCGAACCGCTATACGACACAGCCACGTCCGTGAGGCCGAACACGACCGGCTTCCCTTCCTGGGGAGACGAGCCGTGCTTGGCGGCGAGCTCAGCCATCTGCGCCTGAGAACGCGCAAGCGCAACGTCCGCGGTGTCGCTGGCGTTGTCGCGCTCGCCCGGATCGGTGCGGCTCGGATCGGTCATGACGTATGGATTGCCTCGACCCTGCGTGTGTTCGTCGCTGCATCCGTCATCTCCCTTAGCCTGTTCGATGGAGCGCCCCCGGTTCCCTGTGTCCTCCTCGGCGGGAGGGCGCCGGCGCCACGGTGGGAGGTCGCGAGGCCGGCGCCACTCCTGCCGCGAGGAGATCGTTACGATCTCCTGCTCGACCCGAGTGGCGGTGTTCGTTCTTGGCGGCACGGGTCAACCGGTCTCCAGAAGCGATCGCCTCAACGAGGCGATCGCCGGTATCCCGGGGAGGTTGCACCGTCACCGCCGCCACCCGAGCATCAAACTCTCCATCCCGGCAGGGCCTACTGGCGGATTGTCCGTGGACCAGAGGATTCGTGCGGATACGGTCCGGAGAACATCTGGTGAATGATTCAGGATCTGCCGCGTCATCGCGCTCGTTCGATCTGCCGTCGGGTGCGCAGTGACAACACCCTGCCCACGATGCTTCCTATCAGTACCACACCGATCAGAACCAGCGCCGCCGCCCAGGCGACCTGCTGGTCGTGCACGCTCGGCGATTCCGAGGTCGTAAAGATCACGATCGGCAGCGTCGCCATCGGCTGACGCGGATCGGTCGTGATCGCCGTGCTGACGAAGATGGAACAGGTGAACAGCAGCGGAGCCGTCTCACCCGCGGCTCGTGCAACCGCGACGATGGTCGCGGTCACGATCCCGCCGATCGCGGTCGGGAGGATCACGGTCAGCGACGGTGCGCGCCCGCGACGCGCCGAGCGCCATGCTGCCCTCCCGTAGCGTCGGCGGCACGAGCAGCAGCACCTCCTCCGTCGCACGGGCGATCAGCGGCAGCATCACGATCGAGAGCGCCGAGCGCCGCGGCAATCGCGCTCTGCCCGCGCCCAACGACCACAAGACTGAAGATGAAGACGCCAATGACGATCGTCGGCACGCCGGCCAGGACATTCAGCGTGAGCTGAATCGCCTCGGCAACGCGCCGTGGCGCAAACTCGGTGTTGAAGATCGCGAGCACGACCCCCGCGGGCACCGCCATGGCGGTGGCAATGCGCGATGACGATCACGGTTCCGACGATGGCGTTCGCGATGCCGCCGCCCGATTGGCCGAACGGGAGCCGCGTTCTGAGTGAAGAAGTCGAGGTTGATCGCCGGCAGTCCGCGCTTGGCCACCGAGATCAACACGATCGCGAGCACGACGACAGCCAGAAGCGCGGCCGCTGTCGCCAACCCTTCCATCGCGCGCCCGGTGAGCTTGCGTCGTCGCGCGCGCCCGGTGCTCGCGACGAACGGGTTGGCTATCGGCCTCGGACGCTCACCGGGCACCGAGCCGACGTTGCATACGACGGACGATCACCTGGGCGATCAGGTTCGTGATCAGACTGATGACGAGCAGGATCACCGCGAGGTATGCCAGCGACGCCTTCTGAAGCGGACGTGGCCGTCCCTGCATACTGGGCTGCAAGCCGGGCCGCCATCGTGTCAGCCGGGGCGTACACGTTCGGGGGCCGCACGAGCGAGCCTGCCGATCACCTGCGTCACCGCGATCGCCTCACCGACCGCTCGGGCGAAGCCAAGCATGACTCCGGCCGCCAGTCCGCCGGTGACCTGCGGGAAGCATCACCCGCCGCACCATCTCCCACCGAGTCGCACCGAGCGCGAGCGCACCGCCCTTCAGGTCGCTCGGAACGCTCGAACAGGAGCTCACGGCTGATCGACGCGACGATCGGGACCACCATGACGGCCAGGATCAAACATGCCGGCAACAAGCCCACCGCCGATGGGTAGCCGTCGAAGAAGCGGGATGAACCCGAGGTGATCGATCATCCATGGCTCGACGTGCTGCCTGCAGGAACGGCCCCATGACCACGATCCCCCAGAGGCCGAGTACGACGCTCGGGATCGCGGCCAGCAGCTCCACCATGATGCCAACTGGCGTCCGCAGGGCGCGTGGAGCGAGCTCCGTCAGGAACAAGGCGATCGCGATCGCAACCGGCACTGCGATCACCAGCGCAAACAGAGACGTGCGCAGCGTGCCCCAGATCAGGTCGAGGGCGCCGAACTCGTTCGTGACCGCGTTCCAGGTCGTTCCGCGTCAGGAATCCCAGAGGCCGAACTCGACATGATGGCCGGCGCGTCCTGATCCACGACCTTGTAGACCAGAAGGCCGATGAGCCGCAGACGCCAGGCCGACGACCCCAGCAACGCCGCGCCCAGGACCGTATGGACTCGCCGAGCACGGCGGACGGATGTCTGTCCGGTCATCGTCGATCAGAGCTGTGTGTGTACGACGGCCATCGTGCTCCAGAGCAGGAGGGGCCGGCACCGCGGTGGGAGGTCGCGTGCCGACGCCCTCCGGGTCAGCGATTGTAGGATGGATCTTGGCGATCAGCTTGTTAGTGGTCGCGACGACCGACGCGGGCAGGGGCGGGAACGAGCGGAGGCCCGAACGCCTGTCCCTGTCGCCGACGGCGTACGTCAGGAACGGCACGATGATGTTCGCCTTCGGCTGAGTCTTCGGCACGATCACGTAGGTGTAGGACGCCAGAGGGTACGCTCCGCCGCCGAGGCGGGCGGATCCACGAGCGTGATCGAGCCGTCAGGCCGGGTGGTCTGGCCGGACAGCCGCCGCCGCGAGCACGGCCTTCTCCGTCGGCTGCTCGAAGTTCCCGGCAGCGTTCTGCATCACAGCCGACTGGAGCGAGTCGGCGGACGTGTACGAGGTTTCAGCGTACGTAGATCGCCGCCGTCCGTGGACTGCATCGAGGCGACGACGCCCGAGCTGTGCTCGGCACCGGTCCCGGTTGGGAAGGTCGGCTGCGTCGAAGTGCCGACCTTGCTCGACCAGTCCGGGCTCACGCGAAGACAGGTAGTCGGTGAGCACGAAGCTCGTGCCCGAGCCGTCACTGCGATAGATCGGTGTGATGTGCGTCGAGGGCAGGTTGACCCCAGGGTTCAGATGCCTTGATCTTGGCATCGTTCCACGACGTGATGTTGCCCAGGAAGATGTCCGCCAGCACCGGACCGGACAGCTTGAGGTGGTCGGGAGCACCCTTCAGGTTGTAATTGATGGCGATCGCGCCAAGCGCCCACGGGATCTGGACGCAGCCCTTGCAGGCCGTGGCCTGGTCGGTCGACAGTGGTGCGTCGCTGGCGCCGAAGTCGACCGCGCGGGCGGTGATCTGGTCGATGCCGCCACCGCTGCCGATCGCGCCGTAGGTGACCGTGACGGCCGCGGGCTCTTCGCGTAGTCAGCCTCCCACGCCTGCACGAGCGGAGCTACAAACGTGCTGCCGGCGCCGATCAGGACCTTGCTGCTGGAGCTTGAGGACGAACCGGAGCTGGCTGCCACCGCTGCTGCTGGATCCGCATCCCGCCGCCAGGGCGACTACGACGGCCACCCCGATCAACCACGTCACTTTGCGCATTGATCCTCCATTGTTTCCGTTGCGGTTGACTTCCGCTTGCCTTGTACGGGGTGATCGTGTGCCGACTGTCGGCTCGGCGCCCACGGCGACAGCGTCAGCGCGGGCCCTGGATACCTCTGCATGCGTGACCTCTCATCGTCGTTCACATCCGATGGAACGATCGTGCCTGTGGTCGAGGCCGCATGGGGTTATTCCGCGGTGAATGTGTGGTGAAGAGTCGGATAAGGCCGCGGCGCCGCGGCCCAGAACGCGAGCGGCGGGCGGCGGCTTCCCCTATGCTCGCCGCATGCCACGCGAAGAGTTCCAACACGAGCTTGACGAGATCGAGGCGCTGCTGCAGGACGAGGGACGTCTGTGCGGCCGCTCGCTCGAGATGGTTTTGGCGGCCCTCGAGACCGCCGACGAGGCCAAGGCCCAGCAGGTGATCGCGGCCGACGACGAGGTCGACAGCATCTACCTGCGGGTCGAGTCGTCGATCGAGTCGCTGCTCGCGCGGCAGGCCCCGGTCGCAGTCGACCTGCGCCTGGTGCTCTCGATGATCCACGTGAACCTGCACCTGGAGCGGATCGGCGACCAGTGCGTGAACATCGCCAAGCTCGGTCTGCTGCTGCCGCCCCACCCGCCGCTTCCGGCCGAGCTCTTGACCGACTTCGCGACGATGGGCCGGCAGGCGCAGGCGATGATCGCCGAGGCGATGCGCTCGTTCGGCGCCCGCGACCTGGCCGGCGCCGAGTCGCTGCTCGCGATGGACCAGGTGATCAACCAGACCAATCACGGCGTCGCCCGCCGGATCCTGTCGATCGCAGACGATGAGCCGTCGCACGAGGCGGGCCTGCGGGCGATCCTGATCGCGCGCTGTCTGGAGCGGGTGGGCGACAACGCCGTCGACATCGGCGAGCAGACGGCCTACCTGGTCACCGCCGAGTTCCGTGAGTTCACGGACGCGTCGCGCACGGCCTCCGTGTAAGGACTAGCCGGAGCAGCAGGCGGACGCCGCGCCCTCGACCGGCGTGCAGCACGCCGCCGTCGAGGCGTGGTCGTCGTCCTCCTCGACGTCCGCGAGCACGGTGTACACCTCCCACCGATGACCGGCGGGGTCCGCCACCCAGACCTTGTCTTGACGGGCGTAGCAGCAGTCGGTGTCGCGCTCCTCGAGCGTGACCAGGCCGGATCTGCGCAGCCGCTCGGCGGCGGAGTCCACCTCGGCCGTCGTCTCGACGCGAATGCCCAGGTGGGAGAGCGCGGGCGTGCGCGCCTGCTGGAGCGCGACGGCCACGGGCGGATCGGCCAGCTCGAACTTGGCGTACCCGGGCCGGCGCTTGGCCGGCTCGCAGCCGAGCAGCTCGGTGTAGAAGCCCACGGCGCGGTCGAGGTCGGGGACGTCCAGGGACACGTGGAAGGTGGCGCTCACGGACAGCTCCTTGATCGAAGGTCGTCGATATTCTGACCGCCTCCATCCAGATTCGCAAATACTGATGCTGTTCGATATATTCGCAGCGTGCGAAAGCTCCAGACGATCAATTGCTGCACGCCGCTCGCCGGCTCGTCGCTGTCCCCCGCCGACGCGATCGAGCTGGAGCGCCTGTTCCGCGTCCTCGGCGATCGCCACCGCGTCCGCATCCTGAATATCCTCCTGCGCGCCGGAGGCGAGGCCGTGTGCGTGTGCGAGTTCACCGACCAGCTCGGGCTGGCCCAGCCCACCGTCAGCTATCACCTGAAGCAGCTGACCGATGCCGGCCTGCTCGACCGCGAGAAGCGGGGGACGTTCGCCTACTTCCGCGTCCGCCCCGAGGCGATGCGGCGGCTGCACAGCCTGGTCGAGCCGGCGGCGCTCGCGAGGACGGGCTGAAGGTGCCGGCCGGCCTCACGCGCTCCCTCGCCGCCGAGGCGATCGGGACGTTCGCGCTCGTGTTCGCCGGCTGCGGCGCGATCATGGTCGACTCGCACACGGCCACGCTCGGGCATATCGGGGTCGCCATCAGCTTCGGGCTCGTGATCATGGTCATGATCTACGCCGTGGGGCACATCTCGGGCGCCCATTTCAACCCGGCCGTCACGCTGGCGTTCGCGATCTCGCGCCATTTCCCCTGGGGGCGCATGCCGGCGTACTGGGCCGCTCAGATCGCCGGCGCGACCGCCGCCGCGCTCGTCCTGCGCGGCTCGCTCGGGGACGTCGCGCACGTCGGAGCGACCCTGCCGGCGGGATCGAACGGCCAGGCGTTCCTGTGGGAGAGCGTGCTGACGTTCTTCCTCATGTTCGTGATCATGGCCGTCGCGACCGACACGCGCGCCGTCGGCGAGAGCGCCGCGATCGCCATCGGCGGCACGGTCGCCCTGGATGCGATGTTCGGCGGGCCGGTCACGGGCGCGTCCATGAATCCCGCCCGCTCGCTCGGCCCGGCGCTCGTGTCGGGCGACCTCACGGCGATCTGGATCTACCTGGCAGCGCCGGCGGCGGGCGCGGCCGTGGGGGCGCTCGTCTACCAGTACCTGCGCGGAAGCAGCGAGGCGCCGGTCGAGCTGCGCCCGCCCGCGACCGCCGAGGAACCGGCATGAGCCGGGTGCTGTTCGTGTGCATCCAGAACGCCGGCCGGTCGCAGATGGCCCAGGCGCTCTTCGATCGCGCGGCGGCGGGTGCGCACGAAGCCCGCTCGGCCGGGAGCCGGCCGGCGCAGCACGTGCATCCGGAGGTCGTGGGCGCGATGCGCGAGCTCGGCGTCGACCTGTCCGCCCGCGTCCCGCACCTGCTCGACCGCGCCGACGCTGAGTGGGCGGACGTCGTCGTCACGATGGGTTGCGGCGACGAGTGCCCCTATGTCCCCGGCAAGCGCTACATCGACTGGGAGCTGGACGACCCGGGCGGGCGCCCGCTCGCAGAGGTGCGGCGGGTGCGCGACGACATCGCCAAGCGGGTGGACGCGCTGGTGACAGAGCTCGGATCCGGATCGGAGGTCACGCCGTGAAGTACATCCTGTTCGTCTGCACGCACAACGCCGGCCGCTCGCAGATGGCGCAGGCGTTTTGGCGCCGGAACGCTCCGGCCGACGTCCGGGCCGAGAGCGCGGGCCAGGAGCCCGCCGCCGCGCCCTGGCCCGAGGTGGTCGAGGTCATGCGCGAGGTCGGGATCGACATCGCGCACGAGCGGCCGAAGAAGCTCGACCTCGAAATGCAGCTGCACGCCGACTGGGCGATCACGCTCGGCTGCGGCGGCTCGTGCCCGTACGTCCCGACACGCGTGGACGACTGGGACATCCCCGATCCGCACGGGAAGAGCCTCGCCGAGGTGCGCGAGATCCGCGACGAGCTCGAGCGGCGCGTGGTCGACTTCATCGCCCACCGGCTCGACGAGCTGCGCGGCGACCGCACCGCGCACCAGCTGCGCCTCGTCCGGATGCTGCCCGACCTCGACCGCGAGTTCGGCGCCACCCATCCGGCCGACGAGATCCGCCGCTGCGCGGACGCCATACTGGAGCAATACGACGACGCCCCCATCCGTTCGCTCGTCCAGACGATCGCCTTTCGCGAGACACGGGAGTGCCTGCGCGGCGACCGCTGCGCGGAATTGATGCCGACGTAGGGCCGGCTCAGGCGCGGCTTTTTGTGCCGCTCGTGCTGGGCACGTCGGTGGTGTTCGCCGGCATCGCCTACCCGGTGACGGGTGCGGCGCTCGGCTACACGACTCCAGCGTTGATCGCGACCACGCGCGCGCTGGCGGGCGGCCTGGTGATGCTGCCGGTGCTTCGGCTCGCCGGGGCGCGGCTCCCGTCCACGCGAGCCGGGTGGGCGTGGGCACTTGCGATCGGCGCCGGGAACATCACGCTTACGCTCGGCGCCATCGCCGAGGGCACGCGTCTGGCCGGCGCCGCGGTCGCCTCGGTGCTTCTGAACAGCGCCCCCTTCTTCGCCGCCGTGCTCGCGCGGGTGCTGCTCGACGAGCGGCTCTCCCGCATGCGCGTGACGGGCCTGGTCGTCGGATTTGCGGGCATCGTCGTGATCGTCGCGACGGAACCGTCCAGCGGAGGCGGCGGGCACGTCGCCGCAGGCGCCGCCGTGTGCCTTGTGGGAGCGGTTGGCTGGGCCGCTGCGGCCCTCGGCATGCGCTTCCTGAGCGTGCGCGAGGCGCGATTCGACGTCCTCGGGGCCACCACCGCCCAGTTCCTCTGCGGCGGCGTGCTGCTGATCCCCTACCTCGTCGCCACCGACGGCGCGCACGCCGACTGGTCGGCGCCCAAGCTGTGGGCCAGCCTGATCTTCCTGGTGCTCGGGGCCCAGGTCATCACCTATGTCGGCTTCTACCTCGCGCTGGCCCGGTGGACGAGCGCGCGCGTCTTTGCCTGGACGTTCCTCGTGCCCGCCGTCGCCGTCGTCATCGAGGCGCTCCAGGGAGATCTGCCGAGCACCCTGACCACGCTCGGGCTCGTGGTCGTGATCGCCGGCGTCGCGACGGTCACCCACCCCCGCGCCGATGTCACCGCGTGAACGCGTTCCTGACGACAAAGCCGAGGTTCGCCGGCCGCTCGGCCAGGCGCCGCATCAGATAGGCGAACCAGGTCGGCCCGTAGGGCGCGGCGATCCGCAGCGGGTGGCCGTCGCTCACGATGCGGCGCTGGAAGGCGGTCGCGATCCCGTACAGCATCTGGAACTCGAAGCGCTCGTGGGCGACCCCGCGCCGGCGGATCTGCGCCTGCGCCCTGGCGACGATGGCGGCGTCGTGGGTCGCGATCGCCGTGAACTGCGCCCCATCCAGGCTGCGCTCGAGCATGCGCACGTAGGCGGCGTCGACATCGCGTTTGTCCGGGTAGGCGACCGCGGCGGGCTCGAGGTAGGCGCCCTTGACGATGCGGACGTTCAGCCCGAGTTGCAGCAGCTCGGCGAGATCGTCTTCCGACCGGCGCAGATAGCTCTGCAGGACGATGCCGACGTTGTCCCGGCCGGCTTCGCGCAGGCGGCGGTACAGCCGCAGGGTCGCCGGGACGAGGTCGCTCTCCTCCATGTCGAAGCGCAGGCGCATGCCGTGCCCCGCCGCGCGCGCGAGCAGCCGCCCGGCCGACTCGAACATGAGATCGGGATCGACGTGGATGCCGAGGTGGGTCAGCTTGAGGCCGACGTTGGCGTCGAGCCGCTCGGCGGCGAGGCGGTCGATCTGGCGCGCGTACTCGGCCTCGTGGCGGGCGACATCCGCCCCGGTGCGGGCGAGGTCGTCGAAGAGCCCGGTCACGCCGCGCATCCCGGCGCGGTTCAGGGCGCGCATGACCGCGACGATCTCGTCCAGGTTCTCGGCGGGCACGAAGCGGCGCGCGCCGAGCCGCATCCCGTGCCGCGAGACCAGACGGCCGACCCGTTCGCTCTCGGCGGCGGTCAGGATGGCGTGCCGCGCCAGCCGTTCGGCTCTGGATCCCATCGGTCAGGCGTGGCTCCGGGCGGCGCCGGCCACGAAGACGTCGCGGTGATCGACGAGGAACCGCTCGACCGGCGTCGCCGGGCGGCCCAGGAGCGATGCCAGGTCGGGGCGCGGGAGGTTCTCGGCATCGGTGTAGGCGGCGGCGATGGCCGCGAGGTCATCGGCCCGCCACGCCGGCACGCCGGCGGCCAGGAGGTCGGCCCGGAAGCGCTCGGGAGCGACCGCGTCGTAGGCGATCGGACGGCCGATCAGCGCGCCGATCCGCTCGGCGATCTCGGCGTAGCCGAGCGCGCCCGGGCCGGTGAGCGCGTGGATGCGGCCGGTGTGGTCTCCCGGCGCACGCAGCACCGCCGCGGCGGCCGCGCCGACGTCGCGCACGTCGACGAGCGGATAGCGGCGGGTCCCCATCGGCGCGGGCAGCCGGCCGCGGCCGGCGACGTTCCCCGCGAGCCGCAGGAGGTTCTGCATGTACAGGTGCGGGCGCAGGAACGTCCACCGGAAGGCCGAGGCGCGCAGCTGCTCCTCGGTCGCGTGATGCCCGCGCATCAGCGCCACCGGGGAGTCCGCGGAGGCACCGATCGCGGAGAGCTTGACGACATGGCGCACCCCGGCGGCACGAGCGGCCGCGAGCACCCGGGCGTGCTGCGCCACCTGGTCGGGGTTGTCGCGGCCCGCCAGGAACAGGATCTCCACGCCGGCCATCGCCCGCTCGAGCCCCGCCGAGTCCTCGAAGCTGCCGACGGCGACATCGGCCGCGCCGAGGTCGCCGGCGCCCTCGCGGTCGCGCACGAGCGCGCGCACCTGCGCCGTCCCGGCCAGGTGCCCGATCACACCCCGTCCAACCTGCCCGGTCGCACCGGTGACGAGGATCATCGCGCCGCGGCGGACTCGAAGCGGAACCGCACGACCGGTGGATCGACGAACGGCGACGGACCGGGCCACGTGCGCTCGTCGTAGCGGATCTCGAGCAGCGCGGGCCGCGGAAGCTCGCGCGCGGCGCGCTCCACATCGGCCGCGGAGTCCGCGGCGGCCGCCTCGAGGCCAAGCGTCCGTGCCACCTCGGCGAACGCGGTCGGCGTGCCGAGCGGCTGGCCGCCGGTGATCGTGTAGTGGCCGTCGGCGAGCACGACCGCGAGCAGGTTGGGCGGCCGGATGCCGGCGAGCGACCACAGCGAGCCCGCGCCCATCAGGCTCTCGCCGTCGCCCAGGACCGCGACGACGCCGCGCTGCGGGCGCTTGCCGGCGACGCCGATCGCCGCTGCCAGCGCGCTCCCCATCGCGCCGCCCATGTACAGGTGGGGGCCGTCGTCGCTCGCGGCGCGCAGTGCCGACGTGGCCGTCCCGAGCGATGCGACGAAGAGCGCGTCGGGGCTCGCGCGCAGCAGGGCGGCGACGGCCTGGGTCGGGTTCATCCCGCCAGGTCCAGCTCGGGCGCGAGGATGATCGGCGCCAGCTCGCGGGCGCCCTCGGCGACGTCCACCGCCCCGCAGGCGACCATGTCCACATCGGCGGCCCGGCGCAGCGCGAACGCCTGGATGCCGAGCAGGCCGAGCATCGCGACCGTCGTGCGGCCGAGCGCCATCTGGGCCGGGTTGCGCTCGCCCAGCGCCCCGCGCATCGAGATCAGCGCCGGGAACCCCAGGCCGTAGGGCACGACCAGCGAGCCGATCGCGTTCAGCGAGTTGCCGAGCCCCGAGCACTGGATCAGCACGAGCGGCAGGCCGCCGGCGGCGCGGAAGCCGGCCGCCCAGGCGAAGCACTCCTCCTCGCGCGTGAGCGTGTGCACAGAGACGGCGTCGGCCTCGAGCGCGGCCGCGATCGGGGCGAGCCGCTTGTCGGGCACCCAGGCCGCCGCCTCGACACCGCAGCCGGAGAGCGCGCGGGCGAGCGCACCCTGCCAGGTGCTCTCGGCGGCGGCGGTCACGCCGGCGGGCTCTGCCTGGTCTCGAGCACGACGCCGGCGCGAGCGGCGGTGTCGAAATACGTGAACCCGCTGCCGTTGGGCCGCCGGCCCCGCATCAGCACCTCCACACCGAGCTCGCCCGCCTGGGCGTCGGCGGCATCGGCGTCGGGCACCTCGAACCCGACGTGGAAGACGCCCTCGCCGCGCTCGTCCAGGAATCGGCGCTGCGGCGTGGGCGCCGGGCCGGGCTGGACGAGCTGGATCTGGAAGTCGCCGATCCAGGCGTAGCGGTAGACGAGCGCGCGGAAGCCGTCGGCATCGGGAACGTCCAGGTCGGTGAACTCGGCCAGCGGCGGATAGTCGTGCCAGGGGCCGATCCCGACGGACTCGTAGAAGCGCACGCTCGCGTCGATGTCGTGGACGACGATGCACAGGTGGTGCACCTTTGCGAACGGCCCGCTCACGTCGCCTCCGGGAAGGTCATCGAGGGATAGGGCCAGTCGCGCGGGGCCACGAACGTCTCCTTGGTCGTGCGCATGGTCACCCAGCGGCTGAGGTTCCAGAGCGACGTGGCCTTGTCGTTCGTCCCGGACGCGCGCGAGCCGCCGAACGGCTGCAGGCCGACCACCGAGCCGGTGGGCTTGTCGTTGACGTAGAAGTTGCCGGCGGTGTGGCGTAGGGCGGCCGCCGCCTCGACGACCGCCCGGCGGTCGTTGGCGAACACCGCGCCGGTGAGCGCGTAGGGGCTCTGGCGGTCGACCTGCCGCAGCAGCTCGGCCCAGCGATCGTCCGGATAGACGAACGCCGTCATGATCGGCCCGAAGAGCTCGTCGGAGAGCAGCCGGAAGCCGGGGTCGGCGGTGCGCACGACCGTGGGGGTGACGAACCAGCCGTCGCTCGAGGAGGCGTCGCCCCCGACCACGATCTCGGCGCCCGCCCGCGACTCGTCCAGCGCCCGCCGGTGCTTCGCAAACGCCTCGCCGTCGATGACCGCGCCGACGAAGACGCTCGGGTCGGTGGGATCGCCGACGCGCAGGCGCGGCACCTCGGCCTGAAGGCGGTCGCGCAGGCCGGGCCACCGGCTCTCCGGCACGTACATCCGCGACGGCGCGGAGCACTTCTGGCCCTGGAACTCGAATGCGCCCCGCACGACCGACGTGGCGAGCGCCTCCGGGTCGGCGCTCGCATGGGCGACGATGAAGTCCTTGCCGCCTGTCTCGCCGACAATCCGGGGGTAGTTGCGATAGCCGGAGATGTTGGCGCCGATCGTGCGCCAGATCTCCTGGAACGTCTCGGTCGAGCCGGTGAAGTGCACCCCGGCGAGGTCGCGATGCGTGAGCGCGACCCGCCCGACCTCGGCGCCGTCGCCGAAGACCAGGTTGATCACCCCCGGCGGCAGGCCCGCCTCCTCGAGCATCTCGAGCACCGTCCAGGCGCACAGCTCGGCCTGCTCCGCCGGCTTCCACAGCACGACGTTGCCCATCATCGCCGGGGCGTAGGCCAGGTTCGCGAGGCAGAGGAAGTTGAACGGCGTGATCGCGAGCACAAACCCCTCGAGCGGCCGGTACTCGAGCCGGTTCCACGTGCCGGGCAGCGACTCCGGCTGCATCTGGTACATCTCGCGCATGTAGCGCACGTTGAACTGCAGGTAGTCGGCCGTCTCGCAGGCGGCGTCGATCTCGGCCTCGCGCACGGTCTTCGAGAGGTTGAGCATGGTGACCGCGTTCAGCCGCGCCCGCCACGGCCCCCGCGCGAGCTCGGACGCGCGCAGGAAGATCGCCGCCCGGTCCTCCCACGCCATCCGCGACCAGTCCTTCCACGCCTCGGCGGCGGCGGCGATCGCCGCGGAGACCTCGCCCGGGCCGGCCCAGTGCGCGTGGGCGAGGTGGCGGTGGTGGTCGTGTGGGACCGAGACGGGGTGCAGCCGACCCGTGGTGACGTCGCGGCCGCCGATGCGCAGCGGCAGCTCCGGGGCGGCTCCGGCGATGCGGGCGAGCTCGGCGTCGACGGCGGCCCGTTCCGGCGACCCGGGGGCGTAGTCGAGCGGCAGCTCGTTGCGGGTGGCGGGCAGGGCGAAGAGGGCGGGCGCGGACGTCACTATGGCTCCTCGAGCGGTCGATGCCGACTTGCGGTCATACCATAACAGCTAGCCGATGGTGCGGCGGTTCCAGGCCTCGATGTGCTCGCGCATCCGCAGGCGCGCCGTCTCGGCGTCGCCGGCGACGATCGCCGCGGTGATGCCCGCGATGTCGGCGGGGATCGTGCCCAGGTGCTCGTCGGCGGCCGCCGGGCGCACGAGCGCCTCGTGCCGGCGCAGGACCGCGTCGTGGATGCCCAGGGCGATGCCGATGCGCAGGCGGTTCTTGGTCGCGCGGGCCAGCGCCTCGTGCCAGCGCACATCGATCCGCGCGAGCAGGCTGCGACCCGCGGTGTCCTCGGCCACGCCGCCCGCCTCGGCGACGATCGCCTGCAGCGCCGAGATGTCCTGGGCATCGGCGCAGCGCGCGGCCCACGCGGCGTTCTCGCCCTCGAAGTCGACCCGGAACTCGGCCAGGTCCTCGGGCGAGGCCCCGCGCAGGCTGAGCAGGGCCGAGAGCGCGGCGCCGACGGTCGACTCCGACGGCGTGACCGCGTAGGAGCCGCCGCCCTTGCCCGGCCGCACCTCGATCATCCCGATCGCCTCCAGGGAGCGCAGCGCCTCGCGCAGGGTGGGCCGGCCGACGCCGAAGCTCTCGCACAGCTGCCGCTCGCCCGGGAGCCGGTCGCCGGGACGGATGCGGCCCGAGAGGATGGCCTCGCGCAGCTGCTCGAGGACGTCGGCGCGGGCGTGCGTGACCATGGCCGCAGGTTAGCGGCCAGACCATTGCGCATCGCGGCGCAGCTGGGCGCGACGGAGCTTGCCGCTGGCGGTGCGCGGCAGCTCGGCGACGAAGTCGATGCGGCGCGGATGCTTGTAGGGGGCCGTCAGCCGCTTGACGTGCTCCTGGAGCTCGCGCCGCAGCTCGTCCGAGGCGGCATATCCGGGCGCGAGCACGCAGACGGCGGCCACGATCTCGCCGCGATCAGGGTCGGGCAGGCCGATCACGGCGGCCTCGGCCAGCGCGGGGTGGGTGAGCAGCACCGACTCGACCTCGAACGGGCCGATGCGGTAGCCCGACGAGATGATCACGTCGTCGAGGCGGCTCTCGAAGTAGAGGTAGCCGTCGTCGTCCTGCCGCACACGGTCGCCGGTGTGCCAGGGTTGCGTCCGGTCGACCGGAGCCGAGCCGAGGTAGCCGGTGAAGAACGTGGGGACGCTCATCGGATCGACCAGCAGCTCTCCGTCGGCCACCCACATGCGCACGCCCGGCAGCGGCCGCCCCATCGATCCCGGCCTGGCCTCGCCCGGCGACGGCGGCGCCGTCAGGTGGGCCGTCTCGGTCTGGCCGTAGCCGTCGAGGATGACGAGGCCGGTCGCGGCCCGCCAGCGCGCGAGCGTCTCGGCGTCAAGCGCCTCGCCGGCCGCGAGCAGCCGGCGCAGCGCCGGCGGCGCGGCGGGCGTCGTGCGCCTCGCGATCAGGCGGTACTCGGTCGGCGCCATGCACAGCACGCTGACCCGCTCGCGGGCGATCACCGCCAGCCGCTCGTCCGCGTCGAAGCGGGCGTCGTGGAGCACGGCGGCCGCGCCTGCAAGCCACGGGGCGACGAAGGCGTTTCGGGCGCTCTTCGACCAGCCCGAGGAGGCGGTGCACCAGACGATGTCGCCCGGCTCGGCGCCCAGCCAGGCGGAGGCCATGAGCCGCTGGCCGGGCAGGTAGCGCTGCGGGTGCACCGCCGCCCGCGCCCGGCCGGTGGTGCCGCTCGTGAAGACGATCAGGGCGGGCGCCTCGGGATCGAGGTCGACGGCTGCGGCCGGCTCGGCGGCGAAGAGCGCCGGGTCGGGGATGGGAATGACCGTCGCCCGATCCGCCGCATCGGTGCCGTGAAGCTCACCCAGGTTGCGCTCGTCGGCGATCACGACCTTCGGTCGGGTGAGATCGAGCCGGGCCTGCAGGTCGGCGGCGCGCAGCTGCTCGGTGCACGGCAGCACGACCGCACCGATGCGGAAGCAGGCGAGCATCGCGAGCGCCCACTCCGAGCGGTTGCCGACGAGCGTCATGACGACGTCGCCGGCGCCCACGCCCTCGGCCCGAAGCCGCCCGGCCAGCCGTGCGGCCGCGTCGCCGACCTCCGCGAACGTCCACTCCCGCCGGCCGCCGTCGCGGCGCAGCTCGATCAGGGCAAGCCCGTCCGGCGGCGCCGCCGCGACGACGTCACTGGTGAAGTTCACGAGATGATCGGTTCCACGTCGCCGTGATGTCCAAGGTGCAAGCCGGAACGGCTTGCACCGGTCTGTGGGTACCTGCGATCACGCAGGTACCCACTGGGCGAGAACCGAGCCTCGCAAGGACGCAGGGAGCGTTCATAGTGGTGGAACTATGGGCGCGACCGAGAAGCGTTCAAGGGCAGTTGCCCTTGAACGCGGTCTGAGGCGTCTGCGATCACGCAGACGCCGAAGCGCGAGGCGACGGTTCGCAGCCGCAGCCCCACCACGACGGGACCGGTCATAACAGACGGACGACCAGGCGCGCGGCGACGTGGAACCGATCATCTACTAGCTGTAGTTCCTAGGAGCGTTGTTCATCCGGGGCCTCCTGGAGAGTTGGGGTTGTCTAAGACCTCGACCTCCAAGGAGGCCCCAGATGAGATTGCACCGTAACGCTCGGACGTGCCCGGCGACGCGTCGGTTGATCGTTGGTCGGGTGGTGGAGCAGCAGTGGTCGGTGAAGGCGGCGGCGGTGGCGGTGGGGACGAGCGAGCGCACTGCTGGAAAGTGGTTGCGTCGGTTCCGTGATCAGGGTGAGGCTGGCTTGGAGGATCGTTCGTCGGCGCCGAAGCGAGTGGCGGGTAAGACGGCGGCTGATCGGGTCGAGGCGATCATGGCGCTGCGTCGTTTGCGGTTTACCGGTGCCGAGATCAGTCTGACGCTGCGGATGCCGCTGAGCACCGTGCATGCAGTGCTCAAGCGGATCGGGTTGGGTCGGCTCAGCCGGCTCGACCCGGCCGAGCCGGCAAACCGCTACCAGCGCCAGCGACCGGGCGAGCTGCTGCACATCGACATCAAAAAGCTGGCCCGATTCGATCGGGTCGGGCATGCCGTGACCGGTACCAGGCACGGCCAGAAACGCCGCTACGGCGCTCAGCGAGTCGGCTATGAGTATGTGCACGTCTGCGTCGATGATGCGACCCGACTGGCATACGTCGAGGTGCTTGGCGACGAGCGGGCGGTCACCGCGATCGCATTTCTGCACCGCGCGATCGCATTCTTCGCTGCTCGCGCCGTCTGCGTCGAACGCGTCATGACAGACAACGGATCGGCGTACGCATCGGCGATCTGGGCGCTCGCCTGCCGGACGGCCGGCATCCGCCACGTGCGCACACGGCCACGCCGTCCGCGCACCAACGGCAAAGCCGAGCGATTCATCCGCACACTGCTGGACGGCTGGGCGTACGCAGCCGTCTACCCCACCAGCCGCGACCGCGCCCAAGCGCTGCCCGCATGGCTCGACTACTACAATCACCGACGACCGCACGGCAGCCTCGCTCACCAACCGCCGGGACACCGGCTCCGAGCCCTCCAGGCCGAACAACGTGCTTAGGAACTACAACTAGCCGAGGACGAAGGGGTCTCTGGTGGCGCCGGTGAGCTCGATCCAGATCGACTTCGTCTCGGTGAACGACTTGATCGCCTCGATGCCGTTCTCGCGGCCGATGCCGCTCCAGCCGAACCCGCCGAACGGCACGGCGTAGGAGAGGACGCGATAGCTGTTGACCCAGACCGTGCCGGCGCGCAGGCGGGCCGCGACCCGATGCGCCCGGCGCACGTCCTGCGTCCACACGCCGGCGGCCAGGCCGTAGGCGGTGCCGTTGGCGAGGCTCACGGCCTCGTCCTCGTCGCGGAACGGCTGCACCACGAGCACCGGCCCGAACACCTCCTCCTGCGCGATCGTGGCCTCGGGGGCGACGTCGACCAAAATGGTCGGGGCGGCGAAGCGGCCCTGCTCCGGCAGCGTGATGCCCCGACCGGCCCCCACGAGCATGTGCGCGCCGTCGGCCACCGCGGCGCCGATCATCGCCCCGATCTTCTCGTGCTGGGCCGCGGTCGCAATCGGTCCCATCTCGGTGTCCGGATCCTTCGGATCGCCGAGCCGGATCGTGCGGGCGCGGGCGACCAGCCGCTCGAGCAGCGGCTCGCGCACGTCCTCGTGCACGACCAGGCGCGATCCGGCGATGCACGTCTGCCCGGTGGCGGCGAAGATGCCGGCGACGACGCCGTTGGCCGCCGCCTCGAGGTCGGCGTCCGCGAACACGAGGTTCGCCGACTTGCCGCCCAGCTCGAGGTCCGTCGGCGCGAGGTGCTCGATCGCGGCCTTGGCGACAGCGATGCCCGTGCGCGTCGAGCCCGTGAACGAGATCTTGTCGACGCCCGGATGCGCGGTCAGCGCCTGACCGGGCGCGGGGCCACTGCCGGTGACGACGTTCACGACGCCGGCCGGGAACCCCGCCTCGGCGATCCGGCGGCCCAGCTCGAGCGCGGTGACCGGAGTCGCCTCCGACGGCTTCAGCACGACCGTGCAGCCGGCCGCGAGCGCCGGCGCGAGCTTGAACATCGTCAGGAAGAGCGGCGAGTTCCACGGCAGGAGCAGGCCGACCACGCCCACCGGCACGGCCTGCGTGTAGACGAGGAAGTTCGGCTTCCCCGAGGGGATCACGCTGCCCTCGATCTTGTCCGCGGCGCCGGCGAAGTACTCGATATGGTCGGCGATCGCCGCGCATTGGGCACGCGTCTCGCGCAGGAGCTTGCCGTTGTCGGTGCTCTCCAGAACGGCGAGCTCCTCGGCGTCGCGGCGCAGGATGTCGGCCAGACGGCGCAGCAGCCGGCCCCGGGCGGCGGGCGTCAGATCCGCCCAGGCGGGATCGGCGAGCGCGGCGCGGGCCGCGCGCACGGCGGCATCGACATCCTCCGCGGCGGCCTCGGGCACGCGTGCCCAGGCGGCGCCGGTGGCCGGATCGAGCGTCTCGAACGACTCGCCCGAGACGGCGTCGACCCATTCGCCGCCGATGAAGAGCTGGTAGTCAGTGATCACCCGAATGGTTTTACCATAACCAGATCGTCTCCACCCCTTCCCCGCGGTTTCACCCTGCACCTGCCACGCTTCAGGCATGCCCACCAGATCCCGGCCACCCCGCCGCCGCCCGCTCCTGTGCGAGCTGCATGCGCACACCACCTGGAGCGACGGTGAGCTCGACCTCGATGAACTGGTCGACCTCCACGGCGAGCGGGGATTCGACGTGCTCTGCATCACCGACCATGTGGTCCGCGCGTCCGACCCGACCTCCCACGCGGTCGACGCGCGCACCCACGCCGCGTACGTCGAGGCCATCGACGGAGTGGCCGAGCGGGCGCTGCGCGACCACGGGCTGCTGGTGATGCCAGGGCTCGAGCTGACCTACTCCGACATGGACGCCGACCAGGCGGTGCACGCCGTCGCGGTGGGGCTGCGCCGGTTCGTCGGGGTCGACGGGGGGCCGCGGGCGGCGATGGCGGAGGCCCGCGCTGCGGGCGCCGCCATCATCGCCGCCCATCCGCATGCCGAGGAGCGCGACCCAACGCCGGGCCGCACGACCCGGGGCGTCTACGCCGACCCCGCGCACATGCGCGAGCTGGTCGACCGGTACGAGCTCGTCAACCGCCACACCGTGTTCGCGTGGGTGGCGCGGGAGCGGCTGCCGAGCGTCGCCTGCGGCGACGTCCACCTGGCCGAGCACGTGACGACGTGGAAGACGCTGCTGCCCTGCGCGCAGACCGAGGCGGGGGTGGTCGCGTTCCTGCGCTCGGACGAGGCAGCCCACCTCACGCGCGTCGACGGCGTCGCGGCCGCCGCCGCCAGCCACGCGGCTTAGAACAGGTGCTCGGAGATGAGGGCGGTGACCACGTCCGGCGTCTCGAGGTTCACCAGGTGGGCGCCGTCCGGGAGGACGACCAACCGGGCGCCCGGGATGCCGGCCGCGATCACGCGGGCGTGCTCGGGCGGGGTGGAGGGGTCGTGCGCGGCGCCGATCACGAGCGTCGCCGCCCGGATCGAGCCGAGGTCGGCGCGCATGTCCATCGCCCCGACGACCTCGCAGCAGGCCGCGTAGCCGGCGGGCGGCGTCGCGGCGAGGTCGGCGCGGACCGGTGCGACCACGTCGGGGCGCGCCGCCGCGAAGGCCGGCGTGAACCAGCGCGCGACCACGGTGTCTGCGACCGCCTCCATCCCGGAGCGGCGCACCAGGGCGGCCCGCTCCGCCCACGCCTCGGGCGGCCCGAGCAGCGCCGAGGTCGAGCACAGCACCAGCCGCCCCACCCGCTCCGGCGCGTGCGCGGCCACCCACATCGACACCATCCCGCCGAGCGACACGCCGCAGAGCGACGCCCGCTCGACCCCGTGGCGGTCGAGCAGCGCGATCAGGTCGGCTCCGAGATCCGCCAGGGTGTAGGGCGGCGCGGGCACCGGTGAGCGGCCGTGCCCGCGCATGTCGTAGCGCAGCACCCGCGCGTCCCGGGCGAGCACGGCGGCCTGAGGGTCCCACATCCGCAGGGTCGCGCCGAGCGAGTTCGAGAGCACGCAGACGTCGGCGGACGCGGGGCCTTCGAGCAGGTGGTGCAGGTCGGCGACGCTCATGCATCGGATGAAAGCACGTCCGGGTACGGTTCGGCGGATGAGCGAGACGATGCGAGCGGCCGTGTACGACCGCTATGGGCCGGCCCGGGAGGTGCTGCGCGTGGCCGCGATCGAGCGGCCGCAGCCGGGTCCCGGTGAGGTGCGCGTGCGCATGCGCGTGTCCGGCGTCAACCCGACCGACTGGCGCGTGCGCAGCGGCTCGCAGGGCAGCGCGCCGCCGTTTGCCTACATGGTGCCGAACCAGGACGGGGCCGGCGAGATCGACGCCGTGGGCGCCGGCGTCTCAGACGCGCTCATCGGCCGGCGCGTGTGGGTGTACTTCGCGGCGCACAACCGCCAGCACGGGTCGGCCGCGCAATGGCTGTGCCTGCCGCAGCACCAGGCCGTGCCGCTCCCCGACGGGGCGTCGCTCGACCTGGGCGCGAGCCTCGGCATCCCGGCGCTCACCGCCCACCGCTGCCTCTTCGCCGACGGGCAGCTGCAGGGGCGCACCGTGCTCGTCGCCGGCGGCGCGGGTGCGGTCGGCCACTTCGCGATCGAGCTCGGCCGCCGCGCGGGCGCCCGGATTATCGCCACCGTCAGCTCCGACCAGAAGGCCGCGCTTGCACGCGCGGCCGGGGCGGACGCCGTCGTGAACTACCGTTCCGAGGACGCGGCCGAGCTCATCCGGGCCGCCGCGCCCGACGGCGTCGATCGTGTGGTCGAGGTCGCCCCGGCGGCCAACGCCGCGCTCGACCTCGAGGTGCTCGCGCCCCATGCGGTCGTGAGCGCGTACGCGTCCGACGGCGACCTGACGACGCCGGTTCGGCCGCTGATGGCCCGCAACGCCTGCCTGCGGTTCGTCCTCATCTACGGCGTTTCCGAGTCCGACCTGCGCACCGCGGTCGCCGACGTAACGGCGGCCCTCGAGGCGGGGCACCTGACTGAGCTGCCCGCCCACAGGTTCACCCTCGACGAGATCGCCGCGGCCCACGAGGCGGTCGAGGCGGGCACCGTCGGCAAGGTGCTCGTCGACATCGACTGAGCCGGTCACCCTTCCCCCGGACGCGCTGTTCACCGAATGCGCGCCGGACTTTCACCGTGACAACACCCCGGCGGCCCGCGCCGCGGACCACACTGGTGGCATGCGAACGCGGACGCAGACACAGGGGGCGGAGACGCTCGGTGAGCGGCTCGACCGGCTCGACGACGAGGTGATGCACTACGGCAGGGCGATCGAGACGGCCATCGCCGCACGCGCAGCCGGCTGCTTCGTGCCGTCGCTCCAAGACGCCGGCGCCGACATCGCCCGTGGGGCGGGCCGCGTGGCCGACCAGGCAGCGAAAGGGCCCGACAGCCGCGAGCACGACCGGGCGCGGGCGCTGCGCAAGGTGGCGGGCCATCTGCACGCGATCGACCTGACCCTGGACGATCGTGACGTGGGCCACGATGCGCTCGACGTGGTCGCACGGGCGCTCGCCGCCGCGCTCGCCGTGTTCGCCCGACCCGACATCGCCGGCCTCACCCGGCTGCAGGACCGGGTCGACTCGCTCCTCGACCACGTCGAGCAGCACCCGGGCCTGCGGCGCATCGCACCGCACCTGATGGGGATCGGCACCGCAGCCGAGTTCGTGTGGGCCAACCACCCGCACCTGCGCCCCGACCCCGCCATCCGCTGACGCCGACCCTACGCGCTGACCGCGGCGACGTCGACGAGCCACTCGGCGCCCGGCACCATTCCCGCCGGTAGCGGCTCGCCGCCGCGGATGCGCGCGAGTGCCGGCGCCTTGTTCGCGCCGGTCACCAGGAAGAGCGTGCGCCGGGCCGCGGTGAGCGCCGGCAGCGTCAGCGTGTGCCGGGCCATCCCGGCGACCACGTCGGGCGGGTCGATCACCCACCGCTCCGACTCGAGCAGCGATGTCGAGCCGGGGAAGAGCGACGCGGTGTGCCCGTCGTCGCCCATGCCGAGGAAGAGCAGGTCGAACTCGGCCCGGGCGCCGAAGAAGGCCCGCAGCAGGCCCTCGTACTGATCGGCGTCGGTGAGCGGGTGCACGTTCTGCTCGGCCACCGGCACGTGATCGAGCAGGGCCTCGCGCGCGGAGTGGTAGTTCGAGCGCTCGTCATCCAACGGCACCTGACGCTCGTCGCCGAAGAAGACGTGCAGGCGCCCCCAGTCGACGCGCTCGGAGAACTCGGGCGAGGCCAGCAGCGTGTGGGCGGCATGCGGCGTCGAGCCACCCGACAGGCACACCGCCGGCCGCTCGCCCGCACCCGCGACCGCCTCGACGAACGCCTCGGCGGCCTGCCGGGCGACGGCGACCGGATCGGGCAGGACCGTGAGGTTCACGTGGTCCGTCCCAGCGCGGCGGCCAGCGCCGCCTCGAACACGGCATCGTCGACCCGGACGTCAAGCGCCCGGCCGAGCAGGGTCGACGCGTCGAGCATCGGCAGCACGACCGGGTGCTCGGTGGCGCCCATGCCGTACGCCCGGCCGACCTGCACACGGGCGCGGCGCTCGATCACGAACTCCGACTCGGCGCAGCGCATCGCGACCCGTTCGACGTGCGGCCGCTCGTGATGCTCCAGTGCGACCGTGCGGCCGAGCCGGGAGCCGAGCCAGCCGGCCAGAAGACGGGCCTCGTTGACCGGCCCCTGGATGTCGACCGTGTGCATCCCGGGCAGGGCCGCGGCCGCCGGCGGCGGGTCGAACAGCGACGCGATCGCGCCGCGCCAGGGCTCGAGCCGCAGCCACGCCAGGTCGGTCACGCTCGGCTCGAGCCGGCCCACGGCGGCCACCCCTTCGAGCGACGAGATGTTCGAGTCGACCACCGTCGACGTGGCCAGGCGGGCCAGGTCCGTCAGCACCTCGAGCCCGGGCGGGATCGGGCCCTGCCACCACACGAATGTCGGCAGGTCGGTGACGAGCAGCGAGAGCACCGCGCTCGGAAGGGCATCGCGGCGCGCGGTCAGGAAGATCTGCTCGGAGCACACCTGCTGCATTCCTCCGCCGAGCCAGCACGACGTCGAGACGCTCGCGCGTACACCGTCCGTGCCCGCCCCGGCGACGATCGCGCGCAGCGGCCGGCTGCCGCCGATCCGCTCGAGCGCCCGCTGGGTGTAGGCGACGTCCTCGGGCGTCGGGGCGTACACGACCAGGTTGAGCGTGGTGGCGCGAACCGCGCCGACCCCACCCTCGCGGCTCGCCGCCAGCGCGTGCTCGACCTGGGAGAGGTCGGTCACCTCGACGGGCGGATGGGCGATCACGGCCGCCGCCAGCGCCGCCCGTCGCGCGTGATCAGCTCGAACGCGAGCTCGGGGCCCCACGACCCCGACTCGTACACCTGCGGCGTCCCCGACCGCCACTGCTCGAGCAGGGGATCGCAGAGCTCCCACGAGCGCTCGACCCCGTCCTGTGGCGTGAAGAGGGTGCGGTCGCCCCGGATCGCGTCGAGGATCAGCGTCTCGTAGGCCTCGGGGACGTCGTGCAGGAAGGCCGAGCCGTACAGGAAGTCCATGTTGACGGTGCTGATCGCCACCGTCGGCGAGGGCGCCTTCGCCCCGAACCGCAGCGAGATGCCCTCGTCGGGCTGGATCCGCAGCACGAGCGAGTTGGCCTCGAGGTGCTCCGCGGCACCCATGCTGAACGGCAGGTGCGGCACGCGCTTGAACTGCACCGCCACCTCGGTGACGCGCTTGGGCAGCCGCTTGCCGGTGCGAATGTAGAACGGGGTGCCCGCCCAGCGCCAGTTGTCGATCTCGAGCTTCGCCGCGATGAACGTGGGCGTGTTCGAGTCGGGCGGGACATCCTCCTCCTCGGTGTAGGCGACCACCTCCTCGCCCGCGACGAACCCGCGCCCGTACTGGCCGCGCACGCTGTTTTCGAACGAGAGCGGCCGGGTCGCGCGCAGCACCTTCGTCTTCTCGTCGCGCACCGCATCGGCCTCGAACGCCGCCGGCGGCTCCATCGCAACCAGCGCGAGCACCTGCAGGAGGTGGTTCTGGACGATGTCGCGGACGACGCCGGTCTCCTCGTAGAACGCCGCCCGGTGCTCGACGCCGAGCGACTCCGCGACCGTGATCTGGACGTGATCGACGTAGCGGTTCGTTCCACACCGGCTCGAAGATGGCGTTGGCGAAGCGGAAGACGAAGATGTTCTGGACGGTCTCCTTGCCCAGGTAATGGTCGATCCGGTAGATCTGGCGCTCCTCGAACGAGCGGTGCACCGTCTCGGCCAGGTCCTTCGACGTCTGCAGGTCGTGGCCGAACGGCTTTTCGATCACGACCCGGGCGAATCCCGGCGGGTCGTTCAGGCCGGCCTCGCCCATGTGGTCCACGATCACCGGGAAGAAGCTCGCGGGCGTGGACAGGTAGAACACGCGGTTGCCCTCGGTGCCGTGGCCCTTGTCGATCCGCTCGAGCCGCTCGCCGAGCGCACGAAAGTGGTCGACGTCGTCGAAGCCGCCGCTCTGGTAGTGCAGCGCGTCGGCGAACGCGGTCCAGTACGCCTCGTCGATCGGCGTGCGCGAGAAGCGCTCGAGCGACGCGCGGGCGAGGTCGCGGTAGTCGTCGTCGGACATCTCGCGGCGGGCATAGCCGACGACCGCGAAGCGGTTCGGCAGGAGGCCGCGCACGCCCAGGTTGTAGATCGCGGGCAGGAGCTTGCGGTGGGCCAGGTCGCCCGTCGCGCCGAAGATGACGAACACGGCCGGAACGGTGGCCCCGCCGGCGCGCAGCCCGGTGCGCAGGGGATTGGCCGACGGGTCGCTGATGACCTGGGCCATGTGGCTACCGATGACCAATCGCGAGCGACTCGAGCTCGTCCGGCGTCACCCGTGCCACCGGCCGGCCGCGGCCGCGCAGAGCCTGCAGGTCGCCGATCGCCTGGGCGCGGATCAGCGTGCCGAACCCGAACTTCTTGCCCGGGATGGGCAGGTCGCCCGGGTCGGGATCGACCACCTGGATGAAGCAGCCGACCTGGGGGCCGCCCTTGTGCAGCTGCCCGGTCGAGTGCAGGAACCGGGGGCCGAACCCGAACGTCGTCGCCACCCTGTGGCGATCGCGGATGCCCGTGCGCACCGGCCGGAAGCGCTCCTCGTTGGGCGCGGTCGGATCGACGTAGGCCATGATCGCGACGTAGCCGCCGGGCTCGATCGCGCGGAAGACGTCCTCGAGCGAGTCCGACCCGGGATCGGGCAGCTCACCGGTCCGCTCCCACTCGGCGAGCACGCGGTCGGTGTTGGCCTTCGACTCGGCCACGTTGGGCTGGTCGAACGGGTCGATGCCGAGCAGCATCCCCGCCGCGGCGGTCGCCACCTCCCACTGCAGGAACTCGTTGCCGAGCTCGTGCGGGTCGGAGATCTCGCGGGTCAGCACCGGGTGGCCGGCCTCGGCCAGGCGGTGCATCGCCCGGTCGTGGGAGCCGTCGCTGCGCAGATGCACGAACACGCGGTCGGAGCCGTAGACGTCCGGGTCGCCGAGCTCCTCGCCGGCGACGGGCACAAGCCCCGTGCCCTCCTTGCCCGTCGACTCGGCCAGGAGCTGCTCGGCCCACAGGCCGAAGCTCGCGAACCGGCCCTCGGCCACGATCGTGACCTTGTTGCGGCCCTTGCGGGCGAGGCCGCCGAGCGCCGCCCCGAGCGCGGCACCGGCGTAGATGTCCGGCCCCTGCTCGCCGGGCGTGATCGTGTCCAGGAGCGCGGCCACGTCGATGCCGGCGAGCGCCGCCGCGACGAGGCCGAAGTAGGAGAGCACCGAGTAGCGGCCGCCGATGTCGGCCGGATTCTGGAAGACGCGCCGGTAGCCGCGCTCGCGAGCCGTGCGCTCGAGGTCGGTGCCGGGGTCGGTCACGACTGCAAACCGGGACGGGTCACCGCCCGTGCGCTCCCAGAAGTAGGCCTCGTGCGAGCGCGTCTCGAGCGTGCCGCCCGACTTGGACGACACCAGGTACAGCGCGTCGCGGTGCTCCGAGGCCCGCACCGCGGCCGGATAGGTCGTATCGGTGACGTCGGGCCGGTCGGAGTCAAACGTCTGCCGCAGCACCTCCGGCCCGAGCGACGAGCCGCCCATCCCCAGGAGCACCGAGTGCGGGAGCGTCCCCGTAAGCTCGGCCGCCCACTCGTTCAGCTCGACCGCCTGCGGGCGCATAGTGGCGACGACGGGCAGCCAGCCGAGCCGGTCGCGGATGGCAGCCTGGTCGCCGCGCCAGAGCGACGGGTCGCCCGCGCGGATGCGGCCGAGGAAGTCGGCCTCCTCGAGCTCGGCCTCGGCGGCGGCGACCGCCTCGCCGAGCTCAGGCTGCACCGCGGGCACGCAAGGCCTCCATGCTCTCGGCGAGGGTGGCGATCAGCGAGTCGAACGACGCCGAGAACGACTTGACGCCGTCGGTCTCGAGCTTGGCGGTGACCGCGTCGATGCTGACGCCGGCTGCCTCGACCTGCTCGAGCAGCCGCCGCGCCCCGTCGACGTCGGCGTCCACCGTGCGGCGGACGGTGCCGTGGTCGAGGAAGGCGGCGATCGTGCCCTCGGGCATCGTGTTCACGCAGTCCGGCCCGATCAGCTCGTCGACGTAGAGCACGTCGGAGTAGGCCGGGTTCTTCGTGCCCGTCGACGCCCATAGCGGCCGCTGCACGGTGGCGCCCTTCTCGGCCAGCGCCCGCCAGCGGTCGGACGCGACGATCTCGCCGAAGCGCTGGTAGGCGAGCTTGGCGTTGGCCACCGCCGCCCGGCCGCGCAGCGGCGAGCCCTCGGGCAGCTGCGGATCCACCGCGGTGTCGACCCGGCTCACGAAGAAGCTCGCCACCGAGTGCAGATCGGCGATCGGCTCGCCGGCCGCCACCCGCCGCTCGAGGCCGCGGATGTAGGCCTGGTGGATGTCCTCGTACTTCGAGAGCGAGAAGAGCAGCGTGACGTTGACGTTGATCCCCGCCGCGATCGTCTCCTCGATCGCCGGCACGCCCTCGGCAGTGCCGGGGATCTTGATGAAGATGTTGGGCCGGTCGATGCGGCGGAAGAAGTCGGGCGCCGCCGCAACCGAGGCGGCCGTGTCGTTCGCCATCCCCGGCGGCAGCTCGAACGAGACGAAGCCGTCGAGATGGCCGCTCCCGTCATACACATGCCGGATCTGGTCGGCCGCCTCGCGCACGTCGGCGATCGCGAGCTCGAAGAAGGCATCGGTGGGCGTCACGCCGGATGCCTGGAGCGCGGCGACGGCGCTGTCGTAGTCCTGCGAGTCCGCGATCGCCTTCTGGAAGATCGTGGGGTTCGACGTGACGCCGACGACCCCCTCGTCGACCATGCGCCGGAACTCGCCCGACTGCAGCCAGCCGCGCCTGATGTTGTCGAGCCACGGGCTTGTGCCCGCGGCGAGAAGCTGCTTCAACGTGTTCGTCATGAGGTACTCCTCCTTGACCGTCGGCCCCACGGATCGAGGCCCGCCCGCGAGCTCAGCCGGACGTTACCACCGGGGTATGGCGACCCCGTACCCGGGCCACCACCTGTTCACCCCTCCGTGTGCGGGATGCCGAAGTGGCGCAACTGTGCCGGAGCGGTCGGGATGACCGTCGCCAGCGCAGCCACGACGCCCGCCTGGGTGGCGATGCCGTAGGCGTTTCGGGCCACGTAGGTGCGCAGCGCGCAGTCGACCAGCCGACCCGGGCCGAGGGAGCGCACCGCGCGGGCGCCGTCGACGTACACGCCGAGCTGATAGTCGCGGTAGGGCAGCCGGTCCCAGAACCGCATCGGCTCACCCGTGCGGGGCAGCAGCCGCCCGACCACTGGGACGCCCGCGAAGAACGTGCCCATCGCGTACGTCGCGAGGCCCTCGTCGAGCACCGGGTCGCGGGCCTGGTCGTTGCCGACGAGGCTGTAGAACCACTGGTGGGCCACCTCGTGCGTGGTCAGCGCGCCGGCCGTCCCGGTGCCCAGGAAGATCATGGTCGGGTACTCGATCCCCAGGCTGCTCTGGCCGGGCATGACGGCGACGTGCAGTTCGGGCCAGGGATACGGGCCGAAGCGGCGCGAGAGCGATCCCAGGTCGGCCCGCACCTCGGCCGCGACGGCGGCCGGCGAGACGGCCACGCCCCGCGCGACGGCGGCCACCACCCGCACCCGTCCCGGCGCATGGGCGACGACGGTCGCGGTCTGGAACCGCCCGACCGCAAGCGCGAAGTCGCGCACGGCGCGCGCCCGCCATTCCCCGTCCGCCGACGCGACGCCGGTGGCCATCGCCGAAAGGCCGGCCGGCACGCGCACACGGACGGCGAAGTCGGCGGTCGGCGACGAGGATGTCTCGGCCAGACTCGTGGTGGGCGGATCGGTGTCCCAGCCGACGCCCGCCTCCCACGGCATGATCGGGAAGAACGAGCCCAGCCGCACCGCGCTTCCGACCCGGGCCAGGCGGTCGGCGACCGCCCCCGGGAGGCGCAGCCGGAAGCGCATCGCGACGTGCACCGTCCGACCGGCCGCGAACCCGCCGCCGGAGCGGATGACAAGCGTGGTGGGATCCGCCAGGGCCGTGGCGACCGGCCGGCCGCCCAGGCGCACCCCGCTGACCTCCAGGTGGGCGCCCTCGCGGGCCTGGAGCGGCCCGTTCGGCCACAGCCGGAAGACCAGCCGGCCGGTGGCCAGGTCCGGCGTGAACGCCACGGCCAGCGTCCCCTGCACGGGGCCGCGGCGGGGGATCCGCACGGTGAGCCGGTAGCGCGGGCGGGAGGCCGCCGGGGACGGGTACGGCCGCCGGTGTGCGCAGACGGCCGGCAAACCGGCCGCTGCGGTCGTCGCGGCCGCGTGGCCGGTGCATGCCGTGGCCGTCAGGAGCGCGGCCAGCGCCGCGCCGCAAGCTGCGAGCCCGCCCGCTGCATGTCCCCGCACTCGTACGTCTCGCATCCGCGCCGCTCGAGCTCCCTCGCCGCCTCCGGGTCGACGATGCCGCCGACCGCAATGCATGTGACGCTCGCGCAGGCGCATTTGTCTGCCACCGTCGCGACGACCTTGCCGGCGAGGGTGCCGCGATCGATCCGGCCCTCGGCGGTGATGCACAGCGAGGCGGCGGCGATCAGGTCGTCCAGGCCGGCGGCCTGCGCCACGAGCTCCGCTCCGCCGGTTGGGCGCGCGCCGAGGGCCATCAGCATCGCGCCGACGCCCCCGCCCGCCCCGGCGCCGGGCAGCTCTGCGGTCGGCAGCCGCAGCGCCGCCAGGCGCCCCTCGAGCACCGCCACCTGATCGGGCGAGGCGCCCTTCTGCGGGCCGAACACGGCCGCCGCCCCGTCCGGGCCGAGCAGGGGGTTGCGCACGTCGAGCGCCGCCACGAGCTCGACCCCTTCGGCCGCACCGGCGAGCGCCTGCCGCAGGCCCTCGCCGCCGTCGGTGCTGGCGGTGCCGCCGACGCCGACGATCACTCTGGAGGCGCCGGCGGCCACGGCGGCCGCAATCAGCTGCCCGGCCCCGAACGAACTCGCCCCCAGCGGATCCGGCGGCAGGTCGGCGACGGTCTGGCGGCCGCACGCCTCGGCGACGTCGAGGGCCGCCTCGCCCCCCGGCAGCAGCGCGAAGCGGGCCCGGCGCGGCCGCCCCAACGCGTCGCGCACATCGGCGCTGCGCCACTCGCCGCCGCGGGCGGCGAGCAGGGCCTCGGCCGTGCCCTCGCCGCCGTCGGCGAGCGGCGCCGTCACGACCTCGTCCTGCGGCCGGGCGCCCGTCCAGCCCCGGCCGAGCGCCGCCGCGGCCTCGGACGCCGTGTAGGTGCCGGCGAGCTTGTCCGGCGCAATCACGATCCGCATATGGATCCCGCCCGGATTAGCATCCTCGCCATCGGCGACGCACGTTACATCTGGGAGCCCTCCGCCGAGGTGGTGCAGCGCGCGCGGGCGACGGCGTTCATGCGCGAGCACGGCATCGGCGACTGGCGCGAGCTCATCCAGCGCAGCCAGGACGACATCGAGTGGTTCTGGGACGCGGTGGTGCACCACCTCGGGATCGAGTTTCAGACGCCGTACACGCAGGTGCTCGACGCCTCGCGCGGCCCCGCCTGGCCGCGCTGGTTCACCGGGGGCGCGATCAACCTGACGGCAAACTGCGTCGACCGCCACGCCGTCAGCGCCCCGCACCGGCCGGCGGTGGTGTGGGAGAGCGAGGACGGCCACGCCGAGACGGTCACCTACGCCGAGCTCGGGGCCGAGGTGAACCGGCTCGCAAACGCGCTGCTCGAGCTCGGGGTGGGCCGCGGCGACGCGGTCGGCCTCTACCTGCCGATGTCGATCCAGGTGGTGGCGGGGTTCTTCGCGATCGCCAAGATCGGCGCGATCGTCGTGCCGATCTTCTCCGGCTTCGCCGCTCCGGCCGTGGCCGCCCGGCTGGCCGACGCGGGCGCCGTCTGCCTGCTCACGGCCGA
Source organism: uncultured Actinomycetes bacterium (assembly GCA_963813245.1). Taxonomy (GTDB): domain Bacteria; phylum Actinomycetota; class Thermoleophilia; order Gaiellales; family JAICJC01; genus JAICJC01. Next base: position 336,048 of record CAWEYE010000005.1, read on the forward strand.
CGCCGTCCCCCGGCGCGGACGGCCCGTCGCGATGAAGGCGATCGCTGACGCCGCCGTCGCCGAGGTGCCGTCGGTGCGCGCGGTCATCGTGTGGGACCGGCTCGGCACGGAGCCGGCGATGCACCCGGGCCGCGACCATCGCTGGGACGAGCTCGTCCAGCGGCAGAGCACCGAGCTCGCGGCGCCGGCGCTCGATCCCGAGACGCCGATGATGGTGATCTACACGTCGGGCACCACCGGGCGGCCGAAGGGGGCCGTGCACGTCCACGGCGGTTTCCTGGTGAAGATCGCCGAGGAGTGCGCGTTCCAGCTCGACATCGGCACGGATGACCGCTTCATGTGGGTGACCGACATGGGCTGGATCATGGGCCCGCTCGAGGTGGTGGGAGCGGGCGCGCTCGGCGCGACGCTCGTGATCAGCGAGGGCGCGCCCGACTACCCGGGACCGGATCGGCTGTGGGACATGGTCGAGCGCCACCGCATCAGCGTGCTCGGCGTCTCGCCGACGCTGATCCGGGCGCTTCAACCGCACGGCGACGAGGCCGTCACCCGCCACGACCGCTCGTCGCTGCGCGTGCTCGCCTCGACCGGGGAGCCGTGGAACCCCGATCCCTACCGGTGGCTTTACGAGGTCGCCGGCGAGGGCCGCGCGCCGATCATCAACCTCTCGGGCGGCACCGAGGTGGGCGCCTGCTTTCTCTCGCCGATGCCGGTCATGCCGCTCAAGGAGTGCACGCTGGGCGCGCCGGCGCTCGGCATGGCGATGGACGTCGTCGGGCCCGACGGCGAGCATCTGCCGGCCGGTGCCGTCGGCGAGCTCGTGTGCCGCAAGCCCTGGCCGAGCATGACCAGGGGCGTCTGGGGCGATCCCGACCGCTACCTGCAGGCCTACTGGTCGCGCTGGCCGGGCGTATGGGCGCACGGTGACTGGGCGTCGGTCGACGAGGACGGCTGCTGGTATCTGCACGGACGCTCCGACGACACGCTGAACATCGCGGGCAAGCGCATTGGGCCGGCCGAGTTCGAGTCGGCCGCGGTCGCCCACCCCGCCGTCGCCGAGGCCTGCGCGGTGGGGATGCCCGATCCGGTCAAGGGCGAGGTGGCGTGGCTCTACTGCGTGCTGCGGCCGGGGATCGAGCCCGGTGACGAGCTGCGGGCCGAGGTGCGCGCCGCCGTCACCGCCGTGCTCGGCAAGGCCTTCGCGCCCGCCCGGATCGGCTTTGTGACCGCGCTTCCCAAGACGCGCTCCGCCAAGATCGTGCGCCGCGCGGTGCGGGCGGCGGCGCTCGGGGACGACATCGGCGACACCTCCTCGCTCGAGGACCCGGCGGTGCTCGCGCAGGTGGCGGACGCGAGATGAGGCCGGGGCCGTGCTAGGCTCGCACGCCGTCGACGCTGGGAGGGTCACGTGACCGAAGGGCTCTTGGAGGGCAAGCGCGCGCTGGTCGCCGGGGTGGCGAACAAGCGCTCGATCGCCTGGGCGATCGCACAGGCGCTGCATGGCGCCGGCGCCGAGCTCGCGTTCACCTATCAGGGCGAGCGGCTCGAGGGGTCCGTGCGCAAGCTCGCGGCCGAGGTCGGATCGGAGGATGTGGTGGAGTGCGACGCGTCCGACGACGCGAGCATCGACCGGGCGTTTGCGGCCGTCGCCGCCGGCGGGGGGCTCGACATCCTGGTGCACTCGATCGCCTACGCCCCCCAGGAGACCTTCACCGAGCGCTACGTCGACACGTCCCGGGAGGCGTTCCGGATCGCGCACGACGTGTCCGCCTACTCGCTGATCGCGATGGCCAAGCGCGCGGAGCCGCTGATGGCGCAGCGCGGCGGCGGCGCGATCGTGACCATGACCTACATGGCTAGCGAGCGGGCGTTCCCGGGCTACAACATCATGGCGAGCGCGAAGGCGGCGCTCGAGTGCGCGGTGCGGTACCTGGCGTACGAGCTCGGGCCGAACGGCATCCGGGTGAACGCCGTCTCGGCCGGGCCGGTGCGGACGCTGGCGTCGGCCGGCATCGCGGGCTTCAAGGACATGGAGCAGATCATCGAGCAGCGCACCCCGCTGCGGCAGAACATCGAGGCCGCCGACGCCGGCCAGGCCGCCCTGTACCTGTGCAGCCCGATGTCGCCGCGGGTCACCGGCACCGTGCTCTACGTCGATTCGGGCTACCACGCGATGGGTATCTGAGCAGACGTTGCTGCGGTTCACCGTCCTGGGCGGAAGCCCCGCCTGGCCGAATCCGGGCCAGGCCGCGAGCGGCTACCTGGTCGAGACCGACCAGGTGCGGATGCTGCTCGACTGCGGATCGGGCATCGCCACGGAGCTGCGCACGCACGATCCGGGGCCGCTGACCGACATCATCATCAGCCATTTCCACGCCGACCACTGGTTCGACCTCGTGCCCCTGCACTACGCGCACCGGTTCGGCTCCTGGAGCCAGCGGCCGCGGGCGACCCTGCACCTGCCGCCGGGCGGCCGGGCCGTCCTCGACACGGTGGCGTCGGTCTGGGACGGGTCGGTCGAGACGTTCGAGGCCGCGTGGGACATCGCCGAGTACGACCCCCAGGCCGACCTGCGGGTGGGCGACCTGCGGCTCTCGTTCTCGCCCACCAAGCACTACACCACCTGCTACGCGATCAAGATCGACGCGCCGCAGGCCACGATCGCCTACTCGGCCGACACCGCCCCGACCGAGCGGCTGGCCCGCTTCGCCCACGGCGCCGACCTGTTCGTGTGCGAGGCCGCGCTCGCCGACGCCGCGACCGACGACGTCGGCGAGCGCGGGCACATGGACGCGGCCGAGGCGGGCCGCGAGGCGACCCGGGCCGGCGTCGCCCGGCTGCTGCTGGCCCACGTGCCCGCCGAGATCGGCGCCGAGCGGGTGCTCGAGATGGCCCGCTCCGAGTACTCGGGCCAGATCGACATCGCGGGTCCGCAACTCACGATCGAGCTGTGAAAGGGGCCTGGCCCCGCATGGGGCCAGGCCCCGCTTTTCGGCTCACCCCGACAGCGTGACCCGGGAGACGCCGAGCATGCCCTCGGCCGCCTTCTCGGCTGCGCGCTGCAGGCTCTCGGACATCGACGGGTTCACCGCCGCCGTCTCGGCCAGGACCTGCACCGAGAGCCGGGCGTGAACGGCCAGCGCCACCGTCGTGATCACCTCGGACGCGCGCAGGCCGACCATCGCCCCGCCCAGGATGGTGCCGTCGTCGGGGTCGGAGATGAGCTTGATCAGGCCGTCGGTCTCGCCCTCCATCACCGCCCGCGGGTTGGCCCGCACCAGGTGCTTGGTCACCCGCACCCGGGTGCCGTCCAGGCGCGCCTGCCGCTCGGAGATGCCCGCCTTCGCAATCTCGGGTCGGGTGAACACGCACCAGGCGACGCCGGTGTAGGCGACCGGCTCGACCGCGACGCCGAGGGCGTGCAGGGCGGCCGTGCGGCCGTGCAGCGAGGCCGTGTTGGCGAGCATGATCTGGCCGGTGACGTCGCCGCAGGCGTAGATGTGGGGGACGTTCGTGCGGCAGAACTCGTCGGCGGGCAGCGTCCCGCGCTCGCCCACCTCCACCCCCGCCTCGGCCAGGCCGAGCCCTGAGGTGTTGGGGCGCATGCCGATGCAGAGCAAAAGATGCGAGCAGGTGAGGTCGCGGCCGTCCTCGAGCACCAGGCGCACCTCGGAGGAGTCCTCGCAGTCCACCGCCGCCGCCCGTCCGTTCTTGATCACGTCGAGGCCGCGGCGCAGGAACACCTCCTCGAGCACCTCCGAGAGGTCGGGGTCGTCGTTGGGCAGGATCTGCTCCCGCGCCGAGACGAGCGTCACGTACGAGCCGCAGCGCGAGAAGAAGTCGGCGAACTCGCAGCCGGTCGGGCCGGCGCCGAGCACGACCAGGTGCTCGGGCATGTCGCGCAGGTCGAACACCTGCCGGGTGGTCAGCACCCGGCGGGCATCGGGCTGGGCGAACGGGGGCACGAACGGAGAGGCGCCGGTGCACACGAGCAGGGCGTCGAACTCGACCGTGTGGTCGCGGTCGTCCACGTGCGCCACGAGCTCGTTTGGCCCGGTCACGCGCCCCCAGCCCGGCAGCACGCGCACGTTCACTCCGTCCATGCGCTCACGCACACCGCGGCTCTGATGCAGGGCGATGGCCCGCGCCCGGGCGAGCGTGCGGCGCAGGTTGACCGACGGGTAGCCGTGCGCGAAGTCGAGGCCGTCCTCCTCGGCCCGCGCCACCTCGAGCACCGCGTCAGCGGTGGTGAGCAGGGTCTTGGACGGGATCGCGTCGGTCATCGTGCAGTTCCCGCCCAGGGACATGTCCTCGACGAGCGTCACGTCGGCGCCCAGGTGCGCGGCGGTCGTGGCCGCGGCGTAGCCCGCCGGTCCGCCGCCCAGGATGACGAGCCTCATGCGCGACATCGTAGACTCCGCACCATGAACGAGATCGCCACCCTGCTCGACCCGGCCGTGATCCGGTCCGGGTTCCCGTCGCTGCGCGACGGCCGTGTCTTCCTCGACAACCCCGGCGGCACCCAGGTGCACACGTCCGTCTACGAGGCGGTCGCCGACTACTGGCGCGACCGCAACGCCAACCTGGGCGGGCCGTTTGCGACCTCGGTCGCGTCGGATCGCATGCTTGCCGACGCCCGCGCGCAGGCCGCCGAGTTCCTGGGCGCGCAGGCCGGCGAGATCGTGTTCGGCGCGAACATGACCACGCTGACGATGCACGCCTCACGGACGCTCTTTCGCGAGCTCGGCCCCGGCGACGAGGTGCTGGTGACGGGCCTCGACCACGACGCCAACGTCGCGCCGTGGCTCCTGGCGGCGGAGGATCGCGGCGTCACGGTGCGCCAGGTCGGGATCGACCCCGACGTGTGCGTGATCGACCCGAACGTGTTCGCCGGCCTGCTCAGCGACCGCACCCGCGTGGCCGCGTTCGGGTGGGCATCCAACGGCGCCGGCACCGTGAACGACGTCGCCGCCCTGTGCGGGCTCTGCCGCGAGGCGGGCGCGCTCTCCTACGTCGACGCCGTCCACTACGCCCCGCACGGGCCGATCGACGTCGCCGCGGTCGGGTGCGACTTCCTCGTGTGCTCGGCGTACAAGTTCTTCGGCCCCCACGTCGGCATCCTGTTCGGGCGGGCGGAGCTGCTCGAGCGCCACCGCCCCTACAAGGTGCGGCCGGCCCCGGACGAGCCGCCGCACTCCTGGGAGACGGGCACCGTCAATCTGGAGGGGATCGCGGGCACCGCCGCCGCGATCGCCTACCTGCTGACGCTCGGAATGGACGCCGTCGCCGCCTTCGAGCGCGGCCTGGCCGAGCGCTTGCTGAGGGGCCTGGCCGCCATCGACGGGGTGACCGTGTACGGCACGCCCGACCTCGACCGGCGCGTGCCGACCGCCGCGTTCAACGTCGCGGGCCACGGGCCCGCCGAGGTCTCGGCCGCCCTCGCCAAGCGCGACATCTTCGTCTGGGACGGCAACTACTACGCGCTCGAGCTCATGCAGCGGCTGGGGCTCGAGGGCTCCGGCGGAGCGGTGCGCGTGGGCGCTGTGCACTACAACACGCCGGCCGAGATCGACGCGTTCCTGGACGCCGTCGCCGCGCTTGCCTGAGCGGTCCGGGCTTGACACGACTTCACCGTTTATGCAAAGGTGCCTGCATGGGCCGTACTTTGATCGCGCTCGCTGCGCTTCTCGCCGTCCTTGCCGGGGCGGCTCCCGCGTCGGCCCACACGAGCGGCACCGCCACCGCGAGCCTCACGGGGACGCCGAGCCCGGTGACGGCCGGCGGCACCGTCGCCTACCAGACGACGTTCACGAACGGGACGTCCAAGTCGCTGCAGAACACCACGCTCGACGCCCCGGCCCCGGCCGGGTTCAGCGTGCTCACCGTCGTCTCGGCCGGCTCGTGCACGACGTCGGCAGGCGACGCGACCTGCCAGTTCGGCACGCTCGCGCAGGGCGCGAGCGTCTCGGCCACCGTCATCATGAGCGTCCCGTCGTCGCCGGGGTCGGTCGGCTCCGCGGTCACCTGGACGACGAGCGACGGCGACCACGACGACGACGATCTCACCGTCACGGCCTCAACGTCCGTCGCCGTGCAGGCGCCCTCTCAGGACGCGGTGGCCGCATACGTGCTGCCCGCCGGAGGCAACCTGAACACGGGCACGACGACCAGCGCCACGAACCCGCAGTCGACCGGCGTCGACGTGCCGACGACACCCGCCGGCGCCGCGACGTCGCTGGCCGAGGTGAACGCGACGGGCCCCTCCGACGCGTGCGGCCCCGGCGTGAAGTGCTTCGGTCAGATCTCCGTTGTCACGGTGGCGGCGCCGCCCTTCTCGGCCACCGATCCGCTGCACCTCACGTTCCGGATCGATAGCAGCGAGCTGCCCAGGCACTTTGACGCCGACGACCTCAAGCAGCTGCCGCTCTTCCACGACGGCGTCGCCGTCCCCAACTGCACCGGCGCACCGGGCGTGGCCTCGCCCGCCTCCTGCATCTCGGCGCGCAAGCTGATCAAGCCGAAGCACTGCAAGAAGGGCCAGTTCACGGTCGAGCTCGACGTGCTCTCGACCACGAACGGCCGCTGGCGCACCTAGATCGTTTGATCAGGCCGTGACCGGCCCCAGGCCGAGCGCCGCTCGCACCTCGGCCGTGCGCCTCTCCGCCACCACGTTGCCCTTGTCGCGGTAGAGCGCGGCCGCCCGCGCGAGGTCGCGCTCGGCGGCGGTCACGTTGCCCATCGCCGCGGCGACGCGCGCACTCACGATCGCATGGTCGGCCTGGACGCTCGGCGCGTCCGCACCGTGCAGGATGTCGGTGGCGGCCGCGATGGCGACGGCGGCGTCGGCGAGCCGGCCGGCGGCGAGGTCGATCTCCGCGCGCACGACATGGATGAGGACGTGCGACTCGAGGTCGTCGGCGAGCACGGCTCCCTCCGCCCGCTCGCACATCTCCGCCGCCTCGTCGTACCGGTCCTGGGCGATCAGCGCCTGGGCGAGGACGCCGGCCATCGTCGGCAGCAGGTAGCGCTCCCCCATCCTGTCGAGCAGCTCGTAGTCGCGCCGCAGATCGCGCTCGGCGGCGGCCGGATCGCCCGCCAGAAGCTCCACCGCGCTCGAGTCGAGCGCCGTTGATGCCGCCAGCACGCTGCCGCCGACGTCGGCCAGTGCCGACCGGCCCTGCGTATACAGCCGCCTGGCCTCGGTGAAGTCGCCGCGCATGGCCTCGAGCTGGGCGCGTGCGCACAGCACGAGGCCTTCAGTGCGGCGGTCGCCGGCCGCATGCGCGCCGATCTCCCGGCAACGCTCGATCCCCTCGGCGACGGGCGTGGGGCCGTACACGGCGGCGATCGCGTAGGCACCGGTATTGCGGCGCTCGAGCCGGGCGTCGCCGCCCGCCCGGGCGCAGGCGATGGCGCGCTCGACGGCCACGGCCGCCTCGCCGTAGCGCAGCGCGTTCGCGTGCACCGATCCGATGATGCGCCACGCCTTTGCCAGGCCGACCTGGTCGCCGACGAGCTCGAACACGGTGATCGCGCGGCGCGCCTGGCGCACCGCATCGAGGCCGGAGATGCTGTCGTCGGCGAAGAGGCGCAGGAGCAACAGCCCGAGCGCCGCCTCGGCGCGCAGGCGGTGGTCGCCGATCGTGGTGGCGGCCGCGACCGCTCCGCGCAGGACGCTCTCGGCCTGGGCGAACTCGCCGACGTCCATGAGCGCCTCGCCGAGGTCGGGGAGCAGCCCGAGCCGGTCGGGATCGAGCTCCGGCATGAGGTCGACCGCCCGGCGCAGGAGCGCCGCCGCCGCCGGCATGTCGCCGCGGGAGAACGCCCGCTGCCCGGCGCCGGCCAGCCGCTCGCCGGCGCGGACGCCGAGCGCGCGGCCGTGGTCGTCGAGCGGCCCCAGCTCCGACAGGTACCGGTGCGCCTGCTCGAGATGGAAGGCGGTGATCTCGGCGTACTCGGGCGCACGATCGCCGTTGACCCGGTCGGCCCAGCCGACAAACCGCTCGTGCATCTGCGCCCGGGTGCGCTTCAGGAGCCGCCGGTAGACGGCGTCACGGACGAGGATGTGCTCGAACTGGTAGCCGTCGGGGTCGCCCATGACGGGCGTGTGGGATCGGATGAAGCGCCGTCGCTCGACCGCCGAGAGGCGCTCCGGGACACGCTCGCGCTCGGCCTCGGCCACGAGCTCCACCACCGCCTGGGAGGGGAAGGTGAGGCCCGCCACCGACGCCGGCTCGAGCACCGACCGCTCGCCCTGCTCCAACCGGTCGAGGCGCGCGGCCAGGAGCGCCAGGATCGTCGGCGGCACGTCGAAGTCGTCTCCGGCCGCCGCGTCGTCGAGCATCGCCGCCATCTGCTCGACGAAGAGGGGGTTGCCGTCGGATGCTTGGACGATCCGCGCGACCGTCGCCGGATCGACCTGCCGCCCGGCGAGCAGGCCCTCGGCCATGGCGGTGGCCGTGCTCGCCGGTAGCCGCTCGAGCGTGATCCGCGCCCGTCCGGCCCCCTCGGCAGGCAGGGCGTCCGGGCGGTCGAGCACCTCCGGCCGCGCCGTGCACACGAGCAGGCACGGCCGCTGCACCCGCCCCACCACGTGCTCCACCAGGTCGAGCAGCGTCGGCTCGGCCCAGTGCAGGTCGTCGATGACGGCGACGAGCGGCCGGTCGGCCGCCAGGATCTCGAACAGCCGCCGCACGCCCCAGAACATCTCCTCCACGGCGTAGACCGTTGACACGAGCCCGATGGCGGACGCCACGCGATCGGCCACCTCGGCGTCGCCCCCCGCCAGCGCGACGACCTTGGCCCGCGCGCGGTCAAGCGGGTCCTCCTCGGCGATGCCGGCCGCGGAGCGCACCGCCTCCGCCAGAGGCCAGAACGTGATCCCCTCGCCGTAGGGCAGGCAGCGCCCGTGGACCACGACCGCCGAGTCGCCCAGCCCCGCGGTGAACTCGCGCAGCAGCCGCGACTTGCCGACGCCGGCCTCGCCGAGGACGGTCACGAGCCGGCCGGCGCCGGCGCTGACAGCGTCCTCGACACGGCTGCGCAGCAGCGTCCAGATCCCGGTCGCGGCCGACGAGCGGCGAGGAGGGCTGGCGCTCGCGCGTCGCCAGGGCGATGAGGCGGAAGGCGGGGACGCGCTCGGCCTTGCCCTTCAGCTCGAGCGGCTCGACCGGCTCGGCCGAGACGGCGTCGCGCACGAGCGCATGCGTGAGCGCGCCCATCAGCGTCTCCATCGCCGGCGCCGCCTGCTCCAGCCGGGCGGCCACGTTCACCGCGTCGCCGGTCGCGAGCCGCTGGTTGCCGGCGCCCTCGTCGGTGACAACCTCGCCGGTGTTCACGCCGGTGCGGTTGGCCATCGTCACCCCGTAGTCGCGCTCGAGCGCCACGTTCAGCTCGTCGAGCCCCGCGCGCATGTCGAGCGCGGCCCGCACGGCCCGAAGCGCGTCGTCCTCGTGCGCCTGCGGCAGGCCGAACACGGCCATGACGGCATCGCCGATGAACTTCTCCACCGTCCCGCCGTGGCGCTCGATGGCCGCCCGCATGACGTCGAAGTAGCGGCCCATCACCTCGCGCAGCGACTCGGGATCGAGCCGCTCGCCGAGGGCCGTCGATCCGGCGACATCGCTGAAGAGGATCGTCACGGTCTTTCGCACCTCGACCGGTGCGGCCGCCTGCTGCAGCGGCGTGCCGCAGAACCCGCACAGGCGAAACCGGGGCGGGTTCTCCTCGCCGCAGGCGGGGCAGATCAGCATGTGGTGAGTTTACGAGGCGGCCTGGCCGATCCAATCGCCGAAGGCCGGCGCGTCAGCGGCCGGCACCGCGCCGATGCAGACGACGCGCGTGCCGGGCTCAACCGCGCGGAACCCGCGCGGCGTGGCCGGATCCGGCGCGGCGACGATCGAGCCGGGGCCGGCCTCGCGCACCTCGTCGCCAAGCTGGAACTCGATCCGCCCGGCAACCACGATGTAGACCTCGTGCTGGCCGCTGTCGGTCTCGTCGTGATGCGTGTCGATCTCCTCGCCGGGGTCGCACACGATCGCGTTGATGCCGAACGCCGTCACGCCGAGCGGTGCGTTCAGCGCCTGCCAGCGGCCGTAGGCGGTCGCGGTGACGGGCTGGTCGGTGAGGTCAACGATGGGCATGGCTGTCCTTTCGGTGCGGTCAGTCGAACAGGGTCAGCTCCGGCGCGGCCTCGCCCTTGAGCACGTCGAAGTCGAGCTCGACGAACGCGTACCCGCGCGCCTGGCACAGCACCCGCGCCTGCGGGGCGATCTCGGGCGCGACCAGGATGCCGCGGCACGGCTTGTGGGCGGGGTCGAGATCGACCCGCTCGCAGTAGCGGGTCAGCTGCTCGACGTGGGCGGCGACGGCCCGCGTGCGCTTCACCTCGACCACGACCGTGCGCCCGGCGGTGTCCCGGCAGAACAGATCGATCGGGCCGGTGTCTGTGAACCGCTCGCGGTCGAGCACCACGAGGCCCGGCTCGATCGTCTCCGGCGCCCGCTCGAGCAGGCGGTGGATCTGCAGCTCGGCGTCCTCCCGCTCCAGGACGGCGTCGTCGGCAAGCGCAAGGGCGGAGTCGTGGAACACCTCGTGCAGGACGATCACGAGCGTCTCGTCCGACGCCGGCCGGTACACGCGGATCACGTCGCCGTCCTGCGTCACCGAGGTGGGGCCGGACATGTAGTTGAGCGGCTTGAAGCCGCTGTCGGTATGGACGCACAGGCTGCCGTCGTCCTTCAGCAGGATCACCCGGTCGCCGGCGCCCAGGCGGGTCGTGGCGCGGCCGTGGTAGGCGATCTCGCAGCGGGCGACGAGGATCCTCAAGGCGCCGTAACGATACCCGCCTGGTATGGTCGACCCGGAGGGTGACCGGCTTGCATGCAACGGTTTTCGACGTCGTCGTTGTCGGAGGCGGGGCTGCGGGATGCGTCGTTGCGGCGCGACTTGCGGAGTCCGGCTCGCGCTCGGTGCTGCTGCTCGAAGCGGGCCCTGATCGTCGAGCCGATGTGCCGAACGAGCTCCGCGACGGCTGGCAGATCGCACGGCGGTTTGACTGGGGGTACACCTCGGAGCCCGACGCGCGCGGCGGCGTCGAGAACGTGCGCAGAAGCAAGCTCCTCGGCGGGACCTCGTGGGTGACGCAGATTTACGCCACGAGGCTCTCCCGCTGACTACGACGCGTGGGCGGCGAGCGGAAACGCAGGCTGGGGTTTCGCCGACGTACTCCCGTACTTCGTCCGGCTCGAAACCGACGCGGAGTTCAGCGATCGCCCCTGGCACGGAGATCGCGGCCCGATACCGTCGACGCGCTACCCCGACCTCGACTACACCGATGTGGCAGCGGCCTGCCTCGATGCGCTCCAGGCGACCGGCTTCCCGATCGTCGATGACCACAACCGCCCAGGCGCGGTCGGTGCCGGCCGGATGCCGATGAACTCTCGGAACGGCTCCAGGGTCACGACGGCAGACGCCTACCTGCCGGTGGGTTCGACCCCGACCAACCTCACCATCTGCCCTGACGCATTGGTCGCTGACATCGTGCTGGACGGAGACCGAGCGTGCGGCGTGCGGCTTGCGGACGCAACGGTGATCGAAGCGGGCCGGGTTGTGCTCTGCGCCGGGACGCTCGGAAGCCCTGCGATCCTGATGCGTTCGGGGATCGGGCCCGCCGAGCACCTTCGTGCCGTGGGCGTGCCGGTCCGCGTCGACCTGGCGGGCGTCGGGGCCAACCTCGCCGACCACCCGGCGGTTGACATCGCGTGCGGCGACTACCGAGGGACGACCCGGAGCGCGCCTATCCTGCATCTGCTCGCCACGTTCCACAGCTCGGCGACCTCGCGTGACGAGCCGCCGGATCTGATGCTCTGGGTGTCCGATCCAGAGGGACGGCCGGCGAGCTTCGAGGTCGCTGTCGTGGTCGTGAAGCCTCGCTCGAGAGGGAGCGTCCGGCTGCGATCGATGAACCCCGCCGAGCAGCCGGCAATCACGCTCCCGGGCCTCGAGGACCCGTCCGATCTGGAGCGGCTCGTCGAAGGCTACCGCCGGGGGTACGAGCTCGCTGACCGCCCGGAGATCCGGCGCTTCTGCGCAGGCCCAGCCTCACCCGACCCGAGCGCCCCCGATCTCAAGGAGTTCATTCGCGCCGACAACTACTCCTTGCCCCACCTCGTCGGCACCTGCGCAATGGGCCCTCGGCCCGACGACGGTGCGGTGGTCGATCGCTGCGGACGTGTCCACGGCACGGAGGGCCTCACCGTCGCAGACGCCTCGATCATGCCGGACGTGCCATCGGGCTTCCCGCACATACCGACGATCATGATCGCGGAGCGTCTCTCGGAACAGCTCGCTTCGCAACTCTGACCCGCCAGGCGCCGGGAGCCTGCGGCAGCGAGCTAGGATCGGCGCGTGGACGGGTACGAGCCGGCGATGAGCTTCGACGAGGACGTCGCCCGACGCTACGACGACGGGCTGCGCGGCGACGAGGACGCCGCCGTCGCGTTTCTGCGCCACGCCGCCGGGGGCGGGCCCGCCCTCGAGCTTGCCATCGGTACCGGGCGCATCGCGCTGCCCCTGGCCGCCGAGGGGATCGCGGTCGACGGCATCGACATCGCCCCGGCGATGGTGGCCCGGTTGCGGGCAAAGCCCGGTGGCGATGCGATCGGGGTGACGATGGGCGACATCGCAGACGTCCCCGTCGAGGGCCGCTATCGCCTGATCTACGTCGTCTACAACTCGCTCTACAACCTGCGCACCCAGGCCGAGCAGGTGCGCTGCTTCTGCAGCGTGGCCGCGCACCTGACCGACGACGGCGCCTTCGTCGTCGAGGCGTTTACGCCCGGCTACCTCCATCGCCTGCGCGCTGACCAGTACGTCGACGCCGAGGAGATCGCCGTGGACCGGGTCTGGCTCGACGTCGCGCGCCACGACCCGGTCTCGCAGCAGCTTGTGAAGAACCACGTCTCGCTCACGACCGCCGGCGTCGCGCTGAACCCGGTGGTGCTCCGCTACGCCTGGCCGAGCGAACTCGACCTGATGGCCCGGATCGCGGGCCTCGAGCTGGCCGACCGCTTCGGCGGATGGGACCGGCGCCCGTTCGACGCCCAGAGCAGGCTGCACGTGTCGGTGTGGAGACGGGCTCACTAGGCCCCGGGCGTGGACGGCTACGAGCCGATGATGAGCTTCGACCGGGAGTCGGCCGAGATCTACGACGACGCCCCCCGGGGCGACGAGGCGGCGGCCGTCGCCTTCCTCGAGCAGCTCGCGGCCGGCGGCCCGGCGCTCGAGCTCGCGATCGGCACCGGGCGGATCGCGCTTCCGCTGGCCGCCCGCGGGGTGCATGTCGACGGCATCGACCTCTCGCCGGACATGGTCGCGAAGCTGCGCGCAAAGCCGGGCGGCGAGGCGATCGCGGTCACGATGGGCGACTTCGCCGAAGTCGCGGTCGCCGGCAGCTACCGGTTGATCTACATCGTCTACAACACGTTCTTCAACCTGCTCTCCCAGGAGCAGCAGGTGCGCTGCTTCTGCAACGTGGCCGCGCACCTGACCGACGCCGGCGCGTTCGTCGTCGAGGCGTTCACGCCCGGCTATCTGCACCGCCTGCGCGACGGCCGGTACGTCGACGCCGAGGCGGTCGGCGTCGACGAGGTGTGGCTCGACGTCGGCCGCCACGATGCCGTCGCGCAGCGGCTCGACGAGACCCACGTGCACCTGACGTCTGCCGGCGTGCGCCTGTATCCGATCGTCTGCCGCTACGCCTGGCCGGCCGAGCTCGACCTGATGGCCCGCATCGCCGGCCTGCGCCTGAAGGAGCGCTTCGGCGGCTTCGGCCGGGAGCCGTTCACGTCCGCCTCGCCGCTGCACGTCTCGGTGTACGGACGCCCGTAGGTCGCACACTACGATACGCGCCATGTTCCAGAAGACCATTCTCCAAAACGGCCTGCGCGTGGTGACCGCACCCATGCCCGCCGCCAAGTCGGTCGCGGTGATGGTGATGCTCGCCGCGGGCAGCCGCTACGAGACGCCGCCCACGAACGGGATCGCCCACTTCGCCGAGCACATGTTCTTCAAGGGCACCGAGCGCCGCCCGACCGCCAAGGACATCTCGGCCGAGGTGGACGGGATCGGCGGCGAGTTCAACGCCTTCACGAGCAAGGAGTACACCGGCTACTACATCAAGTGCGCCGCCGAGCACCGCACGCTGGCGCTCGACGTCCTCGCCGATCAGCTGCTGAACTCGAAGTTCGATCCGGAGGAGGTCGAGCGGGAGAAGGGCGTGATCATCGAGGAGCTGAACATGTACGTGGACACGCCGCGCGACCACGTCGACAGCGTCTATGACCACCTGCTCTTCGGCGACCAGCCGCTCGGCTGGGACATCATCGGCACGAAGGACACGATCCGCGCCGCGGGCCGCCAGACCTTCCTCGACTACCTGGGCGCCTGGTACGCGCCCCGGCGGATGGTGGTCGGCGCGGCCGGCGCCGTCGACGGCGAGTTCGCGGCCGAGGTCGAGCGCCAGTTCGGCCACCTGAGCGACCGCGAGACCGGCTCGCCGCCGCCGACGCAGATCGATCAGGCCGCGCCGCGGGTGCAGCTCGAGACGCGCGACTCCGACCAGGCCCACCTGCGCCTTGGCGTGCGCGGCATCCCGACGACGCATCCCGACCGGTACGTGATGCAGGTGTTGGGGGCGATCCTCGGCGGCGGCATGTCGTCGCGGCTCTTCACCGAAGTGCGCGAGCGGCTGGGGCTGGCCTACTACGTGTTCTGCCACCACCAGTCCTACGACGACACGGGCACGCTGTTCTCGCAGTCGGGGGTCGACATCAAGCGCATCGACCTGGCGGTCGAGACGATCGTGCGCGAGTTCGGAAAGCTCGTGCGCGAGCCCGTCGACGAGGTCGAGCTGCGCCGGACCAAGAACTACCTCAAGGGCAGGATCGTGCTCCAGCTCGAGGATCCGCGCGGGCTGCTCACCTTCGGCATGCGCCGCGAGGTGCTCGAGGACAAGCTGGCGGAGCCGGAGGAGGTGCTCGACGGCCTCGAGGCGGTGACGGCGGCGGACATCCAGCGGCTGGCGGGCGAGGTCATCCGCGACGAGGGGCTCAACTTCGGACTCGTGGGGCCGTTCGACGACGACGCCCGCTTCCTCGAGCTCCTGACGGTGTGACGCCCGCCGGGCTGCGCCTGTACGCGATCCCGTACTCGACCAACGTCGAGCGGGTTGCGCTCGCGCTCGGCCACAAGGGGGTCAGCGGCGAGGTGATCATGTGCGACCCGGCCGACCGCTCGGGCATCCGCGATCGCAGCGGCCAGGACCTGGTGCCCGTGCTCGACGACGACGGCTTCGTCGTCACCGACTCCACCAGGATCATCGAGCACCTCGAGCGGCGCTTCCCCGACCCGCCGCTGTATCCGGCCGACCCGGCCCGGCGCGCCGAGATGAACGTCTTCATCGACTGGTTCAACCGGGTGTGGAAGGTGCCGCCGAACGCGATCGAGGCAGAGCTTTCCCGGGCCAAGCCCGATCACATCCGCATCGCCGCGCTCGAGCACGAGCTGCGCTCGACGCTCGATGTCTTCGAGGCCATGCTCGACGGCCGCGACTACCTGATGTCGGATGCGCTCACCGCCGCCGACTGCGCCGCGTTCCCGTTCGTGAAGTACGGCCTCTGGATCCGGGCCTCCGACGACGAGCGCTTCCACCAGATCCTGGCGCGCAACCTCGCGCTCGACGGGGCGTACCCGCGCGTCGACGCCTGGGTGCGGAGGGTGTCCGCGCACCCACGCCTCGACGGCATCGTCACCTACGACGGCTAGGGCCTGGCCCCGAACGGGGCCAGGCCCCGGTTCTCCTACGGGTGGACCTCCAGCGTGTACGGGAAGTCGGTGAGCACCTCGCAGCCGCCCTCGCGCACGACCGCGATGTCCTCCAGGCGCACGCCGCCGAAGCCCTTGCGGTAGACGCCCGGCTCGATCGTGACGATGTCGCCGGGGAGCAGGTCGTCGCCGGAGAGGCCGAGGTTGGGCGCCTCGTGCACCTCGACCCCGACGCCGTGGCCGAGGCCGTGGAAGAAGTCCTCGTCGAGCGTCTCGCCATCGGCGAGGCCGCGCGTCGTGCGGTAGCCGCCGGCCTCGATGACGTCGCAGGCCGCCTCCCAAACGGCGGTGCCGTTCACGCCGGCCGCGATCCGCTCCTCGCTCACGCGCAGCGCGTCGTAGACGACGCCGTGCATGTGCCGCAGCTGCTCCGGCGCGTCGCCAAAGCAGAACGTGCGCGTCATGTCGGAGTGGTAGCGGCTCTTGAGGTGCCGGGGGAAGATGTCCACGATGATCGACTCGCCCGGCTGGATCGGGCCCGTCCCGCGCTCGTGCACGTTCGCGCCCGTCGGGCCGTTGCCGACCAGCGGCCGCTCGCCCTCGGCCCCATGCTCGCGCAGGACCCGCTCGATCTCATCGGTCAGCCACTCGGCGGTGAGCGGCTCACCCTCGAAGACCAGCCCCTGAGCGCCCGGCGACGACGCCCCGAGCACCGAGACGACCCGTGCGAACGCCGCCTCGATCGCGCGCTGCGCCAGGCGGATGCCCTCCAGGGCGCGCTCGTCCTTCACCCGGCGGCGCAGCTCGTAGCCCGAGCGGTCGACGGTGACCGCGACGCCGCGCCCGCGCAGGTAGTCGGCCAGCTCGACCGGGAAGGTCGGCGGCACCGCCACGTCGGCGACGGACAGGCGCTCGAGCGCGCGGCGGACGATCTCGAGCTCGACGTCGTGGTAGCTCATCCCGCCCTTGACCAGCTCGCGGGAGCCGAACTCGGACCCGGTCCAGACCTCGGTGGCCGTCGACGTGCGCCGGGCGACGTCGGCCTCGAGCTCGGACGTGACGATGATCCGCTTGCCGTCGGTCTCGACATAGGCGAACGGGTCCCCGATGGTGATCCCGGTGGCGACGAAGAGGTCGGGATCGCGGACGGAATCGGCGAAGATCAGGTGAGAGGTAGGCATGCCCGGCAACGTACCACGTGCCCGCGGAGGCGCTGGTAGCGTTCGGCCGTGCCCACCGCCCGGTTCGACGAGCTGCTGCACCGCCACCTCGACCCCACCGGCCCGCTTTACCCGCCGGACCTGCGGGTGTGGGATGCCCACACCCATCTCGGCGTCGACGAGGACGGCTTCACGCAGTCGCCGGAGGAGCTGCTCGAGCTGATGCACGCGCAGGGCGTCGAGCGCGCGTTCACCTTTCCCCTGAACGACCCCGACCGCCACCCCGCCTACCGCGTGCCCAACGACCGCGTCATGGCGTGGGCGGCGGCGTCTGAAGGTGCACTCGTGCCGTTCTGCCGGCTCGACATGACGGCCGGCCCGATCGAGGAGGCCGCGCGCTGCCTCGACGCCGGCGCCGCCGGAATCAAGCTGCACCCCCGCGCCCAGGCCTTTGACTTCGGCGAGGCCGGGCTGAATCCCGTCTTCCAGCTCGCCGCCGAGCGGCGGGTGCCGATCCTGATCCACGCGGGCCGGGGCCTGCCGGCGATCGCCGACGACCTGCGCCACCTGGTCGAGCGCAACCCTGACGCGCAGCTGATCCTGGCCCACGCCGCCATCGCCGACCTCGAGCACATCGCCCGTACGCTCGTCGACCACCCCAACGTGCTCTACGACACGTCGGTGTGGAGCACGACCGACCTGCGCACGCTGCTCGCGTCGGCGTCGCCCGAGCAGATCGTGTTCGCAAGCGATGCTCCCTACGGCATGCCGGCGACGGCCCGGCTGGCGCTCCTGCTCGTGCTGCGCCGGGCAGGCGCAAGCGACGACCAGATCCGGGCCATGTTCTGGGGCAACGCCGAGCGGGCGGCCCGAGGCGAGCACGCGCCGGTGCTCTCGCCGCCGCTCATGACGCGGGAGCGCACCATTCCGCTGCAGCGCCTGCGCATCCACGACTACCTCGTCATGACCCAGACGCTGATGTGGTCGCGCATGGGCGACAGGCCCGGGGCGCTCGGGCTCGCGCTGCGGGCGTGCGACACCGACGGCGCGCACGAGCTGGCCGACGTCGCAGAGCTGATCGAGGGCGTGCAGGAGCTGTGGGCGCACGGGCTCGCGCTCGAGGACGAGGCGGCGGCGTGGACGTACACTCGAGCAGCGATGCGCCTGCTCCAGATCGCGGACGCGCTCGTCCAGGACGTGTGATCGCCGCAGTCGTGCTGGCGGCCGGCGAGGGCCGGCGCTACGGCGGCCTGAAGCAGCTGCACCCGGTGGACGGCCGGCCGATGCTCGAGCAGGTGCTGCGCACGCTCGCGGATACGGGCCCCGAGCACCGGGTGGTGGTGCTGGGCGCGCGGGCCGGGACGATCCTCGAGCGGATCGACCTGCACGGGGCGCAGCCCGTGGTGTGCGACCGCTGGGACGCCGGCCAGGCGGCGTCGCTGCACGCCGGGCTTGCGGCCCTGCCCGACGAGGCCGGCTGGGCGCTCGTCGTGCTCGGCGACGGGCCGCATCTCGATCCGCTCGCGGTCGACCGGATCACGGCGGCGTCAGCGTCGGCCCCCGGGACGATCCTGGCCGCGGATTACGGCGGCGGCCGCTCGCACCCGGTGCTGATCCCCCGCTCCCGTTGGGGCGACATCCCCGACCGCGGCGAGCGGCCCGTGCGTGGGCTCCCCGCTGATCCGGTCGACTGCCGCGACCTCGCCCCGCCGGGCGACGTCGACTACGCCTGATCCGAGCAGCGCCGCCGCAGCCGCTCGACGAACCCGGCCGGCACCGGCTCGTCGCAGCAGCACTCCTTGACGACAGAGCGCAGGCTGCGCTCGAAGACGTAGCGGTCGCTGCAGTAGCTGCAGTCGCGCAGATGGCCGTCGATGCGGGCCGCCTCGGACTCGGTCAGCACCCGGTCGAGATACGGCTGCAGCATGCTCTCGGCACCCCGACAGGGATCGGCGCTCATGCCGCGTCCTCGCTGCCCGCGCGATCGGCCAGCGCCCGCTTCAGCAGCCGCCGCCCGCGGTAGAGCCGGGACATGACCGTGCCGATGGGGATGCCGAGGATCCCGGCCGCGTCGGCGTAGCTGAAATCGCCGACGTCGACCAGCACGACGACCTCGCGGAAGTTCGGCGGCAGGTCGCCGAGCGCCGAGACGATGGCCGTGCCGGAGAGGCGTGCGAGCACCTCGTCCTGAGGCTGCGGGCTGGCCTGCGCCAGGCGGTTGTACAGGTAGTAGTCGCCGTCGTCGTCGAGCTGCTCCTGCACCGGGCGTCGGCTCTGGCGGCGCAGCTCGTCGAGGTTGGCGTTGCGCATGATCGTCGCCAGCCATGCAGCCAGGTTCGTGCCCGGGCGGTAGCTGCGCCAGGCGCGGAAGGCGCGCAGGTACGTCTCCTGAACCAGATCTTCCGCGACCTGCCGGCCCCCGGTCAGGCGCACCGCGATGCGGTAGAGCTGCTCGGCATGTGTGAGCGCTTCTTCCTCGAAGCGGGCGCGGTCGCGCGACTCTGACGCCGCGACGACGCCGGGGGGCGGATCGGAGGGCACCATCTCCGCGAGAGTATCAGCCACAAGCAGCATGCCTCGTGACTAACGCCGCACGCCTGCCGGCCATTCCCGACGGGTTTTAGTCACTTGAGCTAATATGCCCGGCGATGGCCTCCGCCACCCCCGTCCGCACCGACGTGCTCGTGCTGGGTGCGGGCCTTGCGGGCCTCTACGCGGCCCTGCGCGCTTCCGAGCTCGGCGCACGAGTGACCCTGGTCACCAAGGGCTCGCTGCAGGCATCCAACTCCTACATGGCCCAGGGCGGAGTGGCCGCGGCGGTCGGGCCCGGCGACTCGTTCGAGCAGCATGCGGCCGACACCCTCACGGTCGGCCGCGGTCTGGGCGACCCCGCCGCGGTGCGCCTGCTGGCCGAGGAGGGCATCGACCGCATTCGCGATCTCGAGCGCATGGGCGTGCGCTTTGACCGCGGCGACGACGGCGCCTACCGCCTCGGCCGCGAAGGCGGCCACGGCCGCCGCCGGATCCTGCACGCCGACGGCGCCGCCACCGGGGCCGCCATCGCGGAGGCGCTGATCGCGCGCGTCGCGGCCGACCCAGGCATCGCCGTCATGGAGCACACGGCCGCGCTCGCGCTCGCGGGCGGCCGTGACGGCTGTGCCGGCGCCTGGGTGCTCGGCCACGACGAGCTCGGCCTCGTCCGCGCGCGCATGACGCTGCTCGCCACCGGCGGCGCGTGCGCCCTGTACGCGCGCACCACCAACCCGCCCGGGACGACGGGCGACGGCATCGCGCTCGCCCACCGCGCCGGGGCGGCCGTCCGCGACATGGAGTTCGTGCAGTTCCACCCGACGGCGCTCGCCGGCAGCGGCCGGGCCTTTCTGATCTCCGAGGCCGTCCGCGGCGAGGGTGCGTGGCTCGTGGACGACGCCGGCCGCCGGTTCATGGCCGAGGCTCATCCCGACGCCGAGCTCGCGCCGCGCGATGTGGTGACGCGATCGATCGAGGCGCTGCTCGCGACGGGCGGACGCGCGTACCTGACGCTGCGCCACCTCGACCGCGAGCGGGTGCTGCGCCGCTTCGGCAACATCGCCGCCGGGTGCGCCGAGGCGGGCCTCGACCTGTGCTCCGATCCCATCCCGGTCGCCCCCGCCGCGCACTACCTGATGGGCGGGGTCGCCACCGACCTCGACGCCGCCACGACGATCCCGGGCCTGTACGCCGGCGGCGAATGCGCGGCCACGGGCGTGCACGGCGCCAACCGGCTCGCATCCAACTCGCTGCTCGAGTGCTTCGTGTTCGCGCACCGCGCCGTCGGCACAGGCCTTCACGCGGCGGCCGGCGACGACCGCTCCGACGCGGGCGCGCCCCCCGGCCGGCCGCGGGCACGGGCGCCGCTGCCCGAGCTGCGGCGGCGCATGTGGGCAGGGGCGGGGCCGGTGCGCGACGAGGAGGGCCTCCAGAGCCTCGCCGCGTGGATCGCCGATCAGCCGCGCTCGAACCCGATGCTGGTCGCCGGCCTGATCGCGGACGGCGCCCTGCGCCGCACCGAGAGCCGCGGCGCGCATCTGCGCAGAGACTTCCCCGACACCGATCCGGCCCAGGCGAGGAGCAACGCATGTCCACCGCTTCACTCGATGGTGTGATCGACCGCGCGCTCGAGGAGGATGCGGGCCGCGGCGACCCGACGACGGACGCCACCGTGCCGGCGGAGCTCCTGGCGATCGCCGACGTCGTCGTCCGCGAGCCGGGCGTCGTCTGCGGCCTGGAGATCGCCCGCGAGGTCGTGCTGCGGCTTGACCCGTGCGCCGAGATGGAGGTGCTCCTCGCCGACGGCGGCGACGTCGCGCAGGCCCCGCAGACCGTCGCCCGGATCGAGGGATCGGCGCGGGCGCTGCTCACCGCCGAGCGCACCGCCGTCAATGTCTTGCAGCGCATGTCCGGGATCGCCACGGCCACCCGCACGTACGTGGCCGCTGTCGCCGGGACGGGCGTCGAGATCCTCGATACCCGCAAGACCGCGCCGGGGCTGCGCCGCCTGGACAAGCTCGCGGTCGCCTGCGGCGGGGGCACGAACCACCGCGCCGATCTGGCCGCGGCGATCCTGATCAAGGACAACCACGTCGCCGTCGCAGGCGGGGTCGGTGAGGCCGTCCGCGCTGCGCGCGCCGCCCATCCCCACCTGCACGTCCAGGCCGAGGCCGACACCGTCGCCCAGCTCGACTCCGCGATCGCAGCCGGCGCCGACAGCGTCCTGCTCGACAACATGAGCATCGCCGATCTGCGCGCTGCGGTCGGCCGCGCCGCCGGCCGGGTCCGGCTCGAGGCATCCGGCGGCATCACCCTCGAAACCGTGCGCGCGATCGCCGAGACCGGCGTCGACGCGATCTCGATCGGCGCCCTCACCCACTCCGTGCGCGCCCTCGACATCTCGCTGGAGGTTCACCCATGCCCACGCTGACCGAGGCCGACGTCGCCACCCTGCAGGAGCAGGTGCGGGCGCTCGCGGCCGAGCGAAACGCCGTCATCCTCGCCCACAACTATCAGCTTCCCGAGGTGCAGGACGTGGCCGACCTGGTGGGCGACTCGCTCGGCCTCTCCCAGGCGGCGGCCGGCACCGACGCCGATGTGATCGCCTTCTGCGGCGTGCACTTCATGGCCGAGACGGCTGCCATCCTCTCGCCGCAGCGCACGGTGCTGATCCCCGACCTGGACGCGGGCTGCTCGCTCGCGGCGACGATCGACGCCGACGCGCTGCGCACCTGGAAGGCCGAGAACCCGGGCGCGGTGGTCGTGAGCTACGTGAACACGACAGCCGAGGTGAAGGCCGAGAGCGACTACTGCTGCACGTCGGGGAACGCCCGGGCCGTGATCGAGGCCGTCCCCGCCGACCGCGACATCCTCTTTCTCCCCGACATGTTCCTGGGCGCCTACCTCGAGCGGGTCACCGGCCGCAAGATGAAGATCTGGCCCGGCGAGTGCCACGTGCACGCCGGCATCCGCAGCGACGACGTCACCCGGATGCTCGACGACCATCCGTCCGCCGACCTGCTCATCCATCCCGAGTGCGGCTGCGCCAGCCAGTGCATGTACGCCGCGGCGCACGACGAGGCCATCGGCAAGCGCACGCAGGTGCTCTCGACCGAGGGCATGGTCGGACACGCCCTGCGCTCGCCCAAGCGCGACTTCGTGGTCGCCACCGAGACCGGCATCCTGCACCGGCTGACGCGCGAGGCGCCCGACAAGCGCTTCTACGCCATGTCCGAGCGGGCGGTGTGCCGGTACATGAAGATGATCACGCTGCCGAAGCTGCGCGACGCGCTCCGCGACATGCGGCACGTGGTCACGGTCGACCCGGAGGTGGCCGACCGCGCCCGCGGGGCGATCACGCGCATGGTCGAGATCGCATAGACGGGTGCTGATCCTGGTGCCGACAGCGCTCGAGTCAGACCTGCTCTTCCCGAACGGCTCGCCCGGGCGGATCGCGCTCTGCGGGTTCGGTCTGGCGGCGGCCGGTGCGGGAGCGGCGCAGGCCATCGCAGCCAACCCGAGCGCCGCATCCGACGGGGTCGTCCTGGTGGGCGCCGCGGGCACCTATGACCCGGAGCGCCAGCCGGTCGGCTCGGCCGTCGTCGCCGGCCGGATCCGGTGCGTCGGGATCGGCGCCGGGGCGGGCGCGGGCCACCGCTCAGCCGCCGAGCTCGGCTTTGCCGACTCCGACGTGATCGAGCTCGGCGACGGCGCCGAGCTCCTGTCGGTGACCGCCGCCGCGGGGTCGCCCGCGGAGGCCGGCGAACGCCGGGCGGCGCATCCCGGCGCCGCCGGTGAGGAGATGGAGGGCTACGCGGTGGCCGTCGCCGCCGGGCTCTGCGGGGTCGGGCTCACGATCGTGCGCGGCTTCTCGAACGTCGCCGGCGAGCGCGACCGCTCGCGCTGGCGCATGCGCGACGCGCTCGAGCGGGCCGCGGGTCTCGTGCTGGAGGCGGTGGGATGAAGCTGCGCCTCGGGCTCTCGACCTGCCCCAACGACACCTTCGCGTTCCACGCGATCCTCGAGCGCCGGATCGACCTACGCGGTCTCGAGTTCGACGCGGAGCTGCTCGATGTGCAGCAGCTGAACGACGGCCTCTTCGCCGGCCGCTACGACATCTCGAAGGCCAGCTTCTATGCGGCCCTCCTGCTTGCGGGCGACTACGGCGTTCTGCGCGCCGGCTCCGCGCTCGGCTTCGGAGTCGGCCCGCTGATCGTGGCCGCCCGGCCCGACGCCCGCCCGGAGACGGCCGCGCGTGTGCTCTGCCCTGGCGCGACAACCACCGCCACCCTGCTCTACCGGTGCCTGCATCCCGGCCAGGGCGAGATCAGCCACGCGGTGTTCTCGGACATCGGCCCGGCGCTGCGGCGCGGGGACGCCGATCTCGGCGTGCTGATCCACGAGGGCCGCCTCACCTACCGCCGCGACGGGCTGGTGCTGGTGGAGGACCTCGGCGAGGCGTTCGAGCAGCTCGCGCACGCACCCGTACCGCTGGGCGGGATCCTCGCCCGGCTGACGCTGCCCGCCGACGTCATCGACCGGTTCACAGCCGTGCTGCGCGACTCGATCGCCTACGCGTGGGCCAACAAGGACGACGTCCTGGTCACGATCCGCCGGCATGCCCAGGAGCTGGGAGAGGACGTGATCTGGCCGTACGTCGACCTGTACGTCACCGACCACACGGTCGACCTGGGGGACGACGGCGAGGCCGCGCTGCTGACGCTCGAGCGTACCGCCGCGGCCGCGGCGGCGCTGCCGGACGGCACACCACCGCTGCGCGTGCTCGGGAGCCGAACCTCGCACCCGGAGCCGCGCAACCGTGTTGCCGGATCCGAAACCTCGGTTTAGCCGGACCTCAACGTGCCGGTCGCTCGGCCCGTGGCGAGTGCCCGAAGAACCACCGCTCGAGCGGCACCAGCAACTCGGCCTCGGTGAAGGGCTCGACCTCCTGCGGCTTGCCCTCCTCGGCCGACACATCGAGGTCGGCATCGATCGCCGCGTTGGCGGCCTCGAGTGCGTCGCCCATCTCGTAGCCCTCGAACAGGTAGTCGTCCGGCCGCACCAGCCCGTCGGCGCGCTGGGCGAGATCGACCGCCCGGCCCACCGCCCACACGGCGCCCGGCTTGCGCTCGATCCAGATGGTGACGACCTCGGCGGCGCCGTCGTCGCCCACGCCCCGGATCGATCGTTCGGCAAACCACTGGGCGCCACTGCCGTTGTGTTGCATCCCCAGGCCTCCAGTCGTCGGGGCGGAGCCACAGTCTAGCGCCGGTATGATCGCCACCGATGCGAGCCACCGCAGCGGCGTTCGTGCGCGACACGGTGAAGCCCGGCGTGTCGGCCTGGGAAGCCGCCGCCACCTACCCGCGGGCAGCCGTGGCCGCGTCAGGCCTCACCGGGCTCTTCTGCCCGCCCGATCTCGGTGGCAGCGGCCTCGGGTTCCCCGCCGGCATGGAGGTGTTCGAGGAGCTGGGCCGCGGCGACGCGGCGCTCGCCTTCTCGCTCTCGATGCACAACGCCGTGGCGGCGGCCGTGGCCGGGTGCGACGACGCCGGGCTACGGGCGCGCTGGGGCGCCGACCTGGCCGCGGGCAGGGCGCTCGGCGGGTTCTCTCTGACCGAGCCGCACGCGGGCTCCGACGCAACCGCGATCACGACCCTGGCCCACCGCTCCGACGACGGCTGGAGCGTCACCGGGCGCAAGGCGTGGGTCTCACTGGCCGGTGAGGCCGATGTCTTCTTGGTCGTCTGCAAGACGACGGGGGAGCCCGGGCACTCCGACATCGCACTCCTGGCGGTGGACGCCGCCGCGAGCGGAGTCAGCTTCCCGATGCGCTACCGCACCGCCACGGCCGCGTTCCTGCCCATCGGGGAGATGGCACTCGACCGCCGCGCCCGCCACGCTGGTGGCCCCGCCCGGGGAGGGGATGCGGGCGGCGCTCGGCGCGATCGACGTCGCCCGCTGCGACATCGCCGCGATCGCCTGCGGCCTGCACGCCGAGGCCCTCGACCTCGCCCTGGGCTACGCCCGTACCCGCCACGCATTCGGGCGGCCGCTGCTCGACCTCGGCACGATGCGCTTCACGCTTGCAGACGTGCTCACCGACCTCGAGGCGGGCCGGCTGCTCTACGCCAGGGCGGCCGGCCTGCTGGGAACCCCCGCCGGGACGGTCGCCACCGCCCACGCGAAGCGGTTCTGCCCCGACGCGGCGCTGCGGGCTGCGATCGCGTGCAGCGAGGCGCTGGGCGCCTACGGCTGGCTCGAGGACACGCCGCTGCCGCGGTTCATCAGCCTGGCGAAGATGCTGCAGGTGGTCGACGGAACGGCCGAGATCCAGCGGCTCGTGATCGGCCGCGAGCTCGCCCGCATGGCCGCCCGCTAGTTCCCGAAATCCTCGGGGCTGACGTTCTCGAGGAACTTCTTGAACTCCTCGACGACCTCGCCCGCCTCCTCCGGCTCCTGGCCGAACTCGATCGCCGAGTCGTCGATCACCTGGTCGGCAACGTAGATCTTGGCCTCGGCCCGCACGGCGAGCGCGAGCGCGTCGGACGGGCGCGAGTCGATCTCGATCTCCGACCCGTCGATGCGCAGGGTGATGGACGCGTAGAAGGTGTTATCGCGCAGCTCGGTCACGGCGATCTTCTCGACCTTCGCGTTCAGCTCGACGAGCATCGAGGTGACCAGGTCGTGCGTCATCGGCCGGGGCGTCGGCGTGCCCTGGAGCTTCATCAGGATGGCGGCCGCCTCGGGATGGCCGATCCAGATGGGCAGAAACTTGCTGCCGTCGAGCGTCCGGAGGAGCACGATCGGCTGTTTGCCGACCATGTCGAAGGACACCCCGTAGATGCTCATCTCCTGCATCCTCGGGTCCAGTATAGCCAGGCTCCCCCGGCCGCTATCCGGCGTAGCGAAAGCACGTCGGACCGTGATCGTCGACCATTCCCACGGCCTGCATGAACGCGTAGCAGACCGTCGGTCCGACAAACCGGAAGCCGCGCCGCTTCAGCTCCTTGCTGAGCGCCCGCGACTCGGCGGTCTCGGCCGGCACCGCGCCGGCCGGAGTGCGCTCGCGCCGCTTGGGCGGCGTGGGCACGAGGCCCCACAGGAACGCGTCGAGGCTGCCGTGCTCCTCGCCGGCGCGCAGCACCGCCGCGGCGTTTGCGATCGCGGACTCGACTTTGAGCCGGTTGCGGACGATGCCGGGATCGGCGAGCAGGCGCTCGACGTCGGCGGGGCCGAAGCGGGCGACCGCCGCGGCATCGAACCCGGCGAAGGCGCTGCGATACCCCTCTCGCTTGCGCAGGATCGTCGACCACGAGAGCCCCGCCTGCGCCCCCTCGAGCACGAGCATCTCGAAGAGGTGGCGATCGTCGTGCGACGGAACGCCCCACTCCTCGTCGTGATAGGCGACGTACAGGGGATCCCCGGCCGGGACCCAGGCACAGCGCGGGCGGGTGTCCTGCGAAGCTGCCAGTGGGCGATCCTGGATTCGAACCAGGGACCTCCGCCTTATCAGAGCGGCGCTCTAACCGACTGAGCTAATCGCCCCCACGGGACGCCCAGAATACCACCCGCTGGTGGTCGCGCTTCCCGCCTCGAGTGAGGGCGCCAGGGCCAAGCAGCGCAAGGACGCACCGAGCGACGCGTGCTTTGCACGCGCGCGAGGGATGACGCCGCGATGCGACGGCCGTTGGCGCCCTCAGTCGGCCCAGGAGACGCGCTCGGCGCGCAGCTGGTCGACAATCCGGCCGAGCTCGGCGGGGGAGGTGAAGTGGATCTCGACGCGTCCGCCGCGGGGCCCGCGGCGCACCGAGGCGCGCAGGCCGAGCGACTGCCACGCGGCGTCGACGGCGAGGTGTGCCAGCTCATCGTCCATCGCGCCCGGCGTCCGCTTGGGGGCGGGCTTGGCCTTGCCGGCGCGCTTGGCGGCGACCTCGCACTCGCGCACCGACCAGCCCCGGCTCACGGCTGTCTTGGCCAGGTCGACGCGCTCGTCCTGGCCGGACGCCTGCAGGAGCGCCCGGCCGTGGCCCTCCGACAGCCTCCCCGCCGACACGATGTCGAGCACCTCGTCGGGCAGCTCGAGCAGCCGCATCGTGTTTGCCACCGCCGGGCGGCTCTTGCCGACGCGGCGGGCGATCTCGGTCTGGCTGAGATCGAGCTCGTCGGCGAGGACGGCGTACGCGCGGGCCTGATCGACCGGATTCAGATCCTCGCGGGCGACGTTCTCGGCGAGCGCCAGGATCAGCAGCTCGCGCTCGTCCGCCGACCGCACCAGCGAGGGGATCGTGCGCAGGCCGGCCAGCCGCGCCGCCCGCCAGCGCCGCTCGCCGGCGATGATCTCGTATCCGTCCCCGACGTCGCGGACGATGATGGGCTGGACGACGCCGTCGGCGCGCACCGAGTCGGCCAGCCGCTGGATCGCGTCGTCGTCGAAGACGCGGCGAGGCTGGCGCGGATTCGGCCGCACCTGCGAGATCTCGAGCTCGACCATCGAGGCCTGGCCGGTCGGGAACTCGGCGACGAGCGCCGCGAGCCCCCGGCCGAGTCCGCGCGGGCGGGCCGGCTCAGCCACGCTCGACCACCTCGAGGGCCGCGCGATAGTACGCGTCGGCGCCGGCCGACGACGAGTCGTACGTGGTGATGGGGACACCGTGGCTCGGCGCCTCGGCCAGACGGATGCTGCGGGGCACGACGGTGTCGAACACGAGCGGGCCGAAGTGGCTGCGCACCTCACTGGCGACGTCGCTCGCCAGGCGCGTGCGGGCGTCGTACATCGTGAGCAGGACTCCGGTGATCCCGAGCCGGGGATTGATCCGGGTGCGCACGAGCTCGACGCTCTGCAGCAGCTGCGCGAGGCCCTCGAGGGCGTAGTACTCGCACTGGACGGGCACGATCAGGCGGTTCGCGGCCGCAAGCGCGTTCACGGTGAGCAGGCCAAGCGACGGCGGGCAGTCCACGAAGACGTAGGGGAACCGCTCCTCGGTGCCGACCAGGAGGTCGCGCAGGAGCGTCCCGTGCTCGGCGCGGGTCGGAAGCTCGACCTGCGCGGCCGCCAGGTCGGGGTGCGACGGCACCAGGGAGAGGTTGGGGACGGAGGTCTCGACGACGACCTCGTCCAGAGGGCGGCCGTGGAGCAGGTCGTACGTGCTCGCCTCGAGCTGCTCCGGCCGGAAGCCGAGTCCGGTTGTGGCATTGGCCTGGGGATCGAGATCGATCAGCAGCACGGGCGTGCCCGCCTGGGCGACGCAAGCTGCCATGTTGATCGCCGTTGTCGTCTTGCCGACGCCGCCCTTCTGGTTGGCAAGGGCATAGACGCGAGCACTCATGTGCGAGATCGTACCCGCACAAGCGGACGCGTGTTTGCCATTCCCGCCCGCCGGGGGAACGTTTCGGGCGTCGCCGAGGTCTTCGCAAGCACGATCAGGTGCCGGTTCGGGGCCACAACCACCGTTTCTGCGACCGCGCCGCCCACCTGCGCCGCCGCGGCCTCGAGCGGGTCGACCTCCGTCTTCGCCGTCCACAGAAGCACGTGCCCGCCCGTGCGGACAAGCGGCAGGCACAGCTCCGCCGCGACCGGCGGCGGCGCGAGCGCACGCGCCAGCGCCAGGTCAAAGGCCTCGCGCCCCTCCCCGCGGCCGAAGTGCTCGGATCGTTCGTGGACGACGGGACAACCCGCCCCCAGGGCTGCGACCGTGTCGCGCAGAAACCCGCACTTCGACCCGGTGGCCTCGAGCAGCGTCACCGCCACGCCGGAGACCAGCGCGATGGGGATGCCGGGGCTGCCGCCTCCGGAGCCGACGTCGACGGCCGTGGCGGGCGCCAGCCGGCGCACCAGCGGAAGCGCCGTCAGGGCGTCGGCTACGTGCACGTCCCACAGCCGGGCGGGATCGCGGAGCGAGGTCAGCGACATCGGCGCGGCCGCGAGCAGGTCGCAGTAGACCTGCAGCCTCAGGTCGGGGTGTTTCACGTTTTACACCTCGGCGGAATCGCCCTCTGGGAGGACGATCACATGCCGGTTGGGCTCGACGCCCTCGCTCGAGGTCGCCACTCCAGCGACCTCCTTCAGGTGCAGATGCACGATCTTGCGCTCGACCGATGTCATCGGCTCGAGCGGCACGGGCCGGCCATCGCGGCGCACGTCCACGACGGCCCGATCGGCGACGCCGCACAGGGCCCGCCGCCGCCGCTCCCGATATCCCTCAGCGTCGATCACCACTTCCACAGGATCCGGCTGGCGGCGGTGGACAATCGCGTTCGCCAGGTACTGGATCGCGTCGATGGTCTGGCCGTGCCGCCCGATCAGCAGGCCGAGATCGCCGCCGGAGACGGTGCCCGTGATCTGGCCCTCGATCTCGTCGATGTCGATCTCGGCGTCGATACCCAGGCCGTCGACGACCCGGATCAGCAGATCGCGGATGAGGCCGGCGGCCTCGGAGTCGTCCGGATCGGGCGCCGGGGCCGGGGCCGGCGCAGAGGCTGCCGGCGGCTCGGTCGCGAGCGCAGCGATGACGCGGGCCGGCTCGTACCCCACGCCGAGGAGGCCGCGCTGGCCCTCGGAGAGCACGACGAACTCGACCTCGTCGCGATCGAGAGCCGGATAGCGCCGCTCGAGCTCGTGCAGCGCCGCCCAGCGCGCCTCGCCCACCGTCTCGCCCGTGGCCTCGACCCGGACCGCCGGCTCGGTCACCGCTTGCGACCGCCGCGGCGCTGGCCGGAACGACGGCCGGTCTGTTGCGACGTGCGCCGGCCGCTGCCACGGGGCGGCCGCGGCGTGCTGGCGGGCTCGCCGGCCGGCTTGCCCCCGCCCTTGCCGCCGGTCTTCTCGGCGCCCTTGCCGGACGATCCGCCGCCCTTGTCCCCACCTTTGCCGGACGACCCGCCCTTTGGAGCCGGCTGCGGGAAGCGGTGGCCCATGGTGCGCTTGATCATCCCCTGCTGCCCGATCGTCCAGAAGTTCGATGTGATCCAGTAGATCATGACGCCGGTGGTGAACCGCAGCACGAACGGCACGAACACGATCGGCATCGCCGCGAGCATGTACTTCTGCTGGCGATCGGTGACGAACGAGAACAGGAGCGTCGAGCCGAGCATCGAGCCGACGTAGAGCGCGATGAGCGTGTACTCGGCCACCGTCGAGAGCTGATTCAACGGCACGAAGATGTCGGGAATGCCGAGGAAGCTCTGATCGCCGACCGGGTGGATGTGATAGCGCAGCACCGCGTTCAGGGCAATGAACACCGGCGCCTGGATCAGGAGCGGCAGACACGAGCCGAACGGGTTGACGTTGTGCTCCTTGTAGAGCTCCATCAGCTCCTGCTGCATCTTCGCCCGGTCCTCGCGCCCCGTCTTGCCCTTGTACCGGTTCTGCAGCTGCTTCACCTTCGGCTGCACGACCTGCATCGCCGCCATCGACCGGAACTGCCGGATCGTCAGCGGCAGCATCGCGAGCCGGATCGTGAACGTGAGCAGGACGATCGCCAGTCCCCAGTTGCCGAGCGCGTCGTGGTAGTGGTTGAGCAGCCAGACGAGCGCGTTCTCGATCTGCGTCCAGATGATGATGTCGCCGAAGATCACGGCCGCACCACCGGGTCATATCCGCCGCGCGACCACGGGTTGCAGCGCAAGACCCGCCAGACCGCGAGCACCAGGCCCTTGACCGGGCCGTATGTGCGGATCGCCTGCTCGGCGTAGTGCGAGCAGGTGGGCTCGTACTTGCACAGCCGGGGCGTGATCGACGTCATCGACTCGAAGGGCGTGAGCGAGAGCCGCAGCATGCGCAGGACGAGGATCAGCGCCCGCGAGATCACGGCTGCGCCCCGGCGGAGCGCAGCAGCTCCTCGACCTGGCCGCACAGCCAGTCGAAGCCGCGTGCATCGACCGTCGCGGCGATCCCCGGCCGCGCGATGAGCACATAGTCGGTGGCTGGTGCAAGCAGCGCTCCCTCGCGGCCGATCGCCTCGCGCAGGCGCCGCTTCACGCCGTTTCGATCGACCGCGCCGCCCACTCGCCGCGGCACGGCGTAGCCGACCCGCGGCTCGCCGCCGTCATCGCGGAGGCGGTAGCGCAGGGTCAGATACCTGCCGCCGACCGACCGGCCGAGTTGCGTGACCGCGTCGAACTCTCCTGCTCGAGACAGGCGGCCGCGCCGGCTCGGCGGGAACGGGGCGTCGGACGTCACAGGCCGTCTATGCGGACAGGCGCTTTCGGCCGCGTGCCCGCCGCCGCTTGAGCACCGCGCGTCCGGCACGCGTGCTCATCCGCTTGCGGAATCCGTGCGTCTTGGCACGCTTGCGGGTGTTTGGCTGATAGGTGCGCTTCATCGTGTGCCCGGCAGTATAAGGCAGCCCTCCGGATCGCCCGCCGTCCAACCCGACGTCCAAGTGGTGCTGTGGAAAGCCTGTCGCCACCCGGTGACCACCGCGAATGGCAAACCCCGCGCAAACAGCACCTTTTCCGTCACGAAAATCGGTCGCTCTGGATCTGTCCACAGCTGTGGACACTCCTGTGGGTATCCACGAAATCCCTGCAAAGTGCGTGGTTTCCCGCAAGCCGGGGGGCGCCGTACCTGGTTGCCGCCCGCCCTGCCAGAGCGTAGACTCGCTCGCTCATGCCCTCCGAGCCGGCCGCCGCCTCCCAGACCTGGGAGACCATCTCCCAGCGCCTGCGTGAGTCGCTCAACGCCAGCACCTTCGCAAACTGGTTTGGAGCCGCGACGCCGGTCGAGCAGGATGGCGACCGCCTGGTCGTCGCCGTCCCCAACGAATTCACCAAAACCTGGATCGAGGGCCACTTCGGCAGCCTCCTGAACGCGGCCGCCGCCGAGCAGGAGCTCGTGCTCGAGCTGCGCGTCGCGGTGTCCGAGGCGGTCGCCGCCGCCCGGAAGGACGCCGCGGCCCCCGCCGAGCCCGTCGACGAGAGCTCCGAGGCGGCGCCGGCGGCGAGCCTGCGCGGCCTCAACCCGCGCTACACCTTCGACCTCTTCGTGATCGGCCCGAGCAACCGCTTCGCCCACGCCGCGGCGCTCGCGGTGGCCGAGTCGCCGGCGCAGGCCTACAACCCGCTGTTCATCTACGGATCGACCGGCCTGGGGAAAACACACCTGCTGCAGGCCGTCGGGCAGTACGTGGTGCAGCAGCATCGCAACCTCACCGTTCGGTATGTGACGACCGAGACCGTCCTGAACGAGTTTGTGGATGCTTTGCGGGACAAAAACACGGCCGGATTCAAAATCAGGTATAGGACGTACGACGTTCTCCTAGTGGACGATATTCAGTTTATTGAAGGCAAGGACACGCTCCAGGAGGAGTTTTTCCACACCTTCAACAGTCTCTACGAGGCCGGCAAACAGATCATCATCTCGTCGGATCGGCAGCCACGGGAGCTGGCCACCCTCGAGGCGCGGCTGAAATCGCGCTTCGAGTGGGGCCTCATCACGGATATCCAGCCCCCCGATCTGGAGACGCGCATCGCCATCCTGCGCAAGCGGGTGGCCACCGATCGCATCGACGTCGCCGACAAGGATGTGCTCACCTTCATCGCCGACCGGGTCACGAGCAACATCCGCGAGCTCGAGGGCGCGCTCACCCGCGTCATCGCCTACGCGTCGCTCACGGGCCGGCCGATCTCGGTGGCGGTCGCCGACGAGGTCCTGAAGGATCTCTTCCCCGGCGGCAGCGCCCGCGCCATCACCATCGAGCAGGTGCAGGCCGCCGTCTGCGAGTGGTTCGGCCTCAGCCAGGCGGATCTGCGCGGCGACAAGCGCCCGCAGTCGATCGCCTACCCCCGTCACATCGCCATGTACCTGTGCCGGGAGCTGACCGATCAGTCGCTGCCCAAGATCGGCGCGAAGTTCGGCGGTCGCGACCACTCCACGGTGATGCACGGCGTACGCCGCATCGGCGACCTGATCCGGGAGGACCGCGACGTCTTCAATGTGGTCCAGGAGCTCACCGCCCGGATCAAGCGCGGCCGGTGAACAACCGGGGGCAATCACTGTGGACAGCCTGTGCGCGGAGCGGCATGGTCCCCCAGGCTCACGATCGCCGGCCCCTCCCGCAGACCGGAGCGGGGGGACCGGGGGACAGTGCGCGCGTCACCGTCCGCACCTTCCCCCACACCGCAATCGCCCGGCCCGAACCGCCCCGCGTACCTTTTCCCCATCCTCCCCAGCCCCTACAGCTATAACCTCTGAATTGAATTCCTCTAGAGCCCGTAACAACGGGAGGTAAGTGTCAGCGCATGAAAATCGTCTGTTCCCAGGATGACCTGCTCGGCCGCCTGCAGATCGCAACGCGAGGCGTCTCCCAGCGATCGACCGTTCAGATCCTCTCCGGCGTCCTTCTGCGCGCTCAGGCCGACGGCCCGGTCGAGCTCGCCGCGACGGACATGGAGCTCTCGGTGCGCGTCACCGTTCCGGCGCAGGTGCATGAGCCCGGCTCGACCGTGCTCCCCGGCCGGCTCCTGCTCGAGATCGTCCGAGCGCTGCCACAGGCCGACGTCACCATCGAGCAGACGCCCGGCACCGGCGCCGTGCGCATCCAGTGCGGCTCGAGCGAGTACTCGCTGCACGCCCAGGGCGCCGAGGACTTCCCGCACCTGCCGGAGCCGTCGGGGCCGGCGTTCGCGGTCGAGCGGCAGTCGTTCGTCGCGACGATCAACCACGTGGCCCGGGCGGCTTCCAGGGACGAGTCCCGGCCGGTGCTGACGGGCATCCTGGTCGAGTTCGGCGACGGCCGGGTGACGATGGCGGCGACCGACAGCTATCGGCTGAGCGTCAAGGAGGCGGTTGTGCCGGGGGCCGGCGGGGATGCCCAGGCGATCGTGCCGGCCCGGGCGCTCGTCGAGCTCTCGCGGATCGCCGCGGCCCTAGACGCGGACACCATCCAGGTCGCGATCGGTGAGAACCAGATCCTGTTCGGCATGGAGGGCGTGTGGCTCTCGGCCCGCCGCATCGACGGCCAGTTCCCCAACTATCGCCAGCTCCTGCCGCAGGCGTTCGAGCATGAGATCCCCGCGGCCCGCGACGAGCTGCTCGACGTCGTGCGGCGGACGTCGCTCATGGCGCAGCGCACGCTGCCGCTGCGGCTGGCGTTCGACCAGGGCAAGCTCACGATCAGCGCCCAGACGCAGGACGTCGGCGAGGCCCGCGAGTCGCTGCCGGTCGATTTCCACGGCGAGCCGCTCGAGATCGGGTTCAACGCCGAGTTCCTGCGCGACGGCATCGAGAGCGTCGAGGGCGACACGGTGCGGCTGAAGCTGATCAGCCCGCTGCGGCCCGGCCTCGTCCAGGGAGAAGACGGCAGCTTCTCGTACCTGATCATGCCGATCAGGCTCTCGACCTGAGCCTTCGTGCAGGTCACCGCCGTTCGGGGCAGCTGGTTTCGCTGCTACGAGCGTCTCGAGGTGGGATTCGCCCCGGGCCTCGTGGGGATCGTCGGCCCCAACGGGGCGGGCAAGACGAGCCTCGTCGAGATGATCCACTTCGGGGCGCTGGCCTACTCGCCGCGCACGTCCACCGAGGGCCAGGTGATCGCGTTCGGCCAGGACTTCACGCGGGTCGAGGTCGATGCCGGCCTGGCCGCCGGCCCGGCGCGGGTGCAGGTCGGCTTCCGGCCGGGGGAGCCGAAGCGGGTCGTCGTGGACGGCGTGGCCGAGCGGTCGGCTGCAGGCCTTCTGGGCCGCTTCCCCGTGCTCGTCTTCACCCCCGACCGCATCCGGCTCGTGCAGGCCGGGCCGGCGCTTCGGCGTACGTATCTCGATCGCGCGCTGGTGCGGCTCTGGCCCGCGCTGGCCGACATTCCGGCCGCCTACGGCCGGGCGCTTGCCCAGCGCAACCACCTGCTGCGGCGCCTGCGCGCCGGCAGGGGCGGTGAGGAGGCGCTCGTGGGCTGGGACGACGTCACCGCCCGCGCGGGCGCCGAGCTCTCGGCCGCGCGTGAGCGCCTGTGCACCCGGCTTGCACCGGCCTTCGCCGTCCGGTTGGAGCAGCTTGGCGGTGATCCGGGCGAGGCGCCGCTGCGGCTTGCGTCCAACACGGACGGGCCGGCGCTTGCCGGCGTTCTGCGCGAGCGCCGCAGGCGCGACATCGAGCGGGCCGTCACCGGGGCGGGGCCGCACCTGGACGACGTCGAGATCCGCGAGTCGGGCCGCGACCTGCGCCGGTTCGGATCGCAGGGCGAGCAGCGGCGCGCGCTCCTGGCCCTGATCCTGGCCGAGGCCGACCTGCTGACGGCCGAGCGCGGCGAGCAGCCCGTCCTGCTGCTCGACGACGTCACCGGCGAGTTCGACGCCGAGCGGCGGGGCCTGCTGCTCGAGGCGGTGGCGCAGTTCGAGCAGGCGATCGTGACCACCACCGACGAGGCCGACCTCGGCTCGGGAGTGGCCGCGCTCGTGCGGGTGGCCGACGGCCGGGTGCGGACGTGAGCGATCTGCAGCG
>CAWEYE010000006.1:0-505061 GCA_963813245.1 uncultured Actinomycetes bacterium
GAGCGCGTGGTGGCGTCGCTCAACCAGCCGCAGTACGCCCCGTGGCCGGTCGAGGAGCAGGTCGCGGTCATCTGGTCGGTCACGAACGGCTTCGTCGACGGGATCCCGGTGCACGACGTCTCGCGGTTCAACGACGAGCTCGTGCAGTCGCTGCGCGGCGAGAGCACGATCCTGAAGGAGATCGCCGAGACCCGCGACCTCTCCGACGAGCTGGTCGGGCGGCTGCGCACGCATCTCGACTCGTTCAAGGACGGCTTCTTCGTCGAGGGCGACCAGGAAGCAGCCGGTTCCGCCGCCGTGATGGCCACCCAGCAGGACATCTTGCGCCGCATCAAGTCGGTGCGAAACACCGGCAAGATCACGAAGGCAATGGAGCTCGTCGCGGCCTCGCGGCTGCGCCGCGCGCAGGCCCGCGTGCACGCGCTGCGGCCCTTCACCGACCGGATGCAGCAGCTGACCGTCGAGATCGCGGCGGCCAGCTCGCATGCGCACGGCCAGGCCCTGCTCGAGCGGCGTGAGGTCAACGGCATCGCCGTACTGGCGCTGACGGCCGACCGCGGCCTCGCGGGGGCATTCAACGCCAACGTCATCCGCCAGTCGCTGCGGATCGCGAGCGAGCATCGCCGCGCCGGCCACGATGTGCACTGGGTGGCCGTCGGCCGCAAGGGCGGATCGTCGCTGCGCTTCCGCGGTGAGCAGGTCGACGACGGCTACGCCGGCTTCACCGACCGGCCGCACTACGCCGATGCGCGCGCGATCGCGGCGCGGGTGGCCGAGCTGTACGTCGCCGGCGAGGTCGACCAGGTGGTGATGGTCTATAACCGGTTCGTGTCGGCGCTCACGCAGCAGCTTGAGACGCTCGAGGTGCTGCCGGTGCCGGAGACGGCGCTTTCCGGCGAGGAGACCGAGCGCATCGAGGGCGCCTACCTGGAGGAGCCCGACCGCTCCGAGATCCTGGCGCATCTGCTGCCGAGCTATGTCGAGGTCACGATCTACCGGGCGCTGCTCGAATCGACGGCGTCCGAGCACGGCGCCCGCATGACGGCGATGGGCAACGCCTCCGAGAACGCGTCCAACCTCATCGACGCCCTGACTCTCGCGATGAACCGCGCGCGCCAGGGCGAGATCACGCAGCAGATCCTCGAGGTGGTTGCGGGCGCTGATGCCCTTGAATAACCGCGCCGCTACACTGAAACGCGTGGAACGCGTGGGGAAGCTGTGGGACCGCTCGCTCGTCCGTGCGGTGTTCACGACGGTCGCGGTGATCGTCCTCATCGCGGGGTTCGCGGTGTACGTCAGCTCGCGCGACGGCGTGAAGCTGGCCTCGATCCAACCCCGGCGCTCGCGCCCACGCCGAACCAGACGGCGCTCTACGGCAAGCCGATCACCGTCCCGGCGCAGGCCCTGACCACGGCCCGCGAGTTCATCCAGACGGCGGTTCTGCGCACCGACGTGGCGGCAGCCTGGACGCTCGTCACGCCGAAGGTGCGCGGCGGCCTCACCCGCGCGCAGTGGAACACCGGCACGATCCCGGTGGTGCCGTACCCACGCGAGAAGTTCGGCGGCGCCAAGTTCAAGATCGACCGGTCGCGCCAGCGCGACATCCTGTTCGAGGTGCTCCTGAGCTCGCACAAGCTGGGCGTCGCCCCGATCGACGACTTCCTCGAGCTCGTGCCGCGCGGCGGCCGCTGGCTCGTGCAGGACTTCGCCCCCCGGGGCGTAAACCCGCCCATTCCCGCCGCGCAGCCGTGAGCCCCGTTGTGAGCGCCCCATCTTGCCGGGCGCGCTGCTTGTCGTTATCCTGAGCCTGCCGATGGCGTCCCACCAAGAACGATCCACACTCGTCCCCGGTGCAGCGGT
This sequence comes from uncultured Actinomycetes bacterium, assembly GCA_963813245.1. Taxonomy (GTDB): domain Bacteria; phylum Actinomycetota; class Thermoleophilia; order Gaiellales; family JAICJC01; genus JAICJC01. Next base: position 1,861 of record CAWEYE010000006.1, read on the forward strand.
CGCGGTCGGCGTCTCCGGCGAGGTCGCTGGGGACGGCGGCGACATCCGCGCGCGCGGCTACTGGGAGCAGGCCTGGCGCCGCTTCCGCCGCGACCGCATCGCGCTTCTCAGCGGGGTCGTGATCATCCTGATCGTGCTGACAGCGTTCATCGGCGCTCCCCTGGCGGCGCACATCCTCGGCCACGGGCCGAACGACATCAACTCGAACGCGGTAATCAACTTCGCGCCGGCCGGCCCCTTCACCCACGTGAAGGACCAGAACGGCAACCCGACGTTCTACGTGCTCGGCGCCTCGGACGCCGTCGGCCGGGATGAGTTCCTGCGCATCCTCTCCGGCGCCCGCGTCTCGCTCGAGGTCGCCGTGTTCGCGACGATGATCGGCCTCTTCGTCGGCATCGTCCTCGGCACGCTCGCCGGCTTCTATGGCGGCCTGATGGACACGGTCGTCTCGCGGATGACCGAGATCGTCATGGCCTTCCCGCTGCTGCTCTTCGCGATCGGCATCGCGGCGACGGTCGGCGACCGGCTCAACTCCTACACGATGTTCGGGTTATTCGTGCCGGGGATCGTCACGCTGGTCATCATCATCAGCGTGTTCTCGTGGTATTACCCTGCCCGCATTGTGCGGGCGCAGGTGCTGTCGCTGCGCGAGAAGGAGTTCGTCGAGGCCGCGCGCATGGTCGGCGGCTCGAACTTCCGCATCATGCGCTCGCACCTCCTGCCCCACCTGGTCGGCACGATCATCGTCTACGGCACGCTGACCGTCGCCACGAACATCCTGTTCGAGGCCGCGCTCTCGTACCTCGGCGTGGGCCTGCCGCCGCCGAACGCGAGCTGGGGCAACCTGCTCTCCGACGCGGTCACGTACTACACCGTGCAGCCGTGGCTGATCGTGTGGCCGGGCCTTGCGATTCTGATCACGACGCTGTCGTTCAACCTGCTCGGCGACGGCATGCGCGACGCGATCGACCCGCGCTCGACGCTGTAACGGTGCACGCCTAACTTCCCGACCCGACCGGCGTCTAAGCGGTCGTAGCAAGGGGATCGTCCGGGCGATCTGCGTCCGCGGTCCTCGCCATCCGACTCGAGGGGTTCACATGAGACGACCGGGACTGTGGCTTGCGGTGGGTGCGCTCACCGTGGGCGTCGTTCTTCTCGGCGCGGCCGGCTGCGGCAATTCCAGCAGCTCAGGCAGCAGCGGGAGTTCGAGCGTGCCTGGGGGCCAGGGCAATACGCCCCACATCAACGGCGGCACTCTCAAGGTGGCTGCGCACGGTGATATCGACTTCATCGATCCCGCGCTGGCCTACTACCAGACGTCGTGGCAGGTGGAGTACGCCACGTGCGTGAAGCTTCTGAACTACCCCGACAAGTCGGGTGACGCCGGCAAGGTGCTGACTCCCGAAGCGGCCTCCGCGCTGCCGACGGTGTCCGCCGACGGCAAGACCTACACGTTCACCGTGCCGGCCGGCAAGTACAAGTTCAACACCGGCGAGCCGGTGACGGCGGCCACGTTCCAGCACGCGCTGGAGCGCGACCTGTCGCCGAAGCAGGCGTCGTACTTCGGCGCGACGTTCCTGTCCGACGTGCAGGGTGCGTCCGGCTACAAGGGCCTGCCTGCGCACGTGTCCGGCATCAAGGTCTCCGGCGACCAGCTCGCCATCACGCTGACCCAGAAGGACGCCGGATTCCTGTCGAAGGTCGCGACGCCGTTTGCCTGCGCGATCCCCAAGGACACCCCGGTCAACCAGAAGGGCGTCCAGACGATGCCCGGAGCCGGCCCGTACTACATCTCGAACTGGACCCAGCACCGCTCGCTCGTCCTGAAGGAGAACCCCTTCTACAAGGGCCCGCGGCCGCACTACCTGAACGAGATCGACTACACGCAGCTGACGATCGACCAGAACCAGGGCACCCTGGAGCTGAAGAACGGCCAGCTCGACTACTGCCCGGACTGCGTTCCCGGCAGCCAGACGTTCCAGCTGAACCAGCAGTTCGGCCCGCACGGGACGGCGACGACGTCGGCGGGTGATCAGCGGTTCTTCATCACGCCGGCGGCGATCATCTCCTACTTCGCCCTCAACGTGACCCGGCCGACGTTCAAGAACCCGCTCGTCCGCGAGGCGGTCAACTGGGCGATCGACCGGCCGTCGATCGAGAAGCCGTACGGCTACGGCTACGGGACGCCCGGCGACAAGATCCTGCCGCCGGCACTCCCGGGGAGCCAGTTCGAGAAGACCCTGTATCCGACGAGCAGCCCAACCGCGGCTGACATCTCGAAGGCCAAGTCGCTCATCCAGCAGGCCGGCGTGAAGACGCCGCTGACGGCGATCGAGTACTCGACCGCCGGCACGCCGTCGGTCAGCTCCGCCGACGCGGTGCTGACGTCGAACCTGGCCAAGATCGGGATCACGGTCAAGCCCAAGTACTTCACCCGCGCTCTGCAGTTCCAGAACGAGGGTGTGAAGGGCGTCGCGATGGACATCGCCAACGAGGGCTGGATCGAGGACTACCCCGATCCGTACGACTTCATGAACATCCTGCTCTCCGGCGACAACATCCCGAAGACGGGCGGAAACAACTTCTCGTACTACAACGTCCCGAAGTACAACTCCCAGATGGATCACGCCAACACGCTGAGCGGGAACGCCCGCTACCAGGAGTACGGCTCCATCGCGACGGACATGATGCAGAACGATCCGCCGTGGGCGCCGTGGCTCTACACCAACAACATCGACTTCTTCGGCCCGAACGTGGGCTGCACGGTCGATACCCCCTCGTACATCATGGATCTGGCCACGATGTGCCTGAAGAAGTAGCGGAGCGGTAAACTCGCTGCTTAGATGAGAAAACAGCGGGGCGCCGGGATCATCACCCGGCGCCCCGCTCAACCCTCTACCACCGGGAGAACGGCATGGTTCGGTACGTGATCCGGCGCCTGCTCTGGGCGATCGTCCTCTTCATCGCAGTGACGGTGGTCACCTATCTGATCTTCTTCCTGATCCCGGTTGACCCGGCCCGCCTGGCGGCGGGCAAGTCGGCCACACCGGCCGAGGTGAAGGCGGTCGCACACCGGCTCTACCTCGACCGCCCGATCTACGCGCAGTACCTGCACTTCCTGGGGCAGCTCGTGCTCCACGGCAGCCTCGGGTACTCGTTCAACGACCGCCAGAGCGTCAACTCGTCGATCTTCGCGGCGGCGCCGGTGACGGCTTCGCTCGTGATCGGCGGGGCCATCGTGTGGATGCTCATCGCCGTCCCGGTCGGCATCCTGTCGGCCCTCAAGCCGCGCTCGATCCTCGACCGCTTCGCCATGGTCGGCGTGCTCGGCGGCATCTCGGCGCACCCGGTGTGGATCGGCCTCATGGCCTCCTACATCTTCGGCTACAAGCTGAACCTGCTCCCGATCCAGGGCTACTGCAACCTGAGCGGCGCGTCCGCCGGCCAGATCTGCGGTGGGCCCGTGGACTGGTTCACGCACATGATCATGCCGTGGCTCACGTTCGCGGTGCTCTACTCGGCGTTCTACGTGCGCATGATCAGAGCAAACGTGATGGAGACGCTGAACGAGGACTACGTGCGCACTGCGCGCGCGAAGGGCGCCCCGGAGTCGATCGTGATGCGCCGGCACGTGCTCCGAAACGCGATGCTCCCGGTCGTCACGATGCTCGGCATGGACATCGCCATCGCGCTCGGCGGTGCGGTGCTGATCGAGGAGGTCTTCGGCCTGCCGGGCCTGGGCGACCTCGCCATCCAGTCGGTGTACCAGTTCGACCTGCCCAAGATCGTGGGGGTGACCGTGTTCGCCTCTGTGCTTGTGATCGGGTTCAACCTGCTGGTCGATCTGCTGTACGCATGGATTGACCCGCGCATCCGGCTCGCGTAGCCCCACACCGGTAGACTGAACCACGTGGCGCTCCTCGACGTCCGCGACCTGAAGACGCAGTTCCGTACCGACGACGGCATCGTCGGCGCGGTCGACGGCGTCTCCTTCTCGGTCGAGAAGGGCAAGACGCTCGCGATCGTGGGGGAGTCGGGCTGCGGCAAGAGCGTCACCTGCCTGACCATCCTCGGGCTGAACCCGCGGGCGAAGACGGTCTCGACGGGTGAGGCGGTCTTCAAGGGCCGCAACCTGCTCGAGCTGCCGACGTCGGAGCTGCGCAAGGTGCGCGGCAACGAGATCTCGATGATCTTCCAGGATCCGATGACCTCGCTGAACCCGGTGCACTCGATCGGCAAGCAGCTGCGGGAGGCGGTGCAGCTGCACGAGGACGCCACCAAGGTCGGCCGCCAGCAAGCGGGCGCTCGAGATGCTGAAGGCGGTGGGGATCCCGCGCGCCGAGCAGCGGCTCGAGGACTACCCGCATCAGTTCTCGGGCGGCATGCGCCAGCGCGTGATGATCGCGATGGCGCTGATCAACAACCCCGACCTGCTGATCGCCGACGAGCCCACCACGGCGCTCGACGTGACCACCCAGGCCCAGATCCTGAAGCTGATGAACGACCTGCAGCGCGATTTCGGAAGCGCGATCATCCTGATCACGCACGACCTCGGCGTGGTGGCCGAGACGGCCGACGAGGTGCTCGTGATGTACGCCGCCAAGCCGGCGGAGCAGGGCACCTACCAGGACATCTTCTACCACGCGCACCACCCCTACACCTGGGGGCTCATGCGGTCGCTGCCGCGGCTCGCGGGCGAGGGCCAGGAGCTGCGGCCGATCCCGGGCTCGCCGCCGTCGCTCCTGCGGCCGCCGCCGGGGTGCCGCTTCCATCTGCGCTGCTCCTACGCGATGGACGTGTGCCGCCAGACCGAGCCCGGGTTCGAGGCGGTCGAGGGCTCAGACGTGCACCGGGCCGCGTGCCATCTGGATGCCGACACCCAGCGGCGCGAGGCGGAGAAGCTCGTGGCCGAGACCATGGCGTCGGCGGGCTGAGGGGGAACGGGTGGCTGAAGACCTGCTGGTGGTCGAGGATCTGAAGAAGCACTTCCCGGTCACGCGCGGCATCATCTTCCAGAAGGAGGTCGCGAGCGTCCGCGCCGTCGACGGCGTGTCGTTCACGATCCGCAAGGGCGAGACGCTGGGCGTGGTGGGCGAGTCGGGCTGCGGCAAGTCGACGATGGCGCGCTGCGTGATGCGCCTGATCGAGACCACCGCCGGCAGCATCGTGTTCGAGGGCCAGGACATCACCAAGCTCAAGGGCTCCGACCTCATGAGCTTCCGCCGCGAGATGATGATGGTGTTCCAGGATCCCTACGCGTCACTCAACCCGCGCAAGCGGGTCGGCGCGATCGTCGGCGAGGCCCTCGAGGTGCACAAGATCGGCACCGCGGCCGAGAACAAGCGCCGCGTGCAGGAGCTGCTCGACGTCGTCGGGCTGAACCCCGAGCACTACAACCGCTTCCCGCACGAGTTCTCGGGCGGGCAGCGCCAGCGCATCGGCGTCGCCCGGGCGCTCGCGATCCGGCCGAAGCTGATCGTGTGCGACGAGCCCGTGTCGGCGCTCGACGTGTCGGTGCAGGCCCAGATCCTGAACCTGCTGAAGCGCCTGCAGCGCGAATTCGACCTCACCTACATGTTCATCGCCCACGATCTCGACGTCGTCCGGCACATCTCCAACCGGGTGGCCGTGATGTACCTCGGCAAGATAGTGGAGCTGGCCGACGGCAACGGCCTTTACGACAGCCCGCGGCATCCGTACACCGGCGCGCTGCTCTCGGCCATCCCGATCCCCAACCCGGATCTGGCCCGCGCCCGCAAGCCGGTCGTGCTCGAGGGCGACGTGCCGAGCCCGATCAACCCGCCCAGAGCCTGCCGTTTCCATCCCCGTTGCCCCCGCTTCCAGCCGGGGATGTGCGACGTGGAGGAGCCGCAGCTCAAGTCGAGCGGCGACGGCCACATGACGGCCTGCCACTACCCCCTCGAGAGCTGGCCGCTCTCTGACCTGCGCCTGCCCGCCAGCGGGGCAGCCGCGGGCTGATCTGCGATGCCGACGCGCCGCCAGCTGGTCGTCGGCGTCCGCCGCTTTCTGACCGTCGCCGCAGTCGTCATCGTCATGACGGCCGGCATCTCGCTCGGCCTCGGCCTGCTCGTCGGCGACTCGGTGAGCCGGTCGCTCTCGGTCGGGTTCTACCTGTCCGCCTGCCTGTTCATGCTTCTCGGCGTCTTCTTCGGGATCCGGCCGCCGGTCCGCCAGGAGGGCGACGCCGGAGCGCTCGGAGGGCTGTTCGGAGTCTTCGGGAGCGGGCCGGTCCGCTTCGCCACCCCGGAGGAGCGTGAGGACTCGCTCTCGAGCTCGGCCGTGTTCGTGATCCTGGGCCTCGTGCTTGTGTTCTGCGGGCTCGTATGCGACGGGCGCCATCCGCTGGCCTAACATTCGTCGTGACCGTCACGTCGAACGTTCAAGACCATGTCCTTCGGCTTCTCCCATCCCGACGAGTGCGACCGCGCCCGTGAGCTCGCTTCCCGCCGGCTCGACGGTGACCTGACCGAGTTCGACGTCGGTCTCCTGAAGATGCATCTGCGCGACTGCGCCGAGTGCACCGAGGTGACGCAGGCGATGGAGCGGATGACCCAGCGCATCCGCGGCTCGCGGCTCCTGAAGCCGGGTCCGGCCCGGCCGGCGGTCGTCTCGGCGGCCCGTCCCCGGCGGCGGTCGGGCCACCGCGTGCTGGCCACGGCGGCTGCGATTGCCGCGACGGCGGCGGCAGCCGGCGCCGGCGCGCTCGTCGCGTCGCACTCCGAGCACACATCGGCGCGCCCGTCGCAGCCAACGACGCTGGCCGAGCTGGCGCCGCTCGACCACCAGTTCCGCAGCATCCGTGAGGGCAAGCTGCTCCTGGTGCTGCCGGCTCCGCGGGTGCGATCGCCGCACCGGCGCGGCATCTTTGTCTAGGAGCGCCCACGTAACCGCCGCGACCGTAACGTCGGCGCCGCCGCCGATACAGTGCACGCATGGCATTCCTCTCCGCCGCCGGCTCCCGGGTCTGACACCTCGACCACGCCGCCCGGGTGGCGGCCTCGATCGATGCGCAGCGCGTCGACGCCGAGCTGGGCCCGCAGGAGGGCCGCCGGTGGCGTCTGCCGATGCCCCGGTTCATGTCACAAGGTCGCCCGGCGAGCGGCGTCTTCGCTGGTAGAATCCGGCTCCGCTAGCCGCGAACCTCCCGATCCGGCCCTCTTTCAAGGAGTTACATGTCCCAGAACGGACAGTCCGCCCACCTGGGCAGCATCGTCGAGATCAAAGGCGTCGTCATCGACGCCGTCTTCCCCGAGGAGATGCCGTCCATCTACAACGCGCTCGAGATCGACGTGCCCGCCACCGCCGGCGAGACGTCCTCGCGTGTGCTGGTGGCAGAGGTGCAGCAGCACCTGGGCGACGGCCGCGTCCGCGCGATCGCGATGGATGCGACCGACGGGCTCTCGCGCGGGCTCGAGGTGAGGGACACGGGTGGGCCGATCACCGTCCCGGTCGGCGAGGCGACGCTGGGCCGTATCTTCAACGTGCTCGGCGAGACGATCGACAACGGCGACCCGGTCGTGACCGAGGAGCGCTGGCCGATCCACCGCCCGGCGCCCGACTTCGAGTCGCTGTCGCCGACCACCGAGATTTTCGAGACCGGGATCAAGGTGATCGACCTGCTCGCCCCGTACGTCAAGGGCGGCAAGGTCGGCCTGTTCGGCGGCGCCGGCGTGGGCAAGACGGTGCTGATCATGGAGCTGATCAACAACATCGCCCAGGAGCACGGCGGCCTGTCGGTGTTCGCGGGCGTGGGGGAGCGCACCCGCGAGGGCAACGGCCTCTACCTGGAGATGAAGGAGTCCGGGGTCATCTCGAAGACCGCGCTCATGTTCGGGCAGATGAACGAGCCGCCCGGAGCGCGCCTGCGCGTCGGGCTCTCGGGCCTGACGATGGCGGAGTACTTCCGCGACTCGCTCGGCCAGGACGTGCTGCTCTTCATCGACAACATCTTCCGGTTCGTCCAGGCCGGCTCCGAGGTGTCGGCGCTGCTCGGCCGCATGCCGAGCGCCGTGGGCTACCAGCCCACGCTCGCCACCGAGATGGGCCAGCTGCAGGAGCGGATCACGTCCACGTCCAAGGGCTCGATCACGTCGATCCAGGCCATCTACGTGCCCGCCGACGACCTCACCGACCCCGCGCCGGCGGCGTCGTTCGCCCACCTCGACGCGACCACGACGCTCTCGCGGTCGATCGCCGAGCGCGGCATCTACCCGGCCGTCGACCCGCTCGACTCGCGCTCGAACCTGCTCCAGCCGGGGACGGTCAGCGACGAGCACTACGAGACCGCGACTCGCGTGCAGGAGGTGCTCCAGCGCTACAAGGACCTCGAGAGCATCATCGCCATCCTGGGGATGGACGAGCTATCCGACGAGGACAAGGTGATCGTGGCCCGGGCGCGCAAGGTGCAGCAGTTCCTGGGGCAGCCGTTCCACGTGGCCGAGGTCTTCACCGGCACCCCCGGCAAGTACGTCCGGCTGGAAGACACCATCCGCGGCTTCCAGGAGATCCTGGACGGCAAGCACGACGATCTGCCCGAGCAGGCGTTCCGGCTCGTCGGCGGCATCGAGGAGGCGGTCGAGGCCGCCGAGAAGCTCAAGGCGACGGCCTAGCCGTGCCCGAGTACACGCCGTATCCGGTCGAGCTGATCACCCCCGAGGGGATCGCCTTCGCGGGCGACGCCGAGCGGCTGATCGTGCCCGGCTCCGCCGGCGACCTCGGCATCTTCGCGAACCACGCCCCGCTCGTGTCGCTGCTGCGCCCCGGCGAGACACGCCTGACCGCCGCCGACGGCACGGTGCGCCGCTACGCGACCGACGACGGCTACGTGCAGGTGCGCAAGAACCACGCCGTGGTGCTGGTGGGGGAGGCGGTGCCGGCCGAGTCGATCGACGCTGCCGAGGCCGCGCGGCGGCTCGACGCGGCGCAGGTCGCGCTCGAGCGGGCCACGGGCGGAGACGGTGACCTGCACGCCGCCCGGCGCGAGGTCGGCTTCGCCGAGGCCCTGGTGAAGACCGCGGCCGGCTGACCGCCGCCCTGGCCGCTAGGCTGCCCGACGCTATGGGCTACCCGATCCACTTCGGCGTGGAGTACCAGGAGCGCTACTCCCGGCTCTCGACGTTCTTCCGCCTGATCCTTGTGATCCCGCACATCTTCGCCCTGTTCTTCTACGGGATCGTCGCCTACGTCTGCATCTTCCTGTCGTGGTTCGCGATCCTGTTCACAGGCCGCTACCCGCGGGGCATGTTCCTGCTCGTCGCCGGATTCCTCAGCTACTCGACCCGGGTGAACGGCTACTACTACCTCCTCACCGACAAGTTCCCGCCGTTCGGCGGCGGAGCGCCCGGCGATGGATATCCGGTGCAGCTATCGGTGGACTTCCCGGACAGACTGTCGCGCCTGACCACGTTCTTCCGGTCGCTGATGGCGATCCCGGCGGAGATCGTCCTCTACTTTCTCGGCCTGCTCGGAGCGGTCCTTGCCTTCTTCGCCTGGATCGTCGTGATCATCCTGGGCCGGTTGCCGCGGGGGCTCTTCGAGCTCATGGAGCTGCCGCAGCGGTACCAGGCGCGCGTCAACGGCTACGTGTTCCTGCTGACCGACACCTACCCGTGGTTCCAGGAGGAGACCCGCGAGGATCCCGAGCCGTGGGCGGGCCCCGCAGCCTGACGAGCAACTAGCATCTCCGGGTGGCCGGCCACCCGTACCTGGATCTGATCGAGCGCAGAGCCGTCGTCTTCGACGGTGCGATGGGCACGCAGATCCAGGCGGTCGAGCTGGGCGCGGCCGACTTCGGCGGCGAGCGCCAGGTCGGCAACAACGACCACCTCTCGATCACCCGCCCCGACGTGATCGAGGCCATCCACTGCTCCTACCTCGAGGCCGGCGCCGACGTCGTCGAGACGAACAGCTTCCAGGCGTCGCGGATCCGCATGCAGGAGTGGGGGGTGGGCGAGCACACCCGCGAGATCAACCTGTGCGCCGCGCGCATCGCCCGGGCGGCGGCCGACGCGTTCTCGACGCCGTCGCGCCGGCGGTTCGTGGCCGGCTCGATCGGGCCGAGCGGGATGCTGCCCTCGAGCGACGACCCGGCCCTCTCCGGCGTCTCCTTCGCCGGCCTCTCGGAGACCTTCCGCGAGCAGGCCGCGGCGCTGGTCGAGGGCGGGGCCGACCTGCTCGTGATCGAGACGCAGCAGGACATCCTCGAGACGCGGGCCGCCATCGACGGCGCCCGGGCGGCGTTCCGGGAGCTCGGCCGGTGGGTGCCGCTGCAGGTGCAGGTGGCGCTCGACGTCACCGGGCGGATGCTGCTCGGCACCGACGTGGGCGCCGTCCTGGCGATCCTGCACGGGATGCGCGCCGACGTGATCGGGGTGAACTGCTCGGTCGGCCCCGAGCATCTGCGCGAGCCGGTGCGGTTCCTGTGCCAGCACGCTCCCGGCCCGGTCTCGGTGATCCCCAACGCCGGCCTGCCGCGCAACGTCGACGGCGTCGCCTCCTATCCGCTCGGGCCGGACGACATGGCCCGCGAGCTGGCGCAGTTCGTCTCCGAGCTCGGCGCCCCGGTCGTGGGCGGCTGTTGCGGCAGCACCCCCGCGCACATCGTGGCGCTGCGAGAGGCCATCGCCGGGGCGGCCCGTGCTCCCCGCCAGGTCGTGTTCGAGCGGTCGCTCGCGAGCGCGATCACCGCCTCCGCGCTCGAGCAGCAGCCCAAGCCGCTCCTGATCGGCGAGCGGGTGAACACGCAGGGCAGCCGCGCGTTCAAGCAGGTGATGCTCGCAGACGACTACGACGGGGCGGTCGCCATCGCCCGCGACCAGGGCGAGGGCGGGGCCCACGCGCTCGACGTGTGCGTGGCCCTGACCGAGCGCGCCGACGAGGCCGAGATGATGGCCACGCTCGTGAAGCGCCTGGCGATGAGCGTCGAGATGCCGCTCGTGTTCGACTCGACCGATGCCGCGGTCATCGCCCGCGCGCTCGAGACCTACCCGGGCCGGGCGCTGATCAACTCGATCAACATGGAGAGCGGCCGCGAGCGGATCGACGCCGTCTGCCCGCACGCCGTCCGCCACGGCGCGGTCTGCGTCGCGCTCACGATCGACGAGGAGGGGATGGCCAAGACGGCGGAGCGCAAGCTCGCCGTTGCGCGGCGCATCCACGACATCTGCGTGGGCGAGTTCGGCATGGATCCCGGCGACCTCATCTTCGACACGCTCACGTTCACGCTGGCGACCGGGCAGGAGGAGTTCCGCCGAAGTGCGATCGAGACGATCGAGGGCATCCGCGCCGTCAAGCGCGAGCTGCCGGGTGCGTGGACGGTGCTCGGCGTCTCGAACGTCTCGTTCGGCCTGTCTCCACCCGCGCGGGCCGTGATCAACTCGGTGTTCCTGCATCACGCGATCGACGCGGGCCTGGACGCCGCGATCGTGAACCCGGTGCACGTGCGGCCGATCTACGAGATCTCGGCGCAGGAGCGCGAGCTGGCCGACGAGCTGATCTTCGACCGGCGCCCGGACGCGCTCGAGCGCTGCATCGCCCATTTCGACCAGACCGAGACGGTGGCGGCGCCGCAGGGGGATCCGTTCGCGGGGCTCACGACCGACGAGCGCCTGCACGCCAAGATCCTGCACCGCACCCGCGAGGGGGTCGAGGACGACATCGACCGGGCCCTGGACGAGCGCGGCGGTCGTGACAACGACCGGGCGGTCGACGTCCTGAACGGCGTGCTCCTGCCGGCGATGAAGGACGTCGGCGACCGCTTCGGGGCCGGGGAGCTGATCCTGCCCTTCGTGCTCCAGTCGGCCGAGGTGATGAAGCGGTCGGTCGCCCACCTCGAGCGCTACCTCGACCGGCTCGAGGGCCAGGCCAAGGCGACGGTCGTGCTGGCGACCGTGTTCGGCGACGTGCACGACATCGGCAAGAACCTGGTCGGGACGATCCTCTCGAACAACGGGTACCGGGTGGTCGACCTCGGCCGGCAGGTGCCGCTGAACGTGATCATGGACAGCGCCGTCAGCGAGCATGCCGATGCCGTGGGCCTGTCCGCGCTGCTCGTGTCGACGTCGCGGCAGATGCCGCTCGCGCTGCACGAGCTCGACCACCGCGGGCTGCACGTCCCGGTGCTCGTGGGCGGTGCGGCCATCAACCGGGCCTTCGGCCGCCGGATCGCGTTCCTCGACGACGGCCGCCTGTACGAGCCCGGCGTGTTCTATTGCAAGGACGCGTTCGAGGGGCTGGGCGTGATGGACAGGCTGAGCGACGGCGAGCTGCGCGGCGGGCTGATCGCGGAGCGGCGCGAGCAGGCGGTGGCCGAGCGCGACACGCCCAAGCCGGCGCCTGCGCCGGAGCCCACGCCCGAGCGCACCGGCCGCGCGACGCTGCGCTCCGGCGTCGACGTGCCGGAGCCGCCCTTCCTCGGCGCGCGGCTCGTGGACGCGATCGAGCCGGCGGCGGCGTTCGCGCTGATGGACGATCGGTCGCTGTACAAGCTCTCGTGGGGCGGGAAGGGGGTGCGCGGCGAGGAGTGGGAGCGCCTGCTTGCCGACGACTTCCGCCCGCGCCGAGCACGGATGCAGGCCGAGGCGCTGGAGCGGGGCTGGATCGTGCCCCGCGCCGCCTACGGCTTCTTCCAGGCGGTCGCCGACGGCGACGATGCGGTGGTGCTGGACGCCGACGGCGGCGAGCGGTGCCGGTTCGAGTTCCCCCGGCAGGATCGGCACGACCGCCTCTGCATCGCCGACTACCTGCGGCCGGCGGGCGGGCCGCCCGACGTGATCGCCCTCCAGCTCGTGACGGCCGGCGCCGAGGCGACCGAGCATATCGACGCGCTGCAGGCCGCGGGCGAGTACAGCGAGGCGTACTTCGCCCACGGTCTGGCGGTCGAGGCGGCCGAGGGCCTGGCCGAGTACGTGCACCGCCGCATCCTGGCCGAGCTCGGCCTCGACCCGGGCCGCGGCCGCCGCTACTCGTGGGGCTACCCCGCCTGCCCCGACCTCGACCAGCACGAGCTGGTGCTGCGGCTCCTGCCCCCGGCGGTCGACCTGGGGATCGAGCTCTCGGCGGCCTACCAGTTCATCCCCGAGCAGACGACCGCCGCGATCGTGATCCACCATCCCCAGGCGGTCTACTTCTCGGCCCGCCGCGGCATCCGCGCCGGCGGCGACTAGGCGGCCGGATCAGCGCGCGGCGTGGGTGCCTGGCACCGCCGTGCGGTGCCAGGCACCTGGGCGCTGCCTTCGACAAAGACCCGGTAGGCGTCACGTGAGCCGAAGAGGCGGTGCACGTCGTCGACCGCGAGCCATTCGGGAGCGTCCCCGTGGCCCACCACCGCCCGGTGGCTCGACCATGCCCACCGGGCTGGGTGGTCGACGATCCCCGCATCGACCGGGTTGTTGGCGATGTAGCGGACCGCCGCCATCAGGTGCGCGTCTCGTTCGACCGCAGCCGCGTGAAACCGGCCCTGGAACACGTGGCCGACCCGGTCGTGTGTCGCGTTGAACCTCCGAGCGTATCGAGTGTTCAGCACGTGCATGCCTTCCGAGAGGTTCGGGTTGGGTGTCTCGATGAGCAGGTGGAAGTGGTTCGGCATCAGGCAGTACGCGAGGCACCGCCAAGCACGCCCTTCGATGACGGTGCCGAGCATCCCGAGGAACGCGTCTGCGTCGTACCTCGTCCGGAAGATCCTCGCCTGGGCGTTCCCGCGAGCCGTGACATGGTGAATCGCGCCGGCGTGGTCGATGCGGTGCGGACGTCCCATGCTCCGACCGTACCCGGCTGGTCGCGCTCGACGGCGTGAATAACGGTGCCTGGCACCGGTTATTCACGCCTCTGCCACAATCGGGGCGTGAGCGGTGTCGACGATCTAGCCCTGGCCGAGAGCCTGATCGCGTACGACACGTCCACCGAGGAGGGCATCCGCGGCGCGGTGGGGTTCCTGCAGGGCTGGCTCGACGGGCAGGGCATCGCCCATCACGTCGTCGACGTGAACGGCCGGCCGGCGATCGTGGCCGCCGTCGGCGCCGGCCCGCGCACCCTGATCCTGAGCTCGCACGTCGACGTCGTCCCCGGCCATCGCGACCAGTTCGAGCCGCGGCGCGAGAACGGCAACCTGTTCGGCCGCGGCGCCTACGACATGAAGGGCGCGCTTGCGGCCATGCTGGCCGCGCTCGCCGATCTGGCCGCCGCGCCCGAGAGCCTCGCCGGAGCGAGCGTGCGGCTTCTGATCGCCCCCGACGAGGAGTCCGACGCCGACTCGATCGAGGACAAGGCCACCGCCCGGCTGGCCGACGCGGGCAACCTGGGCGACTTCGCGATCTGCGGCGAGCCGACCGACCTGCAGATCGGCGTCCAGGCGAAGGGCGCGCTCGTCGTGCGCTTCGAGGTGCGCGGCCGGGCCGCCCACGGATCGACGCCGTGGCTGGGCGAGAACGCCGTGCTCAAGGCCATCGATCTCTACCGCCGCATCGGCGGGCTGCCGTTCGCGTCGGAGCGCTCGGAGCTCTTCGAGGGCCCATCCGTGAGCCTTGGCCGGATCGCAGGCGGGCAGGCGGTGAACGCCGTCCCCGACCAATGCCGCATGGACGTCGACATCCGCCACCTGCCCAGCCAGGACCCGGACGAGGTGATGCGCCAGGTGCGCACGCTCGACGCCGGGGCGACCCTGCTCTACCAGGTGCCCGCCGCGCAGCTCAATCCCCACAACGACCACGTGAAGCTGCTGCGCCACGTCGTGCGCAAGCACCGCGACGGCAGGGCCCTCGGGGTCGGCCGCCACGGCGCATCGGACGCCGTGCTGTTCCTGAAGCGCGGGATCCCCTGCGTCGAGTTCGGCCCCGCCGGCGCCGGCCACCACGGGCCCGACGAGCACCTCGAGATCGCCTCGCTCGCCACCTACCGGCAGATCCTGGTCGGCTTCGCCCGCGTGTTCGCGGAGGCCGGATCGGGGTAAGGACTCCGGCGGGTGAGGTCGAACCCTCGGTCTATACTCACCCGGGCCTGCCCGCCGCGGGCCCTTGCGTCTTCAAGCCCCATGGCAACCCAGACTCCGCCAACCACGCCGAGTGACGGGGGCGGCGGAAGCAGGCCGCCCGGGCCGCCCCGACCCAGAATGACCGTTTATGCCGGTGGCTCGCCGCCGCGCAAGGCGCGCCGCAGCCGCCGCCGTCGCTGGGTGCGGGTGGCGCTCTGGACGACCGGCACGATCCTGCTCGTGGTGATCGCGGTCGCCGCCGCCGGCTTCTACATGTTCTACGGCGACTACTCCCGCCTGACGACGCCGCCGAAGGACTTCCGCCAGGCCGAGAACCAGATCGATCCGACGCTGCCGGTGGCGAACGCGCCCGCGATCGCGCTCGTGATCGGCTCCGACCACCGCTACACCGACGGCTCTGCGCCGGCCCGTTCCGACACGCTGATGCTGGTGCGGATCGACCCGCGCACGCACCTGATCTCCATGCTCTCGCTGCCGCGCGACCTGTGGGTCACGATCCCCGGCTTCGGCCAGGACAAGATCAACGCCGCGTACTCCGATGGCGGCCCGAAGCTCGCGCTGGAGACGGTGAAGCAGGTCACCGGGCTGCACGTGAACTACCTGATCGGCGTGAACTTCCACAGCTTCACGAGCCTCGTGAACGATCTCGGCGGCGTGTACGTCCCGGTCGACCAGGCCTACGTCCACACCGAGGCCGACAACAACCTGCTGCCGGTCAGCGAGCGCTGGTCGGCGATCAACATTCTGCCCGGCTACCAGCTCCTGAACGGCACGAACGCGCTCGCCTTCTCGCGCTTCCGCCACACCGACTCGGACTTCTACCGCACGGCCCGGCAGCAGACCTTCCTGCACGCCTTCGAGCAGAAGGTGTCCGCCCGCTTCCACGGCATCAGCCTGACCGACCTCGGCACGATCCGGTCGATCATCCACACGATCTCGTCCAACGTCGACATCGCCGGCGCATCGGGCGGGATCGGCCTGCAGACGATGCTCACGTACGCGACGCTGGCCTACTCGAGCCGGGGCCACCTGATCTCGTCCAAGCTGCAGGCCGGGACGGGCATGATCGGAGCGGCGTCGGTGGTCGAGGCCACTCCCGCCGCCATGAAGGCGGCCGTGTTCGCGTTCACCCATCCCCAGAACGTCCAGTCGCCGACGAACCAGCTTCCGTCCGCGCCGACGCACCACAAGGCCAAGCATCACAAGTGGAGGCCCGCCGTCGACCCCACCACGGTGTCGCTCTCGGTGCTGAACGGCACGCTGAAGACGGGCGAGGCGGCCACCGCCGCCGAGCAGCTGTCGAAGTTCGGCTACACGACCTCGTCCGGCAACGCTCCGACCCAGTCCTACGCGCAGACGTGGGTGTACTACGCGGCCGGCCACGCACGGGCGGCGGCCGACGTTGCCCACATCGTCGGCGGGGGCGCCCCCACGGCGCCGATGCCGGCACAGGTCGCCTCGGCCGAGGACGTCGTCGTCGTGATCGGCAGCGACTTCGGGGGCAAGCTCGCCGTCGCCCCGCCGCGCTCGTCGCACACGTCGGCCTTCCCCACCGACATCACCCCGGACAGCCAGGCCTACCTGACCGAGTTCCGCACGGTCACCCACCATGTGAGCTTCCCGGTGCTCTATCCGACGGTCACGCAGGAGCGCTCCGGTGTGCCCTCGCTCGACCCGATCCGGGCCTACCACATCCCCGCGGAGGGCCGCCATTTCAGCTCCCTCTACGCCTACTTCCAGATCCCGAGCACGCCGGGCGCGAACTGGGGGATCGAGGAGACGCGCTTCGTCGACGCGCCGATCCTGGCCAACCCGAGCGCCCAGCGCACGATCGGCGCGCGCACCTACAAGTTCTACTTCAACGGCGCGAAGATCCACATGATCGCGTTCATCGAGCACGGCACCGCCTACTGGGTGCAGAACACGCTCCTCGACGATCTCTCAAACGCCGACATGATCGCGATCGCAAAGTCGCTCGAGCCGGCCGGATGAGCCCCAACGGGCACCGCCAGCCGGTCGGGGTGATCGGGGTCGGCTACGTCGGCCTCGTCACCGCCGTCTGCTTCGCCGATCTCGGCTACGAGGTCGTCTGCCTCGACGTCAACGAGGAGCGGATCGCGGGGCTGCGGGCGGGGCGGGTGCCGATCTACGAGCCGGGCGTCGACCGGCTGCTCGCGCGCAACCGCTCCCGGCTCACCTTCACGCTCGACCTGGACGACGTGCTGCGCCGCTGCCGGATCATCTTCGTGTGCGTCGACACCCCCGCCACCCACTCGGGCGACGCCGACCTCTCGCGCGTGCGCGCCGTCATCAACGCCCTCCCCGCGGCCGGCGAGCGCTTCGTGCTCGTGATGAAGAGCACCGTCCCCGTCGGCACCGGCGAGAAGGTGCGCGAGGACATGAATGCGCGCGGCCTGGGGCACGTCGGCTACGCGGCCAACCCCGAGTTCCTGCGCGAGGGCCGGGCCGTGGCCGACTTCATGGAGCCCGACCGGATCGTCATCGGTGCATTCGACGCGGCCGACGCGAGCGCCGTCGCGAGCCTCTACAAGGATGTGCGCGCGCCGGTGATCACGACGGACGTGGCCAGCGCCGAGATGATCAAGTACGCCTCAAATGCCTTTCTCGCCACCAAGATCTCGTTCATCAACGAGATCGCAAACGTGTGCGAGGAGGTCGGCGCCGATGTGGCCGTCGTCGCGCAGGGCATGGGCCTCGACGTCCGCATCGGCACGCACTTCCTGCGCCCGGGGATCGGCTACGGCGGCAGCTGCTTCCCGAAGGACGTGAAGGCGCTGAAGCAGCTGGCCGGCAACTCCGGGTACCACTTCCAGCTCCTGACGTCCGTGATCGAGGTGAACGACCTGCAGAAGCGGCGCGTCGTCGGCAAGCTCGAGCGCCACCTCGGCTCGCTGCGCGGGACCCGCGTCGCCCTGCTCGGCCTGGCGTTCAAGGCCGACACCGACGACATGCGCGAGGCCTCGAGCCTCGTGCTGGCGGCGCGGCTGCGGGCCGAGGGAGCGACCGTGATCGGCTACGACCCGGTGGCGATGGAGAACGCCGCCGCGATGCTGGGCGAGGACGTCGAGCTGGCCGACTCGATGATCGAGGCCGTCACCGGCGCCGATGCGGTCGTGATCGTGACGGAGTGGGGCGAGTTCCGGCAGGTGTGCTCGGCCGCCGTGCGCGAGGTGATGCGCACGCCGCTCGTCGTCGACGGCCGCAACCTGCTCGACCCTGCGCAGGCGCGCGCGGCCGGGTTCGCATACGAGTCGGTGGGGCGGCCGTCAGACCCCGCCGATCTCCTGCGCTCCGCGGGCGACGCGGACGTCGCCGCTCGGTGATCGCGGTCATCCTCGTGGGGGGCGAGGGCACGCGCCTGCGCCCGCTCACCTACGACACCCCGAAGCCGATGCTGCCGATCGCCAACCGGCCGTTCCTCGAGCACCAGATCGAGCACCTGCGCCGGCACGGCGTCGATCGCATCCGCCTTGCCTGCGGCTACCGCCCCGACGCGATCCGGGCCCACTTCGGTGACGAGCTCGAATACGTTGTCGAGCCGGAGCCGCTGGGAACGGGCGGCGCGATCGGCCACGCCGCCCGCGGCCTGCGCGAGACGTTCGTGGTCGCAAACGGCGACGTGCTCACCGACCTCGATCTGACCGCGCTCGTGGGCTTCCATCAAAAGCGCGGCGCCCGCATGACCCTCGCCCTGCACCCCGTCGCGGACCCCAGCCGCTACGGCGTCGTCGTCACGGCGGCCGACGGCGCGGTCGAGGCGTTCGTCGAGAAGCCCGCCCCGGGCACGGTCGACTCGACGACGATCAACGCCGGCACCTACGTCGTCGAGCCCGGCGTGCTCGAGCTGATCCCGCCCGGGCGGCAGGTGTCGGTCGAGTACGACGTCTTCCCCCGGCTCGTCGGCGCCGGCCTCTACGCGCAGAGCTCCGCGGGATACTGGCGCGACATCGGCACGCCCGCGAGCTATCTCGGCGCGAACCTCGAGTCGATGCCTCCCGGAGGCCTGATCGACCCGAGCGCGCACATCGATCCGAGCGCCCGTGTGACCGGCTCTGTGGTGGGCCCGGGCTGCCGTGTCGAGGCCGGCGCGCACGTGTCCGCATCGGTGCTCCTGGCCGGCGCAGTTGTGGCGGAGGGCAGGACGGTGGACAATCAAGTGGTGGGAACAACTGGAGAACCCGTTTGGTAGCGGCCGCCGACCCGTCCGGGATGGCGGATGCGATCGCCGGGATGGCGGAGCAGTTGCGGCAGGGAGAGCGTGTCGGCGCCGCCGTCGGCGTCGACGTCGCGCTGCCGGGCGCCGTCGTGATCGCCGCCATGGGCGGCTCGGCGATGGGCGGCGAGCTGCTGCGAGCGCTGGTTGCGGGCGAGTGCCCGGTGCCGATCACGCGCGTCCGCGGCTTCCGCATCCCGCACTGGGCCGGTCCGGGCACGCTCGTGATGTGCGTGAGCTACTCGGGCGAGACCGAGGAGACGCTCGCCTGCGCCCGTCAGGCGCACCGCCAGGGTGCCGACATCCTGATCGTCGCCGCCGGCGGGACGCTGGCCAGCCTGGCGCAGGAGTGGGGGGTCGCCTACGCGCACGTGCCCGGCGTGGTCGCCACGGGCCAGCCGCGGGCCGCTCTGGGATACCTGTTCGGCGCGATGGCCGGTGCGTTCGGCGCCTGCGGCCTCTCCTCGGCGGGGATCGCCTCGGCGGCCGCCGAGGGCGTTGGAGCCGTCGACGGCGGCGCGGCCCGCGAGCTGGGCGAGCGGCTGGCGACCACCATCCCGCTGATCTACGGCGCCGGACCGATCGGAGCGGTCGCCTACCGGTGGAAGACGCAGATGAACGAGAACGCCAAGATGCACGCCTTCAGCCACGCGCTGCCCGAGCTCGCGCACAACGAGATCGTCGGCTGGGAGGGGGCAGCGCCGGGGACGTTCGCGGCCGTCCTCCTGTCGGATCCCGGCCAGGACGAGGCCGTCCGCCGCAGCATCGCGGCGACCGCCGAGCTGATCGCGCCCGACGCGGCCCTGGTCGAGATCGTTGAGGGCCACGGCGACACGCCGGCGGCGCGGGCTTTCTCGCTCGTTGCGCAGGGCGACTGGGCGAGCTACGGGGCCGCGCTGCGGCGCGGGATCGACCCGACGCCGGTGCTCAGCATCGGCGCGCTCAAGCGCGCATTGCGCTCCTAGCGTTTCAATGCTATATAGCGTCTATGGTATATAACGATCTCGTCGCGCGGCTCGCAGACGCGCTCGAGCGCGGCGAGATCGAGCCCGCCAGGGTGGAGGCCCTCCTGCGGCGGCACAGGGCCGCGAGCGGGCGCCCCGACGTGCCGTCGCTGCTGCGGGCCGCCGGCGCCCTCGTCTGCCTGGCCGGCGCCGTGCTGCTGTACGGGATCGGCTTCTCGTCCTATCCGGTCTCGGTGCAGGCCACGACGCCCTTCCTGTTCCCGGCCGCGGCGCTCGGCGGGGCGATCGCCCTGCACCGGGCCGGGCGTCCGGACTGGGAGGTCGAGCTGGCCGGCATGGTCGGCTACGTCGCGTTCGGCCTCGCATCCGTCACCTCGGCATTCGCGACCGGAGCGGGCACGGGCTTCGGCATTGTGGCCAGCCTCGCCGCGACCGGGATCGTGCTCGGGCTGCACGCGGCGCTTCGGATCGTCCGCCTGACCGGCTGGGGCCTCTCCGCCTCGCTGGTCGCGTTCACGGCCTTCTGCGGCGATGCCGGCGGCATCCTCAGCAGCTCGACCGCTCCCTGGCTGCTCGGGCTGCAGGCAGTGGCCGCGGTGGTCGTCGGCGGCGTGCTCCTGCGGCGCTCGCGGGCCGGCGCCGAGGCGGCCCGGCGGTCGGCGGCGCTTCTGGGAATCGTGGCCGCCGTGGCCGGGATGGTGCACGTGAGCTTCGCCGGCCTGGGGCCGTGGCAGGTGCTGCTCACCCTCGTCGTGGCGGCAGCGCTCGTGGCCGCCGCGCGCTGCGACATGGGCAGCCTGATGTGGGTCGGCGCGCTCGGGTCGATGTGTGGCTGGCCACGCTGGCGGTGGTCGTGGGATCAAGCGCCAGCTGGGCGCTCGCGGTGATCGTGTTCGGCCTCGGGCTGATCGGCCTCGCGGCGCTCGTCGCCCGCCGGCGCGGGCCGGCGCGGGCCACGCCGGCGATATAGTGGGCCCCCGGTGATCGCACCACCTCGCAGCTCCGCGCTCGACCCGCACCGGATCGCCCGCTTCGAGGACGATGCGGTCGTCCTGCTCGACCAGACCCGGCTTCCGGGCGAGGCGGTCGAGGTGCGCTTGCACACCTGGCAGGAGGTGGCCGCCGCGATCCGGTCGATGGTGGTGCGCGGCGCGCCCGCGATCGGGATCGCCGCCGCCTACGGCGTCGCCCTGGCGGCCGCGCGCAGCGGCGCCGAGAGCGTCGATGCCCTGCGCGACGACGTGGCCCGCGCGTGCTCCGGGCTGGCCGCGACCAGGCCCACCGCCGTCAACCTGCCCTGGGCGATGGAGCGGATGCGGGACTGCGCAGCGGCGCCGCACTCCGACGCCGGCGCCATGCGGGCCGCGCTGCGCGGGCAGGCCGGATCGCTGCATGCGGACGAGGTCGAGCGCTGCCGCCGCATCGGCGGACACGGCGCGGAGCTCCTGCGGGCGGGCGCCCAGGTGCTGACCCACTGCAACGCCGGCGCGCTGGCGACTGCCGGCTACGGCACGGCGCTCGGCGTGATCCGGTCGGCGTACCGGCGCGATCCCACCCTGCATGTGTGGGTCGACGAGACGCGCCCGCTGCTGCAGGGGGCGCGCCTGACCGCCTGGGAGCTGCGCGAGGAAGGCATCTCGGCCACGCTGATCACCGACTCGGCCGCCGGCTGGCTGATGGCCCAGGGCAAGGTCGACGCGGTTATCACCGGGGCCGACCGCATCGCCCGAAACGGCGACGCCGCCAACAAGATCGGCACGTACGGCCTCAGCCTGCTCGCGCGGGCGCACAAGCTGCCGTTCTACGTCGCCGCCCCGACGTCGACGATCGACCGGGCGATCGCGACCGGCGAGGACATCCCGATCGAGCACCGCCGCCCGGACGAGCTGGGGCCGTCCGTGCCGGAGGGGTTCGGGGTCTACAACCCGGCGTTCGACGTCACCCCGGCGGCGAACATCAGCGCAATCATCACCGAGCACGGCGTGCGCCGGCCGCCCTACCGGTTCTAGTCGCGCTTCTTGGCCTTCGCCTTCTCGAGGTCCGCGCGCATGCGGTCGAAGCCGGGATGGGCAGGGTCGACCGAGCGTCTGTCCCAGAGCGCGAGCACCGCGAGCAGGAGCGCGCTCCAGACCACGAGGAAGATCATCACTCTCATCCTTGAGAAGTGGGCCGCAGATCCGTTGCGACCCGGCGGGAGCCGTCTCCCCATGGTGGGGGCGCGGTCGCCCCTGCGCCACCCCCCGATGGGCATTCCGCCTACCGCGAAGCGGCCGTTCGCCGGGCCGGCGTGGGCGGCGGCGAGGGTAGGGTAGGCGGATGGGGGAAGACCGGTTCGGCGCGCTTCGGGCGACCCTGGCGGCACACGGCCAGGAGCATCTGCTGCGGTTCTGGGCCGAGCTGGGAGATGCCGGCCGGGCGCACCTGGAGCGCGACATCCGCTCGCTCGATCTCGACATGCTCGACCGGCTGGTCGAGACGCTCGTGCGCGCGGGGGACGTGCCGATCGACGTCGAGGGTGTCGAGCCGGCTCAGCTCGCCCCGGCGCCCACGGCCCAGAGCGTCGCGGCGGGCGAGGCGGCGCTGCGCTCGGGGCAGGTCGCGGTCGTGATCGTGGCCGGCGGCCAAGGCACGCGGCTCGGGTTCGACGGCCCCAAGGGCTGCTATCCCATCGGGCCGGTCACCGACCGCTCGCTCTTCCAGATCCATTGCGAGAAGGTGGCGGCGCTCGGCCGCCGCTACGGCCGCACGCCGCCGCTGTACGTGATGACGAGCGACGAGAACCACGAGCCGACCGAGCGCTTCCTGGCCGGGCACGGGTGGTTCGGGCTCGAACACCTGCGGCTCTTCCGGCAGGGGACGATGCCCGCGGTCGACCGCACCACCGGCGCCGTGCTGCTGTCCGACCGCGACCGGGTGGCCCTGAGCCCGGACGGCCACGGCGGCACCCTGCGCGCGCTCCGAGGCGCGGGCTGCCTCGACGAGATGCGCGAGCGCGGGGTGGACACCGTGTTCTACCTGCAGGTCGACAACCCCATGATCGCGATCGGCGACCCCGGGTTCGTCGGCACCCACCGGCTGGCGGAAGCCGACGTGTCCTCGAAGGTGGTGCGCAAGCGCGATCCGGGCGAGAAGGTGGGCGTGGTCGCCGAGCGGGCCGGCCGCCAGCTCATGATCGAGTACTCCGACCTGCCCGACCAGCTGGCGGCGCTGCGCCGCCCCGACGGCGAGCTGGCCTTCGCCGCCGGCAGCATCGCCCTGCACGTGTTCGCGCTCGAGTTCATCGCCGGGGTGGCGGCCTCGGCCGAGCTGCCCTATCACCGGGCGGTGAAGCCGGTGGCGTACGTCGATGAGCACGGCCGGCGGGTCGAGCCGGTGCTCGCAAACGCCGTCAAGTTCGAGCAGTTCATCTTCGACACGCTGCCGCTGGCGCGGCGCTCGCTGGTGCTCGAGACCGACCGGGCGGCCGAGTTCGAGCCCCTCAAGAACGCGGCCGGGGATGCCTCGCCCGAGACGGTGCGGCAGCGCCTGAGCGACACCGGCGCCGACCTGCTCGAGCGGGCCGGGGCGGTCGTCTCGCGCCGTCCCGACGGCTCGGCGGCGGTGCCGATCGAGGTGAGCCCGCTGGTCGCGGCCGACCCGGAGGCGCTCGCGCGGCGGGTGCCGCCGGGGACGATCGTGGACGCGCCGTTCGTGCTTTCGTGACGGTCTCGGCACGTGCGCGCGCCCACGTGTGACGGCTGTGGGCGTAGCGTCGCTGCGGTGCCTGTGCTCCTCGATCTGCTCATCCCGGCCCGCTGCGCGCTGTGCGGGCGCGGTGCCGACCCGGTCTGCGCCGCGTGCCTGGCGGCCCTGCCTGTGCTCGGCGGCCCCGAGTGCGCGCGGTGTGGCAAGCCGACCGCCGCGCCGGTCGCCGACTGCCGCGAGTGCCGCGGGCGCCGCCTCGGGTTCGACACGGCCGTCGCCGCGCTCGCCTTCGAGGGCCGCGGCCGCGACCTGGTGGTGCGGTACAAGGACGCCGGCCTGCGGGCGCTGTCGGAGCCCGCTGCGGGGATCATCGCCACCATTGTCCCCCGGCCCGAGTGCGATCTGCTCACGTGGGTGCCGGCCGACCGCTGGCGCACGATCAAGCGCGGCTACCACCCGCCGCAGATGCTGGCCCTGCACCTGGCGCGGCGGTGGGGGGTGCCGGCGCGGGCGCTGCTTCGGGCAGCACCGGTGCGCCGCCCCCAGCGCGGGCTCGACCACGTCGCCCGGCGCCGCAACGTGCGCGGCGCATTCCGGCCGCTCTGCGCCCTCGCCGGCGAGCGGATCACGATCGTCGACGACGTCTTCACGACGGGCGCTACGCTCTCGGCCTGCGGCACGGTGCTCCGTGGCGCCGGCGCGGGGGCGGTGGCCGCCGTCAGCCTGGCCCGGGTGGTGCGGATCTAGCCAGTTCCGCAGGGCGCTCTGTGGGCGAGTCGGCAGAGCGGGTATGTTTCCAGCACTCCTCCGTCCAAAGGAGCCGCGATGAAGTTGCAGGTCAAGGGCCGGAATGTGGACGTCACGGATGCGCTGTTCGCATATTCGGAGCGCAAGCTGGGCAAGCTTGCGCGGCATCTGTCCGACGAGAGCCGGTGTGAGCTCGAGCTGGCCATCGAGCACAACCCGTCGATCAACGAGAAGCAGGTCGCCGAGGCGACCGTGTGGACGAAGGGGCCCGTGCTGCGCGCGCGCGAGTCGTCGACCGACATGTACGCCTCGATCGACCTCGTCGCCGACAAGCTCGAGCGCCAGGTCAAGCGGTATCGCAACAAGCGCAGCCGCAAGGGCGCCCAGCACATCGCCACCCACGTCGCGCCGCCGTCCGCCGAGACGGCTGCGCTCCCCGATGAGGAGGACGCGGTGATCGTCAAGTCGAAGCAGTTCAATATGAAGCCGATGCCTCCCGAGGAGGCCATGCTTCAGCTCGAGCTGATCGGGCACGACTTCTTCGTGTTCGTGAACGCGGACTCGGCCGACGTGAACGTCATCTACAAGCGGCGGGACGGCAACTACGGCCTGATCGAGCCGACCCTGGACGGCGAGGCCTGAGCGAGCTCGAGCGCCGGGCGGCCGCGCTCGGCGTGGTGCTCGAGCGCGGTGGGGTCGGCCGGCTCGCCGAGATCGAGCCGTTGTGGCTCGCGCTCTTCGACCATCACCGCGCGATCGGCTCGGCCGGGCTGCCCACGATCGACCGCGCCGAGACCTGGCCGCGGCGACGGGCGCTGTACGAGAAGTTGCTCGCGACCCCGGACGCGTTCGTGCTCGTCGCCCGCCGCGACGGCGTCGCGGTCGGCTACGCCCTGGTGCACGTACATGAGGGCGCCGACGACACCTGGCCGACCGGCGAGCGGATCGCCGAGCTCGAGTCGTTCGCGGTGCTCGCCGGCGAGCGCGGCCGCGGCGTGGGCACGCTCCTGCTCGACGCGGCCGATGCGGATCTGGCCACCCTCGGGATCCACGACATGATCGTTGCCGTGCTGGTGGGGAACACCGCGGCGGAGGAGCTCTACCGGCGCCGGGGACTGGTGCCGGCGATGACCAAGATGATCCGCCTCGGCGGGGGCAACGGGGGCCGGTAGCCGCGGTATCCCCATCGCGGAGGGGTGAGGCGTCCTCAACACCTCCCCAGGGGTGTGAGGCGCTCGCCCCGGCTCGGCGTATTTGCGCAGATTCGGGCTCGTAGCCCTCGCGGGGCTGCCGAGGTAGCCAGCCACTTCCAATTGGGCCGCAGTTCGAGCGTGCCCGACGCAGAGGAGCTGACCGAACATGAAATACGCCACCATCGCAATCATCTGCCTGATCTCGCTCGCCGCCGGAACCGCCACCGCAATCGCCTCGACGACACCTTCGAGCCACCGCTCCGGCGACGAGGCGTCATCTGCGGTGCGCGTGCTCCGGCATCAGATCCGCACGACCCGCCACCTCGCTCTGTGGACGGCCCACGTCGCCGCCCTGCCGGAGCCCCGCCACGGCCACGCCGAGCGCACCGCGACCACCATCCCAGAGCTCGTTCCGATCCTGATCCGCTGGCAGCACCGCCTGACGTATTACCGGGCCGCGCTGGCACGCCGCCAGCCCGTGCTCGACGGCCTGCGCTGCATCCACCAGTACGAGGGGCCCTGGAACGCGGTGTCGGACTCGTCGCCCACCTACTACGGCGGTCTGCAGATGGACCGCTCCTTCGAGCAGGCCTACGGCGACGACGTGCTGGCGGCCTACGGCGGCACCGACGCCAACGGCTGGTCGGCCCACGATCAGCTGATGGTGGGCATGCGCGCCTATCGCAGCGTCGGCTACACCCCGTGGCCGAACACCGCTGCAGCGTGCGGCCTGCTCTGAGAGCGGCGCCGCCGGGCCGGCGGACGCAGATCGCGGGCGGCGCCGTATCGGGTGTGTGCGCTGTCGGTGGACGAGCGTTTGGTGTATCGGTGCGGCCGGACTGATCATCGCCACCGGCTGTGGCGGAGGTGGGCATTCCGCCGGCCCCGCCGCGTCCGCCGCGACCCTGGGCACGCAGGTGGTGGCCGGCTCGCGCTGCCCGCCGCCGCTCTGGGGCAGCGGCCCGCACCTGAGCCCGCGATCCGGGCGGCCCGGCCGCCGCGTGACCGTCTCCGGGATCCTGCCCCACGGCGGCGGCGAGGGAGGCGAGCCGGTGCCGCCCACGACCGGGATCAGGGTGTGGTGGAACCTTGCCGCCGCGCGATGGTGGTCGGCGCTGCGTCAGCCGCCGAGGCCCAGCCGTCCCGGCAGCCCGGTCTTCCAGGTCGCCGCCGAGGGCGTCGCCGACGGCTGCCACTACAGCGCCTCCTTCACCGTGCCGGCCGGATCCGTTCGGGGCAGGTACCGGATCGTGGTGCTCGAAAGGGGCGCCCGCAGCACGGCGAGCCTGCGGCCGCGGTGGTTCACGGTGCTCGGTGCCGCGCACGCCCGGGTGGGGCTCGTCACCGACTCCGGCCTGCGCATCCGCTATCCGGCCGCCTGGTACGGACAGGTCGTCGGCGGGCAGGACGCGCTCATCTCCTCGACCCCGATCCACGCGCCTGCGCTCGCTCTGCGCGAGACGCCGGCCGACGGGGTGCTGCTCTCGGTGTTCGACATCCCGCCCGGGCGGATCTCCGCCCTCCGAGGCCCCACGCCGAGCCGGCCGCTGCGGCTGGCGCACGTCGCTCCGAGCTACGAGGGCATCGGCTCCGCCTACCGCATCGCCTTCACCACCCGCGGCCATCGCGTCGTCGTGTTCGTCTCGCTCGGCGACGCCGCCAACCGGGCGACGAAGCGCTCGGCGCTCGCCGTCCTGCGCGGCATCTCAGCCGACGTTGGCGTGTCACGGGCGTGGATCCGCGCGCACGGTGGCGGCTGAAGCGAGCGTTGGAGTTCGTGGGCTGGCCACTTGGCCGTCCTGTGGGTGGCCACGTCGCCTGCGAGGCGCGCCTTCCAATCCGGCGCGGGCGCTCCGCGCCCGCCGAGGCCGGCCGTCCGGCTCTGCGAAGGAGCGCCGTCCGGTCTCGGAGACGAACCTGACGGGTCGAGGTGGCCACTTGGCCGTCGGCTCGACGGCCACTTGCCCGTGGAACGAGGTGGCCACTTGGCCGTCACCCACACGGCCACTTGCCCACCCCGCCACACCCTCGTAACACCCCGTCACCCACAGGGCACACGCTGCCCGGCACAATCGTCCCATGACGCCCGTACCCACGCTCTACAAGGCTCGCGGTGTGCCGAACAAGCAGGCGGTGTGCGCGATCTGCGTGGAGCGGACGCGGGGTCGGACGAGCGTGGTGCGCTACGGCTACGGCGTGTCAGTGTGGCTGTGCGCGGCCCACGCGTCGCCGGAGTTCCAGACGCGGCGGAGCGGGCGTGATCTGGTGCTGACGCTGCAGCGCCTGTGGCAGGCGCACGGCTGCCTGACGGCGGCCCGGCAGCACGCCCTCTCGGCGCATCTGGCGGCGTGCACGGCCGCCGCGCAGCGACCGCGGCCCGGGAGCTACAGCTGGCCCGATCTGCGCGCCGAGGCCGAGCGGCGCTTCGCGGCGGGGGCGGCGCCGCACCTCGTGACCCGCGACCTGCGCTCGCCGATCGCGGGCTGCCCCGGGCGCCTGCCGAGCGCGCGCACGATCCGGCGCTGGCACTCGCAACGCAGGTGGCTACCCCGGGGGCACGGCCCGCCGTTCGATACCATCCGGAGGAGATGAGCGTCTTCCAGAAAATCCTCCGCGCCGGCGAGGGCCGGACGCTGAAGCGCATGCAGGAGCGTGTGCGCGAGATCAACGCGCTCGAGCCCGAGATCGAGCGCCTCTCCGACGACGAGCTGCGCGCGAAGGCCGACGAGTTCCGCGCGCGGTTCGACGCGGGCGAGGAGCTCGACGACCTGCTGCCCGAGGCGTTCGCATGCGTCCGCGAGGCGGCCCGGCGCACCGTCGGCATGCGCCACTTCGACGTCCAGCTGATCGGTGGCATGGTGCTGCACGAGGGCCGCATCGCCGAGATGAAGACCGGCGAGGGCAAGACGCTCGTGGCGACGCTGCCGCTGTACCTGAACGCGCTCAGCGGGGTCAACGTCCACCTCGTGACCGTGAACGACTATCTCGCCAAGCGCGACGCCGACTGGATGCGGCCCGTGTACGAGGCCCTGGGCGTGACCGTCGGCGTGATCCAGTCGAACATGCCGGACGACTGGGAGCAGACCAACCGTCGCGCCGCCTACGCCTGCGACATCACCTACGGCACGAACTCCGAGTTCGGCTTCGACTACCTGCGCGACAACATGGCCGCCGAGCTCTCCCAGACCGTCCAGCGCGGGCACCACTTCGCGATCGTGGACGAGGTCGACTCGATCCTGATCGACGAGGCGCGGACGCCGCTCATCATCTCGGGCCAGCCGGAGCAGGCCGCCGAGACCTACTACTCGTTCGCCCGCGTCGTGCGCGACCTGCGCCTCGGCGACGACTACGAGGTCGACGAGAAGTTCCAGACCGCCTCCCCGACCGAGGAGGGCGTCACCAAGGTCGAGCGGGCGCTCAAGGTCGAGAACCTGTACGCGCCCGAGAACGGCCAGCTCGTGAACCACCTGATCCAGGCGATCAAGGCGAAGGAGCTCTACCGGCTCGACGACGAGTACGTGATCGTCGACGGCGAGGTCAAGATCGTCGACGAGTTCACGGGCCGCATCATGGAGGGCAGGCGCTGGTCGGAGGGCCTGCACCAGGCCGTCGAGGCCAAGGAGAACGTGAAGATCCAGGAAGAGAACGTGACCGTCGCCACGGTCACGATCCAGAACTACTTCCGCATGTACACCAAGCTCTCGGGCATGACCGGCACGGCCCTGACCGAGGCCAACGAGTTCCACGACATCTACGCGCTCGAGGTGGTGCCGATCCCCACCCACCGGCCGATGGTGCGCAACGACCGCAACGATCAGATCTACCGCACGAAGGACGAGAAGTTCGCGGCGGTCGTCGAGGACATCGTCGAGCGGCACGGGATGGGCCAGCCGGTGCTCGTGGGCACCATCTCGGTCGAGGTGTCAGAGCACCTGTCCACCCTGCTCGGCCGCCGCGGCGTACCGCACGAGGTGCTGAACGCCAAGAACCACGAGCGCGAGGCGCTGATCATCGAGGCTGCGGGGCAGCCCGGGGCCGTCACGATCGCGACGAACATGGCCGGCCGCGGCGTCGACATCAAGCTCGGCGAGGGCGTGGCCGACCTCGGCGGCCTGTACGTGCTCGGCACCGAGCGGCACGAGTCGCGCCGGATCGACAACCAGCTGCGCGGCCGCTCCGGCCGCCAGGGCGATCCGGGCGAGTCGCGCTTCTTCCTCTCTGCGCAGGACGAGGTCATCCGCCTGTTCGCCGGCGAGCGCATCTACAAGATCCTCGACTCGCGCTTCGGGCCGCCCGACGGCGAGCCGATCGAGGCCAAGATGCTGACGAGCCGCATCGAGGGCGCGCAGAAGAAGGTCGAGGAGTTCCACTTCGTCAACCGCAAGAACGTCGTCAAGTACGACGACGTGCTGAACGAGCAGCGCGAGCAGGTGTACTCCACCCGCCGCGAGATCCTCGAGGGCGAGGACCTCCACGAGATGGTGGCCGGCTGGTTCGAGGACGTGATCGAGGCCGCGGTCGACTCCCACACCGGCGGTGTCGGCTTCGCCGACGACTGGGACTGGGAGGGGATGTGGGTCGCCCTGCAGTCCGTCTACCCGATCCGCTTGCGCCTCGACCAGTTCGATCGCCACAGCATCACCCGCGAGGAGCTGCTCGACCGCATCTTCGACGACGCCATCTCGGCGTACGAGGCCCGCGAGCAGGAGTGGGGCGAGGAGCTCACGCGCAACCTCGAGCGGTGGGTGGTGCTGCAGGTGCTGGACGTGCGCTGGCGCGAGCACCTGGACAACATGGACTACATGCGCCAGGGCATCGGCCTGCGCGGGTACGCCCAGAAGGATCCGCTGGTCGAGTACCGCGCCGAGGGCGCCGCGATGTTCAACGAGATGGACTTCCTCGTGAAGCAGGAGACGGTCCGAGCGCTCATGCACGTCGAGGTCGCGGTCGAGGACGAGGCCCAGTACGACCACTCGCCGATGCGGCACGAGCAGCTCTCTTATGAGCACGACGCGGGCGCGACCCTCGAGGCGCTGGCGGCGGCCGGCCTGCCCAACGGCGACGCTCCCGAGGAAGACATGATGCCCGTCGTCGAGCAGCGCCAGCTCGACCCGGAGCGCGATGTCGGCCGCAACGACCCGTGCTGGTGCGGCTCGGGCAAGAAATACAAGAAGTGCCATGGCGCATAACGGGGGCACACCGGAGCCGCGGTCGCTGGACGAGCTGCGCCAGGCGGTCGAGGAGATCAGAGCCCAGTTGCACTGGGTTCGTGATTACCTTTGACCCGGATGCACTGAGCGCGCGTAAGGCCGAGCTCGAGGCCGAGACCGTCCTTCCCGGCTTCTGGGACGACCAGCGGCGGGCGGCGCGGGTGTCTTCGGAGCTCGCCCGCACGGGGCGCAACCTGGAGATGTTCGAGCGCCTGCAGGCGGATGCCGGCGAGCTCGAAGGCATGGTCGAGATGGCTGCGGACGACCCCGAGTGGAAGACCGAGCTCGAACGGTCGCTGCGGTCGCTCGAGCGCGATCTCGGCCGCCTGCAGGAGGAGGCGCTCTTCACCGGCGAGTACGACACCGGCCCGGCCGTCGTCGGTGTGCATGCGGGCGCCGGCGGCACCGACAGCCAGGACTGGGCCGAGATGCTGCTGCGCATGTACCTGCGCTGGGCGGAGTCGCGCGGCTTCAAGGCCGAGCTGCTCGAGGCGACCCCCGGCGAGGAGGCGGGCCTCAAGAGCGCGACCTTCACCCTGGTCGGCGACAACGCCTACGGCATCATGCAGGCCGAGAAGGGCGTCCACCGGCTGGTGCGGCTCTCGCCGTTCGACTCCGCCCACCGCCGCCACACGAGCTTCGCCCAGGTCGAGGTGTCGCCCCTCGTCGACGACGACGTCGACGTCGAGATCGACGAGACGGACCTGCGCATCGACACCTACCGCTCCCAGGGCGCCGGCGGCCAGCACGTCAACAAGACCGACTCGGCCGTCCGCCTGACGCACCTGCCCACGGGGATCGTGGTGCAGTGCCAGAACGAGCGCTCCCAGCTGCAGAACAAGGCCCAGGCGATGCGGATCCTGAAGTCGCGCCTGCTCGAGCGCGAGCGGGAGGAGCGCGAGGCGGCGATGGCGAAGGAGCGCGGCGAGGCCCAGGACATCTCGTTCGGCAGCCAGATCCGCTCCTACGTCCTGCACCCCTACACGATGGTGAACGACCACCGCACGAACCTGAAGATCGGCAACGCCCAGGGCGTGCTCGACGGCGACCTGGACGAGCTGATCCGGGCCGAGCTCCTGCGCCGGGCAACCGCAAAGTCGTCGGCATGATCGGACATGTCTGCATGCATACTGTTGGCAGATACTGGGAATGCGAGTGGTTGCGTTTGCACCCATCCGGCCGCACCGGTACCCTGAACTGGCACTCATCGCCCGTCGCGGCGATCCGAAGCCGCCCATGAGCAACGAGATCAGGATCAGCCAGGCCGTCTCCGACGTGCCACCGCCGGCGTTCGAGCCGCGGCGCCACCCCGCTACGGGCGGCGGTCGCACCGCCGCCGCCGGATGCGCCGCGCGCTGCGGCGCAGGCGATGATCCTCTTCGACGGCGTCAGCAAGGAGTACCAGGGCGGCGTGACCGGCCTGCGCGACGTCTCGGTGCAGATCGACAAGGGCGAGTTCGTGTTCCTCGTCGGCCCGTCGGGCTCGGGCAAGTCGACCTTCATCAAGCTGCTCCTGAAGGAGCTCGACGTCACCACGGGCAACCTGATCGTCGGCGGGCGGTCGCTGCCCAAGCTGAAGCGCTCGCGGGTGCCGACGCTGCGCCGCAACATCGGCTGCGTCTTCCAGGACTTCAAGCTCCTGCCCAACCGCAGCGTCTACCAGAACGTCGCCTACGCCCTCCAGGTGCAGGGCAAGTCGCGGGCCGAGATCCGCAAGAAGGTGCCGGACATCATCGGCCTCGTCGGCCTGGCCGACAAGGGCGACCGCTTCCCGCATGAGCTCTCGGGCGGCGAGCAGCAGCGCGTCTCCGTGGCGCGCGCGTTCGTCAACCACCCGCCACTCCTGATCGCCGACGAGCCCACCGGCAACCTCGACCCGGACACGTCGGTCGGCATCATGCAGCTCCTCTACCGGATCAACCGCGCCGGCACCACCGTCGTCATGGCCACCCACGACCGCGAGATGGTCGACAAGATGCGCAGGCGGGTGATTCAGCTCGAAGACGGGCGCGTCGTCCGCGACGATCGTCGCGGGGGCTACGAGGGTTGAAGTGGCGGTTCTTCTTCTGGGAGGCGCTGGCCTCGATCCGTGCGAATGCCGCGACGACGATGGCGGCGACCGTGACGGTGCTGATCGTGACGTTCCTGCTCGGGATCTTCGTCAGCACCGCCTGGTGGGTGTACCACTACGCCGTCGGCGTGCGCAACGAGGTCACGGTCAAGCTGTATCTGCCGGGTAACCTGGCGACGAACGTGGCCCAGCGCGGCCTCGTCGCCGATCAGGTGGCGAAGCTGCCGAACGTGAAGTCCTACCGGTACGTGTCGCCGGACGAGGCCGTGAAGATGCTCTCGAAGTCGGCCCAGGCCGCGATCAAGTCGCTGCCGTCCAATCCGCTGCCGCCGGCGTTCTACGTGAAGCTGAAGGACGCGAACCAGGCGAGCGTGACCGCGGCCGCGGCGCAGAAGATCTCGGCGGTGCACAACTGCCAGAGCCCGGGGGGGTGTGTCACCTACGGCAAGAAGATCACCGACCGCGTGCTGAACACGCTGAAGTACGTGCTCTACTTCGTGTTCGGGTTGATGGCGCTGCTGGGGGTCGCGGCCGTGGTGCTGATCCAGAACACGATCCGGCTCTCGATCTTCTCGCGGCGGCGCGAGATCGAGGTGATGAAGCTGGTGGGCGCGACGAACGCGTTCGTGCGCTTCCCGTTCATGCTG
Organism: uncultured Actinomycetes bacterium; assembly: GCA_963813245.1. Taxonomy (GTDB): domain Bacteria; phylum Actinomycetota; class Thermoleophilia; order Gaiellales; family JAICJC01; genus JAICJC01. Next base: position 35,619 of record CAWEYE010000006.1, read on the forward strand.
GAGGGGATGCTGACGGGGCTCCTGGGGGCGGTCGGCGCGCTGGGTCTCTTGACGGTGGTGTATGTCGCGCTCAACGGCTATGACCGCGGGTTGACGGATCCGGCCCGGCTGGTGGGGGTGCCGCTTTTGATCGGGATGCTGGTCGCGTTCGGCCTCCTGCTGGGCGCGTTCGGCTCCGGCCTCACCCTGCGCCGCTTCCTCCGCGTCTGACGTCAGCCAGATCGCAGACGGCGGCCGTCGCAAGCGTTACAATCTCCCGTTGGTGAACGGGCACCGTCTACTTGTGCTGGCCGCGGCCGTCACCGCGCTCTTCGCGGCGTTCGCGGTCGGGTTCGAGCTCCGCTCGCAGTCGCTGGCGGGGCCGTCGCCGGCTCGGCATCCGGCGCCCCTGCGCTCGCAGGTGCTGGCCGACCTCGAGTCCTACTACTACCGCACGCTGCCGCCCGCGGCCTACCGCGCCCGCACCGTCGCGAAGATGCTCCGCACGCTCGACGACCCGTACACCCGCTACCTGCCGCCGAGTGCCTACAGCCAGCTGCGCGCCGCCGAGTCGGGCACCTATCCCGCCGTCGGGCTCGGGCTCCTGCGTGAGCGCCGCGGACTGCGCGTGACCGCGTCTGTCCCGGGCCTGCCCGCCCGCCAGGCCGGCATCCGGCCGGGCGACGTCATCACAACGATCGACGGCACGTCGCTCGCGAGCCTCTCCTACCGGCACGCGCTCGACCTGATCGGCGGCCGCGCCGGCTCGGCCGTGCACCTGCAGATCCTCCGCCCGGGGCACGCGCCGATGCAGCTCACGCTCGTCCGCAAGCCGATCGTGCTGCCGTACGTGTCGAGCCGGGTGGTGCGGTTCCGCACGATGCGGGTGTGTGTGATCCGCCTGCTCAGCTTCCCTGCCACGGCCGGCGCGCAGGTGCGGGCGATCGCCCTGCGCGCGAGCCGCCGCCACGAGCCGGTGATCCTCGACCTGCGCGGGAACCCGGGCGGCCTCTTGTCGCAGGCGGTGGCCGTGGTGCGCGTGTTCGCGCGCAGCGGCCTGGTCGTGACCACCCGCGGCCTGCACGAGCCGGCCCGCGAGTTCGTCGCCGACGACACGGCGGTCGGGAAGCTGCGGCTGGCGGTGCTGATCAACCGCGGCACGGCCAGCGCGGCCGAGGTCGTGACCGGTGCCCTGCGCGCCGACGCCGGGGCGATCGTGGTCGGCCGGCCCAGCTACGGCAAGGGCACGGTGCAGGCCATCGAGCCGCTCGCCGCCGGCGGCGCGCTCAAGCTGACGGTGGCCAGGTTCACGCTGCCCGGAGGTCTCGTCGTCGAGGGCCGGGGCATCGATCCCGACATCCTCATCGAGGCCCGCGCCGGGCCGACCGACCGCGTCATGCGCGCCGCCCTGATCGCGCTGCGCAGCCGTTGACGGGCGCACCGGCGCCCGCGCCGGTCGTCTGTGAGGTGTCGCTGCGGGCTCGCCTGATGGTCGGCGAGCCGTTCTTCGATCACGGCCGGCCGCTCACGCTCGGCCGCGTGGGGACGGTGGATGCCGCCGCCGGCGACCTGGTGGCGGTTGCGGTCACCGGGCCCGGCCGGGGCACCGTCACCGAGCGGCTGGGCCACGCCGGGGATGTGTCCGCCGTCCTGCACGGCCTCGCGATCGAGGCGGGCACGGCCGCTCCCTGGCCGGAGGCCGTCGCCGCCGAGGTCGCCCGGCTGCCGGCCGAGCCGGCGGGCGGCGGCGATCGCACCGACCTGCGGAGCGTGCTGACGTTCACGATCGATCCGGCCGACGCCCGCGATCACGACGACGCCCTCTCGGTCGACGGCGAGCGCCTGCTCGTGCACATCGCCGATGTGGCCGCGTTCGTGCCCGAGGGAGGGGCGATCGACCGTGAGGCCGCCCGGCGCGCGACGTCGGTGTACCTGCCGGGCCGGGTCGATCCGATGCTGCCCGAGCGGCTCTCGTCCGACGTCTGCAGCCTCGTCCCTGGACGCGACCGGTGGGCGGTGACGGTGCAGGTCGGCGGCGACGGGCCCTTCCGCGCATTTCGCAGCATCGTGCGCAGCGACCATCGCCTGACCTACGACGAGGCGGAGGCGATGCTCGCATCCGGCGAGGGGCCGCCCGCGCTCGTGGCCGCTCTGCGCCGTCTGGACGGCCTTGCCCGCGACCGGGCGGCCGCCCGGCTCGCCCGCGGCGGCGTCGCGCTCGACGCGCCCGAGCGGACGTTCCGGATCGAGGCGGGGGCCGTCGTCGAGGGCCACAGCCGCCGCTCCGGCCCCGCCCACGCGCTGGTCGAGGAGCTGATGCTGGCGGCCAACGAGGCCGTCGCCACCGAGCTCGCCCGCGCGGCCGTGGCCGCGCCGTTTCGGGTGCACGCGCCCCCCGAGCCGGACGCGCTCTTCGCGCTCGCCGACCGGCTTGAAGCCCTGGCGGTACCGACCCCGCCCCGGCCGGAGGTGCTCTCGCCGGGCGAGGCGGCCCGTTTCGCGGGCCTGGTCAGCCAGGCGGTGGCCGGATACGTGCGCACATCCGGCCGCGGCCGCGTCGCGTTCCCGGGCATGGTGCTGCGGGCGCTCAGCAAGGCCCGCTACGACCCTCGCAACCTCGGCCACTCGGGGCTTGCGAGCCCGGCCTACTGCCACTTCACCTCACCGATCCGGCGCCATCCGGACGTGATGGTGCACCGGGCGCTCCTGCGCCACCTGGGGCTGCCGGCCGGGCCGCCGCCGGCGCCGGCCGAGGTGGCCGCGGCAGCCGAGCACGACTCCGATGCCGAGCGCGCCGCCGCGGCGCTCGAGCGCCGGGGCGACGACGTCTGCGCCGCCTTCCTGCTCGAGGGTGCGCTGTATGAGCGCGGCTGGGACGAGTCCTTCTCGGGCGAGGTCGTCGGGCTGATCGAGTCCGGTGCGTTCGTGCGCTTCGACGACCTCTACGAGGGCTATCTGCCCGGGCGGTCGTGGGCGGGGGAGTACGTGGAGCTCGACCCGCTCGGGGTCGCGCTGGTGGCGGCCCGCAGCGGTCGCCGGCTGCGCCTCGGCGACCCCGTGACGGTGTCGGTGCGCTCGGTCGACCGGGCCGCGGGGCGGGTGCGGATTCGCGCGCAGCCTGCGAGCTAGGCACAATCCACACTGATGCGAACGGGTCGGGGGAAGCGAGTATGGGCCGTGCGGCTTACGGTGGTGGGCGCGATCGCCGCCGCCGCGGCCGGCGTGGCGGTCGTGCTGACGATGAACGGCGCCAGCGGAAGCGCGGCTCAGGGCCCGCCGCCGCCGGACCCGACCACGCCCGTGCCGGCCTTCGTGGCCGACTGGCACGCAGGCGACTACGCCGGCATGTACGCCCTGATCAGCCCGCCGGCGAAGGCGCGGGTCTCCTATTCACGGTTCGTGTCGCTCTACAAGCAGGCGGCGGCGATCGCGACTGTGCGCGGCCTGCGCGCCATCGGCCGGCCGCGGCGGGAAGGCGCCGCGGTGACCGTGCCGATGTCGGTCGCCACGCGCCTGTTCGGGAGGGTGGCCGAGACGATGTCGGTGCCCGTGGTCGGCAAGGGGCACCGGCGGCGGGTGGGGTGGACGCGCGCGCTCACGTTCCCGGGGCTCGAGGCCGGCGAGCGCCTCGCCGTGCATGCGCGGGCGCCGCAGGGCCGCGGCCGGATCCTCGACCGCAGCGGCGCGGTGCTCGCCGAGGGTCCGGCGACGGCCCGCACCTACCCGCAGGGCTCGGCCTTTGCGATCGTCACCGGCGATGTGAAGCCGCCCGCCCCTGCCGCCGTGCCCGGGCGCGAACGCGCGGGCTGGCCGGCGAACGCCCCATACGGTCAGAGCGGCCTCGAGGAGTCGCTCGACTCGCTTCTGGCCGGGACGCCGCGCTTCGTGCTGCGCGCGATCTCGAAGGCGACCGGCCTCGGCCGGGTGCTGGCGGTGCAGCCCGGCACGAATCCCCAGAACGTGACCACCACGCTGCGGGTGCCGATCCAGCAGGCGGCCGCAACGGCGCTCGGCGCCCGCTACGGCGGCGTCGTCGTGCTGAGCGCCCGCACCGGCGCGGTCGAGGCGGATGTCGGCCTCGGCATGGACGCCCTGCAGCCGCCCGGCTCGTCGTTCAAGACCATCACGTCGGCGGCGGCGCTCACGGCCGGCAAGACGACGCTCACGACCGTCTACCCCTACGCCCGCTACGCGCTCCTGAACGGCTGGAAGCTGCACAACTTCCACCACGAGGACTGCGGCGGGTCGCTGGTGCTGGCCTTCGCCGTCAGCTGCAACTCGGTGTTCGGGCCGCTCGCGGTGACGGTGGGCGCGCCCAGCCTGGTCGCGATGGCGAACGCGTTCGGGTTCAACCACCCGGCGTCGATCGCCTACCCGGTGCCCGAGAGCGTCACCCGGCCCGCGGCGCAGATGACGGCGCCGCTCGACATCGGCGTGGCCGGCATCGGCCAGGGCGGCGTCGACGCCACGCCGCTGCAGATGGCCTCGGTGGCGCAGACGATCGGCTCCGGGTGCACCCGCAAGCCGCCGTTTCTGATCCTGCGTCCGCTCCCGGACCGCGAGCCGCACGAACCGGTGAGCGCGTGCTCGCGCAAGGTGGCCGGAGAGCTGACGACGATGATGGAGGCCGTGGTCAGCGAGGGCACCGGCCGCAGCGCCGCCATACCCGGAGTGACGGTGGCCGGGAAGACGGGGACGTCCGAGGTGGGGCCCGCGAACGTGCCCACGGATGCCGTGGTTCATCGCGTTCGCGCCGGTCGGAGCGCCGAAGGTGGCGGTCGCCGTGCTCGTGGTCAAGGGCGGGGTCGGCGGCGACGTCGCCGCCCCGATCGCCCGCCAGGTGCTCGAGGCAGCGCTGGCTCAGTAGCGCACCTGGGCGGCCGCCTGCTAGCATGGCCGCCGCCATGCGGTCGCGCAGCCAGAACACCGATTCCACGCCTCAGGCGATCAGGCTGCTGCGCCACTGCATCTCCCGCGTTCAGGGCTGACACGGCCCCCGTGACGGGAGAGGTGCGCCCGAAGGGCGGCCTTTCTCACACTCCGGCCCCGTCGTCCGATGTCTCCCGAGGAACCCATGAACGCCCGAACGCTCGCAGTCTTCCGCCTCTACCAGCTCTTCAACGGCATCCTCTTCTCCGGCCCGATCTGGGCGGTCTTCCTGCTCTCGCGCGGCCTCAGCCTGACCCAGTTCGGGATCGTCGAGGCCGTCCTGCACGTCGGCATGCTGATCGCCCAGGTGCCGACGGGGGCGCTGGCCGACGCGCTCGGCCGGCGGCGGCTCCTGATCGCGGCGGGGTTCTTCACCGCGGCGGCCGAGCTCGGGTACGTGTACGCGCCCGGGTTCGCGCTGATCTGCCTGGCGGGGGGCATCCACGGCGTCGCGTTCGCCCTTCGCACCGGCGCCGACGAGGCCTACCTGTTCGACTCGCTCGCCCACGACGACGCGCAGGCGCAGTTCCCGCGCATGCTGGGCGGCCTGTGGGCGGTGTTCCAGTTCGCCGGCGCGATCTCGTTCGTGATCGGCGGCCTGATCGCGACCTACTCGCCCCCGCTCGCGTTCTGGCTGACGGCGTCCTGCGCCCTCGCGGCGAGTGCGATCGCGACCCGCCTGCCCGACGACGCCCGCGGCGAGGCCCGCCACGGCGTGCGCGTCGCGGCTCGCGGCCTGCGGGCGCTGCGGCGCTCGCCCCGCCTGGCGGTGTTGACGCTCGCATGGAGCGTCTACTGGGCGGCCGTCACGAGCTGGTGGTTCTACGCGGCGCCGCTCTTCCAGTCCCGCGGTGCCTCGGACGCGCTCCTCGGCATCGTGCTCGGCACGGCGCTCCTGGCCGGCTCGGCCTTCTCGTGGCTGGGCGGCCGGATCGGCGAGCGGGTGCCGCTGACCGTGTCGGTCGCGGTGGCGTCGGCGGCCGCGGCGGCGGGGCTCGTGATCGGCGCCCTGCTGCCCGGCCTGGCCGGGCCCGTGATCGTGCTCGTCGTGATCGCCGGGGCGCCCGAGCTCGTCTACGTGACCCTGTCGACGTACCTGCAGCACAACACGCGCTCCGAGTACCGGGCGACGTCGATGTCGATCGCCGAGGGCTGCTTCTCGATCCAGATGCTGTGGCTCTTCCCGCTCACCGGGTTCGTCATCCAGCATCACGGCTACCCGCTCGGGTTCGGCCTGTGCGCGGCGCTGATCGTGGTCGGGGCGGGGCTCTTCATCGCCTCGCAGCATCTGCCGGGGCTGGAGCGCAGCGACGTGGTACGGTCGCCGGCATGACGTACTCGATCGTCGCGCGCGACGGTGAGTCGGGCGAGCTCGGCGCCGCCATCCAGTCGGCGGCCTTCGCCGCCGGGACGGGGACGCTGTGGGTCGAGGCCGGCGTCGGCGCGGTCGCGACGCAGTCGTTCACCGACCCGGCCTACGGCCCGCTGTGCCTGCTCGCGCTGCGGACGGGCGCCACCGCCGCCGAGGCGCTGCGCGGGGCCACCCGGCGCGACCGCATGGCCCCGTACCGCCAGGTCGGCGTCGTCTCGGCGACCGGCACCGCCGCCGCCCACACGGGCGCGGCGTGCGTCGCCGAGGCGGGCCACGTCCATCGCACAGGCGTCTCCTGTCAGGCGAACATGATGGGGCGCGCGGAGGTGTGGCCGGCGATGCTCGAGGCGTTCCGGGCGGCCGCCGGCACGCTGGCGGACCGGCTCGTGACGGCGCTCGCGGCGGCGCAGGCCGAGGGCGGCGACTGGCGCGGCCAGGAGGCCGGGCGGGTGCTGGTGGTGACGGGCGAGCCGACGGGGATGCCCTGGCGCGACGTCGTCTGCGACGTGCGCGTCGACAACCACCCCGAGCCGGTGGCCGAGCTGCGCCGCCTGGTCGGGCGCAGTCAGGCCCTGCGGAGGGCCTGGTCGCCGGACGAGGGGGTGTCGGTCGCCGATGCCGTCGCCGCCGCGCGGTCGGCGGGCCTGGAGGAGGGTCACGCCGTGGTCGCGGCGCTCACGGCGGCGGCGCGCAGCGGCGAGATCGACGAGGCCCGTGCGCTGCTCGAGCGCGTCCTCGCCGAGGAGCCGCGCTATCTCGATCTCGTCCGGCGGCTGCCCGGCATTCCCGAGATGCTCGGGCTCGAGCCGGTGCTGCCGCGGCTCGAGGGCTGGTCGCGGACGGCGCCCGTCAGCCGCCGCGGCGCAGGTCGCGCAGGATCTCGCGGGCCGCGTTCCGGCCCGGCCCGCCGGTGATGCCGCCGCCGGGGTGTGCCCCGGCGCCGCACAGGTAGAGCCCGCGCACGCCCAGCCGGTGGCGGGCGAGCCCGATCACCGGCCGCCAGGCGAAGAACTGGTCGAGCGCCGGCTCGGCGTGGTACAGGTGGCCGCCGGCGAGGCCGTACTCGCGCTCGATCGCGGCGGGCGTGAGGACGGCGGTGGCCGTGACCAGCCCGCCGATGCCCGGTGCATGGCGCTCGAGCACGGCCAGCACCCGCTCGGCCACCTCGTCCGGCTCCGCGGCGTACGGCACCCACTGGGCAAGCACCGTCATCCGATGGCCGTCGGCCGCGCCGGGCTCGAACAGGGTGGGGATGGTGGCCTCGAGGGCGGGCCGCTCGCTCACCCGGCCGTACTTCCAGGCGTCGAACGCCTGCTCGACGGCGTCGATCCCGGGCGCGAACACGAGCCGGCCGTGCAGCGCCTCCTCGCCCTCGACGCCGGTGAACGCCGGCAGCCCGCTCAGCGAGAGGTCGAGCCGGGCGGTCGCCCCGGGCGTGCGGATGTTGCCCGCCCGCCAGCGCATCCGCGGGCCGGCCACCACGGGGTCGAGCCAGCCGGTGAGCACGGTCTTCGGGTCGACGGCGCAGGCGACCACGGGGGCGGTGATCTGCTCGCCGCCTGCGAGCTCGATCCCCTCGATGCGGCCGCCGGGAGCCAGCAACCGCGCCACCTCGGCGTCCGTGCGCACCTCCGCGCCGGCCGCCCGGGCCGCCCGGAAAAGCGCCAGCGCGAGCGCCGCCGGCCCGCCGCGCACGAAGGCCGTCTGGCCGGCGGCTCCGCCGTCGTTTCCCGCCGAGTCGGACAGGAGCACGAGCGCCGTGCCCGCCGACCACGGCCCCATCGCCGTGAACTGCGTCCCGCGGACGGCCAGCGCCGCCCGCACCGAGTCGTCGGCGAACCACTCGCCGACGAGGTCGGCCACCGCCATCGGCAGGACCCGGGTGAGCTCGCGGGCGGCCCGCGGGCCCAGACGGCGGTAGGCGCGGGCGAGCCGCAGCCCCGCCGCCGCATCGCCCAGGGCGGCGCGGTCGAGCCGGGGCGGGGTGGAGGCGGCCACCTCGGCCACGAATCCGGCCAGCTCGCGCAGGTGCGCGTCGAAGCCTGGGTAGGCGCCGGCGTCGGCCGGGCTGATCGCCGCAAGGCCGTCGGCCGTGCGCCGCGGGTCGGACCAGAACGTGAGCGCGGGGGCGTCCTCGCGCAGCGCCGTCATGCGCACGTCGGGCCGGTGCAGATCGAGGCCGTGGCCGGGCAGGTCGAGGTCTGCGATCACCCCGGCCTGCAGGCGGCCGGCCGTGTGCAGCACCTCGGCGATGCCGCCGACCTCGGCCCGGCGCTCGAGCACCGCCACGCGGTGACCACCGCGGGCGAGGTAGGCGGCGCAGACGAGCCCGTTCACGCCGCCGCCCGCCACGATCACGTCATAGTCGGACACGAACGCCCTTCCTGCGGCCGCGCTCTTTGAGGAGCTCGAGCGCCGCGATCCGCCCAGGGGCGCCCATGAGGCCGCCGCCGGGGTGCGCGCCCGAGCCGCACATCCACAGCCCCTCCACCGGGGTGCGGTAGCGCGCCCAGCCGGGCACCGGCCGGTTGAAGAAGAGCTGCTCGAGCGAGAGCTCGCCCTGGAAGATGTTGCCCTCGGTGAGCCCGATCCGCTGCTCGATGTCGCGCGGCGAGAGCACCTGCCGGCCGACGATCAGGCTGCGGATGTTCGGCGCCCGCTCGGCGATGGTGTCGATCACGGTGTCGCCGAAGGCATCGCGGGCGGCGTCGTCCCATGCCGCCCCGCCGGCCAGGTGGTAGGGCGCGTACTGCACGAAGCAGCTCGACGACGTGCTTGCCCGGCGGCGCCATCGCCGGGTCGACCAGCGTGGGGATGATCATGTCGATGTAGGGTCGCGCCGAGAAACGGCCGTACTTGGCGTCGTCGTAGGCGCGCTCCATGTAGTCGACCGACGGCGAGAAGCTGATCGCGCCACGCAGATGCTCGCCCCGGCCGGGCAGGCAGGTGAAGTCGGGCAGGCCGTCCAGGGCGAGGTTGACCTTGCCCGACGAGCCGCGGAACTTGTACCGGCGCAGGTCGGCCTCGAACTCCGGATCGAGCGTGCCCGGCTCGAGCAGGCCCTGGAAGGTGACCCGGGGATCGGCGCTCGAGAGCACCGCCCCGGCCTCGAGCTCCTCGCCGGAGACGAGCGTGACCCCGGTCGCGCGGCCGCCGCGCACGTCGATCCGGGCCACCTCGGCCTCGGTGCGGATCTCGGCGCCCAGCTCCCGCGCCGCCGATGCGATCGCCAGGCTGACACCGCCGGTGCCGCCGCGGGGGATGCCCCAGGCGCGGAAGGCGCCGTCGATCTCGCCCATGTAGTGGTGCAGCAGCACATAGGCGGTGCCGGGCGAGCGCACGCCCTGGAAGGTGCCGATGATGCCCGACGCCGACATGGTCGCCTTGAGCGGGTCGGTCTCGAACCACTGGTCGAGGAAGTCGGCCGCGCTCATGGTCATGAGCTGGATGAACGCGTCCTTCAGCCGCCGCGGCAGCTCGGCGAAGCTGCGGCCGAGGCCGGCCAGCGGCAGCCACTGGCGCGGGTCGATGCGGCCCTGGTCGGGCGGGATGACGGACAGGATCGGCTTCACGAACCGGGCCATCTGCGCCATCGCGATCCCGTATTCGTCGTAGGCCTCGGCATCCGCAAGCGACCAGCGGCGCAGCTCGCGCAGCGTGCGGGCGTGGTCGTTCGTGCGCCACAGGTAGTCGTTCTCGAGCGGCGTCAGCGTCCCGTCGAGGGGCAGGATCTCGAGGCCGTGGCGGGGCAGCTCGAGCTCGCGCACGATCTCGGGCCGAAGCAGCGAGACGACGTAGGAGGCGACGCTGAAGCGATACCCGGGCACGATCTCCTCGGTCACCGCCGCGCCGCCCAGCACGTCGCGGCGCTCGAGCACCACCGTGCGCAGGCCGGCGCGGGCGAGGTAGGCGGCCGTGACCAGGCCGTTGTGTCCCCCGCCGACCACGATCGCGTCGTATCTCTCCGGCATCCGGGCGATGCTAGTGGAGACGAGCGGTGCCAGGCACCGTAAACTGCCCGGCGTGAGCGTCGGCACCCCCTTCCACGAGCGCACCGCGCCGCTCAACCGCAAGCTCGCCTGGGGCGACTGGGCCGGCTACGCGGCCGCCGCCGCCTACGCCGACCACCACGACATCGAGTACAACGCGATCCGCCAGGCGGCGGCGCTGATCGACGTCTCGCCGCTCTACAAGTACATCGTCTCCGGCGCCGACGCCCTGCGGCTCGTCGACCGCGTGATCACCCGCGACGCGACCCGGCTCGCCGTCGGCCAGGTCTTCTACACGCCGTGGTGCGACGAGCGCGGCAAGGTGATCGACGACGGCACCATCTCGCGGCTCGACGAGTCGAGCTTCCGCTGGACGGCCGCCGACCCCTGCTACCGCTGGCTGCGCATGAACTCCGCCGGCCTCGACGTCGAGGTGCGCGACGTCACCGATTCGCTGGGCGCGCTCGCGCTGCAGGGCCCGCGCGCACGGGCCGTGCTCGAGGCGGCAAGCGGCGCCGACTGGTCGGACGTGGGCTACTTCCGCCGCCGGGCGGGGACGGTGGCCGGGATCGAGATCGACGTCACCCGCACCGGCTACACGGGCGATCTGGGCTACGAGCTGTGGGTCGACGCGGACAGCGCGCCTGCGCTCTGGGACGCGGTGATCGCGGCCGGTGCCGACCACGGCCTGCGCCCGGTCGGGATCCGGGCGATGGACGTCGCCCGGGTGGAGGCGGGCCTCGTGCTGATCGAGGTCGACTACACGAGCGCCCGCCTCGCGCTGACCGCCGAGCACGAGTACTCGCCGTTTGAGATCGGCCTCGGCCGGCTCGTGAATTTCGACAAGGCGGACTTCGTCGGCAAGCGGGTGCTCGCGGCCGAGCACGAGGCCGGGATCCCGGCTCGGCGGCTCGCCGGGATCGAGCTCGACTGGGGCGGGATCGAGGCGGCGTTCGCCCGCCACGGCCTGGCGCCGGCCGTCCAGGCGACCGTCAACCGCGATCCGATCCCGATCTTCTACGCCGGCGGTCAGGTCGGCCGCGCGACCAGCACGTGCTGGTCGCCGACGCTCAAGAAGATGATCGCGCTCGCTTCACTGGGTACGAGCCTGCGGCCGGACGCGCCGCTCGAGATCGAGTGGTCGGTCGAGGGCGAGCGCGGGAGGGTGGGGGCGAAGATCGTCGATCTGCCCTTCCTCGACCTCGACCGCAAGCGCGCTCCGTAGACTTCGGGGATGCCCGCCGCCCGCAAGCTGATCGTCGACAACCGCAAGGCCCGCCACGATTACCACATCCTCGAGCGGGTCGAGGCGGGCATCGCCCTGACCGGCACCGAGGTGAAGTCGCTGCGCGACGGCGGCGGCAACCTGCGCGAGGCCTACGCGCAGCTGCACGACGGCGAGGTGTTCCTGGTCGGCGCGAACATCGCCCCCTACCGGCAGGGCAACCTCCAGAATCACGAGCCCATGCGCGAGCGCAAGCTCCTGCTGCACCGGCACGAGATCGAGCAGCTCGGGCGCAAGGTGGCCGAGCGGGGCATGACGCTCGTGCCGCTGCAGCTGTACTTCGCCGACGGCCGGGTGAAGCTCGAGATCGGCCTCGCCCGCGGCAAGGAGGGCGTCGACAAGCGCCAGGCGATCGCCGAGCGCGACGCGAAGCGGCAGATGGACCGGGCCATGCGCGGGCTCGAGCGGCAGCGCCGGTGAGCGTCCGGCGGGCGCGCGCCGGCGATGCCGCGGGCATCGCGGCGGTGCTCGCCCAGCTCGGGTACGTGCTTGCGGCCGAGCTGGTGGCCGCGCGGCTCGCGGACCTCGACGCCGACGCGCGCTCGGCGGCACTCGTGGCGGAGCGGGACGGCCGTGTCGTGGGCCTGCTCACCCTGCACGTCGTGCCGGTCCTGCACGAGCCGGGCGGCTGGTGCCGGATCACGGCGCTGGTCGTGGACGAGGCCGCGCGACGGGCCGGCGCGGGGCGGGCGCTCGTCTCGGCGGCGGAGGCGTTCGCCCGCGACGCGAGCTGTGCAAGGATCGAGGTGACGAGCGCCCTGCACCGCGCGGGCGCGCACGAGTTCTACCGGGGAATGGGGTTCGAGCAGGTGTCGGAGCACTTCCTGAAGCGGCTGGCGGCGGCGCATGGGTGACGTCGAGGCGTACTGGCGCCGGTTCGTCGCGGCGACGGGCATCGACGGCCCGTACACCGCCTGGGGGTTCGGCAACAGCGAGGAGATGGCCACCGAGCTCGGCCTGCTCGTCCGCGACGGCCCCAAGCGGGCCACGGCGAGCCTGCGCACCGCTTACGACGGTGACGAGCCGATGCCGCGCGCCGGCGACCTCGGCGTGATCCTGGACGGGCGCGGCCGGCCGCTGTGCGTCGTCCGCACCACGGGCGTCGAGGTGCGCCGGTTCGGCGACGTCGATGCGGAGTTCGCATGGACCGAGGGCGAGGGCGATCGCAGCCTCGAGTTCTGGCGCGAGGCGCATATCCGCTTCTTCGCAGAGGGGGGCGAGCCCGTCTCCGAGGACACCGAGGTCGTCCTCGAGCGATTCGAGCTCCTGTGGGCGTAGCTCAGCCCGCGGGGATGTTGGCGCTGAATCCCCACAGGTGGCCGTCCGGGTCGCGGAACGCCGCGTTGCGCACGCCCCAGGGACGGTCGACCGGGCCGTAGACGATCGAGACGCCACGCTTTGCGAGCTCGGTGCAGAGAGCGTCCGCGTCGTCCACGAAGATCGCGAGCTGCGAGCTCGCCCCCGAATCGGAATCGGCCACGGGTACCTGCCCGAGCATCTCCTTCTCGGCCTTGCCACGCGTGACGAGGCGCAGGAACAGGTTGTCGAGCTTGAAGATCACCGTGCCCTCTTCCTCGTCGACCGCGGCGATCTCGAACACGCGCTCGTAGAACTCCTTCGACCGCTGCGGGTCCTCGACGAACAGCGTGATCACATTGACGGACCGAAGCGATTGAACCATCTCCCAGGACCTCCATCTCGGTGTGAGCGCGCCTTGTGCCGCAGGGAAGTAGACGGTGCATCGAACCGGGAATCATCGCTGGGCGCCGACGCGCTGCTCATTTGATGCAGGCGACGCAAAACTACACTGGGTCTGTATGCGCCTCGAAGTCCGATTCCAGGCCGTCCCGGTCGAGGGCATGCGCGCGTTCCTCGAGCCGCTCGGCTACCGCTTCGACTGGGGGCCGGAGTTGGACGGGATCGGCTTCCACTGGCGCAAGCTGCCGCTGTCGGGGACGGGCGTGCGCGCGACCTACTTCCCCGACGGGGGCGAGGGGCTGCTGACGATCGAGACCGACGGCCAGGCGTCGGCCGCCGACGCCGCGATGCAGGACGTCACCGCCCGCCTCCTGGCGGAGCGGTTCGAGGGCGTGTCCGTGTGGTGTGCGACGACCGACCGGCCCGAGTACGCGGGCGGGCAGCCGGCCGAGCCGCCGGCGCCGGGCGCCGATCCGCCCGCCTGGTACTCGTGAGCGACGCGGCGATGTGCACCTTGCGTACCTGCCCCTGCGCCGATACCCTTGTTGCCTGTTGTCACTCATGTCGCTCGGGAGGTGGCATGCCCAGGTACCTGGTGGAGCGCACGTTCACCGTCGCGATCGACGAGATGTCGCCGGTGGGACGGGAGTCGAAACGGCTCACCAAGGAGGTGTTCACCGGGGTGACCTGGGAGCACAGCCACGTCGTCGTGACCGCCGACGGAACGGTGCGAACCTACTGCGTCTACGACGCTCCGGACGAGGCGACTGTCCATGAGCACGCGCTCGCTCTGGGCCAGCACCACGTGGATGTGGTGCATGAGATCGCGGGCGACGTGTCGCCCGACGACTACCCTGACGTCTGACCCGGATCCGGGCCGGCCGGGCTGCGCCGCTGTCCGCGCACGTCCTGGACGTGCCAGCTGGCCTGGTACGCAATGGCGAACTGGCGCCGGATCTCGGCATGGCGAGCCGATTCCTCCGGGATAAGGTCGAGCGCCTCCTTGTACAGCTCGACGGCGTGCTGCTTCGCCCAGCCCCGGCCCGCCTGCTCGGCCGCCCGCACGAAGTGCTCGACCGCGCGCTCGGCATCGCCCGCCTCGCGCCAGTGGCGCGCGAGCGGGGCGGTCGTCTCGCCCCCCGCGGACGTCTCGTGCTCGAGGAACTGCGCGACCCTCCGGTGGCGCTCTCTGCGCTGGGGACGGGTGAGCATGTCGTAGGCGGCGTCGCGGATCAGCACGTGCTTGAACGCGTACTGCGGGTCGCCCTCGATCGCCGACTCGCGGTCGCGCCGGATGAGGTCGCGTCGCTCGAGCGCGCCGAGGACGTCCCTGAGCTGACCGGCATCGTCGGTAACTGCGCCGAGCGCACCCTGCCAGAACACCTTGCCGACGACCGCGGCGTCGAGGAGCACCGACCGCTCCTCCGGCGGGAGCGAGTCCAGGCGGGCGGTGACGATCCCTCGGATGGTCGTCGGCAGCGTCTCGTTCAGGAGCGCATTCTCGGCTCGTTCCAGGGCGACCGCCGCCAGCTGCTCGATGAAGAGTGGGTTCCCCTCTGCCGTCGTCGAGACGTGGGCTGCGAGAGCCGAGAGCGAGTCCGTCCCGGAACCGCCCAGAAGCTCATCCGCGAGCTTCCGGGACTCGTCCTCTGCGAGCGGCTGGAGGGAGAGCGCGGTATACGCCGGCAGGCCACCGCCCCAGCTCGGACGCGCGTCGAGCAGCTCCGGCCGCGCCAGGACGAGCAGCACGACCGGGCTCCCGCGCAGCTGGGCGCCGAGGAGCTCGACCAGATCGAGCAGGCTCGGGTCGGCCCAGTGCAGGTCCTCAAACACGAGCATGGTGGGACGGTCCTCTGCGACCGCCTCGATGAAGCAGCGCACCGAGAAGAACAGCGTCTCGCGGTCGTCCACCGTCTGCTCCGGCTCGAGTCCGATCAGGATGCCGAGATGGCTCGTGACGGCATCCGCGTCGACGGCGCCGAGGCCGTCCACGGTCCGCCTGAGCTTCGCGCGCCCGACCTCGAGCGGGTCGCTGTCGAAGATCCCGGCGAGCTGCTTCACCTGGGCGGCGAACGCCCCGTAGGCGCTGCTCTCGCGGTATGGCAGCGAGCGGCCGCGCACCACCCTCCCGCCGGCGTCCCTCACCGCGACCGAGAACTCGGCCGAGAGCCGCGTCTTGCCCACGCCGGGAGGTGCGAGCACCGTGACGAGATGGGGCGTGGCGGTTTCCTCCGCCTGTGCCCAGATCTGGCGCAGGTGCTGCATCTCGCGTTCCCGGCCGACGATCGGGCGGCGCGGGGCGGGCTCTGACCGGCTCGGAGAGTCCAGCGCCGGGCGGGCCTGGAGCGGTGTCGACTTGCCCTTGGCCGCGATCGAGATCACGTCGCCGTACGTGACCGCATCTCGCGTGCACGCGTAGGTCTCGAGCCCTGCCAAGATGCCGTCCGCGGGCGCGTTCTGCTGCAGGCGTGCGGCCATGTTCACGACATCTCCCGCCACCATCCCCTCGCCCAGCTCCGGCCGCGCCCCCACCGTCACCAGGGCGTCGCCGGTGTTGACCCCGATCCGCACGTGCAGGTCGAGCGCCGCATCTGCGCGGTTCAGCTCCCCAATCGCGGTCCGCACGGCCAGAGCGGCGCGAACGGCTCGCTCGGGATCGTCGCCATACGCGGTCGGCGCACCGAAGATGCCGACGACGGCATCGCCGATGAACTTCTCGGTGACGCCGCCGAAGGACTCGATCTCCAGCCGCACACGGTCGTGATAGCTGCGCAGGATCGCGCCGAGGTCCTCGGGATCGAGCCGTTCCGCTCGCGACGTGAACGCGACCATGTCGACGAAGAGCACCGTGACGACACGCCGCTCCTCCCGCGGCTCGAGTTCCTCGCCTCCGATCGCCCGGCCGCACGAGAAGCAGAAGCGGGCGGCCGCGGGGTTCTCCTGCGCGCAGGAAGAACAGGTGACCATGAGCACAAGGCTACCGCTTCCGCCGAGGCGCCCCCCTCACCCAACCGGATGGAGCAGCACCTGAGCGAGCGCGCGCAACTCGGCCATCGCCCGGTCGAGGTCGCGGATGACCGGCTGGATGCAGACGTGGTCTGCCCCGGCCTCGTGGTGGGCGCGGACGTGCGCGGCGATGGCGTCGGCGTCGCCCCATGCGATCAACGCGTCGACCAGCCGGTCGCTGCCGCCGCCGGCGAAGTCGGCGTCGCCGAAGCCGTCCTCGCGCCAGCTGTTCGTGTAGTTCGGGAGCTTCAGGTAGTTCGTCAGGTGCTCGCGGGCGACGGCCCGCGCGCGGGCCGGGTCGGTCTCGAGGACGATGCCCTGCTCGGGCGCGAGCACAGGCCCGGCGCCGAGCACCGCCCGGGCGCGGGCGGTGTGGGCGGGCGTCACCAGGTAGGGATGAGCGCCGTGGGTGCGGTCGCGGGCGAGCGCGAGCATCCGCCGGCGCAGGGCGGCGAGCACGACGGGCACCGGCCGCGGCGGCGCGGGCGCCCTGTAGTCGCTTTGCTCGAGCGCGTCCAGGTAGTCGCGCATCGCCTGCACCGGGCGGCCGTAGTCGTGCCCGCGCTGCTGCACGCTCGGCGCGTGGCTCACGCCCAGGCCGAGCACGAACCGGCCGGAGTACGCCTCGGCGAGCGCGTTTGCGGCCGCGTTCGTCGCGGCCGGATCGCGGGCGTAGATGCTGGCGATGCCGGTCGCGATCACCATCCCGCTCGTGGCCGCGAGCAGGATGCCGGCGTGCACGAAGGCCTCCTTGTTCACCGGCGTCTCGCCGATCCAGAGCGCGGGATACCCGAGCGCCTCGATCTCGGCGGCCGCGGCCCGCTCCTCGGCCCCCGAGCGCATGCCGAGCAGGGTCAGCCATGCACCCACCGGGCCGAGCTGCTGCCGCAGCCGGTCGCGTTCGCGGGCATCGATCGTCATCGCGGGCGAAGCCTAGACGCCTAGATCCGCACGCGGCCGTTGCCGTTGGTGAGCAGCTCCGCCCGGGCGGCCTCGCCGAAGTGCGACCGCCATGCCGAGAGCTCGCGCTCCTCGGCCTCGAGCGCGTCCCACTCGTCGTCGACGTCCTCGCCCCGCTGCATGGCGTCGTAGACGCCGTAGAGGTGGCGCAGGCACGCCTCCAGCCCCTCGTTCACGCGCACGGCGGCGGAGGTCGTCTCGGAGCTCGAGCCGAACGCCGAGTGGATCTGCGGTAGCCGCGCCGACATCTCGTCCTGGCGCTGCATCATGCGCGAGAAGAGGTCGTCGCGGTCCTTGCGCAGCCCCTCCCACTTGGCCGCCGTGAGCAGGCTCTGCGCCGCGGCGGCGGCACCGGCGAACGTGTTCGCCTCGGCCGCCATCTGGTCGTGGGCGCGCTCCTCGAGGTCGAGCTCGCGCTCACGGTGGCGGGCCCACATGAGGATGCCCGCACCGCACGCGCTCCCCGTCAGGCCGCCGACCACGGCGACCGCGAATGTCTCAACCATGCTCATGAAGACCCAAACCCCGTGATCTCCGGCCGCTTTTGCCCCGGCCGGCTCCCATCAGATCCGATACCATCTTATCGAAACTCCCACGGGGGCGACCTGGTTTCGACACGGTTGGCTTTCGGGGAGAGTTGCAAGCCGAGGTTCCAGGTGGCCTCGTAAATCCCCTGGAAACCGCAAGTGCGGAATCTGATCTCGCACTCGCTGCCTAACTAGGTAGCGCGCCGGCCCCTCCAGCCCGCGGGAGGGATCGCCGGTGTCATCAAGCGGGCTTGCCGGAAGGGGGAACGCCTCCGCCGCCGACCGGGACTTCAAAGAGGGGCTAGTCCGACCGGTGGCCCGTCCGGGGGCAGCTGATCAGGCGAATGTCAATCCCGGAATACGCTTGTAGACGCTCTCTTCGTACGATCGTGGACGGGGGTTCGATTCCCCCCGCCTCCACTCCAGCATTCAGGCTGTACCTGCCATGCTCGCAGGCCGCCCGGGCTCGTCTGAGGCACCCGGGCGGCCCGCAGGTCACCCCAATGGGACGACGGGCCGCCACGCGGGTGGCGATACGGTCGTCTCAAGTATTGGCGGACTTACCGGGGGTCAGAGATGAGACGGAGTGCGTGGAGCGGGTGGGTCGGGTTTGCCGGGTGGTTGATGCTGATCATCGGCTCGGTCGATGCGTTCGAGGGTCTGATCGCAATCATCAGAGGCCAGTACTACGTCATGGCGCCGCAGTCGATCGTCGTGTTCAACGTGAAGACGTGGGGCTGGATCGCCCTGCTATGGGGGATCCTCATGGCGCTCGTCGGCTTCGGTCTGCTGTCCGCGTCGGGCTGGGCGCGCTGGACGGCGATCGTCATCGGCAGCCTGAGCTTCATCCTGCAGCTGGGGTTCCTCGGCAGCACGCCGTACCCACTGTGGGGGCTCACGGTGATGGGGCTGACGCTCGTTGTGCTCTACGCGTTGATCGTGCGGTGGGATGAGGCCACCGAAACCGGATAGCACGGGGCATCTTGGGTGCTGAGGATTGCACCGGGTGTTCTCGGTAAGGAGGACGCTGTGACTGGGAAGGCCGATTACTCCGAGGCCGAGTGGACGCAGGTGCTGGAAGGGCCGCCCAGTGCTGGGATGCTGGTGATGGCCGCCCAGCGCGGAGGGACGCTGCGGGAGAGCTTCGCGATGGCAAAGGCGTATACCGAGGCCCGCAAGCAGCATGGCCAGAGTGAGCTGATCGACGCGATCGTCTCCGCCAAGCCCAAGATGGATCACACGCGCTACCACTCGGCCGAGGAGCTGCGCACGGCCTGCCTCGGCCATCTCGGTCAGGCGATCGCGGTGCTGCAAGGCAAGGCGGGCGCCGAAGAGGTGGACGAGTACAAGCGGTTCGTGCTGGCTGTGGCCGAGAGGGTCGCGGCCGCCCACCGCGAGGACGGCCAGGACGTCAGCCCCGCCGAGCGCACCGCCATCGACCAGATCACCCAGGCGCTCGACCAACCCACCGCCTGAGCCGTCAGGCGCTGAGCTCGTGCCGCGAGGCGAAGCCGTCCAGGCTGCGCAGCAACTCGTCCAGGCCGCCACCGGGGAGTCCGATGACGAGCCGTGATACCCCCTCCGACGTACAGGCTGATGTGCTCGGGGGCGTAGAACGACTCGAAGCCGAGGGATTCGGCGTGCTGTGCGACCGTGGCCAGCTGAGCGAGGGATTCGACGCCGTCATGGTCGAGATCGAGCGAGCCCCAGCGGCTGAGCTCGACCTGGCCGGGATCGCTGCCGGCGCCGCACCGGGTCGACGCCCTGCACCGCGGTGTTGTACATCACGCCGAACTTCATCTACCTGGCCTCGGTGAGGGGGACGTCGGCGGTGAGCTCGCGCAGGCCGGAGCCGTCGATGTTCACGATCCACAGATGCGGGTCGAGAGTCACCGGGCCGCTGGCGTAGATGAGCGACCTGCTGTTCATCGACCACTGGGCGCAGCAGGAGCCGTTGTGGCCGGTCGCCGTGGGGATCCTGTGCAGTCCGGTGCCGTCGGGATGGACCAGATAGAGGTCGTGGGCGCCACCGGGCCTGTCGGCCTGGTCGAAGACGATCCAGCGGCCGTCCGGTGACCAGCGCGCGGTGGTCGTCCAGGCCGCCGGGGGCGTGATCCGGCGCACGTGCGAGCCGTCGGCGTCGGCGACGTACACGGCGCTCCTCTCGGCCCGCCCGGCCGCACCGGGCGCGAAGCCCGCAAACGCGATCCGCCCATCCCGGCTCCAGCCGCCGGGGGAGCCGAGGGTGCAGCACCAGCTGGTCACGCCGCGCGGTTCAAGGCGGGTGCGGCCGGTGCCGTTTGCCTGCACGACGGAGAGGCTGCCGGTGCCGGGATCCCGGTTTGCCTGATAGAAGAGCAGGCGGGCCGCGTCAGGCGAATAGCCGAGCGGCTGTTGCAGGCGGCCGCCGGGTGTGGTGGTGATGCGGCCGAGCGCGCCCCCCGCGGCGGCCTGGGAGTAGATCCCGTCCAGGGCCGGCCGGGAGGGGCTCCAGGCCCAGACCGCGATCCGCTCTCCGCTCGGAGTGCCGACGCCCAGCCCGAGGCGTAGCCGTTCGGTGGTCACCCGGATCCGTGTGTCGCCGTGGTGCCCGGCGGGCCGGATGCCGACAGCCACCGCCTGCGGCCCCGGCTCAGGGGCGACGACGAGCAATCCGGGCGCGACGTGTCCACCGTCGATGTGCCGGCCGAACACGATCGCGCCGCCCAGTCGCACCGGGGCGGGGAAGGCCGGAGCGGCGGGCGCGCCGGTCGCCGGCCGCGTGGACGCGGCGTGCGTGGCGGGTGAACGGGCCGCGGAGTGACCGGTCAGCGAGTCGATCGCCGCCGCAGCGACGACGCCACCGACGACTGCGACCACCGCGATCGTGCTCAGGTTCGGCCTCATCGACCGAAAACCTAGTACGAAGCACGGCAGCGGCTTCGAATCCGCGGACACGTGCGGCGCGCGACTCGCAGTTGGGGGTTTTCGCCCATAGACACCGCCGCCGGCGCGGGCGTAGCGTCGTCACACCACCCAACGGCCGTCGGACGCCGGTGGTGGTCGAGACCGAAGGCCCGCCGGCAAGACCGAGGGTTTCCACCGCCGGCGGGCCTTCTCGGTCGTTATTGACGCCTACCTGGTCGTGAAGGTCGTCGTCGCGATCGGCGTCCCCCGCGGGTGGGCGGTGGTGAAGATGAAGATCGTGAGCTTGTAGGTGCGCCCGCGCCGGAGGCGGCCCTCGCGGACCTGCAGGTGCGGCGCGCGCGTCTCCTGCTTGATGAGCGTGTCCCCGCCCTGTTGCAGGAGCACGCCGTAGGCCTTCGCCCGCGGGACGGGCAGCCAGCGCAGGTCGGGCGACCGGCCGGCGCCGCGGCTGCCCTGCTCGGGGCGGCACACCTCGCCCGTACGCGCCTGCACCGCCACGCCGCGGGAGTAGTTCACGCCGCTGGGCCGGGTGAGCGAGTGGTACGTGGCAAAGACGCGGAAGTGGAACGTCGTGAAATGGCGCAGATCGATGCTCGTGGCCACCCTGGCCGAGTGCGTGACGACGGTGCCGTCGGCCGGGCTCGCAGGGGTGTGGGCGTGGTTTCGGACGACGACGATGCCGGCGAACCGGGTCGCGGTCGGCGGCGTGAAGCGCACATGCGCCGTCGTGCAGCCGGCCGACGCGAACACGCGCTTGGGGTCGTTCGGCGCGGCCGCGCTGCCCGACAGGGAGAGGCTGTGGCGGTGGGGAGTGTGCAGCCCGGAGTCGGTGACCGCGAGCAGGGCCGTTCGCAGTCCCGCCGCCGGCGGCGTGAACGCGACCGCGACGGTGCAGCTGGCTCCCGCGGCGAGCGTCACGCCGGTGCAGGTGTCGGCGCTCTCGGTGAAGCTGAGCGGGTTCGCGCCTGCGATCGCCGTCGCCGTGACCGGCAGCGGGTCGCTGCTCGTGTTCGTGATCGTCACCGTCCGCGGCACCGACGCGAGGCCGGCCGTGGTCACCGCCGGGAAGCGCACGGGGGAGGGCGAGATGCCCATCGCCGACGGGGTGCCGGTGCCGGCGACCGCGATCGATTGCGTCCCCGGCGTCGCGTCGTCGCGGACGGTGATCGTCGCCTTGCGCGCGCCGACGGCCGTCGGCGTGAACGTGACGGTGATCGGGCAGCCGCCGCCCGGCGGCAGCGACACCGCGGCGGTGCAGGCCGAGTCGCCGACGCCGAAGTCCGAGGCGTTTGGGCCGGTGACGCTCACGCCGCCGTAGGCGAGGGCGTCGGTGCCGGTGCTTTGGAGCGTGAGCGTCTGCGAGGCGGAGGCCGTGTTCACCGGCTGGCTGCCGAAGGTCAGCTGCGCCGGGACGAGGGCGGCGTCCGGCGCGATGCCGGTGCCCGCGAGCGTGACCAGGTCGGCTCCGCCCGCGCGGATGGTCGCGGTCTTGGCACCCGTCGATCCGGGCAGGAAGGTCACCTCGGCGAGGCAGTCGGTGTTCCCGGCGATGGTGCCGCCGCAGCCGGAGACGGAGAAATCGCCCGCTCCGGCGACGCTCGCAGCCGCCGTGAACGGGTAGCCGGTCACGTTCGTGATCGACACGGGCGTCTGCCCCGACGCAGTCCCGACCCGCTGGGAGGCGAAGTCGACCGTCGCCGGCGTCGCGGTGAACGCCTCGGCGACGCCGGCTCCGGTGAGGACGACGTGCTGCTCCTGGACGCCGTCGGCCGCGTCGTCGTCCTTGACGGTCAGCGTGCCCGGGTCGGAGCCGGTGCCGGACGGCTGGAAGCCGACGGTGACCGTGCACGAGGCGCCGATGCCGAGCAGGGTGCCGGTGCACGCATCGCCGCCTGCGGGCGTCGTGTAGTCGCCGCCGGCGGCGACGGAGGTGATGGTGAGGGGGACGCTGCCGGCGCTGTTGGTGAGCGTGACCGTCTGCACCGGCGTGGTCGCGCCGACCAGCTCGGTGCCGAACGCGACCGGGTCGGGGGCCGCCGTCAGCGGGCCGGTGTCGATCGCCTGCGCGCCCGGCCCGGTGGAGGCGGCCAGGATCGCGAGCGCCGCCACCTCGATGAGGACGATGAACACGCGGCGCATGGGACTCCTCCGGGTCAGGGGTTGAGCAGGAAGACGGCGACGGCGACCAGCGCAACCGCCACGAGTGCGGGGATCACCAGGGCCGCGGGCGAGTAGCCGGCCGGCGCGGCCCGTACGCCGCCCGTCCGCGCCGGCGCGTATGCCGAGGCCGGGCGGCGCCGCACCAGAAGCGCGGCGGCGCTCGCCAAGAGCAGCATGACCAGGGCGGCGCCCGCCACCACCCGCACCAGCGCCGACGCCAGCCAGCCGCCGCCGGAGCGGCCGGGTCGAGTGGCCGTCCCGCTCCCCGCGGCCACGGCGGCCGGGATCGCGATCGTTACACTCGCGGCGACCGAGATGTTCCGGGCCGCGTCGGTTGCATAGACGCGGTAGCAGGCCGTCGTCCCCGGCCTTCCGGCGACGTCGACCTGGCGCCCGCGGGGCGAGTTCCCGCCGACAGCCACGCCGGACCGGGGACCGGTCGGGCAGGCGCCGCCCACGCCGCGGCGGACGAGCACGGCTCTGACGCCCGCGCGCGCCGGGGTCACCCACGCGAGGGCGACGTGGTGCCCCGCGGTGAGCCTGGCCGTCAGGTGCGCCACGGGCGGCGGCGGGGTGACGTCGCCGGGGTTGCTGACGTCGCGGGCGTCGGCGGCGGCCGAGTAGTTTCCGGACTGGTCGTACGCGAAGACGGCATAGCAGTACGTGCGCGTGTCGACCTCGCTCGTGTCGGTCTGCTTGGCCCGCGGCGCCGTCCCGCCGACCGGCACGCCACCCGCGGCGCTGGCCGGGCAGGCGCCGCCGCGGCCGCGGCGAACGACGATGCCGGCCATGTCGGCCGCGCGCGGGAGGGCCCACCGAAGCGTGGTCGCGCCCGGCACGTTTGTGACGGCATGCAGGTGTTTCGGCCGGCCGGGCGGACGGGTGTCGGGGGGCGGGGGAGTCGCGGTCGGCGGCGGAGCCGTGGACGTCGTCTGCACGAACGACGGCGGCGGAGGCGGCGCCGTGCAGACCGTGCAGGAGCCGAATGTCGTGCCGGCGGTCGCGGCCTGCCCACCGAAGGCCGTCAGCGACACGGCGCCCGCGAAGCCCGCAATCGCGAGCGCCGCCATCGCGGCGGTCGCGCCCAGCGAGCGAACCGCCCCACGGCGATGGGAAGCCCACCTACCTCGTGCTTCGGGGATCTCAAGCCTCCCGGCGGGACTGGAAGGACGATCCAGTCTAAACCACTGGCCGGGTCGGCGAGCGGCGAATTTTCGGGAGGCGCTGCTGACGCCGGCGGGCCGGCGCCAGCAGCGTGGTCAGCTAGAGGGTGAAACCGGTGACGACCTGTTCGAGCTCGTTGGCGGTGTCGAGCAGCTTGCGGGCGGAGAGGTGGATCTGGTCGGTCGAGGCAGACGTCTCCTCCGTGGAGGCGGACACCTGCTCGGCCGCCGCGGAGGACGACTCGGCGACCGAGGACACGGAGGTGATCTCGGCCTGGATGTGCTGCGACGAGGAGGCCATCTCGGCGATCGTGCCCGAGATCTGCTCCACCCGGCTGGTGACGTCCTTCACCGCGGCGGAGATCTGCGCGAACGCCTCGCGGGTCTGCTCGACGACGGCGACGCCGTCCTCTGTGCGCTGCGCTCCGTCCTCGACGACGCCGACCGCGCGCTGGGTCTCGCCCTGGATCTCGCCGATCAGGCCCGAGATGGACGCGGCGGCCGTCTGCGACTCCTCGGCCAGCTTGCGCACCTCCTCGGCGACCACGGCGAACCCGCGCCCCTGCTCTCCGGCCCGGGCGGCCTCGATGGCCGCATTCAGGGCGAGCAGGTTCGTCTGCTGCGCGATGCCGGTGATCGTGGCGACGATGCCGCCGATCTGCTCGGACTTGGCTCCGAGAGCCCGGATGGCGTTCGTGACCGCGGCCGACGAGTCGCGCACGGCCTCCATCGCCTGAGACGCCTTCAGCGCGGCCTCGGCGCCCGCCTCGGCCACCTCCTGCGCTCCCCTGGCGGCGGTGGTCTGCTCGGCTCCCGCGGCGCTCGCCGTGGCGGCCAGCGCCATCTCGTCGGTCAGCTGGCGGGCCTGGTCGACCGCCTGCACCTGCTTCTCGGCGCCCTCGGCGACATCGCCGACGGCAGTCGCGATCTCGAGCGCCGCCTTGCCGGCCTCCTCGGCGGTCGTGGCCATCTCCTGCGAGGAGACGCCCAGCCCGCCGGCGGTGGCCGCGACCATGCCGACGGTCGCATGCAGCTGGCCGACCATGGTCTGGAACACGCGGGCCATGTCGCCGATCTCGTCGCGGCTGCGCACATCGCTCACGTCGACGGTCAGTCGCCCTGCCCGATCCGCTCCGCCGCGGTGACCATCTTGCGGATGCTGCGGACGATCCCGCGGGAGATGAAGAACGCCAGGATGCCGCCGGTCAGGAGGCCGATGACAAGCGCGGCGATCGTGATCGTGGAGTTCGACGACGCGGTCGAGGCAACGGCCTGCTGGTCGCTGGCCGCGAGCCCCTGCTCGATCGTGATCAGGCTGTCGAAATCGGCGCCGATGGACTTGATCAGATCGAGGTTGGTCACGCTCAGCTGCTGGGCCTCGGCGTCCTTGCCCACCTTGGTCAGGGCGATGTACTGCTCGCGCACCGGGGCGTACTTCTTGAGGTTCGCACGCAGTCGTGCCAGCACGACCGCGGCCTTGCCCGGCACGTTGTGGGCGGCGGCCGCGAGCTTCTGGTCGATGAGGTGCGTGTTGGCCGCGAGTTCTTGCCGGATCAGCGTGAGGTCGGCCGGATCGGTCTTCAGGATCAGGTCGCGCAGGAGGGTGCGGTTCTTGTTGTGGTGATGCCGGCGACGCCGACCTCGCCGAGAGGCTGCACGGTTCGCGTGTACATGTGCTGAGCGCTCGAAGACGCGCTCTGCAGGCCGAGGATGCCGAGCACCCCGACGAGCACGAGCACGCTGAGGCTGACGCCCACCATCGCAACCAGCTTCGTCGTGATCGAGAACCGCATCTTGGCGAAACGGCCGGTGGCGGCAACGGCGGTCTCGGGCGAGCCGGCGGCGGCGGCGCTGTTCTGCTCCTTCAGCCAGGCCAGGATCTCGCTCGAGACGGCGGCCGAGCGGCGGGAGAACTCACCGGTCACGCTGAGCTTGGCCTCGGCCTCGTCACGCTGGCCTGCGACGGCCAGGCCGAGCACCTCGGCAGCGCACGTGTGGAACTGTGCGTGCGCCTGCTTGCATGCGGTGTAGCGGGCGGAGCCGCTCAGCTCGGCCGCGGCCGGGCCGTAGAGCCACTTCCCGAACGCGCAGTGGTCATCGCGGGCGACGGTTGCGACGGAGAATTCACTGGTGCCCTGGTCGACGGCGTTTCGGAGGTTCGTCTTCCACTTGGCGTGTGCTGCGAGTGCGTCCCTGAGGTCCTTCGTGATATCAGTCATGCACTCCCTAATCGGGACGCGGGCAACCCCCTTAACAGCCCGCCACCAGGTCGAGCAGATCCCCGCGGGAGAGGTCAGTAGAAACCCGCACCGGCGCTGCACGTATCGAGGTAGTTGTGGCCTCGGGAGCCCGATCTGGGCCGTGCGCGCTTGCCCGACTCGCTGTGCCCGAGTAACAATGCCTGTCCTTGGGCATCAGCCACCGGCTCGGGTCAACGCCGCCGCCGCCCGCACTCCAGAGAAGGGGTCATCCGATGAAGGCGCTCGTGTACCACGGACCAGGGCAAAAGGCGTGGGAAACCGTCCCCGACCCGAAGATCATGAATTCGACCGATGTGATCGTGAAGGTCGACACGACCACGATCTGCGGCACCGACCTGCACATCCTCAAGGGCGACGTGCCGGCGGTGACGGACGGCCGCGTGCTCGGGCACGAGGGCGTCGGCACCGTGATCGAGGTCGGCGGGGCGGTGGGCAGCATCGCCGTCGGCGATCGCGTGATCATCTCGTGCATCAGCTCGTGCGGCTCGTGCTCCTACTGCCATCAGCAGCTGCCGTCCCACTGCCTGGACGGCGAGGGCACCGCGGGCATCGGCTGGATCTTCGGCCACCTCATCGACGGCACCCAGGCGGAGTACGTGCGGGTGCCGTTCGCCGACGGCTCCCTGCACAAGCTGCCCGAGGGCGTGAGCGACGAGGCGGCGGTGATGCTCTCCGACATCCTGCCGACGGGCTTTGAGATCGGCGTGCGCAACGGCCGCACGAAGCCCGGCGACGTCGTTGCGGTCGTCGGCGCAGGCCCCGTCGGCCTGTCCGCGATCATGACCGCGGGGCTCTACGGGGCGTCGCGCATCATCGCGATCGATCTCGACCAGAACCGGCTCGAGCAGGCCAAGACGTTCGGCGCGAGCGACGGCGTCAACAGCGGCCAGGCCGACTGGAAGGACGCCGTCTACGCGATGACCGACGGCTTCGGCGTGGACGTCGCCATCGAGGCGGTGGGCGTGCCGCAGACGTTCCAGATGTGCACCGAGCTCGTCCGTCCCGGCGGGACGGTCGCGAACGTCGGCGTGCACGGCAAGTCGGCGGAGCTCAAGCTCCAGGATCTGTGGATCAAGGACGTCGCGATCACGACCGGCCTCGTCAGCGCCACGACGACCCCGATGCTGCTCAAGCTCGTGGCCCAGGGCAAGCTCCATCCGGAGCGGTTCGTGACCCACCGCTTCGGCTTCGACGCCGTGATGGACGCCTACGACACGTTCGGCCGCGCGGCCGAGACGAAGGCCCTCAAGGTGGCGATCGCCGGCTGACCCGCCCGCGCGTACCGGTGGCGGTCAGTACCGCCACCGGTACGCTGCGACGGCCTGGTCCTCGGAGAGCGCGCCGTACGTCTCCCACTCGCGCCGGCGCACCGCGGCGAACGCGTCGTGCAGCACGTCACCGAGCGCGCCGCGCGCGAGCGCGCTTGCCTCGAAGAGCTCGGTGGCGCCGCCCAGCGTGGCCGGCAGCCGGGCGATGCCGCGGCCGGCGAGCTCGGCGGCCGAGAGCGCCGCCGGGTCGTCCTGCATCGGATCGGGCAGGGGCGCGTCGCGGGCGATGCCGTCGAGGGCCGCCGCGGTCAGCAGCGCCATCACCACATACGGGTTCGCGCCGCCGTCGCCGACCTTGACCTCGAAGTTCGCCGACCGCTCCCTGCTCGTGACGGTGCCGGGGATGAACCGCACGGCCGCCTCGCGGTTCTCGACGCCCCAGCAGGCGTACGCCCCCGCCCAGTGGTGCGGCTGCAGGCGCAGGTAGGAGACGGGGCTCGGGGCGAGGACGGCCAGGAGCTCCGGCAGGGCGGCCACGACGCCCCCCAGGGCGGCCGCGCCGGTGGCGGTCAGCCCGCCCGGCCGGTCGCCTCCCTGCATCAGGTTGTGCCCGTCGCGCCAGACGCTCAGGTGGGCATGGCAGCCGTTTCCGACCTCGCCGGGGAAGACGATCGGGGCGAAGCTCACGGCGAGGCCGTGGCGGCGGGCCGCGAACCGCATCTGTGTGCGGACGAAGACGAGGTCGTCGGCGGCGGCGAGCGGGTCGCGGGCGGCGATCGAGACCTCGAACTGGCCGGGTGCGTACTCGGGATGGAACTGCTCGACCTCGATGCCGGCCGTCTCGAGCGCCGCTACCAGGTCGAGCAGGAACCCGTCCAGGAGCGCGAGGGCGGTCGTGCTGTAGCCCGGGCCGGTGTGGGCCGGGCCGCCCTCGGCGGCGAGCAGCGTCGCCTCGATCTCGAAGGTCGCGCGCAGCTCGACGCCGGCCGACTGCGCCGCCGCGACCGCCCGCCGCAGGGCGGCGCGCTGGCAGGCCGGCACCGGCTCGAGCTCCTGGCTCATCTGGTCGACCGGCGCCCAGGCCCAGCCCGGCGCGGCCGTCAGCACCCGGGCCGCGGCGAGGTCGGGGATCAGGCGCATGTCGCCGCTCGGGTTGTCGAACGGCGGCACGTCCGCGAACAGGTCGTCGGTACCGGCCGCGGCCCAGATGTAGGCCATGCCGACGCCGTTTGCCGCCACCCGCTCGAGCCGCGAGAGCGGCACGGCCTTGACCCTCGTGATGCCGCCGTTGTCGACCATCGTCATCGCGAGCGCGCGCACGGACGCCGCCTCGAAGCGCTCGCGCACAGAGCCCTCGCCGCTCATCGGCCCGCGCCCAGCCCGTGCAGCCGGCGGGCGTTTCCGCCCAGGACGCCGGCGCCGATCCGCCGGGCCGCGTCGCGGTTCAGCTGCCGGCGCGCGATGCCGGTCTCGAGCACCCGCCCGAGCGCCTCGCGTGCGAGCAGGGCCGAGAGCCAGACCACCTCCGGCTCGCTGGCCTCGTCCGAGCCGTACATCACCTTCGCCGGCGGGGCGATGCCGAGCAGGATCTCGAGCCGGCTGTCGATGGCGAGGCTCGCCCACGGCGTCGACAGGGACGTGTCCAGGTAGACGTGGGGGAGGATCGACGCGACGAAGGCGCCCTCGTCCACCCAGGGCCAGCCCGAGTGGATCAGGACGATGGGCTGGTCCATGTGCGCGGAGAGCAGCGGGAAGAGGTCGGACGGGCGGGCGTGTGCGAAGACGATCGAGGGATCGCCGCCCCCGCAGTGGATGTGCACCGGGATCCCGGCGCTGCGGGCGACGGCGAGCGCGCGCCGGAGCAGCCCGTCGCGCACGGGCTTTGCGTGCTCGCGGGTCTCGTGCCAGCCGTCCCCGCGCCACGCCGAGAAGGCCGCCTCGCGGTCGGACGCGCTCCACTCGCACACGTCGAGGCCGGTGCGGTAGGCGATCACCGACTTGAACGCGATCGACCCGTCGGCCACCGCCGCCTCGAGCCCCGCCGTGAAGGCGTCCTCGAGCTCGGCGTAACTCCCCACGGCGGCGCGCACGTCCGTGATCAGCGGCTCGATCCGGCACACGCGGTGCACCGTGAGGCCGACCTCGGCGCCCAGCGCCCGGCCGTCGATCTGCGGCAGCGGATAGCCGTCGTCCATGATCAGGTCGGCGACGCCGGCGTCGGCCCACAGCCGGCGCAGGTAGGCGCGGTGATCGGAGAGGGCGCGGGTGCGCGCGGCGGCCAGGCCGTCGCGGGTCGGCTCGCAGCCGAGCACCGCGGCCAGCCGGTCGGCCATCGCGACGGCGATCGGGGAGGTGTCGGTGGTGAGCTCGAGTATCTCCGTGTGCCGCTCGTCCTCGAGCCCCGAGCTCATCAGGCACATCCCGAGCATCGTGATCCGGTCGAGAAATCCGCGCTGCGGCGCGGCGGCGATCTCGTCGCTGCGCCAGCCGTGGCAGTGGACGTCGGCGACCGACGTCCCTTCGAGCAGGTCAGTCACAAGCTGCCTCCGTGGTCAGAGTGGCCGTCGCGGCGATCCTCTCACGGCGGTGCGTGCGCGAGCGCGGGTGCGCTTAGCCGAGCGGCCCCCGCTGCTGCAAGTTCTGCCGACTAGGATCTGCGCGCCGTGCCCGACTGCGTCTTCGAGGAGCTCTCCCCGCACGTCGACCGGTTCACGCCGGACGACCGCACCGACCGGCCGGCGCTCGGGGCCGTGCACGGCGAGCGCGGCACGCTCCTCGTCGAGGGCGGCGCCTCGGTCGCGCACCTGGGCGCGTTCGCGGCCGAGCTCGCCGCGCGGGGCCGGCCTCCGGTTGTCGGGATCGCGCTGACCCACTGGCACTGGGACCATAGCTTCGGCTCGGCGGCGATCGCCGCGCCCGTGATCGCGCACCGCGACACCGCCGCGGCGCTCGCCGTCCAGGCCGGCTACGACTGGTCGGACGCGGCCCTCGCCGAGCGCGTCCGCGACGGCCGCGAGATCGCGTTCTGCGCCGAGTTCCTGCGCCTGGAGCTGCCCGACCGCTCGGATCTCGAGATCGTCGTCCCGACGGACACCTTCGCCGAGCGCCGCGACATCGATCTCGGCGGCGTGGCGGTCGCGCTCGTCCACGTCGGCGGCGACCACGCCGCCGACTCCGTGGCCGTGCACGTGCCGGCCGACGGCGTGCTCTTCCTGGGCGACTGTTTCTACCAGCGCCTGTACGCCCCGGAGCCGCTGCTCACGATCGCCGGCGTGCGCGCGCTGCTCGCCCGGCTGGCCGGGTTCGAGGTGGCGCTGGCCGTCGAGGGGCACGCGGACGACGTGCAGGACGCCGCCGCCTTCGCCGAACGCCTGGCCGGTCTGCGGCACGCGACCGACCTGGTGGGAGAGCGCGGGGCGGCCGCCGCCGCGGCGGCGGCGCACGACGAGGATCTGGCCGAGCTCGTCGGCTTCCTTCTGGTCGGCGAGGGCCTCATCTAGAGCCGGGTTCTGCGCCGCGTTCTCCAATCCGGCTCTCACGCTCTCCGCCAAATCACAGGAACCTCGCGCATGATGAGGGTATGGCACGGTTGCGACGGTTCACGAAGACGGAGCGGGCGGCGCACTGGCTGGTTGCGGGCGCGTTCGCGGTGATGCTCTTCTCCGGCGGCCAGGTGCCGCACCGGTGGCACTGGACCACGCCGGCGCTCGACGTCCACGTCGGCGCCGCCGTCGTGCTCGTCTGCGGCCTGGCCGGCCTGATGCTCTTCGGCAACGGCCGCGCTCTCAGCCGGACGGCGCGTGAGCTGCGCCGCCTCGACGCCGACGACCGCGCGTGGCTCGCGCCGCTGCGGATCCTGCGCGGCCGCCCGGCGCCGCCCGTCGGGCGCTTCAACGCGGGCCAGAAGCTGAACGCCCGCCTCGCGCTCGTGGGCCTCGTGGGCCTCTACGCCACCGGCGCGTATCTCGTGATCGTCGGCCGCACCGCGTTCGGCCATCTGCACGGCCCGTTCGCGTTCCTGACGACCGCGCTGATCGCCGGGCACATCTTCATGGCTGTCGTGAACCCGTCCACGCGACATGCCCTGCGCGGGATGACGCTCGGGAGCGTCGACCGCGACTGGGCCGCGCACCACTTCCCCCGGTGGGTGGACGAGATGGAGCATCGCGAGCCCTGATCTGCGCGAAGGCGTAGAGTTGGGGCGGAGGTGGTGCGGATTCGCAGCAGTGCCCGGCACGTGGCTCTCGCCGTCGCGATCGCGGCCGTCGGCACGTGCACGCTGGGCACGGCCGGCAGCGGAGCGGCGGCGCCCGCGTCCGCCGCATTCGTGCGCGTGAACCAGGCCGGCTACCCGATCGGCGCGTCCAAGCGGGCCTACCTGCTCGCGGCCGTCGCCGAGCCGGGCGCGACCTTCCGGATCACGAACGCTGCGGGGCGCACCGTGCTCGCGGGCGCGGTCGGGCCGGCGCTCGGCAGATGGAGCGCGCGCTACCCGCACGTCTACGCCGTCGACTTCACCCGCCTGCGCGCGGCCGGCCGCTACACGATCTCGGTTGCAGGCGCCGCGGCGGCGGCGTCACCGCCGTTCCTGGTCACGAGCGGCGCCCGCTTGTCGCGGCAGCCGCTGCGAAACTCGCTCGCCTTTTACCAGGACGAGCGCGACGGCCCCGACTTCATCCGCACGCCGCTTCGCACCGGGCCCGGCCACCTGAACGACGAGCACGCCATGACCTACCTCACGCCGAAGGTGGACGGCGACGGCAACTTCGCCGGGAGCCTGCACCCGCTCGGCGTGCGCATCGACGCCGCCGGCGGCTGGTGGGATGCCGGCGACTACCTGAAGTTCGTCGAGACGACCGGCTACACCGACGCGGTGCTGCTCGCGGCTGTGCGCGACTTCCCGCGGCCGATGCACGTGCGCGTCCACGGCCATACCTTCGCCGCCGAGGCGGCCTTCGGCGCCCGCTGGCTGCTGCGCATGTGGGACGACCGCACGCGCACGCTCTACTACCAGGTCGGGATCGGCGAGGGCAACGACCGGACGCTCGGCGACCATGACATCTGGCGGCTGCCGCAGGCCGACGACACCTACGGCGGCACGGGCCGCGCCTCCCGGTACATCCGTCACCGGCCGGTCTTCCGCGCCGGCCCGCCCGGCGCGCCGGTGAGCCCGAACCTGGCCGGCCGCGACGCCGCCGCCTTCGGCCTCTGCTTCCAGGTGTACCGGCGTACGCATCCGGCCCTGGCCGCCCGCTGCCTGCGCTCCGGCGAGCACATCTTCGCGCTCGCGGACACGACGCCGGGGCGTCTGCTGACGGTGATCCCGTTCGACTTCTATCCCGAGACGGAGTGGCGCGACGACCTGGAGCTCGGCGCGACCGAGCTCGCCGTCGCGACTGCCCACGCCGGCCTTCCGGCCGGGCTCCCGCACAGGCGCTCCGAGTACTATCTGCGCCTCGCCGCCCACTGGGCGCACGCCTACATCACCGGGCCGAACGACGCCGCCGACACGCTCAACCTGTACGACACGAGCGGCCTGGCCCATTACGACCTGTACCGCGCCATCCGCGCCGCCCACGACCCGCGCGGCCTGCAGGTGACGCCGGCGGCGCTGCTCGCCGACCTGCGCAGGCAGCTGGGCCGCGGCGAGGCCCAGGGCGGCGGCGATCCGTTCGGGTTCGGCTTCCCGTGGGCGCAGTACGACACCGCCTCGCACGGGTTCGGGCTGGCCGTCGAGGCGGGCGAATACGACCAGCTCACCCACAGCCACAGGTATGCCGACGACGCCTCCCGCTGGCTCGCGAACGTGCTCGGCGCAAACGCCTGGGGCGTCTCGCTCGCGGTCGGCGACGGCACCACCTACCCGCACTGCATGCAGCACCAGGTCGCGAACCTCGCCGGCTCGCTGGACGGGTCGGCGCCGATCCTGGCCGGAGCGGTGGTGGAGGGGCCGAACAGCGCGGCGGCGACCGGCGTCGTGCCGCCCATGCGGCTGTGCCCCGGAGACGGCACCGACCGCTTCGCCCGGTTCAACTCGGCCGCCGTGTTCCGGGACAATGTGCAGTCGTACTCGACGGTCGAGCCGGCCATCGACCTGACCGCCACGAGCCCCCTGGCGTTCGCCCGCCAGGCGGCGCGCAACCCGGCCGGCGGGTAGGCCGGCCGCCGGCCTACTGCTGGTAGCCCTCGACCGTCTCGGCGCTGCGGGGCCGCGCGTCGTCCGGGTCGAGGCCGAACTCGCGGTGGGCGCGGCGCTGCCGGAGCAGGTCCCAGCAGCGGTCGAGCGCGACCTTGATCTCGGCCAGCCGCTCGTGGTCGCCGGCCGCGAGCCGGCCGTGGCTCTCGCGCTCGTACAGCGCCTGCTCCTCGGCTACCAACGCGTCGATCTGTCCCGTGATCTGGCTGTCGTCCATGTTTGCTCCTTTCGTCATCCGCCGCGGCGGCGGTGCTCCGCCTCCTCCTCGACCGTCCGCTCGGCGGTCGGGCTGACCTCGAGGCGCTCGTCGGGGATCGGCTTGCCGCTTTCGATCGAGCGGCCGTAGGTGCCGTCGCGCAGGCGCTCCTCGGCCCGGGCGACCGCCGCCAGCCGGTCGCGCAGGTCGTCGATCCGGCCCTGATCGAACTCGTTCTGGTAGGTGTCGGTGGCGTCATCGGCCATCTCGGTAGTCGAAAGCTCATCGTTGGGCTCGATCGCGGATTCTCGGAGCGCCTCTTCGATCCGCGCTCGCTCCGCGGCCAGAAGCTCGTGCGCGCGCCTGTCGTCCACAGCGCTCCTCCTTGCTTGGTTGGGTTGGTCTGGAGCCCGGCGGCCTTCACGGGCACGCCGGTGCCGCACGGAGCGGGCCCGGGTCAGCCTATCGGCTCGGAGGTCGGCCGGGAAGCGGCCGCCGGCGTATCTATCGGCGCGGCTGCGGCCGGGGCGGCTGGTGGTCGTAGAAGAGCGTCGTGCTCGTGGCCCCGGCGGAGTGCGATTCCGCTTTGCGCGCCGCCGCACGTCGCGTAGCGTAGGGCCCGTAGCGGTGCTCCTGGCCGTTCATGACGACGATCGCAAACCAACGGCGAAATGGCATCGGTCATTCCCTTCGACATCGCCCTGAGTCATCCTAACAGCGCAATGCGTCGCCGGCGGGATTCGCCTCCACATGCGCCCGCGATCGGCGAGCCGGACGGTGCCGCCCGGCTCGGGGATCAGCGGTAGCGGTAGACGATCCGCCCGCGGTTCAGATCGTAGGCCGACAGCTCGACCTTGACCCGGTCGCCGGGCAGGATGCGGATCCGGTAGCGCCGCATCCTGCCCGCGATGTAACCGGTGGTCTGATGGCCGTTGTCGAGCTCGATCCGGAAGAGGCCGTTGCGGAGCGACTCGGTGACCTCGCCCTCGACTTCGACCTTCTCTTCCTTGACGCTCATAAGGCTCCTCTCAGCCCGCCTGGGTAACGCCGGTCGCCTCGGGTCCCTTCTGACCCTGGCGAGCCTCAAATGTGACCTTTGCACCCTCGGGCAGGCTCTTGTAGCCGCTGCCAGAGATCTCGCTGTGATGGACGAACAGATCCTTCCCGCCATCGTCAGGCTGGATGAACCCGTAGCCCTTCTGGTCGTTGAACCACTTCACAGTTCCGGTTGCCATGAAACACCTCCCTTCCACACTCACGAACGAGTCAGGAAGGCGAAGCGCGCAACCGTCGAACGTCCTACAACGGACGGAAGCGTATCAGGCCGGGCTCAGGTGGGTGGCCGTCCGGCCCGGAAATACGCCATCGGGGGGAGGCGGAACGCCTGCGGCCGCGCCGATGGAGCCGGACGATGGCCGTGCACCACGACCACATCGGCCCCACCGGCCAGACCGCGCCTCGCGCGCCGGCGTCTGCAAGCCCGCTGCCCCTGGCGGGCGGCGCCCGGCTGGAGCTGCTCGGGTTCGACCTCGCGGCCGCGTTTCACGAGTCGCCGCTCGGGATCGTCATGCTCGACCGCGAGGGGCGCTGGCAGGAGGTCAATCCGGCCTGGTGCGCCATCCTCGGCCGCCCCCGCCCGGAGCTGCTGGGGCGCCACTTCAACGATCTCACGCACCCGGACGACCTCGCCATCGGCATGGAGATGCTCGCGACGCTCGAGGGCGGCGCGCGCTCTGTGCAGGCCGAGAAGCGCTACCTGGGCGCCGACGGGGGCGTCGTCCACGTGGCGGAGTCGATCACCGCCAGCCGCGACGAGCAGGGCCGCATCGTCCGCTACGTCGCCCATGTCCGCGACGAGACCGCCCGGATCCGCGCCGAGCAGGAGCTGGCCGAGTCGGCCCGGCTCTTCCGCGACGTCCTCGAGAACGTCGATCTCGCCGCCCTGAACATGGACGCGAACGGCACGATCACCTACTGCAACCCGGAGCTCTGCCGCCTCGTGGGCTGGCCGGCCGAGGAGCTGCTCGGGCGCGACTGGTTCGAGATCTGCGTGCCGCCGGACGAGGGCGAGGCGCGGGCGCTGCACGGCGAGGGCATCGCGACCGGCCGGATCGAGCGCCACCACGAGGGTCACATCCGCACCCGCAGCGGCGAGCGGCGCACGATGCGCTGGTCGCACACGCTCGTGACCAACCCTTCGGGCCGCCCAGTGGGGACGACGTCGCTCGGCGAGGACATCACCGAGAAGATGGCCGCCCAGCGCGCGCTCGCACACCGGGCCACGCACGACCCGCTGACGGGGCTCGCCAACCGGACGCTCCTCGACGAGCGCCTCGCCCAGGCGATCGCCGATGCGAACCGGCCCGTGGCCGTGATCGTGTGCGATCTGGACGGCTTCAAGCGGGTCAACGACCGGCTCGGCCACGCCGCGGGCGACGAGGTGCTGCGGGCCGTCTCGGGCCGCCTGCGCGGCGTCTGCCGGGCGCAGGATCTGGTCTGCCGGCCGGCGGGGGACGAGTTCGTGATCGTGATCACCGGTGAGCCGGGCGAGACGGCCCGGCATCTGCGCCGCACCTGCATCCAGGTCGGCGAGCGCATCGGCCGGGCCGTGCGCCAGCCGGTGGGGGTGGACGGAGGCCGCGCCCAGGTCGGCGTCTCGGTGGGGGTGGCGGCCACGGCCGGGCCGGGCAGGGGTGCGGAGCACCTCCTGCGCACGGCCGACCGCGCCATGTACCGCGAGAAGAGCGCCCGCTCCCAGCAGCGCTAACGGTGCCTACGCCGCCTGCGTCGCCGGCGGCTGCAGCAGCCCGAGCTGCCTGAGGACGCCCAGCCGGTCGGGCACGCCCCAGTGGGCGACCATGCGGCCGTCGACGACGCGGACGACGTCGAACACGTCGGCCCGGAACCGCCGGCCCGTGGGCGGGTGGCCCATGAAGGGGCCGTCGTGCGTGCCCGTGGCGACCAGTCGCGCCCAGGCGGTGTCGCCGGCAACCGTCAGATCCTGGATCTCGAGGTGGAAGTCCGAGAACGCCCGCTTGAGCGAGGCGATCACCGCGCGCACGCCCTCGGCGCCGGGCGCGTGGTTCGGGCCGAAGTCCTGATGCTCGGTGAACCCGGCGCCGGTCACCGCATCGGCGACGTCCAGGTCGCCGCGGTTGAAGCCCTCTTCGATCAGCCTGCGAAAGACGCGCTCCGGATCGGTCATGCGAACTCCCTCTTCTCGATCAATATTGAATACAGTGATACTGTATCAGAATGTCGGCCGGCGATCACCGCAAGCGACGCGCGTACCGCTCGCCCCGCCGCCGTGAGCAGGCGCAGGAGACGCGGCGGCGGATGCTCGCGGCCGCGGGCCGCCTGCTCGCCGACCACGGCTACGCCGGGACGACGATCGCCGCCGTCGCCCGCGAGGCGGGCGTCGCGCCCGAGACGGTCTACGCCGCGTTCGGGAACAAGCGCACGCTTGTCGGCGAGCTCGTGCAGACGGCCGTCCGGGGCGGCGATTCCGCACCGGCGTCCGCCCAGGCCGGCGCCCGCGCCGTGGCCGCAGCCACTGACCGGCGCGAGCAGGTGCGCCTGTTCGCGGCCGACGTCGTGGAGCGGCTGGAGCGGGTCGGGCCGGTGCTGCATGCGCTCGCCACGGCTGCTGCCGAGCCGGAGCTGGCCGAGCTGCTCAGAAGCGTCGATCGCGACCGGCTCGACGGCCTGCGCAGGTTCGTCGCCGTGCTGGAGCGGGGCGGGCCGCTGCGCACCGACGCCGAGGCGGCGACCGAGACGGTCTGGGCGCTCGCGAGCCCGGAGCTGCACAGCATGCTCACGGCCAGGCGGGGCTGGTCGCGCGAGCGCTACTGCGACTGGCTCGCCGACATGCTGGCGGCGGCACTTCTGCCCTCGTCCGGATGAGGATGCAAATCCGGGGTCAGCAGATGGGCCCGGCGTCGGCCACCATCGCCCTGAGCAGCACACGCACGGCGGCCGGGTCGGTCTGCTCAGAACGCCGGAACCGGATGCAACCCTTGCCGACCGAGAGGCCGGCCAGAATCTCGGCGCCGGCCGCGAGCGCCGCCTGGCGCAGACCGCCCGCGAGCTCCTCGCGACAGAGCCGCCGCAGGCGCTCGAGAGCAGGGCGACGCTCGAGCGGTGCCGCGGCGATGTACTCCGGCACGGTGGTGGCGTCGCTGCGCATGCGCGGAAGCTCGCCGATGCCATCGGCCGTGTTCGCCGCGGCGGATCAGGCCGCCGGCCGCCGCTGCCGCGGTGCATACGCGGGCAGCGACACGGGCGCTTGAGCCGTCTGCGCCGGTGGAGGAGTGGCCGCGCGCTCGCTGACAACCCGGAACGGCGCGACATGGCGCAAGGCCCGGCGCAGCCGCCACGAGGCGTTGCCGACGAGCACGATCTCGTCGGGCGCGCCCTGCTCGAGCGCCTGGCCGATCGCCGACTGCACGCTGCGGCAGGGCGTGATCTCGATCCGGCCGCGGCGCATCGGCTCGCGCACCGCCCGCTCGGCGGTCGTGCGCAGCGCCTCGAGCCGGTCGGCCAGCCGCGGCGGGTACGCCGCCAGGGGCATGGTCGCGGGCAGGACGGCGGGCACGACGACGTGCACGTAGCAGTTGCCGGTCGCCCTTGCTGCGGCGGATGAGCGGCGAGCGCGCGTGCGCCTGGTGGAGCTTCGGCCGGGGTTTCAAGGTGACGGTCATCACCTTCATCGTCGGCCTCAACCGGTCACGGCCGCGTCACGGTTGCGGCCCAGCGCGTCCCAGTTGCATCTCGATCAGGTCACAGCGAGATCACCGTCCGGACAAGAGGGGCCTGGCCCCGCGAGACGGGGCCAGGCCCCGCTCG
Source organism: uncultured Actinomycetes bacterium (assembly GCA_963813245.1). Taxonomy (GTDB): domain Bacteria; phylum Actinomycetota; class Thermoleophilia; order Gaiellales; family JAICJC01; genus JAICJC01. The sequence goes on from CAWEYE010000006.1 coordinate 74,360, forward strand.
GAGGGTCTACCCGCCGTCGGTGCGCAGGCGGTAGCCGACACCGGTCAGGGTCTCGATGGCGCCGCGCTCGAGGCCTTCGGCCTGCAGCTTGTCGCGCAGCCGGCCCATGTTCACGCGCAGCAGGTGCATCTCGTCGGCGTAGCCGGGGCCCCACACCGTGCGCAGCAGCATCTGGTGGGTGAGCGGCCGGCCGCCGGCCACCGCGAGCGCCTTCAGGAGGTCGAACTCGGTCGGCGTCAGGCGCACCTCGTCGCCGGCCACCGAGACGATCCGGCGGGGCAGGTCGATCGTGAGCGGGCCGACCGCGATCACGGCCTCGCCGCCGCTCTGGCCGGCCGCGCGCCGCAGGAGCGCGCGGCAGCGGGCCAGGAGCTCACCGGGCGAGAACGGCTTCGTGACGTAGTCGTCCGCGCCGGCGTCGAGCGCGCGGATCTTGTCGGACTCGTCGCCCACAGCGGAGATCAGGAGGATCGGCGCCGCCAGCCAGTCGCGCAGCTGCCGGCACACCTCGGCGCCGTCGGCGTCGGGCAGCATCAGGTCGAGGATGACGAGATCGGGCGGCTCGAGCGCAGCCGCCGTGAGGGCCTCGTCGCCGTTCGTCGCGGTCTGGACGTGGTACCCGGCCTTCGACAGCGTCACCTCGAGCGCCCGCCGGATCGGCCGCTCGTCGTCGACCACGAGGATGCGCTGCTCGCCGCTCACCGCGGCCGCCGCTCGGGGGTGGGCGCCGCGGGGATGGAGACCGTGAGGGTGGCGCCGGCGCCGTTCGCCGGCTCCAGGGTGACCGTCGCGCCGTTTGCGACCGCGAGCCCCTGGGCGATGGCCAGGCCGAGCCCCGAGCCGGGCTGGTCGCCGCTGCGGCCGCGGTAGAAGGGCCGGAAGATGTGCGCCCGCTCGGATTCGGGGACGCCGGGGCCGTGATCCGACACCGACACGACGACCCGGCCGCCCCGGGCAGCCGCCGCCACGAGCACATGCTCGTCGGGCGGCGAGAACTTGACGGCGTTCTCGACCAGGTTCACGATCACCCGCTGCACCTGGGCGGCGTCGACCCGCACCAGTGGCAGCTCGCCTCCGTGGTCGACGTCGATCGCAACGGGCGACCCGGCGGTCACATCGGCCACCGCCGCGTCGATCACGTCGCGCACATCGACCCACTCGGCCGCCGGGGTGGCCGCCCCCGCCTCGAGCCGGGACAGGTCGAGCAGGTTGGTGACGAGGCGGCTGAGGCGGCCGCTCTGGTCGGCGATCGTGTCCAGGAGCTCGCGCTCGTCGCCGTCGAGGTTGGCGAACCGCAGCCCCTCGGCCGCCGTCGAGATGGCGGTCAGCGGCGAGCGGAAGTCGTGCGAGACCGTCCGCAGGAGCGCCGTTGTCAGCTCGTTCGAGCGCCGCAGCGCCTCGGCCTCGACCTCGTTCGCCAGCCGCTGCTCGCGCTCCTGCCCAAGCGTGATCAGCCCGGCCAGGACGCGGCCGATGCGGGCGGCGTCGGGCGAGTCGGCCGCCCCCTCGGGCGCGTCGATCAGGCGCAGCTCGCCCAGCCGGCGGCCGTCGAGCTCGATCGGCACCACGCGGTCGGCCTTCGCGGCCGGAGCCGGAGCGCCCAGATGGATGCCGCCGTCGCGGGCTCCCAGCGCACGCGCGGCCTGGCGGCCGAGCAGCGGGAGGGCGGCCTGCAGCTGCGATCCGTTTGCGATCAGCGTGGCCAGCCGCTCGCCCAGCTCCGCCTCGGCGGCCCGTCGCGTGGCCTGCTCGGCCTCGGCCCGCTCCCGCGACGCCAGGTGGCTCGTGACGACGGCCGTGACGACGAATGCCGCGAGCGCGAGCCAGTCGCCGGAGGAGCTGATCGTGAGCGTGTGCTGCGGCGGCAGGAAGAAGAAGTTGTAGGCGACGGCCGACGCGATGCTGGTCGCGATCCCCAGCCACAGGCCGTAGATCGACGAGATGGCGAGCACCGCCACGAGGTAGAACACGCCCGCCGAGCGAACGGGCACGCTCGGCGTCAGCAGGGCGACCACGCCCGTCGAGGCGGCGACGCTCGCGGCGGCGATCAGGCCGGCGGCGGTCCGCGACCGGTACCACTCGCGGTGCCCGACGGCGGCCGGCCACGGGATCCGCGCGAGCCATGCCCGCCGCGGAGGCTCCTCGACGCTCATGCCGGGGATTCTCGCAGGCTGCGCAGCCGTTGCCGGCGGGTGCTCGGCCGGGTCGGTGGCCGCAGCGGGGGTACGCTGCCACGATGCCCCGCCGCCCCGCCACTCAGCGCGATTGCGCCCGGGCGCTGTGGCTGCTCGGCCTGCAGACACCCGTCACGGCCGACGACCTCACCGTCGCCTACCGCGCCCGCATCTCGCAGGCGCATCCCGATCGCCACCTGGGGTCGGCCGCGCGCGAGGAGGCGGCCAACACGCTCACCCGGGCGCTCAACGACGCCCGCGCGGTCGTTTCGGAGTGGATCGGCTCGAGCCGGGAATGGCCGCGCGTCCCCGCCGCCGCAGGCGGCCCGCGTCCGCCTGCCCCGGCGCAGCCGGCGCCCGGCCCCGCCCGGCCGGCTCCCGTGTGTCCGCGCACCGGCCTGCGCGCCGGCGATCTCGTGCGCGTGTGGCCGTACGACGGCGATGCCCGGGCGGTGGCCGGGACGATCGTGGGCTCCCGCTATGCGCCCGCGTGGGTGGTGCTCGACGACGGTGCCGAGGTGCCGGCTGACCGCGTCCGGCTGGCCGCCTTCGCCTGCCCGGTGTGCGGGATCTGCGCCGGCCCGGCCGTCGAGCACCCGGTGCTGCGGCCGTGCCCCGACTGCCTGGTCGACCTGCGCCGGCTGGAGCGCCACGCCGCCGAGGCGGCCCGGGTGCGCAGCGCTATCGAGGCCAGAGCCCAGGCCGGGATGGCCGCGGCCGACGGCCTGGGGGACGAGCGTCTCGCCGAGCGCGCCCGCGACCGGCGCGGCTGGGCGCGGCGGCTGCGCTCGGCGGCGGCCGACGAACTGCACGCGGCGCTCGTCTCGGCGTTCACGAACGCCTTCGACCGCTGGGCGGCCTGAGGGGCGCCGGAACGCGGTGCTAGAGTGCGGCTCCAGGGTTGTAGCAGGAGGCACGATTGAACGTAGCCGAGATCATGCAGACCAGCCTGGTGACGAGCCCGCCGGAGGCCAGCGTGCTCGCGGTTGCCCAGCTGCTCACGCAGCGCGGCGTGGGGGCGTGCCTCGTAATTGAGGACGGCCGCCTGGCCGGGATCTTCACCGAGCGCGACCTGCTGCACCTGGTGGCGACGGGCGCGGACGTGCGCGACCAGCCCGTCGCCGGTGTGATGACCCGGGACGTGACGATGGCCCCGCCCGACGCCGAGGTGCTGTGGGCGGCCGACACGATGCGCCGACTCGGCGTGCGCCACCTCCCGGTCGGCGAGGGCGGCCATGTCGTCGGGATCGTCTCGATCCGCGACCTGTACGCCGCCGCGGAGGCGGTGCTGCGGCTCGATCCGCGCGGCGCCGACGCCGCCCGCGACGTGCTCTCGGCAGCGGGGGGCTGACCCGAGCAGAGCTTCGACGAGAGGAGCAGCACCATGCAGCAGCCACACGACGACCCTGGTTACGCCATTCGGATCGGCCTTCTGGCGGTGATCGCCTTCATGTCCTGGCCGGTTTGGCTGGCAGTCGTCGCGGGGGAGCGCACGTTCAACTCGGCGGTGCTGTGGTCGGCCGCCGTGCCGCTTCTGCTGACGCTGATGGTGCCCGCGGTGGCGTTCCACCTCGGCGCGCACATCCACCACGGCTTCACGCGGGCCGAGCACGCGCTGCACATCGACTCCTTCCTGCACGACCACCTGCACCGGCACGCCTGAGCGCTCCGGCGCGAGCGTTCACACGGCGGTCGTCGAGCCCAGCCGCCCGGCCAGCGTGCGGCCCACGAGTTCGATCGGCTCCAGGTCGTGGGCGTCGGGCAGGCTGATCAGCATGCCGTCGAGCCCCGCCTCGAGGAACGCGTCGACCTGCTCGAGCACCGCGTCGGGGTCGCCGGTGATGAACGAGCCGCGGATGCGGTCGGGGTCGAGGTTGCGGATCTCGGCCACCCGCTTGGCATTGCGCTCGGCCTCGGCCTGGGTGGCGGCGATGTTGACCGGCCCCAGCCGCGTCTTCGTGATCTCGGCCGGGTCGCGGCCGATCCGCTCGCACGCCGCCTCGAGCACGGCCACCTTGTGCCGGATCGTCTCGACGTCGCCGAAGAAGTTGCACGCGTCGGCGTAGCGCGCGACCAGCGGGATCGTGCGCCGCTCGCCGCTGCCGCCGATCAGGATCGGGGGGCCGCCCGGCCGCACGGGGCGGGGGTAGTTGAGGACGGCGTCGACGCGGTGGTGCGTTCCGGTGAAGGTCGGCGCCTCCTGCGTGAACATCGCCCGGCAGATCTGCACCGCGTCCTCGAGCCGGTCGAACCGCTCCCGCAGCGGCGGGAACTCGAACCCGTAGCCGTTGTGCTCGTCGTCGTTCCAGGCGGCGCCGATGCCGAGGATGGCGCGGCCGCCCGAGATCACGTCCAGGGTCGTTACCATCTTCGCGAGCAGCGCCGGGTTGCGGTACGTGACGCCCGTGACCATCGTGCCGAGCTGCGCCCGCGAGGTGCGGGCCGCGATCGCCGAGAGCAGCGAGTACGCCTCGAGCATCGGCTCCGTGCGCTTGCCGACGACCGCGATCTGGTAGAGGTGGTCCATGACCCACACCGAGTCGAAGCCCGACCGCTCGGCCGTGCCGGCGATCTGGGCGATCCGCTCGAACAGGTCGGCGTCGGCGACGCCGGGATACGTGAAGCTGTTGATCTGAAGTCCGAACCGGGTCACCGGCCGGTGGGCGCGCGTCGGCATCCGTCCTCCTTCTCTACTGACCTGGAGTATGCCGCCGCGCGCGATAGGCGCGCACCTTGTGGCGGCTCCCGCAGGCCGCCATATCGCACCAGTGGCTCGAGCGATTGCGGGAGCGATCGTAGAAGGCCCATTCGCAGCCGGGGTCGAGGCAGACCTTGAACCGTGCCCAGGTGCCGTCGACCTGCGCGGTGTAGACCGCCGCCAGGATGCGGGCAAGGGCCGCGTCGACGCCCTCGCGCCCGGCCTCGTGCAGTGACGCTCCGCCGCTTGCGTCAAGCTCCACGCGCAGCGGCGCGCGGGCCGCGAGGCCGTTCACGAGCACCGTCGCGGCGGGATCGGGGGCGGCGCCGGTATTGGCGCGCAGGAGGGCGCGCAGCGCCTCGCGCAGCGCTCTGGCGGACGCGGCGTCGGTGTCGGCGAGCGCCCCGTCGCCGCCGGGTAGGCCCTGCCCGCGCAGCCACGCGGTCAGATCCTCGCCGCCGCAGAGAAGATCCTGGCCCTCTTCGACGTCAAGGGTATTGACGAAGTCCTGCACCAGTTTCAGCGATCCGGGGGCAGGGGCACGGGCGGAGTCGGTGGTCACGGTGACACGATACCACCGTAGGCATTTGACAGGTAACCGTAACCGGCATAGAATGGTGACCGGTAACCAGGAGAGGAGGGATCACATGCACAATGCTCAGTCATGGCTCGCTCTGCGGGGACTGGATCTCGGAGCACACGGCGAGCGCGCGCGGCGCGAGGCCGACCGCGCCGTCATGCGCCGCGTGATCGATCCCGACGCTCCCCTCGACGGCCGCGCGGCGAAGCGGCTGCAGAAGCTGACGTCGCAGCGGTACCGGTCGATGCTCGCCCGCGTGCTGCGGCGCGACCTCGAGCTCGGCATGGCCCGCGCCCCTGTGGCGCCGCCGGTGGCCCGCCTGCTCGCCCGAAACGCCGATCAGGCGGCGATGATCGCCGCCGGCCTCGAGCACGGCGATCCCGACCCGCGCGCCGTCATCGAGACCGAGCGCCTGCTCGAGGCGGCCATGCCCTCGCCCGAGCGGCTGGCCTGGATCGGGCGCCTGCTCGCCGCGGCGTAGGCGCTCTCAGACGGCTGCGGCCGCGGGCGACGCGGCGGCGACCGTCTCGATCGCGGCGGCCATCCCGGCGGCCATCGCCTGGAGCTGCGCCTCGGTGATCACGTAGGGCGGGGAGATCTGCAGCGCCCGCCCGGCCAGGCCGCGCGTGAGGACGCCGTGGTCGCGGCAGGCGTGCACGATCCGCTCGACGAGCCCCGGGTCGGCCGCGCGCACATCGGCATCGAACTCGATGGCGGCCAGCAGGCCGAGCCCGGCGCGCACCTCGCTCACGAGCGGCGCCGTGCGCAGCGGCTCGACCGCGGCCGCGAGCACCGGCTCCATGTCGGCCACCCGCTCGACCAGCCGCTCACGCGTCATCAGGTCGAGGTTGGCCAGCCCCGCCGCGCAGGCGGTGGGGTGGCCGGAGTACGTGAAGCCGTGCCGGAAGAGGGTGCCCGGCCGCGACCAGAACGGCTCCTGCACGCGCTCGCTCGCGATCACGGCGCCGAGCGGCAGGTAGCCGGAGGTGATCGCCTTCGCGCACGTGATCAGATCCGGCTCGATCCCGAGCCGGTCGCTGCCGAACCATCTGCCGAGGCGGCCGAAGCCGGTGATCGACCTCGTCGGCGATCAGGAGCACGTCGTGTCGCCGGCACAGCTCCTGCACGGCCGCCCAGTAGCCGGCGGGCGGATGCAGGATGCCGCCCGCGCCGATCACCGGCTCGCCGATGACGGCCGCCACCTCGTCCCCGCGCGCCTCGAGCAGCGCGGCCAGCTCGGCCGGGTCGTCGTGCGACACGGAGGCGACGCCGGGGATCAGCGTGCCGAAGCCCTCGCGGTTGGAGGGGATGCCGGCCAGGCTCGTGCCGTAGGCGTTCATGCCGTGGTAGGCGTGGCGGCGGTGCACGATCACCTGCTTTTCGGCCCGCCCGAGCGCATGCCAGTAGCGGCGGGCGAGCTTGGCGGCCGTGTCGACCGCCTCCGAGCCGCCGCTGGTGAAGAAGACGGCGCCGTTTGCAAGCGGTGAGAGCTCCGAGACGCGCTCGGCCAGGTCGAGCGCCGGCCGGTTGGCCAGCCGCTCGAACGTGTCGTAGGCGGCCAGTCGCCGCATCTGATCGGCGGCCGCGGCGGCGATCTCACCCCGGCCGTGGCCCACCGCGCAGTACCACAGGCCGCCGCGGGCGTCGATGTACTCACGGCCCTGCTCGTCCCAGACGACGGCGCCCTCGCCGCGATCGATCACGACCTCGGCGTCCTTCACGACCGCCATGTCGGCGAACGGGTGCCAGAGCCGCGTCATCGCGTGGACGATATCAGCGCGTCGAAGAGCGGCTGCCCGGAGCCGGGCACGTCGGCCTCGGGGTGCCACAGGACGCCGACGCAGAACCGGCCGTCGGCCACCTCGAGCCCCTCGACCGTCCCGTCGTGGGCGTGCGCCGACACCGTCAGGCGCGCGCCGACGCGGCCGATGCCCTGATGGTGGTGCGAGCGCACGAGCGGCCGGGAGCCGACGATCGTGCGGGTGCGGCTGCCGGCCACCGTGACGATCTCGTGCTGGCCCCAGTTGGCGTCGTCGAGGCGGTGCGGCGTCTGGTCGACGACGTCCTCCAGGTGCTGCACGAGCGTGCCGCCGCAGGCGACGTTCAGAAGCTGGATGCCGCGGCAGATGGCGAGCATTGGCAGGTCGCGGTCAAGCGCACCGCGCACGAGCCCCAGCTCGGCCGCGTCGCGGCGGTGGTGCTTGGGCCCCGTGCGCGGGTGCGGCTCGTGGCCGTAGAGATCGGAGCCGACGTCCTCGCCGCCCGCGACGACCAGCCCGTCGAGGAGGTCGAGCACGTCGTCGGGGTCGTGCTCCCACAGCGGGTCGGGAGGCAGGACGACGGCCCGGCCGCCGGCGAGTCGCACACCCTCGACGTAGCCCTGGGCGATGAACGCCGCGTCGAGCGCCCACTCGCCCATGACCGCGTCGCGCCAGTAGCTCGTGATGCCGATGCTGGGCCTGGTCATCGTGCGCGTTGCTCAGAACGGAGGCCGGGCCCCGATCGCTCCCACACGATCGAGACCCGGCGCCAGCTTGGATCTGTTCAGTCGCCCGACGCGGCTTCGAGGGTGGTGTCGAGCGGGATATCCACCGCCTTCGCCCGCACGTCGGCGGCGAGGGCGTAGCCGATCAGCCCGAACACGAGGATGACCGCCAGCGTGCCGAGGGTGAAGACCTCGAACCGCAGCCGGGTAGACGCCGTAGCTGTCCATGACGCTGTAGCTGTGGCCGGTGATCGATTCGAGCGTGCCCGGGAAGACCGCCACCCACGAGCCCAGGAGCATCCACGCGGTGCAGAGGGCAGTGCACACCCACATCAGGCCGTCCCCGCTCTTGCCGAGCCGGTACGGCCGCGGCACCTGGGGGTGGCTCTTGCGCAGCTTGATCGCCGCCGGGAAGATCAGCAGGTAGCTGAGCAGGGTGGTTGAGGTGGCCAGGTACAGCACCACGGTGAACGTGTTCGCCGCGCTGGCCGAGCCGCTCAGGAGCTGCACGGCCGCCAACATGAAGAGCGTCGAGGCGATGCCCGACATCACGTTCACCCGCACCGGCGTGCCCAGGCGGGCGTGGAACCGGCCGAAGTAGCCCGGGAAGGCGCCGTCGTAGGCCGCCACCGCCAGGATCCGGTCGGAGCCCATCATCCACACCGCGCCCGAGGTGACCAGGGCGAAGATGAACCCGAACACCATCACGTCGGTGAGGAAGTTCTGGGCGCCGCCGTAGACGCCGAAGGTCGTGTGCACGGCGTCCAGGAACCCGCCGATGCCGGTGATCAGCGCTGGATGGCAGCACGGCCAGGATGCCGAACACCGGGATCGAGTAGGCGAGCACGGTGATGACGCCGCTCTGGAGCACCGTCACCGGCACGTCGCGCTGCGGGTTCTGCATCTCCTCGGCGGCCCCGTTCTGGAGCTCGAAGCCGACGTAGTTGAAGAGCAGCAGCGGCACGAGGCCGAGGAAGATGACCAGCGAGTTCGGATTGAAGTCGCCGGCGGCGTAGCCGTGCACGCCGTGCTCGATGCCGTAGATGAGCACGGTCACGGAGAAGAACGCGAGCACCCCGATGCGGACGATCGCACCCGACGTTCGGGATCCACTTGCCGTGCCGCAGCGATGCGATCGCGACGCCGATCGAGATCCAGATGAAGATGACCTTGAAGGCGATGTTGCCGACCGTGAAGCCGCTGCCGATGGGATGCAGGTTGTCACTCCAGGCGGCGGTGGCGATGAAGGCCAGCGAGCCGCCCACCCACAGCGGGTTCGTGACCCAGTAGAGCACGGATCCCAGGCCGGCCGCCAGCCGGCCCCAGCTCATCTTCATCCACTCGTACGGCCCGCCCTCCTGCGTGAACGCGGCTCCCAGCTCCGCCATCACAAGCGCGTATGGGAACACGAACAGGACGGCCAGGATGACGAGCCACGTGAACGTTTGCGCGCCGAACCCCGACACCTGACCGAGCGTGTCGAGCCCGACCAGGGCGCAGACGGTGAAGAAGAGCATGTCGAATCTGCGCAGGCTCTTGTGCAGATGCCCCTTCTCCTCGAGCGCCATTGCGGTCGTATGCTCGACCGCACCTCCCTCAGATGCACTCATGGGACCCCTTCCCGAAGAACACGGATAGACGACAGATAAGACGTCGCCGCAACGATGAACGTTGCAAGTATGGACGAAAAGGCGGCCGTCGCCTAGTGTCTGCGCCGCGCCGGCAGGCACGGTCCTACGGGGCGGCGGCCCAGGCCGCCCCAGGCCGGGACGCTACGCCGAGGTGGGCAGGGTGAGGTCCGCCAGCGTGGCGGTGCCGAGAACGCGCAGGGCCGGGTCGATCGCGGCCATGCGTCCCGCCACCGCCTGCTCGAGATCGTTCGCGGCGGCGTCGGCCAGCTCGCGCCCGGCTGCGGTCAGCTCGGTGCGGCCATAGGCGCCGTGGCGTGTTGCCAGCCCGCGCGCGCACAGGCGCAGAGCGATCTGCTTTGCCTGGCTCTGGCTGGCGGCCAGCTGCGCCGCCAGGCGGGTTGTCTCGAGCGGCTCCTCGGAGCGGAGCAACAGCAGCGCATACAGCTCCATCGGCCGTAGCGCGCACCGGCGGGCCGCCTCGAGGACCGCCCGGTCCAACGCTCTGACCATCCGCAGCCCCGCCGGCACGTCGTGGGAGGAGAGGGAGGGGGATCTTCCATCCACGACTGTCAAGCCGGCGCGGCTGCGGAGGTCAGGTGATGGTGTTGCCACGGGCGGCATTGTCCGCTGATTGGGTAGGGGTGCCCTCCCCCTTTTGGGGTAACTTTTCGGTCGACTTCCCGAATTTGACCTCAGGGTTAACCAGTTATGTCCCGGCGCACGAAGTGGGCCCACGCCACGATCAGTGCCGAGAGGGCATAGACCGTTGACACATAGGCCGCGTGGACGATCGGCGCCCAGTCGAGCGGGGTGCGAAAGAGCGTCTCCCAGACGTCGAGCTGGGTCGTCAGCATCCACCGCTGCGCCGCCGGGTCGTCGAGCACCGGGACGATCTGCGTGAGCTGCTCGAGCAGCGCCACCATCAGCGTCCCGACGACGGCCGCGGCGCTGTTGCGCGACACCGTCGAGAGCAGGATGCCGATCGCGGCCAGCGCGAGCACCGGCATCGCGTAGAGGGCGAAGCTGCCGACGACCAGCGCGAGCGCCCGCGACGGCGAGATCACCGTCGAGAACGTGGGCAGCGGGTGAAAGCCGCTCGCCAGGCCGCCGGCGATCGTGCCGGCGACGCCCATCGTCACGACCGCCACGAGCACGTAGGCGAAGGCCGCGACGACCTTGGCCGCGAAGATGCTGCTGCGGCTCGTCGACCGGGTGAGGATCGTCTTCAGCGTGCGGTTGTGGTCCTCGGCCGCCACGATGTCGCCGGCGACGAGCGCCGTCACGAGCGGGAACAGGAAGAGCGCCGCGAACAGCAGGGACAGGAGCGGCAGGGCGAACCCCGACTCGACGGCGAAGCGCAGGAAGAAGGGCAGGCCGGAGTCGGTCGGGTCGGGCGGGTGCACCACGATCGCCACGGCGAGCAGCACGGGTGCGGCCGCGGCGGCGCCGACGCCGACGTAGGTGCGCCGCTGGGCGGCGAGCTTGCGCAGCTCCCAGCGCAGCGCCCGCCGGGTCACGCCGCTCCCGGGTCGGTGAGGTCGAAGAAGAGCTCCTCGAGTCCGCCGGCGGGGACGAGGGCGTGGATGCCGAGGCCCGCGGCGGCCAGCTGCAGCGACAGAGCGGCCACCGCGTCGCGGTCGGCCCGGAACACGACGCCGGTGCCGTCGGCGTGGGTGTCGCGGATGCCGGCGGCCGCGCGGCAGACGGCGAGTGCGGCGGCTGGGTCGGTCGCATCGAGGCGGTAGCGGCCCTCGCTTCGCTCCAGCAGGTCGGCGAGCGCGCCTTCGTAGCGGACGCGGCCGCCGCTCAGGATCGCAACGCGGTTGCACAGCGCCTCGACCTCGCCCATCAGATGGCTCGAGAGCAGCACGGTGATGCCCTCGCCGGCCAGCCGGCGCACGAGCGTGCGCATGTCGCGCATCCCGCCCGGGTCGAGGCCGGTGGTGGGCTCGTCGAGGACGAGCAGCTGCGGCCGCCGCAGCAGGGCGGCCGCGAGCCCGAGCCGCTGGCGCATGCCGTGCGAGTAGCCGCGCACGCGGTCGTGGGCGCGGCCCGCGAGCTCGACGATCGCGAGCACCTCGTCGATGCCCTCCTCGCCCCCGCCGTCGAGCGCCGCCAGCAGCTCGAGGTTCGCGCGCCCGCTCAGGTACGGGTAGAAGGCGGGGTCCTCCACGAAGCCGGCCACGCCCTCGAGCGCCGCGACCGGGTCGAGCACGGGATCGCGGCCGAAGATGCGCACCTCGCCCGACGTCGGCCGGATCAGGCCGAGCATCATCCGCAGCGAGGTCGTCTTGCCCGCGCCGTTGGGGCCGAGGTAGCCGTAGACATCGCCGATCTGCACGGTCACGTCGACGCCGGCCACGGCCTCGATCGCGCCGTAGGTCTTGCGCAGCGCCGTGGTCGAGACGGCCGGCGGGGCGGCGGCGGGCGTGCTCACAGGCCCCGCGCCACCGCTTCGATGACCGGCCGGGGCAGGCTGCCGAGCACGGTGTAGGTGATCCCGCCGCGCGCGAACCGCACGACCGTGCCGAGCGGCGTCACGAGCTCGCGGCCGTCGGCGCCCGAGACCGACACCGACGGCAGCAGGCCCCAGAGGCCGCCGCCGGGGTCGCCGCCGCCGGGCTGTTCCAGCACGACGGCCGAGCCGAACGACCGGCCGTACACCAGCAGCCGGCCGGGGAGCTCGTTCGCGCGGCTGGCCTCGCGGCAGCTCTGCAGCGGCAGGCCCCCGAGCTGCGCCGGGGCCGTGCACGACACGGTCGCGCCGAGCGACGGAGTGCTGCCGAAGCGGACGGGCACCGGGTGCATGCCGAACGGCAGCTTCAGCCGGTACACCGCCGGATCGACCGGCCCGTAGTGGACGTTCGAGAGGGCGAACTCGACCAGCGGCTTGGGCTGGCCGCGGCCGTACACCTCGAGCCGAAGCGGCGTGCCCGTGTCTGCGTCGACCGAGAGCGACACCTTGGTCAGGAGGCCGGAGCTGCGGATCGGCGCCATCTGCACGGTGTAGGACGGCCGTCCGGCGGTGACCCCGGGCTCGGGCGCCGAGATCCGAAGCGTCGAGCGCACGCGTCCGAGCAGCTGCGAGGCCCCGGCGAGGCCGCTGCGCAGGTGCGACAGCGTCGCGATCGAGGGCAGCGAGGCGGCGAACGCGGTGCCGTCGGAGGCGTCGTACATGAGCGCGTGGGTGCCGTGCACCTCGAGCTGGGTGTCGCCCTGGCTGGTCTGGAGCTCCAACCGCAGCCGCCCGTGGGCATACCAAAGCCGCCCGTCGGCGCCGGTGACGAGGGGCAGCGAGCTGCCCCCGGCGCTCGCCTGGGGGATGAGCGACGTGGTCGGGACGAGGGAGTTGGCGTAATGGAAGTTCGCGGTGATGCCCTCGGCGCCGGTGTTGCCGAGCTCGCGCAGGGTGAGCTCCGACAGGGTGGCCGGCTGCGGCGGGCGGGCACCGCCCGTGTCGAGCCCGGCGACCACGTTCGCGGAGACGAAGACGACGGCCACCGCGACGCCGACCGCCACGAGCCGCGCGGTCGACGCCTGACGCACCCAGAGGGTCAGCCTCGCCATAGGGCGGCCAGGATAGTGGACCCGCGTGGGGCGGGGCCTGGCCCCGCTGAGCGGGGCCAGGCCCCGATGTTCGCCCTGGCCGCTACCGCTTCGCGCCGACCAGCGACCGCACCGCGGTCGCGATGTGGGCGCGGTCGATCCCGGCCTGGTCGAGCAGCTCGGCCGGCGTGCCCGAGGTGGGCATGCCGGTCGGCGCAAGCCCGGTGACGGGCACGTTCACGCCCGCCCCGGAGAGCGCCTCGAGCACGGCCTCGTGCAGCCCGCCCTCGGGCCAGTGGTCCTCGACTACCACGATCCCGCCGGTCGCCTCAGCGGCCTCGGCCAGCGTCGCGGCGTCGATCGGCTTCACCGAGTAGAGGTCGATCACCCGCGTCTGAATGCCCTCGCCCGCGAGCGTCTCGGCGGCCGCGAGCGCCTCGTGCAGGGTGATCCCCGCGCCGACGACCGTCACGTCGTCGGAGTCGGACGAGCGCGCGAGGCGCGAGCCGCCGATGGGGAACGGCTCGTCGGCCGGGTAGAGCACGGACGTGCTCTCGCGGGTGGTGCGCAGGTAGACGATGCCGTCGCGGTCGGCCATCTGCTCGACGAGCTTGGCGGTCTGGTTGGCACAGCTCGGGTAGAGCACGGTCGAGCCGTGCACGGCCCGGAACGAGGCCAGATCCTCGAGCGCCATCTGGGATGGGCCGTCCTCGCCGATCGAGACGCCCGCGTGCGAGCCGGCCAGGCACATGTTGGCCTGGCTGATCGCGGCCATGCGGGTGAAGTCGTACGCGCGGGCGAAGAAGGCCGCGAACGTCGAGGCGAACGGGCGCCAGCCGCGCACCTGCATGCCCACCGCCGCCGCCACCATCTGCTGCTCGGCGATGTACATCTCGAAGTAGCGGTCGGGATGGGCGTCCAGGAAGAGCTCCGAGTACGTCGAGTTGCCGACCTCGCCGTCGAGTGCGACCACGCGGCCGTCGCCCGCGCCGACCGCGACCAGCGCGTCGCCGTAGGCGCGCCTGGTGGCCACCTTCTCGCCGACGGCCCACGCCGCGGCGGCGACCTTCGTCGTCTCGAACCGGTGCGGGCGCCCGTTGGTCGGCGGCGCCTGCGGGCGCACCTGCAGGTCGCGCCGCCCGCCCAGCTCCGCGATGGCCGCATCCGGGTCGGCGAGCGGCTTTCCGTGCCAGCCGTTCTTGTTCTCGACCGCGGCGACGCCCTTGCCCTTGAGCGTGCGGGCGATGATCACCACCGGCTGACCGTCGGCGGCGGCCGCCGACTCGAAGGCGGCGTCGATCTCGGCCACGTCGTGGCCGTCGATCTCGATCGCGCGCCACCCGAACGCCTCCGCCCGGCGGGCGTAGACGGCGGTGTTCCACCCGAGCATCGTCTCGCCGCGCTGGCCGAGCCGGTTCACGTCGATGATCGCGGTCAGGTTGTCGAGGTTCTCGTGGGACGCCGCCGCGAACGCCTCCCACATCGAGCCCTCCGCCATCTCGCTGTCGCCGCACACGACCCAGACCCGGAACGGCAGCCGGTCGAGGCGTTTGCCGGCGAGGGCGATTCCGACCGCGATGGGCAGGCCCTGGCCGAGCGATCCGGTGGCGACGTCGACCCAGGGCAGGATCGGCGTGGGGTGGCCCTGGAAGCGCGAGCCCATCTTGCGGAAGCTGAGCAGCTCCTCGTCGGTGATCGCGCCCGCCGCGCGGAAGATGGAGTACACGAGCGGCGACGCGTGCCCCTTCGAGAACACCAGATGGTCGTTCAGCGGGTTCTCAGGCTGGTCGAAGTCGTAGCGGAGGTATTTCGCGAGCAGCACGGCCATCAGGTCGGCCGCGGACATCGATGAGGTGGGATGACCGGAGCCGGCGGCCGCAGCCGCGCGGATCGAGTCGACCCGCAGCTGCTGGCCAAGCTCGCGCCACTGTTCCTGCTCGTTCATCGGGGCTCCTCGTCCGGGGGGGTGGATGCCGCGGCCGTGTGCGCCGCGGCCGAGGTCACTCTAGCCCGGAGCTGCCCCTTCGCTCGCAGTCGCAAACGCTCCCGAGAACGGAAGCGGGCCCGGACGGACACCCCGTCCGGGCCCGGATCAGAGCGGTCCTACAGCGAGGAGATGACGTTGTTGAGCGTGTTCTTGATCGCCGTGCTCAGCAGACCGAGGGTGACGACGACGGCGATGGTGATCACGCCGAGGACGACGGCATACTCGGCCATGGTCTGACCGGCCTCGTCACGCACGTCCGTGGACAGCGTGGTGAAAAACTCGTTGATGGGACTCACCTCCCTGACAGGGATCGATGGGTTACCAGGTTTCACCCATCGAATCGGCGTTTTTCGGAAACGCCGGGATCGCCCTTCTGAGGGAAGTTTTATTGGACGTCGAGCAAGCGCAGCGCGGGCTCGAGCGCCCTCACGGAGGCCTCGGTGATCGGATCGACCACGAGGATCGCCTCGTCGGCCCCTGCCTCGGCGAGCCCGTGCAGGTGGCGGGCGAGCGTCTCGGCGGCGCCGTTGACCGGCTCGATCCCCGGGTTCGGCGGGCGCTCGCCCGGGCGGCCGTTGACCGAGACGAGCACGCACGCGCTGCGCTCGATCTCGCCCTCGGGCCGGCCGGCCTTCCGGGCCGCCCCGTCGATCTCGGCGTTCAGCTCGGCGAAGCCCGCGACCGTGTTGCCGTAGCCGTCCCACCAGGTGTTCCAGGCGTCGACGTAAGGGAGGGCGATCCCGAGCATGCGCGGCCCGTTCGAGCCGATCACGAGCGGCGTGCGCCGCGCCGGCGGGGGCAGGAGCACCGCCGCGCCGGCCTGCCAGTAGCGGCCGTCCAGCGTGGCCGGCCGGCCGTCCAGCATCGTGCGGATGATCGTGAACGCCTCCTCGAAGCGGGCGACGCGATGGTCGTAGGGGATGCCGAACGCCTCGAACTCGGGCCGGTTCCAGCCGCAGCCGAGCCCGAGCACGAACCGGCCGCCCGAGACCTCGTCGATCGCCGCGGTCATGCGCGCGATCAGCCCGGGCGGGTGGAACCCGGTGCAGGCCACGAGCGGCCCCAGGTGCACTCGGCGGGTGGCCGCCGCAAGCGCCGCCAGGGTCGCCCAGGCGTCCCACGGCCCGCGCTCGGGCCGGCCGTCCTCGCGGTAGAGCAGGTGGTCGCCGACCCAGATCGAGTCGAAGCCGACGTCCTCGGCCGCGGCGGCGATGGCGGCGTACTCCGGCCAGCGCACCTCGCGTTCGACCTCGGGCAGCTGGACGCCGATGCGGAGGGGGCGGGGCACGGCGCGCACTCTAGAGGGTTCGTCGCGACGCGGGAGTACGATGGGCGGCATCGTGAGCGAACCACCGCCGAGCACGGCGACGGATCAAGACCTCATGCTCGGCGTCTTGCTGCAGGTGGCCGCGTGCGCTGGGGTGGTCGCGATCGGGATCCTGGTCTTGGCCGTGTCCGCCCCGCGGGGCGTCAAGTTCGTCGAAGCGGTCGCGCTGGCGATGCTCACGCTGCTCTGTCTGGCCGGCGGCCAGCTGCTGCAGCGGCCGCCGCGGGGCTGACCGACCCAACTCTGACCTATGCGGATGAGAGGACTTGAACCTCCACGACCTTACGGTCACACGGACCTGAACCGTGCGCGTCTACCAATTCCGCCACATCCGCGGGAGCGCGAAGTTTACCCGGGTGCGCAGGCGCCCGTCACGAGATCGGCGATCTCCTGCGGCGCGTAGCCGGCCTCGGTCAGCACCTCGCGGGTGTGCTCGCCGAGCCGCGGCGGCGGCCTGCGGGCGCGCAGGCGCTCGCCGTCGACCTGCATCGGCGAGCCGATCATGCGCAGCGGCCCGGCCGTCGGGTGCTCGACGGTCTCGACGGTGTGGGCGGCCGGACCGGCCAGCGCGTCCGGCACCGACAGCACCGGGCCGCCGGGCACGCCGGCGCGGTCGAGCACGCCCAGCCAGTGCGCCACGGGCCGGGTCGCGAAGGCGCGCCGCAGCTCGGCCACGAGCCGCTCGCGGTGGGCGACGCGCAGGCGGTTCGTCGTGAACTCCGGGTCGGCGGCGGTGGAGCCCAGGCCGGCCTCGTGGCAGAAGCGGGCGAACTGCTCGTCGGTCCCGACCGCCAGGTTCACGTAGCCGTCCGCGGCCATAAACGTCTCGTACGGGACGATCGACGGGTGCGCGTTGCCGAGCCGCACGGGCTCGATCTCGCCGATCAGCCAGTCGCCGCCCCGGTTGGCGAGCCAGGCGACCTGGGCGTCGAGCAGCGACACCTCGAGCGTGGCCCCCTCGCCGGTGCGGCCGCGCCGCAGGAGGGCCGCCAGGATGGCGGAGCTCGCGAACTGGCCGGCGACGATGTCAGCGATCGCGACCGCGACCTTCATCGGCTCGCCGCCGGGCTCGCCCTGCATGCTCATGATCCCGCCGACGCCCTGCATGACGAAGTCGTAGCCCGGCTTGGCCGCCTCGGGGTGACCGGTCGGGTAGCCGCGGATCGAGCAGTGGACGACGGCCGGGGTGCGCGCGCGCACCGTCGCGGCGTCGAGCCCGAAGCGCTCGCCCGCGTGGGGCAGGAAGTTCTCGATGACGACGTCGGCGCTCGCCGCCAGCCGCTGGGCCACGCCGGCCCCGTCCGGGTGCTTGAGGTCGATGGCGATCGAGCGCTTGTTGCGGTTCACCTGCAGGAAGTAGGCGCTCTCGCCGGCCACGAACGGCGGCCCCCACTGGCGGCTGCCGTCGCCGCCGCCGGGCCGCTCCACCTTGACCACGTCGGCGCCCAGGTCGGCGAGCATCATCGTGCAGTACGGCCCGGCCAGGATCTGGGTCAGGTCGAGCACCCGTACGTCGGCGAGGGGCAGGTCGGGCACGGCCGTCGATGTTAGAGGACGGGGCTCAGCTGCCGAGCTTGGCGAGCTCGGCCAGGGCCCACTCGCGGTGCTTGTCGGCCTTCACGTTCACCTTCGCCGCCGCCACGTTGCCCTCGGCGTCGATCACGAAGCCCGACCGGATCAGGCCGATCGACGTCTTGCCGTAGCGCACCTTCTCGCCCCAGGCCCCGTAGGCCTCGGCGACCGCGTGATCCTCGTCGGCGAGCAGCGAGAAGGGCAGCGAGAACTTCTCGCGGAACTTGACGTGCGACTCCGGCGAGTCGGGACTGACGCCGAGCACGGTCGCCCCGGCCCGCTCGAACTCACCCCAGCTGTCGCGGATGTCGCAGGCCTGAGTCGTACAGCCCGGCGTGTCGTCCCTCGGGTAGAAGTAGACGACCACGGGATGGCCGCGCAGATCGCTCAGCCGCACCGTGTCGCCGGCGTCGGAGCGCAGCGCGAAGTCGGGGGCGGGCTGTCCGGCCGTGACCACCACGCCCGTAGGCTACCCGCCCGGCTCGCGCAGGCCGTCCACCACCCGGGCTGATAGCCTGCCCGGCCATGCCTGTGGTGCACGCGATCGTGGGGTCGCTCCTGATCGTGGTCAACGCGCTCGTGGCCCTCTGGGGCGCCGTCGCCTACCGCCGCAACGCCCCGCCCGGCGAGCTCTTCCGCCAGGCGCTCGCGCTGGCGCAGACGCTCGTGATCGCGCAGGCCACGCTGGGCCTCATCCTGATCTCCCAGGGGCTGCGGCCGGGCGACCAGCTGCACTTCGCGTACGGGCTGCTACCCCTGCTCGCCGTTGCCTACCCCTATGCTTTGCGGGGTGAGGACGGGCGGCGAAACCTGCTGCTGTTCACGATCGGGTCGGGCCTCGTGGCCGCCCTGGGCGTGCGCGCATTCATGACCGGGCCGCATTGATGAGCCGCGAGACGCTCAGAGGGCTCCTGATCGTCATCGGCCTGGCGATCATCTCGACGGTCTTCTTCCACGTGTCGTCGAGCATCTTCGCGATCCTCCTGGGGACGATCGGGCTGATCTTCATCGTCCTCATGTGGTACTTCGGCTACGCCTGGTACCGGTCGAACCGGATGACGATCTCGCTCATGCCCGACCGCCAGCGCCAGGCGCTCTACGCGGGCATGGGCGCGGTCACGGTGGCGGCCGGCGCCTACTCGCTGTCGCAGTTCGGGCTGCTGACGCTGGGCGGGTTCACGCTGCCGCTGGTGATCATCGCCCTGGCCGGCGGGTTCGCCATGTTGTGGGCCTGGGAGGAGTCGAAGCGCTACCACCTGTGAGGCCCGCGGCCGGCGCCACGGGCGCGTAGGCCGTCCGGGGCATGGGTAGGAGGGCGCGAGATGCGTTTGCCGATCGGGTACCTGTTCACGACGGCCACCGTGGCGTGGCTCACCTTCTTCGCCGTGGTCGTCCCGCCGCCGAAGACGGCGAGCCCGTCGAGGCTGCGCAACTGGTTCGGGTTCATGATCAACGAGCTGCCGGGGATCGCCTTCTGCTGGCTGCTTGCCTCGACGCTGCTCGCGTGGAGCGAGGGCGATCTCGCCTCGGCGGCCGGACGGGTGGGGCTGGCGGTGGCCGGGGTGACGGCGCTCGGGCTCGTGCTCGCCGCCTGGTGGGGTGCGCGGGCGGGCGGCGCGGTCGAGCGCGCGCTGGCCGAGGGCCTTGCCGGCCGGCCCGCTGCGGGGAGCGGCCGCCGACCGCCGCTCGCCGCGAGCCTGCTCGCGCCGTTTGGCGTGCGCCGGCGCGACGTCGAGCGGCTGGCGGACATCGCCTACGGCGACGCGGGCGAGTGGAACACGCTCGATGTGTACCGGCGCCGCTCGCAGCCGTCGGACTGCCCGACGCTGGTGTACCTGCACGGCGGAGGGTTCCGCAGCGGGCGCAAGAGCCGCGAGGCGCGGCTCGTTGCTGTATCGGCTGGCCGGCCGGGGATGGGTGTGCATCAGCGCGAACTACCGGTTGAGCCCCGCCGCACGGTTCCCCGACCACCTGGTCGACGCGAAGAAGGTGATCGCGTGGGTGCGCGAGCACGGCGCGCGGTACGGCGCCGACGCTTCCATCCTCGTCGTCGCGGGCAGCTCGGCCGGGGGCAACCTCGCCGCGACCGCCGCCCTGACGCCCAACGACCCCCGCTTCCAGGCGGGCTTCGAAGCCACGGACACATCGGTCACGGCCGCCGTCTGCCAGTACGCCTACTACGGCCACTACCACGGCGCCGACCCCGGCGAGGCGTCATCCCCGCTCGCCTACGTCCGCGCGGACGCGCCGCCGTTCTTCGTCGCCCACGGCGATCGGGACATGCTGGTGCCTGCTGCCGACGCCCGGGAGTTCGCGCGCACGCTGCGGGCGGTGTCGGCGAATCCCGTGATCTACGCCGAGCTGCCCGGTGGGCAGCACACCTTCGACCTCTACCGGTCGATCCGCTACGGCTACGTCGTCAACGGCATCGAGGCGTTCGCCGAATGGGCGCGGACGGCGTGACCTAGAACCCAGCGATGCCGTTCGGCGTGCCGAGCCCCGTGGGCAGGTCGAAGCCGATCCCGGCGTTGCACTGGATCGTGGCGGCGCAGGGGAGGCCGGCGTTGCCGGGCAGGTCGTCCCCGCTCGTCACGTCGTGCAGCGACGCGGTGTGGGCGTACGGGATCGACGCCGGGTAGTTGGAGATGTTGGCGTTCGCCGCCAGGCCGTACACGCCCGCGATCAGCGGAGCGGAGAGGCTCGTGCCGCCGACCTGCATCCATCCGTACGCCGAGTCGTAGACGGCGGCGCCGGTGTTCGGGTCGCCGTCGGCGGAGACATCGTTCATCGCCCGGAAGCTGCCGCAGCCGGTTGCGGCCCAGTTCGTGAGCGCGGTCTGCCACGAGCGGGCGACGGAGGCGTTGTCGCAGCCGCTGCCGGTGGCGTCCTGGCCGGGGCCGTTGTTCCACACGGTCTCGCCGGCGTACGTGTTGCCTGCGCCGAGCTGCAGGTTCGTGCCGCCCACCGCCACGACCGTGTTCAGGTCGGCGGGGAAGGCCGGGCCGAAGCCGCTGTCACCGGCCGAGACGACGATCGCGTGGCCAGGGTGGTTGTAGTACGAGGCGGCGCCGCCGGCCGATGCCGACTGCGTCGGGTAGGAGCCGTAGCTGTTGGAGACGACGTTCGCGCCCTTCGTGACGGCCGTGTTCACCGCGGTGCCGAGATCGGACATGCTCGAGGAGCTCGCCTCGACCAGGAGGAGCTTGCAGTTCTGGCAGATCTCGTGCGCGGCCTGCACGTCGAGCGAGATCTCGACGTCCCAGCCCGACGGCACGCCCGAGGCCGGCAGCGTGGTGCCGCCGATCTGGTTCATCACCTGGAAGCAGGCCGAGGTCACCTTCGTCGTGCACTTGGGGAAGGCGGGCAGGCCGAACGTGGTGTCGAACTTCGTCAGGTCGGCGAAGGCCGTCGGGTCGTTGTAGGCGTCGACGATCGCGATCGTCTGCTGCTTGCGCGCCTTCTTCGCGGCGGTGGCGTACGGAGTCACCTTCGGGAGCGCGTACGCCTTGTGGAACTGCGCCGGCCCGTAGCCGGACGGCAGGACGAAGGGCGCGAGCGCGGGCTGCATGCGCGGGCCGGTCTCGATCTGGGCGAAGCAGCGCATCATCCCCGGCGCCGGGGCGGCGCACGCCGCGCGGGTCTGGGCCTGGGCGGCGGCGGGGAGGGCGGCGGCTGCCAGCGCAGCGACCAGCGGCAGCAGGCTGACTCGTCTCATGCATCCATCCTTGGAAGAGGGGCTCCTCCATCCCACGGTACGCAGGAAGCGGGAGCGCTCCATCCCCCGGACGGGGTGGCCGTCAGTCGGTCGCGAGCAGCGCGGAGGCGGCGCCTCCGAGCGAGCGCAGCGCCTCTGGCACCGAGCACGAGATGCAGGTGAAGATGGGCGTGTCGCGCTCGGTGTAGCGGCTGGCCTCGGTCTCGCGCAGCGTCATCATGAGGTCGAGGAAGTCGCCCACGAAGTCGGTCTCGAACGCGACCACGAACTCCTGGTCGTCGATCCCGAACGAGTAGGTGGTGTTGATCTTCACCGTCGGGAATTGGTGGCCGGCGGCGATGTGCTCGTTCATGATCCCCTGCCGGGCCGGCTTGGAGAGCTGGTACCAGGCGCGGGTCTTCACCATCGGGTAGATCAGCAGGTACTTCGAGTCCGGGTTCCACATGATCCGGCCGCGCTTGTGCATCGAGCGGCCCTCACCCTTGACGTACTGCGAGCGGCGCGTCATCGACAGGTACGCATACGGCGTGGTCAGGTACCCGCCCATGCCCGTGGACATGACGGCCGTGCCGAGCTCCTGGAAGTCCTCGAGCCGCTCCGACACCTTCCACAGCATGAAGTCGGCGTCGGGGCGCAGCCCGGCAACGGTGTATGACCGCAGCGCGAACCGCTCGCCGAACGACTCGATGGTCGCGGCCAGCTCGGCTCGCGACGCCTCCTGCTCGGCCTCGGGCAGCCGCCGCCAGGCGGGGTCGAGCTTGTAGAAGGAGAAGTGCACGAACTGGCGATCTTCGCCCGCCGAGTTGTTGGGGCTGGTGCCGTTCTCGCTCATCTGCATCGATCGTAGCAGGCGATTCCTGACACTCCCGCAACGCCGCGGGCGTTGTTCCGTGACCGCCGCCGGGCCTACGTTGGGCCGGTGGCACGAGGCGGACACCAAGAGCGCGCACAGGCGAGCGTCGAGACCGTCGCGCTCATCCCCGTGCTCATGATCCTGACCGTCGCGGTGTGGCAGGCGGTGCTGGCGGGCTGGGCGCTCGTCTCGGCCGAGTCCGCCGCCCGCGCGGCCGCGCGCGCGACGCTGGCCGGGTCGCCGCCGCGGCCGGCTGCGCTCGCCGCGCTGCCCGCCGGCATGCGCAGCGGCGCCGGCGTGCGCCTCGCCGGCCGTACGGTGACGGTGCGCGTGCGCATCCCCGCGGTCCTGCCCGGATTTGCTCTGGCCGTGTCGGCGTCGGCCGCGGCGGTGCGGCAGTGAGGGGCGAGCGCGGACAGGCGACGGTCGAGCTCGTGGCGCTCGCCGCGGCGTTCGCGGTCGCCGCCGTCTGCCTGCACGCGCTGCTCGTCCTGTGGGCCGCCCAGAGCCGGGCTCAGGGCATCGCCGACCAGGCGGCCGTGCTCGTGGCGGAGGGCCGTCCCGTCCCCGCCGCGCTGCGGCGCGACGCCGACATCCGCCGCTCGGGCCGTTCCCTGGTGGTGCGCATGCCGGTCTCGCTCGCGGGCGGGATCGGCCGCACCGACGCCGTCGCGCGGGCGGCCCTGCCGTGAGCGAGCGGGGCCAGATCTCGGTGGCCGCGATCGCCGCCCTCACTGTGGTGCTCCTGGGAGGCGTGCTCGCGGGGTATCTGAGCATGGTCGCCGTCGGGGGTGGGCATGCGCAGCGCGCCGCCGACCTGGCGGCGATCGCCGCCGCCGGCCGCCTCGGCGCCGATCCCGAGGCCCGGCCGGCGGCCCTGCAACGCGTCGCCGCGGACAGCGCGCGCCGAAACGGCGCCCGGATCGTGTCGCTGCGGGTCGTCCGCGCGGGCGGTGTGCCGCGGGCGGTCGACGTCGCCGTCTCGGTGGCGGTGCGCGGCTCGGTGCCGGTCGCTGGGCAGCAGCGCCGGCGGGTGGTGGCCAGGGCCCGGGCGGGCGTCGAGTTCTCGGCGGCGTCCGCGGCCGGCGCGTTTCGCCCGATCGCGCTCCACGGCGCCCGCGGCCCGCTGGCGGCCGTTGCAGCGGCTGAGGCCCAGGTGGGGTGGCCGTACCTGTGGGGCGGCGAGAGCCGGGCCGAGGGCGGCTTTGACTGCTCGGGGCTCGTGGACTTCGCCTACGCGGCGGCCGGCGACCCCCTGCCGGGCCGCCCCACCGCGGCCGACCTGTGGCGGCTCTCGGCGCCGGAGCCGGCGGGCGCGCTCGCACCCGCCGATCTCGTCTTCCTGGGAGCCGCCTCCGGCGCTCCCCACCACGTCGGCATGTACGTGGGCGATGGGATGGTGGTCGTCGCGCCGCACACGGGCGCGCGGGTGCGCTTCGAGCCGCTCGCCGCCGGCGGCTGGGACGGGTTCGGCAGGCTGATGCAGGCCGGGGCGGGGGTGTCTGTGGCCGACCCGGCGGTCGAGGCGGCCGCGCGCGCCCACCAGGTGCCGCCGGATGCGCTCGCGGCGGAGCTGCGGCTGGGCCTCGCCACCGACCCCGCCGCCGCGGCGACTGCGCTCGCGGCCGGCCTGCGCCGCCACCGGGGCGACCTGGCGGCCGCGCTCGGCGACGCCCTGGGCGATCGCTCGGCGGGCGCATTCGTGCTGCGCTCGGCATCCGGGAGCGGCCTCGCGGGGTTCTCGGCCGGTGTGCGCCTGCTGCCGGTGCCGATCGACGCGTCTTCGGCGTCCGCGGACGCGCCGTTACCGCCCTCCGGCGGCTCGGGCCTCGATGTGCCCGGCGCGGCGGCGACCGCCGGCAGGGGCCTCGAGCGCGTGGCGGAGCAGGTCGACCACCTCGGCGCGAAGCTGGCGGTCCAGGCCGTCGCCGGCTTCCGCAACGTGCTGCGGTTCGGGCTCACCGGGGCGGCGACATTCCTGCCCGACCCGCATCTGCGCAACGTCGCCACGATCGCGGGCGCCGCGTGGGACGCCGTCGAGAGCGGGCTCGGCGCGGTGCACGGCGGCGTCGAGCTGCACGGCTACGCGTTGTGGGCGGGGCGGGTGACGATCCCGCTCGGGCTCACCTTCGCCGGGATCTACGCGTGGCAGGCCTGGACGGCCCGGCGGCGGGAGGATCAGCTCTGGCTCGGCGCGCAGGCGGCGAGCGGCCTGCTCACCTCGGTGGGGGCGATGAGCGCGGGCACCGGCCTGATCATGGCGGGGGCGGGCACGGCCGAGGTGCCGCCGCTGGGCGCCGGGCTGATGTTCCTGGGGGTGGTGGTGCTGGCCGGCGGCGCGATCTACCACGACCGCCGCTGGCTCGGCGGCCGGCTGCACAGCGGAGTGGGGTGGGTGCGCGACACGGCCGCGCGAGCGGCCGGCGCCGTCCTCGACGCCGGCCGCTCCGTGGCAAGCGCGCTGAACCCCTTCTAAGCGGCCTACGTGCCGCGGCCGTCGTCGGCGCGACCACCTGGTCGACGCCGCCCGTGCGGACGTCGTAGATGTAGCCCGAGACCGGGATCGAATCGGCGATCAGCGGCGACCCGAGGATCGCGGCAACATCGTCGCGGACGCTCTGCTCGAGGTCGGGGAACGGCAGGAAGTCGATGTGCGAGGCGTCCTCGCCCGTCTCCTCGCGCAGCTTGGCGTGCAGATCGGAGTTCGAGAACGTCAGCATGCCGCAGTCGGTGTGGTGGATGACGACGAACTCGTTCGTGCCCAGCAGGCGCGACGAGATCACGAGCGAGCGCAGCGCGTCGTCGGAGACGCGGCCGCCGGCGTTGCGGATCATGTGGGCGTCGCCGATCTCGAGGCCGAGCGCGGTCTCGGGATGGATGCGGGCGTCCATGCAGGTGACGATGGCCACCTTGCGGGCCGGCGGCATCGGCGTTTCTCCGGCGGCGAAGCTGTTCTGGAAGGCGCGGTTGGCCGCGAGCATTCCGTCGAGTTCTGACACGTGAGTCCCCCTTGTTCGGTGGATGCGATGCTAGCACCTTTGGATCCAAACACGAGGGCGGCGATCGCGGGCCTCAAAGCTACGATGGACTGCATGTCAGCCGTCGCCCGCAGCGAGCGCAGCCAGCGCCTCGACGCCCAGCTCCGCGCCCTGCCCGACCAGCCCGGGGTGTACCTGTTCCGGGGCGGCGAGGGCGAGGTGCTGTACGTCGGCAAGGCCAAGTCGCTGCGCAAGCGGGTGGGGTCGTACTTCCGCCGCGACCTGCACGCGACGGTGAAGACGGCCGGCCTTGTCGAGCGGATCGAGGAGATCGAGTTCGTCGCCGCCGACTCCGAGACCGAGGCGCTCCTGCTCGAGCAGAACCTGATCAAGCGCCACCGGCCCGGCTTCAACATCCGCCTGCGCGACGACAAGTCCTACCCCTACATCGCGGTCACCGTCGGCGACGAGTACCCGCGGGTCATGTTCACGCGCGAGCGGCACCGCAAGGGCGTCCTCTACTTCGGCCCGTACGCGAGCGCGAAGAAGGTGCGCGAGACGCTCGACGTCCTGAACCGGGTGTTCCCCTATCGCCCGTGCGAGGGCCCGCAGCCGGGGCGCCGGTCGGGCATCCCCTGCCTCGACTACCACATCGGCCGGTGCGCGGCCCCGTGCGTCGGCTACATCACCCGGGAGGACTACGGCGTCGTCATCGACAGCGTGATCGAGTTCCTGTCGGGCCGGGCGCGGCCGCTGGAGCGGCGGCTCGAGGGCGAGATGAAGCGGGCCGCGAAGGAGCACGAGTTCGAGGACGCCGCCCGCTACCGCAACCGGCTGATGGCGGTGCGGCATCTGTCCGAGCGCCAGGTCGCCGACCGCCGCAGCATGGGCTCGGCCGACGTGCTCGGCATCGCGTGCAGCGGCGACACCGCCAACGTTCAGCTCTTCCACCTGCGCGACGGGCGCCTGTCCGACCGGCACGGCTTCTACCTCGAGAACGCCGCCGACAGCACCCCGTCGGACGTCCTGTGGGGCTTCGCCCTGGAGTACTACGGCGGCCAGGTGGCGATCCCCGGGCAGGTGGTCGTGCCGGCCGGGTTCGAGGACGCCGATCTGCTGGAGGCGTTCCTGGGCGAGCGCCGCGGCGCGACCGTCGAGGTGCGCAGCGCCCGCCGAGGCGAGAAGCGCCGCCTGGCCGACCTGGCGGCCCGCAACGCCGAGCTCGCGCTCGAGCACGACACGCTCATGCGCGAGCGCACCAGGGCGCGGCGGATCGAGGCGCTCGAGGAGCTGCGCGAGGCGCTCAACCTCGAGGTGCTGCCGCTGCGGATCGAGTGCTTCGACATCTCCAACCTGGGCGAGTCAAACCCGGTCGCGTCGATGTCCGTCTTCGAGGACGCGGTCGCGAAGAAGTCCGACTACCGCAAGTTCACGATCCGCCACAGCGCCGGGCAGGACGACTTCGCCATGATCGCCGAGGCGGTGGGGCGCCGGTTCGCGCGCATGACGTCCGTCGATGCCGACGACTACGACCGCAGCTTCGCCACGGCGCCGAACCTCGTGGTGATCGATGGCGGCAAGGGTCAGCTCGGGGCGGCCGTCGAGGCGATGGCCGGGTTCGAGCTGCCGCGCGTGGCCGTGATCTCGCTCGCCAAGCGGGTCGAGGAGGTGTTCGTCCCGGGGCGCTCGGCGCCGATCGTGCTCGACCGCACCTCGGCCGGCCTGCAGCTCTTGCAGCGCGTGCGCGACGAGGCCCACCGCTTCGCCGTCGGGTTCCACCGGCAGCGGCGGGCGAAGGCCAGCGTCGACTCGATCTTCGACAGCCTGCCCGGCGTCGGCCCGGCCCGGCGGCGGCTGCTGATGCAGCGGTTCCGGACGGCCGACGAGCTCGTGAACGCGAGCCGCGACGATCTCGAGTCGGTGCCGGGCCTGCCGGCCAAGGTCGGCCGCGGCGTCTACGCGGCGCTGCACCGCACCGACTGAGCGAACCAACGCCCGTGCGCGGGCGTCCTAGTGGCATGCGCCGCTTGCCACTCGTGCTCACGCTCGCCCTGGCGGCCGCCGCCGTATCGGCGGTGCGCACCGCGCCGGCGCGGGCGTCCTGCGCCGCCGTCATCGTCTGGCACGACGCCCCCTATTTCGCCTACGCGACGTCGGGGCCGCGGCCGCACCCGGTGCCGGGGCCGCGCGTCCGGGGAGCGGTCCAGCCCGGCTGCAACGACACGGGTGGCGGCCCGGGCCCGCCGACCCCGGTCGGCGCGCGGTCGATCGCGGGCGTGCCGCCGCAGGTGGCGCTGCTCTGGAGCGGCGGGGTCTACGTGCCCGTCGGCGAGTTCCCGCAGATGCGCGAGTTCCCGATCCGGTTCGGGCTCGTCGAGGACGAGACGCGGACGTGCCGCGTGACGGCGCGCATGACCCTATCCGGGCATGCCCTGCCCGGGGTGGGGGACGTCAGCCTCGCCGACGTGCGGTCGAGCTGGCCCGTGCGGCTCTTCGACCACCGGCTGTTCGTGTTCGTCGACGTGCACACCCGATTTGCCGGGCTCGCCCGCAACGGCCTGCCGTTCGTCGGCTGGGGCCAGGCGCTGCGGGTCCATGCCGTCCGCTGCGGGCACATGATCGTCGCCACCCGTGTCGTACCCGCAGGGCCGATCGTTGCGGCGGCCACTGTGGAGGACGTGTTGGGGCCGCACTGGCGCGGTGGCCCCGGCCTCGTGGCGGACCTCCACGACCGGACGACGCTCGCCGCTGTGGCGATCGTCGCTGCCGGGGTGGCGGTGGTGATCGTCGTGCGCCGGCGGCGTCGGGCTGCGGAGCGCCGCTAACCTCACCGCGTGACGCTGAGCTCCGAGCAGCCCGCCGACTGGCCGGTCGCGAGTTACCGCAGACGCGGCGTCCGCGTCGTCTGCCTGGGGGGCGGCACCGGCCTCAGCATGATCCTGCGTGGCCTCAAGCGCGTCGCGGAGGTGACGGCGGTCGTCACCACGACCGACGACGGCGGGTCGAGCGGCAGGCTGCGGCGCGACTTCGCCATGCCGGCGCCCGGCGACGTGCGCAGCTGCCTGGCGGCGCTCGCCGAGGACGAGTCGCTGGTCGGCCAGCTGTTCCAGCACCGGTTCACGACCGGCGAGCTGGCCGGCCACAGCTTCGGGAACCTGTTCCTGGCCGGGCTCACCGACCTGCTCGGGAGCTTCGACCGCGCGGTGTCGGAGTCCGCCCGCGTGCTCGCGGTCGCGGGCCGGGTGGTGCCGAGCACCGTCGACATGGTCGAGCTGGTGGCCCGGTTCGCGGACGGCCGCGAGGTGCACGGCGAGACGGCGCTCGCCGCCGACGGGGCGCAGTGCCAGCGCGTGCGGCTCGACCCTCCCAACCCGTCGGCGCACCCTCGCGCCCTGCAGGCCATCGAACGGGCCGAGGCGATCGTGATGGGCCCGGGGAGCCTGTTCACGAGCACGCTGCCGCCGCTGCTCGTCCCCGGGATCGCCGACGCCGTCCGGGCGGCGGACGTGCCCCGCATCTACGTGTGCAACCTGCTCCAGCAGCCCGGTGAGACCGAGGGCTACCGCGCGTCCGACCACGTCGCGCGCATCATCGACCATGTCGGGCTCGGCCTTGTCGACACGGTCGTCGTCAGCCGCAACCGGGCCGAATTCGGGACGCCCGTGCCGGTCGACCGCGGCGGCCTGCGCCGGCTGGGGATGCAGGTCGTGGGCGGCCGCCTCGCCGGCGAGTGGCAGCACGATCCCGACCGGCTGGCCCGGCTCCTGGTGCGGCTCGCCCGGAGGGGACGGCCGGTACCGGCGTGAGTGCCCGGTCGGCGTTCGGCGAGGTCGTGCGGCGCGAGCTGACCGAGCGGCCGCCGCGCCGCCGGTGCTGCAGCGGAGCGCTGCTGTGCGGGATCTTCCGCCACGCCGGCACGTTCGAGCTCTCCGGCGAAGGCGTGGCGGTGCGGGCCGAGCTGGGCGACGCCGCGGCGGCCCGGCTGGCATTCCGGCTCGTGCGCGACCTGGGCGGCGACGGCCAGCTGGTGTCGTTCCGCGAGCCCCGCTTCGCCCGCGGCACGCGCGTGCTGCTGCGCCTGCACGGCGACCGCAGCCTGCAGCTCCTGCACGAGGTCGGCGTCCTTTCGACCGCGCTCGGTCCGCTGGCCGAGCCGCCCCGGCGGATGCTGCAGCGGCGCTGCTGCCGGGCGGCCTACCTGCGGGGCGCGTTCGTGGCGGCGGGCTCGGTGTCGGCGCCGCGCGCCGCCGGGCATCTCGAGATCCGCGCCCCGGAGCCGGAGGGGGCCGAGCTGGTGCGTCGCGTGGCCCGGGCCGATGGGCTCGTGCTGCAGGTGGGCGTCCGCCGGGGGCACGCCGTCGCCTACGCCAAGAGCAAGCAGACCATCCGCGAGCTCCTGGCCCACATGGGCGCCCACGACGCGGTGCTGAGCGTCGACGAGGCCGAGGTGATCAGCCGCACCCGCGAGCGCGCCAACCGGGCGACGAACTGCGATGAGGCCAACCTGGCCCGGCAGGGCAGCGCGGCCCGAGCGCAGACCGAGGCGATCGCCGCGCTCGACATCGACGTCCTGGGTGCCGGCCTGCGCCAGGTCGCGGAGCTGCGCGTCGCCCACCCCGACCTTTCGCTGGCCCAGCTCGGCCGGCTTGCCCGGCCGCCGCTCTCGAAGTCGACGGTCGCGGGCCGGATGCGCCTGCTCGTGAGCGCGGCCGGGGCCGCGGCTATGCCGGGCGGCGGCCGACGATCAGGTGGTTCCAGCTGAACTTGGGCTGGTTGTCGACCCGCTCCCAGCGCTGTGCCAGCCACTGCACCGACCGGCACGTCACGTCGACGGCCGGCGCCGACCACGGCCGCCGGTAGCGCTGCAGGCCGTAGCTCACCTCGATGGCGACGGTCGACCAGAGGCCGCCCAGCGGCCGCAGCTCGACGACCTCGAAGCCCGCGCCTTCGAACAGGTACCGCAGCCCCTGGGGCGTGTAGCGGTAAAAGTCGCGGGCGTCGTGGACCGGCCAGAAGAGCGGGGTGGTGGCGATGATGTGCCCTCCCGGCTCGAGCAGGCGGAAGCACTCGGCCAGGGCGTCCGCGGGCCGTTCCAGGTGCTCCAGCACCTCGGTCAGAAGCACCGTCTGGGCGCCGGCGTCCGGGAGCGGGATGTCATACGCCGTCGCGACGACGTCGACCGCCGGGCCGCCAGGGCTGTCCTTGTCGACATGGTCGACGCACACATGCTCGCTCACGTGCGGGGCGAAGATCGGCTGCCAGGGCTTGCGCCCGCCGCCGACGTCGATCAGGCGGCCCTGGGCGTAGCGGCCGGCCGCGGCGCGCAGCGCGGCCTCGAATGTCCGGTACACCAGCCGGTTCTTGGCGCTCTCGTTGGGATGCCGGAACATCGGGCGGGCACCCTACCACCCGGCGGCGGCGGCCCACGTCGAGGACCCCATGAAGGTTCTCTAACAGTTTCCTCATAAATTCACCCGTTCGGGGGTCGCTCGAATTCGGGGCCGACCCGAGAATGGAGAAGGTGTTCGCGGGTGACCGGCATCCCCCGCGCGACGGATCCAGACCCCATCTGACGCTGCCCGATTCTGCCGGTCACCCGCGATAACTCCCTCTCTCCCAGGGCGCCTTCGGCGCCGACCGGACGGACGCCGCGCCGGGGCTAGTATGTCCCCGTTTGGGCGAAATCCACTGAGGGAGTCACATGAGCGTACGCGTCGCCATCAACGGTTTCGGGCGCATCGGGCGAAACGTGCTCCGGGCAGCTTGTGAGCGCGGGTCGGGGTTCGAGATCGTGGCCGTCAACGACATCACGGATGCGGCCACGCTGGCACATCTGTTCCAGTACGACTCGGTGCAGGGCCGCTTCAGCGGCAGCGTCGAGTCAAACGCCGATGGGCTCGTCGTCGACGGCAAGCCCGTGCGAGTGCTGGCCGAGCGCGACCCCGCGGCGCTGCCGTGGAAGGACATGGGTGTCGAGGTCGTGATCGAGTCGACCGGACTCTTCAACAGCCGCGCGAAGGCCGCTGCCCACCTCGACGCCGGAGCGCGCAAGGTGATCATCAGCGCGCCCGCGACCGAGCCCGACCTGACGCTGTGCCTCGGCGTGAACGGCGACGACTACGACCCGGCCAAGCACCACGTCATCTCGAACGCCTCGTGCACGACGAACTGCCTGGCGCCGGTGGTCAAGGTGCTGCTCGACACGTTCGGCATCGAGCGCGGGTTCATGACCACGATCCACGCGTACACCAGCGACCAGAGGCTCCTCGACGCACCGCACCGGGACCTGCGCCGCGCCCGCGCGGCCGCGGTCAACGTGATCCCGACGTCGACCGGCGCCGCGAAGGCGATCGGCCTCGTGATCCCGGAGATGAAGGGCAAGCTCGACGGCATCGCGATGCGCGTGCCGGTCACCGACGGCTCCGCCACCGACCTCTTCGTGCAGCTCGGCCGCGAGACGAGCAAGGACGAGGTGAACGAGGCGATGAAGGCGGCGGCCGACACCGGCGCGCTCAAGGGCATCCTGCGCTACAGCACCGCCCCGCTCGTCTCGAGCGACATCGTCGGCGATCCGTACAGCTCCATCTTCGACTCGCCGCTCACGATGGCGAACGGGAACCTGGTCAAGGTCGTGGCGTGGTACGACAACGAGTGGGGCTACTCGTGCCGGCTCGTCGACCTGATCTCGAAGGTGGCGTGAAGACCGTCCGCGACCTGCCCGTCGAGGGCAAGCGCGTGCTCGTGCGGGCCGACCTGAACGTGCCGCTGGACGGGACCAGGATCACCGACGACTCCCGCCTCCGCGCGGCGCTGCCGACCATCCGCTACCTGCGCGAGCGGTCGGCCGACGTGGTGGTGTGCTCGCATCTGGGCCGGCCGAAGGGCGAGGTGCGGCCCGAGCTCTCGCTGCGCCCCGTCGCCGACCGGATGGCCGAGCTCCTCGGCGAGCCGGTCGCATTCGACCAGGAGCAGGGGCCGGTGCGGCTGCTCGAGAACCTGCGCTTCGACCCGCGCGAGACGAAGAACGACCCGGCGATGGCGGCGGAGCTGGCCGCGCTCGCCGACTTCTACGTAAACGACGCCTTCGGCTCGGCCCACCGCGCCCACGCATCGACCGAGGCCGTGGCGCATCTGCTGCCGTGCGCCGCCGGGCTCCTGCTCGAGGCCGAGCTGAACGCTTTCCACCGCCTGCTCGACTCGCCGGCGCACCCGTTCGTCGTCGTGCTCGGCGGCGTCAAGGTGGCCGACAAGATCGGCGTGATCGACCGCTTCACCCAGCTCGCCGATGCGATCCTGATCGGCGGGGCGATGGCCTTCACGTTCCTGGCCGCGCGCGGCCTCGACGTGGGCGAGTCCCGCCACGAGGACGAGGCGGGGCAGGAGACGGCCCGCCGCGCGGTGGCCGACGCGGCCTCGCGCGGCTGCGAGCTCGTGGTGCCGGCCGACGTCGTCGTGGCCGACCGCTTCGCGGCCGACGCCGACGTCCGCACCGTGGCGGTCGACGCCATCCCGGCCGGCTGGATGGGGCTCGACATCGGCCCCGAGACGGTCGCGGCCTACGCCGCTCGGCTCGCGGCCGCGCGCACGATCTTCTGGAACGGGCCGATGGGGGTCTTCGAGCTCGTGCCGTTCGCGCGCGGGACGGTCGCCGTGGCCGAGGCGGTCGCCGCGTCGGAGGCCGTGTCGGTGGTCGGCGGCGGCGACTCCGTGGCGGCGGTGAACGTCGCCGGAGTGGCCGACCGGATCACCCACGTCTCGACCGGCGGCGGGGCCGCGCTCGAGCTGGTCGAGGGCCGCACGCTCCCGGGCGTCGCGGCGCTCGAGGGAGTTGCGGCATGAGCCGGCGGCCGTTCGTCGCCGGGAACTGGAAGATGTACAAGACCGCGGCCGAGGCGGTCGCCTTCCTCGAGGCGTTCGCGGGCCGCGTGCCCGACGGCGTCGACGTGGGGGTGTGCCCGGCGTTCACGGCGCTCCCCGATGCCGTTCGCGCGGCCGCGGGCACCGGTGTCGCGGTGTTCGCCCAGAACATGCACCAGGCCGAGGCCGGGGCGTTCACCGGCGAGGTGTCGGCCGGGATGCTGCTCGCCGCCGGCGTCGACGGCGTCCTCGTCGGCCACTCCGAGCGGCGCCAGCTGTTCGGCGAGACCGACGCGGGCGTGAACGCGAAGGCCGCCCGTGCGCACGCCGCCGGGCTGCGGGTGATCCTCGCGGTCGGCGAGACGGCCGAGGAGCGCGAGGCGGCGCTGACCGAGCTCGTGCTCGAGCGGCAGGTGCGAGCCGGCCTCGACGGCCTCACCCCGGACCAGGTCGCCGCGACCACGATCGCGTACGAGCCGGTGTGGGCGATCGGGACCGGGCTCACGGCGACACCGGAGATGGCCCAGGCCGCGCATGCGTTCATCCGCGGACTGGTGGACGGGGTGCACGGCGTCGGCGAGCACGTCCGGATCCAGTACGGCGGCAGCGTCAAGCCGGGGAACGCCGCCGAGTTGTTCGCCCAGCCCGACATCGACGGCGGGCTGATCGGCGGGGCGAGCCTCGAGCCCGACGACTTCGCCGCCGTCGTCGCCGCGGCGCAGGGATGAGCGAGCCGCTGGTCTGCCTGGTGATCCTGGACGGGTGGGGGATCGCGCCGCCCGGGCCGGGGAACGCGGTCGAGCTCGCCTCGACGCCCGTCTTCGACGCCCTCGAGGCCGCCTACCCGCACACCCGCCTGGACGCGTCCGGCAAGGCCGTCGGCCTGCCCGAGGGGCAGATGGGCAACTCGGAGGTCGGCCATACCAACCTCGGCGCCGGACGCGTGGTGCGCCAGGACCTGGTGCGCATCGACGATGACCTCGAGTCGGGAGCGTTCTTCGCAAACCCCGTCCTCGTCGATGCCTGCCGGCGCGCCCGCGGCTCGGCCCTGCACCTGATGGGGCTGGTCTCCGACGGTGGCGTGCACAGCCACGTCCGCCACCTGCGCGGCCTGCTCGAGCTGGCGGCGCGGGAGCAGGTCGAGCGCGTGCACGTGCACGCCTTCACCGACGGCCGCGACACCTCGCCCACCGGCGGCGCGGGCTACCTCGAAGGCATTCCCGGCGTGGCGACCGTGGCCGGCCGCTACTACGCGATGGACCGCGATCGCCGCTTCGACCGCGTCAAGCGGGCCTACGACGCCATCGTGCACGGGATCGGCGCGCGGGCCGACGACCCGGTGGCGGCGCTGCGCGAGCGCTACGCCGCCGGTGAGACCGACGAGTTCATCCAGCCGATCGTGATCGGCGATCCGGCGCAGGGCCGCATCCGTGCGGGCGACGTGGCCATCTTCTTCAACTTCCGGCCCGATCGCGCCCGCGAGCTCTCGCGGGCGCTGATCGATCCCGGGTTCGCCGAGTTCGACCGGGGGCCGGAGCCGCCGCTGCCGTTCCTCGTGCAGATGACGGAGTACGCCGACGACATCCATGCGCCTGTGGCGTTCCCCGGGGAGTCGCTCACCGACGTGCTGGCCTCGACCCTGGCGGCGGCCGGGATGGCCCAGGTGCACGGCGCCGAGACCGAGAAGTACGCCCATGTGACGTACTTCTTCGACGGCGGCTCGGAGCAGCGCCAGCCGGGGGAGGAGTGGGTCCTCGTCGACTCGCGCCGGGACGTGGCGACGTACGACCTCGCCCCGCAGATGAGCGCCGACGGCGTCGCCGAGCGCTTCTGCGCCGGGATCGCGGCGCCGGAGGTGCGCTTCGGCCTCGTGAACTTCGCCAACCCCGACATGGTCGGCCACACCGGCGTGATCCCCGCCGCGGTCGAGGCCGTGCAGACGGCCGATCGCTGCCTCGCCCGGGTCGTCGAGACCGTGGACGGCCGCGGCGGCGTGTGCCTCGTGACCGCCGACCACGGCAACGCCGAGGTCATGCTGAACGCCGACGGCAGCCCCAACACCGCCCATACGACGAACCAGGTGCCGCTGATCGTGACCCGGCACGGGGTGCGCCTGCGCGACGGCGGCCGGCTCGCGGACGTCTCACCGACGGTGCTCGCGCTGCTCGGCGTGGATCAGCCGCAGACGATGACCGGCACGTCGCTCGTCGTCTAGCTCCCGCCGGTGTGGAGGACGATACGGGTGAATATCGGCACCGTGTGGGCGAATGTCTATACTCGCCAGTGGTTCGCGTAACCAACGCTTCACCTCTTGGCCCTTCCGCAGCCCGATCCCAATGTGCTCCGACTCGCCCGCCGCGGCGATGAGCGCGCGTTCGCGCTGATCGTGCGCCAGTACGAGACGCCGCTCTTCAACTACATCGCGCGCATCCTGGGGGCGACCGGGCGCTGGCGGAGGACATGTGCCAGGAGGTGTTCCTGCGCGTCTACCAGGCGCTGCCGGGGTTCGATGCGCGCTGCCAGTTCACAACCTGGTTGTTCCAGGTCGCCAAGCACCGCGTCGTCGACGAGCTGCGCGCGCGCGAGCGCCGCGGCCGGCCGACCGTCGAGCTCAGCTCGGCGCCGCAGCTGCATCTGTCGGTCGCGCCCGTCGAGCCGATCGAGAGCATGGAGGCGGTGTGGGAGGCGATCGCGCGCCTCAGCCTCGACCTGAAGATGGCGCTCCTGCTGCGCGACGTGGTCGGGCTCTCCTACGCCGAGATCGCCGAGGCGCTCGAGACGACCCTGGCGACGGTCAAGTGGCGCATCTACAAGGCGCGCGAGACCGTCGTCGCCGAGCTCGTGCGCGACGGCTACCACGTCGGCAGCGGCCGCCACGCCACCGCGCCGGCGCGGCGACCTAGGGCCGCGTCGTCGGCTGCAACCGCCGCCCCCGCCTCCTAGCGCGACCTGCGCCTAGCGTCCCTCGGCCAGACGGGCGCCGAGCCGCAGCGGCAGCCCGGCGTCGCGGATCGCCGCTGGGCGGCGCGCACGTCGTAGTCCACCCGGCGCCAGTCGGCCATCGCCGGTCTCGAGCTCGACCGTGAGGTACGCCGCCCGGTGGTCGCCGTCGCGGGGCTGGCCGACCGAGCCGGGGTTGAGCAGGAACGGGCCCGGGGCGGTCTGCCATCGCGGTGTCGGCCGGTGGCGAGGCCGCCCAGGAACGTGTCGTCGCGTACCCGTAGGCCAGCGGCACGTGGCTGTGGCCGACCAGGCTCAGGGCCGAGCCCTGGTGCTCGAGGCAGATCGCGGCCGTGCGGTCGTCGATCACGTACTCCCACACCGGGTCGCGGATGCTGCCGTGGTAGAGCTCGACGCCGTGCGCGCTCGCCGCTTCGGCGCAGCTCCCCGAGCCGGCGCAGCTGGCTCCGGGTCGAGCACGCCCATCGTCCACTCGACGGCGGTGCGGGCGTCGGACGAGAACGCGGCGATGTTGATCTCGCCGGTGACGACCATGTCGTGGTTCCCGGCCAGGCAGACGTCGGCGCGGTCGAGCACGAACTCGATGCAGCCGGCCGGCTCGGCGCCGTAGCCGGTCAGGTCGCCGAGGCACCAGAGCTCGTCGGCGCCCTCGGCGTCGATGGCCGCCAGCACCGCCTCGAGCGCCGGCAGGTTGGCGTGCACGTCGGAGATGACCGCGACCTTCACCGGCGCAATCTACCGACCGCCGCCGACGGGTGCACCCGGCGAGCGGCTCAGGTGTCCGTCGGACCGTCGAACTCGGGCAGGTCTGGATGCCCTCCTTCGTCTGCCACTTCGAGTAGTTGTCGCCCATCGCGTCGATGAGCTCCTTCATGAAGCGGGGCGAGAGGTTCACGCGGGCGACGACCACGCCGGGCACCTCCTCGTCCTCGACCTCGTGGTCGACGCGCGCGAACGTGACGGTGAACTCGTAGTCCGAGTGGCTGACGTTCGCGAAGTTCGCGTAGACGCCGGCCATGATCTCCGGCGAGAAGTGGATGTTCAGGTGGCGCTCGGAGGGCCCGTCGTGGTCGTCGTCCATGTCCGCACCCTACCAAGGTTACGATGAGGGCCATGAGCGCGAGCGTCGTCGACGAGCTTGGCTGCCGCGGTGGCGCGGGCGGTCGCCGCCGTGGGCGGCGACGGCGTGCCGGTGCGGCTCGACCGGCCGGCCGATCCGGGCCACGGCGACTACGCGACCGCGGTCGCCCTGCAGCTCGGCCAAGCCGCTGCGGTCGGCGCCGCGCGACATCGCCGCGCGCATCGCCGCCGGCCATCGAGTCCGACCACCTGGCGTCGGTCGACGTCGCCGGGCCCGGGTTTCCTCAACCTGCGCGTGTCGGCGGCCTGGTACCGGGACGCCGTCGAGCGCATCCTGACCGACGGGCCGCGCTACGGCTCCGGCACCGCCGCCACGCCGCAGCGGATCCAGGTCGAGTACGTGTCCGGCAACCCGACCGGCCCGGTCACCGTCGCGACGGCGCGCAATGCCGCCTACGGCGACAGCCTGGCGCGGCTGTTCGAGTTCGCCGGCCACGAGGTCGGTCGCGAGTACTACTTCAACGACGCCGGCCGCCAGATCGAGCTGTTCGGCGAGTCGCTGCAGGCGCGGGCGCGCGGCACCGAGCCGCCCGCCGACGGCTACCACGGCGAGTACGTGGCGGCGATCGCGGCCGAGCTCGGGCTCGACCCCGCGGCCGATGCCGACGGAGTGGGCGCGGGCCGGCACCGACGCGATGATCGCCCACATCCGCGCCACCCTGGACCGCTTCCGCTGCTCGTTCGACAACTGGTTCCTCGAGCGGTCGCTGTACGAGAGCGGCGCGGTGCAGCGCGCGATCGACCGGGTGCGCGCGGGCGGCCACGTGTACGAGCAGCGACGGCGCGATGTGGCTGCGCTCGTCCGCGCTCGGCGACGACAAGGACCGCGTGCTCGTGCGCTCGGACGGCACGTACACCTACGTCGCCGGCGACCTGGCGTACATCGTGGACAAGCTCGAGCGCGGCTTCGACACGGCCATGTACGTGCTCGGCCCCGACCACCACGGCTACGTCGGCCGGCTCAAGGCGGCCGCGCAGGCGCTCGGCTACGACCCCGACCGCATCGACGTCCAGATCTACCAGCTCGTGCGGCTGCAGTGAGGGCAAGATGTCGAAGCGGGCCGGGCGCATCGTCACGCTCGACGACCTGCTCGACGCGATCGGCGTGGACGCGGCCCGCTACGCCCTGGTGCAGCGCGGCCACGACCAGCCCATCGATCTGGACATCGAGCTGCTGACCGCCCAGAACGCCGAGAACCCGGTCTACTACTGCCAGTACGCGCACGCGCGCATCGCGGCGATCCTGCGCCAGGCCGGCGGCGGCGCCGCGCTGCCCGACCCCGCCTGGACGCCCGAGCCGGCCGAGACGCGAGCTCGTCAAGGCGCTCGTGGAGTTCCCCGATCTCGTCGCCGAGGCCGCCGAGCGGCGCGGCCCGCACCGGATCGCCGGGTACGCCCAGGAGACGGCGAAGGCGTTCCACCAGTTCTACAAGCAGTGCCATGTGATCGGCGCCGAGCCGGCCGTCGAGCGCAGCCGGCTGGCGCTCTGCCGGGCCACGGCGCAGGTGATGGCGACGGCGCTCGATCTGGTCGGCGTGGAGGCCCCGGACTCGATGTGACGGGCGCGGGCGCTGCTACCCTGACCGGGTGGCGAACCTGCCCACGGCACCAACGGTCTACGAGGTCGAGGAACTCGAGGAGATCCTCGCAGGCGACGACGCCGGCACCGACGAAGGTGACTGGTATGCGATCCACACCGACCCGTGGCCGTGCCCGGCGTGCGGCGAGGAGTTCTCGTACGTGACCGCGTGCCACCACGTCATCGTCACCCCGGATCGCGACGACCTGATCGACCACGCCGCCCGGGCCGCGCAGGTGGGGCGCAACCCCCGGATCGTGCTCTACGACGACACGCTGCCCACCATGACCCTGTTCCAGTGGCGGGCGCTCGGCCGGCCGGTGCACGGGGTCAAGAAGGTGAGCTGAGCCGCTGCTCGACCTCGGCCCGCGCCGGCATGGCGGGCTGACAGCCGCGCCGCTCAACGCAGAGCGAGGCCGCGGCCATCCCGAGGCGGACGGCCGCCTCGAGCGGCTGCCCCTCGGCCAGCGCCGCCGCCACCGCCCCGGTCAGGCAGTCGCCGGCCCCGGTCGTGTCGACCACGCGGGCCGGGAGCGCCGGGAAGGCCGGCCCGTCGGGCAGGATGCGGGCGCCGCGGGCGCCCAGGGTCAGCACGATCTCGGCCGGCCGGTGCGGCGCCGAGGGCGGCGAGCTCGGTCTCGTTCACCACCGCGACGTCGAATCGAGCCACCAGCTCGGCCGGCAGGAGCCCGGCCGGTGCCGGCACGACGAGCGTCGTCGCGCCGGTGGCCCGGGCGATGTCGAGCACCCCCGCGGCGGCAACGGGCGGCACCTGGCCGTCGGTGACCCAGACGTCCACCGCCGGTTGCGGCGCCGGGACGCGGACGTGATCGTTCGCGCCCGGGCAGCGCCACGATCTGGTTCTCGCCGTTGTCGTCGACCACGATCAGCGCGACGCCCGTCTCGATCTCCATGCGCTCGAGCCCGGTCACGTCGATGCCGTCTGCGACGAGCGCCGCAACGACCTGGTCGCCGAACGCGTCCCGTCCGCAGGCGCCCGCGAAGCGCACGTCCGCGCCCATCCGCCGCGCGGCGACAGCCTGGTTTCCGCCCTTGCCGCCGGGCGCGTACGCGAGCCGGTGGCCGAGCACGGTCTCGCCGGGTGCGGGCAGCCGGGGCGCGTACCCGAAGACGTCCATGTTGATCGAGCCGCAGACGCCGACCCGACCCGCGGCCGTCACGGCGCTGCGCTCGTTCGGGGCATCACGCGCTGCACGGGCAGGGAGGGTAGCGCCCGCGCAGCGCGGATCGCCCGCGTTAGTAGCCGGCGCCTCCGCCGCCCCCGCCGCCGCCGCCCGTCAGGTAGACGAGCGCGATGACGGCCACAAGGGCGATGGCACCGACGATGATCCAGAGGCCGCGATGGCCGGTTTCGGATGTGGTGTTGTGTTCCATATCGGGAAATACGGATCACCCGGCC
Organism: uncultured Actinomycetes bacterium; assembly: GCA_963813245.1. Taxonomy (GTDB): domain Bacteria; phylum Actinomycetota; class Thermoleophilia; order Gaiellales; family JAICJC01; genus JAICJC01. Next base: position 114,863 of record CAWEYE010000006.1, read on the forward strand.
GGGCAGATGCCCGGGCGTGACCCAGCCCACATCGGGCGGTATGCTTTTTCGGCAACCGGCCGCGCATTGGGGCCGGCCATGTGCGGACGTAGCTCAGTTGGTAGAGCGTTGGCTTCCCAAGCCAAAGGTCGCGGGTTCGAGACCCGTCGTCCGCTCTTTCACCCTCGATTTGCAGGTAGTTCGCGAGGGGCGTTCGAGAACCGAGACGTGGCGCCTACCGCCGCTCCCGACGGCGGGCGCGTCTGCGCTGCCGACGGGAGGGAGCGATGGTGACGCCGGTCGCTCGTGCCCGCTGCCCCACGACCAGCATCTGCGCGGCGAGCGTGATGGCCAGCATGACCGGGATGGAGGTGGGCGACGCGGCCAGGTGCGCGCCGATCGCAGAGGCAAGGCCGATGAGCACGACCCGAGTGGCGAGAAGGCCGCCCCATCCGCCCGCGATCGTTGTCCACGTTGCTCGTTCCCACAACTCGCTCTCCCGGACGAACAGCTCGATCGTCCGCCCCCGAAAGACGCCGAACCCGACGGATGCCACGGCGCTCAGCAGCAGGAGCACCGCCGAGGTGAACGTGACCGGGTCGTGCCTCGATGTGCTTCTGAGCAGCAGGGCGCCGTAGATGCCAAGCCCGATCGGGAAGATGAGCGACCGTTGCTCGAACCGATCGCTCCGCCGCTGGCGGACGACGAAGAACGCGATGACAGCCAGACCGCCGAGGACGTAGATCGCAGCGCGCACGTGCCAATTGTAACCCAGTCCGGCCGCCACAGCGCACAGCTGTAACGGACGTCCCCTGTGGGTGACAGTAACGCCACCACCGACTCAGAGGGGTGCGAGACATGGCGTATGTTGAGCGGCAGCGGGGCGGGCGGCAGCGCGTGCCCATGGGGGAGCGGAATGCGTGCATCGGCTGGACTCGGGTGTGCGAGTTGGCCGACATCGAGCCGGGCCGCGGTGTCGTGCGCGTCGTCAACGGCGCCGAGGTGGCGGTCATGCGGGACGGCGACGAGGTGTTCGCGCTCGGGAACCTGTGCCGCCACCGCGGCGGTCTGACCGACCTGGCCACGCTCGACGCCGAACTGGCCCGGCGAACCGATCTGGAGTGGGTGGTATGACCAGGACATCACCGGCGCAGCTGCCGCCGACGTACCTGCAGACCACCCAGGCCCTGCATCGACTCGCCGTGTACGTGCTCGCACCGGCCCAGCGCCTGACAAACGGCGAGATCATCCTGCGCGCAACCCCGGGCGGCTTCTCGACCTTCGAGTACGACGGCCACGTCGTGGGCGTGGACGGCGATCAACTGGTCGTGGACGACACGCACCGGCCCATCACCACCCTGAACGCGGCCGCCGCAGCCGTCGGGATCACACCTGACGTCGCCCAGCAGGAGCACTTCGACGTCCCCCCGCACGGCGACCTCGACGAATCGCTCGCGGTCGACGGCGACGCCGCGCACGCGCTCGGCGACTGGTACCGCTTCGGCACCGAAGCGCTGGATGGCGACGGCGCTGCGGTTCTTCCGCGACGCCCGCGACAGGATCGCGCGCCATGACTGAGACCGCGTGAACGGGCCGGCGTTCGTGGACGTGCGCAGCTCGGTCCAGGCGGTGTAGTCCGCGACGGCCATCCCGGCGCGCAGGCGGCGCGCGACGTTCCCGTGCCGTTGTGGCACAGGTGTGGCCTTGCATTGGCATCAGATATGTGCCATAATGATGCCATGAACCTGCACCCGTATGTCGAGGACGTCCGCCGCCACCTGCTCCTGGCCGCCGAGGCCGGGGGCGAGGAGGCCCGCGCCGTCGCCGAGCGGCTCGTTGCGCCGCTCGAGGCCGCCCTGCTCCTGAACTTCCAGCAGGCCCTCTCGGCTGCCGCCGAGGAGATCACCCTGGAGCTCGCTCCGGGCTCCGTCGAGGTGCGCCTGCGCGGGCGTGAGCCCGAGTTCGTGGTGACGCCGCCGCCCGGCGAGCCCGTCGCCGAGCAGCGCTCCGAGCCTGCCCCCGGGCCGGTCCCAGTCGAGGACGACGACGGGGCGCTCTGGCGCGTCAACGTGCGCATGCCCGACCGGCTCAAGCCGTCGATCGAGCGCGCGGCGCGGCACGAGGGCCTGTCGGTGAACGCCTGGCTCGTCCGGGCGGCCGCCGCCGCCCTCGGGCGCTCCGACACCGGGCGCGGCCACGAGCGCCGTGCGCCGCAGGCGTCGAACCGCCACACCGGCTGGGCGCGCTGACCCACACCACCACATCCAGAAGGACACGCATGATGACCACATTCCAGACACCGAAGCCCATCACCGTCGACCTCGAGCTCGGCGTCGGCGACATCAGCATCGACGCCTCCGAGCGCACCGAGACCGTCGTCGAGGTGCTCCCCACCGACCCGGGCAAGTCCGGCGACGTGACCGCCGCCGAGCAGACCCGCGTTGACCTCGCCGGCGACCGGCTCGTGATCCGCGGCCCGCGCGGGTGGCGCCAGTGGGCGCCGTGGGGGCCGTCGGGCGGGCGCGAGTCGATCGACGTGCGCATCTCGCTGCCCACCGGATCGGAGATCCAGGGTGAGGCCGGCGTCGCCGCCCTGCGCTCCACGGGCGAGCTCGGCGGCTTCCGGTTCAAGGCCGGGGCGGGTGACATCGACGTGGACGCGGCCGGGTCGGTCTCGATCCGCACCGGCGCGGGCGACGTCAGTGTCGGCCACGCCGCCGGCGACCTGACCGCCTCGACCGGCTCCGGCGTCGTTCGCATCGCCGCGGTCGACGGCTCGGCCGTGATCAAGAACTCGAACCGCGAGACCTGGGTCGGCCGCGTGGACGGCGAGCTGCGCGTCAAGGCGGCCAACGGCGGCATCGCGATCGACCGGGCCGGCGCCACCGTGACGGTGAAGACCGCAAACGGCGACATCAGCCTGGGCGAGGTCGCCCCGGGCGCCGTCGTGGCCGAGACCGCCTTCGGCAAGATCGACGTCGGGATCCGCGAGGGCGTTGCGGCCTGGCTCGACCTCAACACGGGCTTCGGCCGGGTGAACAACGACCTGGCCGACTCGGATCGCCCCGATGCGGGCGAGGAGACCGTCGAGGTGCGCGCCCGCACCTCCTACGGCGACATCAGCATCCGCCGCGCCCCGGCGGCTTGAAGCAAGGAAGGACACACCATGACCACCACCCTCACAACCCGCTCCGCGGTCAAGGCCGCGGGGCTCCGCAAGGCGTTCGGCGACAAGGTCGTCCTCGACGGGATCGACCTGGACATCGCCGAGGGCACCGTCTTCGCGCTGCTCGGCCCGAACGGCGCGGGCAAGACGACGACCGTGCAGATCCTCTCGACCCTGCTTCCCGCAGATGCGGGCGACCTCTCGGTCGCCGGCTTCGATCTGCGGTGCGAGGCCGACGCGGCCCGGCGCATCGTCGGCGTGACCGGCCAGTTCGCGTCCGTCGACGGCCTGCTCACCGGCGAGGAGAACCTGATCCTCATGGCCGACCTGCGCCACCTCGGCCGCAGCGAGGGCCGGCGGCTGGCCGCTGAGCTGCTCGAGCGCTTCGACCTCGTCGAGGCCGCCCGCAAGCCGGCCGCGAGCTACTCCGGCGGGATGCGGCGCCGGCTCGACCTGGCGATGACCCTGGTCGGCGACCCGCGCGTCATCTTCCTGGACGAGCCGACGGCCGGCCTCGACCCGCGCAGCCGGCGCGGCCTGTGGCAGATCATCCGCGACCTCGTCGCCGGCGGGGTGACGGTCTTCCTGACGACGCAGTACCTCGAGGAGGCCGACCAGCTGGCCGATCGGATCGCCGTGCTCGACCACGGCGTGATCGTCGCCGAAGGGACGCCGGACGAGCTCAAGCGGCTCGTCCCGGGCGGCTCGATCCGGCTGCAGTTCTCCGACCCGCCCGCGCTCGCGCGCGCCGCGAGCGTCCTTGACGCGACCGACCGCAACGACGACGCCCTGACGCTCCACGTGCCGAGCGACGGCGGCGTCCGCAGCCTGCGGGCGCTGCTCGACCAGCTTGACGCCGAGGCGATCGAGGTCGCCGAGCTCTCCGTCCAGACGCCGGAGCTCGACGACGTGTTCCTGGCCCTCACGAGCCCACCCCAGACGCACGAAAGGAGCCTGCCGTGAGCAGCCTCTCCTACGCAGCCACCGACTCCGCAACCATGCTGCGACGCAACCTGCGGCATGCGCTGCGCTACCCCTCGATGACGATCTCGACGGTCGCCATGCCCGTCGTGTTCCTGCTCCTGTTCGAGTACGTGTTCGGCGGGACGCTCGGCGCCGGCATTCGCGGCGTCGCCGGCTACGGCGGCCACTACATCGACTACCTCGCCCCGGGCATCCTCGTGATGACCGCCACGGCCGGGGCGGTCTCGACCGCTGTCTCGGTGAGCGTCGACATGACCGAGGGCATCGTCAACCGGTTCCGCACGATGGCCATCTCCCGCGGATCGCTCCTCACCGGGCACGTCGTCGGCAGCCTGATCCAGACGATGCTCGGCATGGCCGTCGTCGCCGCCGTCGCGGTGCTCGCCGGCTTTCGCCCCGACACCGGGCCCGCCCGGTGGGCGGCCGCGGCCGGCCTGCTGGCGCTGCTCACCTTCGCGCTCACGTGGCTCGCGGTTGCGCTCGGCATGGTCGCCGGCTCGCCGGAGACGGCCAGCAACCTGCCGCTGCCGCTGACGTTCCTGCCGTTCCTCGGCAGCGGCTTCGTCCCCACCGGGTCGATGCCCGCCGGGCTGCGCGAGTTCGCCGAGTACCAGCCGTTCACGTCGGTGATCGACACGGTGCGGGTGCTGCTCATGGGCGGCCCGCTCGGCGAGACCGCGGTCATCGCGGTCGCCTGGTGCGCCGCGATCGCGGCGGCGGGCTATGTCTGGGCGAGGGTCTCCTACGAGCGGCGGCCTGCCCGCTGACAGCCCTCACGCCGCCGGCGCGAGCGCCACGATCAGGCGCTCGCGCCGGCGGCGCATCGTGTGCTCACCCGGTCGGGGGACGACCGCGCTGCGATCGGCCGCCACGGTGAGAGCATGCGCCGGCTGGTGACCCTGTCGATCCTCGCGGGCACGCTCGGCGTGCTCGGCGCGCCCGCGGGCGCGATGGGCGACGGCGCCGCGGCCGGGAGCGCCGACGTGGCGGTGGCGGTGACCGTGCAGACGCAGGATGCGGGCGGCGGGTGGACGGTCACCCGGCCGGATCCCTCGGGCCCGCTGCTCGTGGGCGCGAGCGAACGGGTGCTGGCCGCGGTCACGAACGCCGGCCCCGACCCGTCGACCGTGACGCTGCGGCTGTCGGAGACAGGTGTGGGCGGCGGCGCGGCCACCACGTGGATCCCGTGGTCGGGATCCGGGTTTGACGGGGGCACCTGCGGTCAGGGCGAGGTGCCGCTGTGGTGCACCGTCACGATCCCCGCCGGCGGCGAGTGGGACTTCTACCCGGTCGTGCGCGGTCGTCTGCCCGGCGCCGCCGGCATCACCTTCACCGCGACCGGGACGGCGGCCGATCCCGATCCGGCCAACAACTCGGCGGCGTGGAGCGCGCCCGTGAGCTGTCAGGTGATGGGCACGCCCGGTGATGACACGCTCGTGGCCGGACCGGGCCAGGCGGCCTGCGGCCTCGGCGGTGACGACACGCTGATCGCCGAGCCCGGCGCGCTGGCGCTGGCCGGAGGCGACGGCGCCGACACGCTCGTCCTCGGGCGGGCGGACCAGACGCTCGTGAGCGGCGGCGACGGCATCGACACCGCGAGCTACACGAACGCGCCCAACGCCGTGATGGTGTGCCCCCAGCGGCCCGGGCCGGGCCTGTGGTCGGGCGGGATGGGCTCTCCCGAGCTCGGCAGCGCAACCATCTGGGGAGTCGAGAACATCACCGGCTCGGCCCACGACGACCGGCTGCTCGGAACCGGCATCGACAACGTGATCCTGGGCGGCGGCGGCAGCGACTGGATCGGTGGCGGCGGCGGCAGCGACGAGCTCGAGGGCGGGCCGGGCAACGACCTCTTCCGCAGCACCGACCACACCCGCGACACGGTCATGGGCGGCCGCGGGCACGACCGTGCCGACGTCGATCGCACGGATCGCGTCAGCTCGGCGACCGACGTCTCGGCCCCGCCCTACAACGACCCGTGCCTCGCCTAGCGGCACCTGTGTCAGAATCGCACGGTGAGCTCCGAGCAGCTGCTCTCCGTTCTGCACCCCGGGCAACCCGCGTTCTCGCCTGACGGCGCTCGCGTCGCCTTCTCGGCGGAGGAGGCCTTCAGCCGTCCCGGCGAAGGGGTCGCGAGCCGGATCTGGATCGCGAGCGCCGACGGGTCGGGTGCGCGCCAGGTCACGCGCGGCCCGCGCGCGGACACGACCCCGCGGTGGTCGCCCGACGGCCGCACCCTGGCGTTTCTGTCTGACCGGGCCGAGTCCGGCCGGGCGGCGGTGCACCTGCTCGAGGACGGATCGGGCGAGGCCCGGCCGGTCGGGGAGACGGCCGGATCGGTCGAGGACATGCGCTTCTCGGCCGACGGGGCGCGCCTGCTCGCGCTCGTCGCCGACCCCGGCTCCGACCGGGCCGGGGCCGACTCCGCCACCCGAATCGGCGTGGGCGAAACCGATCCGCAGGTCACGCGCCCCGCCGAGCACTGGCGGCGCCTGTACACGATCGACGTTGCCACCGGCGCGACCCGCGCGGTCGGGCCTGCCGGGCTGAACGTATGGGAGTTCGACTCGAGCGGCGGCGATGTCGTCGCCGCCGTCGTCAGCGACGATCCCTCCGAGAGCGGCTGGTACCGGGCGCGGCTGGTGCTGATCGACCTTTCGTCCGGCGCCGCGACGACGCTGCACGAGCCCGCGATGCAAATCGCCTACCCGGCGCTGTCGCCGGACGGCGCGCGGGTCGCATTCGTCGAAGGGTTCTGCTCGGATCGCGGCATCCTGGCGGGCGAGACGACGGTGGTCGCGACGACCGGCGGGGATGCGGCCGTGCTCGCGCCGCAGATCGACGTCAGCGGCCTCTCGTGGCGCGACGACCGTTCGCTCTGGTTCGCCGGCCTGAGCGGTCTGCGCCATGCCTGCGGGACGATCGGGCTCGACGGCACCGCCGCCGTCCTGTGGAGCGACGACGCGTCGATCGCGTCCGGCTGGATGCCGGCGATCGCGGTCGCGCCCGACGGCAGCCGGCTGGCCGCCGCGCACAGCGCATGGGACACGGCCCCGGAGCTGCGCGTCCTCGATCCCGCCGTGGCCGCCCCCGGCTGGTCGCCGCTCTCGGCGCTCAACCCGGCGGCGCCGGCGATCGCCGCGCGCTGCGAGCGCCTGCAGTGGACGTCGGACGATCTGGAGATCGACGGCCTGGTGCTCACGCCGCCGGGCCCCCACGCCGAGCCGCTGCCGCTGATCGTCTGGGTGCACGGCGGGCCCACCGCCGCGTACGGCTTCGAGCATCCCGATGCCAGACAGGCGGCGATGGTCGAGGCCGGCTACGCGGTGTTCCTGCCCAACCCGCGCGGGAGCGCCGGCTACGGCCAGGCCTTCGCCCGCGCGAATATCGGGGACATGGGCGGGGGCGACCTGCGCGACATCCTGGCGGGCGTCGACGCTCTGGTCGCCGCCGGCGTGGCCGACGACGACCGGGTCGCGATCGTCGGCACGAGCTACGGCGGCTTCATGTCGGCCTGGGCGATCGGCCAGACCGGCCGCTTCCGGGCGTCGGTGCCGATGGCGGCGGTCACCAACTGGCTCTCGTTCCACAACACGACCAACATCGGCCGCTTCGACGAGCTCTTCCTCGCCGCCGACCCCTACGATCGCATGGGCGACTACTTCACCCGGTCGCCGGTCGTGCACGCGCGGCGGATCTCCACTCCGACGCTCGTCATGCACGGCGAGCTCGACCTGTGCGTGCCCGTGTCGCAGGGCCGCGAGTTCTACCAGGCGCTGGCCGAGGCCGGCGTCGAGACCGAGCTTGTGGTGTACCCGCGCGAGGGCCACGGCTGGCGCGAGCGGGCACACATCGTGGACGGCAACGAGCGGATGCGAGCCTGGCTCGACCGTCACCTCGAGGCGCGCGCACCGGCGGCGGCCGCGGTCACGGCCACCGTGCCCTGATCCGCGGGTCGAGGCGATGGCCGCGCTGCCCGAGGGGTTCTGGCTGCGTCCGCCCAAGGACGTGGACGCAGCGCCGCTGGTCGAGATGCTGAACGCCGAGACGCTGGCCCTGATCGGCGTCTCGCTGGCGACGGTCGAGTGGGTCGTCACGCCGTGGCACTCCCCCGGCGCCGACCGCGAGCGCGACTTCGCGGTCGTGGTCGACCCGGACGGCGCGGTGGCCGGGTACGTGTCGGTCGGCAGCGATCCGCCGTACACCGAGGTGCTCGGGATCGGCGTCGTGGCGCTGCCGCACCATGGCCGCGGGCATCGGGGCGGCGGTGGTCGCCGAGTGCGAGCGCCGCGCGCGGCCGGTTCGTCGCGCTGGCCGCGCCCGTCGCCGCGTGGTCATGCAGTGGGCGCCCTCGCCGACGAGCCGCGCGTGGCCGGGCTGCTGCGGGCGCACGGCTACACCGAGGTGCGGCGCTTCATCGCGATGCGGATCGACTTCGCCGGCACGCCCGCGCCCGCCTGAGCGATCGCGGGTATCGAGATCCGCGGCCTTCAGGCGGGCGAGGAGCGGGCGGTGTACGCGTGCCTGACCGACGCGTTCGCCGACCACTGGGGCGACACCTGGCAGACCGAGGATGCGTGGATGCACCACCACGTCGCCGCCGCCGACGCCGACCCGGGGTTGTGGCAGCTCGGCCTGGCACGGCCCCGAGCTCGCCGGCGCGCTCGTGGCCGAGCCGCGGTCGGGCGAGGATCCCGCCGTCGGCTACGTCGCCGCGCTCGGCGTGCGGCGCGCGTACCGCCGCCGCGGCATCGCCGAGGCGCTCCTGCGCACCAGCTTCGGCCAGATCCACACGCGCGGGGGCGCCGGTGTGAGCCTGCACGTCGACACCCAGTCGACGACCGGGGCCACGCGCGTCTACGAGCGCGCGGGCATGACGCCCAGCCCCGCTTCGCCACCTGGGAGAAGGAGCTGCGGGCCGGGACTCGCCGACGGTCAGGGTTTGTAACGATTTGCCTCCCCCTTTCGGTGTTTGCCTGTACAGGTGCACCGAAGGACGGAGGAGGCAGAGGGATGGCAGGGTTCTGGAGTCGTGGGGGATGAGCTCTCCGCGCTGGAGGAGCGGCTGAGGGCAGGCCGACCCCGACCCGGCGTCGAGCTGGAGCGGTCGATCGGCACGCGGGTCGGGCGGCGCTCGCGCTCGGGGGGCCGGGCGCTGCTCGCGGTCGTGCTGACCGCGGGGGTGTTCGGGGCGATGGCGAGCTTCGGCGGCGTGGGCTATGCCGTGAGCTCGGTCACGCAGGCCGTCGGGCGGCAGACTCGTACACGCCGTCGGGCGACCAGTACGGCGCCGGGCCCTGCACGGAGTACGTGAATCCGCACGGGAAGACGATCCCGCCGGCGGGGCTGACGTTCCCCGGCACGAACCCCAAGGGCGGCGAGAACCCCGACGGCTTCTACCAGGTGGGCACGACCGGTGGCAGTCAGGTGTACGTGGTCGACCTCGGATCCGGCCAGCACGTTCGGGCCGTTCGACGGCGGAACCGCGATCAAGTACACCCAGGCGCCCGGCGGCACGCCGGGCTCCAAGACGATCGGGAGCGACGAAGGGCGAGGCGGGAGCCGTCTACGTCCATATCACCGGCACGGGCGATTTCGAGATCGTGCCGGACGGCGGGCCGACGCAGACGTGCCTCGTGCCGCCGCCGCCGAAGTGAGCTTCGGCGGACGCACCGCGAGCTCGGAGGGCCGTCCTTGTGGCGGCCCTCCGTGCGTGGCGGGGAGCCGGACGACCGCAGGAAATGCGCCCCTTCGCGGGTCATGTCCTGCGTGCGACCGGACGACATCCCCTGGGAGCCGGCGCCGACGCCGCGACGGTGAGCGCGCGCGTCGCGAGCGCGTACGTGTCCGTGCACGATGACCTCGTCCGGTATCTGCGGGTCGTCGTCGGGCGGGAGGTGGCCGAGGATGTCGCCTCGCAGGTCTGGGTGGAGGTGGTCGCGGGAGCCGGCGCGTTTCGCGGCGACGCGGCGGCGTTCCGGCGCTGGGTGTTTGCGACCGCACGCCGGCGGGCTCTGGATCACCGCCGCCGCTGGTGGCAGCGCTCGGTGGTGCTGCGGCCGCCGGGCGCGTACGAGCTCGACCAGCCGTGGGTGGACAAGTCCGGTGACGAGGACGCTGCCGCGGTGGCACGCATCATGCAGCTCCCGGCGGCGCAGGCCGAGGTCGTGCTGCTGCGCGTCCTCGGTGGGTTCAGCGCCGAAGAGGTGGCGCAGATCACGGGCCGGTCGCCAGGGTCGGTGCGCGTCATCCAGCATCGCGCGCTGCGCGGGCTCGCGCGCGACCTTCGCCGCGAGCCCGGCCGCGGGCGACGTGTAACGACCATGAGGGTCGGCGCGGTGTTGTAGGCCATGGGCAAGGTGCGACTCGATCAGGGGACAGCCGATCGGATGCTCGCCGGCGTGGTCGACCCCGCCGACGTGCCGCCGGGCTTCGAGGCCGTGGCCGAGCTGCTCGCCGCGGTTCGCGCCGCCACGCGGCGGCCGGTGCATGCGGGCGGCAGCAGGGGGCCGGCTGTGGTCGACGCGCGCCGTTCCGGGGGGCAGACCCGAAGGAGGCAACCGATGTTCACCACCACACCACTGCGACCGCGGCTCTCGATCCTGGCCGTGGCGATGGCGCTGAGCGCGACGACGGGGCCGCCTTTGCGGCCGGGCTGCCCGGCGATGCCGTCGGAAAGGCGGATCCGCCGTGCTGCATCGGCTCGGGATCGGCGCCCCCGCAGCGCGGCGCCGCTCCGGCGACCCATCCGGCCAACCACGGGGCGACCGTCTCGCCGACCGCGCACCACGACCGCGGCGGCGGGATCGGCAAGGGCGCGCTGATCTCCGGCATCGCCCGGGCGGCAGCAGCCGATGCCGGCGGAGGGCGGCGACGCCGCCGGGAAGCGCGGAGTCGTCGCACGGCAAGAGCGAGATCTCGACGCTCGCCCACACCACGAACGCGACCGGCGCCGCCAAGGGCGCGACCATCTCGGCGGCCGCAAGCGGCGGCAAGAGCCACGCAGGCGAGCATGGCCACGGGGCGTCCGGGCCGGGGCGTCCGGCCACGGCGGGGGCAAGCCGTCGGGAGCCGGTCACGGTCACAGCCATCACGCGGGCTCTCGCCGCCCGGCGGTCAGCCCTTCGGCTTTGCCCCTTGGCGGCGCCGTGCCCGCCGATCCGGAGGCGGTCGCACCGCTCGCCGTTGGCCTGCCGTTTGCTCTGGCCTTGCCTGACTTTGCCTTGCCCGCGCCCGGCCGTCGCCGGCTTGCCGGTGGCCTGGCCGGGCTTGGCGCCCGCGGTGGCCGTTTGACCCGTGGGTGGCGGCTGCTCGACCCGGCGAGTGCGCCGGCGTGCCGTCGGCTTGCCCTTCGCCTTGCCCTTGCCCGTGCCCGGCCCTTCGGCTCTTGCCGCGCCCTCCGCGTGCGCCTTGCCGTTGCCCTTCGCCGTCGTGCGCCGGATGATGCGTGCGGCGCCGTGTGGACGACGCCGCGGAGCTTCGTCGCCTTGCCCCGGACGGGCGGCCGCGCAGTGCGAACCGGCGCCCGCAGGTGCGGCGGCTGCTGCCGAGGCCTGCGCGGGCTGCCGAGCACGACGTGCTCGACGGCGCGGCGGACGGGATGCGCGGCGCTCGAGGGCGACGACGGCGGTCGCCGTCACGAGGGCGATCTTGGACCGAGCGGCCAGCTTCGTCGCCGCCGTCGCCGTCGCCACGCCGGCGCCGGCCCCGCGCCCGCACCGGCGGCGCCGTCGCCGTCGTCGTCGCGGCGACGGCCGGTGGCCGCTGAAGCCGGGGATGAGCGAGGCGAGGGCGTGCGCGACGAGCGGCCGCGGGACGAGCGCTGAACGCGGTCGCGAACTCGGAAGCCCGCAGCAGCCGCGTCTGGGCGGTGCGGCAGCGCCGGCAGCTCGCGATGTGTGCGCTGCTGCTCGGCGGTGGGAACCAGCGCCTGCACGAGGCGCCTGCGCACGCTCGCGCACTCGGTCGGCGTGCTCGCGATCGTCGAGGAGGGTCGTGCGGGCGCGGACGAGCAGCGACTCGACGGCGCCGGCGCGTCGTGCCGAGGACGTCGGCGATCTCGTCCTGGGAGAGGCCGCTCCAGTGCCGCAGCACGAACGCGTGGTGCTGGCTCTCCGGGAGCGCCCATAGCGTCGAGCGCACGTCGGCGAGCGCCTGCGCCTCGGCGGGTCCGGGTCGTGCCGCGGGCGCGACCGGGAGGTCGGCTCCGCCATCGGAGCCTCGCGGCGGTCGCGGATGCATGTTCAGCGACCGGTGCTTGGTCGCCTTCATGAGCCACGCGCGCGGATTCACGAGCATCGGTGCCCGCATCGAGCATGCCGTACGCCGCGCAGGAAGACGAACTGGACGACGTCCTCGGCGTCCTCGCGGCGGCCGGTGAGATGGAGCGCGAAGCGGAACGCGTCCGTCGCGTGCGTCTCGTACAGCGACGTGAGTCGCGCAGCGGCGCCGGGATCCCCTTCGTGCAACTGTCCACACCCTTCAGACACGGACCGCGGGAATTTCCTGCGGCCCTACTCACAGTATCGGCGTGATCCGTGACCCGCCTTCAAGTCAGCCGGTGCCTCGTTCGGGGGATTTTCGCCCGGACGCCGTAGGAACGACGCCCGCGTCGGGTTCTGGTCGGCAGTGAGGACACTGCGCACAACGGGAAGACCGATCCGGGCTCGGGCCGAGCAGCCGCGCGGGGCGCGGGAGAGCGGTCAGGCCCTGGTGCTCATGGTCTGTTCCTGATGTCGCTGCTCGGCGTCGCCGGGCTTCGTGATCGACTACGGCTTCTGGTCGCGTGAACAGGTCGCAGGTGCAGAGCGCGGCGGACGCGGCCGCGCTCGCCGGCGCGTCCGGCGATCCCCGGCGGGCGCGGATCGGCCCTCGCGCTCGCGCACTCGCAGTACGGCAAGAACGGCCTGCCCGCCGACACCGTCGCCGCCGCGCCGAGCACCGATCTGGCCCCCAACGACTCGGTCAACGTGGACGCCTCGCCGGTCGGTGGGAACCTGGTTCACGGGCGATCTTCGGCATCCACTCGGTCACGGTCGCGGGAACCGCCCGCGCGACGATCGAGTCGTTCTCGACGATGAATGGGCTGAACGTCATGCCCTGGGGCGTGCTGCAGGGCAGCTACGTGCCCGGGCAGGCGTATCCGATCTACACCAAGGACACGGGCAACGCCAACAACGGCGCCCTCAGCCTGCCCTACGTCCAGAGCGCGAGCTGCCCCGTGCCGAACGGCGCGAACATCTACTCCGACGAGATCGCCGGGACGACGCCGGTGTGCCCGGTCTCGGTGGGCGAGTCGCTGCAGACCAAGCCCGGCGACAACAGCGGCAAGACGGCTCAGGGCCTGAACCAGCGCATCACCAACTGGGAGCCGCTCGATCAGATCGTCCAGTTCCAGAGCGACGGCACCGCGACGCTGCTCGAGCCGAAGAGCCCGCAGGTCGTGATCATTCCGGTGCTCACCAACCCGAGCGGCCAGAGCCAGTGGCCGACGGGCACGAGCAGCCCGATGACGGTTGTCGGCTTCGCGTGTTTCGTGATCACGAGCTGCGGCGACCCGGCCCACCCGAGCTACTGCTCCGACGAACGACGGCAAGGAGGTGAACGGCGTCTTCGTCACCCTCGACGCCTCGGCCACCATCGGAACGCCGGGGCCGTACAACCCGAGCTCGAACACGATCTACACCATCGAGCTCACGCGCTGACACGTCCGCGACCCCGGTAACCTGGACGGCGTGGATCCCGGCGCCATCCGCCAGCCGTACGGCTATCACCTCAGCCTGTGCCCGTCGCAGCCCGAGCCGGCGTTCGGCGACCCGGCCGAGCTCGAGCGGGTGTGGGGCCGCCGGTGGGGGGCGAGCGACGAGGTCGGCCGGCTGCGGGTGGTGCTCATGCGCGCGCCCGCACGGAGAGTGGGATGTCGTGCGCGCCGATGCCTGGAACGAGGCGGCCGGGGCGCTGGTCGACCCGGGCGGGATGTGGTACTGGGAGTCGCGGGAGCCGCCCGACCGCGCCCGCGTCGCCGATCAGCATCAGGCACTGGTCGCGGCGCTTCGGGCCGAGGGCGTCGAGGTCGTCTTCGTCGAGGGCGCCGGCCCGGCCCACCTGACCCGTCCGATCTACACGCGCGATCCGCTGCTGACGGTGCCGGGCGGGGCGATCATCGGCCGGATGGCGCCCGGCGATGCGCCGCGGCGAGGAGCCGCTCGCGAGCCTCGCCGTCGCCCGCGCCGGCATGCCGATCCTGCGCACGATCACCGGTACCGGGCTCGTCGAGGGCGGCAGCTTCGTGAAGCTGCGGCCGACCGTGGCCGCGTACGGTACCTCGTTCCGGTGCAATGCCGAGGGCGCGCGCCAGCTCAAGGACGCGCTCGCCGACCTGGGCATCGAGCTGATCGTCGTGCCGATGGTGGGGTGGTCGATCCACCTCGACGGCCACCTGGGCATGCTCTCCCCGGACGCGGCGCTCGTCGAGGTGAACGGCCTGCCGTACTGGTTCCTCGACCGGCTGCGGGCGCTCGGGATCGAGCCCGTGCCGTGCCCCGAGGGCGAGGAGTGGGCGATCAACTCCCTCGCCGTCGCACCCGGCCGCATCCTCATGTGCGACGGCTACCCGCGCACCCGGGAGCTGCTCGAGCGGCGGGGCATCGAGGTCGTCGCCGTCCCCTACGACGAGATCCAGAAGGGCGGGGGCGGCATCCACTGCTCGACGATGGAATTGGTGCGCGATCCGGCCTGATCGGAGCCGCGTCAATGCCGAAACTATCCCGTCAATGCCGAACCGGGGCCGACCAGCGTGATGTTGCTCACCGAGGCGGGGTGCGCCGAACGTGCCTCTCTGCCCCATGGTTGAGCCAAAACTGCCCAATCGGGAGTGGTCTGCAGAGGCACTTCTTGACCAGGCAATATCCAGGCATCAGACCGCACAAATGTGGTAGCCTCGGCGTGCTCGTCGCGACGCGCCCGACGGCTCGAGAACTCGGCTTTTCAGGCCCACGCTCCCTGGGGAGGGACACCGTGAAGAAGTTCGTGAACGACCCGCAGCAGTTCGTGCCGGAGATGCTGAAGGGCATCACCGCGGCCAATCCCGGCAAGCTCAAGTACGTGCCGGCGTACAACCTGATCATGCGCACGGACATGCCGAGCGACGACAAGGTGTCGATCATCCAGGGCTCCGGCTCGGGCCACGAGCCCGCGCACGTGATGGCGGTCGGCCCCGGCATGCTCGACGCGGCCTGCCCGGGCGACGTGTTCGCGGCGCCGCCGTCGGACTACGTGTACGAGACGAGCAAGCTCATGAACAGCAAGAAGGGCGTGCTCCACATCATCAACAACTACACCGGCGACCGCATGGCGTTCGACATGGGCCGGGAGCTCGCCGAGGCCGAGGACATCAAGATCGGCACGGTCATCGTCGACGACGACGTCGCTGTCAAGGACTCCACCTACACGGTCGGGCGCCGCGGCGTGGCGGGGAACTTCTTCGTGATCAAGGCGCTCGGGGCCGCCTCCGCGAAGGGCGCGGAGCTCGACGACCTGATCGCGCTCGGAGAGCGCGTCAACTCCGTGACGCGCTCGATGGGCGTGGCGCTGACCTCATGCACGCCGCCCGCGAAGGGCTCGCCGCTCTTCGAGATCGGCGACGACGAGATCGAGATGGGCGTCGGCATCCACGGCGAGCCGGGCCGCAAGCGCGAGAAGCTGCGCAGCTCGAACGAGATCATCGACGAGATGCTCGACGCCGTCGTCACCGACCTGCCGTTCAAGTCGGGCGACGAGGTCGCCGTGATGGTGAACGGCCTCGGCGGCACGCCCATCTCGGAGCTCTACCTGATCTACGGCCACGTCCACGAGCAACTCGAGGGCAAGGGGATCAAGCCGGTGCGCTCCTACGTCGGCGAGTACTGCACCTCGCTCGACATGGCCGGCTGCTCGCTCACCCTGGTGCGGCTCGACGACGAGCTGAAGGAGCTCCTGGCGGCGCCCGCAGAGATCGCCATGCGCATCTTCTAGGATCCTGTCGAGGGCACTGTGCCAGTCGTTTCATTCAAGGAGATCCTCGACCCGGCGTTCGAGCATCGCTACGGCGTCGCCGCGTTCAACGTGTTCAACGACCTCACGTTGGATGCGGTGCTCGCGGCGGCCGCCGAGCTCGAGTCGCCGGTGATCATTCAGACGTCGCTCAAGACCGTGAAGTCGGTCGGCGCCACGGTGCTCTACAAGATGTTCCGGGCGATGGCCGACGACCTGCCGGTGCCGGTGACGCTCCACCTCGACCACTGCCCCGACCGGGAGTGGATCACGACCTGCCTGCAGACCGGCTGGAACTCGGTGCTGTTCGACGGCTCGCACCTGGACGTCGCCGAGAACACGCGCCAGACGGCTGAGGTCGTGGCGGAGGCCGAGCGGTTCGGTGCCCAGGTCGAGGGCGAGATCGAGACGGTGCGCGGCGTCGAGGACGACGTCGGCTCAGAGGAGGGCGGGGGTGTGCACCCGGTCGCGGTCTCGGCCGAGTTCATCGAGCGCACGGGCGTGTACGCGTTTGCGCCGGCGATCGGCACGGCGCACGGGCTCTATGCCGACCAGCCGGACCTGATGCCGGAGCGGGTTACCGAGCTCGTCGACCTGCACCCGATCCCGATGGTGCTGCACGGCGGCACCGGCCTGCAGGCCGCCCAGTTCCAGGACCTGATCGCGCGCGGATGCGCCAAGGTCAACATCTCGACGGCGCTCAAGATCACCTTCATCGACTCGTCCCGCGACTACCTCGAGGCGAATCGCACGAAGCACGACCCGCCGTCGCTGTTCGCACCGGTGCACGAGGCCGTGCAGGCGACGGCGGCGCAGCACATCCGCATGTTCGGCTCGGCCGGCAAGGCGCCGGCGACCCGGGTCGCCGCCCCGTGACCGCCCTGATCTTCGACTGCGACGGCGTCCTGGCAGACACCGAGCGCCACGGCCACCTGCCCGCGTTCAACCAGACGTTCGCCGAGGTGGGCCTGCCCGTACGGTGGTCGGACTCCGACTACGCCGAGAAGCTCAAGATCGGCGGCGGCAAGGAGCGGATGGCGAGCCTCCTCACCGCCGACTTCGTGCGCGCGCACGGCCTGCCGGCCGATCCCGACGGCCAGCGTGAGCTGCTCGCCGGCTGGCACAAGCGCAAGACCGCCGCCTACAAGGCGATCGTGGCCGAGGGCCGGCTCCCGGCCCGGCCGGGGATCGTGCGCATCGTGGATGCGGCCATCGCGGCGGGGTGGACGCTCGCCGTCGCCTCGACCTCGGCGGTCGAGTCGGTGCAGGCCGTGCTCGAGCACACCGTCGGGCCCGATCGCACGGCCCGGTTCACAGTGCTCGCGGGCGACATCGTGCCGAAGAAGAAGCCCGATCCGGCCATCTACACCCTGGCCCTCGAGCGCACGGGGGCGCGGCCGGACGAGACGATCGTCGTCGAGGACTCGCGCAACGGCCTGCTCGCGGCCGTCCGCGCCGGCCTGCGCTGCGTCGTCACGATCTCGAGCTACACCGCGGAGGAGGACATGAGCGAGGCGACCCTCGTCGTGTCCGACCTCGGCGATCCCGGCCGGCCGATGCGGGTGCTGCGCAGCAGTGGCCCGGCACCGCTCGGCGAGATGGTCACATTGGACGACCTCCAGGCGTGCCTGGCGGTCCCGGCCGCACAGGAGGTGCGATGAGCGAGGTGGCGTTGCGCACTGCCCAGGGCGTCGTTCGGACGATCGCCGAGACCGCGATGGAGAACGAGAAGCAGTTCTCCGACCTCGATGCCGTCGTCGGCGACGGCGACTTCGGCTACTCGCTCGCCCGCGGCTTCGGCAAGTTGCTTGAGGACTGGGACGCGATGGAGTACGACGACGTCGCCGGGCTCCTGAAGAAGACCGCGATCGTGCTGTCGAGCCGCATCGGCGGCACCTCGGGGCCGATCTGGGGCACGGCGTTCCTGCGCGCCGGCGGGGCGCTCAACGGCAAGCCCGATCCGACCGGCGCCGACGTGATCGCTGCGATGCGCGCCTCGATCGAGGGCATCAAGCAGCGCGGCAGCGCCGAGGTCGGCGACAAGACCCTGCTCGACGCGCTCGTGCCCGCGGTCGACCGGCTCGAGGCCGAGCTCGCCGGCGGCGCGAGCTCCGGCGACGCGCTGGCCGCGGCGGCGGTGACGGCCCGCGAGAGCGCCGAGGCGACCAAGGGCATGCTCGCCCAGCGCGGCCGGGCGGCCTACACGGGCGACCGCAGCCGCGAGTCGGTGGACGCCGGCGCGATCGGCGTGGCCGTCATGTTCGAGGCCGTCAGCACGTCCTGGAGCGCCGCGAGCGCCTGACAACCCCGCGCCGCCGCGGGGCTGACGCCTCCGGGGCACGCGCACCTCCCTCGGCCTGTCAGGATCTGCGCATGCACCGGTGGCCGAGATCGCCGCGCCCGTCGTGAGCTCCGCGCCGCTTCGGCTCGCCGAGGCGGCGCGGCTCCCCGTAGCCGACGTGCTCGAGCGGCTCGGGACCACGGCCACCGGGCTGAGCCAGGCGGAGGCCGAGCGCCGCCTCGCGACGTCCGGCCGCAACGTCCTTGCCACGCACCGGGTGACCGCGTTCGGCGTGCTCCTGCGCCAGCTGCGCAACCCGCTGCTGATCCTGCTCGTGTCGGCGGCGGCGGTCTCCGGCGCGACCGGGGACCCGACCGACGCGGCGATCATCACGGCGATCGTCGTCCTGAGCGTCGGGCTCGGGTTCGTGAACGAGTACCGGTCCGAGCGCGCCGTCGCCGCGCTGCACGCCAACATCCGCCACGAGGCCCTGGTCACGCGCGACGGCGGCGAGCGCCGCGTCGACGTCCGCGACCTCGTGCCGGGCGACATCGTCGCGCTGCGCATCGGCGACGTGGTCCCGGCCGACATGCGCCTGCTCGAGACGACCCGCTTCGAGTGCGACGAGGCGGTGCTCACGGGCGAGTCGATGCCGGCGGCGAAGGCGGCGGCGGCCGCCGCCGCCAGCGACTCCGAGGTCGACCTCTCCTCGTGCGCGTTCATGGGCACGATCGTCCACCAGGGCTCGGCCCGCGGCCGTCGTCGTCGCGACCGGGCTCGGCGA
Organism: uncultured Actinomycetes bacterium; assembly: GCA_963813245.1. Lineage (GTDB taxonomy): Bacteria > Actinomycetota > Thermoleophilia > Gaiellales > JAICJC01 > JAICJC01. The sequence goes on from CAWEYE010000006.1 coordinate 134,087, forward strand.
CGGCGTTCGGGAAGATCGCGATCGGGCTCTGCGCGCCGCCAGGCCGCGACCGCGTTCCAGGTCGGGCTGAACGAGTTCTCGAAGCTGCTCGTCCGGGTGGCCGGCATCCTGACGGTCTCGATCTTCGTGATCAACGTCGCCCTCTCGCGGCCGATCATCGACGCGCTGCTGTTCTCGCTGGCGATCGCGATCGGGATCACCCCGCAGCTGCTGCCGGCGATCGTCAGCGTCAGCCTCGCGGCCGGGTCGCGCCAGCTGGCGCGCCGCAAGGTGCTGGTCAAGCGGCTGGTGACGATCGAGGATCTCGGCAACATCCAGGTGCTCTTCACCGACAAGACGGGCACGCTGACCGAGGGCGCGATCACGCTTCACCGCGTCGCTGGACGGCGCCGGCGAGGCCTGCGCTCGATCCGCTCGCGGCTCGGGCTGGTCTGCAACGAGGCGACCATGACCGCGACCGGGCCGGTGGGCGGAAACGTGCTCGACCAGGCGCTGTGGACCGCCCCTGACGCGGCGGCCGTCCGCGCCGGGCCCGACGGCCCCGAGGCCGTACCGCCGCGTCGGCATCCTGCCGTTCGACCACGAGCGGCAGCTGGTGTCGGTGACCGCGACGGCCCCGGACGGCGCGACCGTGCTCGTCACGAAGGGCGCGCCCGAGGCGGTGCTCGCTCGTTGCGTCGACGTGCCCGCCGACGGCGGCGGCGACGCTCGACCGCCTGTTCGCGCGACGGCGCCCGCGTCGTCGCCGTCGCGACGCGGCGCGGCGCCGGGCGCCGCCGACCCGCGCCCGCAGGACGAGCGCGACCTCACCTTCGTCGGCTTCCTCACCTTCGCCGATCCGGCCCAAGGCCGACGCCGGCGCGTCGATCGCCAAGCTCGCCGCGCTCGGCATCGCGGTGAAGATCATCACCGGCGACAACGGCACGGTCGCGGCCAAGGTCTGCCGCGACATCGGGCTCGAGCTGGGCGGCGTGCTGAGCGGCGCCGAGATCGAGCGGCTCGACGACGACGCGCTCGTCCGCCGCGATCCCGCAGACCACGGTGTTCGCCCGGGTCAGCCCCGAGCAGAAGTCGCGGATCATCAAGGTCGCCCGCCGCCGCGGCGACGACGTCGCCTTCCTCGGCGACGGTGTGAACGACGCGGTCGCCCTGCACGCGGCCGACGTCGGCATCTCGGTCGAGTCGGCGACCGACGTCGCCAAGGACGCCGCCGACATCGTGCTGCTCGACAAGGACCTCGGCGTGCTCGCCGACGGCGTCGTGCGAGGGCCGGCGCATCTTCGCCAACACGCTGAAGTACGTGCTGATGGCCACGTCGTCGAACTTCGGGAACATGTTCAGCGCCGCCGGGCGCATCGCTCTTCCTGTCGTTCCTGCCGATGCTCCCGTCGCAGATCCTGCTGAACAACCTGCTCTACGACGTCGGCCAGCTGGCGATCCCGACCGACCAGGTCGACCCCGAGATCGTCGCCCGGCCCGCCGCCTGGGACATCGGGTTCGTGCGCCGGTTCATGACGGTGTTCGGGCCGGTCAGCTCGATCTTCGACTTCCTGACCTTCTTCGTCATGCTGCAGATCCTGAACGCCAGCCACGCCGAGTTCCGCACCGGCTGGTTCGTCGAGTCGCTGGCGACCCAGACGCTGGTCGTGTTCCTCATCCGCACCCGCCGCGTCCCGTTCTTCCGCAGCCGCCCCAGCCGGGCGATGCTGATCACCCCGACCGCGATGGCCACGCTGGGCGCGATTCTGCCGTTCACGCCGCTCGCGCACGTGCTCGGGTTCACGCACGCTCCCGATCGCGTTCTTCCTCATCCTCGTGGCGATGGTGATCGCCTACCTGGCGCTCGTCGAGCTCGTGAAGGGCCGCTTCTTCGCACGCGAGCGCGGCCGGCTCGCGAAGCCGCCGACGACCCACGAGGAGCGGCTCATGCGCCGGATTCGCAGGCGCAGCAGCCGCTTCATCCACCACGAGGCTCCGCGGCCGCTCTAGATGGTTGATCGGTAACGCCGGTGATGTCCTGGGCGGCCGCGAACCGAGCAGCGCAAGGACGCAGGGAGCGTTCATACTGGTAGTAAGTATGGGCGCGACCGAGGACGCAGCCGTGCGACGGTTCGCGGCCGCAGCCGCACCACACCCCGCCAACCCACCACAGCCTGACGACCAGGCGCGGCGGAGTTACCGATCAATCATCTATGCCAGCTTCTTGCCGGGGTTGAGCAGGCCCTTCGGGTCGAAGAGGCGCTTCACGGCACCGTGCAGCTCGACGGCGCGCGGCTCCCACTGCGTGCGCAGCCGGCCGTTCTTCAGCACGCCGACGCCGTGCTCGCCGGAGATGGTGCCGCCGAGGGCAATCGCGAGCTCGAAGAGCTCGTGTGCGGCCCGCTCGGCACGGGCGAGCGTCGCCTCGTCGCCGGCGTCCACGAGGAACGACGAGTGCAGGTTGCCGTCGCCGGCGTGCCCCCAGCTCATCGCCTCGAGGCCGTGGCGGGCGCCGATGGCGAGCGTCGCCGAGACCGCCTCGGCGAGCCGGTCGACCGGGACGGCGATGTCCTCGCTCACGCGGCTGCCGCGGACGGCGTTGATCGCGATCGAGACGCCCGAGCGCCACCGCCACAGCGCGGCGATCTCGTCATCTGCGTCCGGCGCGTGAACGGCCGCCGCGCCCTCGGCGAGCGCCTCGCGCAGGGCGTCCCGGCCCGCCCGCGCCTCGGCCGGCGAGCCGTCGGCCTCGGTCAGCACCGCGAACGCACCGTCGGGCACGGCGATCGGGAACGTCGCCGCGGCGTGGCGCATCGTGCCCGCGTCCAGGTACTCGATCGCCGCCGGCACGATCCCGCTCGCCATCGCCGCCTCGATCGCGGCGCAGCCGGCGGCGACGGTGGGGTAGAGGCCGATCACCGGCAGCGAGCACTCGACGGCCGGGATCAGCCGTAGCCAGGCCGCCGTGATGATCGCGAGCGTGCCCTCCGACCCGACCACCAGGTGGCGCAGGTCGTAGCCGGCGACGTCCTTGCGCGCCGCGCCGCCGACATGGATGACGTCGCCGGGCGGCACGACCAGCTCGAGGCCGGTCACCCACGCGCCGGTGACGCCGTACTTGAACGCGTGCGGCCCGCCGGCGTTCGTGGCGATGTTGCCGCCGATCTGGGACGACTCGGCCGCCCCGGGGTCGGGCGGAAACCACACGCCGCTCTCGCGCACGATCCGGCGCAGCTCCGCGGTGCGCACGCCCGCCTCGACGTGGATGCGCCAGAGCAGCGGGTCAAACGCGCGCACCGCCGTCATCCGGGCGAGCGAGACGATCACGCCGCCCTGCGTCGGCACGGCGCCGCCGGCGTACCCGGTGCCGCCGCCGCGCGGGACGACGGGGAGGTCGCGCTCGTAGCACCAGCGCATCACCGCAGCGACGCCGGCGGCGGTGCGTGGCTCGGCCACCGCCTCGGCGTGTCCGCCCACGCCGCGCGGCTCGGTCGAGTCGGTGAGGTCGGCGGCGGCCGGAGCGCGGACGACGACGTCGGGGCCGGCGTGCCGGCGCAGATCCTCGATCGTCGCGGTCACGCGGCGGTGAGCGCGATGTCGGCGCGGACCTGGTGCACGCGGGACGCCATCTGGCGCAAACGTTATCGCACGCCCGCCGCCCCTGGCTAGGATGTGTAGCCATGAGTCAACGCCGCACGCGGCCGGCGCGCCTCGAGGACGTGGCCCGGGAGTCGGGGGTGCACGTCTCGACCGTCTCCCGGGTGCTCAACGAGTCGGACTCGCTGACGGTGCGGCCCGAGACGCGCGAGCGCATCGTCGAGACCGCACGGCGGCTGCACTACCGCCCGAACGCGATCGCGCGCGGGCTCAAGCTCTCGGCGACGGGCGCGCTCGGCCTGCTCGTCCCGTCGCTGCGAAACCCCGTCTACGCGGCCGTCATCCGCGGCGCATTCGACCGGGCCTGGGAGGAGGGCTTCGTCGTCCTGCTGGCCGAGGACACGGGTGGCGGGCGCGCCCAGCGGGCGTACGAGTCGCTCGTCGGCGAGGGCCGCATCGACGGCCTGCTGATCGCGAGCGCCCGCCCGGGGAACCCCATCCTGGAGCGCTTTGCGGAGGGGATCGTCCCGTGCGTATTCGTGAACCGCCGCCACATCGGCAGCGGCTGCAACGCCTCGATGCGCGAGGAGGACGCGGGCGCGGCGGCCGCAGACCACCTGATCGGCCTCGGCCACACCCGCCTCGGACAGGTCGCCGGCCCGCTCGTGCTCGACACCGCGAACCGGCGCATGCAGGGCTTCGTCGCGGCGGTCGCGGCGGCCGGGCTCGATCCGGCCCCCGTCGAGGAGGCGGCCTTCGACGAGCATGGGGGCAGCCGGGCGATGACCGAGCTCCTGCGCGGCCGCGACCGGCCCACCGGCGTGTTCGTCTCGAACATCAACCAGGCGGTGGGCGCGTTTGCCGCCGCCCGCCTGCTCGGGCTCGCCATCCCAGCGGACGTCTCGGTGGTCGGCTGCGACGACGATCCGCTGGCCGACCACCTGGACGCGCCGCTGACGACGATCCGCATGCCGCTCGCAGAGCTCGGAGAGATCGCGGTCGATGCGCTCATCGCCCAGCTGCGCGGCGAGCCGCCCCGAGACGTCGTCGTCGACACGCCGCCGCAGCTGGTCGTGCGCGCCTCCACCGGGCCGCCGATCTAACGTCCCGCACGATGCTCGGCAAACGGTTCGAGGAGGCGGTCTCCTACGCGGCGGTCCTGCACGGCGATCACGTGCGCAAGGGCAGCGGCGGGGTGCCCTACATGGCCCACCTGCTCGGTGTCGCGGCGCTCGTGCTCGAGGACGGGGGGGACGAGGACGAGGCCATCGCGGCCATGCTGCACGACGCCGTCGAGGACCGGGGCGGGACGCCCCGGCTGGAGGATATCCGCCGCCGCTTCGGCGAGCGGGTGGCCGAGATCGTCCGCGGCTGCAGCGACGCCATCCGCGAGCCCGGCGAGGCGAAGGCGGACTGGTGGCCGCGCAAGTGCGCCCACCTCGACCATCTCGCCCATGCGGACGGCGATCTGGCGGCGCCGCTCCTGCGGGTGTCGATGGCCGACAAGCTCTCCAACCTGCGCGCGACCGTGCGCGACGCCGGGATGCGCGGCCCCGAGTTCTGGGGAGTCTTCAGCCAGGGCGCCGCGAGCCAGCTCTGGTACTACGGCCGCATGATCGAGATCTTCCGGGCGCGCTGCGCGGGAAGCTCGATGCTGCCCGAGCTCGAGCTCCTGCTCGTGCAGCTGGTCGGGCTCCTGCCCGAGGAGGAGCGGCGCCGGGCCGAGCGGTACCGGACCGAGTGCTGCCCGCCGGCCGGCGGCTGACACGCCGGGCGGCGCTCACCGCGGGCAGGTGACGTTCAGCGCCTCTCCGGGGAGCGCATGCCGCACCGTGCGGCCGTCGAGAACGTACGTGACCAGGAATGTGCGGTCGACGGTGAATCTGCGGCCGGCGAGCGCGGCCGTGCACGCCGGCCCCACTCGGAAGTGCAGGCCGACGCCGATCCAGTCGCCCGGGCGGATGGTCACCGGCCGCATCGCCGGCTCCGGGCCGTACGGCTTGTGGAGCTCGGCGGCCGTGCCGGGGTGCGCACGCGAAGGCGGCACCTGGATGCGGACGCCGAGAAACCGGATCGGACCGCCGCGGCTCCCGGAGGGCGCGATCGACTCGACCGTGATCGCATGGCCGTTCGGGTTCTACGAGCACGATCCCGAGCCCGCCGGCGGCGCCCGGCCGATAGGGCACGGTGGTCCCGGTCTGGTCGCTCTCGCCGGGCGAGCGCTCCCGCCGCTCTCCTCGCCCGTGATCTGCGGCGGTTTCGGCGGCGTCGAGGGCGGCGGCCGCCGGTCGCTGGGACAGGGCAGCGGCGGGGCCAGCGAGAGCGGCCGGTCATCAGATTCGGGATGCAGCTTCCGTAGCGGGGATCGCCCGGGCCGCCGAGGCCGCTCGAGAGCCGCTGCGACTCGCCCTCGGAGTAGAGCTCGCGCCCGGAGCGCTCGTAGAGGACGATGAAGGTGCCGTCCGCATGCAGGCCCTGCAGCCGTATGTTCGAGCGGCCCGAGATCGTGCTGCAGGAACGCCGCCGGGTCGGCCACCTGCAGGGCCACGATCGCCGAGTAGCCGTCGGGATCGCCCACCCGCACCGCGATGACCCGCGCCCCCGAGCGCGCCGCCACGGCCGCGACGCGGCGCCGGAAGCCGGGCACGCCCGACGCCGTGCGGTGGGCAGGATGGGGACCGTCGGCGCGCTCGGCGCCCTCGTTGTCGCCGACCACGATCACCCGCGGCAGCCCGAGCGCCGCCGACCGGTCGCGGAACGCGCCGCCGACCATCCACGTCTCCCATTCGCCCAGGGTGTTCTCGCGGGCGCGCTTGCCCGCGCCGGCGAGCTCCGCGGTGAGCTGCACGTCTCCGGGCCGTTGCGGCTGCCAGGAGGGACTCGCGGGCGCGATCGTCAGCTTGACGATCTGGCTCGTTGCCTGCGCGCGCACGACCTGGCGCAGGAGCGTGCGCTGTGCAGGCGTCCCGCCCGTGATCTGCGGCGATCGGCGGCCTGCGAGGCTGACGGCGGCCATCGACCGCGGGCCGTGGTGGGCCGGGTGCGCCGCCGCCTGGCCGCAGGCCGCGCACAGCAGGGCGCAGGCGGCTGCGGCGATCGGTGCGGGGAGGGCTCGCATGCCGATCAGACGGCGATCATCGGCGTGCGGTTCCCGCCGCCGCGAGCAGCGCCTCGCGGCGGATCCCGATCGCCTGCGCGCCCAGGTTCAGGATCGACACGTAGACGACGATCTTCTGCGCGGCGACCTGGAACTGGAGCCCCGACTTCGTGCCGAGGCCCGGGCCGGCGAAGAGCACGAGCACGTAGAGCGTGAGCACGACCAGGTGCAGGGCGTTCAGCCGACGAACGCCGGCGGCCAGGCGTTGCGCGCCTGCAGCGCCAGCAGGCAGAGCACGTACACGAGCAGGACGCTGAACGCGACCTGGACGAAGGTGTTGTGGGCGTCGAGCACCCGGTCCCACGGCGTCAGGCCGACGCCGATGAAGCCGGCGCCGCTCACGATGCAGGCGACCTGGGCGATCCGGCCGAAGGGGCGGCCCTCGCCGCGGCGGGCGGCGATCACCCGCCAGGTCGTGCTGAAGCCGATCATCGCCAGCCCGACGCTCACCGCGGCGATGCTGAAGAGCACGTGCGCGGTCGTGTTGCTGCGGCCGGAGTACGTCTTGGTCGCCCCCAGGTCGCTGAAGAAGTTCTGGAAGAACAGGTAGCCGCTGCTCGAGTGGTCGTACTTGGCGCCGCCGGGATAGGCCAGCATCGCCGCCACCGTCAGCACGCAGAACAGGGCCGCCGCGACGATCAGAAGCTCGGCGCGCCGCGCCGGCCCGAGCCTGCCCACCCGTCGTCTGCGCGCGCACGCCGGAGACGATATCGCCTACTTGACGATCATCACGGGGCAGGGAGCGTGGTGGGCGACCCGGTCGGCGGTCGAGCCGAGCACGTAGTCCTCCAGGAAGTGGCCGCGGTGCCCGACGACGACCAGATCGGACGCGTGGTCGCGCGCGTAGTCGGTGATCAGCGCGGCGGCGTGGCCGGCGCGCACCTCGATCTCGACCGCGACGCCCGCGCGGCCGCCTGCTCGCGCGCCTCCTCGGCCACGGTCGCGAAGAAGGCGTCCTTCTGGCGCTTGACCTCGTCGACCTCGCCGATCGTGGCGGCGTAGGCCGGCAGCGGCCCCTCGATGGTGAGCGCGGTGACGGTCGCGCCCGTGAGGCGGGCGAGCTCGAGCGTCGTTCGTGAGCGCGCGCACCGCCGCCCTGCGACCCGTCGATGGCGACCAGGATGCGCGCGAACGGCATGCGTCCGATCATGCCACAGAGAGCGTCCGCCTCAGATGCGCCCGGCGCCGCCGGGCTCGCGTCGCCGCATCGGCGAGCGCCGGCTCTCGAGCCTAGCCCGCCGTCCTGGCCGGGGGTATCGCGGCCTCGCGCCGCTGTCCGCGCTCTGCGAGCGCGATCAGCACCGCGACGACTGCGATGTTCGTCCCCAGCCAGACTCCCGCGATCCACATCAGGAACATGATCCCCCTTCCGTGTGTCACCTGAAGGATCGCGGCGCGCACAGCCGCCGGGGGTGAAGATGCGGTGTCGCGTGGTGAACATGTGGCGCGCTATCCTCGGCCGCGCGCATGCCAGACCCGATGCAGCCGGATCAGCCCGCCGGCGCCGCCGGGCGCGCGTTCGGCGTGGCCGAGATCGTGGCGGCGGCCGGCGCCCCGGCGACGGCGCTTGACCTCGGCTGCGGCAGCGGACGGGTGACGATCGCGCTCGCGCTCGCCGGCGCCGCGGCGACGGGCGCCGACACCCACGCCGGCCGGCTGGCGGACGCCCGCGACCGGGCGGCGCGGGCCGGGGTGGACGCCGGCTTCGTCACGGCGGACATGAACGCGCCGCTGCCGTTCGCCGACGCCGCGTTCGCGGCGGTCACGAGCCGGCTTGCGCTCATGATCGCGCGCGATCCGGTGGCGACGCTGCGCGAGGCGGCCAGGGTGCTCGCGGCCGGGCGGCGTCGTCGTGACGGCGGTGTGGGCGCGCATCGACCAGAATCCGTGGTTCGGCGAGCCGCGTGCGGCCGTGGCGGCGGCGCTCGGCCCCGAGCGGGCGGCGTTTGCGCAGGCGTTCGACAGGCTGGGCGACACCGAGGAGCTGATCGAGCTCCATCGCCGCGCCGGTCTCGCCGACGTGGAGGGGAGGGTGCTGCGGGACGAGCTGACCGCCGGCGGACGCGGCCGGCCACTGGGCGTACCTGACGGCGACGATCGGCCACTTCTCGCGGCTCGCCGCCGCGCTCACGCCGGACGAGCAGCGGTCGCTGCACGCCGCGCTCACCGACCGGCTCGACGCCGCTGCGTCGCGACGGCGAGCTGCGTCTCGGCAGGGCGATGGTGCTCGTCCGCGGCCGGCGCTGACGCGAGCGCCGGGCTAGAGGATCATGCGGCGCGCACGGCGCGCGCGATGCGACCAGGAAGCGCGCAAGCCGCTCGCGCCGGGTGCGCTTGCGCCGCGGCCAGACGACGACGTCGATCGCGGCGAGCTCGCTCACGACGCGCTGCCGCAGCGTCGGTCAGATCCTCTTTCATTTGCAGCTGCTCCACCGCACCTCCATTGCGCCGGAAGTATCGCATTCGGGCCGGTCGGCGTCCATCTCCGGCTCTCGCATTGTGCCAGAACCTGGTTCAGATTCCCGTTAGCGTCACGTAACGATCTGGAGACATCTGCGTGCCCATGCCCCTACGTCGTACTTCGCCGCGGGAGGCCCGATCGGTTCACCGGATGTGCGCCGGCTTGCCCGGCGGCGGCGCGGGTGCGACGATACTCGTGATGGGAGTGACGTATGAGCTGATCGACGCCCCGTACCCGTACCTGTGCGCGGTCTACCGGTGCAGCTGCGGAGCCGTCGCGGTGCAGCACGCGAGCGACGCGGCGACTCCGCCCGAGCGCTGGGACCGGCAGGCCGTCGACGGCGACGACGAGGAGTACCTGTGCCCCGGCTGCGCCGAGCGCCGGCGCGCCGAAGCTGCCGATCAACCGGCCTGAGCCGCCGCCCGCGTGCGCGGCCACGCCCACCATCACGAGCGCGACGCCGGCGCCGTCGCCGCGGCGACGGCACCTGACCGAGCACGATCACGCCGACGGCGACCGCGGTGGCGGGCAGCAGCGAGACCATGAGCGCGTACGTCGACCGCTCGAGCCGTGCCATCGCCAGCTGGTCGCACACGTAGGGGATCACCGATGAGGTGATGCCCACGCCGATCCCGGCCGCGAGCGTCGCCGGCACGGCGAGGGCGGGCAGGGCGGCCAGGCACCGCCGATCGGCGAGACGACGACCGCGGCCACGAGCATCGCCGCCGCGAGCGCGTCGATGCCGGCGCCGGCGCGGGCGACGCGGTGGCCGAGCACGACGTAGACGGCGAACAGGGCGGCGTTCGCAAAGGCGAAGGCGAAGCCGATCGGCTGGCCGTGCAGGCGCACGCCGGTGACGAGGTAGACGCCGACGACGACCAGGAGCAGCGCGAGCTGGTTGCGGCGCGTGCGCATCCCGGCGGCGGCGACGACGGTGGGCCCGAGGAACTCGATCGCGGCGACCGTGCCCAGCGCGAGCCGGTCGATGGCCAGGTAGAAGCAGACGTTCATCACCGCCAGCGTCACGCCGAGCGCGACGACGGTGCGGCGATCCGCTGCGGCGAGGCCGGCGTACCACCGCCACGGCTTCCGCCACGCGGCGAACACGGCCGCGGCGGTCGCGATCCGCAGCCAGGCGACGCCGAGCACGCCGACGTGGGCGAAGAGCAGCACGGCGAACGCCGGCCCGAGGTAGTGGAAGACGGCGCTGCCGACGAAATACCCCTGCGGCGGAAGCGATCTGCGGCCGAGCATCGGTGCATGAAGTATCGATGGCTGCGGTCACGATCGCCATGGTGATTCAACGATATGATGCCGGATCAGTCCGACCATTCCGAGGTGTTACGTGGATGCTGCCTACGAATCGATTCTGGATGCCACGAACCGGCGGCTGCTGGCCGAGCTCGAGGCCGACGCGCGCGTCTCGGTCGCCGAGCTCGGGCGGCGGGTGGGGCTCTCGGCGCCGGCCGTGGGCGAGCGCATCGGCCGGCTCGAGCGCGCCGGCGTGATCTCCGGCTACCACGCCGCCGTCGAACCGCGGGCGCTCGGCTTCGGCCTCGCCGCCATCGTCCGCATCCGCCCGAACAGCCGCGAGCTGCACCGCATCCCGCAGATCGCCGCCGCCACCCGGGAGGTCACCGAGTGCTACCGGATCACCGGCGAGGACTGCTTCTTCGTGAAGCTCCACCTGCGCTCGATCGACGACCTCGAGCCGCTGCTCGACCGCTTCACGCCCTACGGCCAGACGACGACGTCGATCATCCACTCGGCGCCGGTGCCGCGCCGCGCGCTGCCGCTCGACTGACGGGGGCTGGCCCGCGCCGCGGGGCAGGCCCATGTCGTCAGCTCGCGTACGAGAAGACGACCGTCACCTGGGCCGTCACCTTCTGGGTGCCGTGCTTGACCGGGACGACGGCGGACGCGCTGCAGGGCGCCGCGGCGGCCGCGAGCCTCGCCGTAGTCCGGGTACACCTGCTGCTGGCGTCTCGTTCACCGAGACGACGCCGGTCACGTGCAGCCCGGCGGCGGCGGCGACCGCGTCGGCCTTCGAGCGGGCGTCGCGCACGGCCGAGCGCAGGGCCGACGTCGTAGGCGGCGTGCTGGTTTCCGATCGAGAAGTCGATGCCGTACACGGAGTACGCGCCGGCGGCGGTGCCGTCGGCCAGGAGCTTGCCGGTGTGCTTCAGGTCGCGCACGGTCACGCTGCAGGCTCTGGTCGGCGGCGAAATCGCCGATGCGCGGCCGGGCCGAGCCGCTCAGCGCGTCGGTGCGCATGTCGCTGCGGGCGACGCCGTCGGCGCGCAGCGTCTTGATCAGCGACCGCATCGCCTGGCTGGCCTGGTTCTGGGCGTCGACGAGCGTCGCACCGGTGCCGTGGGTCGAGAACGAGATCGTGCCCTGGTCGGGCCGCATGGTGACCGACCCGCTGCCCGTGAAGCGCATGAACGGCTGCAGCATGCCGCTCGGCCTGGTGCGGCCCGGCCGCGGCCGGCGCCGGCGACGTGCCGTGGACGGCCTGGTAGGCGGCGATCGCAAGCACCGCGACGGCGGCGGTCGTGACGAGTTGACGGATGTCGGGCATGCTGTTCCTCCGGTGGCTGTGGTGACGTCGCACCTGCTTTGACCACGTCTGCGCCCGCCCGGTTCCCGGTGTCCGTCCGACCCGGGACCTACCATTTGACTGATGGACGAGCGTAAGCATGAGCTGGCTATGGCAATCGATCTGCGGCTGGCCGATCTGTGGGCCGAGATCTTCGAGGTCGAGCCGTCGCGGCTCGACCCGGAGCTCCTGGGCTGGTTCCTGCGGGCGGCGTACGGGCAGGGCTACACCGACGCATTGCGAGAGACCAGGCGCGGGCAGCTGTGCCTCGATCTCGGCTACCGCGTTCCCGACGCCGCCGCCTAGTAGCAGCCGCGCTTGCCACGCCTGCCGCCCCGGGTGCCTCACCTGCCCCGGCAGGGCACGGTGGTAATCTGACCGCCATGTCCCCGCGTCCGCGCCTGGTCGTCGCTCTCGTGGTGGGGTCGCTTCTGGCCGTCTTCCTGGCCTATCAGGCGCTGTTCAACTCGGGGACTCTGCTCGTGTCGGTGGCGCAGCTGCGCTCCGACGCCGACGGCGCGGCCACCAAGCAGGTGACGCTCACGGGCACGGTCGTGCGGGCCACGCGCAACGGCAGCCCGATGCGGTTCGTGCTGCGCGACGAGTCGACTCGGCGCAGACGGTGCCGGTGTCCTACAGCGGTTCGGTACCGGACGCGTTCAAGACCTCGCGCAGGGTGATCGTGACCGGCCGGCTCGAGCACGGCGTCTTCGTGGCGCAGCCCGACTCGCTGCTCACGAAGTGCCCCAGCAAGTACTCCTCCGGCGGATCGTAGGAGGCCCGGTCTGACCACCCTCGGTCGCGTCGCCCTCTATCTCGTCTTCGCGCTTGCCGTGTACGCGACCGTCGCCGCCGTCGTGGCGGGCCGGCGGCGCGACCGGCGGACGATGCGCAGCGTCCAGAACGCGTTCGGCGGCCGCCTTCGCCGCCGCCCTGGTCGCGATCGTGGCGCTCGAGTACGGGCTCGTCACGCATGACTTCTCGCTCCAGGTGGTGGCCGAGCACACCAGCCGCAAGCTGCCGCTGATCTACCGGATCACGTCGCTCTGGGCGAGCCAGGAGGGGTCGCTGCTCCTGTGGCTCACCGTCCTCACCGGCGCCGCCACGCTCGTGATGCGGCAGAACCGGCACCGCAACCGCGAGCTGATGCCGTGGGTGGCGGCCGTGCTGGGCGGGATCGCCGTGTTCTTCGCAGGCATGGCGACGTTCGTGTCCTCGCCGTTCGCCCACGTGGCGGGCGCCGTGCGGGCCGACGGGGCCGGCCTCGACCCGTCGCTCCAGAACGTGTACATGGCGGCGCACCCGCCCATGCTCTACCTGGGCTACGTGTCGATGTCGGTGCCGTTCGCGTTTGCGATGGCGTCGCTGATCACCGGCGCGGTCGGACGCGCGCTGGCTGGTCTCGGTGCGGCGCTGGACGCTCGTCTCGTGGACGGCGCTTGGGATCGGCATGCTGCTCGGCGCGCACTGGGCGTACGTCGAGATCGGCTGGGGCGGGTACTGGGCCTGGGATCCGGTCGAGAGCGCCGCCCTGATGCCGTGGCTCGCGGCGACAGCGTTCCTGCACTCGGTGATGGTGCAGGAGAAGAAGGGCATGCTCAAGGTCTGGAACATGGTGCTCGTGATCGCGGCCTTCTCGCTGTGCCTGTTCGGCGACTTCCTCACCCGCAGTGGTGTCGTGCAGTCGGTGCACTCCTTCGTGCAGTCCGCCGTCGGGCCGTATCTGCTCGCGTTCCTCGCGGCCGTCCTGGCGGCATCGGTGGCGCTCCTCATCGTGCGCCTGCCGACGCTTCGCGCCGACCACAAGCTCGAGTCGGTGATCTCACGCGAGGCCACCTTCCTGTTCAACAACCTGCTCCTGCTCGCGCTCGCCTTCGCGGTGCTGTGGGGGGTCGTCTTCCCGATCCTGAGCGAGGCGGTGCGGGGCGTCCGCGCCACCGTGGCCGCCCCCTACTACGACTTCTTCCTGGTCATGTTCGGGCTGCCGCTGCTCGCCCTCACCGGCATCGGCCCCCTGATCGCCTGGCGGCGGGCATCGCCGGGCAGCCTGATGCGCACGTTCCGCTGGCCGGTGGTCTCGGCCGTCGCGGGCGCGGTGCTGCTGTGGCTCGCCGGCCTCGGGTCGAGCCCGGCCGGGCTGACGGCGCTCTCGCTGTGCGTCTTCGTCACCGCCACCGTGGTCATGGAGTTCGCGCGCGGGACGGCGGCCCGCCGCGCCATCGCCGGCGGGACGTGGCCGCGGGCGCTGCGCGATCTGGTGAACCGCAACCGGCGCCGCTACGGCGGCTACGTCGTGCACCTCTCGATCGTCCTGCTCGTGGTCGGGCGTGACCGCGTCGAGCGCCTACTCGACGGTGCGCGAGGCGCACCTGGCGCCGGGGGCGTCGATGCGGATCGACGGCTACACGCTGCGCAACGCCGGCGTGTTCCAGCGCAAGGGCCCGAACTACACCTTCGACTTCGTGCGCCTGGCCGTGTCGCGGGGCGGGCACGCCGCCGGCGTGCTCAGCCCGGGCCAGCGCCAGTACGACACCGGCCAGGTCGGCAACGAGGTCGACATCCGCTCGAGCATGACCACCGGCACCGACCTCTACTCGATCCTGCAAGGGGTCGACGCGACCGGGGCGGGGGGCGTGACGGTGAAGGTGCTCGTCAACCCCGCGGTCGGGCTGGTGTGGCTCGCGGGCGTCGTGTTCGCACTGGGCGCCCTGATCACGATCTGGCCCGACCCGCGGGAGGCGCGTCAGCTCGCGCGCCGCTACGGGGAGTTGCTCGCCCGCAGCGAGGCATGAGCACGATCGGCATGGTCGTGGCGGTGGCCGTCCTGGTCACCGGCGCGGTGCTGTTCGTGGCCTGGCCGTTCGCATCGCCCGAGCGGGAGCCGCCCGAGCAGGCCCTGAGCGCCGCCGACCGCCGTCTGCTCGAGCTGCGGGAGCGCCGCGACGAGGCCTACCAGGCCCTGCGCGATCTCGATCAGGAGCTGCGGACGGGCAAGATCACGCCAGGCCGACTACGACCTCGAGCGCGGCCGCCTGCGCGCCGAGGCGGCGGCGGCGCTGGCGGAGCTGGACCAGCTGGATGAGCTACGCTAGGCAAACTGTTCGAGGAGGATAGATGGCCGGTTTGATGTCCCGATTCACCACGCTCTTCAAGGTCAAGGCCAACAAGGCGCTCGACCGGGCCGAAGACCCGGGGGAGACGCTCGACTACAGCTACCAGAAGCAGCTCGAGATGCTGCAGAAGGTCAAGCGCGGCGTCGCCGACGTGGTCACGTCGAAGAAGCGGCTGCAGCTGCAGACGGCGAAGCTCGAGGAGAGCATCGTCAAGCTCGACGGCCAGGCCCGCCAGGCGCTGGCCGCCAACCGCGAGGATCTGGCCCGCACGGCGCTCGAGCGCAAGACCCTCATCCAGGGCCAGCTGCAGGGCCTCGACGCCCAGATCGCCACGCTCGAGCAGCAGCAGCAGACGCTGATCGACCAGGAGCGGCGGCTGTCGGCCAAGGTGGAGTCGTTCCGCACCCAGAAGGAGGTCGTCAAGGCCCAGTACTCGGCCGCCGAGGCGCAGGTGCGCATCGGCGAGGCCACGACCGGCCTCGGCGAGGAGATGTCCGACGTGGGCATGGCGCTCTACGCGGGCGCAGGACAAGACCGAGCAGATGCAGGCCCGGGCGTCGGCCGTGAACGAGCTGGTCGAGACCGGCGCGATCGACGACCTGACCGCGCCTGCCGGATCGGACCTCGACCAGCAGATCGCGGCGCTCACCGCCGGGCAGCCAGGTCGACAACGAGCTCGCCAAGATGAAGGCCGAGCTGGGCGGCGGGGCTCCCGCCGGGGAGCTCGGCGCGGGTGCCGCGCGCCTCCGGAGGCGGCTCCCACCGAGGAGACGACGCCGTGATCGTGCGCATCCTCGGCAAGGGGCAGTTCCGGCTCGACGACAGCCTGCTCGGGCGCCTGAACGAGCTCGATAACGCGGTTGCCGCCGCCGTGGCGGCGGGCGATGCGGGCGGCTTCGGACGCGCCTTCTCGGACCTGATCGATATGGTCGAGACCGTCCGGGGCGACCGGTCGCCGACTCCGAGCTCGTCACATCGGACCACGTCCTGCCGCACGTCGACACCACGCTCGAGGAAGCGCGCGAGGCCTTCGCCGGCGAGGGCGCGATCCCGGGCTGAGCCGCCGCCCCCGGCGTCCGGCTACCGGCGCGTCGAGGCGCGCGCGTGCGCGTCGATCACGTCGGCCCGCCGCCGCATCAGGAACTTGGCCAGCCTGCAGCGCTCCTTGACCGGTACGGCCACGAACTCACAGCCGACCAGCCACTCGCCCGCGGCCGGGTCGCTCTCGTCCGCGATCCGCACCACGCGCGCGAAGACCGAGAGCTCGTCGCCGCGATCGAGCGGGAACCGCAGGTCGAGCTCCTCGCCGGGCGTGCACGCGAACGGGACCGCGACGAGCACGCCGGTCAGCGAGACGTTGACCGTCCGCGCCGGGCCGCCGGGCACGCCGCTCGCGGCCAACAGAGACGTGACGGAGCAGCTCGGCCGTGACGGGCCAGTCGATCCGGGGCGCGGCGCGCCGTTCGGGCCCAAAGGTGCCATCAGGCCGCGCGGGCGGCGTCGTGTTCGTGCAGCATCGGATCATCCTCCATGATGGTCGTCACGCCGCCCGGACATCCCCGGTCATCGACTTGGGCCACCGGCGAATTGACCGAAGGCAGCGTCCTCCCGGGCCGACTGCAGTGCGTCGGCCCGGGGAGACGGCCGGTGCGCGGGCGGCGGACGATGCCTGGGCGTGGCGCGTCCCTTGCCGCGTGGAGTGCGCGACCGATTGGCGTGTGCTGCCGCCCGCAAGGCTAACGCCGAGGCGTTAAGGCCCGGAAATGATCACGTAAGGGATCCGCGACGGCTCGACGGCTATGGCGGACGGGTGAGCCAGCGCCGCTCGGCGTGCCACCGCTGGAGCGTGCGCCGGCTGGGCGAGTGGGCGGTGCAGGTGTGGCAGGCGGGGTCGCCGAGCCGCGCCGGGGCGAGCGGCGGCGCGCCGGCGGCGTAGCGGGCTTCGAGCCGGCGCCGCAGCTCCGGCCAGGCGTAGCTCCCCGGCCGTCGTCGTTGCGGCCGGGAGCGCAGCTGGGCAACGTGGGCGTCGAGCGCGCGGTGCCGGGCCTGGGTCATGCATCCGTTTGCCTGCCACACGCCCCAGAGTGTGCGGACGAAGTCTCTGCCGCCGCGCCTGGTCTGGAACGCCTGCGCCGCGTGCCCTGGGCATAGCCACACCGTGACGCGGTAGCCAAGCCGCACCTCCTCGGTGCGTCCGCGGGTACGGTCGACACAGATCGCGCACACCGGCCGCTTCAGCGGAAGGTTGCGCGCCTTGTACAGAGTGGGCAGCGTTGACATCGCCTCGTCAGTGTGACGTGGCGGTCGTCACCCGTGGGTGACGGGGTGTTGCGGGGGTGTCAGGGAACCGCAAATGACACATGCCCACGGCGCCAACTGGCATCTCCACGGACGCCCTTCGCCCCTCTTCCCCGAGGCTGGCCGGCGCGCTCTTCACAGCGCCGGCCGGCAGGCCTCGGGCGGCCCGCAGGGCCGCTGCACCAGTCCCGGCCGTGCCGACTCACCCAGCGCGTGAAAGACAGTCATGCCCGTGAGCTGGATCGTTCTCGACAGCCGGTTCAGAGCCGCCAGTCCCGACGCGCCAGATCGTTCGTGTACGGCTCTCAGGAGTACGCGCGGGTCCGGAGCCGCTCATGCCTAATCGATACGGAGTGTCAGACCGGGGCGTCCCACAGCGGATACCAGCGCTCGAGCTCCGCCTCGATCGGCAGCTCCTGCTCGAGCTTCGCCTGGAGCTGCAGCTCGGTCTCGGAGTCGCGCTTCTTGTTCGCCAGCGGGACGAACGGGTAGAAGGTGCCGCGCTTGAAGTTGTAGATGAAGCGGACATGGCCGGGCTCGAACCCGAACACGGCACACAGCAGCTGCTCGCCGAAGCCGTCGTCGGTCATCGACTGGGCGGCGACGTGGATCGTCGTGACCAGGTCCTCGAAATCGTCGTCGGTCAGCTTCAGCCACTCGTAGCCGTACTCGTCGACGGTGCGGTCCATCTTCGTGCCCTCGTCGGCGAACGCCAGCTTGACCATGTCCTCGATATCGGTGCCGCTCTCGCGGAACCGGGCCGACGCCATCGGCTTGAAGCAGATCGCGGCGGTCTTCGAGGGAGCCAGGCCGAGGCTCGTGTCGAGCGTGATCTGGGCGGTCGAGATCGCGAACAGGCGCTCGAGGGTCGGCTTTGCGACCTTCGTCCGCCCCAGCAGTCCGTCCAGGAATCCCACGGCCGGCTACAGCGTCTCCAGCTGGCGCTCGAGCTTGCGCAGCTGCTCCAGCCGGGCCTCGAGCGGGGGGTGGTCGGCGACGAGCGTCGAGATGCCGCTCTTCAGGCCGGCGGGGATGATGAAGAACTGGTTCAGGCCCTCGGCCATGCGCATGTCCTGCTGGGGGATGCGGCCCATCGCGCCGGTGATCTTGACGAGCGCCGAGGCCAGGCTCGACGGGGACTTGGTCAGGATGGCCGCGCCGCGGTCGGCCGCGAACTCGCGGTAGCGCGAGAGCGTCCGGATGAGCACGAACGAGATCGCGTACACGACCACCGACACGAGCAGGATGACCATGAACGACGGGCCCGAGTTGTTGTTGTCGTCGCGGCCGCCGCCGAAGCCGCCGCCGAACATGCCGCCGAAGTAGAAGCCCCAGCGGGTGATGAACCCGGCGACCATCGCGAAGAAGCTGGCCATGGTCATGACGGCGACGTCGCGGTGGGCGACGTGCGACAGCTCGTGCGCCAGCACGCCCTCGAGCTCGCGCGGCTCGAGCCGGTCGAGCAGCCCCTGCGTGACCGCCACGACGGCGTGCTTGGGGCTGCGGCCGGTCGCAAACGCGTTCGGCATGTCGGTCGGCACGATCGCGATCCGCGGCATCGGCAGGCCCGCGGTCATGCACAGCCGCTGCACGATCGCGTACAGCTCGGGCGCCTGGTCCGGCTCGACGATGCGCGCGCCGGCCGAGGCCAGGGCGATCTTGTCGGACGTCCAGTACTGCACGACGAGCAGCCCGCCCGCGATCAGGATCACGAACGGGAGCGCCATGCCGACGCCCTGCAGCAGCACGACGAAGAAGATCACGTAGATCAGGCCGAGCAGGAAGACGGTGCCCGTCATCCGTGCGGTCAGGCCGCGATCGCGATCGAGGGTGCGACGTTTGCGCGCCATGCTGGAAGTGTATCTGGCCGACCTCAGCCGATCCTGAGCGCACGGGCGTCCTCAGCCGGCCGCCGTGAGCTCGCGAAGCCGTCCGGCGCGCACCTCCAGGTGGCGCCGGCAGCCGATGTTGCGCACGAACTCCCGGTCGTGCGAGACGGCCACGATCGTGCCGCGGAACTGGCGCAGCGCCTCCTCGACGACGTCCAGTGCGTCGAAGTCGAGGTGGTTCGTGGGCTCGTCCAGGAGCAGCAGCTCGGCCCCCGACGAGACGAGCACGGCGATCAGCAGCCGCGAGCGCTCGCCGGGGGAGAGCGTGCGCAGCGGCCGGTGCATCTGCTCCTGGTCGAACAGGAAGTGGCCGAGGAACGCCCGCGCGTCGTCCTCGTAGCCGATCACCCGGGAGCGGTAGAACTCGAGCAAGGGCCGCTCGAGCGGCAGGCCGTGGTGATCCTGGGGCAGGATGCCCGCCGCCGCGAGCGGGCTCGACCCGGCCGCCTGCCGGCGCCAGCTCGCCGGCGATCAGGCGCAGGAGCGTCGTCTTGCCCGCGCCGTTGTCCCCGGTGACGGCGATGCGGTCGCGACCGCGCACCACCAGATCGACCCCGTCCAGCACGCGCCGCTCGCCGTGGCGGACGCTCGCGCCCTCGAGCGCCGCCAGCCGCCGCCCGGCGACCGACACCCCGTCGAGCGAGAGCGTGAAGCTGGGCGCCTTGCGTGGGATCGCCGATCCATTCCGCCGCCTCCATCTGCCGGCGCAGCCGCCGCTCGCGGGCCTTCGCCTTCGCCGCCACCTTCTTCGCGTAGCGCTTGATCCGGTCCGAGCCCGCCCCCGACGCGGTGCGCTCCACGCCGAGCGCCTGCTGCCGGGTGCGGGCAATGTCGGTCTCGAGCCGCCTGCGGTACCGCTCCTGGGCGCGATGCTCCTCGAGCAGCCGCTGCCACCGCCGCAGCTTCTCGGCGCGGTACGCCGTGTAGCCGCCGTCGTAGGTCTGCATCCGGTCGCTCGTGCCGTCGAGCTCGAAGATCCGGCCGACGGTGTTGTCGAGGAAGCGGCGGTCGTGGCTCACGATCAGCACGGCTCCGGAGAAGCCGTTCAGGTAGGTCTCGAGCCAGCGCAGGCCCGCCAGGTCGAGGTGGTTGGTGGGCTCGTCGAGCAGCAGCACGGTCGGCCGGGCGAGCAGCACCCCGGCCAGCATCACCCGCGCCTGCTCGCCGCCCGAGAGCCGCCGCAGCGGGGCGCGCTCGTCGATGTGGGCGATGTCCAGGTGGCGCCGCACCTCGTCCACGAGGGCCGTGAACCCCCAGCCGTCGAAGCGCCGCGTAGCGCTCCTGCACATCGCCGTAGCGGCGCAGGACGTCCGTGCCCGGATCCGGCGCCGTCAGCTGGTGCTCGAGCCGCCGCAGCTCGCGGTGCAGGTCGTAGACCTCGCCTGCCGCATCCTGCAGGTGCTCGACCAGCGTCAGGTCGGGCCGCGCCGGCTGCTGGGCGAGGAAGCCGGCGGTATCGCGGTCGCCCACGACCGCGCGGCCCTCGTCGGGTCGGTCGAGCCCCGCCAGGATGCGCAGGAGCGTCGACTTGCCGGCGCCGTTGGGGCCGACGAGCCCGACCCGCTCGCCGTCAGCGAGGACGAACGAGACGTCCGTGAAGAGAGGGAGCGCGTCGTGCGCTCTGGCCACACCGTCGCATTTCAACACGGGCCGTCATACCTCTCGCACCCGATGATAGCCGGTGTCCGGCTGTCTAGGCCAGAAAGCGGATGTCCGGCAGGTGCCGGAAGCGCTGGTGGTGACCCAGGCCGTATCCGACGACGAACCGCTCGGCCGCGGTGAAGCCGACGTACGCGACGTCGAGCTCGACCAGGCGCCGGTGCGGGCGGTCGAGCAGCGTGCAGATGCGCACCGACGCCGGCGAGCGGGCGCGCAGCGAGCGGATCAGGTTGTGCATCGTGAGCCCGGTGTCGATCACGTCCTCGACGACGACGACGTGCTGGCCGCGCACGGGCTCGTCCAGGTCCTTGAGGAGCCGGATCCGGCCGCTGCGGCGATCCGCGCCCGAGTAGGCGGAGAGGGCCATCGTGTCGAGCCGGTGGGGGATGGTGAGCGAACGCGAGAGGTCGGCCGCGAACACGGCCGCGCCCTTGAGCACGGCGACGAGCACGAGCGGCCGGCCGCGATGGTCGCGGTCGACGGCGGCCGCGAGCTCGGCCACGCGCGCGGCCAGGAGCTCCGGCCGACAGGTACACCTCGCCGGGCGCCGGGCTGGCCGCGCGCTCGACGAGCGCGGTCATGCCGGCTTCGCCAGGTCGTAGCGGTCGGCCAGCGCCTCGATGTCGCGCCGGTAGAGCATCTTGATGCGGATGTCCGGATACAGCTCGCGCAGGCGCCGCATCTTGCGGTTCTTCTTCGTCACGAGCGATTGCTTCATCGTGGTGACCTCGATGTAGAGATCCTGCTCCGGCAGGTAGAAGTCGGGCGTGAACGCGACGCGCACCTCACCGTCGGGCCCCGCCTCGAGCACGAACGTGTGCGGCTCGTACTGCCAGGCGATGCCGTGGTAGTCGAGCATGCGACTGAGGTCGTGCTCGGTCTCGTTGGCGAAGCGAGGTGGCATCCGGCGGCTCCAGGGTACCGATCGGGTCGGATGTCGCCGGGCGGGCCGCGATCTCGAACAGGCCGTGTCTGTGTCGGTACGATGGTCCCGCCGTGGCCGAGATCAAGCCGTTCGTCATCGCGCACCTGTCCGACCTGCACTGCGGGTCGCCGTACTTCGTCGAGAACCTGCTCCAGCGGGCGATCATGGAGATCAACGCGCTCGAGCCGGACGTCGTCGTGTGCTCGGGCGATCTGACCACGTTCGGCTACAAGCAGGAGTACCGCCAGGCGCGTGAGTACCTGAGCCGGCTCGAGTGCCCGGACGTGATCACGGTGCCCGGGCAACCACGACTCGCGCAACGTCGGCCACGTCCACTTCGAGGAGCTGATCGGGCCGCGGGCGACCGTCCTGCACAAGTCGCGGGCTGACCTTCGTCGCCGTCGACTCGTCCGAGCCCGACCTCGACAACGGCACCGTCGGCCGCGGCCGCTACCCGTGGATCGAGGAGCAGTTCGCGCCGCCGGCCGACTTCCGCGTCTTCATCCTGCACCACCACCTGCTGCCGATCCCCGGCACGGGCCGTGAGCGCAACGTCGTGCACGACGCGGGCGACATCGCTCGAGGTGCTCCAGCGCGCGAACGTGAACCTCGTCCTCTCGGGCCACAAGCACGTGCCGTACGCCTGGCGGCTGGAGGATCTGTTCGTGGTGAACGCCGGCACCGTCTCGTCGCTGCGCCTGCGCGGCCACACCCGCCCCTGCTACAACATCGTCGAGGTGGGCGCCGGGCGAGGTGGGGGTGTACCGCAAGTACCCGTTCCACGGCCGCGAGCGGCTGATCCGGTTCTCGCCGCAGACGCTCGAGTACTCCAAGTACGCGCCGCCGCCGCACGACACCGCCGCGGGGCGGCCATGACCCAGCGCGCGCTCGTGCTGGTCGACGGCGAGCACTACCCGCCCGTCGTGCGCGCGGCGATCGCCGAGGCGAACCGGGCCGACCACGTCGTCGCCGCGCTGCTCCTCGGCGGCACCGAGAAGCTGCGCAGCGAGCCGGACTACGGCGTGCCGCTCGAGCACGCCGGGGGCGATGCCGGCCGCCGCGATGGTCGCCGCCGCCCACAAGCACGCGGCCGAGCGCGTGGTCGACCTGTCCGACGAGCCGGTGCTGACCGAGCGCGACCGCTTCCGGCTGGTCAGCCGCGCGCTCGCGGCCGGGCTCTCCTACGGCGGCGCCGACTTCGAGTTCTGGCCGCCGCCGCAGACCCCGGCCGGCGTGCCCGCGATCGCGGTCATCGGCACCGGCAAGCGCATCGGCAAGACCGCCGTCTGCGGCCACCTCGCCCGCCTCCTGGGCGAGCACCACCGGCTGGTGCTGGTGGCGATGGGGCGGGGCGGCCCCGAGCACCCGGAGCTGGTCGACGGCGCCGCCGCGCCGCCGTCGCTCGACGATCTGCTCGAGCGCTCGCGGGCCGGGCAGCACGCGGCGTCGGACTTCCTCGAGGATGCGGCCCTCGCCCGCGTCGTCGCGGTCGGCGCGCGCCGCTGCGGCAGCGGCCTGGCGGGCGCGCCGTACCACTCGAACGTCGAGCAGGCCGTCGCGCTCGCGCGCGAGCGGCGTCCCGACCTGCTCCTGCTCGAGGGCTCCGGCGCGGCGCTGCCGCCGGTGGCCGCCGACCGCACGATCCTGGTCACGTCGGCCGCCCGGCCCGCCGAGCTGCTGACGTCCGGCCTCGGCCCCTACCGGGTGCTGATCGCCGACGTCGTCCTGCTGACGATGAGCGAGCCGCCGCTGGCCGATGCCGGTCAGATCGCCGGCGGTGCGCGCGGCGGTGCGCGAGTGCAATCCCGACGCCGAGGTGATCGCGGCCGTGCTGCGCCCGCACCCGGTCGAGCCGGTCGCCGGCGAGCGGGTCGCGCTCTTCACGACCGCGTCCGCGCCGATCCATCGCCGGCTGGGGCGCTTCCTGGCCGACGAGCACGGCGCCGAGGTGACGGCGGTGGTCGGATCGCTGGGAGACCGGCCGGCGCTCGCCGCCGACCTGGACGCGCCCGGGGTGCGGGCGGCGCGCACGTATCTCGTCGAGATCAAGGCGGCGGCGATCGACGTCGTCGCCGAGGCGGCCCGCGAGCGCGGCGTGCGCGTGGTCTTCTGCGACAACCGGCCGCGGTCGCTCCCCGGCGAGCCCGACCTCGACGCGATGGCGCTCGGTCTCGCATCCGAGGTGGTGGCCGTCGGTGCCTAGGCTGCCGCGACCGCACCTGCCCGCCGGCTTCGGCGCGCCGAGCGCCGCGCCCGAGCCGGCGCTCGCCCGTGCCCGCGCGTGAGCCGCGCATCCTGGCCACGCGGGGCGCGCCGATGCCGTTCTCGAAGGGCCGGATGGCGCAGGCGCTCGTGCTCGCCGGGGCCGATCCCGAGCGCGCCTACCAGCTCGCCATGCGGATCGAGCGCGAGGTGAACGCCACCGCTGCCGACGAGATCCCGATCGACCATCTGCACGGCATGGTCGAGGACATCCTGGCGCGCGAGGAGGGGCCCGGAGCTCGTGTCGCGCTACCACGGCTGGCGCGAGGTGCTGCGGCTCGACCGGCCGCTCATGCTCCTGATCGGCGGCGCGACGGGCACCGGCAAGAGCACGCTCGCGACCGAGATCGCCTACCGGCTCGGGATCAGCCGGATCACGTCGACCGACGTCATCCGCCAGGCGATGCGGGCGTTCTTCGCCCAGGAGCTCATGCCCGAGCTGCACTACTCGTCGTTCGACGCCGCCGAGGGCCTGAAGATCCCGCTGCCCGACCCCGACGACGAGGACCGCGCGCTCTACGGCTTCATCCAGCAGGCCGGCCAGGTGGCGGTGGGGGCAAACGCGGTGGTCGAGCGGGCCGTGCTCGAGGGGCTCTCGACCGTCGTCGAGGGCGTGCACGTCGTCCCCGGCCTCGTCACGGCCGAGCAGCACGCCGGCGCGGTCGTCGTGCAGCTGATGCTCGCGATCACCGACGAGGAGCGCCACCAGGCGCACTTCTTCGGCCGCAGCGCCGACTCGGGCGGCCTGCGCGCGATACGACCGCTACCTGCGCCGGTTCGGCGAGATCCGCCGCATCCAGGAGTACCTGGTCGCCCGGGCCGAGAAGCAGGGCTGGCCGGTGATCGAGGCGGCCGATCCCGACCAGACCCTCCTGGCGGTGATGGACCTGATCCTCGAGCGCGCCACCGCGCGCGCGACCGCGATACCCTGAGAGCATGGCTTCGGCGGAGCGCGAGGCCAGCCCGTGGGGGAGGAGCGCAACGAGGGCGCAGAGCGCTGCCCGTGCACCGACCTCGCGTCGGTGACCGAGCGCAGCGCGCTCGCCGCCGGCCGCTTCCTCGGGCCGCGGCGATGCCGAGGCCGCCGACCAGGCGGCGTCGGACGCGATGCGCGTCGCCCTTGCCGGCGTGCCCGTTTCGGGGACGCTCGTCATCGGCCGCGAGGGCGACGACCACACCCTGCACGAGGGCTCCGAGCTGGGCGCGGGCGGACGTCGCGCTCGACCTGGCCTGCGACCCGGTCGGCAACGGCTCGGCGGTGGCGGGCGGGCGCCCCGGGGCGCTCTCGATCCTGGCCGCCAGCGACCCCGGCGGGCTGATGCAGGTGCCGCGCATGTACATGCGCAAGATGGCCGTCGGGCCGGTGGCCAAGGGCCGCATCGACCTGCGCCGCCCGGTCGGCGAGAACCTCGAGGCGATCGCCGATGCGTTCGGCCGCCGCGTCGCCGACGTGACGGCGATCGTGCTCGACCGGCCGCGCCACGACGATCTCGTGGCCGAGATCCGCGAGTCGGGCGCGCGCATCAAGCTGATCGCCGACGGCGACATCATGGCCTCGATCAGCGCGGCGATCAGGGGCACGAACGACCACCTCGCGATCGGCATCGGCGGCGCGCACGAGGGCATCATCGCGGCGGCCGCCCTGCGCTGTCTGGGCGGCGAGATCCAGGGCCAGCTGTGGCCGATGAGCCGCACCGAGATCAACCGCGCCGCCGAGGACGGGATCGAGGACGTGAACCGGCTCTTCGGCCTCGACGACCTCGTGCGCGGCCATCAGACCATCGTCGCCACCGGGATCTCCGGCGGCGACCTGCTGCGCGGCGTGCGCTACATGGCCGACGGCGCGCGCACCCAGTCGCTCGTCCTGTGCTCGCGCTGCAACCGCGTGCGCTTCATCGACTCGATCCACCTGTTCTCGGGCGATCGGCACGAGGAGATCCGGCTCTGACGGATCTCCTCGTTGGTGCCGGGGCTATGCAGCCCTGGCGACCCCCCAGCCGCACCGACGATGCGCGGCGACAGCGTTCGTGGGCGGTGGACGTGTGTAGGCGCGCCCCGGCGTTGCGGCCGCGATAGGCTCACGCGCGTGAACGCCGAGCCTCTCCTCTACGAGCTGCACGACCGCGCGCGCGATGCCGGCCTCGCCGGCTACCGGCGGATGACGAAGGCGGCGCTGCTCGAGGCGCTCGACGGCGTCGAGGCCGGGCCGACGATCGTAGAGACGTCCGTGCGCGCCGGCCTCGGGCTGATCACGCTGCGGGGCGGCGGCGAGAACGCCCTCTCGCTCGAGACGCTCGAGGGGCTCGCCGACGCCGCCGAGGCGATGGCCGCCGACGAGGCCGTGCGGCTGGTCGCCGTCACCGGCGCGGGCACGCGCATCTTCTCGTCCGGCGCCGACCTGAAGGCGCTCGAGGGGCTGACCGGCGCGGTGGTCGCCGACCGCGGCGCCGCGGCGCTCGCCCGGCTCGCCGGCCTGCCGGTGCCGACCGTGGCGCTCCTGAACGGGCACGTCGTCGGCGGCGGCATCGACCTCGCCATGGCCTGCGACTGGCGCATCGCCGTCGAGGGCGCGAAGCTGCGCTTCATCCACAACGAGCTCGGCTTCACGCCGCCGTGGGGCGCCGCCGCGCGCGTCGCGCAGCTCGTGCCCCGCGGGATCGCGCTGCGGCTGTTCGCGACCTGCGAGCTCGTCTCGTCGCAGGAGGCCCGCAACCTCGGCATCGTCGACGAGGTCGTCGCCCCGCACAAGCTGGTCTCGCGGGCCGAGTCGCTCGCCGTGCGCATCGGCCGCTCCGACCGGCGCGCGCTGGCCGAGACCAAGCGCCTGCTCCAGCCCGGCGTCGAGCCGGACGAGCACGCGCGGACGTTTGCGGCTCTCTGGGATGCGCGAGCCGCTACCCTGCCTGCATGAGTCTGACCAGCGAAGACGTGTTCGAGGCGCTGCGGGTGGTCGAGGATCCCGAGCTCGGGATGGACGTCGTCGACCTCGGCCTGGTCTACGAGGTGAAGGTCGAGGGCGACGCGGTCGCCGTCATCTACTCGCTCACCTCGATGGGCTGCCCGGCCGGCGCACAGATCGAGCAGGACATCAAGGACGCGGTGGGGAGCATGGAGGGCGTGGCCACGGTCACGACCGAGCTGATCTTCACGCCGCCGTGGTCGCCGGAGCGCATGTCCGACGACGCCAAGTTCGTCCTCGGCTTCTAGCCCCACGCGTCTCGCTACTCGGAGCTGTCCCTGCGCGTGCGCAGGAAGCGCGCCCACGGCGCCGCCGGGTCGATGATCGCCGCGGCCGCGAAGATCTTGGCCAGGTCGCCGAGCACGAACGGCCACAGGCCGTAGTGCAGCGTCTAGGGCCCGCGCCCGTCCACGGCATCGGCAGGGCTTGGTGCAGCCAGGTGAGGCCGACGGCGTAGAGCGCCGACGCTGCCCGACGAGCATCGCCGGCACGGTCACGTAGAAGCTGCGGCCGTAGCGGTCGCAGATCAGCCCGGTGACGAACGCCGCGATGCGGCAGCCCCCACAGGTATCCGCCGGTCACGTGCAGCGGGTCGGCGTCGTGTCAGCCAGTCGATCCCGCCGTGGCCGTCTGCGAACACGGGCATCCCGGTCGCGCCGGCGCCGAGGTAGAGCAGCTGCGAGGCGACGCCGCGGCGCGCACCGAGCAGCGCGCCGGCGCCGAGCACCGCGAACGTCTGCAGCGTCGTCGGCACCGGATAGCCGAACGACACCTGGGCGCAGACGGCGGTGATCGCCGCGGCGCCGACGACCAGACCCACGTGCGTCCCACAGCCGCTCCGGCGCCGCGGTTTGTGCTCGACCATACATGCTGCTGCCTCCCGGCTCGGATCCGAAGTGACCGCCGTTTGACGCCCGGGCGGGTGCGTTGGTTGCGCCCGACTACAGTGACGCGGCGTGGACGCGGCCGAGCTTACCCGAGCGCTGCTGCGGGAGGCGGCCGACCTGCGGCATCGACGCCTGCGGGGTGTGCGCCGCCGAGCCCTACGCGGGCACCGAGCGGCTGATCCGGGAGCGGCGCGCCGCCGGCCTCTTCGCCGACATGGGCTTCACGATCCGCCGGCCGGAGCGCTCGTGCCATCCCGAGACGCTCCTGCGAGACGCGCGCTCGGTGGTCGTCGCCGCGCGCAGCTACGCGCGGCCGCAGCCGCACAAGCCGGCCGACGAGCCGCGCGGGCGCATGCCGCGCTACACGCGGCGCGACGAGTACGCCGCGCTGCGGGCGGCGCTGGCGCGATCTGGGCGAGCGCCTGCGGCGGCTGGCTCCGCGGGCGCGCTTCGCCGTCTACGTCGACTCCAACCACCACGTCGACCGCGAGGCCGCGGCGCGCGCCGGGATCGCCGTGTACGGCAAGAACACGCTGGCGATCACCCGCCGGCACGGGTCGTGGGTGGTGCTGGGCGTGCTGGTCACCGATGCCGAGCTCGCGCCGACCCACGCCGCCCCGGAGCGGCCGGCCTGGGACGCGTGCGGCTCGTGCCGCGCCTGCATCGACGCCTGCCCGACCGACGCGATCGTCGCCGACGGCGTGCTGGACGCCCGCCGCTGCCTGTCGTGGCTGTCGCAGTCGCGCCTGCCCGAGCTGCCCGCACGCGGAGGCATTCGGCGACCGCGTCTACGGCTGCGACATCTGCCAGGACGTGTGCCCGTGGAACACGGGCGCCGAGCGCCGCGCCGCGGCTGCGCGAGCCCGAGGCCGTCGACGACGCCTTCCCGCCGCTGCGCGAGTGGCTCGAGGCCGATCCCGAGGCGCTCGCCGCGCGCTACCGGCGCCTGTACATCCCCGACCGCGACGGCCGCCACCTGCAGCGCAACGCGCGGGTCGCGCTCGCGAACGTCAGCCCGCCGCGACCGCCGTGAACTCGCGCAGGAGGGCGGAGGCGGCCTCGGCCACCTGGTGGCGGACGACGGCCGGCTCGAGCACCTCGGCGTGGCCGCGGTAGCGCAGGATCTCCGAGATCAGCCACGCGCGCGAGCCGTAGGTCACGTCGGCCACCGCGGAGCCGTCCTCGAGCGCCCGTGTGCCCGGCCGGCCCTCGAGCTCCCACCGCGCCCGCTCGGCCGAGAACCACACCCGGGCCACGCCCACGTCGCCGCCCAGCGAGTGGTCGAGATCGCCCATCTCGGCTGCGCGGCTCGTAGCTGCCCTCGGCCAGCCGCGCCTCCTTGATGTAGGAGACCTTGAACGTGCGCCGGCCGCCGCGGCTGCAGTCGTAGGCCTCGACGTACCAGCCGCGATCGTCGCGGCGCAGCAGGTACGGCTCGATGGTGCGCGTCGAGAGCTCGTCCGACGACCGCGACAGGTAGGTGATCTCGACCAGCCGGCGGCTGCGCACGCCCTCGTTCAGGATCGTCACGGCCTGCTCCTCGGCGCCCTCCTCCTGCGGCATCGGCGTGTCCGCGAGCGGGAACCGCCCGAACGCCGCCTCGACCTTCTCCCGCACCGTCTGCAGCGACGTGTCGGCCTCGGCGGCAACCAGCGGCGCGACCACGTCGAGCGCCCGCAGCAGCGCCTTGGCCTCGAGCGGCGAGAGCCGGGCCGGGCGGCGGAAGGCGTCGCCGTAGAGCTCCTTGTCGACGACGATCTCGCCGTTGTCGGTCGAGCAGTAGACCGCGTAGCAGCCGCCGCCGAAGTTGACCAGGTTCAGCAGCTCGAGGCTCTCCTTCAGCTCCTGCGGGCTGAGCTGGAAGCGCTCCTCGATCTCGGCCGTCTGCGACCCGGGCGGTGGAGCCCTCGCCGCAGCGCGGCGAGCACGAACGCGAGCAGCGCCTGCAGGAGCGCGAAGCGCTCGGGCGCGACCGCGCTCGGCCCGCGCGGCTGCAGGGCCGGCTCGGCCGGGCCGGCCCGGCTCGGCCGCGGGCGACAGCGTGCGCGCCGGGGCCGCGTGCGCGTCGGCGACGCGTCTGCAGGTCGGCCACGACGGCGTCGACGAGCTCGGCGGGCTCGACGGGCACCACCCGGCCGCCCAGCGACAGGATCCAGGCCGACAGCGGCCAGATCTCGGAGTACGCGGTCGTGAACCGGCCCGACCCGTCGGCCAGCTCCTCGAACTCGCCGTAGGCGCCGTAGCGGCGCTCGACCAGCCAGCTCGCGTCGGCGGCCACCGCCAGGGTGGCGGTGCCCGCCTCGTCGGCGACCAGCCGCCACGGCGCGCGGTCGCGGTAGGCGGTGACGTTGAAGTCGGCCGGCATGCGGAAGTCGCGCTCGCGGCGGGTGGCGAACTTGATCTCGCCGCGGATGCGGGACACCCGGAACGTGCGCCTGCGGTCGGGCCCCTCGGGGCGGTCGAGGTCGTCGCCGACCACGTACCAGACGCCGTTCAGCTCGAACAGGCCGTACGGGTTGACGGTGCGCTCGGCTTCTGAGTCGCTCGTGATCGTCCAGTACCGGAAGCGCACGGTGCGCTGGCGCGAGATGGCCTGCTCGAGCTTGGCCAGCCGCTGGGCGACCTCGCCGGTGTAGGACGGGCCGAGCAGCTCGACCGTGGCCGTCTTGGGCCCCGGGTCGGCGGCCGGCCAGGCCCGGCCGAGCGCCAGGTTCTGGAGCGCCAGGCGCAGCGGCTCGGCGTAGGCGAACTGGCCCTCGAGCAGGTAGAAGCTCGTCTGCAGCGCGGCCAGCTCGGAGTCGGTGAGCTCGACGGAGGGCAGGAAGTAGTGCTCCTCGCGCAGGCTGTAGAGCTCCTCCGACGTGAACTCGTCGCGGACGGACGCGATCGGCACGCCCAGGCCCTGCAGCTCGGAGCGGTCGGCATAGAAGCGCCGGGCGAAGGCCTCGTCGCCCATGTTGGCGTAACCCTCGACCCGCAGCTTCACGTCTCGTGCGGTCACGGGACGCTGTTCTGCCATCAGGTACGCCACGAGCGAGAGCTGGCGAATGAGCTTGTCGGCGTCGTGGGTCAAGGCAGGTTCGTAGTGTACCGGCCGCCGCCGGGCCGCCGCCGGGCCTCGGGGTGCCGAGAGCGCGCCGATTTCGTGGATCGCGGTGTCTCGCTATGGTTGGCCGAGCCAGCACAAGGAGGGACGACATGGTGCCGCAAGCACCGATGGAGCAGCGGCCGAGCGGCCTCAGGCCGGCGGGGGATGGCTGGTTCATCGTGAACGCCCGCGAAGCGGAGTGGATCCATAACGAGAAGTTCGGCGCCGGGGTCACGTTCGAAGGCGCGACCGACTTCCCCCAGGTCGGCGTCAACATCCAGGTGCTGTGGCCCGGGCAGCCGAACGGCTACTACCACCGCGAGGACTATCAGGAGGACTTCCTGATCCTGACCGGCGAGTGCCTGCTCCTGATCGAGGGCGAGGAGCGGCGGCTGCGCGCGTGGGACTTCGTGCACTGCCCGCCCGGAACCGAGCACATCCTCATCGCCACGGGCGAAGGCCCGTGTGCCTTCGTCGGCATCGGCGCCCGCCGCGCGGGCGAGTACGCCGTCGTCTACCCGGTCTCCGAGCTGGCCCTGCGTCACGACGCCGGAGTGACCGCCGAGACGACCGATCCGGACACGGCCTACGCCGGTGTTCCGGAGACGGCCCCGGGGCCGTACCGGGGTGGACTGCCGGACGGCGCCTGAACGGCCGGGACGCGGTCGGGGGCGGGCAGTATCCTCGACGGTGTGATCGCCCACCTCGACCTGGACGCCTTCTTCGCCGCGGTCGAGCTGCACCGCCACCCGGAGTTGCGCGGTCGGCCGGTCGTCGTCGGCGGCGACCCGGCCGGGCGCGGGGTCGTCGCCACCGCGAGCTACGAGGCCCGCAAGCACGGCATCCGCTCGGCCATGTCGAGCGCCGAGGCCCGCCGCCGCTGCCCCGAGGTGGTGTTCCTGCGGCCCGACCACGCCACCTACCGCGACTGGTCGCGGCGGGTCTGGTCGCTCGTCGAGAAGCCTCGCGCCGGTGGTGGAGCAGGTCGGGATCGACGAGGGCTACCTCGTCCTCGCCGAGGGCGACCCCGGCGAGCAGGCGGCCCTGATCCAGCTGGCCGTGCGCGAGCGCATGCGGCTCTCGTGCTCGCTCGGCGTCGCCACCTGCAAGGTCGTGGCGAAGATCGGCTCCGACGCGCGCAAGCCGGGCGGGATCACCGTCGTGCCCCGCGGGCGGCGAGGCGGCCTTCCTGGCGCCCCTGCCCGTGCGCGCGCTGCCCGGCGTCGGGCCGAAGGCGCAGGAGCGGCTCGCCGAGGCCGGCGTGACGACGATCGGCGCTGCTGGCGGAGCTCGACGACCGCCGCCTGGCCGCGCTCCTGCCGGGAAGGGTGGGGGTCGAGCTGCGCCTGCGGGCGCGCGGCATCGACCCGCGGCCGGTCGCGGCCGAGCCGGCCGAGGCCGTGTCGATCTCGAACGAGGAGACGTTCCCCGCTGACATCGGCGACCGGGAGGCGCTGCACGCGTACCTGCGGGCGATGGCGGACTCGCTGGCCGGGTCGCTGGCGCGGCGCGGCATGACCGCCCGCACGGTGACGACGAAGCTGCGCTATCCCGACTTCGCCATCGTCACCCGGTCGCAGAGCCTCGAGGTCGGCATCGACGACGCCGTGACGATCGGCAACCTGGCCTGCGACCTGCTCGACCGGGCGCTGCGCAAGCGGCCCGGGCCGATCCGGCTCGTCGGCGTCGGCGTGGCCGGGTTCGACCGCCACAAGCAGCTCGCGCTGCCCGTCGGCGGCGATCCGGCGTGACCTACGCTGCGGCCGCGCTGCGCTCTTCGAGGTGCTGGTGCGAGGGGCAGTACTCGCGGTCGGGCAGCGGCGTGCGCTGGCACGGCTTGCCCTTGCGAGTGGTCGCGCGGCACTGCTGCGCGGTGCCCTCGCCGGCCCGCTCGAGCTCCTCCATGATGTACTCGATCGCCTTCGAGATGTGGCGCTCGATGGAGCGGTAGACGCGCGCCTGGTCGGAGATCGAGAACAGGTGCCGTACCTCGGAGAAGAGGCTCTGGCTGGGCTTGGCGAAATAGCGGGGGTCGCGTGCGAGCCGCTCGATGGTGGCCTCGCAGCAGTGCAGGACGTAGCGCTTGGCCTCCGGGGCGGTGATTGTCTCCGGATGCGGGTCGACGAGATCCTTGATCTCGACGAAGATTGCCCTGCTGAATCGATACATGCGAACTCCTCGCGCTGTCACAAATCCTGGGAACGGCTGGTGCCTAGTATGCCCTATCACGTGTTCAGGTAACCAGCCGGGAGTGTTAAGCGCACGTTAACCTCCCTGGTTCATTCGGCTGAAACCGCAAAATTCCATCGATTCTCTCCCGAGGCCACTTGTCACAATCTCCGCCCATCCGCTGTTACATGGACGACCTGTTCCGGGATCACGATCCCGGCCCGCACCCCGAGCGTCCCGCCCGCTACGACGCGGTCTCCGAGGCGGTCGCGGGCTCAGGTGCAGAGGTGGCCGCGGCTCCGGCGGCGCCGCTCGAGGCGCTGCTGCGGATCCACGACGGGGGCTATCTGGAGGCGATCGAGCGCATCTGCGCGGCGGGCGGTGGGGCGCTCGACCCCGACACGGCGGTGAACGAGGCAAGCTACGCGGCCGCCGTGCACGCGTCGGGGGCGGCGATGGCCGCGGTCGACGCCGTGCTCGCCGGTGAGGTCGCGGCGGCGCTCACGTGCGGCCGGCCGCCGGGTCACCACGCCGAGCGGGCGACTCCGATGGGCTTCTGCATCGTCAACCACGTCGCCGTCGCCGCGGCCCATGCGCGCGCCCGCGGGGTCGAGCGGGTGGCGGTGCTCGACTGGGAT
The DNA here is from genome assembly GCA_963813245.1 of uncultured Actinomycetes bacterium. Lineage (GTDB taxonomy): Bacteria > Actinomycetota > Thermoleophilia > Gaiellales > JAICJC01 > JAICJC01. The sequence goes on from CAWEYE010000006.1 coordinate 167,767, forward strand.
GCGCACCACGGCAACGGCACTCAGGCCTCGTTCTGGACCGATCCGACGGTGCTGTACGTCTCGCTGCACGAGTACCCGTTCTACCCCGGCTCGGGCGCCGCGTCCGAGCGGGGCGCGGGGGACGGCGAGGGGGCCACGGTGAACGTGCCGCTGCCCGCCGGTGCCGGCAAGGACGAGTTCCTGGCGGCGTTCCGGGGCGAGGTGCTGCCGGCTCTGCACGGCTTCGATCCCGGCCTGCTTTTGATCTCGGCCGGGTTCGATGCGCACGCGGCCGACCCGCTCTGCCACCTCGGCCTCGACGCCGAGGCTTTCGCCACGATGACGCGCGAGCTGCGCGGCATCGGCCCCGGGCCGGTGCTCGTGCTCGAGGGCGGCTACGACCTGATCGCGCTGCGCGACAGCGTCGCGGCGGTCTTGGACGCGCTGGCTGAATGAGCAGGTGCCTGGCACCGGCGCCGGCGGTGCCAGGCACCTCGACATGCGCTCAGTAGGCGATGATCACCAGGCGGGGCTCGGTCATCTCGTGCACCGCGTAGCGCGGTCCCTCGCGCGTGTTGCCCGAGTCCTTGACGCCGCCGTAGGGCATCTGGTCGGCCCGGTAGGTGGGGGCCTCGTTCACGGTCACGCCGCCGAACTCGAGCAGCCGCGTCGCACGCAGCGCTGTCGAGATGTCCGACGTGAAGATGCCGGCCTGCAGGCCGTACCCGGTGCCGTTTGCCTTCTCGACCGCCTCGTCGAGGTCGCGCACCCGGGCGAGCGTGACCACCGGGCCGAAGACCTCGTCGCAGGCCACCTTCATGTCCAGACCGACGTCGCCGAGCAGCGTCGGCCGCAGCAGGCCGGCATCGTCGGTCTGGCCGCCCGCGAGCAGCGTCGCGCCGCCGGCCGACCGCCTCCTTGACCCAGTCGAGGATGCGGTCGCGGTTGCCCTGGTCGATCACGGGCCCCACCTGGGTGGCGGGATCCATCGGATCGCCGGTCACGAGCGCCTCGACCTTCGGCCGCAGGCGGGCGACGAAGTCGTCGTAGGCCGCGTCCTGCACGTACACGCGCTGCACCGAGATGCAGCTCTGGCCGGCGAAGGAGTAGCCGTTGGCGGCCACGGCGGTCGCCGCCTTGTCCATGTCGGCGTCGGCGAGCACGATCATCGGCGTCGAGTTGCCGAGCTCGAGCGACACCTTCTTGCGCGAGGCGCGCTCGCGCAGCTTCCAGCCGACGACGGATGAGCCGGTGAACGTGATCAGCTTGATCCGATCGTCGGCGACCATGACGTCGCCGATCTCGCTCGAGCGGCCGACGACGACGTTCAGCCACCCGGCGGGCTGGCCCGCGTCGGCGAAGGCCTGCGCCAGCAGGAGCGCCGAGAGCGGCGTCGACCCGGCCGGCTTGAGCACGACCGCGCAGCCCGCGGCGAACGCCGGGGCGATCTTGTGCGCGACCAGGTTGAGCGGGAAGTTGAACGGGCGAGATGGCGCCGACGATCCCGATCGGCAGGCGGATCACGAGGCCGGCGTGGCCGGCGCCCGCGGGATGCGCGTCCATGCCGATGACCTCGCCGCCCAGCGAGCGGGCCTCGACGGCCGAGAAGAGGATCGTCTGCACCGCCCGGTCGGCCTCGGCCTGCGCGGTCGCGATCGGCTTGCCCGCCTCGCGGGCGATCGTCTCGGCGAACTCGTCGCGGCGGTCGCGCACGATGGCCGCGAGCCGGTCGAGGACGGCGGCGCGCTCGTGCGCCGGCACCGGGTTTCGCATCGCCTCGCGCGGCCGCGTCGATCGCCCGGCGGGCGTCGTCGGCTCCGCCGTAGGCGACCTGCGCCACCAGGCTGCCGTCGTACGGCGAGGTCACGTCCAGCGTCTCGCCCGTCTCATACCACGCGCCGCCCACGTAGAGCTTCCGCACCGGCTCGGTCGTCGTTGCCATCTAGACCACTCCTTCCTCGACCTTGCCGAAGTCGGCAAGGCGCTGCGAGAAGCGCACGTTCTCGCGGTAATCGATCGGAATCTCAACCACCGACGGCACGTCCAGCGCGAGCGCCTTCCGGAGCGTCGGCGTCACCTCGTCGGCCGACGCCGACGCGCAGGCCCGCGAGCCCGAACGACTCGGCCAGCGCGACCCAGTCCGGGTTCTCGAACTTGGTGCCGGCCAGCCGCCCGAACTTGCGGTTCTGGTGCATCTCGATCACGCCGTAGGCGCTGTCCGGTCCAGACGATGTTCACGATTGCGAGCCCCAGCCGCTTGGCCGTCTCGAGCTCCTGGAAGTTCATCAGGAAGCCGCCGTCGCCCGAGATCGTGACCACGCGGCGGTCACGCGGCAGCACCATGCGGGCGGCGACCGCGGCTGGCAGCGCGAAGCCCATCGCGGCGGCGCCGTTTGAGATCAGCACCGTGTTGGGCTTGTGGGTCGGCCACAGGCGCGCGATCCAGAGCTTGTGGGCGCCGACGTCGGAGATCAGCACGTCGTCGGGGCCCATCAGCTCGCGCAGGTCGCGCAGCACCCGCTGCGGCTTGACCGGGAAGCCGTCGTCGGAGCCCTGGTCGAGCGCCGCGCGCAGGAGCTCCCGGTAGTGGCGGTGTGGCGAGCCGGGCGGGCGGCTTCTCCGATACCAGGTTGCCGAGGTGCGTGAGGATGTGGGCGATGTCGCCGGTCAGCTCGACCTCGGGGACGTAGTGCTGGTCGATCTCGGCAGCGACGGTGTCGATGCAGATGATGCGCCGGTCGCGGGTCGGGTTCCAGGCCACGGGCGACCACTCGACCAGGTCGTAGCCGACGCAGACGACGAGGTCGACCTGGCCCATGAACCCGGCCGGATAGTCCTGGGCGCGCAGGCCCGCGGTGAAGAGCGAGTGGGAGTCGTCGGCGTCGACGACGCCCTTGCCCATGAAGGTCGTGATCACGTTCAGGCCGGTCTGCTGGCAGAAGCGGCGCAGCGCCACCGACGCGCTCTGGCGGGCGACGCCGTTGCCGGCCAGGATCACCGGCCGCTCCGCCGCCTGCAGCAGCGCGGCGGCGCGGTGCAGCTCGCCCGCGACCGGCTCGACCAGCGGCCGTGCGCGGCGCGGCACGGGCACGCCCGACGGCCTCGGACTCGATCACGTCGTCGGGCAGCTCGAGGTGGGTCGCCCCCGGCTTCTCGCGCTCGGCCACCGCGAAGGCCTTGCGCACGGCCTCGGGGATGATCGACGCGTCGTGGATGCGCGCGTTCCACTTCGTGACCGGCTTCATCATGCGCACGATGTCGATGTACTGGTGGCTCTCCTTGTGCATCTCGGCGAGGCCGGTCTGCCCGGTCAGCGCGACCACCGGCGCGCGGTCGAGGAAGGCGTCGGCGAGGCCGGTCACGAGGTTGGTCGCGCCCGGGCCCGAGCGTGCCGAGGCAGACGCCGGCCTGGCCGGTCAGCCGGCCGTAGGCGTCGGCCATGAAGGCGCGCGCCCTGCTCGTGGCGGACCGGGATGAAGCTGATCTGAGGCGACGCGTCGAGCGCGTCGTTCAGGTCGAGCGTCTCCTCGCCGGGGATGCCGAACACGTAGCGCACGCCCTCGTTCTCGAGGCACTGGACGAAGAGGTCGGCGGCGCGCGGCATGGCGGGCAGCATAGTTGGGAGCAACGGTTTCGATGGACGGCAGCGTGGTCGCCGCGGCCTTCCCCGGCCGATAGCATCCGCGCCTGTGACAGGGTGCGATCGTGATCACCGGAGGGGCGCGCGGGATCGGGGCGGCGACCGCCCGCCTGGCGGCCGCCCGCGGGTATGCCGTGGCCGTCAGCTACCGCACGCAGCGGTCCGCCGCCGATGCGCTCGTGGCCGAGATCGCCGCGGCCGGTGGCGCGGCGGCCGCGGTCGCGGGCGACGTCTCCACCGAGGCCGGTGTGACCGCCCTTTTCGCGGCCGTCGACGAGTGGCGCGGGGAGCGGCCGCTGGTCGGCCTGGTCAACTGCGCCGGCGTCGACGGCGGGCCGCGATCCGATCGAGCGGGTGACCGCGGCCGACCTCGCGCCGCTCTTCACGGTGAACGTGATCGGCACGGTGCTCTGCTGCCGCGAGGCGGTGCGCCGGATGGCGCACCGAAACGGCGGCGGCGGCGGCGCGATCGTGAACGTCTCGTCGATGTCGGCCACGATCGGCGGCCGCTCCGGCGGCGCCTACTACGCGGCGTCGAAGGCGGCCGTGGACACCTTCACGGTCGGCCTGGCGAAGGAGGTCGCGGCCGAGGGCGTGCGCGTCAACGCCGTGCGGCCGGGGATGACCCTGACCGACATGACCGCCGAGCGGCTGGCGGATCCGGCCACGCTCGAGCGGGTCACCGCCACCATCCCCATGCACCGCGTGGCGACCGCCGAGGAGATCGCCCACCCGATCGTGTGGCTGCTCTCGCAGGAGCAGGCGTCGTTCGTCTCGGGCTGCATCGCCGACGTCTCCGGCGGCGGCTTCCTGGTCGGTGAGTCACTCCCGCGCGGCGGGAGCGATCAGTGGCCGGCGTTGGCGTAGCAGGAGTCGCCGCGGCCTGAGATGGCCTTCTCCTCCGGCTCGTACGCCTTGTCGTGCGCCTTCGTGTAGCGCCAGTTCACGACGGGCGGATTGGGAAGCGTGTTGTAGTTGGGCAGTCCGTCGGGGCGCAGCGGGAAGCCGCCCGGGCCGACGGTGCCGGGCGGATCGCCCTGCCAGAACACGACCGGCGTCACGCCCGGGCCCATCGCGGTCGCCCGGTACGCCTGTCCGGCCCCGGCCGGGCTCGGCCCGAACAGGTTCTTGAAGACGCCGGCGCAGAAGTTCCCGCGCGGATTGTGGGCGAGGAACGCGTTGAAGCGCCGCCAGCCGCCCGCCTGCACGTAGCCGGTCGGCCACGGCGGGTTGAGCGTGTCCACGTAGATGTTGCGGCCGTAGCTGTCGGTGGGGTTGCCGGTGCTGCTCGCGCCGAACCCGTGCACGGCGACGCCGCGGTAGGAGTACTTGCCGTACAGATGGTCATAGCGGCCGCTGTAGATCCAGTCGGCCTTCAGCCACAGCACGGGCAGCGCGCCGGTCCAGTGCGACGCGTGCAGCTCCCAGGCGCGCTCGGACGGAGTCGTGTGCTTGTAGCCGATCACAAGCAGCTTTTGCCACGCCTGCAGCGCCCAGTTCTGGCCTCTGGGCGTGGTGCACGCGACGACCAGCCAGTGCAGCCTCGGTCCGGTGTAGGGGCCGCAGACGTTGTTCTTCACGATCGTCTTCCAGTAGCCGGCCCCGAAGCTCGCCCCTCCGCCGGAGTAGTCGAGGTGGAACTTGACCTGCTTGTGGGCCTTCGACGGCTGGAAGGCGTTGATCGCGCCCCACATGATCACGTGGAATCCCCTGCCGCCGGCCACGTAGGAGACGACCGCGCGGTGGTGGCTGTCGACCGCGATCGACACGTGCGACGTGTTCTTGTCGATCAGCTGGCTGGCGAACGCGCCGGCCGGGGCTGCGAGCAGCAGGGCAACGGAGGCGGTGAGGAAGCAGAGCAGCCGGCGCACGCGCCATGCATCGGCACGGGCAGGTGCAAGCTCATCCCTGAGACGGGGGAGGTGTCGGTCCGTGTGCGCAGATCGGCACGCCGGTGTGGCCGCCCGCGCCTTGTTCCGTGACGGCCGCCGGAGTGACGCTTGGCGTGTCATCCGAACCTGAAGGAGGAAGCCATGAAGAGTGCACTTGCCCGAGTCCACGCTCGCATAGTAGCCAGTGCAAGCCGTATCCGCCGCGACGAGCGCGGCCAGGGCACAGTCGAGTACGTGGGCCTGGCGATGGCGGTCGGGGTGCTGCTGCTGGCGGTGAGCTCGTTCCTGGGCGGCCAGGATCACGGTCTGGGCAGCATCATCACGGGCGCGATCAAGTCGGCCGTGCAGCGGGCCGCGGGCGGGGGGAAGTGAGCGTGATGCGGGTGGCGGCAGCCGTCAGGCTGCCGCCACCGCCGTCATGGCAGCGACGCCGCGGCGTCCTGCCCAGCCTGGGTGAGCCGGGCCGCGCGCGGGGTGTCGCCCGTGTACTCGGCGAGCCCGAGGTTGACGAGGTGGTCGATGTTCTCGGCAACCTCGCGGTGGAGCTCGGGCGAGTTCTCGCCGTGCCCCGGCGCGCGGCCCTCGCTCGCGATCGTGTTCGAGACCGCCGCTGCCGTCGCCGCGCCCTTCGCCAGCTGGCGCATGATGTCGTCCTGGAACGGGAACCGATTGATGCTCATCAGTCCTCCTCGGGTCGTGTTCGGAAGACCCTACTCCCCGATGCAGCCGGCCGTGCGCCGGCGGCGGAAAGCAGATGAAGGAGACCGCATGCTGATGGTTGTGGTGCGCACACTGTTTCGCAGGGCGCTCGCGTGGGACCCAAGTCGCTCGCGGCACCCGTTCCTGTCCCTGCTCTGGCCTTCGATCGCCGCAGTCGTGATCCTTGTCGCCATCGTGCTGCTCGCCTAAGGTGCGAGGGCCGTGGCCGACTCACCACTTGCCTCCGTGCGGCGTGCCTTGCGCGCGCTCGGCCGGCGATTCACGCCGCCCGGCAACCGCACGCCGATCGACGAGAGCGGCGAGCAGCGTCCCGGCCGGGGGCGCGAGCCGCCGTCGCATGCCGGCGAGATCGAGCACATCCGCGAGGCTGGTCGGGCGGGGTCGAGGCCGGCTCGCGCCGGGCGCAGGGCGTGCGGATCCTCGAGACCGACCGGCTCGTCCTGCGGCAGCTCGAGGCCGGACGACCTCGACACCTGCTCGCGCTGTACGCGACCCGGAGATCCGGCGGTACTTCCCCGACGGCACGCTGACCCGCGAGGAAACCCGGAGGAGCTCGAGTGGTTTCTCGACGGGCACCCCGATCACTCCGAGCTGGGGCTGTGGGCGACGATCCACAAGCGCGAGCGGCGCGTTCATCGGCCGCTGCGGCCTGCTGCCGTGGACGATCGAGGGGCGATCTGAGGTCGAGGTCGCCTACCTGCTTGCCCGGCCGTACTGGGGCCAAGGGCTTGCGACCGAGGCGGCGCGGGCGATCGTCGGCCCACGCGTTCGGACGGCTCGGGCTGTCGCGCCTGATCTGCCTGATCGATCCGGCCAACGTGGCCTCGATCCGGGTGGCCGAGCGGATCGGCATGCACCTCGAGCGGCGCTGGAGGACGATGCGGGCCCGTTTCTGCTCTATTCCTGCGACCGTTCCTCGCCGGCGGACTAGCCTGCCGTGATGGCCGCGTACCGCGAGCTTGCCCCGCCGCCGGGGCTCGAGCAGCAGGTGGCGTGCGTGTGGGTCGGAGGCGGCGACGCGACGCGCGTCCTGCCGGATGCGTGCGTCGACATCGTCTGGACGGGTGGTCGGCTGATCGTGGCCGGCCCCGCCACGATGCCTGACCTCGCGCCGGCGACGCCCGGCCAGCGCCGCTGCGGCGTGCGCTTCCGCGTCGGGATGGCCGGAAGCGCGCTCGGCCTGCCGGCATCGGAGCTGCTCGACCAGGTCGTGCCCGCTGGCCGAGATCTGGGGCGCCGCCGGCCGCCGGCTCGAGGCGCGGGTGGCCGCCGCCGAGCACCCGCTCGAGGCGCTGATCGCCGGCGTCGCCGGGCGGATCGCCGGAGCCCGTGACGACCTGGCGCGCGAGGCCGTCCTGCGCGTGCGCCACGGCGAGACGAGCGTCGAGCGGCTCGCGCGCGAGAGCGCGCTGAGCGAGCGTCAGCTGCGGCGCCGGTTCGAGCGCGCCGTCGGCTACGGGCCGGGCACGCTGCGCCGCGTGCTGCGGTTCCAGCGCTTCCTCGCCGTCGCGCGCAGCGGGGGATCGCTCGCCCGTCTCGCCGCCGACGCCGGCTACGCCGACCAGGCGCACCTCGCGCGCGAGTGCCGCCGCCTCGCCGGCCTCACCCCAAGCGCGCTCCTGGCCGAGGGAGCGGCGCCCGCCGGCGAGCGCCGCGGAGGGGCCGTCCGATCCGTTCAAGCCAGGCGCCGCACGTCCGGCGATGCTGCGGCCATGACCGACATCCCTGCAGCACACCGCTTCGTCACGCTCCATGCCCGCCTGATCGACCGCCGCCGCCTGGCCGGCGACCCGGCGCTGATCCGCGCGGCGCTCGCCGGCTACCAGAACCCCGACGGCGGCTTCGCCTACCTCGAGCCCGATCTGCCCGACCCCGCGAGCCAGCCCATCGCCGCCCTCGCCGCGCTCGAGATCCTGCACGAGATCGACGCCCCGCCGGATGATCCGCTCCTGACCGCCCTGGCCGGCTGGCTGGAGCGCGACGAGCCCCGACGGCGGCGTCGCGGCGGTGCTCCCGTACGACGCCGGCGCGGTTCCGCACGCTCCGTGGATGGCGCCCGTCGCCGACCCGCCGCCGTCGCTGCTCATGACCGCCGCGGTCACCGCAGCTGCGCAGCGCGCCGGGATGGCCGCCGGGTCGGACGGGCGTGGCTCGAGCGCGCGACCGACGTCGTCTGGGCACGCATCCCCGACCGCGATGCGAGCTCGGGCTACGAGACGAAGTACGTGATCGACTTCCTCGACGCCGTCCCCGACCGCGACCGCGCCGAGCGCGCGCTGGACGACCTGGCGCCCGCGCTCGCAGGCAAGGCGTCGCTGAGCGTCGGCGGCGGCGCGGAAGGCGAGGAGCTGAAGGCGCTCACCGTCGCCCCGCGGCCCGACCACGCCGGCCGCCGCCTGTTCGATCCCGGTGCGGTCGAGCGCCAGCTCTCGGAGCTCGCCGCCGGGCAGCGCGACGACGGCGGCTGGATGTTCGACTGGCTGGCATGGAATGACGCCGTCGCGTGGGCCTGGCGCGGCCGCATCACCGTCGACGCGCTGCGCACCCTCGCGGCGAACGGTCGCCTCTGACCCCGCCGGGCTGGTAGGTTGCCCGCATGGTGCCGGAGGCCGAATTCGATCGCACCGACGCCGGGCTCGTGCCCCGCGGCGAGGGCTGGTTCGTGCTGAACGCCCGCGACGCCGCCTGGCACGACAGCGACTACGGCGCGTACACGCGGTTCGAGGGCGAGCCGCGCTTCCCCCAGATCGGCATCAACATCGGCATCCTGGCGCCCGGCCAGCCTGCGTGCATGTACCACGGCGAGGACGAGCAGGAGGACTTCCTCGTGCTCTCGGGCGAGTGCCTGCTCCTGGTCGAGGGCCAGGAGCGGCGGCTGCGGGCATGGGACTTCGTGCACTGCCCGGCGTGGACCGAGCACGTGTTCGTCGGCGCCGGCGACGGGCCGTGCGCGATCCTCGCGATCGGCGGCCGCAGCGGCGGCGATGTGATCTACCCGGCCTCCGAGCTCGCCCAGCGCCACGGCGCCGGCGTCGCCCAGGAGACGCCCGAGCCGCGTGTCGCCTACGCCGACTCCGGGCCCGAGACCGACGTGCCATACCGCGAGGGTTGGCTGCCTGACTCGCCCTAGTCGCCGCGATCTGCGACGATGCGGCGGTGGACGGCGCGTACAGGGTCGTGCGCCTCGACCAGGTCGAGGCGGCGGAGGACTTCGGCGGGCAGCGTTTCAAGCCGGTGCGCACCCTGCTCGGGATCCAGGCGTTCGGCGTGGCCGCCTGGGTGGCCGGCGCGGGCGAGACGGTCATCGGCGAGCACACCGAGGCCGCCGACGGGCAGGAGGAGATGTACGCCGTGCTGGCCGGGCGGGTGCTCTTCACCGTCGACGGCCAGGAGTTCGCGGCCGACGAGGGGACATGCGTCTCCGTGCGCCCGTCGGCGCGGCGGTCCGCACGGGCGGACGCCGACGGCACCGTCGTCCTGGCGGTGGGAGCGACGGTGGGGCAGCCCTACGCCGCGCCGGGGTGGGAGCACGGGGCGGGGGCGGCGGCCGACTACCGCCGGGGCGACTACGAGCGCGCCGCCGAGATCCTGCGCGCGGCCGACGTCGAGCACCCGGACACGGTCGGCGTGCTGTACAACCTGGCCTGCTGCGAGGCGCTGACCGGGCGCAGCGACGATGCGCTGCACCACCTCGACCGGGCGATCGCGATCCTCCCGCGCCTGCGCACCCACGCGCAGGCCGACTCCGACCTCGACTCCATCCGCGCCGATCCCCGCTTCCCGGCGGCCGAGGCGTAGCGGGCGCTAGCGCGGCTCGACGGGGAAGGAGAGCTTCACGAGCGCGTTCCAGCGCGCGACGTGGCCGTCCTCGACGTCGCAGGTGAGCGACACCACCTCGACGGCCGAGATGCCGCGGATCGAGCGCCCGGCCGAGGTCACCGCCTCGCGGACGGCCTCGTCGGAGCCCTGATCCGAGGTCCCGATCACCTCGATCACCTTCGTCACCGGCATGGGCCGGAGTGTAACGACCGGGTCAGGCCCGCCGGGGTGACGGGTCGGGCTGCTCCTGCTCGGTCGGGCGGAAGAGGTCGCGCACGCCGCTCTGGCGGGGGCGCTCGACCGTCACCTGCAGCGGCTGGTCGAGCCGCGCGGCGACGCCGTTCACCGACGAGTTCATGCGCGCGAGCGTGCCGCTGACGTCGGCCATGTCCTGGCGCAGCGAGGCCATGCCGGTCGAGATCAGGTCGACGAGCAGCTCGAGGTCCTCGATCCGGCCCAGCCGCTCGGCCAGGAGGTCGCGGTTCACCTGCTCCATCTGGCCGGCGAGCGAGCGCACCAGCTCGCGCAGCTCGACCAGGCGGCGCGGCGTCGGAGCGCTCGTCCATCGCCCGCTCGATCGCCCGCTCGACGGCCTCGGGCAGCGACTGCTCGAGGGCGGCGGCGGTCTGGCGCAGCTCGCCGACGTTGCGCCTCGGCCCGCGCGAGGATCGTGCGCAGGTCGGGCATCGTCGGCGGGGTGTCGCCGGCCGCGCCCGGAGCGCGCTCGGAGCGCGCGCGGGCGCGCAGCTCCTGGATGCGGCGGTAGAGCTGAGCCTCGGCCTCGGCCATCGGGTTTTCCTCTTCCGCCATGTCGACCATCAGTCTATCGGCCGTCCGCCGCCGCTGCTAGGCTCGAACGGCGCAATTCCCCGCCATCCGGGAGCCGATATGGACGACGATCAGCCCAGTTTCACGCGCATCATCGAGCCGGTGTCGCAGGCCGACGCCCCGCCGTCCCGTCCCGGCGGGTGCGCATCCGGCGCTCGTGTGGCGGCCGAAGCTCGGCGACGAGCAGACCTTCCCGCTCGAGCACCGCACGGCGACCATCGGCCGCCACGAAGACAACGACATCGTCCTGGCCGGCCCGACCGTGTCCGCCCGCCACGCCACCCTGCGGCGCGAGACCGATGGGCGTCGTGCTCGAGGACGAGGGCAGCCTGAACGGCACGTTCGTGAACGGACAGCTGATCCAGCAGCACCTGCTGGAGGAGGGCGACCAGATCCAGGTCGGCCCGCACCTGCTCGTGTTCGTCCCGCCGGCCGGTGGCACGCCGAACCCCGGCTGAGCGGCCGCCGGCGGCAGCGCGGCGGTCAGCCGGTGAACTGCAGCGGCGCCCAGCTCGGCACCGGGGCGACGTCCACGACCGGCGTCTGATCGGTCGGCATCCGGTACGCGAAGCGGCCCGCGTCCTCGTCGAACGTGATGTCGAGCATGCCCGCTCTTCAGCCGGTGGTCGAGCCACGCGCCGCGGAACACCAGCTTGCGCAGCCAGTAGGCCGAGCGGCTCGGCGTGGAGCGAGTCGAGCCGGCCGGCGTGGCGCGGCCAGGTGGCGGCCGAGCCGGCTGCGGGGATGGTCGATGCGGCCCGCGCTGGCGAGCTCGACCAGGTCGGCGGCCTCGTTCGTGGCTCAGGTCGCGCTACGGGCACGAGCTCCAGGCGGACGGCGGCGGCGGTCACGCGCTGCTCGAAGTCGGTGCGCGAGAACGCGTACCGGTAGTCGAGGAACTCGACCACGAAGTCGTCCCCGGACACGTACTCGAACTCGGAGTGCTCCATCGGCGGTTCGGTATGCCCCATCGGAGGACATGGTAGTGGCGCGGATCCGTCTGGAACGCGGGCCGGTGGTCTGCGAGCGCGGCGAGCTCGCGACGTCGCTCTGGAAGCGCACGAAGGGCCTGCTCGGCCGGTCGGGCCTGGCCGACGACGAGGGCCTCTGGATCCCGACGAGCTCGATCCACATGTTCGGGATGCGGTTTGCGATCGACGTGATCTACGCCGACCGCGAGGGCCGTGTGCTGAAGCTCGTGCGCGGCATCCGGCCGTGGCGGGCGTCGGTGTGCATGGGCGCGAAGGTCGCGCTCGAGCTGCCGGTCGGCGCGATCGACCGCTGCGGCGTCGAGGTGGGCGACCACCTCGTGATCGAGCACACCTGACCTGAGGGGCGCGCCCCGCGCCGCCCTATCGGCCGCTGCGCTGCAAAATTTACCCGGTCAAGTGATAGGAATGTCTTGCCGAACTAGTAAAATAGATGTTCGGCAAGTACGCCCTAGCGCTCGCTGTGACACTCGGCCTCGCCGCCGCCCTCGGCGGTCGCGGCGCCGCCAACGCGGCCGCGCCCGCCCATCCCGCGGTGGTCGGCGTCTACGCGCGCCGCTGCCGTCTCGACGCCGCCGCAGCTCGGCGCGGCCGTGAACACGGTCATGCTCGACGCGGCCGATCCGCGCTACGTGCGGACGCTGCTCGCCCACTACGCCTCGGTGACGCCCGAGTACGAGATGGAGATGAGCCAGCTCGAGCCGGCGCGGGGGCGGTTCGACTTCGCCCGCGCCGACCGCATCGTCGCCTTCGCCGCCCGTCACGGCCTGCCCGTGCGCGGGCACACGCTCGTCTGGGACGAGATGATCCCGGCCTGGCTCACGCACTCGCAGTCGACCCGCGCGCAGCTGATCGGGATCCTGCACAGCTACATCCGCACCGTCGTCTCGCACTACCGCGGCCGCGTCGGGGAGTGGGACGTCGTGAACGAGCCGCTGCCGCGCGCCGGCGGCCTGCGGCCAGAGCCTGTGGGAGCGCGTCATCGGCCCCGGCTACATCGCGCTCGCCTTCCGCTGGGCCCATCGCGCCGATCCGCACGCGGCCCTCTTCCTGAACGAGTACGGCGCCGAGTGGCGCGACGCCAAGGAGCGCGCCCTCCACCGGCTGGTCGCGCACCTGCGCGCCGCGCACGTGCCGGTGTCGGGGGTCGGCTTCCAGGCGCACCTGCGGCTCGACGCGCATCCGCCGCAGGCCGAGCTCACCGGCGTCCTGCGCAGCTTCGCCGCTCTCGGCGTGCGGCTCGAGGTGACCGAGCTCGACGTCGACGCGGCCGGCCCGGCGCCGCTCGCCCAGCGCCTCGCCGCCGAGGCCGCGATCTACCGCGCGGTCGCGGGCGCGTGCCGCGCGGTGCGTGCCTGCAGCCGGGTGACCACGTGGGGCATCACCGACGCGGCGAGTTGGCTCGGGGCCTCCGAGCGCGGCCTCCCGTTCGACGCCGGCTACCGGGCCAAGCCGGCGTGGCGGGCGTTGCGCGCCGGGCTCACTCCTCCCGCTTGACCACCTCGCGCACGAGCTCGTGGATCGCGTCCACCTTCTCGGTGCGCTCCCACACCCGGCCGCCGTCGCGCAGGTACATGCCCAGGCCGACCGCGATGGGCACCGACCACCACAGCCAGTAGAACCACAGGAAGACCGGGTTCACGCGCAGCATGTAGCGCAGGCGGTCGCGGCGGCGATCGAGCACGAGCGCGGTGCGGCCCCACGTGACGACGTAGGTGATGCCCATGCTGATGCAGTAGAGGACGATCGTCCCGACCGCGAGCAGGATCAGGGCGACGGGCAGCGGGCTCGTCCCCTCGTACCAGACCACGAGCGCCCACACGCCGACGGGGATGCCGAGCGGGTTCACGCCCAGCGAGAGGCACGGCAGGAAGTTCGTCCACGCCCGGATGCGGTCGCGCCGGCGCATCCCCATCAGCTTCAGAGGACGGCCGAGCGACTGGAAGAAGCCGCAGATCCAGCGCTTGCGCTGCGTGAAGCCGCGCCGCAGCGTCAGCGGCACCTCCTCGATCAGCGGGCTCGCGATGATGCCCAGGCGCCTGCCGTTCACCCACAGGCGCATGCCGACCTCGGGGTCCTCGATGGTCACCCACGGGTTGAAGCTGCCGAGCGAGATCAGGTCGGGGGCGTGGTAGAAGAGTCCCTTGCCGAGCACCCAGTAGGGGTGGCGGCCGTGCGCGCTCATGTGGGCGTAGCGCATCCCGTCCCAGGCCATGTGATCCATCGCATGCCACGACGCCGCCCAGCTGTCGAGCAGGTTGCCGGCGACGTTCGTGCTCTGGACGACGTCGTAGCGGGCCGCCCCCGCCGCCCCGGCGAGCAGGTGGTCGCGCGGCGGGACGCTGTCGGCGTCGATGTAGTTCAGGAGCCAGTCGGCCTCGGTCTCCTCACCGTGCAGGGTGTAGAGCGCGTAGACGAGCTGGCGCGTCTTCTTCGGCGGCAGGTCGCGCTCGCGCTCGTGGCGCCCTGGTGCCACCAGTAGGCCTTCTCGGTCGCCTCCCAGCTCTCCCACACCGGCTCCCAGCTGGGGTCGCTCGTCGGCGGCACCTCGAGCATCTCGAGCAAGGGGAAGTCGAGCTGCAGCCGCTCGAGCGCGGCGATCGTCTCGGCGTCGTCGTGGTTCGGGCACCGCCACGATGCGGTAGCGGTCGGGCGGGTACTCGAGCGTGGCGAGGCCGAGGAACGTCGTGCGCATCGTCTCCTCGGGCTCGCGCAGCACCGGGTAGAGCAGCACGATCCGGGGCGATACGCCGCGGTTCGTCCTGGTCGGCCTCGTCGAGCTCGACCCAGTCGACCGGCCGTGCGAGCATGTACAGGTCGTGGATCAGGGCGACCAGGTACAGCAGCTGGGTCACGACGAACACCGCCGCGAGCACGGCGACGGCGATCGACACCGAAAGCACGGTCACCGAGGCGGCGTCACCGTGCCAGCCCGCGCAGGCGCAGCTCGGCGTGCGCGGCCTCGGAGTGGTCGTCGGCCTCCTGCTCGCGCACCCACGCGACCAGCTCGCGCATGCCGTCGTCGAAGCTGACCTCGGGCTCGAAGCCGAGCAGCGCGCGGGCCTTGGTCGCGTCGGCCCAGCAGTGGCGGATGTCGCCCGACCGCGACGTCGCGCTGAGCCGGGCGGGCAGGTCGACGCCGATGTGCTTCGCCAGCACCTCGGCGACGCCGAGCACCGAGACGGGCCGGCCGGTGCCGATGTTGATCGCCTCGCCGACGGCGCCGCGCGACCCGAGCGCGAGCACGGTCGCGCGGGCGACGTCGTGGACGTGGACGAAGTCGCGCAGCTGGGCGCCGTCCTCGAACACGAGCGGCGGCTGGCCGTTGATCAGCCGCGAGCTGAAGATCGCCGCGACGCCGGTGTACGGGTTCGAGAGCGCCTGCCGCGGCCCGTAGGTGTTGAAGTAGCGCAGCGCGACGACGCCGATGTCGTACGCGCGCCCGACCGCCAGGCACATCAGCTCCTGGTCGAGCTTGGAGATGGCGTAGATCGAGGCGGGGTGGAGCGGCTTCGACTCCGCGGTCGGCACCGGTGCGGCGTGGCCGCCGCACTCGGGGCAGCGCATCTCCCAGTCGCGCGCGCCGAGCTGGCGGTCGCCGCGCACCCGCGGGTGCACGACGCCGTGCTCGCTCGCAGCGGTAGGCGCCCTCGCCGTAGACCGACATCGACGAGGCGACCACGATCCGCTCGACGCTGTGGCGTTCGTTCGCGAGCAGCTCGAGCAGCACGCCGGTGCCGCTCGTGTTGCCGTCGACGTAGCGCGTGATCTGGTACATCGACTGGCCGACGCCGACCTCGGCGGCGTGGTGGACGATGGCGTCCACGCCCAGCAAGCGCCTGGCGCAGCGCGCCGGCGTCGCGCATGTCGCCGCGCACGAACTCGGCGTCGGCGGGGACGTGGCGCGGGCCGAGCCCGCGATGCACCTGCTCGACGAGCCGGTCGTACACGCGCACGTCGTGGCCCGCCGCGAGCAGCGACTCGGCGACATGCGATCCGATGAAACCGGCTCCGCCGGTGATGAGCACACGCGACACGCTTCTCGCGCTCCTCTCGAAGACATGAGTGAACTCGGCCGTGCATCGTCATGCACGGGCGAGACGGCCCTGCCGGAGGGCACCCTGCCCCTGCGGATCGACCCCGTCCGCACCCCTCCGGCGCAACCAATCGTGACTGCGCAATCGTTTCCTGTCAAGCCGCGATGGTAGAGACCGGGTCGGATGCGACAATGCCCGGCGTGGCGCAGCCTCGAGGTGACCGAGGTGACCGAGACCGTCCTGCGGCCGCGCGCGCCGTACTCGCTGCAGGCGTCGGCCGGCCGTACGCCGACCCGACCCGGCGCTACCACGGCGGCGTGCTCGACCTGGTGGTCGTGACGCCCGGGGGGCCGGCGCAGATCCGGGTCTGGCAGCGGCGTGACGGCGATCTGGTGGCGCGCACGGGTGTGCACGATCCCGCCGCGGTGCTCGACGCCCTGCGCTTCGTGCTGGCCGTCGACGTCGACCACACGCCCTTCCTGCGCATGGCCGCCTCCGACCCGTTGCTCGCCGCCGCGGTGCGCCGGCGGCCGGGCCTGCGCCCGGCCCGCCTGGGGACGGTCGCACACGCCCTCGTGCGGGCGGTGTGCGGCCAGCTGATCACGGCGCGCGAGGCGATGCAGATCGAGCGCCGCCTGCTCGCGGCGATCTGCGACCGCGTCGGCGAGCTGCGCCCGCCCGCCGGGAGCGTCCGAAATCGGCCGCCTGAGCGCGGCTCGGGCCGAGCGGGCGGGGCTCTCGCCGCGGCGGGCCGCGGCGCTCGTCCGCGTCGCCCGGACGCTCGACCTCGAGCGCCTGCGCACCGTGCCCGCGCAGGCCGCGGTCGAGCGGCTGTGCGCGGAGCCGGGCCTGGGGGTGTGGTCGGCGGGCGTGATCGCGGGCAAGGGCCTGGGCTCCTACGCCCACGGGCCGGTCGGCGACCTCGGCCTGATCAAGCTCTGCTCGGCGCTGCTCGGGCGCCGGGCGGGCGTGCAGGACACGGCGGAGCTGCTCGGTCGCTACGGCGAGTGGGCCGGCCTCGCCGCCGCCCACCTGCTCGCCCATCCGCTCGCCCACGCCCGCTGGGCCGTGGCGCGCGCGGGCTGATCAGTCCCAGAGCGCCGTCGTTCGCCCCGGCGGCGCGCAGCGCCGCGGTGCGGGAGGCGTAGTCCTGGATCGTGGTGATCAGGCCGTCGTGGAGCGTGAAGACGATCGAGGCCGTGCCGCGCCGGGAGCTGGGATCGTCCGCCTCGTGCAACGGCGCGCCGACCGTCGGCGCCCGCACCGAGAGCACGACGTTGTCGCCGGCGGCGACGAGCTCGATCGCCTCGACGTCGGGCAGGTCTTCGGTGGTGGAGCGGACGTTCTCGAGCACCGCTGCGCGGTCGGGGCAGTAGAGCGCGGGCCGCACGCCGCGGTGGGTGACGTCGGGGGCGAGCCGGGCGGCGAGAGCGTCGAGGTCGCGCGCGACGGAGCGCGTCGAGCCAGTCGCTGAAGATGATCTCGATGTTCGACTTGGGTGGGTCGGACGCCGTCATCGCGCTCCTCTCCCGGTGCCCCGCCGCTCGCAGAGTACGTCAGGGAAGCGGAACGGCGGGAGAGACGAGCTCGGCCATGCTGAACGGCTTCACCAGGTAGTCGTCGGCGCCGAGCTCGAGGCCGACGACGCGGTCGGTCTCGAGGCCGCGGGCGATGAGCATGATGATGTCGGCACCTGCGACGTCGAGCGCATCGGGGCCGTCCACTGCCCTGCCGGGTCCATTGGCGGGGAAGTCTAGGGTGGGGCCGGGCGGGGGCGCTGTGGCCCGCGTCGCTCCCCGGTGCAGCTCAGGTGCTCTGCGCGCCGCTCTCGACAGCGGCGATCCGCTGTGACTGAGCCCGGGCGGCCTTCGCCAGGAGCGCACCGATGCGGCGCGGGCCGAGCGGCGAGAACGTCGACTTCGGCGAGACGAAGAGGATCGTGAAGCCGATCACGGGGCCCTGGCGCCACCCGAACTGGAAGCCGGCGTGGGTGCCCTGGCGCTCGTACGCGAAGACGGCGCCTGCCGGCGATCCGGCCGGCACCTTGAGGAAGCGGGTGACCGTGCCGGGCACCTTGTGCAGCTCGATGTCCCAGATCCGGTGGGCCGCCGCGGCCGAGCGGAACAGGTTCGCGTCGCTGAAGATGAGGACGCGGGCGCCGTTGGCGGTGAGCACCGAGTGCTCGCTCGCGATCCAGTTTGCGCGCACGAGCCGGCGGGCGAGGCCGGCCTGCGGCAGGTTCGCGGGCGGCAGCTGGTCCTTGATCGTCTCGCCGCCCGTGCTCTGCAGGCGGTATCCGGGCAGGTCGCCGTCGGCGAGCACCATGCGCGCGACTTCGTCCTGGCCGATCGCGACGGGGGAGAGGTGAGGCTGGTCGGAGCTCGCGGCCGACCCCGAGGACGATCCGCAGGCGGCGGCGAGGAGCGCGAGGGCGCAGAGGTGGACGAGCGCGAGGGGTCGCTTCACACTGGTGATCTCGGCACGACGGGTCCGGAGCTTGAGCCGGTAGACCGCCGTCACCGAACCCGGGGAGCGTCGCGCGGTCGCGCCAGTACCGCAAGGCGATGATTCGCCTCACGGATCTGCAACAGTTGCTGTTGCATCCCTTCCAGTTGCGGTTCTGGTCGGATACGGTGAGATCGAGCTCCGGGGCGGCCGGAGCGGTTCACGAACCAAAGCAACGTGCCGACTCGGCCCTCGGTGACCCCCCGCCCGGCCCGGCCGCAACCCCAAGGAGCCACTCCCCATGGCTGGATCCACCGTGCTCGTCGTCGACGACGAGCCCCGCATCGTGGAGTTTCTCACCGAGAACCTGCGCGACGACGACTTCAGCGTCCTCACCGCCGAGCACGGGCGCCGAGGCGCTCGACCTGCTCGGCCGCTCCCGGCCCGACGTGATCCTGCTCGACGTCGTGCTGCCCGACATGAGCGGCTACGACATCTGCCGCACGGTGCGCGACGGCGACGGGATCAACGACCCGTGGGATCCCGACCTCGCGATCATCATGCTGAGCGCGAAGGCCGAGCACACCGATCGCGTCCGCGGCCTCGTGCGCGGCGCCGACGACTACGTCACGAAGCCCTTCCACTACCCCGAGCTGCTCGCGCGCATCGGCGCCGTGCTCGGCGCGCGATCTCGCGTGCACGCGACCGCCAGGTGATCCGCCACGGCGAGCTGGCGGTGAACATGCTCTCGCGCGAGGTCACCGTCGGCGGCATCCGGCTCGACCTCTCGGCGAAGGAGTTCCAGCTCCTGACCACGCTCGCGGCCGAGCCGGAGCGGGTCTTCACGAAGAAGGAGCTGCTCGAGACGGTGTGGGGGTTCCGGTCGCAGGGGCGCACGCGCACCCTCGACTCCCACGCGAGCCGGCTGCGCCAGAAGCTGCGCGGCGTATTCGGACGCGGCGTGGATCGCGAACGAGTGGGGCGTCGGCTACCGCCTGTGCAGGCCGGAGTGATCCGCGACGCGCTGCGCCGGCGCGGGGCGACGTCGACGAGCGCCTGCAGGCCTCGGTGGAGGAGCTCTCGACGCTGCTCGCCCGCGAGGAGCGGGCCCGGGCCGAGTTCATCGGCAAGGTCTCGCACGAGCTGCGCACTCCGCTCACGGTCATCAAGGGATACGTCTACACGCTCCACCGAGCCGAGTCGGATCCGGCCAAGGCGGCCAAGCTCGACGTGATCGACGGCGAGTGCGAGCGGCTCGGCTACCTGATCGAGGATCTGCTCGAGCTCTCGCGGGCGCGGGCCGGCGAGCTGCGCGTCCACGCCGAGGTGTTCCCGCTCGAGCGGCTGCGTGAGCGAGGTGGCGGAGCGGCTGCAGACGGTGGCCGAGCAGGGACGGCGTGCGGGTGCGGCTCGACTGGAGCTGCAACGGCGGCCTCGTGCAGCGGCGACCAGAATCGCGTCCGCCAGATCTTCGCGAACCTGATCACGAACGGCATCAAGTACGCCCCGCCCGGCACCGCCGTGACAGTGCGCGGGACGCAGGCGCGGCGACACGCTGCAGGTGGACGTGGAGGACGGCGGGCGCGGCATCGCCGAGGCCGACCTGCCGTTCATCTTCGACGAGTTCTTCCAGGCCGACCGGCCCGAGCCCGGTGCCGGGCTGGGGCTCGCCATCGCCCGCGAGCTGACCGAGGCCCACGGCGGCTCGATCGACGTCGCGCAGCGCGGTCGGGAGCGGTACGCGGTTCACGGTCACGCTGCCGCGCTGGAGCGCCGAGTGAGCGCCGGGCCGGCCCGGCGGCTGCGCGTGGCGCCGAGGCAGCGGAGCCGGCGAGGTCGCGGCCGCGAGCGCTCCGCCTCTGGAGCTCGTCTCGGCGCTCGACGGCGCACCCGGCCGCACCGCCGGAGCGGTCGGTGTTGCCGGAGGCGGGGACGTCGTCTACCGAGCTGCGGCTGCCGGGTATCGGCGGCCGCTACATCGCCGGGATCGCGGCGCACGCGCAGCGCGCGGCTTGGCCGCCCCCGAGACCGTGGCGCTGCTCGACGCCCTCGAGGAGCGGTCGGCCATGTGGGTGGTCTGCCCCTCCGCGGCCGCCCTGCGCCGGGCGGGGCTGCTCGCGGCCGGCCGCGGTCGCGGTCGCGCGTGCGCCCGGTGGTCGGCGGGTGCTGGTCGCGCGATCCCGCGTCGACCTCTCCGCGCTGGCGGCGGTGGCCGCGCCGGGTGCATGCGCGCGCGGTGTGTGCCGCCGCGGTGTCCGGCGCCGGAGCGCCCGAGCGCCTGGTCGCCGCAGTACGTGGCGAAGGCGTCCGCGTCGGCACGTTCGCCGGCGGGCTGGCGGCGTCGCTGGGAGTCGCGTGGACGGTCGAGCTGCTGGTCTCCCCGGCGCTCCCGGCCGGCTCGCTCATGGCCCTCCGCGAGCGGATCGCGGCCGCGCCGCGCTGCGGGTGGTGCGGCGTCCCGATGCTTCAAAGCGAGCTGTCGCCGCTGTCTTCCGGGTGGGCGCAGATGAGCCGCCACCGCCGCCGCAGCATCGCGTTCGCGCTCGTCGGCGTCGTGCTGGCCGTGCTCGCGCTCTCGCGTATGGCGTCGGGCGGTGCCACCCGCGCCTCCGCGGGGCGGGTCGTGCGGGTCGTCGCGGTGCGGACGGTCGCGGCCGGCAGCCGGATCGCCGCCGCCGACCTCGGCATCGTGCGCCTCCCCGGGGCCGACGCCTCGCCCCACCAGCTCTCGGCGCCGGCGCAGGCGGTGGGCCGCCGGGCCGCCGTCACGATCGCGGCCGGGGCTCCGGTGATGGACGCCGAGCTGCGGGAGACGCCGGTGCCGGCCCAGGCCCGGGAGGTGGCCGTGCGGTTGGACGACGCGGCCGGGCATCCCCGCGGGCGACCTGGCCGACGTGCGGGCCGACGTCTACCTCACGCCGCCGGGGCGGGATGCCCGCTCCCGGCTCGTGCTGGCGGGCGTTGTCGTCGTCTCCGCGACCCACTCCGACGGAGGATCGGTCGCGACCCTGCTCCTGCCGCGGCCGGCGGTGGCGGTGGCGATCGCCGCCGAGGCGCAGGGCGCGCTGCGGCTGGTGGTGCACGCGCCGGGCGGCCAGGAGTGATCGCACCTGTCGTCCGCTGCCTGGTGGTGGCCGCAGACCCCGTGCTGGGAGCCGAGATGAGGGCGCTCGCGGATGATCTGCCCGGCGTCCAGCTGGTCGGCGTTGTCGCTCCGCTGCGGGCGGTCGCCGGGCGGCTGCCGCCATGCGATGTCGCCCTCGTCGCCGACCCCGGGGCGGGCGGCGCTCCCGGCCTGCGCCAGCTCGTCGCGGGGTGCGGCCGTCCGGCCGTCGTGCTCGCCCGATCGGTCGAGGTCGACACGTATCGGCGGGCGCTCGGGGCCGGGGCGCGCGCGGTGCTGGCGCTGCCCGCAGTGCCGTCGGCGCTCGGCGACGCGCTGGTCGAGGCGACGGCGACGGCCGGTCACCCGGCGAGCGCCCCGGCGGGCCGGGTGGTGGCCGTCGTTGCCGCGAAGGGCGGCGCGGGCGCCACCTCGATCGCCCTCGCCCTCGCACGGCTCGGCGAGGGGCTGCTCGTGGATCTGTCAGGGTCGTGGGCGAGCCTCGCCGCCCTCCTGGGCTGCCGGGCCGAGCGATCGCTCGCCGATCTCGTCCACGTCGGCGACGGCCTGGCGGCGGCCGTCGGGACCGTGGCCGTTGCCCATCCCGGCGGCCTGCGGCTCGTCCCCGGGCCGGCCGGGCCGGAGATCGCCGCCGCCCTGCCGAGCGGGTTCGCCGCCGGGCTCGTGCGCGAGCTGCGCACCGCGGCGCCGGCGGTCGTCGACGCGGGCACGGCGGCGTTCCCGGCCTCGCGCGAGGCCGCGGTCGCGGCCGACCGCACACTGGTCGTGGTGACGCCCGACGCGTACGCGGCTGCGGCCGGACGGGAGCTCGTGACCGCCCTTTTGCGGGCGGGTGCGACCACCGATGCGTTCGCCGTCGTCGTCAACCGCTGGAGCCGCCGCTCCGAGCTCTCGCTGCGCAGCATCGCGCGCACCGTCGGCGCGCCCGTGGCCGCGGCCGTCGGCAGCGACGATGCCGGCATGGGCGCGCTCGCGAACGGCCGTGCGCGGCTCGAGCGGTGGCCGGCGCGGTCGCACGCCGCCGCCCTGCGCGACCTGGCCGCGGAGCTCGGCGGATGAGCGACCCCGTCGCGGATCTCGCGGACGGCTACCGCGATCGCCTCCGGCGCGAGCTGCTCGACCGGCCGCCGGCCGGCGATCTGCGCGCCGCCGCCGAGCGGGCGGCATGGGAGCTCGTGCGTGTCGACGGGTTGCTGCTCGACCCCGCCGACGCCCGCCGTCTGATCGCCGGGGTGGTCGACGATACGGTCGGGATCGGCCCGCTCGACCCGCTCCTGCGCGACCGAGGCGTGACCGAGGTGATCGCAAACGGCCATTCGCAGGTCTACACGGAGCGGGGCGGGAGGCTCGTGCGCGAGCCGGTCGCGTTTCGCGACGAGGAGCACCTGCGGCAGGTGATCGACCGCGTCGTGAGCTCGGTCGGCCGGCGCGTCGACGAGTCGAGCCCGATGGTCGATGCCCGACTGCCGGACGGCAGCCGCGTGAACGCCGTCCTGCCGCCGGTGGCGGTTGACGGGCCGCTGCTCACGATCCGCAAGTTCTCCCGCCTGCCCCTCGACGTGGCCGACCTGATCGCCTCCGGTAGCCTCACCAGGACGCAGGCCGAGCTGCTCGAGCGGTGCGTGCGCGGCCGGTTGAACGTCGTCGTCTCGGGCGGCACGGGCACGGGCAAGACGACGCTTCTGAACGCCCTGGCCGGCTTCATCGACCCCTCGGAGCGGATCGTGACCGTCGAGGACGCCGCCGAGCTGCGCCTGCCGCAGCCGCACGTGGCCAGGCTCGAGAGCCGGCCGCCCAACGTCGAGGGCAGGGGCGAGGTGACGCTGCGGGCGCTGGTGCGAAACGCCCTGCGGATGCGGCCGGACCGGATCGTGGTCGGCGAGGTGCGGGGCGGCGAGGCGCTCGACATGCTGCAGGCGATGAACACCGGCCACGACGGATCGCTCACGACCGTCCATGCCAGCTCGCCCGCCGACGCCGTGCGCCGGATCGAGACGATGGCGCTCATGGCCGGGCTCGACCTGCCGCACGTCGCCGTCCGCGAGCAGGTGGCGGCCGCCGTCGACGTGATCGTGCACCTGGTGCGCGAGGGCGATGGCTCGCGGCGGGTGCGGTTCGTGGACGGGCGCGGCCCCAATGGCCGCCTGGAGATGCTCGACGTCCGCCTGCTGGCGGAGCTCGGGGAGCGCAGATGCCGTACCGCCGGCTTCTGAGCATCGCGGCCGGTCGGCTCGCCCGCCGCCGGGGCGAGCGGGCGGGCGCGGCCCAGCTCGCGCTCGTGGTCGAGATCCTGGCGGCGCACGTCCGGGCGGGCAGGTCGCTGCGCCAGGCGCTCGCCGACGCGCCCGCCGACCTGCCCGAGCCGGCGGCGGGGCGGGTGGCCGCAGCCGCGGCGGACGCCGCCCTGGGCACGCCGGCGGCCGACGCGCTGGCCGCGCTCGGCGAGGGCCGCGACGTCGCCTACCTGGCGGCGGCCGTGCGGCTGCACACCCGGTCGGGCGGCGATCTGGCGCTGCTGCTCGAGCGCACGGCCGAGCTCCTGCACGAACGCGCCGCCCAGCGGCGTGCGGCCGAGGTGGCGACGGCGCAGGCGCGCGCCACCGGCCGGATCGTCACCGCGATGCCGGCCCTCGGCGTGGCCGCGCTGTATCTGGCAGATCGCTCCGGATTCGATCTGCTGGTGCGCTCGCCGCTCGGGTGGCTCGCGCTGCTCGTCTCGGCCGGGCTGGCGGCGCTCGGCCACCTGCTCATCGTGCGCATCTCGGCGGTCGACCCGTGATCGCGCTGCTGCTGCTGGCGGGGGCCGGCATGGCATTCTCGGCCGCCCGCAGCGCGGCCGCCCGCGACCGGATCCTCAATCCGCGCGGGCCGGTGGCGGGGCCGAGCCCCTCGGTGCGGCTGCTCTGCGCGATCGGACGCCGCCCGGCGGCGATGCTGGAGGGCCGGATCGCGTGGGTCGCACGGGGATGGTCGCCCGCGGCTCCCGGCGCCGTGCCCCGCGGGCGTCGACCCGGCGGCGCTGCGCGCCGGCGCCGTGATCGCGTTCGCCTGCCTCGCCACGCTGGTGCTCATGCTGCTCGGCGGCGGCACCGGAGCCGTTGCGGCGCTCACCGTGGTGGCGTTCGGCTGCGCCGCTCCCGATCTCTGGCTGCGGGCGACGGCGGCACGGCGGGCCGAGCGGATCGAGCGGCGCGTGCCCGAGCTGGTCGAGCTCGTGGCGAGCATGGTGGCGGCCGGAGTGGGGGTCGATCAGTCGCTTCGCGGCGCCGGCGAGGCGGTGGGCGGCGAGCTCGGCGGCGAGCTCGAGCTCGTGCACGCGAACCTGGCGCTCGGCCGGCCGCGAGCCGACGAGCTACGCGATCTGGCGCTGCGCACGGGGTCGCCGTCGCTCGCGCAGCTCGCGCTCACGCTGCGGCTGAGCGACCGCCTCGGCGTGCCGCTCGCCGAGGCGCTGCGGCGCCAGGCCGACCGCGCGCGGGTGCAGCGGGCGCGGATGGTGCAGGAGCGGGCGGCGAGGGCGGGGCCGCGGGTGCTGGTGGTGGTCGTGTTCGTGCTCGTGCCGGCGGCGCTTCTGCCGCTCGCGGCGGCCGTCGCCCTGACCGTGTCGGGCTCGTTCACAGGCTTGTGACGTCGCTTCACCGTGTCGGCGCACACCTGTGACGCCGGGATCCGTAGCGTCCCTCCGGTGCAGCGCGGTCAGGCCACCATCGAGTACGTCCTCTTGATCACGGCGCTCATGCTGGGCATGTGCGTGCTGGTGCGGTTCCCGACGCCGGTCGAGTGGATGGCCCGCGCCGATCGTGCATGCCGTGTCCCACCGGCCCGCCGGGCCCCGGCACCACGGCGGCGGTCACCACCACGGCCCGCCGCACCGGCACCCGCATCCCTGCGTCTGTCCGACCGGTGGAGGCGCTTGACAGGTTCCGGGTCCCGGTCCGACCGCTTGACTTCTCCACTTGCTGGGAAATACCCTGGTATCCGCATCGACCCTGGTGTGGGGGAGGTCGTGCATGAGGCGGTACGCGTGAGCGATGGGCGGGTAGAGGACGGCGTCACACCGTCGGCACCGCCCGTGGGCGATCTCGACACCGACGTCGTCACGGCGCCCGTGGGCCCCGATGAGGTCAGGCGCAAGGTCCCGAGCAAGCGCCGCAGGCGCCGGCTCCTGGCCGTGTTTCTGGCGGTGTGGGCGGTCGTCGTCGTCGCCGCGGCGGCGGCGTGGTGGGAGTACGGGCGGCTCTCGCACGAGCTGCAGGTGTCGAACGGCCGCGTGGCCGCGCCGCGTGCAGCGCGCGCTCACGCCGGTGCCGGTCGGCGCCGCCCGCCAGACCACGCTGGTGGCCGGCATCGACTCCCACAAGCACGTGGCCGGCACGATGATCCTCGCCCGCGTCGACGGGACGCGCCACGCGGTCGAGATCCTCACCGTGCCGTCGACCGTGTCGGTGTCGAGCTCCCAGCGGCTGCACGACGTGTTGCGCTTCGACGGCGTCTCCCGCGCGATCCGGCTGCTCGAGCGCGACCTGCACGTGCCCGTGAACCACGTGCTCCTGATCCAGCTGGCCCAGGTCGGCTCGATCGTGCGGTCGCTGGGCGGCATCACCATCTCGAACCCGAGGCCGGTGCCGTACAACGTGACGGGCGGGCACGGCGTGTTCCCGGTCGGCCGGGTGGCGCTCACCGGCCGCACCGTGCAGTGGTACCTCGACCCGACCGAGCACGCGCTCACCGCCGGCATCGTCCGCCGCCGGCGACTTCCGCCAGGCGATCGTCGTGCGCGGCGTCACCGACAAGCTGGTGCACCTGACGACGCCCTCGGCGATCACGGCCGTGGGCAGCACCATCTCGCACAACTTCAACACCGACCTCTCGCCCGACCCGGTGCTCGGGATCGTCGCGGCGCGGCTGCGTGCGCCACACCCTGGTCGACTGCCGCCTGGGCGCCGGCGCCGACCTCGGCCGGTCGCGGCGCGATCCCGACCGTCGCCGGCTTCCAGACCGCGGCGCGGCTCGGCGCGTGCACCACGCGGCCGCTGAAGACGAAGCTGCCGGCGGCCGCGGTGGCGGCCACCATCATCGCCACGATCGTCACCCACGGCGGATCGCAGGCGCTCTACTGGCTGGTGGTCGCCACGATCGCGATCTGGGGCATCGGGGCGTGCGCGTGGATCCTGATGCTGCCCGCCGTGCGCGGCGTGCACAGGCGGTCGCGCGCAGGCGCGCTGCCGCCTCCGATCCGCAGGCCCGCCCGGGCGCGCGCCCCGCGTCCGCGGCTGCCGCGCCTCTCGCGGCCGGGACTGCCGCGCATGCCGCACGTCACGCTGCCCAGTCCGGGCCCGGTCAGGCTGCCGCACATCGGCCGGCCGGGGCGGGCGCACACCCGCTACGGCCGCGTCTACCGCCGTCGGCGCATCGGCTCCTATCTGTTCGTGCGGATCATCTCGGTGCCCGTCTCGATCCTCGTCGGCATGCTGATCGCGCACGTCCTGTACTAGCCGCGCGATCGCACTCACCCCGAGGCGGGCCGTTGCCGAAGTACTCTTTGACGGCACCCCCACGAAAGGGAGCGACGTGGCCAACCAGAAGACCCGCCAGCAGCGCCGGGCAGAGGAGCGCGAGCGGGCACAGCGGCTCCAATCACGCCAGGCGTCGTCGCGGCGACCGCTGCTGATGGCCATCGGCGGAGTCCTCGGCCTGCTCGCCGTCATCGCCGCGCTCGTGATCGCAAAGCTCGCCCAGAGCGACTCCTCGCCCACCCCGGCCGGTCGCAGCGGGCTTGCGCCCACGGCCGTCCTCAAGAACATCGCGACCATCCCGGCCGCCGCCTTCGACCAGGTCGGGTACGTCAGCGCGAACAACGGCGTGGCCGCGCCAAGCCGGATCGCGGGGCCTGCCAAGACCCTGGGCGGCAAGCCGCTCGTGGTCTACGTCGGCGCCGACTACTGCCCGTTCTGCGCCGCCGAGCGCTGGCCGCTCGTGGCCGCGCTCGAGCGCTTCGGCAGCTTCAAGACGATCGGCGCGACCCACTCGGCCACGAACGACGTCTTCCCGAACACGGCCACGTTCTCGTTCCATCCCAGCTCGTACTCGAGCCCCTACATCACGCTGCGCACGGTCGAGCTCTACGGCAACCGCCCGGTGAACGGGCAGTACCAGCCGATCGAGTCGCCCACGCCGCTCGAGCGCGGCCTGCGTGAAGGGCAACGACCCGAAGGGGACGATCCCGTTCATCTACTTCGGCCGCTACGGGATCAACGGCGCGACCTACGACGCCCAGCTCCTGGCCGGCCTGACGATGAGCCAGATCGCGGCCGCGGCGCGTGACCCCTCGAGCGAGATCGGCCACTCGGTGATCGGCGCCTCCAACCTGATGACCGCGGCGATCTGCAAGCAGACGGGCGGCCAGCCGGCAAGCGTGTGCTCGTCGTCCGGCGTGGTGGCGGCCGCGAAGCACCTGCCGTCGTGACCGCGGCGCCCGCGACGCGTGTGCGGCCGCAGGCGCGGTCGGTGCCCGCATGGGTCGCGCCCCTCTCGCTGGCCCTGGTCGCGGGCGGCCTCGCGGTGTCGACCTACCTCACGATCACGCACTACACGACCAGCGTGCGGCTGGCGTGCTCGGCCTCGGGGGTGATCGACTGCCAGAAGGTGACGACGAGCCCGCAGTCGTTCATCGCCGGCGTGCCCGTGGCGGTGCTGGGTGTCGCCTTCTTCGTCGTCTTCGCGGTGCTGTGCCTGCCCGCGGCGTGGCGGTCGGGGGAGCCCGCCGTGCGCTACGCCCGGATCGGCCTGGCGGTGGCCGGCGTCCTCATGGTGGTGCGGCTCGTCTACGCCGAGCTCTTCCAGATCGACGCCATCTGCCTGTGGTGCACCGTCGTGCACGCGATCAGCGTGCTGCTCTTCGCCGTCGTCCTGGTGGGGGAGGCGCTGGCGGTGCAGGCGGACTCCGGCTCCCCGGCGCGGTAATATCCGCGCCCATGACGAGCCCTCCGACTTCGACGTCGCGCTGGTGGGTGCTCGCGATGGTCGCCATGCTCTTGTTGGCGCTCGTGCTGGTCATCTACGTGAGCAAGTAGCCCGCCCGATGGGCACCACCGCAGCCTCGGCCGACATCGTCAGCCGCAACCCCGCCGATCCGGCCGACGAGGTCGGCGTGTTCGCGCCCGGCGGAGGCATCGACGTCGACCGCGCCGTGACCGCGGCCCGATCCGCCCAGGCCGGGTACGCAGCGCTGCCGGGGCAGGCCCGGGCGGATGCCCTGAACCGGGCGGCGGCCCGGGTCGAGGCGGCCGCGGGCGGCCTCGCCGATCTCATCCGCAGGGAGGTCGGAAAGCCGATCTTCGAGGCCCGGGGCGAGGTCGCCCGCACGGCCGCGATCCTGCGCTACCAGGCCCAGGCGGCGCTCGACCCCGACGGCGACACCTACCCGTCGGCCGACGGCCGCTCGCTGCTCTTCTCACGCCGGCGGCCGCGCGGCGTCGTCGCGCTGATCACGCCCTGGAACTTCCCCGTCGCGATCCCGGCCTGGAAGCTCGCGCCGGCGCTCGCCTACGGCAACGTGTGCGTCTGGAAGCCGTCGTCGTTCGCGCCCGCCTGCGCCGAGGCCCTGTACGAGTGCGTGGCACCCGAGCTGCCGGACGGGGCGTTGCAGATCGTGCAGGGGCGCGGCGACGCCGGCGCGGCGCTCGTCGGGCACGCGGGGGTGGCGGCGGTGTCGTTCACGGGTTCCGTCGAGACCGGGCGGGCGGTGGCGCGGATGGCCGCCGAGCGGGGCGCGTCCGCGCAGTGCGAGATGGGCGGCCAGAACGCCTCGATCGTGCTCGCCGACGCCGACATCGAGTTTGCCGCCGCGACGATCGCCGTCGCGGCGATGGGCTACGCCGGCCAGAAGTGCACCGCCACGAGCCGCGTGATCTGCGCCGCGCCCGTGCCTCGACCCGATGCGCGAGGCGCTGGCGGCTGCGGTCGCCGGGCTGCGCATCGAGGATCCGGCCGACGACGCCTGCCGGGTGGGGCCGCTGATCTCGGCCGAGGCCCGCGACGACGCCGCGGCGGCGGTCGCGCGTGGGGTGCAGGCGGGCGGGCGGCTGCTCGCCGGCGGCGCCGCCCTGGCCGCGCCCGGAAACTACCTGGCGCCGACGCTCGTCGAGGTCGCCGACGCCTCGGCCGAGCTCGCCCAGGAGGAGGTGTTCGCGCCGGTCTGCGCGCGTCATGCGCGCGGACGACTCCGACGCCGCCGTCGACGCTCGCAAACGGCGTCCGGCACGGCCTCGTGACCGCCGTCTTCACGCGCGATCTCGACCGCGTGATCGATCTCGCCGGCCGGCTCGACACCGGCCTCGTGCGGATCAACCAGCCGACGTCGGGCGTCGATCTGCACACGCCGTTCGGCGGCGAGAAGGAGTCCGGCCTCGGCCCGCGCGAGCAGGGCAAGGCGGCGCGCGAGTTCTACACCAGCCTGCGCACGTGCTGATCTCGCCCTCGTGCTAACGTAGTCACGAGGTCTATAAGTGGCCCTTGCCGAAACACCCGCGGGTCGCGGCCGACGTGGCCGTCTTCGCCTTCCTGGACGGCGCCATGAACGTGCTGCTCGTCCGGCGCCGCTACGAGCCCTACCAGAGCTACTGGGCGCTGCCGGGCGGCCTGCTGGACGCGGGGGAGACGCTCGAGGAGGCGGCCGAGCGCGAGCTGCGCGAGGAGACCGGCGTGGCCGACATGTTCATGGAGCAGCTGGCGCACCTTCTCGGACGTCGACCGCGATCCGCGCGGCCGCGTGATCTCGTGCTGCTACCTGGCCCTGGTCGACGGCGGCAAGGTGCGCGCTGCGGCCGGGCTCGGATGCGCGCGAGGCGGTGTGGCGGCCGCTCGAGCCGCTGCTGCGCGAGATCGAGGCGGGGCGGCGTGCTCGCGTTCGACCACGACCGCATCCTCGCCTACGCCCGCCGGCGCCTGGCCTACAAGCTCGAGTACCAGAACGTGGCCTGGAGCCTGCTGCCCGAGGCGTTCACGATGTCGGAGCTGCGGCGCGTGTACGAGGCGGGCATCGGCCGCGCCTTCGAGCCGAACAACTTCCGCCGCATCGCGCTCGGGTGGGGCGTGCTGGCCGAGGCCGGCGAGCGGCCCACGGGCGGGCGGCCGGCCACGCTCTACCGGTTCGCCGACCGGCGGCCGCTGATCCTGGCCCAGAGCGCCCGCTACCGGCGGTCGACGTGATCACCTGGCCGCCAGTCGAGCTTCTGACCGACGAGTACGAGCTGGCGATGGCCGACTCCTACCTCGCCCAGGGCCTGGCCGATCGAGCCGGTCGCGTTCGAGCTCTTCGTGCGCACGCTGCCGCCGCGAGCGCGGCTACCTGGTCGCCGCCGGTCTCGAGCGCGTCTGCGAGTACCTGACCGGCCTGCGGTTCGGCGCGGACGCGCTCGGCTACCTGCGCCGGTCGCACACCTGCAGCGAGCCGCTGCTGCGGCATCTGGCGGGCCTGCGCTTCGAGGGCGACGTCGACGCGGTGGCCGAGGGCACGGTCGTGCACGCCGGCGAGCCGCTCGCTGCGCGTCGAAGGCGGACGGATGGCCTGCCAGCTGGCCGAGACGTTCCTGCTGAACCAGGTGAACTTCCAGACGATGATCGCGACCAAGGCCGCCCGGATCGTGGCCGCCGCCGCGGGCCGCCCGGTGGTCGACTTCGGCTTCCGCCGCGCCCACGGCGCCGACGCCGGCCTGCTCGCCGCCCGCTCCGCGTACATCGGCGGCTGCACGGCCACCGCCACGGTCGCCGCCGGCTACGCAGTGGGGCATCCCCACGTCCGGCACGATGGCCCACAGCTACGTGCTCGCGTTCCCCACCGACGTCGACGCCTTCTGCGCGTTCCTGCGCGACCACCCCGACCGCTCGACGCTTCTGATCGACACCCACGACGCCCTCGCGGGGCGCGCGCGCGGCGTGCGACGCCGCCGGGCTGACGGGGGTCGTGCCGCAGGCCGTGCGGCTCGACTCGGGCGATCTCGGCGAGGTCACGGTCGCGGTGCGGGCGATCCTCGACGCGGGCGGCTGCGCGGCCACCCGGATCGTCTGCTCCGGCGACCTCGACGAGTACCGGATCGCCGAACTGCTCGCCGCCGGGGCGCCGATCGACGGCTTCGGCGTCGGCACGGCGCTCACGACGTCCAGCGACGCGCCCGCGCTCGGCGGCGTCTACAAGCTCGTCTGGAGCGCCGGCCATCCGGTGATGAAGGCGGCGGGGACGAAGTCGAACCTGCCCGGCCGCCACCAGGTGTTCCGCACCGATACGGGCGACACGATCGGCCTCGCCGACGAGGACCTGCCCGGCGAGCGCCTGCTCCAGCCCGTCATCCGCGCCGGCCGCCTGGTGGCGCCGCTGCCGCCGCTCGAGGACGTGCGCCGGCACGCCGCGGCGCAGACTCGCCGCTCTGCCCGAGCGCCTGCGGGCGCTGCGTGATCCGAAACCGACTCCGCCGCGGCTCTCGCCCCGGCTGTCCGCGCTCGAGGAGGAGATGTCATGACCCGCTCCGACCCGGCCACCGCCCTGCTCGTGGTCGACATGCAGAACGACTTCTGCCCCGGAGGCGCGCTCGGCGTCGCCGGCGCAGACACGCTCGCCCCAGCGATCGCCGAGGCCGCCCGCCGGGCCGGCACCATCGTCGCCACCCGCGACAGGCACCCGCCCGACCACTGCTCGTTCACCGCCCAGGGCGGGCTGTGGCCGGCGCACTGCGTGGCCGGCACGCCCGGCGCCGAGCTGCACGCCTCGGTCGCCGACATGCTCTTCGACCGCATCCAGGACAAGGGCGGCGACCGCGATCGCGAGGCCTACTCCGGCTTCGACGGCACCGACCTCGCCGGCTACCTACGCGACCGGGGCGTCGAGCACGTGCTCGTGACCGGCGTCGCGTCGGACTACTGCGTGCGGGCGACGGCGCTCGATGCCGTGCGCGAGGGCTTCCTGACCACCGTGCTCACCGACGCCGTCGCCGCCGTCGACGTGCAGCCCGGCGACGGCGCGCGGGCGCTCGCCGAGGTGGCGGCCGCCGGCGGGCAGCTCGACAAGGTGGTGCTCCTGCGCGATGAGTCCGCCCTCGAGCCCGTCCTCGAGCGCAAGGCGCAGCGGCTGCGCGAGGTGATGCACGCGGCCGGACGCGGCAAGGCCGTGCTCGGCCTCTCGGGCGGCATCGACTCGGCCGTGGCGATGGCGCTCGCCGCCCGCGCGCTCGGCCCGGAGCACGTCGTGGCCGTGCGCCTGCCCTCACGGCACACCGAGCAGGTGCACATCGACGACGCCGGCGCATCGGCGCGGGCCGCCGGGCTGCCCGATGAGAACGTGCTGACGGTGGCGATCGATCCGGTGATCGAGGCGCTCGGAGCGATGCGCCCGACGCTCCCGCAGTCGGCCATCCGCGAGGGCAACGCCAGCGCCCGGGCGCGCATGA
Organism: uncultured Actinomycetes bacterium; assembly: GCA_963813245.1. Taxonomy (GTDB): domain Bacteria; phylum Actinomycetota; class Thermoleophilia; order Gaiellales; family JAICJC01; genus JAICJC01. The sequence goes on from CAWEYE010000006.1 coordinate 200,681, forward strand.
TCGTGATCTACGACCTCGCCCAGGAGCTGCACGCGCTCGTCCTCGGCACCGAGAACCGCACCGAGAACCTGCTCGGCTACTTCACCCGGTTCGGCGACGCGGCATCCGACATCGAGCCGATCACCGACCTCTACAAGACCGAGGTGCGGGCGGCGGCGCGCGTGCTGGGGCAGCCCCAGGCGGTGCTCGACAAGCACCCCACGGCCGGCCTGTGGGGCGGGCAGACCGACGAGGACGAGCTCGGCTTCACGTATCGCGATGCCGACCGGGCGCTCGTCGCGATGTTCGACCTGGGCATGACGCCCGAGGCGGCGGCGGAGCGCACGGGCGTCGACCTCGAGGTCGTGCGGCGGGTGCGCGCCCGCGCGGACGGCGTGGCGTGGAAGCACGCTGTGCCGCACAGTCTGGGGTAGCCGGAGAAGCGGGGACAGTCCCCAGGGGGACAGTCCCCAGAACGCAAACGGGGCCTGGCCCCGCTTCCGCGGGGCCAGGCCCCTGGTTTTGCAATGGTCTACGCCGCGCGGAGCGGCTGCATGTCGGCCGACGCCGCGAGCTCGCGCAGCGCCTCGGCCTCGAGCTGGCGGACGCGCTCGCGGGTGAGCCCCACGATGCGGCCGATCTCTTCGAGATTGCGCGGGTCCTGACCGTCGAGGCCGAAGCGCAGCTCCAGGATCAGGCGCTTGCGCTCGCCCAGCCGGGCCAGCCCCTCGCGGAGCCGCTCGTGACGCAGATGCGTCTCGGCCAGCTCCTCGGGGTTGCCCGCGTCGGGGTCGGCGATCATGTCGCCGAGCTCGGAGTCGCCGTCCTCGCCGACCGGCTCGTGCAGCGAGACGGTCTTGCGGGCGAGGCCGAGCGTCTCGGACACCGCGTCCGAGGTCAGCTCGGCGGCACGGGCGATCTCGTCCTCGGACGGCTCGCGCCCCAGGCTCGCCTCGAGCGACCGGCGCGCCCGCTCGATCGCCCGCAGGCGGTCGGACACGTGCACCGGCAGGCGGATGGTGCGGCCGCTGTTTGCGATCGAGCGCTGCACGGCCTGGCGGATCCACCAGGTCGCGTAGGTCGAGAACTTGAGGTCGCGCCGCCAGTCGAACTTCTCGACCGCGCGGTTCAGCCCCAGCACGCCCTCCTGGATGAGATCGAGGAAGGGCACGCCCTGCCCGCGGTACTGCTTGGCGATCGACACCACCAGACGCAGGTTGGACTCGATCATGCGGCGCTTGGCGACGGGGTCGCCGGCCTCGATCCGCTTGGCCAGCATGACCTCTTCGTCCTTCGTCAGCAGCGGATAGCGGCCCGCCTGCCGCAGGAACAGGTCGAGGCTGTTGGTGGTCGCGATCTCGACCTCGACGACCTCGATGCGCTCTTCCGGCGCCGGCGGATCGACGATGTCGACGCCGAGCTGTGCCAGCTCGTCGCGCAGCGCCTGCACGTCGTCGGCCTCGAGGTCAAGCTCGAGCGCGAGACCGGCCAGCTCGTCCTCGTAGACAAGCCCCCGTTCCTGTCCAAGCTCCACCAAGAGCCGTGCTTCCGGCTCGATGACGAGCTGGTCAGTCATTCCTCATCAACTCCTCAAGACTCCCGAGTTCCCTTTGGATTCGTGTCTGCATAACGTTCGCCGCACACACGGTATTCCCCGCCTGACGCCTTCTTTACGCCATCGGTGTTGGTTGCGGATTGGCACCGCACTCGTTTTCACCGGTCGGTGACCCCAACCGCCGACGACTCTCTGCCGCCATCACTCTACGCCTCCAGCCGGAGGGCACACACTCGTAGTGGCAATGACGGCATCCAAATACTACCCCTGTGTGGCCCGGGTGAATACCCCTAACCGTCCACGCGCGGGGGCGTCCGGATTCAGCCGGTGACGCGCACGGCGCCCTGATACTCGGCGGCGTACCACGCGTTGCTCAGGCTCGAGATCTGGACGAAGGCGCCGGTGTGCGGGGCTTCGATGAAGTCGTTGTTGCCGATGTAGATGCCCACGTGGCCGATGCCGGGCTCGAAGAACACGAGGTCGCCGGGGGCGAGCTGGTCGCGGGCGACGTGCGGGCCGGCGTTCCACTGCGAGCCGGTGAAGTGGTCGAGGTGGATGCCGAGCTGGGCGTAGACCCACATCGTCAGGCCGGAGCAGTCAAAGCCCGCCGGGCTTGCGCCGCCCCACACGTACGGTACGCCGAGCTCGCCCATCGCGATCTGCACTGCCTGCGCGCCGACCGAGCTCGCGGGCGGGACCGGGCCGGTCGGCGGAAGGATCGGGGCGGGGCCCGTCGAGGTGCCCTGCGAAGCCTGCTGGGCCGCGGCTGCTGCGGCCGCTGCTGCGGCGGCGCGTGCCGCTGCCTCCCGGGCGAGCCGGGCCTTACGCTGCTGGACGAGGTTTCGGATCTGCGCGTTCAGGCCGGCGATCAGCGACTGCTGGCTCGAGATCAGGCCCTGCACCCTCGCCTTCGCCGCCTGGGTGCGGCCGACGAGCTTGCGGGCCTGCACGGCCTCGACGTGCAGGATCGCCTGGCGGCGCTTGACCTGGCGCTCGGCGGACGTGACGCTGCGCAGCAGCGAGGACTGGCTGCGAGACGAGCGGTTCATCACGTCGATGCGGTTCACGAGGTCCGAGAACGACTGGGCGCCGAGCACGTACATCGCGGCGTTGGGGTCGTCGCCCTTGTAGTCCGCGACGACGAGCTCGGCCAGCTGGGCGCGGGCCGCCCGCAGGTTGGCCCGCGCGATCTTGAGCATGAGCCTGTTGGCAGCGATCCGGCGCTTGACGCCCGAGAGCTTGGACTGGGCGCGGTCGTACGCGTTCACCGCCGCGTCCTCCTGCGCGTAGAGGGCGTTCAGCTGCCCCTCGGCCGCGGCGGCCTGCGCGCGCTTGGAGGCGATCGAGTCGGCGCCGGCGGCGGCGGGGGTGCCGAGCGCGACCAGGAGTGCGACCAGCGAGACCGCGGCCACGACCGGGGCGAGCCGGCGCCGGGGCCGCTGCGTGGGCAGGCTCGACATGGCGCGGGACTTTACCACCCGCGATCAGCCGCAAGAGCAGGCGTTTTTGTAAGGATTTTCCGCCAGCGGAGGGCGAGCACCCGCGTCGACGGGCATCGGCCGCCGGGTCCTGTTCTCCGCAAAAGTGGTCCGACGGCGTTGCAAAGTGGTGTGAAGTGGGGTATTGTGGGGCGGAATGGGAGGCCTTACCCGTGCTGCTCGGCGAATCTGTCCAAAAGCTCGATGCGAAGAACCGCGTAACGCTCCCGGCGAAGCTGCGGCCGCACTTCGCCGACGGCGTGATCGTCGCGAAGGGGGTCGACAGGTGCCTCTCGGTGTACACGCTGGACGGCTTCGAGAAGTTCGTGGACGGGCAGCTCGGGGCGCTCTCGCCGCTGAGCCGCCAGGCCAGGGCGATGGGCCGGCATCTGTACGCTGGAGCGTGGGAGACCGAGCTCGACCGTCAGGGACGGGTGATGCTGCCGCCCGCGCAGCTGGCGCACGCCGGCCTCGAGCGAGACATCGTCGTGGCGGGGCTGCGCGACATGCTGGAGATCTGGGACCTGGCCACCTGGCGCAGGATGCAGGCCGAATCCGAGGGGAGCATTGAGGATGTTGCCGAATCTCTCTCACAGCAGTAGCGCGGTGATGGAGCACGTCCCGGTCATGGCGGCGGAGGTGGCCGACCTGCTCGAGCCCCGCCCCGGGGACACGATCGTCGACTGCACCTTCGGCGCGGGCGGGCACGCGGCCGTGCTCGAGCCGTACCTGCGCGGCGGCGGCACCTACGTCGCCGTCGACCGCGACCGCGAGGCCGAGCCGTTCTACGACCGCTTCGCCGCCGCCGCCACCAGCGAGACCCGCTTCGTGCACGGCGACTTCGCCCTCGTGCTGCGCAACATGGCCGCGAGCGGCGCCCGCGTGCAGGCGATCCTGATGGACCTGGGCGTGTCGTCGATGCAGATCGACCGCCCCCACCGCGGCTTCAGCTATGCCAGCGACGCGCCGCTCGACATGCGCATGGACGCCGGCGCCGAGCTGACGGCCGCCGACATCGTGAACACCTGGGACGAGCGCGACCTGGCGGGCGTCCTGCGCACGTTCGGCGAGGAGCGCTACGCCTTCCAGATCGCCCGCGCGATCGGCCGCCGCCGGGCGGTCACGCCGTTCGAGCGCAGCGGCGACCTGGTCGAGGTGATCAAGGCGGCGATCCCGACGCCCGCCCGCTTCGGCCAGGGGCATCCCGCCCGGCGCGTGTTCCAGGCGCTGCGGATCGCGACCAACGGCGAGCTCGAGTCGCTGCGCGAGGGCCTCGAGTCGGCCGTCGAGCTGCTCGCCCCGGGCGGCCGGCTGGCCGTCATCAGCTTCCACTCGCTGGAGGACCGGATCGCGAAGCAGTTCATCCGCGACGAGGCCCGCGGCTGCACCTGCCCGCCCGACTTCCCGGTGTGCGTGTGCGGCCATCAGCCGCGCCTGCGCTCGCTGACCAGGCGCGCCGTCGTCGCCACGGTCGACGAGCGCTGCACGAACCCGCGCTCGTCGTCGGCCCGGCTGCGCGCCGCCGAGAGGACGCCGGCGCCGTGAGCCTGGCCCTCCCGGCCCGCGCGCCCGCGCGCCCGCGCCGCGCCCAGGAGCCGCCCGCTCCGCAGGCCGTCCCCCGGCGCGCACGGCGCGTCCGGCCCCGCCGGCTGAGTGCGGGCGGCGCCGTCTGGGTGGTCGTGCTCGCCATGCTCTTCGGCGGCATCGTCGCGCTGAACGTCGCCGCCCTGCGCGACAGCATCGACGTCAACCGCCTGCAGGCGCATGCCCGCCAGCTGAGCGACCAGAACCAGCTCCTGCGAAACCGGGTCACGAGCCTGTCCTCGCCGGTCGCGATCGGTGCCGCCGCCGCCAAGCTCGGCATGCACCCGGCCGACCCGAACACGACCAAGTACGTCGGCCTGCGCCCCGCCCAGCCCACGGTCACGCGCCCGTGAAACGGCAGCCGCCCGGCAAGCGGATGGCCGATCACCGCCTGCGGCTGATGCTCGCGGTGTCGCTGGCGGCGTTCGTGGTGGTCGTCGCCCGCGCCGTCCAGATCCAGGGCGTCGACGCGGCCTCGCTCGCGAGCAAGGCCGTGCGGCAGCAGCGCGGCGAGACGACGCTGATCGGCCTGCGCGGATCGATCATGAGCGCCGACGGCCAGACCCTGGCCCAGACGCAGCCGTCGCGCACGATCGTGTCGAACCCGAAGCAGATCCGCAACCCGAAGCTCACGGCGGCCACGATCGCGCGGGCGATCGGCATGCGCCCCAACCGCCGCGTCGGCCGCCATCAGCAGAAGAAGCACCACGGGCATCACCACCATCGCATCAAGCTGCGGCCGAACCCGGCGTGGAAGCCCGCGGTGGCGGCGATCGAGCAGTCGCTGCGCCAGGGCGGATACGTGATCCGCCAGCTCCCGACCGACGTCGCCGCGCGGGTCATGCGCCACCACCTGCCCGGCATCTCGACCGTCCCCGAGCTGCAGCGCTGGTACCCCGACGGCTCCGTGGCCTCGCAGGTGCTCGGCTTCACCGGCATCGAGGGCAACGCCGGCGCGGGCGAGGGCGCCGGGCTCGAGCACCAGCTGAACCCGGTGCTGGCCGGCCGCCCCGGCAAGCAGATCACCGTCACCGACCCGAGCGGCACGGTGCTCGACACCGTGAACGTGCGCAAGCCGCAGAACGGCCGCAACGTCACCCTGACGCTGAGCGCCGCCGTGCAGAGCAAGGTCCAGGACGTGCTCGCCCAGACCGTCAAGAACACGAGCGCGGCCTGGGCCACCGGGATCGTGATGGACCCGCGCACGGGCGCCGTGATCGCGATGGCCACGGCCCCCGGCTACGACAACAACAAGGCCCACCTGGCCAAGAACTCGAAGCTGTGGCGAAACCAGGCCGTGCAGACCGTGTACGAGCCCGGCTCGACGTTCAAGGTGGTGACCTTCTCGGCCGCGCTCACCTCCAATGTGGTCTGGCCCGGCGAGGTGCTGCACAACGTCCCCGACCATCTCGCCTTCGGCAACAAGGTGATCCACGACGACATCCCCCACAAGCCGTGGGACATCACGGTGCGCCACATCCTCAAGATCTCGTCCAACATCGGCACCGACGAGATCGCACAGATGGTGGGCAAGCCCGACCTGATGCGGTGGATCCGCCGGTACGGGTTCGGCCGGCAGACGGCGCTGCGCTTCCCCGGCGAGGCCAGCGGGATCGTGCTGCCGGGCCGCTCCTGGACGACGTCGTCGATCGGCACCATCCCGATCGGGCAGGGGATCGGCGTGAGCGCCATGCAGATGGCGTCGATGTACCAGGCGATCGCAAACGGCGGCGTCATGGTGCAGCCGCACCTCGTGGCCCGGATCCAGGGCGAGCGGCCCAAGCGGATGTGGCACCGGCGCGTGCTCGCGCCCGACATCGACAGCGAGCTCGTCTCGATGCTCGAGGGCGTCGTGGACGGCGGCACGGGCGTCCACGCCACCATCCCCGGCTACAACGTCGCCGGCAAGACCGGCACCGCCCAGAAGCCGAACGGCCAGGGCGGCTACTCGAACCAGTACGACGCGTCCTTCATCGGGTTCCTGCCGGCGGAGAACCCGCAGGTCGAGATCATGATCGTGGTCGACTCGCCCAAGACGAGCCACTTCGGCGGCGACGTCGCGGCGCCCGCGTTCGAGCAGATCGGCTCGTGGTACGCCAACCACGCGGGTATCAAGCCCGACCGTCCGGTCAGCTAGCTCACTACGCTCCCGGGATGCAGCTGTCGACGCTGATCGAGGCCGTCGGCCCGCGTGTCGTGCACGGGCGCGCCGAGGTCGACATCACCGCCGTCACCTACCGCGCCGAGGCCGTCCGGCCCGGCGCGCTGCACGTGTGCGTGCCCGGGTTCACGGCCGACGGCCACGACTTCGCCGGCCGGGCCGTCGCGAACGGGGCGGCGGCGCTCGTCGTCGAGCGGCGGCTGGACGTGGACGTGCCGCAGCTCGAGGTCGACTCGGCGCGCCGGGCGATGGCGGCGGCCGCGGACGCCTTCTTCGGGCATCCGAGCGGCGAGCTCACCGTCGTCGGCATCACGGGCACGAACGGCAAGACCACCACGGTCTTCCTCATGCACGCCGTCCTGCAGGCGGCGCTGGGATCGGCCGGGATGCTCGGCACGGTCGAGTCGCGGGTCGGCGGCGTGGTCGAGCCCGTCGCGCGCACGACGCCGGAGAGCGTCGACCTGCAGGCGATCCTGCGGCGGATGGTCGACGCCGGCGACCGCGCCTGCGCGATGGAGGTGTCGTCGCACGCGCTCGAGCTCGACCGCGTCGACGGGGTGCGCTTCGCCGCCGCCGGGTTCACCAACCTGACCCAGGATCACCTCGACTTCCACCCCGACATGGAGCACTACTTCGCCGCCAAGGCGCGCCTGTTCCCGAGGCCGCCCCGGGCGCGATCAACGTCGGCGATCCCGTACGGCCGCCGGCTGGCGGCGAATGGCCGGGGGGCCGGTGCTCACCTACGCGCGCGCGCCCGACGCCGACGCCGACGTGCGCCCGCACGCGGTCGAGATCGGCGCGGGCGGGGCGATCGGGCTGATCGTCTCCGACGCCGCGCGGCCCGCTGCCGCTGGACGTGCGCCTGCGGGGCGGCTTCAACGTCGAGAACGTGCTCTGCGCGGTGGCGCTCGCGGAGCTTCTGGAGCTGCCGCACGCGGCCGTCCGGGCCGGGATCGCGTCGGTGCAGGGCGTCCCCGGGCGGTTCGAGGCGGTCGAGGCGGGCCAGCCCTTCACGGTGCTCGTCGACTACGCGCACACGCCGGACGGGCTCGAGAACGTGCTGCACTCGGCGCGTGAGATCACCGCGGGGCGGCTGATCTGCGTGTTCGGCTGCGGCGGCGACCGCGACCGCGGCAAGCGCCCGTTGATGGGCCGGGTCGCGCGGCGCCTGGCCGACGTCGCCATCGTCACGTCGGACAACCCGCGCAGCGAGGACCCGGAGGCGATCATCGCCGAGATCATGGACGGCGTCGCGATGGAGGCCGAGCCCGACCGGCGCGCCGCGATCGAGCGCGCCGTCGGCACTGGCGCGCGAGGGCGACGTGCTCGTGATTGCCGGCAAGGGGCACGAGCAGGGCCAGCAGTTCGCCGACCGCACGCTGCCCTTCGACGACCGCACGGTCGCGCGGGCAGCGCTCGCCGGGCTGCCGGCGGCATGATCGCGCTCACCGCGGGCGAGGTCGCCGCCGTGTGCGGCGGGCGCACATCGGCGCGGCGCGCATCACCGGCGTCACGATCGACTCGCGCACGGTCGCGGCCGGCGACCTGTTCGTCGCCCTGCCGGGCTCGCGCACCGACGGCGCCCGCTTCGCCGCCGACGCGCTGCGGGCGGGGGCCGCGGCCGTGCTCGTCGCCGGCACCCCGGGAGACGCCGGCGCCGACGCGCAGTCGATCGTGGTGGCGGATCCCCTGATCGCCCTCGGCCAGATCGCGGCCGAGGTGCGCCGCCGCTCGGCGCGCGCGCGTGGTCGGCGTCACCGGCTCGACGGGGAAGACCTCGACGAAGGACATCCTGGCGGGCGATCCTGCGGCGGCGCCTGCGCACGGTCGCAAGCCATCGCCAACTTCAACACCGAGATCGGCCTGCCGCTGACCCTGTGCCGGGTGGACGCCGACACCGAGGCGGTGGTCTGCGAGCTCGGCATGCGCGGCCTGGGCCAGGTGGCCTACCTGGCCGAGATCGCCCGCCCCGACGTGGCGGTGATCACGTCGGTCGGCCCGGTGCACCTCGAGCTCGTCGGCACCGTCGAGGCGGTGGCCGAGGCGAAGGCCGAGATCCTGCAGCCGCTCGGCCCCGCCCAGACGGCGGTCGTGCCCGCACGCCGAGCCGCTGCTCGCGCCGTATCTCGAGATGTGCCGCGCGCGCGTGATCACGTTCGGCGAGGCCGACGGCGCCGACGTGCGCCTGGCCGGCTTCGCGCCCCGGCAGGGCGGAGATCGCGCTCGGCGGTCGAACGATCACGGTGCCGGTGAACTTCGATCAGCACCACAACGGCCTGAACCTCACGGCCGCCGTCGCGGCCTGCGTCGGCCTGGGCCTCGACCCCGGCGACGCCGACCTGCTGGCCGGCGCGGGCGAGGTCGAGTTCTCGCGCTGGCGCGGCGAGCGCATCGACCGTCGCGGGCGGCGGGTTCGTGATCGCCGACTGCTACAACGCGAACCCGGTGTCGATGCGGGCGGCGCTGCGCCACCTGATCTCCGCGGCGGACGGCCGCCGCACCGTCGCCGTGCTGGGCGAGATGGCCGAGCTCGGCCCGGCCGCGCCCGGCCTGCACGCCGAGGTGGGCCGCGAGGCAGCAGCGGCTCGGCGTCGACCTCGATCGTGGCCGTCGGCCCGCTCAGCCGCGGCTACGGCGGCGCCTGGTACGCCGATGCCGGGGCCGCGCTGGATGGGCTGGCCGACCTGCTGCGCCCCGGCGACGCGGTGCTCGTGAAGGCCAGCCGGTCGGCCGGGTCTCGAGACGGTCGTGGAGGCGCTCACGTGAAGCTGGTGCTGGCCGCCGGCGTGGTCGCGATGCTGCTCGGGATCGTGTCCGGGCCCGCCTTCATCGCGTTCCTGCGCCGCAACGAGTTCGGCCAGAACATCCGCGAGGACGGGCCGGCGGGGCATCAGTCCAAGCAGGGCACGCCCACGATGGGAGGCGTCGGCCTGCTGGCGTGCGCGCTGCTTGCCTTCGTCATCTTCACCGAGCACACCGGGCCGGGACTGGCCGTCGCCGGGACGGCGCTCGCGTGCGCGGCGATCGGCTTCGTCGACGACTACCTGAAGCTGACGCGGCGGCGCTCGCTCGGCCTCTCCGGGCGCTGGAAGCTCCTGCTGCTCGCGCTCGTGGTCGCCGGGGTCGGCCTCGTGGCGCATCGCGAGCACCTCTCGACCGACGTCTACATCCCGATCCTGAACACGCTACCTCGGGCTCGGCCCGGCCTACTACGTGTTCATCTTCCTGGTGGTCGCCGGGGCGGCGAACGCCGTCAACCTGACCGACGGCCTCGACGGCCTGGCCGCGGGCACGGTCACGATCGCCGCGCTGACGTACGCCGCGATGATGGTGGTCGCGTTCCTGGCCCACAACGGCGTGTACCCGGGGCACACCGTGCACGGCGTCTACTTCGGCAACCCGCGCGCGCTCGACCTCGCGATCATCGCCGCCGCGCTCGTCGGCGGATGCGTGGGCTTCCTCTGGTACAACGCCTACCCGGCCGACGTGTTCATGGGCGACACGGGCTCGTTCGGCCTCGGCGGCGGCCTCGCGGCGCTTGCGATCTTCACGAAGACCGAGTTCCTGCTCGTCGTCGTCGGCGGCGTCTTCGTGATCGAGGCCCTGTCGGTCGCGATCCAGGTGATCTCGTTCCGGGTGTTCGGCAAACGGGTGCTGCTGATGGCCCCGCTGCACCATCACTTCGAGATGATGGAGTGGACCGAGAACAAGATCATCGTCCGCTTCTGGATCACGGCGGCGATCTTCGGCGCGAGCGGTTTCGTCCTCTACTACCTGTTCTTCAGCAAGTACCGGTGAGCGGCCGCTACCTGGTGGTCGGCCTGCGCCGCTCGGGCCTCGCGGCCTGCGAGGCCATCGCCCGCGTGTGGCCCGGCGCCGAGGTGGTCGCGACCGACACGAGCACCGATGTCGACATCACGCGGCTCGACGCGCTCGGGATCGCAGCACCGGCTGGGGGCCGAGGTCGTCCCGGTGGCGGGGCTGACGGCGCTCGTGAAGAGCCCGGGAGTGCCGGGCGAGGTGCCGCAGGTGGCCGCGGCGCGGGCCGCGGGCGTGCCGGTCTGGAGCGAGGTCGAGCTGGCGGCGCGGATGCTGCCGGAAAACCCGATCGCCGGCGTCACGGGCACGAACGGCAAGACGACGACCACGCACCTGCTCGGCGCGATGCTGCACGCGGGCGGCTGCGAGTGCGAGGTGGCCGGCAACGTCGGCCGGCCGCTGTCGGAGCTCGCCGGCCGGGTGTCGGCGCAGACGTGGATCGCCTGCGAGCTCTCGAGCTTCCAGCTCGAGGACATCGACCGGTTGCGCTGCCGCGTCGCGGTGATCCTGAACGTGACGCCCGACCACCTCGACCGGCATGGGAGCCTCGCGGAGTACACGCGCTGCAAGCTGCGCATCCTGGAGAACCAGGGCGAGGGCGACACCGCCGTCCTGAACGGCGCCGACGCGGTGTTGCGCGCCGCGGCGCTGCCCGGCGTCGGTGCGCGCGTGTGGTTCACGGCGGCCGAGCGGGGCACGATCGACTGGGAGCACGCCCGGCTGCGGGGCGAGCACAACCTCGAGAACGCGCTCGCCGCGGCCGCCGCAGCCCGCGCGGCGGGGGTCGCCGGGACGGCGATCGACGCCGCGCTGCGGGAGTTTCAGCCGCCGCCGCACCGGCTCGAGCCGGTGGCCGCGGCCGGGGGCGTCGAGTGGGTGAACGACTCGAAGGCCACCAACCCCGACGCCACCATCAAGGCCCTGACCGCGTTCGATCACGGCGTCCATCTGATCCTGGGCGGATCGCTCAAGGGCGGGTCGTTCGCCGCCCTGGCCGCCGCCGTGGCGGCCGGGCCCGTCGAGTGCGCCTACCTGATCGGAGCGGCGGCGGACGCGCTCGCCGCCGCCCTCACGGAGGCCGGCGCGCGGTTTCGGCGCTGCGAGACGCTCGCGGCCGCCGTCGCCGCCGCCGGTGCGGCGGCGCGGCCGGGCGACACCGTCCTGCTCTCGCCCGCCTGCGCGAGCTTCGACCAGTTCCGCGACTACGAGCACCGTGGCGCCCGCTTCGCCGAGCTCGCCCGGGCGGCGGCCCGCGGGTAGGCGGTGCCTGGCACCCGGTCGGGTGCCAGGCACCTGTTCAGGCTTTACTGATAGCGCAGCGCCTCGGCCGGGTAGATGCGCGAGGCCCGCAGGGCGGGCAGGTAGGTCGTCCCGAGCGCGACCGCGTACACGAGCACGTAGACGATGGCGAGCGTCAGCCAGGGCGGGTCGAAGCTGAGGTTGCTCCAGCCCGGCTGCTGCTGCGTGTCGTGGATGACGTTGAACGCGACGGCGAGCCCGAGCACGGTGCCGAGCACGATCGACGTGAGCGCGATGAACGACGACTCGAGCAGGAAGGCCCACTGCACCATCCTCCTGCGGAATCCCACCGCGCGCAGGACGCCGATCTGCTGGCGCCGCTCGACGACCGCCCGGGCGGTGATGACGCCGAGCGCCGTCACGCCGACGATGAGGCCGAGGCCCATGAACGCCATGATCAGCCGGTCGAAGGTGAGCGAGGCGCCGACGGCGTTTGATAGGAGCTTCGACATCGCGTCGGCCTGCATGCCGTTTGCGAGGAAGGCCGACTCAAGCCGCTTCGCCGTGGCCGTCGCGTCGACGCCGTGACGCAGGCCGAACAGGTACACCGTCGGGGTGGCCCGCGCGCCGAACAGGAACCCGAGCGTGCGCTGCGAGGTGGCGATGCCGGCCATCTCGAGGGGAGCGGTGTCGGAGAGCACGCCGATCACCGTCAGGCGCACGTGCCGGCCGGTCTGCGGGTCGCGGACATCGACGAACACCGGTGCGAAGCGCTTGTCCTCGAGGTAGAAGCCTTTCAGCTGGAACGCCGGCACCGCTCCGAAGTTGAAGTTCGACTTGCGCTGCACGAGCGACTGATCCACGACCGCCAGCCCGTCGTGGCTCTTCATCGCCCGCCACACCTGCGCGTCGGACCGGTACCCGTACGCGCGCGCGGAGAGGCCGTAGGTCGTGTGGGTGAGGAACGCCGCGTCGACCCCGCGGACGGCGTAGTCCTTGGGGTGCTCGGCGACGCCGACCTGGCGCACCTTGACCGGCGTGAACGACTGCGCCGAGACGACCCGGAAGTCGGCCGCGTCGATGCCCGGCGCCTGCCGCAGGGCGGCCCGCATGTCGGGGATCGGCCGCGTCGGGGCGATGGTCGCGCGGATGTCGAACCCGCCGCCATAGGTGCCGAGGTCGTTCACGCCGTTCACGAACGATGTGGTCGTCGTCGCGCCGGTCACGAGCGTGAACACGACCAGGGTGAACATCGCGAGGGTGACGCCTGTCCGGAACCGGTTGCGCAGCGGGTAGGCCATCGACATTTTCAGCACCGGGGCGAGCACGCGGATCCGGCCCAGCGTCCGCGTGAGCGCCGCCAGCAGGAGGTTGGCGTTGTACATGAGCGTCCAGCTCGCGCCGAGCACGATCATGATCCCGGAGAGGATGAAGATCGAGAAGTTCACGCTGAGGGTGCCGAAGAGCCAGCGCCCCATCGGGAGCACGAACCAGGCCACGAGCGCGAGCCCCGCCGCTGTGCGCGCCGCGCGGCTGGGAACGCCCAGCCGCTCGGACACGGGCACGAGCCCGATGACGAGCAGCGAGACGCCGAAGCCGAGAGTGATCGCATTCTTAGCGCTGACGCCCGACGCGATCAGCAGCCCCCCGAGCGCGATCCCGGCGAGCCCGAGCAGCCAGCGATTGCGCGGCTGCTTGACGCGCCGACGGCTCGGGCAGGTTGCGGATGGCGGTCACGATGTTCATCCGGGCCACCCGCCACGCCGATGCGGTCACGACCGCGAACGTCAGCAGGACGCCGAGCGCGTAGGAGACGATCACCGTGCGCGACGTCACCGAGTAGGTGATGTGGAAGCCGGTCGTTTGATCGAACGCGCCGGCGATCACCAGCACCATCAGGTAGGCGATGACGACCCCGAGGAGCGCGCCCACGGCCGCCGCGAGCACGTCGTAGGCGACGCCCTCGAACAGGAACATCTGCACGAGGTTGCGCTGCCGCGTGCCGACGGCGCGGGCGATGCCGAGCTCGCCGCGGCGCTCGGCCGCGAGCATGATGAAGATCAGGAAGATCAGCAGGATCCCGGCGGCGATCGAGAACGACCCGAACGTGGTGAACATGGACACGAACGCCGAGCCGGTGGCGTCGGCGAGCTTCAGGGTGTCGGCCTTCGTCTTGTTGGCCTGGAGGTGCAGAGGGGCGAGCGCCGGCCGCAGCGTCCGCACGACCTGGTTCGTCAGCGCGGCTCCGGAGATGACCCCGCCGCGGTTGGACACGAGCACGTACTTGACCTTGCCCGGCTGGCCGAACAGCTGCTGCGCGCGGTGCAACGGCATGAGCAGTGCGGCGCCGTCGGTGCCGGTGCCGTCGTAGGCGACGATCGCCTGCACGCGCATCGCGGCCGGCGCGGGCCCGGCGAAGACGCGGATCGAATCGCCGGGCGAGGCGCCCAGCGAGTCGGCCGCGGCGCGGTTCAGGTACACCGACCCCGCCCGCAGTGCCGCGAGCGACGTCTCACCGCCGCCCACACGGGTGATCGGCCCGAAGCCGCGCATGCCGCGCGCGGTGCTGGCGAAGATCGTCATGGCCGGCTCGGTCTGGCGGCTGGTCATGTCCTGGACGCCGACGGGCTCGACGATCGCCGGCGCGACGCCGTCGACCAGCCTGGAGCCGGCGAGGGCGCGCCTGACCGCAACGACGTCGGCCGCGGGGAAGTAGCGCACGCCGGTGGCGGCGCCGGCGGCGGCCTGGATGTCGGGCGTCGCCCCACGGGCCGCGATCAGCTCGTCGGTCTGCCCGAGCGACGTCACGGCGGACGAGCGCACCGTGCGGGTCATGGTGTCGCCGGTCGCGAGCGACGCCGTGATGATCGCCGTGCCGAGCATCAGGCCGACGACGATGAGGGCGCTGCGGCCGGGACGGCGGCGCGCGTTGCGGACGCCGAGCCGGAAGAAGATGCGGTTGCGTACGGCGAGCGCGGCGACCACCCCGAACGCGGCCGCCAGGGCGGCGACGAGGGCCACCTCGAGCCCGCCCATGGGAATGCCGAAGAGCTTGGTCATGACCGGAGCCTCCTCTCAGACGGCGGCGACGGGTGCGTCGGCGACGACGACGTCGTACATCTCCCGCCCCGGAGCCGACCGGTAGAGCGTGACGAACTTGCCAACCTGCTCGGCGTAGAAGCTGCGGCTGCCGGCGATGCCGGCGTCGGCCGCCTCCTCGCTCTCCCAGAACGTGAGGGCGAGCACCTTGCCCGCGTCCGAGAGCAGCACGTAGACCCCCTCGTACCCGGGCTGCTCGCGCAGCGCCGGGACGACGGACTCACGGAAGACGTCGACCGCCGTCTCGACGCTCATCCGCACCGCATCGATCTCTGCCAGTGTCACGCGCGCGACCATTCGGCCACCTCCAGAAGCTCCTCGTCGACGATCTGCCCGTCGACCATCCGCACGATCCGGTCGGTCGAGCGGCCGACGGCGATGTCGTGGGTCACGATCAGGAACGTCAGCCCGCGCTCGCGGTTGAGCGTGCGCATGAGCTGGATGATCTCGTGGGCGTTCTCGCTGTCGAGATCGCCCGTCGGCTCGTCTGCCCACACGATCGCCGGCTCGTTCACGAGCGCGCGGGCGATCGTGCAGCGCTGGCGCTGGCCGCCGGAGAGCTCCTCCGGGACGTGCGCCGCGCGCTCGCCGAGGCCGACCATCTCGAGCGCGGTCATCGCCCGGGCGCGCGCCTCGGCCGCCGGTACGTGGCTGACGAGCAGTGGCAGCTCGACGTTCTCGACCGCGCTCAGGACGGGCATCAGGTTGTAGAACTGGAACACGAATCCCATGCGCCGGGCGCGATAGTCGGTGCGCTCGTCGTCGGACATCGAGCCGAGCGACACGCCCTCGATGAGCACGTCGCCGCCGTCGATCGCGTCGAGCCCGGACAGGCAGTTGAGGAGCGTCGTCTTGCCGGACCCGCTCGGGCCCATGATGGCGAGCATCTCGCCGGGGGCGACCGCGAAGCTGACGCCGCGCAGGGCCTGCACCGCCAGGTCGCCGGTCTCGTACCGCTTCTCGACGGCGCGGGCCTCGACGATCGCACTGCGAGGCGCTCCCCGGGCGCGCTCCGCCGCCTCATCGAACACGGGTCGGGTGGTCGCTGCCGTGGCCATCGGGAGCCTCCTGGCGAGAGGTGTATTGCCCCGGAGTCTCGCGCCGGCGGCCGCTCGTGGGCATCGGCATTTTCCCGGAACCTGCCTTCGGGGAACTACGACGGCCGTGCAGGGCTTGGCGAGTTGGCGGCGAAGAGGAGCACCGGGTTCCTGGGGGTGCCTTGTTGGCCAGTGTGAGAGCGATCGACCAGACCGGGGGAAGCGGGGCCGTTGCCGAGGGGCGCGCGCCCCGGCGGCGGCGATCCCGCACCACGCATCAGATCGAGTACCACCTGCTGCTGCTCCTGACGCTCGGCCTGGTCGCCTTCGGCCTGATCATGGTGTACAGCGCCTCGAGCGGGATCGCCGTCGTGAACGGCTCGAACCCGCTCTCGCCGCTTCTGCGCCAGGGCACGTACGCCGTGCTCGGGATCGCCTGCATGGTCGGGGCCGCCCGGTTCCGGTACCGCAGGTGGCGGCTGCTCTCGCCGATCCTCATGCTGATCGCCCTGGCCGGCCTCGTGATGGTGAAGGTGCCGGGGATCGGCGTGCGCATCAACGGCGCCGAGCGCTGGGTCGTCGCCGGCCCGCTGACGCTGCAGCCGTCGGAGTTCGCCAAGCTCGCGATGGTCGTCTTCTGCGCGGCGGTGCTGACGGCCCGCAAGCGGCCGCCGCGGTCGATCAAGGAGCTCGTGAACCCCGTCGGCGCGGTGGCGCTGGTCGTGTGCGGCCTGGTGGCGCTCGAGCCCGACCTGGGCACCACCATCGCCATCGCGGTGATGGTGACGGGCGTCCTGATCGTGGCCGGCACGCCGTTTCGGCTGCTCGTCGGGACGGCGGGGATCGTGTCCGCCGGCGCCGCTCTTGTGATCTCGCAGAACGCCTACATGCACGCGCGCCTGCTGGCGTTCATGCATCCGTGGCAGGACGCGGGCGGCAGCGGATACCAGAACGTGCAGGCCCTGCTCTCGCTGGGGTCGGGCGGCATCTGGGGCAAGGGCCTCGGCCAGGGCACCGTCAAGAACGGCTACCTGCCCGAGGCGCCGAGCGACATGATCGCCGCCGTGATCGGCGAGGAGCTCGGGCTGATCGGGATCCTCGTCACGGTGCTGGCGTTCGCCGCCTTCGCGGTGCTCGGCTTCCGCGTCGCGATGCGCACGCGCGACCCCTTCGGCAAGTTCCTCGCCACCGGCATCACCTGCCTGGTCACCGGCCAGGCGGTCGTGAACCTCGGCGCCGTGCTCGGGTTCCTGCCCCTGACGGGCGTCCCGCTGCCGCTTGATAAGCTCAGGCGGATCGAGCCTGATCGTGTTCCTCACCCTGATCGGGACGCTCCTGAACGTCGCCGACGGCGAGCGGGCCAGCGTCGCCCGCACGAAGGCCGTGCCCGCCGATGACACCGCCGCCAGCCGCAAACGACCCCGGCCGCAGCCCGCGAGTGCTGATCGCAGCGGGGGGAACCGCCGGACACGTCGTACCGTCGCTGGCGGTCGCCGCCGAGCTCACGGCTAGGGGCGCCGATGTCGTCTTCGCCGGGACGGCGGAGCGGATCGAGGCGCGGCTCGTGCCGGCGGCCGGCTATCCGCTGCACACCTACCACGTGAGCGGGCTGCCGCGGAAGCCCTCGCTCGGGCTCGTGCGCGGGCTCGGGCTGGCCGCGTTCGCACCGATCGTCGTGCACGCGCATCCTGCGCCAGGTGCGCCCCGACGTCGTCTTCGGCGGCGGCGGGTACGTGGCCGGCCCGATGCTGGCCGCCGCGGCGGCGCAGCGGATCCCGGCGGCGCTGCTCGAGATCGACGCTCACCTGGGCCTGGCCAACCGGATGGCGGCGCCGTTCGCGCGGCGGGTGTTCCTGTCGTTCCCGATCGACGACCTGGGGCCGCCGCGCTACCAGCTCACCGGCCGGCCGGTGCCGCGGGCGGTGCTGGACGCGACCGCCGAGGAGGGCCGGCGCGAGTTCGACCTGCCCGCCGATCGGCGGATGGTGCTCGTCTTCGGCGGCAGCCTCGGCGCGACCACCCTGAACCGGGCCGCGACCGCGGCCTGGGCGGCCGACGACCCCGGCTTCACGGTCGTGCACATCACCGGCGAGCGCGAGTTCGCGACTCGTCGTCGGGCCGGGCCGCCGCCCACTACCGGGTGCTGCCGTACACGGCCGGCGCTGGGGCCGCTCCTGGCCGCCGCCGACCTGGTGGTGGCCCGCGCGGGCGGCTCGGTGTTCGAGATCGCCGCCGCCGGCAAGCCGGCCATCCTCGTGCCGTCGCCGAACGTCACCGCCGACCACCAGTCGCGCAACGCCGAGCACATCGCGGACGGCGGCGCGGCCATCGTCATCGCCGACTCCGAGCTGACGGCGGTGCGGCTCGCGGCCGAGGTGGACGCGCTCCTGGCCGATCCCGCCCGGCTGCAGGGGATGGGTGAGGCGGCCCGGCGGCTGGCGCGGCCCGACGCCGGCGAGCGGATCGCCACCGAGCTGCTGGCGCTGGCGCGATGACGCTCGCCGATCGCAGGCTGCACATGGTCGGGATCGGCGGCGCGGGCATGTCGGCGCTTGCGATCGTCGCCTACGCGTGGGGCGCCGACGTGTCCGGCTGCGACCGGGACGGCTCGGAGTACTCGCGCCGGCTCGCGCGGTTCGGCATCGACGTCCGCGCCGGCCACGACCGCGCCCATCTCGAGCCCGGGCATGGAGGTGGTCGTGTCCTCGGCCGTGCCCGACGAGCTGGACGAGCTGGCCGCCGCGGCCGAGCTCGGGCTGCGGGTGCTGCACCGCGGCGAGCTTCTGGCCGAGCTCGTGGCGCAGCGGCGCTCGATCTGCGTGGGCGGCGCGCACGGCAAGACCACCACCACCGCCATGATCGCCTACGCCGCCGAGCGCATCGGCCTCGAGCCGACCTGGCTCGTGGGCGGCGACGTCCCCCAGCTCGGCGGAAACGCCGGCCCGGGCGGCGGCGACCTGCTCGTGGCCGAGGCCGACGAGTCCGACGGAAGCGCCGCGCTCCTGCGCCCGCAGGTGGCCGTGGTCACGAACATCGACCTCGATCACCACGCCCGCTACGCCTCGGTCGCCGAGGTCGAGCGGCTGTTCGCCGAGTGGGTCGCGCACGTGCCCGCCGACGGCGCCGTCGTGGTCGGCGACGGCGTGTCCCTGGCCGCCGCGGCGCCGGTCACGCGGTTCGGGTTCGACCCCGGGGCCGACTGGCACATCACCGGGTTCCGCGGCCATCCGGAGGGGACCGCAGTTCTGGCTGTCGGTGCCCGGCGAGCCGCCGGTCGACGTCCACCTGAAGGTGCCGGGCGCCCACAACGCTCGCAACGCCGCCGGCGCGCTCGCCGCCCTGGCCGCCGCCGGCGCGAACACGTCCGACGCGGCCGCCGCCCTGGCCGAGTTCACGGGCGTCGGCCGCCGGTTCGAGCTGCGCGGTTCGGTCGCCGGCGCGACGATCGTCGACGACTACGCCCACAACCCGGCCAAGCTGGCGGCGGTGATCGACGCCGCCCGCACGTATGCGCCGGCCCGGGTGGTGGTGTGCTTCCAGCCGCACCTGTACTCGCGCACCGCGGCGTCGGCGCACGCCTTCGGCGGCGCGCTCGCCGCCGCCGACGAGGTGGTGGTGACCGAGATCTACGCCGCCCGCGAGCGGCCCGTCGCCGGGGTCACGGCGAAGCTCGTCGTCGACGCCGTGTCCGAGCGCCGGCCCGGCATGCCGCTCGCCTACATGCCGCAGCTCGCCGACGCGGCCGGATACCTGCGCGCGCGGATGCGGGCCGGCGACCTCGTGCTGACGGTGGGTGCGGGCGACGTGCGCCGGGTCGGAGACGCGCTGCTGCAATGAGCACGGCGCCGGCCAGTGTCGAGGCGGACTATCCCGTGTCGCGGCTGACCACGGTCGGCACCGGCGGCCCGGCCCGCTTCCTGGGCCGCCCCGGGACCGCGGCCGAGCTGCGGGAGGTGCTGCGGTGGGCGGCGGCAGAGGGCCTCGAGATCGCGGTCGTCGGGCTGGGCTCGAACCTGCTCGTGGCCGACGAGGGCTACGACGGCCTGGTGCTGCGGCTCGTGGGCGAGCTGGCCCGGATCGAGCGTGACGGCGATCGCATCGTCTGCGGCGGCGGGGCGACGCTCGCCGCGATCGTCAAGCGAGCGACCGGGTGGGGGCTCTCGGGGATCGAGTTCGGCTGCGCGATCCCCGGCACCGCCGGCGGAGCCGTGCGCATGAACGCGGGCGCCTACGGCGGCGAGGTGCGCGACGTCCTCGAAACGGCCGTGGTGGTCGGCGCGAGCGGCGAGCGCCGGGGCGGGCCCGGCGGCGCTCGACATGAGCTACCGGCACTCGAACGTGGGCGCGGGCGAGGTGGTCGCCGAGGTGGCGCTGCGGCTGCGGCCGGACGACCCCGAGCGCATCCGCGCGACCGTCGCCGACATGCAGCGCCGCCGCCGCGAGGCCCAGCCGGCGAAGGTGCGCACGTTCGGATCGGTGTGGAAGAACCCGGACGGTGCGCCTCGGGGCGGGCCAGATGCTCGAGGCGTGCGGCCTGAAGGGGTTCACGCTCGGCGGCGCCCGCATCTCGCCCGTGCACGCGAACTTCATCGAGAACGTGGGCGGCGCCCGGTCTGCGGACGTGATCGGCCTGATGCGCGAGGCCCGCCGGCGCGCCCGCGAGCGCTACGGGGTCGAGCTCGAGCACGAGGTGCAGATGCTCGGCCCGATCGGCCTCGAGCCGCCGGACTGACCGGGCAGGATCCGCCCGGCCTCCGGCGAACTGGAGGGACATGTCAGCGGCCCACGTCGACCCTGTTCTCGTGCTGCGCCGGCGCGCGCTTCGCCGCACCGAGGGCAAGCGCCGGCTGGCCGTGCTCGTGGGGGTGTTCGCGATCATGCTCGTCCCGGCGGGCTACTGGGCGCTCGAGCATTCGTCGGTGTTCTCGGCATCGCAGGTCACGGTCACGGGCGCGACCCCGCGGGTCGACGCGCTCGTGCGTGCGGCGGTCGCCCGGGACGTCGCCGGCCACAGCCTGCTGCAGGTGAGCGCCTCGTCGCTCGCCGCGCGCCTGGAGCGGCTGCCCGATGTGCGCGTGGCGCGCGTCGACCGGGCGTTCCCGCACACCGTCGCGGTGACCGTCGTCCAGGAGCGCGCCGCGGCGTTCGTCCGCGACGGCAAGGCCCGCTATGTGGTCTCGGCCGACGGCCGCGTCCTGCGCTCGCTGACCCACGCCGCCGGCGGTGCTGCCGCGGTTCGTCCTGCCGGTCGGGCCGGTGCCGGTGGCCGGCCGCACGATCGACACGGCCCAGATGCGCGCGGCGCTTGTGGTGCTCGACACGGTGCCGGCCGGATTCGAGCGCGACATCGCCCGCCTGAGGGGCGTCGTCTCGAACCCGGCCGGAGTGGTGGCGGTGTTCGGCCACGGCCTGCACATCCGCCTCGGCGACACGACCAGGCTGCCGCTCAAGCTGCGCGTCGCCGCCCGTGTCCTCAGCAAGATGGGGAGCTCGATCCGGCGCTCGGTCGCGTACGTCGACGTGTCGGCGCCCGCGCGGCCCGCCATCGGCTACAAGAAATAAGGCTAAAGTTGAGGTACAGACTTAGCCCTCCTAACCATCTGCTTGACAGCGAGAGTCGCAGGGGCTAGTCTGCCATCTGCGCCCGACCGGCAGCTTGGCTACGCTGTGCCCGCGGGACGGGCGTTTGGCCGAGTCATAGTCGAACCCTCGAGTAGAGGGTCAGGTTAGGGGTAGGACACGATGAGAGATCCGAGCGGCAACTATCTGGCCGTCATCAAGGTGGTCGGCGTCGGCGGCGGCGGCACCAACGCGGTCAACCGCATGGTCGATGCGGGGCTGCGCGGGGTCGAGTTCATCGCCGTCAACACGGACGCCCAGGCGCTTCTGATGTGCGACGCCGATGTGAAGATCCACATCGGCTCGAAGATCACCCGCGGGCTGGGGGCCGGGGCCGATCCGGCCATCGGCCTCGAGGCCGCCACCGAGAGCCGCGACGAGCTCAAGGAGGCCCTCAAGGGGGCCGACATGGTGTTCGTCACCGCCGGCAAGGGCGGCGGCACCGGCACCGGCGCGGCGCCCGTCATCGCCGAGATCGCCCGCGAGCTGGGTGCGCTCACCGTCGGCGTCGTCACGCGCCCGTTCGGGTTCGAGGGGCGCAAGCGGGCCGACCAGGCCGAGGGCGGCATCCGCCAGCTGCGCGACAAGGTCGACACGCTGATCATCATCCCCAACGACCGCCTGCTGCAGGTGGTCGAGAAGCGGACGTCGATCGTCGATGCGTTCCGGATCGCCGACGATGTGCTCCGCCAGGGCGTGCAGGGCATCACCGACCTGATCACCGTCCCCGGCCTGATCAACCTCGACTTCGCCGACGTGCGCACGATCATGCGCCAGGCGGGGTCGGCGCTCATGGGCATCGGCGTCGCGGGCGGCGAGAATCGCGCGGCCGAGGCCGCGAAGGCCGCCATCTCCTCACCGCTCCTGGAGGCCTCCGTCGAGGGCGCCACCGGCATCCTCCTGAACATCACCGGCGGCTCCGACATGGGCCTCTTCGAGGTGAACGAGGCGGCCGAGATCATCGGCAGCGCCGCCGACGGCGACGCCAACATCATCTTCGGCGCGGTCATCGACGAGGCGCTCGGCGACCAGGTGCGGGTGACGGTCATCGCGACCGGCTTTGACCGGCACAGCCCGGATCGCCCCGCGGCCGCGTTCGCAGCGGGCGGACGGCGTGAGCCGGCGCCGCGCAGGCCCGCCGAGCCGGCCGACACGGGCCAGTTCACGATGCCGCCGGACGCGCTCGAGATCCCGTCGTTCCTGCGCGACGAGTAGCTCGGAGATCTACGCCGGGCGGTGGCTCGGCCGTGGTGCGGCCGGCGATGTGCGCGTAGACGATGCCGGCCCCGAGGCCGCCGGCGACGAGGACCACGAGGACGAGGATCAGTGCCGCCACGATGCTGCGGGCGCCGTTCACGGCGCGATCCTAGACTCAGGAGGCGGCCGTGGCGAGCTTCTGCAGCTGCCACAGGTGCACGAGCGCCGACGGCGCCCGAAGCGTGATCCGCTGGTTCCAGTGGTCGAACTTGACCAGCGCGGGATGGGCGCCGCCGGTCACGACCTCGACCGGGTAGGGGGCGCCCGTGGCCGCGACGTAGAGCGTGCCCCGGTGCGTGGTGTCGCGCAGACCGACCACCCGCACGCCGTCGAGCGTGCGCGTGCCGGCCTTCACCACCGATCCCGACGGCGCGAGCACCTGTCCCAGGAGCGCGCTCATGTCGGTCAGCCGGCTGAACGCGGCGAAGCGGCTGTCCGTCGCGGGCACCTTCAGCCACTTGCCGTTCAGAAGCGCGATGCCGGCGGCGCCCGTGAAGTGGCGGTAGAACGCCTGGGAGCCGGTGAAGTAGGCCGCGTTGCCGATCCGCGTCACCCGGAAGGCGAGGTCCTTGCTCGAGACTGAGCCGCTGCCGCCGGTGCGGTCGAGGTGCAGGTCGAGCGTGACCGGGGTCGTGCTCGTGACATGGCCGCTCAGGTGCACGGAGGTCGCGGCGGCGACGGCGGTGTGGACGTCGCGCAGGATCTGGGCGGCCGGGCGGGCTGTCTCGGGCTTCTCGGCCCCGCCGCTCGAGCCGCCGCAGCCGGCGAGCGCGAGGACGGCGACGGCCAGGATCGCAAGGACGCGCACGCGCTGACGGAGAGGGCTCATCCCTCCACTATCGGCATGCGCTCGCACATCCTGAGCGTACGCCGGGCCCGCGTTCCGGTGAACCCCTACCCCAGAAAGACGTAGATCAGGCGGGTACGGACTCGACGACGTCCGGCGCGGCCATCGGCCGGTGAACCACCGACGCGGCGGCGTGGGGCAGGAGCGCCCGGCCGAGGTCGCGGATCACCGGCAGCCGGATCGAGGCGTCGGCGTAGGCCTCGCGCAGGATGCGGCCGGCCCGGGGCGTGCCCGGGGGCGTGTAGACGCTGGCGTCGATCAGCTCGATCCAGACCGCGACCCATTCCCGCTCGGCGATCACGCCCGGCAGCGCGCGCACCTGCTGGCGGGCGCGCTTCGCGCGGTTCGTGTCCTGGCGGCGGCGCGTGTACCGGTGCCCCGAGATGATCACGTGACGCGCGTCGGCGACCGTGTCCTCGCGCTCGTGCTCGCGGACGTCGTCCTCCTCCGCGAAGATGTCCGTGAACGACGGAGATTCCATGTGTGCGCTCATTGTTCTGCCGTTCCTTCTGTTGACCAACGCCCGTGGTCATCCAGCTCCGCAGCACCGACTCGGCGTCGGCGGACTCCCTGCGCAACTTGACCTTCTCCAAAGTATTACACGCCATGCCAACAGGGCCTCCGGATTGAAGATCTTCTTCACCAGATCCGAACAGTTGGCACACACCGCAAGGGCGTCCGGGGCATCCGCCCCCGTCAACCGCCGGGTCGATGCGATAGCGTTTCGGCCGTGACCGTGAACCGGGACGAGATCCGCCGCGAGCGGCTGCTGAAGAACGAGCAGACGTTCCGGGACCACAACAACCGGCGGGTGGCGTTCGAGGAGGGCGCGGTCGGGGTCGACGAGCCGGTGCCGTTCGTGTGCGAGTGCGGCGATCCCGATTGCATCGAGGGGGTCGAGCTGACCGTCGACGAGTACACCTCGGCGCACTCGGCCGCCAATCGCTTCACCGTCAAGCCGGGCCACGTCTTCCCCGAGGTCGAGAGCGTCGCCGCCGGCGGGGAGCGGTTCTGGGTGGTCGAAAAACACGTCGTCGAAGCGGGAGCCCAATCGTGAAAGTCTCCGAGCCGATCGCAATCGAGCCGAGCGTTGAGCAGATCCGCGGCGGCTCGGCCCGCATCTCCGGCACGCTCGTGCCGAAGCTCATGTTCGAGCTGGACGGCACCGGCGGCGTGTTCTTCGAGCACCACACGCTGCTCTGGAAGGACGCGGCGCTGAACGTCGAGCTGAAGAAGCTGCCGGGCGGCCTCAAGCGCAAGATCGCCGGCCTCGACTTCTTCCTCACCCAGACCCGCGGCCCGGGCCGGATCGCCTTCAGCCACGACGCGCCGGGCAAGATCGTCGACCACCACCTGCGAGCCGGGACAGGCGCTGCTCGTGCGCGAGCACCACTTCATCGCCGCGACCGAGAACCTGGATTACACGTTCGAGCGGGTGAAGGGCGTGCGCAGCATGCTCTTCGGCGGCAGCGGCTTCTTCGTCGACCGGTTCGCCGCGACGAACGGACAGGCGTCGGTGTGGGTGATGGGCTCGGGCGACGTGTTCCACGCCGACCTCGAGGCCGGCGAGCAGATCGATATCGAGGCGGGCAGCTGGCTCTACCGCGACCCGTCCGTGCGCATGGAGGCGGTCACGATGGGCCTGAAGACGGGGATGTTCGGCGGCGGCGGCAAGCTGACCTGGAACCGCTTCACCGGCCCCGGCCGCGTCGGCATCCAGACGATGTTCTGGAACCCGGCGGAGCTCGTCGAAGGCGGTGCCGGGACCACGGCCGAGGCGGCCGGGATCGGCGCCATCATCGGCGGCCTGGCAAAGGGCGTCTGACCCCACCGCCGCGCGCCCGACGCGGTAGTAGACTGCCGCTCCGGATGCACGCGTCCGAGGCCCTCCGCCACACGCCGCTCCACGACCGCCACGTGGCTGCGGGAGCACGGATGGTCCCCTTCGCCGGCTGGGACATGCCGGTGCAGTACCAGGGCGTCATCCCCGAGCACCTGGCGGTGCGCGGCCACGCCGGGATCTTCGACGTCTCGCACATGGGCCAGCTCGAGATCCGGGGCGCCGGAACGATCGGGTTCGTCCAGCGGATGCTCTCGAACGACATCGACCGCATCACCGCCGGCCATGCCCAGTACACGCTGCTCCTGAACGAGCGCGGCTGTCCGATCGACGACCTGATCGCCTACCGGTTCGCCGACGACCACGTCCTTCTGGTCGTGAACGCGTCGCGGGTGCGACGCCGACCGCTCCTGGCTCGAGCGCGACGTGCCCGCCGACGTCGAGCTGGACGACCTCTCCGACGGGATCGCGATGCTGGCGCTGCAGGGGCCGGACGCGCCCGGCCTGGTCGACCTGCCCGAGCTCGAGCCGTTCGGCTTCACCGACGCCGAGGTCTGCGGGGTGCGCGCGATCGTCGCCCGCACGGGCTACACCGGTGAGCCCGGCGTCGAGCTCCTGGTGGCGGCCGAGCGCGTGGGGCCGCTGTGGGATGCCCTCGTCGCCGCGGGCGCGACCCCGGCCGGGCTGGGCGCGCGCGACACGCTGCGGCTCGAGGTGTGCTACCCGCTCTACGGCAACGATCTCGACGAGAGCCACACCGCGCTCGAGTCCGGCCTGGGCTGGGTGTGCGCCCTCGACGGCAAGGACTTCGTCGGTGCCGACGCGCTCCGCGCCCAGCGCGAGGCGGGCGGGCACGACCGGCTCGTCGCGTTCCGCGTCGAGGGCCGCGGCATCCCCCGCCCGGGCATGGCCGTGCGACCCGAGGGCGCGGTCACGAGCGGCACGATGTCGCCGTCGCTGGGGATCGGGATCGGCATGGCGTACGTGCCCGCGCACCTGGCCGCCGAGGGCACGAGCCTCGAGATCGACGCCCGCGGCCGGCCGGTCGCCGCGCGGGTTGCCAGGAAGCCCCTGTATGTCAAGGAGAAGGCCACATGAGCGACGAGAGCTACCCCGAAGAGCTGCGCTACCACGAGGCCCACGACTGGGTGCGGGTCGACGGCGACGCCGCCACGTTCGGCATCACCTGGTACGCGCAGGACACGCTCGGCGAGGTCGTGTTCTACAGCCCGCCGGAGGTGGGGGAGCAGGTGGCGAAGGACGCCGACTACGGCGAGCTCGAGTCGACGAAGGCCGTGTCCGCCCTGGTGGCGCCGCTGTCCGGCGAGGTGG
The DNA here is from genome assembly GCA_963813245.1 of uncultured Actinomycetes bacterium. Taxonomy (GTDB): domain Bacteria; phylum Actinomycetota; class Thermoleophilia; order Gaiellales; family JAICJC01; genus JAICJC01. The sequence goes on from CAWEYE010000006.1 coordinate 227,527, forward strand.
TCGCGGTGAACGAGGCGCTCGACGGGAACGAGCGCACCGTGAACGACGATCCCTACGGCGAGGGCTGGCTGATCAAGGTGAAGATGAGCGATCCCGGCGAGGTCGACGGGCTCATGTCGGCCGCCGCCTATCGCGAGCTGCTCGAGTCGCTGTGAGCTTCACCTCCCTGACCGACGCCGACCGGGCCGCGATGCTGGCGGCGATCGGCGTCGAGTCCATCGATGAGCTCTTCACCGACATCCCGGCCGACGTGCGCCTGGGCCGGCCGCTCGCGCTCGAGCCCGCGCTGACCGAGGCCGAGCTGTGGGCGCACCTGTCCGCGCTGGCGGCGCGCAACTCCGGCACGGGCAGCGAGCTCAGCTTCCTCGGCGCCGGCATCTACGACCACTACGTGCCGGCCGTCGTCGACGCCGTGCTCCAGCGCGGCGAGCTCCTCACCGCCTACACGCCCTACCAGCCGGAGATGAGCCAGGGCACGCTGCAGGCCATCTTCGAGTACCAGACCGCGATCTGCGAGCTGACCGGGATGGACGTCTCCAACGCGTCCGGGTACGACGGCGCCACGGTGGCGGCGGACGCCTGCTACGTCTCCAAGCAGACAACGGGGCGCTCCCGGGTGGTCGTCACCGAGACGCTCAACCCCCAGGTGCGCCAGGTGGTGCGCACGTTCGCGCCCGGGGTTCGGCATGGAGGTCGTGGAGGTGCCGCACACCGGCGGCACGACCGACCCCGACCGCTTCGGGGCGGCCTGCGCGGGCGCCGCCTGCGCGATCTTCCCGCAGCCCAACTTCTTCGGCTGCCTCGAGCCGGCCCCCGAGCTGGCGGCCGCGGCGACCGGGGCCGGGCGCGCTTGCGATCGCCCACGTCGACCTGATGACGCTGGGGGTGCTGGAGGCGCCGGGCGCGTACGGGTGCGCGCTTGCGATCGGCGAGGGCCAGTCGGCCGGGAACCACATCTCCTACGGCGGCCCCCACTACGGCTTCCTGGCCGCCCGCTCGGACTACATCCGCAAGCTGCCCGGGCGGATCGTCGGCGAGACGCACGACCGGGACGGCCGCCGCGGCTTCGTGCTCACGCTGCAGACGCGCGAGCAGCACATCCGCCGCGAGAAGGCCACCTCGAACATCACCACCAACCAGACGCTGCTGGCGGTGGCCGGCCTGGTGTACCTGAGCTGGCTCGGGCCGGACGGGCCTGCGCGACGTCGGCCGCGCCTGCCTCTCGCTCGCCGAGCACGCCAAGCGCCGGCTCGGCCTGCCGCTCGCCTTCGACCGGCCGACGTTCCAGGAGTTCGCCGTGCGCCTCGGCCGGCCGGCCCGCGACGTGATCCGCGATGCCCGCAAGCTGGGCGTCCACCCCGGCCACGCGCTCGGCCGCGACTACCCGGGCATGGACGACGTGCTGCTCGTGTGCCTGACCGAGAAGCGCTCGGCGGCCGACATCGACCGGCTGGCCGAGGTGCTGCACGAGGTGCGGGCGGTGGCGGCATGAAGCTCATCTACGAGAAGTCGCGCCCAGGCCGGCGGGCGTCGCGGATCGCCGATCCCGGCGTGCCCGCGGCCGACGTGCCCGCCGAGCTGGCGCCGGCGCGAGCCGCCGCGGCTGCCGGAGCTGGCCGAGCCGGAGCTCGTGCGCCACTTCACCGAGCTCTCGACGCGCACCTTCGGCATCGACACCGGCTTCTACCCGCTCGGCTCCTGCACGATGAAGTACAACCCGCGCATCAACGAGCGCGCGGTGGGCCTGCCCGGCTTCGCCGACCTGCACCCGCACCAGGAGGACGACGGCGCCCAGGGCGCGCTCGAGCTGATGTGGCGGCTGCAGGAGATGCTGGCCGAGGTCGTCGGCCTGCGACGCCGTCACGCTGCAGCCGGCGGCCGGGTCGCAGGGCGAGCTGACCGGGCTCACGCTCATGCGCGCCTACTTCGCCGACCGCGGCGAGGAGCGCACCGAGGTCGTCATCCCCGACACGGCCCACGGCACCAACCCGGCCAGCGTCGCGATGGCCGGCTACACGCTCGTGCGGGTGCAGACCGACGCGCGCGGCAACGTCGACCTCGACGACCTGCGCGGCAAGGTGGGCGCGCACACCGCCGGCCTCATGCTCACCAATCCCTCGACGCTCGGCCTGTTCGAGGAGGGGATCGCCGAGATCGCCGACATCTTCCACTCGGCCGGCGCGCTGCTCTACTACGACGGCGCGAACCTGAACGCCGTCTGCGGCATCTCGCGGCCGGGCGACATGGGCTTCGACATCGTCCACTACAACCTGCACAAGACCTTCTCGCAGCCGCACGGCGGCGGCGGGCCCGGCGGCGGCCCGGTGGCGGTGCGCGCGCGATCTCGAGCAGTTCCTGCCGGTGCCGGTCGTCGTCCGCGAGGGCGACCGCTTCCGGCTCGAGTACGACCGGCCCAAGACGATCGGCAAGGTGCGCGGCTTCGGCGGCCCGTTCGGCGTGTTCGTGCGCGCGTACGCGTTCATGCGCATGTGGGGCCCGGGGCTGCGCGACATGTCCGAGATCGCGGTGCTGAACGCCAACTACGTGCTCGCCCGGCTGCGCGACGCCTACGACGTGCCGGTCGACCGCCACTGCATGCACGAGTTCGTCGTCTCGGCGCGATCGCTCAAGCGCGAGCACGGCGTCACCGCGCTCGACGTCGCCAAGCGGCTGATGGACCACGGCTTCCACCCGCCGACGATCTACTTCCCGCTGATCGTGGCCGAGGCGCTGATGATCGAGCCGACCGAGACCGAGACGCGCGAGACGCTCGACGCCTTCTGCGACGCGATGCTCGCGATCGCGCGCGAGGCGGCCGACGACCCGCAGATGCTCAAGGACGCGCCGCACACGCGGCCGGTGTCGCGGCTGGACGAGGCCGAGGCCGCCAAGCGCCTGCTGGTGCGCTACGGCTTCGACGAGCACCCGACCTCGGGGTAGCCGGCGCGCGGTGCTGCGCGCGGTCGCGTTCGACTACCGCGACACGCTGGCCGAGTTCCGCTGGGACGACGACCTGTGGCACCGCGGCGTGCGCGGCGCTGCTCGAGGTGGCCGGCGTCGACGCGGGGCAGACGGAGCGGGCGGCCGGCTCCTGCTGCGCGGCCGCTTCGCCGATCGCGACCCGGCCGACCTGGCCGAGCTCGACTACGCGGCGGCGGTCGCCGCGTGCTGGTCGACGCTCGGCGTCGATGCGCCCGCCGCCGCTCGTGCGGCGCTGCATCGCAGGCCGAGTACCGCGCGTGGGCGCCCGCGCGGCACGTCCATCCCGACGCGCCTCGCGCTGCTCGACGGCGTGCGTGACGCGCGGCCTGCGCTGCGCGCGTCGTCGCCAACACGTTCGACCCGCCGGAGCTCTTCCGCGCCGACCTGCGCGCGCAGGGCATCGCCGGGCGCGTGGACGCGATCGTGCTCTCGTGCGAGCTCGGCGTGCGCAAGCCGCACCCGGCGGTCTACCCGCGGTCGTCGCGGCGGCGCTCGGCGTCGAGCCGGCCGAGGTGCTCTTCGTCGGCGATCGCGTCTCGGACGACGTCCCGGCCCGGCCGCGGCGGGCATGCGCGGCGTGCCTCGCGGCCTGGTACCGGCTCGATCCCGGCGACTCGGGAGATTCCGTGCCGATCTGCACAGAACCCCTGCACGTGCTGGACATTCTCGAAGGTCTTGTCGGATCCGGATCGCCCGGTAAGATCTGACGATGGGCCGAATTCGCCAGTCCCTGCCCGTCGCTCCGCGCTCGTCCGAGGTGGAGTGCCGGCGCTGCGGAGTGGTGTGCCAGAAGGTCGTGCACCCGTCCCGCTGTCTCGACCAGCAGTGCCCGTTCCTGTACGCCTACGACGCCTTCGGGCGCACCTACGTCGGCTGCACGCAGGAGATCTTCGCCGCCGACATCGACCTCGAGGTGCTCGAGCGCGCACGCCGCCGCCGCAACGGGTTCGGCTCGGTGCGGGCGGTGCGCGAGCCGCTGCCGATCTGCCCGGCCGACGTCGAGCGCGCCTACGAGAACCGCGAGGATCCGATGGGGTGCATCAACCCCGAGTTCCACGAGCTTCCCGACCGGCCGAGCTTCCGCGTCATCCGCGGCGACGACTGACATCTGCCGCGCTCGCGGCCGATTACCGGGGTATGAGCGTGCTCGTCTGGATGATGATCCTCCTGCCGTTCGTGCTCGCGCTGCTCGAGGCCCTCAGTGCCCGCGTCGACCGCGCGGCGGAGCGCGAGCTGCATCGCCGCGCCGCCGCCGCGACCGCGAAGAGCGCCGCCCGCCTGCTCACCCACGCCGCGATCAGACGGCGGATGGCGTGGCGGATCGCGATCGCCGACATGGCCGCCGAGCTCGGCATTCGTCACCTTCTGGGCGGCGCGGCAGGTCGCCGGACCGGACATCCTCGCCTATGTCGGCGCCGTCATCGTCTGTGTCGCCATCGTCTTCTCGGTCCTCTTCCGCGGCGCCGCCAGGCAGCTCTCGCTGGAGCAGATCGACAGCCTGATCGCCCGCTACGAGCCGGGGCACTGGGACGTCAGCCTGCGGCCGCGCACCCAGTACCGGCTCGGCCCCGGCGACCTCGCCCGGCTCGTCTGGCGGCAGTGGCAGGTGGCGCTCATGCGCCGCGCCGCCAGACGCCGCCGCGCGGGCCGCACCGGCCGGCGCGTCTCGGTGCAGGTGCGCGCCCGCGACGACTGAATAGACGGGGTCAGACCCCGTCTATTCAGCGAAGGCGACGGTGCCCACGTCCACGGCGGTCATGCCGCCGTCGACCGTGAGCACGGCGCCCGAGATGTACGAGGCCTCGTCCGACGCCAGGAAGAGCGCGGCGGCGGCGACCTCCTCGGGCAGCGCGGGGCGGCCGAGCGGGACGTGGCGGGTGACGCGCCGGTAGGCCGCCTCGGTGTCGGCGTCGATCGCCGTCATCTCGGCGTCGGCCATCGGCGTTCGCACCCACCCCGGGCAGATCGCGTTCGCGCGCACGCCGCGCGGGCCGAGCGTGACCGCGAGCGACTTCGTCAGCATCACGAGCGCCGCCTTCGAGACGGCGTACTGCGGCTCGCCCGGGCCGGCGACGAGCGCCGCCACCGACGCCACGTTCACGATCGCGCCGCGCCGCTCGGCCAGGCCGTCGGCGTAGAGCGCCGAGAGCCCGTGGGCGGCGGTCAGGTTGACGGCCAGCATGTCGTCCCAGTCCGCGTCGCCGAGGCCGGCGTTGTTCACGAGCACGTCGACCGGGCCGGTGGCAGCGATCGCCCGGCGGCGGTCACCGGCATCGCCGACGTCGCCGGCGACGACGTGCTCGCGAGACGCGCTCGAGCTGCTCGCGGCGGCGTCCCATCGCCCACACGGTCGCGCCCTCGGCGGTGAAGCGGCGCACGATCGCCGCGCCGATGCCGGAGCCGCCTCCGGTGACGAGCACGCGTCTTGCCCTCAAGCCGCATGGTGCCTCCAGGCACGGTCGTCGGCGTCGGCCGGCGGCCGGCGCATGCGCTTGCGCACCGCGTCGCGGCGCTTGGTGTCGAGCCGCTCCTCGGTCGCGGCCCGGGTCGGCCGGCTGGGCCGGCGCGGGGGAGGGGGCGGCGCGAGCGCCGCTCGCATGAGCTCGCAGAACCGCTCGGTGGCGAGGCGGCGGTTGCGGTACTGGCTGCGCTCGTCCTGGGCGACGATCCGCAGCCGGCCCTCGGCGTCGAGGCGCGAGCGCAGCCGGCGACGCGCCCGCTCGCGCTCGGCGTCGGTCAGCGTCGGGCTGGCCTCGAGGTCGAAGATCGAGCTCGACCCGGGTCGAGGACGTGTTCACGTGCTGGCCGCCGGGGCCGCCGCTGCGCGTCGCCCGGAACTCGAGCTCGCCGGGCGGGCAGCGGACGCGATGCGCCGATGTCAAGCACCGGCCCGCTCGGTCGCCCACCGCTTCACGCCGGCCCGGTGATAGCCGGCGCAGCGCCCTCATCCCGCGCGTGTACGGCACCTCCTCGTCGTCCCCCGGGGTCTCCATGATCGCCGCCAGCTCCTGCACCGCGGGATGGCCGAGCATCACCGCGAGCTCCTTGCCGATCACGCCCTTGCCGACCTCGGCGTGGCGGTCGCGGTTGGAGCCGAGGGCGACGGCGGCGTCGTTCACGTGCAGGCAGACGAGCCGCGCGCAGGCCGAAGCGCTCGTCGACCTCGGCCATGAGCGTCGTCCACCCGCCCCGGGTCGGTGACGTCGACGCCCGACGCCCACAGGTGGCAGGTGTCGAGGCACACGCCGAGCCGCGTCGGGCCGGCCGAGCGCGTCGACGACCTGCTCGATCTCGTCCAGGCCGACGCCCATCGTGCCGCCGGCGCCGGCGGAGTTCTCGATCACGAGCCGCGTCGCCGACCCGGGATCGGCGGCGGCCAGCACGCCGGCCATCGCCTCGGTCACCTGCGGCAGCACGGCGTCGAGGCCGCGGCCGAGGTGGCTGCCGAGGTGGAAGACGACGCCGTCGGCCGCGATCGCCTCGGCGGCGGCCATCGTGTTGTCGCAGCGCGCCGACCGACTTCTCGTACAGCTCCGGATCGGAGGCGCCCAGGTTGATCAGGTAGGTGGCGTGGCAGGCGACGTACGTGACGCGCGCGGGCTTGCGGGCGGCCCGGAACCGCGCCGCGGCGTCGGGGTCGACGTCGGGATGGCGCCACATGCGCGGGCTCTGGGTGAAGATCTGCACCGACGTCGCGCCGATCGCGCGCGCTCGCTCGAGCGCCTTGTGCGCGCCTCCCGCCACGCCGAGGTGGGCTCCGTACTGCATCAGGCGATGGTAGTCGCCAGGCCGTCGGGACTACACTGACCCGCCGTGTCCCGCCCGATCTGCGTCCGCATGCCGCCCAGCCCGACCGGGCTCTTCCACGTCGGCACGGTGCGGACGATGCTCTTCAACTGGCTCTTCGCCCGCCGCAACGGCGGCCGGGTCGTGCTGCGCTTCGAGGACACCGACGTCGCCCGCTCGACCGAGGCGGCGGTCGCGCACGCCGAGGCCGTGCTGCGCTGGCTCGGCATCGACTGGGACGACGGGCCGTACCGCCAGACGCGAGCGCTACCACCTGTACGCGGCGGCGGCCGAGGAGCTGATCGCCCAGGGCGCCGCCTACCGCTGCTACTGCACCGAGGAGGAGCTCAAGGCCGACCGCGCGCAGCGCCAGGCCGAGGGCCGGCCGCTGATCTACAGCGGCCGCTGCCGCACCCGTCCCGCGGCCGAGCGCGACGCGCTCGCCGCGCAGGGGCTGCCGTCGGTCGTGCGCCTGGCGCTGCCCCGGACGGGCACGACGGTGATCGAGGACGTCGTCCACGGCACCGTCGAGTGGGACAACGCGCTGCAGGGCGACCACGTCATCCTGCGCTCGGACGGCTCGCCGACCTACCAGTTCGCAAACCCGTTCGACGACATCCAGATGGGCGTCACCCACGTGATCCGCGGCGAGGACCTGATGCCTTCGACGCCCCGCCAGCTCGCGCTCTACCGCGCGCTCGGCGCGCCGGAGCCGACGTTCGCGCACCTGCCGATGGTGCTCGGGCCCGACAAGCGCAAGCTCAGCAAGCGCCACGGCGCGATCTCGGTGGAGGAGTTCGTGGACGTCGGGGTGATCGCCGACGCGCTCGTCAACTACCTGGCGCTCGTCGGGTGGAGCTACGACGACCACACGACCTTCATGACCCGGGCCGAGCTCGTCGAGCGGTTCACGCTCGAGCGGGTGAACCGAAGAGCCCGGGCGTGTTCGACCCGGAGAAGCTCGAGTGGCTGAACGGCGAGCACCTGCGGGCGCTCGCCCGTCGCCGACTTCACCGCCGCGCTGCAGGCGTACCTGGAGCACAGCGGGTCGGCGCTCGCGGCGCCGAGCCCGACCGGGTGCCGCAGGCCGCGCCGCTCGTGCACGAGAAGATGCGCGTGCTGGCGCAGTTCGAGCGGCTGGCGGGATTCCTGTTCGGGCCGCCCGAGCCCGACGCCGGCCGCGTGGGAGCGGGTGCGGGCCGACGAGCGGGCGCCGGCGTCGCTGCGCGCCGCGCGCGACGCGCTCGCCGCCGTCGCCGACTGGCGCGCCGGGGAGCTCGAGGCGGCGCTGCACGCCGCCTGCGAGCGCGAGGGCGTAAAGCCGCGCGTGCTCTTCATGCCCGTGCGGGTGGCCATCACCGGGCAGCACCGTCTCACCGGGGCTGTACGAGAGCCTGGAGCTGGTCGGCCGCGAGGAGTCGCTGCGCCGCATCGACGCCGCGCTGGCCGAGCTCGCCGCCCGGCCTGACCGGGCGAATTTGCAGGAATCGGCCCGTGGACGGGCAAGGAGTCGTCCGGGCATGTACGGGTCACTTCACATCTCGGAGTCGATCGCGCGCCTGTCGGTGGCGGGAGTCGTGCTCTGGTGCGGCCTCTCGGCGGGCATCGCGACGGTGGTCGGCGTGGGCGCATGGACGGTCGGCCACCAGGCCGGGTCGGGCTACTCGCCGGCCGCGGTGACGAGCTCCAGGCCCACGCCTACGCAACGGCGTTACGGCCGGCGCAGAGCACCGCGCGGGTGCGGCGGCGGCAGGGCGCGCCTGCCGCCGCCCGCCGCAGAAGCTACGAGCGCGGGTACGCGGCCGGCTATCGCGCCGGCCGGTCGGCCCACTCCGTGACCCCACCCATACGGGTGGGTTGCGGCCTGCGGGCGAGGGGGGATTTCGCCCGCTGGGCGACACGGCGGGCGGGCCGCGGTAGAGTGGCGCGCATGGGGGTCTACCTGCTTCAAGATCTGGCTCAGTGGGCCGGTGCGACGGCGGTGCTCGCCGGCATGGGATGCCTCATCGCCGCGCTTCTCGGCGTGCAGATGTCGGCGTCGGTGCTGCTGCCCGGCGAGGCGGCGTTCGGCCTGGCCCGGATGATGGCGGTCATGGGCGGCGCGGCGGTCTTCGTGGCCGGCGCGACGTGCACGCTCTACTACTGGCTGATCGGCGTGGCCTCGGAGCGGGCGACCGTGATGGTCGAGGCCGGCCTCCTGGCCGGTGCGCTCGTGTTCGTCGGCATGCTCGGCATGCTGCACGACCGCCAGCGCGCCCGCGCGCACCGCTGACCCCCGGCCCGCGCCGGTACGCTTCCGGCATGCGAGAGCGGCTCCGCAACCGTGCTGTCCTGCTGGTCGCGCTGGTCGCGATCGGCCTGGCGCTGCTCGGCACCTACACCTGGAGCCAGACGGCTCCCGACCGCTGCCCGGAGGTCGGGGTGTGCCTCGTCGGCCAGACGCACCGGATCCACCCGCTGCGGGCCCGGATCGAGTGGGCGGCCGCCGTGGTGATGGTCGTCGGGGCGGCCAGCATCGCCGTCACAGGGCGTTCGCGCGGGCGCCGCTAGGCGCTCGTGGTCAGGCGGCCAGCCGCCCTTCGGGGCGCGCCCAGGCCGCCAGCACGGCAGGCGTCGGGCGCGAGCACGGGCCGGCCGGCCGCCGCGGCCAGGCGCTCGTGGCCGGAGCAGGCGGCGTGCAGCGGCACGTACCCGTCGACGGCGGCATGCAGCCGGGCCGCGTCGGCGCCCGCGAGCGAGTGGGTCAGGATGACGATGTCGGCGGCGCCGTCCAGGCTCACTCCGGCGCGAGCAACCGCGGCCGCGAGCACGCGCTCGGTGCACGCGTCCTCATCCGGCGCGGTGCGCGGGTCGGCGAGCAGGAAGAGGCAGGCGCCCGTGCCCTGGGCGACCCCGCCCACCCACGCGGCGAGCAGCTCGTCCAGGCGATCGTCGCCGCGCCAGGCCGGCGTGGCCAGCAGGCGGATGCGCGCGGCCTCGAGCGCGAGCGGCTCGGGGTCAGCCGCGGCGTGGAGCGGCGGGCGGACCGCCAGGGCGGCGATGCGCTCGCGGTAGACCGCCGGCCACGGCATCCCACGAGTACGCCTGGGCGGCCGCATGCCCGGCAGCGCCGCGGGCGGCGCGCGCGCCGGCGTCGGCGACGGCCGCGACCAGCAGCTCGCGCAGGTGCTCGGGATCCGGCTCGAGCATCCACGGGCGGCCGGCGGTGACCCACTTGCCGGCGCGATCCTCGTCGATACTCCCGCGCTCGGCGCGCAGGCGCCAGCACGCGTCGTCGGGGCAGAACTCGTCGGTCGGCCCGCCGGCGGTGACGATCACGGGCAGACCGCACGCCATCGCCTCGAGCACCGGCATGCCGAACCCCTCGCCGCGGTACGGGTGCACGAGCACGTCGCAGGCGCGGTAGAGCGACGCGACCTCCTCGGCGGTCATGTCGCGGTGCAGGTAGACGATGCGCGGGTGCTGGCCGGACTCGGCGTACTCGCGCAGGCGGGTGCGGTCGGACATGGGGTAGATGCCGTCGGCGCCGAAGTCCTTCAGGACGAGCGTCACGTCGTCGCGGCCCTGGAAGGCGTCCAGGAACGCGGCGATCAGAAGGTCGGGGCCCTTGCGGTCGATCAGACCGCCCACGAAGAGCAGGCGCACGCCGGGCGCGTCGAGCTCCATGCGCGGCCCGTCGGGCGAGAACAGCTCGAGATCGACCCCGTTCGGGATCACGGCCACGCGCTCGGGGTCGACGCCGGAGTCCGACGTACGTGTCGCGCACGTGCGCGCTCGGCACCCACAGCTCGTCCACGTTGCGGTTGATGCCCTCGACCCACTCGACCGGTGCTGCGCCGAACTCCCAGGGCTGGATCACGGCCAGGCGGCCGGATGCCGGCGGGCGCAGGTCGGGCGGGAACTGGTGGCGCACCTCGACCTGGGCCGGCAGCGGCAGGGCCGGACCGCCGCCCGCACCGGTGCGCGAGACGCGCTCGAGGGCGATGCCGTCCATCTCGGCCAGGCGGTCGCACACGCCCCGGTTGACTCCCGCGAGGCTCTGGGTGGAGCCGTGGTCGCCCTGCCAGCGCAGGCTCACCGGCGCGACGCCCGGTGTGGTCGCGGCGCGGCCGCTCGCCGCGGTAGTAGGCCTCGAGCTCGTCCACGTGGTCGGCGAACCGGCGCGGCGCCGTGATGCCCTGCCTGCAGCCGCTCGAGCAGGCCCGGCTCGCTGCGCCAGGCGGTCGAGCTGGCGGGCCAGGTCGGCGCCGTCGCGGCCGTCGAAGAGCAGGCCGTTCTCGCCATCCGACACGAAGTCGGGGATGCCGCCCATGCGCGCGGCCAGCACCGGGACACGCCCGGCCAGGCACTCGGACACCATCAGCGGGGCGCAGTCCCACCACACCGACGGGATCACCGCGACGTCGACGCCGGCGAGCAGCTCGGGCAGGTCGGCGTGGCCGAACCCGCCGCAGATCTCGACGACGCCGCGGGTGTCGCGGGCGCGCAGCTCGGCGGCGAACGCCTCGGGCACCTCGCCGTGGATGCGCACGCGGATGGTCGCCTCGGTGCGCTGCGCCGCGTCGATGAGCAGGCTCGGACCCTTCTGCGGAAGCGCCGATCCGAAGAAGCCGACCACGAGCTCGGGCCCCACGCGGCCCGGCGCGGCGGTCGCGGCCCAGGGCCTCCCAGACGGCATCGTCCTCGGGCATGGCCTGGGGGACGACGTCGATCGCCTCGGCCGGATAGCCGGCACCCGCGAGCGTGGCCCGCATCGCCTCCGACACCGCCAGGCAGACGTCCACGCCGCGGGTGAAGCGGCCGCGGATCTCGCTGAGGCGGCGGCGGTAGCCCTCGGCGTCCAGGCTGCCGACGCAGGCGGCGCAGTCGCCGCCGCGGTCGCCCGGCCCCTGGCACAGCTCGAGCCGGTCGGTGAAGAGGTAGCCGCGCGGGCAGGCCAGCCAGTAGTTGTGCGTCGTGAACAGGGAGCGGATCCCGCGCACGGCAGCCTCGTCGATCAGCGCCGCGCCGAGGTTGTGCAGGTTGTTGAAGTGGACGGCGTCGGGCCGCACGCGGTCGAGCAGCTCGGCGAACGCGCGGGTGATGGGCGGGTCGTCCACCTCGCGGTCGGGGTGGCCGAGATCGAGCAGGCCGTGGGGGCGGTTGAAGACCCCCACCAGGCGGACGCCGTCCTGCCACCATTCCCGCACCTGGTACGGCTCGGCGGGCTCGACCCGGCCGAGCGCGGCATGGAAGACCGTCACGTCGTAGCCGCGCCGGGCGAGCTCCTGCGACACCTGCCGGGGCACGATCGTGCCGCCGCCGGAGTCGTTGTAGCCGAACGAGGTCATGACGATGCGGCGGCGGCCGCGCAGGCCCTGCTCGCGCAGCCGTGCGGCCAGCTCGGGCAGCGGCAGCGCCCGCCGTTCGAGCGCGTCGGCGAGCAGCACGAGCGCGCCCTCGCGCGTCACCGCCTCGGGCGCCAGCACGGCCCAGTCCTCGCGCTCGATCGCGGCCTCGAGCGCGCGCGAGACCTCGTCGACCTCGCGCGCCCGGGCGGACTCGTCGGAGAAGTTCGAGCCGTGGCGGCGGTAGCGGATCAGCGGCGCCGGCCCGCAGTGGCGGAACCGGAACCGGGGCGCCGCGCGCAGCCACAGGTCGAAGTCGTTGCACATCGGATAGGCGGCGTCGTAGCCGCCGACCTGCTCGTACACGCGCCGGTGGATCATGGTGGTCGGGTCGACCAGGTAGTTGTGGCGGCGCACGAGCATCTGCACGAGCCCGGCCTGGTCGAACTCCCCCGAGCGCCACTCGCCGACCACGCGCCCGTCGGCGTCGATCGTGACCGCGTCGCCGTGCACGACGCCCGTGTCGGGATGGGCGGCGAAGATCGCGGCCTGGCGGCTGAGCCTGTCGGGCAGGGCGATGTCGTCGTGGCCGAGCCGCGCGATCAGCTCGCCGCGGGCGTGCTCGACGATCGAGTTGTAGGCGGCGGCGATGCCGCGGTTCTCGGCGTGGGTGACGACGCGGACGCGCGGGTCGGACGCGTACGCGGCGATCAGCGCGGGCGTCGAGTCGGTGGAGGCATCGTCGACGATCAGGAGCTCGAAGTCGGGGTGGTCCTGGGCGAGGCAGCTCTCGATCGCCTCGGCCAGGTAGCGCTCGCCGTTGTACGCGGCGATCGCAAGCGTGACCCGGGGGCTGCTCACGCCGCCCTCCGCCGGCGCAGCGCCGCCAGGATCCGCTCGAGGGCGGCGTCGCAGGTGGCCGTGCCGAGCGTCTCGGAGACGAGCTCTCGGCCGCCCTGCGACAGGCCGTGCCCACAGCTCGTCGTCGCGGGAAAGCCGCTCGATCGCGGCGGCGAACCCTGCGGCCGTGTCGGCGATCAGCATGCCGCGCTCGGGGCGGTCGAAGCCCTCGGCGGCGATCGTGGTCGCGACCACGGGCACGCCGGCGGCGAGCGACTCGCCGACCTTGCCCTTGAGACCGGCGCCGAAGCGCAGCGGCGCGATCGAGATCCGGCGCATGGCGAGCTCGGCGTCGACGGAGGGCAGGAACCCGCGCGGCTCGGCCCCGGCGGCGGAGGCGAGCAGCGCCAGATCGTCGGGCATGCCCGCGCCCGCGACGACGACCGGCCCGGATGGGCCGCCAGGCTGGAGCAGCGGCATGACATCGGCGCACATGAAGCGCACGGCATCGGCGTTGGGCGCATGGCCGTAGCTGCCGACGAAGAGCGCTCCGCGCCTGCCGGCGAGGGGTGCGACGACGTCGGCCAGGCGGTGCACGTTGCCGAGCACCTGCACGTCGGCCCCGGGCAGGAGGCCGGTAAGCAGCCCGCGCTCGGCCTCGGTCACGGCGAGCACGACGTCGGCGGCGGCGTAGACGGCGAGCTCCTGGGCGCGCTCGCGCTCGGCCCGGGCGAGGGCGAGCTGGTCGCCGGCGAGCTCGGCGGCACGGCGCATGCGCAGGAAGTGCACGTCGACCGAGTCGACCGCGATGCGCGCGCGCGGCGAGACCGCCCGCAGCGCCGGCACCGCCCGCTGGGCGAGGGTGTGGAACGACACGATTGCGGCGTCGAATCCGCGCCGCAAGAGCGCGTCCAGATCGTCGCCGCGGTCGGCGGCGGCCACCTCGATGCCGTCGGCGCGGAAGCGCTCGGCGGCGGCCTCGTAGCCGGCGGAGGTCTCGCAGGCGAGGGTCGTGCGAAAACCCAGCCGGCGCAGCGCGTGGGCGATCTCCGCCGCGCGTGTGTGCCCGGCGCTGCGGCTCGGCTCCGGCATGTCCGGGTAGAAGAAGAGCACCGATTCGCGCTCGCCGGCCGGGCCGCTCACGTGCGGGCGGGAGCTCGGTGGGCGGGCGACGATCCCGCGGGCGGCGTCCGATCCCGGCGCCTCGCGGGCGATGCGGACACCCATGTCGACAGCGTCGCGGACGCGCCTGGAGAGCGGCACGGCGGTCGCGGCGACGAGGGCGGCGAGGGCCGGGGCGGGGTCGGGGGCGGCCGCTTCGGCCAATTGGCAATTCGAGTGGATGTCAATTGGGTCTTGGCCCGCCCGCTCGTAGCCGACCGTCTCCAGGCCGTTGTGGAACGCCCGCAGGATGATGTAGCTCTCGTCGATGCGGCGCGGCTCGATGCGGTGGCCCACTCCGGCCGCGGCGACGTAGCGGCCGGTGCCCAGGCCAAGCCGGTGCACGTTGGTGGCGGCCATGAACTCCTCGCCGCCGAGCGCGCCGCCCTCGCCCACGCCGAAGCCCGCTGTCGAACCCGCCGGCCGCGTCGAAGGCCTCGCGCCGGATCGCCCAGTTGGCGCCGTACACCTCGGCTCGTCCGGGGAAGTCCTGGTCGCAGTCGCCCAGGCACAGGACGCTGAAGAACGACTCCATCCCCGTGGGCGGCCAGCCGGCGGGGCGCTCGGGCGGCCAGAGCGCCTGGATCGGGCCGCCGGCGATCGCCACACGCGGGTCGCAGAACGCGTCGCGCAGGCTCTCGATCCAGCCGGGTGCCGGCCGGGCGTCGTCGTCCAGGTAGAAGAGCAGGTCGTGCCGGGCCGCGGCGGCGCCGGTGTTGCGGGCGCGGGAGAGCCCGGCGATCGGCTCGCGCACGACGGTGACGCCGGCGAGCAGAGACACGGCGAGCGGCTCGACGCCGTTGTCGACGACCACGATCTCGCCGCCGGCGGCCAGGACGCCGTGGGCGATGCACGCCTCGACGCACTGCGCGCACCTCATCGGCGCGGTCGCGCGTGCACACGATGACGCTTGCGGCCGGTCCCTCGCTCGCTCGGCCGACGCGGGCGTCGGCAACGACCACGAGGCTCTCGGCCGCCGCCGCGATCAGCGCCTCCTGGTGGCCCTCGCGCGCGCTCGCAAGCGGCTGGCGCTCGATCCACCAGCGCCGCGGTGCCGCCAGGCAGTCGAGCCCAAGCGCTTCCGGCTCGGCCTCACCCGCGGCCAGCGGCCACAGGCTGCCGTCGGCGCCGAACCGGTAGCCGTGCACGTCGCCGGCGCCGGTCTCGAGCACCGGCGCGGCCAGGCCGGCGCCGCCCGCGACGGCTGCGACGAGCGGCGCGACGAACCCGGGCCGCGGCCGCGCAATGGAGCCAAGCGCGATGCACACGTCGGCAGACGCCGCCTGGGCGGCGGCCGCGAGCGCGGCGCGGCGCCCGATCGGGCGGTCGGTGCGATGGATCGTGACGTCGCCTTCGAGCCGCGCGAGCAGCGCCCGCGTCTCCGGGCCGGAGGCGTCGTCGACGACGACGACCTCGACATCCTCGGGCAGGTCGCAGGCGACCAGCGCCTCGATCTGGGCCCACAGCGCCGCCGGGTTGTCGCGGGCGACGATCAGGATGGCTGCGTTCACGCGGCCGCCATGATGGTGACGTGGTTCTGCCAGGCGGTGTCGTCGCCCGGGTCGAGCTCGACGGCTGTCGCCACCGCCGCCCGGGCCTCCGGCGAGCCGAGTGCGTGCAGCGCAACCGCCAGGTCGTTCCAGGCCTCGGCCAGCGCAGGCGACTCCTCGACGGCGCGCGTGAAGAGCTCGGCGGCGGCGGACGCGTCACCGTGTCCGAAGGCGGCCTCGCCCTGCGCGATCAGGTCGCGCGCCAAGTCGTCGTCGCCGGCCGCCGCTGACGCAGCCGCGACCTCGGCGACGCACCTGGGGTCGCGCAGCTCGCGGCCGAGCGCCCACAGGTACCGACGCAGGACGCGGCTGTGCGGGAAGCGGCGCACCGTCTCGATCAGGATAGTCGGCCCCCGCCTCCTTCCAGCACCAGTAGTGGTGGTGGTTGTAGTGCTCATCCAGGCTGCGTCCGAACTCCTGCGCGCTCGCGAGTTGACCGACGGCCTCGTCGTACAACCCGATGAAATGCCGGGTCATCGTCTCGACCATCTTGTCCTGCCATGAGATGTCGGTGGAGCCGCTCACGAGCAGCCGGTCGGCGACGACGCAGGGGCCGGCGAGCGAGGCCTGGAAGTACCAGATCATCGGGAAGTACATGTTCTGGCTGGACGACTCGGCCTCGACCCGGCGCAGCGGCTCGGCGCGCACGACCGAGGCCGAGAGGAACGTCAGCCAGTGGGTCTGGGCGATCCACATGCGGCCGGGGTCCGCGTGCACCTCGGGCGCATCCGGGCGGCGCGACTCGACCTTGACCCGCCCGTCCGGATGCACGAAACGGTGAGGGAGGTGAAGCCACGCGGGCCGGTATGTGCGCAGGAGCTCGAGGAT
The DNA here is from genome assembly GCA_963813245.1 of uncultured Actinomycetes bacterium. Lineage (GTDB taxonomy): Bacteria > Actinomycetota > Thermoleophilia > Gaiellales > JAICJC01 > JAICJC01. Next base: position 244,001 of record CAWEYE010000006.1, read on the forward strand.
GTAGGCGATTGCCCCCGGCTCGGGCTCATCGTCGTCCCCCATCAGCCACAGATACTCGCAATCGGGCGCGTTTCTGACCAGCCAGCGGTGATTGCGGTTTGCGCCGACGTTCGTCTCCTGACGGTGCACGATCAGGGTCGGCATTCGCTCTGACATCGCCGCCAGCACCGCGCCGGTGGTGTCCGGCGACGCGTTGTCGGACACATGGACGACGACGTCCTTCTCGTCGCCGAGCTGCTCATTCAGGCTCACGAGCAGCCGTTCCAATGCGGCTGCGCGGTTGTACGTCGGGATGCAGATCGCCAGGAGCGGCCGGCTCACGCGGCCACCGCGCGGATGTCCCACAGGTGTCCCCGATACCAGGCCACGGTGCGGCGCAGGCCCTCGTCCAGGCCGTACGCCGGCCCCCAGCCGAGGTGCTCGCGCGCCTTCGCCGCCGACAGGTACTGGTGGGCGATCTCGTGCACGGCCTCGCCGCGGATGTCGGGCTCAAGGTCGGTGCGGCCGCACGCGTCGAGCACGCGGCGGGTCATGTCGGTCGCGGTGAGCTGCAGCTCGTTCGAGTAGTTCCAGGCCTCGCCGGCGATCCCGGGCTCGTGCGCCCGCTCGGCCAGGGCGATGTAGGCCTCGGCCGCGTCCTCGACGTAGAGGTAGTCGCGGATCAGGGTGCCGTCGCTGCGCAGCACCGGCCGCTGCCCCTGCAAGGCGGAGCGGATCGTGCCCGGCACGAGCCGGCTGTAGTTCAGGTCGCCGCCGCCGTAGAGGTTGCCGCAGCGCGTGATCACGATCGGCAGGCCGAACGTGGCGGCGTAGCTCTGGGCGATCAGGTCGGCGCAGCTCTTGGAGACGTCGTACGGGTGCCGGCCGGCGAGCGGATGGTGCTCCTGGTAGGGCAGCTCGGGCTGGGTGCCGTAGGCCTTGTCGGACGAGGCGACCACGATCCGGGTCGGGCGGCGGCTGCGGCGGCAGGCGTCGAGCACCTCCCACGTGCCCTCGACGTTCGAGCGCATCGTGTTGGCCGGGTCGCGCAGCGCGTGCTCGACGATCGTCTGCGCGCCGAGGTGGAACACGGCGTCGATCTCGTACTCGGCCAGCACGCGCTCGATCAGGCGGCCGTCGCGCAGGTCGCCGAAGACGGTCGTGCAGCGGCGCCCGCCGGCGCCGGTGTAGAAGAGGCTCTGGGGCACGAGGTCGCGCACGAGCGCGACGACCTCGGCTCCGCGCACGGCCAGGGCCTCGCACAGCCACGAGCCGAGCAGGCCGGTGGCGCCGGTGACGAGGACGGGGCGATCGGTCCAGAAGCTCATGCGACCTCACGAGGATCGGGTGCTGCGGGGACTGTGGGCATGCGCGCGGGGGGAGCGCTCATGCGAGCCTGATCGGCGGCCCGGCGCGGGAACTTGAGCGGGTATCACCGCGCCTACGCGCGAGGCTAAAGGTTCACGCGCGAGGGCGTCGATTGAGGTGGCGAGAATGCCCCCCTTCTCCAACGTCAAAGTGGTCATCCTGTGCGGTGGCCAGGGTACGCGCATGCGCGAGGAGACCGAGTACCGGCCGAAGCCGATGGTCGAGGTCGGCGGCCGCCCGCTGCTCTGGCACATCATGAAGATCTACGCCGCCGCCGGCCTCACCGACTTCGTCTGCTGCCTGGGCTACCGCGGCGCGATGATCAAGCAGTACTTCCTCGAGTACCGCAGCCTGGCCTCGGACGTGAGCGTGAACCTGAAGAGCGGCGACGTCCGCTACCACTCGTCGGAGAGCGAGGACTGGAACGTCACGCTCGTCGACACCGGCGACGACGCGATGACCGGCGCCCGCGTGAAGCGCGTCGCCCACCATCTGTCCGGGCGACGTCTTCCTGTGCACCTACGGCGACGGCCTGGCCGACATCGACGTCGCCGCCGTGCTCGACTTCCACCGCTCGCACGGCAAGCTGGCGACGCTGACCGGCGTGCATCCGCCGTCGCGGTTCGGCGAGCTCGTGCACTCGAGCTCCCAGGTGGCCCGCTTCGCCGAGAAGCCGGCCGGGGCCGGGCTCATCTCCGGTGGGTTCTTCGTCTTCGACCGCCGGGTGCTCGACCGCCTGTCGATCGACCCGGCCTGCGTGCTCGAGCGCGCGCCGCTCGAAGGCCTGGCCGCCGACGGCGAGCTGATGGTCTACGAGCACGGCGGCTTCTGGCAGTGCGCCGACACCGTGCGCGACGTCGAGCTCCTGCGCGGCCTGTGGGACAGCGGCAAGGCGCCGTGGCGGATCTGGGACGACCGCCAGGCCGGCACCTCGCCCTCGCCGCTTCGGCGCCGGGCCGATCTCGAGGCCGCGGCATGAGCGCCGGGCTCCGGGCCGAGGCCGACGCCGTGCGCCGGCTCGTGCTGGAGCAGGCGCTCGCGTCCGGCAGCTGCCACATCGGCAGCTCGCTCTCGCTCGTCGACATCCTCACCGTGCTCTACTTCCGCACCCTGCGCGCCGAGGCGGGCGACCGCTTCCTGCTCAGCAAGGGCCATGCGGCCGCCGCGCTCTACGCCGTGCTCGCCCGCACCGGCACGCTGGACGAGCGCGCGGTCGTCGCCGGCTACTGCCGCGACGGCGGCTCGCTCGACCGGCCACCCCGAGCGGCACATCCCCGGCGTCGAGGTGACGGCCGGCTCGCTCGGCCACGGCGTCGCGGTCGCCCTGGGGTATGCGCTCGCCGACCGTGGCGACGCGTCGCGACCGCCGCACCTACTGCCTGGTCGGCGACGGCGAGCTGAACGAGGGCTCGATCTGGGAGGCCGTCGCGCTCGCCGGGCATCTGGCGCCCCCCGGCCTGTGCCTGATCGTCGACGCAAACGGCTTCCAGGGCCTCGGCCCGGTCTCCGATGTGCTCTCGCTCGAGCCGCTCGCCGGCAAGTTCCGCGCCTTCGGCTGGGCGGTGGACGAGGTCGACGGGCACGACCACTCCGCGCTCGAACGCCGCCTCGGCGGCCCGCGGGTGCGGCCGACGGCGATCGTCGCCCGCACCGTCAAGGGCTACGGCGTGCCTGCGCTCGAGGGCCAGTTCATGTCGCATTACCGGTCGTTCCGGCCGCACGAGCGCGACCTGCTGTTCGCCGGCCTCGACGTGGCAGCGCGAGGCGGCGTGAGGGACGCGTTCTTCAGGGCGCTCGCCGAGCTCGGCGCGGCCGACGACCGCGTGTGGGCGCTGACCGGCGACCTCGGCGTCGGCCTCTTCGAGCCGTTCGAGGCGGCGGCTCCGGGCCGCTACCTGAACGTCGGCATCGCCGAGCAGACCCTGGTCGGCGTCGCCGCCGGCCTCGCGTACGCCGGCAAGGTGCCCTTCGCCTACTCGATCGCCCCGTTCGTCACCTCGCGGCCGCACGACCAGGTGCGTGTCGACGTCGCCTGCGCCGAGGCGAACGTCAAGCTCGTCGGCGTCGGCGCCGGTGTGTCCTACGGAACGCTCGGCCCGACCCACCACGCGATCGACGACCTCGCCCTGATGCGCGTGCTGCCCGGCATGACCGTGCTCGCCCCGGGCGATCCGGCCGACGCCGAGCGGGCCACGCACGCCGCCTGCGCGCACGAGGGCCCCGTCTACCTGCGGCTCGGCAAGAACGGCGAGCCCGCCCTGCTGCCCGAGGGCGCCGAATTCGAGATCGGACGCGCGATCGAGCTGCGCCGCGGCGCCGACGTCACCATCGCCTGCACCGGCACGGCGCTGCGCGAGGCGACCGCCGCCGCCGACCTGCTCGCCCGAGACGGCGTCGCGGCCACGCTGCTGCATTTCGGCACGGTCAAGCCGTTCGACGCGGAGGCGCTCATCGCCGCCGCCGCCCGCACCGGAGCGGTCGTCACCGTCGAGGAGCACTCGATCGTCGCCGGCTTCGGCTCGGCCGCCGCCGAGGCGCTCGCCGAGGCGGGCGTGGGCGCGATCCTGCGCCGCGTCGGCTTCCCCGACACCTTCGCCCACGCGGTCGGCTCGCGCGACTACCTCGTCGACCACTACGGCCTCTCGGCCGCGGCCGTCGCCCACACCGCCCACGGCCTGCTGGAAGGGAGGCGAACGTGCGCGACGACGTGAGCCGCCGCGCTTGCGACCTACCGCGCGGCCGTCCGGGACGAGCTCGCCTTCATGAAGTCGGCCGCCACGCTTGAGGAACTGGTCGCGCGCTCGATCCCGCTGGCCGATGGCGCCGGCATGCTCGTACCGGTGTGCGAGCTGCACGCGCGCGACGAGCGTCTGATCGCCGAGCTGGCCCGCTGGCGCGAGCAGAGCTCCTTCGCGTTTCCGACGCAGTTCCCGGTCACACATGACGGCACGGCGACGTGGCTGCGTCGCGGTCTCCTGGACGCGCCCGGCCGGATCCTCTTCCTTGTCCATGACCGCTTCGGCCACGCCGTCGGCCATCTCGGCTTCGCCTCCGCCGAGAGCTCCGACCGTTCGCTCGAGGTCGACAATGTCGTGCGCGGCGAGAAGGCGGTGCAGCCGGGCCTGATGGGGGCCGCACTCGAAGGGCTGCTGGCGTGGGGCGAGGAGTGCTTCCGGCCGGCGCGCATCCATCTGCGCGTCTTCGCCGACAACGAGCACGCGATCGGCTTCTACCGCAGGGCCGGGTTCCGGGACGCCGCTCGCTCACCGCTGCGCCGAGAGGTGGACGGCGAGACCGTTCGCTACGTCGCCTGCGACGACTCCCGCGCCGACCGCTGGTTCCTCGGCATGGACTGGGCGCCCGACCGGGCCGGGGGCGCCGAGCCGATCCTCACCGCCGGTCCCTCGATCTCGCCGCGTGAGGTCAGCTACGCCACCGACGCCGCCCGGCACGGCTGGAACCGCCGCTGGAGCGGCTACATCACCCGGCTCGAGCGCGAGTTCGCCGAGTACGTGGGCGCTGAGCACGCGATCGCCACCTCGAGCTGCACCGGCGCGCTGCACCTGGCCATGGTCGCGCTCGGCCTCGGCCCTGGGGACGAGGCGATCGTGCCCGAGCAGACCTGGGTCGCCACGGCGAAGGCGGTGGAGTACACGGGCGCGACACCGGTCTTCGCGGACGTCGAGCCGGTCAGCTGGTGCCTCGACCCTGCCTCGGTGGAGGCGGCGATCACGGAGCGCACGAAGGCGATCGTCCCGGTCCACCTGTACGGCCACCCGGCCGACATGGACGCTCTGCAGGCCGTCGCCGACCGCCACGGCCTGCCCCTGATCGAGGACGCCGCGCCCGCCATCGGCGCGGAGCTGCGCGGCCGCCGCGTGGGCGCGCTCGGCACCGCCGGAGCCTTCAGCTTCCAGGGCGCCAAGCTGCTGGTCACCGGCGAGGGCGGCATGCTCGTCACCAACGATCCCGATGTCTACGCACGCGCCTACAAGGCCTGGGATCTTGGCGTCGAGCGGTCGAAGGGGTTCTGGATCGACGCCCACGGCCTCAAGTACAAGCTCCCCAACGTCGCCGCCGCGATCGGCCTCGGCCAGCTCCAGCGGGTCGACCACCTGATCGAGGCGAAGCGCGAGATCTTCGCCTGGTACGCCGAGGAGCTCGCCGGAGTGCACGGCATCACCCTGAACCACGAGGCCGAGTGGGCGCGCAGCATCTACTGGATGACGAGCATCCTCGTCGACCCGGCCTGCGGGATCGACCGCGACGGCATGCGCGCCGCCCTGGCGGCGGAGGGGATCGACACGCGGCCGACCTTCCCGCTCATCAGCACCTACCCGATCTGGCCGGAGCGCCGCGCCGTCGCGGCGCCGGTGGCACGGATGATCGGCGACCGCGGCATCAATCTCCCCAGCGGCGTGCGGCTGCGGCGCGATCAGGTCGCCCGCATCGGCGAGGCCATCCGCCGCGCCGTCGCCGCCCCGGCGGTCCGCACCGCGGCCTGAGACTCGCTGCGGTCAGGCAGCCCGCGCCGCGGCGCCTGCCCGGAAGGCCGCGAACGTGTCGGCCACGTACTCGAGCGCGGCCTGGTCGAGGCCGGGGTAGCAGCCGATCCAGAACGAGCGCTCGGCGATCAGGTCGGTCGTCTGCAGGCCGCCGGAGACGCGATGAGGCACGTCGGCGTAGGCGGGCTGGCGCAGCAGGTTGCCGCCGAAGAGCTGCCGCGAGTCGACGCCGCGCTCGTGCAGATGGGTGACGAGATCGCGGCGGGTGAAGCCCGCGTCCGGGCGGATCGTGATCGCAAACCCGAACCAGCTCGTCTCGGCGCCGGGCGTCTGCTCCGGGAGCATCAGGACGTCGGAGTGGGGGGCAAGCGCCTCGCGCAGGAAGGCGTGGTTTCGCCGCCGCGTGGCCACGAACGCCTCCAGCCGGTCGAGCTGGGCGAGGCCGATGGCGGCCTGCATGTCGGTCGCCTTCAGGTTGTAGCCCAGGTGCGAGTAGACGTACTTGTGATCGGAGCCGAACGGCAGCGAGCCGTGCTGGCAGGCGAAGCGCTGGCCGCAGGTGTTCTCGGCGCCGGGCTCGCACCAGCAGTCACGGCCCCAGTCGCGGAACGACTCGACGAGCTTCTTCAGCATCGGCCGGTTGGTCAGCACCGCGCCGCCCTCGCCCAGGGTGATCTGGTGGGCGGGATAGAACGAGAGCGTGGCCAGGTCGCCGAACGTGCCGACCGGGCGGCCGTGCCAGGTCGAGCCCAGAGCGTCGCAGCAGTCCTCGATCGAGCCACAGTCCGTGGCGCTCGCAGAACGCCGTGACGGCGTCGAGGTCGAACGGGTTTCCGAGCGTGTGGGCGACCATCACGGCGCGCGTGCGGTCGCTCACCGCGGCCTCGAGCCGGCTGACATCGATGTTGTACTCGGGCAGGGTGACGTCCACGAACACGGGCACGAGCCCGTTCTGCAGGATCGGGTTCACCGTGGTGGGGAAGCCGGCGGCGACCGTGATCACCTCGTCGCCCGGGCGCAGCCGCCGGTCGCGCAGGCGGGGCGAGGTGAGCGCTGTGAGCGCGAGCAGGTTGGCCGACGAGCCGGAGTTCACGAGCAGGGCGTGGCGATGGCCGGTGACGGCGCGGAGCTTGCGCTCGAAGGCGGCCGCCTCGGGCCCGGCGGTGAGCCAGAAGTCGAGGCTCGAGCGGACGAGCTCGACGACCTCCTCCTCGCCGAACACGCGCCCCGAGCAGGGCACGTGCGGGGCGGACGGGTCAAACGCGCGGGGGTGCGTGGCGATCGCGGGCGTACTCGGCGACCAGCTCGAGGATCCGAGTCGTACGGGGGTCCGAGCGTCATCTGGTCGGCCTATCGGCACCTCGAACGGGTGACTTGAGCGGGCCCCCTGTCGGGTGATATCCCCGTCGGCCCCGTGTCCCGATACACACCTCACGAGCGGTATCTCACCGACACAAGGGGTCGAATCATGATCGAGCGCTTCCTTTACCTCCGGTCTTCCGACGAGTCGGGCCAGACGATGGCCGAGTACGCCGTCGTCCTCGGCGTCATCACCATCGCGGTCGTGGTCACCCTCGGCCTGCTCTCGACGGCGATCTCCAACCTCCTGAACAACGTCATCAGCTCCCTCTAGTCAGGCTTGACTGGTGTCGACGCGGGTCGTATCGTCGCCGCGCGGGTGATGCGGGTTGGCGAGCGGCGAGCAGACGGCACCAGGCGGCGATGACCCCGGCGACGCCGGGCAGGTGATCCGCGCCTTCGTCGAGGGCGACCTCGCGCGGCTCGGCGGCGCGCTCCACCCCGACGTCGAGGTGCGATTGTCCGCGTTCGTCGAAGCCTCCCTGCGGCTGCGCGGGCGCGAGTCGGTGCTGCGCTGGTACCGGCGCACGGCCGGGTCGCACCGGGCCTATCTGCACCGCGTGCAGGCGGCGGCGCCCGGCGTGTGGCTGGCGTTCGGGCGGATGCAGCTGTCAGAGCCGGCCCGCGGCATGCGCGACTACCAGGTGGTGTGGATGCTCGCGCTGCGCGACGGGATGCTGTGGCGGGCGAGCTCGCACGAGACCGAGGCACAGGCCCGCACCGCAGCCGCCGCTCCCCGCCCCTGAGACGCCCTCAGGGCCGGTAGCGGGTGCGCTCGACCTCGGCGTCGACCTCGGCGCCGATGAGCAGCGCGAGGCTCGAGAGCCAGAGCCAGGTCAGCATGACGATGACCGTGGCCAGCGAGCCCCAGGTCTTGTTGTAGGAGCCGAAGTTCGAGACGTACCAGGCGAAACCGCCCGACGCGGCCAGCCACACGATGAGCGCCGTCACCGCGCCCGGGGTCGCGAGCCGCCAGCTGGCGTCGTCCAGATCGGGCCCGAACCGGTAGATGCCGCCGAAGGCGATCAGGAGCAGCGCCACGAGCACGGGCCACTCGGCCGTCCACCACACCCACGAGACGACCGTGCGCTGGTCGATCGCCGATCCCACCCATCCGCTCGCCTGCGGGCCGAGCACGAGGAGCCCGAACGCGAGCAGGAACGCCAGGCTCGCGCAGAGGAGGATGGCGAGGCGCCGCGAGGCGGGTGCGGAAGAACCCGCGCCGCTCGTCCCGCTCATAGGCGATGTTCAGGGCCCACATCAGCGTCTTCATCGCGCCCGTCAGCGACCACACGGCCAGGAGCGCGCCCGCCACGATCAGCGCCGTCCCGCCGCCGTGGTGGTGCGTGACCTGGGTGAGGCTGTGGTCGAGGAGGGTGATGACGCTGGCCGGCAGGATCGTGTTCAGGTGCTTGAGGAGCCGGGCGGCGGTGCCGGCATTGGCCACGTTCGCGAACACGCCGACGGCGATGAGCGCCGCCGCCGGGATGCTCATGAACAGGTTGAACGCGACGGCCTGGGCGAGGTTCGTGGCGTGGTTTGCGCGCGTCCGCTTCAGCGCGCGCAGAAGGATGCCGGCGGAGTCGCGTGCCCGCACGCGCCGTTCGGCCTCGCGGCGGAGACACGACCGTCGGTGCGTCGAGCTCCGCGTCCGTAAGAGCCCCGCTCATATCCTGCGGGTGGGTACGGATCGGCATACCTCAGGCACCTTAGCCGGGCCTACGCCGATGTGGGGACTGCGGGTCCCCCAACACGTAAGCGTTTTGTTGGAGTGGGTTGCTCATGCAGGTCTTCACCGCTAGGTTGGCCCCCAATGAGACGCTCACTTGCCATCGCCGTCACCATGCTCATGCTCATCCCGGCGACCGCGCGGGCCAATGCCATCGACGTTGCGCCGCACGTCGGTCATACCCCGCTCGCCGCCGACACAATCGCCGCCACCGCCGTCCGTGATGCCATGCATCTGCGGGGCGTGCCGTACGTCTGGAGCGGCAGCACGCCTGCCGGGTTCGACTGCTCCGGCTTCACGAGCTACGTCTACGGCAAGCTCGGGATCAAGCTCGCCCACTCGAGCTACGCTCAGTGGACATCCGGGCGGCGCATCGCGCGCGCTGACCTGCGGCCGGGCGACCTGGTGTTCTTCGCCGGCCTCGGCCATGTCGGCATCTACATCGGCGGCGGCCGGTTCATCCACGCGCCGCACACCGGCACCGTGGTCTCGGTCGACCGCCTGTCCGGCTCCTGGTACGGGGCCGACTACGACGGCGCGGTGCGGCCGCGCGGCTCGAGCGCGGTCGTGGCTACGATGAGGAGGTGGCACTCCCGGTCGATGCATCGTCGGCGTTCGGAGCGCGCGCTGCACGCCGTCTCGGCGATGACCTCATCGCCTGGCTGGTGACCGTGAGCGGCCGCGGGGCGCCGCAGCCCGTCCCGGTCTGGTTCCTGAATGACGGCGACTCGTTCCTCGTCTACAGCCGCCCGGACACGCCGAAGCTGCGCAACATCGCCGCGAACCCGCGCGTGGCGCTGCACCTGAACGACAACGGCCGGGGCGGGGACGTCGTCATCGTCTCGGGGCGGGCGCGGCAGAGCGACGACCCTCCCGCCCATCACGTGCCCGCCTATATCGCCAAGTACGGCGAGCTGATCGCGGGCAACGGCTGGACGCCGGAGTCGTTCGCGGCCGACTACTCCGTCCCGATCAGGATCACGGCCACCGCGGTGCGCGGGCACTGAGGGGGCGCCCGCGCGTGGTAGTGTCAAAGCGCGCGAACGTCCGCTGGTCGCCAACCGCTTCTCCTTCCTCCCGGGCGCAGATCCTTCAGAGGCGGGAGACGAGCGACACATGAACCGCCGCAACCTGCGCGACGCGTTCCTCATCCTGTTCGGCGTGATCTCGGTCGTGAACGGTGCGTTCGGCAACGGGCATCTGCTGATCGCCGTGCTCGGGGCGATGGCGCTCGCGATCGTCGTTTGGCAACGGGTGCAGTCCCACCGCGCCGCGTCGGTCTAAGAACGCCGAAAACCCCCGCGGAACGGGGGTCTTCGGGAGTACCGCATACCGGATTCGAACCGGTGTTACCGCCGTGAGAGGGCGGCGTCCTGGGCCCCTAGACGAATGCGGCAGGGACCGGCGGCAAGTGTAGCAAGGCGGTCACGAATCGCCCGATGCGACGATCGCCTCGACCTCGATCTCGACCAGGAACTCCGGGCCGACGAGGCCGGCGACGCCGACCATCGTCGAGACGGGGCGCACGTCGGCGAAGAACTCGCCGTGCGCCCGGCCGACGTCGTACTGGTGGCGCTCGACGTCGACCACGTACATGCGCGTGCGCACGACGTCGGCGAGCGTTGCGTCGAGCGCCTCGAGCGCGGCCTGGATGCGCACGAGCGCCGCCACCGCCTGCGCGTAGGCGCCCTTCGGCGGCCGCCCGTCCGGCCCGATGCCGAGCGTGCCGGAAACGTGCACGACGTCGCCGACGCGCAGCGCCCGGTCATACCCGATGCGGGCCTCGAACTCGGTGTTGCTCGTGTGGTGGCGGCGCTCGCTCATGCCCGTGCAGCCACCCGCGTTTCGAGGGCGGCCTTCACGGCCGGCCAGTCGTCGTCGATCACGCTGTACCAGGCCGAGTCGCGCCGCTCGCCGCCCCTGACCAGCATGTGCTTGCGGAACACGCCCTCGAAGGTTGCGGGGATCGCGGCCAGGGCCGCCCGCGAGCGCTCGTTCTGGGCGTCGGTCTTGAACTCGACCCGCAGGCAGCCGAGGCCCTCGAACGCGTGCGTCAGGAGCAGGAGCTTGGCCTCGGTGTTCGCCCCGCTGCCCCATGCCGCCGGAGTGACCCAGCTGTAGCCGATCTCGAGCACGCGGTCGTCCGGCCGCAGGGCCAGGTAGCGGCTGCTGCCGATGGCCGCGGCGTCGCCCCGGCGCACGATGCAGAACGGCGCCTCCGTGCCGGCGGCGGCCCCCGCGAGCGCCTCGTCGAACCAGCCCCGGAACGCGGCCGGGTCGGACGCGACGACGCGCATGTAGCGCCACACGCGCTCGTCGGCGGCCGCGGATTGCAACGCCGGCTCGTGGTCTGCGCGCAGCGGCTCGAGCACGATGAGGCGGCCGTCCAGGGTGGGGTGCAGGTCGGCGAAGGCCGTCACGGGCGCTGATCGTAGCGAAGCCCCGCGGCGAACGTTCCGTAGTTATCCCGCCCCCGGATCCGCGCCCGCACCGATGGCGGCCGCGGCGCCATGGCCGATCCTAGGGACCATGCGCGCAACTTCCGATCGAGCAGCGAGGCTCCCGTGCCTCCGGTGAGCTACACCGTCGCCTGGCAGCGCGAAACCGGTCCCCGCCTCGTCGGCTCGGCGACCGTCGACGGTCACGGCCTGGTGCTCGTCGGCCGCGAGCCGGGCGCCCACAACGGCGAGGACCGCCTCGCCCTGAGCGGGGCCGACGTCGAGCACGTCGAGCTGCGCCGATCGTCGGCCGTCCCGGCGCTCCTTGCCCACCATCACGGGCAGCCGGTGGTGATCGAGCTCTTGCTGGGCGGCTGGGGTGCCGCACATCACCTGGCCGACGCGCTCGCAGGACCGCTCTCGTAGGCATCGCTCCGAGCGGCCGCGGCGTGCGCCGAGGGGTTCCGCTCGCGCGGGGATCGCTGTAGGATTCGCCCGGGCAGCGAGCCTTCCATGGACGGGTGGCTCGGGGCCGCGTGTGGGCGCCGCGCGAAGGGAGACGATGAAGCACCGCGGGTATCGGACATGAGTCGATTCAGGATCCCGGACGGATGGCGTTCGCGCCTTCCCGACCTCGATCGCGAGCGGCCCCGGCCGCGGCGGCCGGGCTGGCTGCACGGGCCGGACATGGATCGTCTGCGAATGCCGGACCTCGACGTCCCCGCGCACATGCTCGTGCCGGGCATCGCCGTGATCCTGCTGCTCTTCGGCGGCGGCCTCTACTTCGGCAACATGCTCGGGTCGAACCCGAGCGCGGCGAGCCTGATCACGACCGTCACGCTCAAGGGCAAGGTCACCGTCGAGACGGTGAAGGGCAAGCGGGTGAAGGTGACACTCAAACCGAGGACGATCACGCGTCACAAGACCGTCAAGCGCAACGGAAAGACCGTCGACCTCACCCAGACCATTCTGCGGACGCACACCCAGATCGTCCCGGTGCCGACGACCATCACGCGCACGAGCACGCTCATCCGCACTCAGACGGTCACGACGACCGTGGTTTCGATCATCACCACCACCGTCGGAACGCCCTAATCCGTCTCAGGGCCCGCCTGCCCCGGCGCACGCATGCCCGGGAAGCGCCTCCGCAGCGTCCCGTCGATCTCCTCCGCCTCGCGCTGCTGGCGGGCCTTCTCGGCGGCCGCCTCGGCCAGCGCGGCCCGGTGGGCGGGCAGGACGCGGTCGAGGTAGTCCTTGCTCGCGTCGGCGATGGCCGCGTCGAGCTCGTCGACCGACGCGGCGTAGGCCGACGGATGCACCGTGAGGGTGATCTGATGCATCGTGCCGTCGCCGAAGCATTCGGCGTTCGAGAGCCCACGGCGCTCGATCTCGGTCTGGATGCAGCCCCAGAAGCGCGGGTCGTCGTCCTGGGGCACGACCGTGAACACGAGGTCGAGGCCGTTCGTCGACTCACGCTGCCCGAGATACTCGAGGACGTGGCGGCGGTCGGCACCATCTGTGAGCATGTGTTGCGGACTCCTGGGGTCGGGGCGCCCGCAGACTACCGCGGCGGTACCCGCGCCGGGTCGCTTGCCTCCCAGAGGCGGGCGAACTCGACCGGGGTGTAGAACCGCAGCCGCTCATGCTCCAGGCACAGCGTCGCCTCGTCGCCGCCGTCGGCGGCAGCGCGCGGCGCCGCCCGATCGCAGCCGGGGAAGCGGCACGATTGGGCGTAGAACGAGGACTGCTGGGGTGGGCCCATCCGCGCAGTATTCGCCGTGTGCAGGCAATTCTGCATCCGGGAAACCACGCGGTGCACTTGCGGGTTTCCCGCAAGTAAGCGCGCAATGCGATCGGCGGGGCGCAGCTCAGCGGGCAGATGCTAGTTGCCGCGCGCCAAAGGGCAACAGTGCGGGACGGCAGTCACGTCGGCTGGAGCGCGGCCGGGGTGGTGGTGGCGCGTGCCGTCAGCCGATCGGGGAGCCGGATCGTGACAACTGTGCCGTCGCCGGGCGCGGATGTGACGTCGACCCGTCCGCCGGCGAGGCGAACGAGCTCGAGGATGGTGGAGAGGCCGAAGGAGAGCTGGCGGCGAGCGCGGACGAGCGCGTCATCGACGCGGAATCCGACTCCGTCGTCTGCGACCTCGCCGACGACGCCGCCGGCGACCGAGTGCACCGAGCAGCGCAGACGGCCGGCGCGGCTGTGCTTGCGGGCGTTGATGACCGCCTCCTGCATGCCGCGGTAGAGGAGCGCTTCGACGGCGGGCTCGTAGCGGACGTTGCCGCCGTCGATGTCGACCGCAAAGCCGGCCTCCCGGCCTGCGTGGGAGGCGATCTCGGCGATCGCGGGGACGATGCCTTCGGCCTCCAGGAGCTGTGGCCGCAGCTCGAAGATGAGGTGGCGCGTGCGCTCGGTCGCGGCGGCGAGCGTCTGGCGCACGGTGGCGATGCGCTCGTGGGCGCGGTCGTTGCGGGGCTCGATCGTCTTGTCCAGCCGGTCGATCGAGAGCAGGCTTGCGACGAGCACCTGCACCGTGTCGTCGTGGAGGTCCGATGCGATCCGGCGGCGCTCGTCCTCGACGCTGCGGACGATCTGGCCGAGCACCCGCTGGCGCTCGGCTTCGCTGCGACGCAGGGCGAGGTACTGGGCGAGCTGACCCGCCGAGCCCTCCAGGATGGCGAGCATCCCGGGGTCGGGATCGCGGACGACGCCAAACAGCAGCTCCAGCACCCCGAGCACGCGGCCGTGCTCGTCGCTGAAGGGCACCCACACGCCGGCGTGCACCCCGAGCCGCTGCGCAATGGTCTTGCGGTGGAAACCCGGATCGGTAAGCACATCGCTCGACCAGTGCACGTGCGGGTCGGCGACCGAGGCTCCGAGCGCTCCGACCCCCGGCGCGAACACGTAGTCGACCGACTCGTCGTGGAACAGCCGATGCTCCGGCGCGGCGCACCAGGAATCGACATAGCGGATGGCGCCGAAGCCGTCGACGACCCACAGCGCCGCGATGTTCGCGCCCGACGCCGGGCCGACCGCCGCGAGCACCGCAGCCGCGGCGCCCTCGAGGGTCTCGCTCTCGGCGAGCGCCTGCGTGACGAGGTACTGGGCCGCGACCATCCGCTCGCGGCGATGCTCGGACACGTCGCGGACGCTCATGACCGCCAGCGGTCCCCGCGTGGGCGAGTCGATCGAGGCGAGGCTGATGTCGACGAAGAAGATGTCCCCGTTCTGACGCCGGGCGGCCAACGGCAGGCCGCTGCCCATCCTCCGTGAGATCGGCCGCTTGAAGAAGTCCGCCATGAGTGGCCGGTGGCGCGCACGTGAGCTCGGAGGCAGGAGCCGGTCGATCGACCCGCCCACGAGCTTGTCGATGGGGTATCCGAACAGGGCCGCGGCGGCGCGGTTCGCGATCCTGATCGTCGCGGTGGCGTCGACCGCCAGCACGGCATCGGGGTTGGCCGCCAGCATGTCCTCCACCGAGACGGCGGCGTCGACGAGCGCACCCGGAACCCGATCAGCCATGCTGCCCTTCCCAACGCGCCCGGCGAGATCGTACCAGCCTTGCGCCGGCCATCACGAGTCGCGGCGCACACGCGTGCGGAGCCCTCGCCCCCGGGGTGGCGGGCCGGATCACGCGGTGTATTCCCGCCGCTCCCACAGCCGATGGAACTCGGCGGGGTCGTAGAAGAGCTGGGCGTCGTGCTCGAGGCACAGCGACAGGCAGTCGTCGCCGCGGCAGGGATCCTGCAACGGCGTCGGCTTCGCACAGCCGGGAAAGTCGCACGCCCCCGTGTGGACGTAGGCCGTCGTCACCCGACTCGCCCAGTCGCCCGACTACAAACCCCGACCACCGTTTGACCACAGCCCATCGCCACACGGTACGACGATGGCACTCCCGGAGCATCAGAGGATCCCACGCTCTTGCGAGCGGCGAATTACCTACCCAAAACGTCGTAGCCGGTCAGGCGGCCAGAAATGGCGTCGGCTTTTGGCTACCGGCCTGCCTGGTAGCGGCGCGCGGCGACGTTCAGATACTCGGCGACCGCCCAGACGGCGACGAAGAAAAAGACCCCGAACCCGACCGCGTCGGCCGTGGTCAGCTTGTCGTCTGTGAGGCACATACCGGCGGTGACCAGGCCGAGCACAAGCGCCGTCACGATCCGGCGGATGCGGGTGTGGAGCAGCAGGGCGAGTTGGAGCGTCTCAGGCTTCATCGGCGATGGGCCCTTCAAGAAGTTGGCGGCGGAACCCTCGCTCTCACCGTACGGGCGACCGCCACACCCGTCTAGCGCGGCCGTCCACCGAACCAGATCCATATCTTCAGGAACGTCTAGCCTCACTGCATGGGTGAATGGGAGATCCGGCCGCTCGCAGACGGCGAGGCCGACTTCGTCGCAACGGTCCTCGGGCTTGCACGCCTGCATTCCGGCGACGGCCTCTACCTGGTCGCCTGGGATGGACCGGAGCCTGTCGGCCACGCCCACCTCGCGCTGAGCGATCCGCCCGAGATGCAGGACGTCGAGGTGCGCGAGACCCACCGCCGGCGTGGGATCGCGTCGGCGCTGACCGCGGCGGTCGCGGCCGAGGCCCGCGCCCGCGGACACGCGACGCTTCGCGTCACGGTGAGCGCGCACAGCCCGGCCGCCCAGGCGCTCTACCGGAAGCTGGGCTTCGCCGACACCGGCATCCCGCCCAGACGCGTCAAGGGGACGGTGCAGATCCGCACCGGGCCGCTCGAGGTTGACGACACGCTGCTCACCTGGGAGACGCCCCTGCGCGGGTAGCCGCGTGAGGTCGCCTGGTTCCAGGTGTTTTCCACGAGCTGCGGGGCAGGGACTCGAACCCCGACTACCTGATCCAGAGTCAGGCGTCCTACCATTAGACGACCCCGCAAAGGCCGCACCAGGATATCAGAGGGGTATTCGGCCGCCGGGCGGCCGAGCTAAAGCGGCCTACAGCCGAAACGACGGCAGCAGGCGCTTCTCGACGTCGCCCTCGAGCGTGGCCTCGACGTCCAGGTAGTCCTCGAGCCCCGATCCGCGCAGCTTCGACTTCAGGAGGTTGTCGACCTGGAAGAGGCCGGCGGAGTTGTTCATCTCGATCTCGATCAGCACCTTGCCGCGGGCGCCGCGGATGTGGACGCCCTCGATGGCCGCCGCCGACAGCGAGTGGATCGAGACGCGGCCCGATTCGAACGGGATCCGCGAGCGGCCCTTCGCCATGTCGAGCGCGTCGGCCACCCGCACGACGCCGGCCTCGACCGACAGCGGCTGGCCGTCGGAGCGGTGGGAGATGATCGCCTGCAGCACCTCGGCCTGGACGATCGTGCGACTCCGGCTCCTCGTACAGGCCCTCGAGCAGGCGCGGGAGCCGGTCGGCGGCCAGGAAGAGGCTCATCTCCTCGTGCCCGTTGCGGTGGATGGCCATGCCCAGGCAGTGCGTCAGGCAGCCCAGCACGACGACCACCTCGGCGTCCTCCTGGCGCATGCCGTAGTCGCTCACCATGCCGGGCTCGACCCCGGCGCGGCGCAGCTCGCGCAGGAGCTTCAGGGCGATGTTCGTGACGATCTGGACGTGCACCCACGAGTGGTCGTTGATCTGCAGGCGGGTGACGGCGTTCACGTTCGCGGCGTGCCAGAGCGCCTTCAGCGAGGTGTCGTGGTTGACGCGGTCGACGACGTCGCGCAGGGTGCGGTTGCCGCGCGCCGGCAGGGTGACGCGCATGTCGCGCACGGCCTCGGCCGGCGTCATGCGGGCGCCGCGCTCGGCGCGGACGCTGATCGGCTTGCCCGGCTCCGGGTCGGCGCCGGCGGGGACCTCCTCGGTCTCCGGTGCGGTGTCGTCCTCGGCGGTCATGCCCACAACCTAGCCGGAAGGCTGCGCGGCGAGCGCCGCGCGCGCGGGCCGGCTACTTGTGCATCGGCATGATGCGCCAGCCGAACGCGAACGCATCGTGATACCAGCCGGCGCCGGCGCCCATGTAGTCGACGGTGACGCCGTCGCCCGAGCCGTGGCTGTTGATCGTCCAGCCGTTGCCCAGGTAGATGCCGGTGTGGTAGATCGTCGCCCACGACGTGTGCACGCCGTTCGGAGCGGAGCTCCAGAAGAGGATGTCGCCCGGGTGCAGGCCGGCGCGCGTAGACGCGATTCTGTGACCTTGACCGCCTTCGACATGTCATAGGTCGTGCGCAGCAGGCCGATGGCCTTCGCGCCGCTCCAGGTGTTGCCGCCCGCGGTGTAGGTCTGCATCTTCATGACCCACCAGACGAACCCCGAGCAGTCGAACCCGCCCGCCACGTTCTGGCCGAACTCGACCTGCGGATCCGGGGAGGTGCCGCCCCACACATACGGCGCGCCGGCGTAGCGCAGCGCGAACCCGAGCACGGCCCGCTTGAGCGGCGTCCACGTGGGCATGGCGCTCACGACGGCCGTCTTGGCCTCGGCCGCCTGGACGGCCCGTGAGGACAGGTGCCCGAGCTGGTAGGCCTCGGAGGCCAGGTTGGCGCGCAGCAGCGTGTCGTTCGGCCACAGCTCCCACCTGTCGGAGCCGTCGGGAACGTTGGCCCGCGCTCCGACCGCCCGCACCATCTGCTCGACGCCGAAGCCGACGGGCAGCGGGGGGCGCCAGTTGGTCGAGGTGTGCAGGGTGCTCATCGTCTTTGCGGCCGCCCCGAGATTCAGCACGCGCACGACGCCGTGGTCGAACTGCAGCTGCGTGATCGGCTGGTCGGCGCCGGTGCCGGGGCCGATCCACCCGGCGGCGACGGCCTGGGCGTAGGGGTCGGCGGCGACCGGGGTGCCGGTCTGCTGGAAGTTGACATCGGCGAGCACGCGCGCGGCCGTCAGCCGGCTGACGGTGTGGCCGACGCCGAAGCTCGTGGCGGTGCGCGGGCTCATCCAGCCCTGCTTCACCGTCCAGCGGATCTGGCTGCCTGCCCAGAAGCTCGCGGGCACGTCGGTGAAGGGGGTGTGCGTCGCCGCGCTGGCGACGCCAGGAAACGCGAGCACGGCCGCGGCGGATGCCGCGCCGAGTACAGAGAGGACCCCCTTCATCAAGAGGGGTTATCGGTCGCGCGTCGAAGACCTTGAATCCGATTCGGTCAGGCGACCGCTTCGACCCAGTCGTCGTAGAGCGCGTAGTAGCGGCCGCGGCGCTCGATCAGCTGGCGGTGGGTGCCGGCCTCGATCACCTGGCCATGCTCCAGGACGACGATCACGTCGGCCCGCCGGATCGTGCTCAGACGGTGGGCGACGACGAACGCGGTGCGCCCCTCGAGCAGCGTTTCGAGCGCCTCCTCGATGCGAGCCTCGGTGGGGATGTCGACGCTCGACGTGGCCTCGTCGAGGATGAGGATGCGCGGGTCTGCCAGCAGCGCGCGGGCGAAGGCGACGAGCTGGCGCTCGCCGATCGAGAGGCGGGCGCCACGCTCCTGGATCTCGGTGTCATAGCCGTCGGGGAGCGCGCGGATGAACGCGTCCGCGCCGACGGCCTCGGCCGCGGCGATCACGTCGTCGAGCGCGGCGTCGGGCCGGCCGAACGCGATGTTCGCGCGCACGGTGCCCGAGAAGAGGAAGGCCTCCTGCGGCACGATCCCGAGCTGCGAGCGCAGCGACTGCGACGCCACGTCGCGCAGGTCGTGGCCGTCGATCAGCACCCGGCCGGACGTGGGGTCGTAGAACCGGGCGAGCAGCTTCACGACCGTCGACTTGCCGGCGCCCGTGTGCCCGACGAGGGCGACCGTCTGGCCGGGCTCGGCCGTGAACGACACGCCGTGCAGCACCTCGGTGGCGGTGGTGGAGTAGGCGAAGCGGACGTCGTCGAGCTCGACCCGGCCGACGATCTCGGGCAGCGGCTGCGCCGTCGGGGAGTCGGACATGGCGGGCTCGGTGCGCAGCACCTCGACCACCTTGTCGAGCGCCGCGGTGGCCGCGAGCAGGGTCTGGTAGAACTGCGACAGCTGCTGCACCGGGTCGAAGAAGTTGGACAGAAGCCCGATGAAGGCAAACAGGGCACCCGGGCTGAGCTCGCCTCGGAACACGAGCAGGCCGCCGTAGCCGAGCACGACCGCGGTCGCCGTCGCCGAGAGCAGCGAGACGAAGGGGAAGTAGATCGAGGCGGCGTTGACCGTCTGCACGTTCGCGGCCCGGTAGCCGTCGTTGACCTGGAGGAAGCGGCGGTAGTTCGCGTCCTCGCGCCGGAAGGCCTGCACGACCCGCACGCCGGAGATGTCCTCCTGCAGGCTCGCGGTGACCTCGCCCATGCGCTCGCGGGTGCGCCGGTAGGCCCGGGCCGAGTAGCGCCTGAAGATCGCCGTGCCGATGGCCATCGCCGGGAAGACGGTCAGGGTCGCGAGCGCGAGCCGCCAGTCGAGCACGAGCAGCACGACCGCCGAGCCGATCAGGGTGAGCGTGTTCTGGACGAGCGTCGTCGGCCCGTCGGTGATCATGCTGTTCATCGCCTCGATGTCGTTGGTGAGCCGCGAGATGACGACGCCGGCAGGCGTGCGCTCGAAGAAGCCCAGGTCGAGGCGCTGGACGTGCGCGAACACGGCCACGCGCAGGTCGGCCAGGACGCGCTCGCCGACCCAGCTCGTGAGATAGCTCTGTGCGGCGGTCGCCATCCACCCGACGACGACCACGGCCAGGAACACGCACACCCACAGGACGACGATGTCGTAGTGCCCCGAGCGGATGCCCGAGTCGATCACCTGCTTCGCCACCACGGGGCCGGCGACGCTCGTCGCGGTGGCGACGATCAGCGTGAACAGCGCCACGAGCGCGCGCCCGCGGTAGGGGCGGGCGAACCGCCCGATCGTGCGCACGCGGCCCTTGCCGCGGGGCCTCTGTGCGGCCGCGGTCACGGCAGCCGCCTCTGCGCCGCCGCCGCGGCCCGGCGGTCGGACACCGGCGCGTCGCCGTCCAGGTCGACGAACGTGCGGTCGACCAGGCCGTGGCTGTGGATCTGGCGGTAGACGGCGCTCGTCTCGATCAGCTCGGCGTGGGTGCCCTGGGCGACGAGCCGGCCGCCGTCGAGGACGACGACCCGCTCGGCCAGCGAGATCGTGCTCAGGCGGTGGGCGATGATCAGGGTCGTCCGCCCCTTCATGACCTCGCGCAGCGCCAGCTTGATCCGGGCCTCGGTGGTGGCGTCGACCGACGCCGTCGCGTCGTCGAGGATGAGGATGCGCGGGTTCATGAGCAGCGCGCGGGCGATCGCGATCCGCTGGCGCTGACCGCCCGAGAGCGTCAGGCCGCGCTCGCCGACGCGCGTCTCGTAGCCGTCGGGCAGGTCGCAGATGAAGTCGTGCGCCTGGGCCTGGCGGGCGGCGGTGACGATCTCCTCCGGCGTCGCGTCCGGCGTGCCGTAGGCGATGTTCTCGGCCACCGTCGTCGAGAAGAGGAACGTGTCCTGGCTGACGATGCCGACGTCGCCCCGGAGCGAGTCGAGGGTGACGTCGCGGACGTCCGTGCCGTCGACGGTGATCCGGCCCGCGGACACGTCGTAGAAGCGGGGGATGAGCGCGGTCAGGGTCGTCTTGCCGCATCCCGTCGGGCCGATCAGGGCGACGGTCGTTCCGGCAGCGACGTCGAGGTCGATGCCGCGCAGCACCGGCCGGCCGGTCTCGTAGCCGAACTCGACCGCCTCGAAGCGGATGTGGCCGGGCCCGCGCACGAGCGGGGCTGCGCCTGGGCGTTCGAGGATGTCGCGGTCGACGTCGAGCACCTCGAAGATGCGCTCGCCCGAAGCCATCGCGCGCTGGTACTGGCCGACCCACATGCCGGCGCTTCGCAGCGGCACGACGAGCAGCAGCACGTAGCCGTTCACGGCGAAGAACGACCCCAGCGAGAGCGAGCCGTGGATGACGTTGTAGCCGCCAACGAGCAGCACGGCCGCCATCGCGAGGCTCGGCAGCGTCTGCAGCAGGGGGAGGTAGCGGGCCTGGATGCGGGCGGCGGCGATCGCCTGGTCGAACACGCGCCGGGCGAGCACGGCGAAGCGCTCGACCTCGCGCTCCTCCTGGGCGAACGCCTTCACGACGCGCACGCCGACGATGTTCTCCTCGGCGTGGGTGGTGACGTCGGCCACGCGCTGCTGCACGTCCTTCAGGATGGGATGGCTGAGGCGCGAGTACCGGTAGGCGGCGTACATCATCACGGGCGAGATCGCGAGCGCGATCAGCGCGAGCTGCCAGTCGATCGCAAGCAGCGCGCCCACCACGATCACGACCGTGACGACGTTCTGCGAGAAGAACACCAGGCCGTAGCCGAGGAAGATCCGCACCGACTGCAGGTCGACCGTCGCCCGCGACATCAGCTGTCCGGTCTGGTGGCGGTCGTAGAACCCGAACGAGAGCCGCTGCAGGTGCCTGTACATCGCGTTTCGCAGGTCGTACTCGACCGCGAGCGAGAGCCGTCCGGCCAGGAACCGGCGCCAGAACATGAGCACGCCCTGAAGCGCGCCCGCGACCACGATCAGCCCCGCGTACCGCATCAGCGCCTGGCGGTCGTGATGGCCGGGCTGGGTGGCGTCGATCGCCCGCCCGGTCAGGTACGGGATCGTCAGCACCGCGGCCTGTGAGCCGATCGCGAGCAGGGTCGTGACGATGACCTGGCCGCGATACGGGCGCAGGAATCCGAGCAGGCGGCGAAACGTCATCGCCCGCAGGTTATCCCGTGGGCTTGAGTGCTCTGGGCCGAACGCGGTGCACCGGCACCGGCGCTCGGCCCCTTGGCGCTGCTAACCGTGCCGCAGCTGGTGAAGCAGCACCGCGAACGACACACCCTCGAGCTGGGCCAGCATGTACAGCCCCCCGAGCACGAGCATTCCCACGACCATGACGCCGAAGCTGAGCTCGGACGCCACGGTTCCACGCTGATCGGCGAAGACCCTCACCACGACCCCTTTCATGGCCACCTCATGCACGTGTTCGCGTGCACACACCACCCAAGTATCGGGTCGTCCCGGCGGGTCGGCGATCCCCCGTCAGTGTGATCGCGCGTGTGCCGCTCAGCGCCGCTGGATGCGGCCGAGCAGCCCGGACTCGGTGCTGCGGATCGGGGTCGGGGGCTCGACGGCGTGCGAGCGGCGCTGATCCTCGGAGCCGTCGGCCGGGGACGACTCGGCCATCGCGGCGATGCTCTCGCGGGCGTCGGCGGCGTATTCGATGATCTCGCAGCCCGTGCGGAAGCGGCCGTACGGCGCGGGGTCGGAGCGCACCACCCGGGCCTCGAAGTGCACCGCCATCCCGCCGATCCGCGTCGAGACGAGCAGCAGGTCGCCGGGATCGAGCGAGCTCATCCCGATGAAGGCCACCCCGGTGGCGCTGATGTCCGCCAGGCGCAGGTCGAGCCGCGTGTCGCGGGGCAGCGTCCGGCAGAAGAGCACCCTGGCGTGCGCGCGCTCGCTGACGGTCACCCGCGGGGCCGCACGGCGCATCTTGCGGTGGTGGACGCCCGTCACCGTGAGGTGCACGAGCGCGTCGGCGGAGGAGTGGTAGAAGACCTCGGCGACCTCGAACTCGACCTCGTAGCGCCCGCGGTTCGGATCGGTGACGCGGGCGAGCAGGCGCAGCTCCTTGCGCAGCTGCGTGCGCGGGCCGTACGCGTGCAGGAGCTCGTCCTCGCGATCGGCCAGGCGCAGCGCGAAGCCGCCGCCGTCCTCGGACAGCACCTCGACGATCGCCGGCAGCGGCGGGAACACTCCCAGCGCAAGCTGGAGCAGGTCTGCGGGATTGGGGGTCGACATCAGACGCTTAGTTGATCGGCGCGCCCGCCGGATCACTGTAGCGGTCACGGCGGTGGGATATCCTTGCTCGGGCGGTGGTGCTCTCGATGTTCTCCGGTGACGTCTGGGCGGTCGTCTTCCTGGCGATCATCCTGAAGCTGCCGCTGATCTGGATCGGCGTCGCGCTCTGGCTGGCGTTCAAGCGCCAGGACGAGGTGCGCCCCGAGGTGACTCCGGTGCAGTCGCAGATGGCGCTCTGCGGCTACTGCGGCACGCGCATCACGCTCGGCTACGACGCGAACGTCCTGCACGAGCAGGCCCACCGCATCGGCACCCGCACCGGCGAGGCGGTGTTCGACGTCGAGTCGCGGCTGGTGCGCGAGTCGCTGCGCCAGCCCAACCACTACGCCTCGGCGCCGCGCTACTGCCCCGGCTGCGGGGACGAGGCCGTGTGGACGCCGATCGAGCCGATCGACCTCTCGGCAGCCGGACGCCCGCGGCTCGGCCAGTACGGGCTAGGAGAAATGGGGCCTGGCCCCGCATGGGGCCAGGCCCCGGTCGGCTCAGGCGGTCGTCCAGTTGGCGCGCGGATCGGGCAGCGGCGTCAGCCGGGCCTCGAGCGCCTCGCGCTCGGGCTCGAGCCACGGCGGCAGGATCACCTTCGAGCCGAGCTCTGCCAGCGGCAGGTCGACGGTGAAGCCGGGGCCGTCGTCGGCGATCTCGTACAGCACGCCGCCCGGCTCGCGGAAGTAGATCGAGTGGAAGTAGTGGCGGTCGATCACCGGCGTCGAGCGCACGCCGTTCTCGGCCAGCCGCTCGAGCCAGCGCGGGTGCTCGGCGATGGTGGTGCCCCAGGCGACGTGGTGGACGGTGCCCGCACCGGGGACGCCGGCCACGGGCGCCTTCTCGAAGGTGATCGTCGCGGCCCGCTTGTCGCCGCGCAGCTCGTAGGCGTCTCGGGCCGGCTGGCCGTCGCGGCCAGCGCGTCCTCGAGCAGCCGGCCGCTGCGCTCGGCGTCGAGGCTGTACGCGCGCACGCCGATCAGGCCCCCGATCGCGTGCTCGGGCGGGATCTGCGGGTGCTCGGCCGCGAGCAGCTCGGCGCCGGCGTCGACGGCGAGCTCGTGGCCGAGGCCCTCGGGATCGGCGAAGCGCAGCCGGTCGCCGTCGCGGTCAGACGCGATGCCCTCGGCGGCGAGCCGGTCGGCCCAGAAGTCGAGCGCCTGCGGTCGAGGCGACGCGGGAGACGAGCGTGTGCACCATGCCGCCGCCGGCGCGCCCGCGGCGGGCGCCGGGATACTCGAAGAACGTCATCTCGGTGCCGGGCGAGCCGTGCTCGTCGGCGTAGAAGAGGTGGTAGACGGTGGGGTCGTCCTGGTTCACGGTCTTGGCGACCAGGCGCAGCCCGAGCACACGCGTGTAGAAGTCGACGTTTCCGGGTGCGTCCCCGGTGATCATGGTGACGTGATGGATGCCCTCGAGGCGCATTTCGGAGTGCTCCTTTGGTTGGCGTGGAGATTGTTGCTCAGTCAATCATATCACGCCGGTGCGAGCGGATCCGCTGCGCGGGAGCCCGTCGATCACCTCGTCGATGGCCTGTGTGTAGAGGTCGACGCTCGACATCGCGCTGAGCGCGACGACGATCGCCTGCTCGCGGGTGAGCGGCAGGCTGTCGAGGGTGTCGTCGAGCTCGGCTCGGTGGCCGGGATCGAGCTCGCCGTGCAGGCGCAGCGTCCGAAACGCGTCCATGCCGTATCCCGTGCGCTCCATCAGCTCGTCGATCAGCTCGCCGGTCGGCGGGTATCCCTCGAGCAGGGAGACGTAGCCGAGCACCGCCACGGGGTGGTAGTGGTGGATCCAGTAGTACTGCGCCCCGACGAGCTGCGCGACGGTGGCCGACGGCGGCCGCGCCAGCACGTCCGAGCGCGCTCTGCCCAGGGTCTCGAGGTCGTCCAGGAGCCACTCGTCGTGGTGCAGCTCCTCCGGGATGTGACCCTCGAGGTAGGTTGCCAGGCCCGCCGCGACCGGATCGCTCCCCGCGAGCTCCGCTGCGCGCGCCCGGCCGGCCTCCATCAGGGGGACGCTCGCCCGGATGATGCAATGGGACGTGAACAGGAACTCGGGGTAGAGCGCGGCGATCTGCGGATGCCGGACGAGCCGGTCGCTCGCGTCGACGAGGTCGGGCAGCAGGATGCGGATCTTCTGGCGAAGGAGGGCGCCCTCGCCGGCGGGGGCGGGTTGGGTCGGGTTCACCGCTGCCGCATCACAGGTGGCAGATGGTGATCTCTCCGCACTGCATGACGAGGCCCGCTTCCCTGTTCTTCTTGGACAGGCGATTGAGCAGCGCGAGCTCCTCCTCCGACAGCGCCTCGAGGAACCCGAGCACACCGTCGGGAAGGTCCTCGACGGCTTCGGGGCCGAGCGTCCCCTCCGGGTCCTCGGTGAAGGCTGTGCGCGTCTTTGGATCGCCGATGACCTCCAGAAACTTGGAGAATGCCCGCTCGGCGTCGGTGGCCTCGTGATTGCTCACGGCCGGCTCCCTTCCGTCGGAAGCCGCCATACCTACTCCCTTTTCCTGGGGTTGTCAAACGGCGCGGCAGAGCGGATGAGGGCATCGTCTGCGAGAATCGGGACCCCCAAGGGGGCCGAACCAATCGCCGGCTGGTCCATGTGCATCGCGTGCGGGTCCCAGAACGAGGCTGCCGCTCGTTTCTGCCACTCCTGCGGTGCGGCGCTGCGCGTCGCCACACCCGTCGCGGACACCCGCAAGATCGTGACGGTGGTCTTCACGGATATCGAGGACTCGACGGTCTTCGGCGATGCGCTCGATCCGGAGTCCGTCCGGCAGATGATGGCCCGCTACTTCGCAGAGATGCGATCGGTGCTCGAACGCCACGGGGGCACGGTCGAGAAGTTCATCGGCGACGCGGTGATGGCGGTCTTCGGGATCCCGACCGCCCACGAGGACGACGCCCTCCGGGCGGTGCGGGCGGCGGTGGAGATGCGAGCCGTGCTGGGCGGGCTGAACGCCGAGTTCGAGCGGTTGTGGGGCGTCTCGCTCCGCACCCGGACGGGCGTGAACACGGGCGAGGTCATCGCCACCGATCCGCGCCGCGGCCAATCGTTCGTCGCAGGCGACGCGGTGAACACCGCGGCACGTCTCGAGCAGGCTGCGGAGCCGGGGGAGATCCTCGTCGGTGAGGCCACCTACCGCCTGATCAGGGACGCGGTGGTCGTGGCCGCGGCCGATCCCTTCACCCTCAAGGGCAAGGCGGAGCCGGTCAGCGCCGTGCGCCTGCTCGAGATCCGCTCGGGGCCGGCCGCCTGGTCGCGCCGTTTGGATTCCCCCATCGTCGGCCGCGCCTCGGAGCTCGCGCTGCTCGAGGCGATCTTCGCCCGCAGCGCCGGCGAGCGGACGGCGAACGTGATCACGGTGGTGGCGCCCGCGGGCGCCGGGAAGTCCCGTCTGAGCGCCGAGTTCGCCTCCCGCCTGGCGAGCGCTGCCACGGTCATCAGGGGCCGGTGCCTGCCCTACGGCGAGGGGATCACCTTCTGGCCGATCGTCGAGGTGCTGCGGGACGCGGGCGGGATCGGCGACCGCGACCCGGCCGCCGAGGTCCGGCCCAAGATCGCGGCGCTCCTGCCGGGCGAGGGCGAGGCGGCCGTCATCCGCGAGCGACTGGCTCCACTGCTCGGCCTCGCCCCGGCGAAGCCCGGCATTCAGGAGACGTTCTGGGCGGTGCGCAAGCTCTTCGAGCACCTCGCGCGCGATCGCCCCCTCGTGGTCGTGTTCGACGACATTCAGTGGGGCGAGGCGACCTTCATCGACCTGCTCGAGTACATCGCGGACTGGATCAGGGTGGCGCCGGTCGTCGTCGTCTGCCTCGCCCGGCCGGAGCTGCTCGAGGTGCGTCCCGGATGGATGGCCGCCAAGCCGAATGCGACCCTGATCCGGCTTGAGCCCCTCACCGAGGCCGAGACGGACGGGCTGATCCAGAACCTGGTCGGCCCCGACGAGCTCGTGCGGCACGCGCGCGCCCGGATCGCCGAGGTGGCCGAGGGCAATCCGCTGTTCGTGGAGGAGGTGCTCCGCATGCTCGTCGACGACGGGCTGCTGCGCCGGCTCGAAGGCGGCTGGGCGGTCGCGGGGGACCTCGCGGGGGTCACGATCCCGCCGACGATTCACGCCCTTCTGGCTGCGCGGCTCGACCGGCTGGCACCGGCCGATCGCACCGTGATCCAGCGCGCATCCGTGATCGGGCGGGTGTTCTGGTGGGAGGAGATCCTGGAGCTCTCGCCGGAGGCGCTTCGCCCGACGCTCACGCATCACCTGCAGTCGCTGAGCCGCAAGGAGCTGATCCGGCCCGACCACTCGCAGACCGTCAGGGAGGACACGTTCCGGTTCGCCCACATCCTCATCCGTGATGCGGCCTACCAGGGCATCCCGAAGTCCGAGCGGGCCGACCTGCACGAGCGCTTCGCCGACTGGATGGAGGAGCGTGCGCAGGAGCACGTCGGGGAGTACGAGGAGATCCGCGGCTACCACTTCGAACAGGCGCATCGGGCGCTGCTCAGCCTCGGACCGGCGAACGAACGCATCGAGCGCCTGGGGCGGCGAGCGTCGGCGACGCTCGCGGCCGCCGGCCGGCGGGCGTTCGCCCGTGGCGACATGCCGGCCGCCGTCAACCTGCTCAACCGGGCGGCCTCGCTTCTGGGCTCGAGCGACCCGGAGCGCCTGGAGCTCTCGCTCCAGCTCGCCTTCGCGTTGCTCGAGACAGGCGACTTCCGCCGGCTCGACACCGTTCTCAGTCAGACGACGGCGGCCGCAGCGGCCGCGGGCGACGCCGGCGTGCACACCCATGCCGCCATCCTGCGGCTGTGGATGCGGCTCTCGACCGAGCCCGAGGGGTGGGCGGACGAGGCCCGCGTCGAGGCGGAGCAGGCAATCGCCGCGTTCCGTTCGGCCGGCGACGAGCGCGGACTGGCCAAGGGCTGGTCGCTGCTCGGGCTCGTGCACAACATGAACGGGCGGTTCGGCCCGGCCGAGGAGGCGTGGGCGCAGGCGGCGGCGCATGCGCATAACGCCGGCGACCAGCGGGATGAGCTGGAGAGCCTGTCGTGGGTCCCGCTGATGGTGCTCGCGGGCCCCACCCATGTCGAGCTCGGCGTGCCCCGGTGCGTCGAGATCCTCGCATCGGCTGCAGGCGACAAGAAGGCGATGGCGAGCGCGCTCACGGCTCAGGCCGTGTTCGTGGCGGGCCTGGGCCGGTTCGACGAGGCGCGCGAGCTGATCGGTCGCGCGCGGGCGCTGCTCCAGGACGTCGGGTTGACGGTGTGGCTGGCGGGCCCCCATGCCCAGTTCGCCGGATGGATCGAGCTGCTTGCCGGAGAACCGGCGGCCGCCGAGGCCGAGCTGCGCTGGGGCTACCGCAAGCTCGAGCAGATCGGCGAGCTCGGCTGGCTCTCGACCGTCGTCGCGCTGCTCGCCGAGGCCGTCTACCTGCAGGGGCGCCGCGACGAGGCCACGGCGCTCGCGCGGCTGAGCGAGGAATCGGCCGGCACGGAGGACGTGTACTCACAGGTGCTGTGGCGAGGCGTGCGGGCGAAGGTGCTCGCGGCGGGGGAAGAGCGGGTGGACGCCGAGCGGCTGGCGCGCGAGGCATCGGCGCTTGCGGGCACGACGGACTTCCTGCTCCTGCGCTGGCACGCGCTCATGAATCAGGCCGAGGTGCAGCTCATGGCCAACGACGGGCCGGCCGCCGAGGCGGCCCTGATGGAGGCTATCCGCCTGGCCGCGCAGAAGGGCAACGTGGTCGCCGAGGGGCGCGCCCGAGACCTGCTCGCCCGGGCGCGATCGAGCGCTCAGGCCTGACCGGCGATGCCCATGCCGGCCAGCGTGCCCTCGCGGATCGCCTCCTCGAACGAGCGCGGACTCTGGACGTCGCCCGCGCGCTCGACGGCGACCCCGGCCGCGAGCAGCTCGTCGTGCAGGTCGTTGCGGGCCGTGCGCCCGGCGCTCACGACGAGCGTGTCGACGCCGTCGATCAGCACGGGCCGGTGGGAGAAGACGTTCACGCACTCGACCGCGCCCGGGCGCAGCGCCGACGGGCCGCAGGTGGTGGAGGAGCTCGACGCCGGCCTCGTCGAGCCGGGCCAGGTAGAGGTTGCGCTGGTACTGGTGCACGCCCTGGCCGAAGGCGACCGCCGACGTCATCAGGCGCACGCGGCCGCCGCGAGCCGCAAGCGCCTCGGCGACGTCGAAGCCGGTCCAGTCGCCGCCCCAGTCGCTCACGAGCACGCTCCCGCCCGACGTCGGCGCCGGCGAGCACGTCCCAGGCGTGGACGACGCGACGCCGTCGCCGGCGAGCGCCGGCAGGTACGGATCGGCGCCGGACGCGAGCACGACCCGGTCGGGCGCGAGCGCGCGCACGTCGGTCGACGCCGGCGTCGACCCCGTAGCGGACGTCGGCCGCGGCGAGCCATGTCCTCGAGCACGTCGATCAGGCCGCGCGGCGATCTCGGCGTGGCCGGGCGCGCCGAGCGCGAGCCGCATCTGCCCGCCGTGCGCGCGCCGCGCTCGAGCACGGTCACCTCGTGGCCGCTCGCCGCCGCGGCGGCGGCCGCCGCGCAGCCGGCCGGCCCGGCGCCGATCACGACCACCCGCTGCGCCGCCCCGAGCCCGCCGCGGACGCGGCAGCGTCGCCTCGTAGCCGGTCCACGGGTTGACCGTGCACGCGATCGGCACGCCGGCGTGGTAGTGGCCGATGCAGCCCTGGTTGCAGCCGATGCAGACGGTGACCGGCTCGCCGGCGCGCGTCTTCCTGGCCAGGTTCGGCTCGGCGATCATCGCCCGCGTCATGCCGACCGCGTCGCAGACGCCCTCGCCGATCAGGCGGTCGGCGTCGGCGGGATCGAGGATCCGGCCGGTGGCGATCACGGGCACCGCCACACGCGGTTTGAACAGTCGCGCGAAGTCGGCGACCGCGTTTCGGCGCGCGGGCGGCGGCGGCACGATCCAGGTCGAGCCGCGGTAGGTGGACGAGCCGCCGAGCGCGACCGAGATGTAGTCCGCCAGGCCGTCGTCGGCCAGCGACGCCCGCCGCCTCGACCACGTCGTCCCGTGTCGGTGCCGTCGTAGGAGCCGCTCTCGTCGGTCAGGCGGCAGCCGACCGCACCGTCGGCGCCGATCCCCTCGCGCATCGCCTCAAGCACCTCGCGCAGGAACCGCAGCCGGTTCGTGAACGAGCCGCCGTAGGCGTCGGTGCGCGCGTTTGCGTGCGCCGAGAGGAACTGGGTTGGCAGGTAGCCGAAGCCGGCGCACACCTCGACGCCGTCGAGGCCGCCCTCGCGGGCGTGCACGGCGGCCTGGCGGTAGCCGGCCACCATCTCGTCGATCTCGGCCAGGCCGAGAGCTCGCGCGGCTCGACCAGGAACCGCGCGGACGGGATCGACGAGGCCGCCACCGCCGGCGCCCGCGGCCCGGACGTGATCATCTCGCGGCCGCCGTGGAAGAGCTGGCACGACGAGCCGCGTGCCGTGCTCGTGGACGGCGTCGGCGAGCCGCCGGTAGACCGGGCACGATCTGCGGCAGGTAGCCGCCGAGCGTGTGGGCGGTGAGCAGGCCGGTGGAGTGGACGGCGGTGGCCTCGATCACGATCAGGCCGGCGCCGCCGGCGGCCCGGGCGCGGTGGTAGGCGATCAGGTCGTCGGTCGGCAGGTGGTCGTGCACGAGCGTCGTCTGGTGCGACGTCGACACGATCCGGTTTGCGATCGTCACCGGGCCGAGCGCGAGGGGCGAGAACAGGCGATCGAGCACGGCGACGACGATATCGTGCCGGCGATGCGGGTCGCGGCGCTGTACGACATCCACGGCAACCTGCCCGCGCTCGAGGCCGTCCTGGCCGAGCCCGACGTCGCCGCGGCGGATCGCGTGGTCGTCGGCGGCGACGCGCTCGAGCCGGGCCGATGCCGGCCGAGACGCTGCGCCTGCTCGTCGCCCTCGGCGAGCGTGATCGCGTGGGTGCGCGGCAACACCGAGCGGGAGCTGATCGAGCGCCGCGGCGCCGACCCGGACGAGGGCGGCTGTGGGACCGGCGCGCCACGTGGGCCGCCGGACGGCTCACGGCGGCGGACCTGGCCGATCGCGGATCTGGCCCGCTCACGGCCGTGCTCGACGATCGACGGCCTCGGCGCGGTGCTCTTCTGCCATGCGACGCCCGCGCAGCGACTCCGAGATCTTCACGGCGATCACGCCGCCCGCGCGCTCGCGCCGATGCTCGCCGCGTCGCCGAGGCGACCGTCGTGTGCGGGCACACCCACGTCCAGTTCGACCGCGCGATCGGCGCGCAGCGGCCGTGAACGCCGGCAGCGTCGGCATGCCCTACGAGGATGCTGCCCGCGGCCTACTGGTGCCTGCTCGGGCCCGACGTCGAGCTGCGCACGCACGGACTACGACCTCGCGGCGGCGGCGGAGCGGATCCGCGCGACCGAGCTGCCCGATGCGGAGGGTTCGTCGGCGGATGGTCCGCGGCCGGCCTCGGCGGAGGAGGCGACGACGGAGTTCGAGGCGATGGCGCGTGGGCGGAGAGTGACGGGCGCGGACGGCAGACCTCACTGCCATCTGTGTGGCACTGCCCCCCGCAGCGTCCACCGTCCGCATCCCGTGTCGATTCGGATCGAGGTGTGCGCGTCCTCGGTGCCTACCCTTGGAGGCGCGGTCGCAATGGTGTCCATTGCTGGGGGTTCCACTCGCAGGATCCACACTCGGAGCTCTTGCCCCTGTGAGGACGCCGCATGTCGAGCGGAGCCCGGTTTCGGCAGCCGAGCCGTCTCTATGAGACCTCTGGCTTTGCGTGCTCACCTCGCGGTGAGTTTGCCTTTATCGATCCGTTGACCATATGATCGACGCCGCCGCGGCCGGCGACGTCGCTCGTACGGGGCGACTTGTCTCACCTCTTTGCGGTACCGCGTCGGCGCTGGAACGCTTTCCACTCGCGATGGGTCGGATCGACCTCTCTGTGAATCCCCCGAAAGGGGGAGGCCGCCCTCGCCAACCTGGAGGAAACTGCCACACGCCTGGCACCCGTCCTCTTTACTGGGCACGTTCGAGCGCGAGCCAGGCCGCGGTCGGCCTGTTCACCCCCCAAGAACGGCCACCTCGGGTCCCGCGGGCGGGCCTCATACGAGAGGCCCGCCGGCGCGGACGCCCCGCCGCAGCCTCACGGTCGGCGGCCGAGAGCGTCTGCGCAGGGCTGCCGGCCACCCAATTGACATCCACCACCGATGCCAATTGGTCGATCGGAGCAACCCCAGGAGCCAATTGACATCCACCACCGATGCCAATTGGGCGATCGGAGCAACCCGGAGACCCGATTGACATCCACCACGGATGCCAATTGGGACCGATAATGCCGCCCATGCCCGCGCTCCTCGAATCGGTGCCGAACTTCTCGACGGGGCGCGATCCCGCCGCCGTGGCCGCGATCCGGGCGGCGGTCGCGGCGCACGCGGCCGTGCTCGACGTGCACTCCGACGCCGACCACAACCGCTCGGTGCTCACGTGCGTCGGCGACGCCCGACGCGCTCGTGGACGGGCTGGCCGCCGCCGTCGCGGTCGCGATCGAGCGGATCGACCTGACGGGCGCACGAGGGCGTCCACCCGCGGGTCGGCGCCGCCGACGTCGTGCCGCTCGTGCGCTTCCGGCCGGGCGACCCCGAGCCGGAGCAGGTCGGCGCGCACCCTGGGCGAGCGGATCGGCCGGCTGGGCGTCCCCGTGATCGGCTACGGCGAGCTCGGCGGCGGGCGGCGGCCGGCCTTCTTCCGCGCCGCCGGGCCGGCCGGGCTGCAGGCGCTGATGGATGCGGGCGACGTCGTGCCGCTGTACGGCCCGGCCGTGCTGCACCCGACCGCGGGCGCGGTGCTCCTGGGCGTGCGCGCGCCGCTGGTCGCCTTCAACGTCGACCTGCGCACCGGCGACGTCGCCGTCGCCCGCGCCGTCGCGGCAGCCGTGCGCGAGCGCGACGGCGGCCTGCGCGGCGTCCAGGCGCTCGGGCTGCTGCTCGCCGCGCACCGGCCGGGCGCAGGTGTCGATGAACCTGATCGACCCCGCCGGGGCGCCGCTGCACGAGGTCGTCGCCGAGGTCGCGCGGCTCGCGGCGCGCGCACGGCGTCGAGGTGGAGCGGGGGGAGCTCGTCGGGCTGATGCCGGCGGCAACGGCCGCGGCCGCCGCCGGGCGCGCGCGCTCCTGTCGACGGCATGGCCGCCGACCGCCTGCTCGAGATCGCGGCCGGCGGCGAGTTCGGCGACCCCGCGCGCCCGGCGGCCGATAGGCTTCGCGGCCGGTGACGGCGACGATCGAGCTCAGCGGACACGACCTCACCGTCGACGACGTCGAGCGGGTCGCGATCGACGGTGCCCGGGCCAGAGCTGGGCGCCCGCGCGCTCGCGCAGATCGCCGCGTCGCGCGCCCTGATCGACCGCGTCGTCGCCGAGGGCACGCCCGACCTACGGCGTGAACACCGGCTTCGGCCGCTTCGTCGACGTCCACATCGCCCCGGCGCAGGCCGCGCAGCTGCAGCTGAACCTGCTGCGCAGCCACGCCTGCGGCGTCGGCCACGCCGTTCCCCGACGAGGTGGTGCGGGCGGCGACCCTGCTGCGGGCAAACGCGCTCGCGAAGGGGACGTCGGGCGTCCGCGTCGAGCCCGTCCGGCTGCTGCTCGACATGCTCGCCGCCGGCGTGCACCCGGTCGTGCCGTCGCGCGGCTCGCTCGGCGCGAGCGGCGACCTGGCCCCGCTCGCGCACCTCGGCCTGGTGCTCGTGGGCGAGGGCTTCGCGCGGGTCGGCGACGAGGCGATGCCGGGCGCCGAGGCGCTCGCGCGCGCCGGCCTCGAGCCGATCGTGCTCGCGGCCAAGGAGGGGCTCGCGCTGATCAACGGCACCCAGTTCATGGCGGCGATCGGGGCGCTCGTGCTCGCCCGGGCACGGCGGCTGGTGAAGCTCGCCGACGTCGCCGCCGCGCAGACGATCGAGGCCGTGCGCGGATCGCGGACGCCGTTTGCGCCCGAGCTGCAGGCCCTGCGCCCGCACCCCGGCCAGGTCGCGTCGGCCGCGAACCTGTACCGGCTGCTGGACGACTCCGAGATCGTCGCGTCGCACCGCTGGTGCGGGCGGGTGCAGGACGCCTACTCGCTGCGGTGCGCGCCGCAGGTGCACGGCGCCGTGCGCGACGCGGTCGCCTATGCCGAGGGAGTGGTGGGCATCGAGCTGAACGCGGCCACCGACAACCCGATCGTGCTCGCCGAGCGCGGCGAGGTGCTGCTCGAACGGCAACTTCCACGGCCAGCCGGTGGCGCTCGCGCTCGACACGCTCAAGCTGGCGCTGCACGAGCTCTCCTCGATCAGCGAGCGCCGGATCGAGCGGCTGCTGAACCCGGCCCTCTCGAACGGCCTGCCGCCGTTCCTGACCGCCGACGGCGGCCTCAACTCCGGCTTCATGATCGCGCAGTACGTCGCTGCGAGCCTGGTCAGCGAGGGCAAGGTGCTCGTGCACCCGGCCAGCGCCGACTCGATCCCGACGAGCGCCGGCCAGGAGGATCACGTCTCGATGGGCGCCACCGCCGCGGTGCACCTGTGGCACGTGTGCGCGAACGTCGAGCGCGTGCTCGGGATCGAGCTTCTGTGCGGCGCCCAGGGGCTGGACTTCCTGGCCCCGAAGCGGCCGGGCCGGGCGGTGGGCGCGGCCCACGCGGCGGTGCGCGAGATCTCGCCCCACCTCGACGCCGACCGCTCGCTCACGGCCGAGATCGAGACGCTCGCCGGGCGCATGCGCGACGGGTCGCTGCTGGCCGCGGTCGAGCGCGGCTCGGCGCAGCTTCACTAGAACCAGCCGGGCTTGCAGGACGGAGACCGATCGTGGACGCTGCACCCGGCATGCGAGAGTCGCGCTGGCTACACGAGATCCGGACGCTCGATCCCGAGCGCGATTGCCGTCGTATCGTGCTCCTCGACAGCTTCTGCGAGTTCCCGTTCGACACCACCCGGGCGCTCGCCGCGCTGCTCGACTCGACGGGCGAGTTCCGGCTGCGCGGCCAGAAGCGCTACGACGACACCGACCTGCTCATGAGCACCTTCTCCGAGGACGGCTGGGCGGGCGAGCACGGTAGGCGCGCGCTGCGGCGGATGAACCAGATCAGGGAGATCCCGACGTCGCTCGCAGAACTCGAGCGCTTCAACGTCGCCTACGAGCGCGACCGGTTTGCGCCGACCGCCGCGGGCGCACGGCTGGCACAGTCCCAGCGGGACGTCTTCCTCGCGTGGTTTCCGTTCCTGCCCCACCGGGTCGGGCGCGGCGCGCTCGACGAGCGCGTCGTCGCGGCCCTGGGCCTGTCGCCGACCCGGCTCGAGCGCGGCCGCCGCCGCGCGCCTGCGCGGCGTGCTCGTGCGGCCACTCCCGGCCGGCCGACCCCGCCTGCGCACGACGATGCGCGCGGTCGACCGGCCGCTCGCGATCGAGGAGCTGGCCCGCGCCGCCACGGCGCGCGCAGCTAGGGCTGCAGCTTGTAGATCGAGCCGTCGAGCGAGATCACGTACAGGCCGCCCGCCGTGCCCTCGCCGAACGCGTCGATGTTCGGCACCTGGAAGCTGATATGCATGAGCACCGGCCGCCCGCCCGTCGCAGCGCCGCTTCCAGATCCGGCCGGAGCAGTTGTCGGCGTAGATGTACTGGCCGCGCAGCTGGGTGATGATCGTGCCGCGATAGACGTAGCCGCCCATGACCGCGCAGTTGCCCGGCCCCGACGAGGTCGCGTGGGGATACACGATCGCAGGGAACTTCAGGTGCGTGCGGTTGATCGCCTGCACCTTGAACACCGAGTTGCCCTCGTAGTAGCTCCAGCCGAAGTTCGTGCCCGCGGGCGTGCCGGCCTTGAGGTGGTCGATCTCCTCCCAGGTGTCCTGGCCCACGTCGCCGATCCACATGTCGCCCGTGGCCCGGTCGAACGAGAACCGCCACGGGTTGCGCAGCCCGTAGGCGTACACCCGCGGCTTCGCGCCCGGCACGCGCACGTTCAGGCGCATGATGGTCGAGAGCGGGCCGCCGCTCTGGCCTTCGAGGTTGGGATCGTCCTCGCTGCCGCCGTCGCCGAGCGAGATGTAGAGCTTGCCGTCGGGGCCGAACTGCAGCTGGCCGCCCTTGTGGTTGTCGAACGGCTGGTGCACCTTGACCAGGATCACCTTCGAGCTCGGGTTGGCGATGTTGGGGTGCAGCCGCTCGGTCGTGTAGCGGACGACCCGGGTGTTGCCGTCGGCGTTGCTGAAGTCGACGTAGAAGAACCGGTTGGTGCTTGTAGTTCGGGTCAAACGCGATCGAGAGCAGGCCCTCCTCGCTGACGCAGCTCACGTTGCGGGTGATGTCCAGGAAGGGGCGCCGCAGGAGCCGGCCGCCGCGGTCGATCCGGATCACGCCGCACTTCTCGACCACGAACAGGCGGGTGTCGCCGGGCGGCGAGGTCAGGTACACCGGGCTCGAAAGGCCGTGCAGGACGCGCTGCAGCCGCACCGCCGCAGACGCCGTCGGCGTGGCCGAAAGGACGAGCAGCGAGGCCGCTGCCAGCAGAACGACGGTGATCCCCAGTCGGCGTCGCACGCGCCCATGCTAGACCACAACGACCCTGATAGCGTGTCGGCATGGCAACAGCCGCCGACACCCTGGTCGAGTCGCTCGTCGGCGATCTGAGCGCCGTCCACGCGCCGCGCGGGAGCGAGCTGCACTGCAAGGGCTGGCATCAGGAGGCGGCGCTGCGCATGCTCTGCAACAACCTCGATCCCGAGGTGGCCGAGGACCCGACGCGGCTCGTCGTCTACGGCGGCTCCGGCCGGGCCGCACGCAGCCACGCGGCGCTCAAGGCGATCGTGGCCGCGCTGCTCGAGCTCGAGGGCGACGAGACGCTGCTCGTCCAGAGCGGCAAGCCGGTCGGCATCTTCCGCACCCATCCGGGCGCGCCGCGCGTCCTGATCGCAAACTCGCTGCTCGTGCCCCGGTTCGCGAACTGGGACGAGTTCCGCCGGCTCGAGGCCGAGGGGCTGACCATGTTCGGGCAGATGACCGCCGGCTCGTGGATCTACATCGGCACCCAGGGCATCCTCCAGGGCACCTACCAGACCTTCGCGGCCGCGGGCGAGCTGCACTGGGGCTCGCCCGACCTGGCGGGCCGCACCGTGCTGACCGCCGGTCTCGGCGGGATGGGCGGCGCCCAGCCGCTGGCCGCCTCGCTCGCCGGCGCCGCCAGCCTGAACGTGGAGGTCGACCCGCACCGGATCGAGCGCCGGCTCGAGACGCGCTACCTGGACGAGGTGGCAGCCGACCTCGACGACGCCGTCGAGCGGGTCGCGCGCCACGCCGCCGCCGGCCGCGGCGTCTCGGTCGGTCTGCTCGGAAACGCCGGCGAGGTCTTCCCCGAGCTCGCCCGGCGCGGCGTACGCTTCGACCTCGTCACCGACCAGACCTCCGCCCACGACATGCTGAACGGCTACGTGCCGGCGGGCATGCCGCTGGCGGCTGCGATCGCGCTGCGGGAGAGCGATCCCGACGAGTACGTGCGCCGCGCCCGGGAGACGGCGGTGCGCCACGTCCAGGCCATGCTCGACATGCAGGACGGCGGCAGCCACGTGTTCGACTACGGCAACAACCTGCGCACCGAGGCCCGCGACGCCGGCCTCGAGGGCGCGTTCGGCTTCCCGGGGTTCGTGCCGGCCTACGTGCGGCCGCTCTTCTGCGTCGGCGCGGGGCCGTTCCGCTGGGCGGCGCTCTCGGGCGATCCGGCCGACATCGCCCGCATCGACCGCGCCCTGCTCGAGGCGTTCCCCGACGACGCGCTGCTGCAGCGCTGGCTGCACCTCGCCCCCGAGCGGGTCGCGTTCCAGGGCCTGCCGGCGCGGATCTGCTGGCTCGGCTACGGGGACCGCGCGAAGGCGGGCCTGATCTTCAACGACCTCGTCCGCCGCGGCGAGGTGTCGGCTCCGATCGTGATCGGCCGCGACCACCTCGACACGGGCTCGGTCGCCTCGCCGTTCCGCGAGACCGAGGCCATGCGCGACGGCTCCGACGCCATCGCCGACTGGCCCATCCTGAACGCGCTGCTCTCGACGTCGTCGGGCGCCTCGTGGGTGTCGGTGCACCACGGCGGCGGCGTCGGCATCGGCAACTCGATCCACGCCGGCCTGGTCATCGTCGCCGACGGCACCGCCGAGATGGACGAGCGGCTCGCCCGCGTGCTCACCAACGACCCCGGCATCGGCGTTGCCCGCCACGCCGACGCGGGCTACGAGGAGGCGCTCACGACCGCCCACGAGCGCGGCGTGCGCCTGCCGATGGAGGAGTACCCGTGAGCGGCCGCACGGCGGTGCTGACCGGTGTGACCGGCGGGTGGGGGCGCGCCGTCCTCGACCGCTTCGTCGAACGCGGCTGGAACGTCGCCGTGACCCACCGCGGCGATGCGCCCGCCGGCCTTCCGGCGGCGGCGCTGGCCGTGGAGGCCGATCTGACCGATCCGGCCTCGGCCGCGGCCGTGGTCGCCGCCGCGCTCGAGCGGTTCGGCAGCGTCGAGGCGCTCGCCAACGTGGCCGGGGGCTTCGCCGCGGGCGGCATGCTGGACGAGGCGCCGGTCGACGTGTGGCGCTCGCAGATGGCGGTCAATCTCGACACGGCCTACCACATGACGCGGGCCGTGCTCGCGCCGATGCGGGCCGCCGGCCGGGGCGCGATCGTCTACATCGGCTCGTCGGCGACCGAGCGGCCGTTCCCGGGCGCGGCCGGCTACATCGTGTCCAAGTCGGCGCTCGCGGGGCTCATGCGCGCGGTCGACGCGGAGGTGCGCACCGAGGGCATCCGCGCCAACACCGTGGTGGTGAAGATCGTCGACACCCCCCGCAACCGGGCCGACAACCCCGACGCCGACTTCTCCCGCTGGACGACCGGCGCCGAGCTCGCGAGCGTCATCGAGTGGCTCTGCGCCGACGACTCCGCGCCGCTCTCGGGCGGGATGATCCCCGCCTATGGCCGCGCCAAGTAGCGCGCCGAGCTTCCTGCTCGGGAACCTGGCCGCGGCCGTCTCGCCCGCCGGTGAGGCGGCGCCGCTGCGGGGCGGCGACCTCGGCCGGGTGGTGACCGTCGCGCCGGCCGCGATCGCGGTCGTCGACGGCGCCATCGCCGCCGTCGGTGCGCCGGACGACGTGCGCGCCGCGCACCCCGACCTGGAGATGGTCGACGGCCACGGCCGGATCGCGATCCCGGGCCTCGTCGACTGCCACACGCATCCCGCCTTCGGCGGCGACCGGGCGGGCGAGTTCGACCTGCGCGCGCAGGGGGCCGACTACGAGCGCATCCACGCCGCCGGCGGCGGCATCGCCGCGACGGTCGCGGCGACCCGCCTGCTCGGGCGCGCGGGCCTGCGGGCCGCGGTCGATCGCCATCTGGGCTGGATGGCCGCGCACGGCACGACGACGGCCGAGGGCAAGTCCGGCTACGGCCTCGACCACGACACCGAGCTTTCCAGCCTGGCCGCCATCGCCGGCCCGCATCCGATCGAGGCCGTGCCCACCTACCTGGGCGCGCACTCCGTGCCCGCGGAGTTCGCGGACGCCGACGAGTACCTCGACTTCGCGCTCGCGCAGGTGCTGCCCGAGGCCGCCCGGGTCGCCGAGGCGGCCGACGTCTTCCTCGAGCGGGGGGCCTTCAGCGCCGAGCAGGCCGAGCGCTACCTGCGGGCGGCGGCCGGGCACGGCCTGGCGCTGCGCATCCACGGCGACCAGTTCACCGAGGCGGGGGCGATCGAGCTTGCGATCGCGCTCGGTGCGCGGTCGGTCGACCACCTCGAGGCGACCGGGGCCGGCGGGGGTGGAGCGCGCTGGCCGCGAGCGACGTGGCCGGGGTGCTGCTACCGGTGGCGGCGCTCTCGCTGCGCCGGAGCATGCCGCCGGCGCGGGCGCTGATCGATCGCGGGGCGATCGTCGCGCTTGCGACCGACTTCAACCCGGGCAGTGCCTACTGCGAGTCGCTGCCGA
Organism: uncultured Actinomycetes bacterium; assembly: GCA_963813245.1. Taxonomy (GTDB): domain Bacteria; phylum Actinomycetota; class Thermoleophilia; order Gaiellales; family JAICJC01; genus JAICJC01. The sequence goes on from CAWEYE010000006.1 coordinate 284,168, forward strand.
CGGTGATGAATCTGGCGTGCACCCAGCTCGGCATGTCCGCGGGCGAGGCGCTGGCCGCAACCACCGTGAATGCGGCCTGGGTGCTCGGCCGGTCAGAGCGGCTCGGCCGCCTCGCGCCGGGCTACGACGCCGACGTCGTGCTGCTCGACGCGCCCGACTGGCGCCACATCGCCTACCACCTGGGCGGGCGCGACATCGCCGCCGTCTACAAGCGCGGCATGCCCGTCGCGTGAATATCCGGGGTCTGACCCCGTGTATTCATCAGCCCGGGCAGGCGGGCGCCTGGGGCAGGCGGCCGAGCAGATCCGACAGCGCCGCGAGCTCCTCGTCGCTGTAGCGCGCGGCGAAGAGGGCGCGCACGCCCTCGGTGTGCGACACCCGCGCGCAGGCCAGACGGGCGCGGCCGGCGTCGGTGATCTCGGCGTAGGTGACGCGCGCATCCGCCGCGCACGAGGCCTTGCAGCACGAGCTCCGACCGCTCCAGCCCGTCGAGCAGCCGGGTGATCCCCGACGCCGTCAGGAGCACGCGCTCGGCCAGGTCGACGCGGCGCAGGCGGCCGCCCTCGGCGCTCTCGAGGTGCATCAGAACCTCGAAGTCGTTGATCGTGAGGCCGTGGCCCGCGATCAGCTCGCGGTTGAACTGCCGCGTCACCGCGGCGTGTGCGCGCAGGAGCCCGACCCACGCCTCGACCTCGGCGGCGTGCTCGGTGCCGGTCGCGCGGTCGATGTTCGTTTCTGCGTGCTCACTCTCGCCTACTCTGGTTGCTTCCTCAAGTATTACTCAGTGTAGAGGGTCCCGACCCATTGTGGCAATCGTGACGGTCGGACACGGGCCGCCCGGGGCTCTCAGTCGACGTCGAGCGCGACCGGAGCCGGCGCCCGCCGCGTCCACGCCCGCAGCCGGCCGCGGGTGCGCTCCACGTAGCGCAGGTCGCTCTGGATGGCGATATCGCGATAGAGCAGGGCGGCGAATGCGAGGATCAGCGGCATCCGCTCGGTGAGCTCGTAGTAGGGCGCCTGCACGCACGCCACGAGGAGCGCGACGTGGATCCAGAACAGGGCGGGTGAGCTGCGCGATCGCTGCTTGGCGGTGCGCACGAGCGTGTAGGCCATGAAGCCGCCGAACAGGAAGAGCGCCGGCACGCCGTGGGAGTAGAGCAGCAGGAAGAGCTCGCTCTCGGTGCCGACCGACTTGCTCGTGTGCGTGACCCCGACGGCCTGCTGCGGGGCGCCGTAGCCGAGCAGGGGGCTCGCGGCGATCTGCGACTGCGCGGCCCGGTCGCGGGCGAGCCGGCTCGTGTCGCCCGTCTGATGGCTGAAGCGGGCGGTGACGAGCCCACCCAGCGGCGAGACGGCCACGAGCGCACCCACCACCACGACCGCCCCCAGCACGCGCATCACCCGGCGGGTGTCGCGCAGGGCGCCGAACCGCACGGCCGCATAGGCCAGTCCGACGCCCAGGCTGAGCCACAGGCCGCGGTTGAGCGAGAACACGATCGGGATGATCGAGAGGGCGAGCGTGATCTTGAGCACGCGCGCCCACGTCCGGCCGGGGTTGGCCGCGAGCGCGGCCAGGGCCACGGGCGTCAGCATGGCGCAGGTCGATCCCCAGGCGTTCGTGTAGGCGAAGAACGTCTGCGGGCGGCCCTCCTGGAAGCCGAGGAAGCGCTGCACCTCGGCGAACTGCAGGTGCACGTGCGCGTAGAAGTAGGTGTTGTTCAGCAGCGAGTGCGGGAACACCGCCTCGGCCGGGCTCGCGAAGGCGATGGTCGGGAAGAGCACGCCGATCCAGCCGCCGGCGATCACGATGATCCAGTAGGCCGCGAGCGCGTTCACCACCGTGCGGGTCGGCAGGCGCTCGCGGGAGGTGTTGTAGATGTAGAGGAAGAGCATGGTGGCCGACAGGTAGAACGAGAGCCGCCACGACCACGCGATCGCCCGGGAAGCGCTCTGGAGCTCGACCCCGGACGCGAACATCCAGGCCAGGAACACGAGCCAGATCCCGAACCGGCGGGGGACGCGCAGCTCGCCGCGCGCGGAACATCGGGTACACGAGCGGCAGCGTGATCAGCGGCCACATGAAGAACGAGAGGCCGAGCAGCCACCACACGGGCAGGCCGACGAAGATCGCGTACGGCTGCCAGCCGGTCGGGAGGTTCGCCCAGCCCGGGCGGCTGCCCGCCAGCGACCTGACGCGCGTTGGTGCGATGGTGGTGGTCGTCATCAGTGCGCGCTAGGGATCGAAGCGCTCCTCGGCGCGGTTGTCGGCGCGCCCGAGCAGGATCCCCATGACCACACCCGTGATGATGACGCTCGCCGCAGGGAGCAGCGAGACGAGCGATGAGATGGATGTGCTCATTCTCTCCAGGTTAGCGCCATCCGGGAGACCTGCAACCCCGCGTCGAACAGTTCGCCAATGGTCGCCGCCTAACCTGCCGCCGCTCGGGTTTCGACGGGCGGGTGGAAAGGATGCGAGGCGTGGTGTTGGAGCGGGTGCTGCGGCGGGGTTTCTCGGCGTGGGCGCACGCGGCCGCCGGGCTCGCCATCTCGGTGGTCTTCGGCTGGCTCGCGATCCGCAACGTGTCCTGTCGGCTCGGTGCGCGCGTCGCTCGGGCACATCCGCGCGGCCTGGCTGATCGCGGCGCTCGTGCTGCTGGCCGTGGCGGTGGTGATGCGCTCCGAGCGCTGGCGGCTGCTCTTCCCGGCCGACCGGCGGCCCCCACGGCGGGCGGTCTTCTGGTCGCTCGGCATCGGGTACCTGTTCAACAACCTGCTGCCCGCCCGCGCGGGTGAGGCGGCCCGGGTCGTCGCCCTGCGGCGCGAGGCGGGCGTCCCGGCGGCGCGCGGCGCCGCCACGGTGGCGGCCGAGCGGGTCTTCGACCTGGCGTCGCTCGCGATCCTCATGCTGGCGGCGACGCCCGCGCTCGGCTCCGGGCCGGTCGTGCGCGTCACGGCCTGGACGAGCGCCGCGGTGCTCGTGGCGGCTGCTGTGCTCGCGGGCGGGTGCCGCAGCGCGCGTCTGCGCCGCCGGCTCACGGCGGCCGTGGTGCGCATCCCGCTCATCCGCGGGCCGCGGGCGCGCTCGATCGCCGCCGAGCTCGGACAGGGGTTCATGGCCCTGAGCGACGCGCGCATGGCGATCGTCGTCGGCGCCTGGTCGCTGGGCTCGTGGCTCGTCCTGGCCGGCTCCTACTACACGGTGCTGCGCAGCCTGGGCATCGCCTCGCCCGGCCGCGCGGCCGTCCTCTCGCTCGTCGTCACGAACCTCGTGCAGGTGATCCCCGCGTCGGCCGCGTCGCTGGGTGTGTTCGAGGCCGCCGGCCGGGCGGCGGTGGCCACCTACGGCGCCGGCCCCGCGGCGGCCGTGTCGGCGGCGGTGGCCCTGCACGCCGTGAACACCGTGCCGCTCGTGGTGCTCGGCGCGATCGGGATGCTCCGCGCGGCGCGCGTGCGCCGGGGGCGCCCGCAGGCGGAGGAGCGGCGGCCCGCCCGCGACCGCGCTGCAGGCGCCGTGTCGGTCGTGATCCCGTGCCTGGACGAGGAGGCCACCATCGGCGGCTGCGTGCGGTCGGCCTGGGACGGCATCCGCGCAGCCGGGGTGGAGGGCGAGGTGATCGTGGTCGACAACGGCTCAGCCGACCGCAGCGCGGAGCTGGCGCGGGCGGCGGGAGCGCTCGTCGTGCACGAGTCCGAGCGCGGCTACGGCAGCGCCTACCTGGCGGGGATGCGGCGGGCGCGCGGCGACTGGATCCTGATGGGCGACGGCGACGGCACGTACGACTTCGGCGAGAACCGGGCGGCGTCGTTCGGCCACCAGGCGCCCGAGGCGCCGAAGCCGGTGATCGTCTGGGCCGGCAGCGGGCGCACCCGCACCGCGGCCATCGCGGGCGCGTCGGCCCCCGCCGGCGCCGCCATCCCGGCGGCCGTCACGAGCGCGGCCAGGAGGGCCGCGACGAGTGGAGATCTCCGGCGAGCCGGAGCGGTTCTGCAGAGGAGAGGGTGCAGCGTGAGTCTGGGCCGGGAGCCGTCGGCTCGTTCCATCGTACCCGCGGCTCGGGCCGCCTCTCCAATCGCCGCCGGGTAGACTGGCGCCATGGCCAACCGCAAGCAGCAGAAGCGCAAGTATCTGCGCGCGGTCGGGCGCGGGCGGGTGCCCGCGGGCACCGAGCCGCGCGAGCCGGCGGCCAAGTCCGGCCGGTCGAGCGCCCCGGTGCGCGGGCGGCGCGAGCCACCGCAGCCGTCGGCGGCCAGGGCGGCCAAGCGGGCGGCGGTGTTCGCCGTCCTCTTCTACCTCGCGATCACCTACACATCGCTCGGCGGCACCATGAGCACGGGCGTCAAGCTGTTCAACGGCATCGTGATGTTCGTCCTCTTCTGGTCGATCGGCACGATCACCGAGACGTTCGCCTGGCGCCGGTGGCAGAAGAAGCACGGCTCAGGTAGCTGACCGGCGTCCGGGCGGAGGCCGCGAGCGCTGCGGGTAGTCTGCGGCGTTCATGCTCGACATCGTCCAACTGCCGCTGGGCGCGTACCAGACGAACTGCTATCTCGTCGCCCGCGAAGGCGCCTCCGAAGCCGTCGTCGTCGATCCGGGCGATGCGCCCGACGTCGTGCTCGCCGCGCTCGGCGAGCGGGGCTGGACGGCCGTCGCGGTGCTCGTGACGCACGGCCACTTCGACCACCTCGGCGCGGTGCACGGCGTGGCCGAGGCAAACGGCATCGAGGTGTGGATGCCGCGGGACGAGGCCGACGACCTGCGCACGCTCCCGGCCGCCCCGCACGAGCCCGACCACCTGCTGGACGGCGGCGAGACGGTCTCGGTCGCCGGCATCGACTTCGAGACCACGGCGGTGCCCGGCCACTCGCCGGCGTCGATCGCCTTCCACGCCGACGGCCATCTGTTCTCGGGCGACGTGCTCTTCTCGGGATCGGTCGGGCGCACCGACTTCGCCGGCGGCGACATGGCGACGCTGGTCGCGAGCATCGCCCGGCTGATGCGGGCCTACCCGCCCGACACGGTGGTGCTGCCCGGCCACGGCCCGGCGACGACGCTCGGCCGCGAGCGGGCGCAGAACCCGTTCCTGGGAGTCCTGCGCGCGTGAGCCGCGAGTTCCAGGCGCCCCGCGGCACGCTCGACTGGCTCGGGCCGCGGGCCGCGCTGCGCCGCTCCGTGCTCGACGCGGCCCGGCGACGTCTTCGAGACGGCCGGCTACGGGCAGGCCGTGACGCCGACATTCGAGGACACGGGCATCTACCAGCGCACGTCCGGCGAGGGGTCGGACGTCGTGCGCAAGGAGATGTACAGCTTCGAGGATCGCAGCGACCGCGCCCTCACGCTGCGCCCCGAGGGCACCGCCGGCGTCATGCGGGCATATCTGGAGCACGGGCTGCACCGCCAGCCCCAGCCGGTCAAGGTCTGGTACGAGCTGCCCATGTTCCGCTACAACGCCGTGCAGAAGGGCCGCTACCGCGAGCACTACCAGTTCGGGGCCGAGGCGATCGGGTCGCGACGATCCGGCGCTCGACGCCGAGCTGATCGCGCTCCAGGCCCGCTGGTACCGTAACGTCGACGTGACGGGCCTTTCGCTGCTCCTGAACTCGATCGGCGACGCAGATCTGCCGGCCGGCCTACCTCGAGCTCCTGACGGCGTTCCTCGACGAGCACCTGGACGAGCTCGACGACGAGTGCCGCGAGCGCCGCGAGACGAACCCGCTGCGCGTGTTCGACTGCAAGAACGCGGCCTGCCAGGCGGTGCTCGCGGACGCCCCCACGATCACTCGACCATCTGTGCGACGCCGTGCCGCGAGCACTTCGCGGCGGTGCGGGCGCGAGCTCGACGCGCGCGGCGTCGGCTACGAGGTCTCGCCGCGGCTCGTGCGCGGCCTGGACTACTACACGCGCACCGCGTGGGAGTGGCAGTGGCCGGCGCTGGGCGCGCAGACGACGATCTCGGGCGGCGGCCGCTACGACGGCCTGGCCGAGCAGCTCGGCGGGCCGCACACGCCCGGCGTCGGCTTCGGCGCCGGCGTCGAGCGGCTCGTGCTGACGCTCGAGGAGACGGGCGCCGCCGAGGCGGCCGAGCCGGCGCTCGACGTGCTGTTCGCCGTGCTCGACGACGCCGCCCGGCCGCGCCTGTACGCGCTCATGGATGCCGCCCGCGCGGCCGGCGTGCGCAGCGACGCCGCGTACGGCGGGCGCCGGCTGAAGCGCGTGCTCGAGCTCGCCGCCCGGCGGCGGGCGGCCACGGTCGTGATCGTCGGCGAGGACGAGTGGGCGGCGGGCGAGGCGACCGTGCGCGACATGGCCTCGGGCGAGCAGCGCCGGGTGGCGCTGGACGATCTCGTCGCGGAGCTCGGCCGGTGAGCTGGCGCGACCAGCTCGGCGGCGACCTGCGCGCGGGCGACGAGGGCACGCCGGGTGACCCTGGCCGGCTGGGTGGCGTCGAGCCGCGACCACGGCGGGCTCATCTTCGTCGACCTGCGCGACCAGGCCGGCGTCGTCCAGCTCGTCTTCAACCCCGACGAGCAGGCCGCTGCCCACGCGGTCGCCCACGGCCTGCGGGCCGAGTACGTCGTCCAGGCCGAGGGGGTCGTGCGCGCACGCTCGCCGGAGACGGTGAACCCGCGCCTCGACACCGGCCGGATCGAGGTGCACGTCGAGCGCCTGGAGGTGCTCTCGACCGCGCCCGGCGCTGCCGTTCCAGCTCGACGACGAGGGCGTCGACGAGACGCTGCGGCTGCGCCACCGCTACCTCGACCTGCGCCGCGACCGAGATGCGCCACAACGTGTGGGTGCGCTTCAAGCTCACGCAGACGATCCGGCGCTATCTCGAGGACCGGGGCTTCTGGGAGCTCGAGACGCCGATCCTGTACAAGTCGACGCCCGAGGGCGCGCGCGAGTTCCTGGTGCCGACCAGCACGCACCCGGGCAAGTTCTACGCGCTGCCGCAGTCGCCGCAGACCTACAAGCAGCTCTACGTCATCTCCGGCTTCGAGCGCTACTACCAGATCGCCCGCTGCTTCCGCGACGAGGCCACCCGGGCCGACCGCACCGCCGAGTTCACCCAGCTCGACATGGAGCTCGCGTTCGTCGAGCCGGACGAGCTGCACGCGCTCATCGAGGGCCTGTTCGCCGCGGTGTGGAAGGAGGTGCTCGGCGTCGACCTGCCGCACCCGTTCCCGCGCCTGACCCACGACGAGGCGATGCTGCGCTACGCGTCGGACAAGCCGGACACGCGCTTCGGCTGCGAGATCGCCGACGTCACCGACGCGCTGCGCGAGACCGAGTTCAATGCGTTTCGGGGAGTGATCGACTCCGGCGGGGTGGTGCGCGGGTTCGCCGTCCCGGGAGCGATGGAGTTCTCGCGCAAGGACTTCGACGGTCTGGTGGAGTTCGCCCGCGGGTGGGGCGGCAAGGGCGTCGCCTGGATGCAGGTGACCGCCGGCGGGGAGGTGCGCTCGCCGATCGCCAAGTTCCTCTCGCAGGCCGAGGTGGCGGCCATCGTGGCCGGCGTCGGCGCGGGCGAGGGCGACACGATCCTGCTCGTGGCGGACGCGCGCGAGGCCGCTGTGCGCGTGCTCGGTCCGCTGCGGCTGCACCTGGCCGAGCGGCTGGGCCTGATCGGCGAGGGCTGGAACTTCCTGTGGCTGACCGCCTTCCCGATGTTCGAGTGGATCGCCGAGGAGCAGCGGTGGAAGGCTGCGCACAACCCGTTCAGCGCCCCGGAGCCCGAGTTCGAGGCCGACTTCGAGTCCGATCCGCCGGCGGCCAGGGCGCGTCAGTACGACCTCGTCCTGAACGGCAACGAGGTCGGCGGCGGCTCGATCCGGAACCACAAGCCCGAGGTGCAGAAGCGCGTCTTCCGGATGCTCGGGATCTCGGAGATCGAGGCCGAGGAGAAGTTCTCGTTCCTGCTGCGCGCGCTCGCGATGGGCGCGCCGCCGCACGGCGGCATCGCCTTCGGGATCGACCGGCTGGCGATGCTCCTGGCCAGCGCGGCGTCGCTGCGCGACGTGACCGCATTCCCGAAGGGCCAGGGCGGCGTCGACCCGCTCACGGGCGCTCCCACACCCGCCACCGCGGCGGAGTTGCGCCAGTATGGAATCAGGGTGGTGACGGACCCGCCGGGACCGGCTACGCTGTGAGAGCCGGCGCCATTTCCGTTACGCGCACCACACTTTCGTCGTGCGAACACCTCAAGCGCCGGGGCGAGGTCGGAGCGGTCGAAGCATCCAGAAAGTGGCCGCCCGCCGAGCCCCAGGCACCGGCATCATCGATGGGGACTGTCCCCGCAACGCGGGGACAGTCCCCGTTTTTCGCATGAGCGTGTACCTCGATCATGCGGCCACCACGCCGCTCTGCGCCGAGGCGCGCGCGGCGATGGAGCCGTACCTGTCCGAGCGGTTCGGAAACGCGTCGGAGCCGCACGGCTACGGCCGCGCAGCCCGGGCTGCGCTCGAGGACGCGCGCGGCCGAGTCGCCGGCCTGCTGGACGCCGAGCCGGGCCAGGTCGTCTTCACCTCGGGCGGCTCCGAGGCCGACAACCAGGCCGTCTTCGGCCTTGCCGGCGCGCCGCCCGGGCGGCTGGTCGTGAGCGCCGATCGAGCATCCGGCGGTGCGCGAGCCCGCCCGTGAGCTCGAGCGGCGCGGCTGCGACGTGGTGTGGGCCCCGGTCGACGGCGACGGCGTCGTGGACGCGGGAGAGTTCGAGCGGCTGCTTGCAGCCCGGCGACCGGCTTGCCGCCGTGATGTGGGCCAACAACGTCACCGGCGCGGTGCAGCCGATCGAACGTCTGGCCGCGGCGGCGGCCGAGCGGGGGGTGCCGTTGCACTGCGACGCGGTGCAGGCCGCGGCCGCCTTCCCGGTCGGGCTGCGGCCCGGCGTCGAGTCGCTGGCGCTGTCGGCACACAAGCTGGGCGGCCCCAAGGGGGTCGGCTGCCTCGTCGACCCGCACGCCGGCGCGGATGCCGCCGCTCGTGTGGGGCGGCGGCCAGGAGCACGGCCTGCGCTCGGGCACCGAGAACGTGCCCGGCGTGGTCGGGTTCGCGGCGGCGCTCGAGGCGGCCCGGGCCGCCGCCGACGACCGGGCCGCGCTGCGGGCCCGGCTCGAGGCCGCGCTTGACGGTCACATGACGGTCGTGTCGGCCGGAGCGCAGCGGCTGCCGGGGCATCTGCTCGCCCTGGTGCCGGGCATCCGCGCCGACCTGCTCGTGCTCGCGCTCGACCGCGCGGGCTACGCCGTCGCCGCCGGGTCGGCCTGCGCCGCCGGCGACGCCGAGCCGAGCCACGTCCTGGTCGCCCAGGGCCTGTCGGCGGCCGACAGCCGCAGCGTCGTTCGCGTGTCGCTCGGGCTGGGGACAACGGCAGCCGAGGTGGACGGCTTCGCCGCGGCCTTCACGCAGTGCGTCGAGCGGCTGCGCATGGGCGGGCTCGAGGGGATCGCCGCAACCGGCTGAGGGGGGGCGATGGTTGATCGGTAACCCCGCCGCGCCTGGTCGTCAGGCTGGGGTGGGTTGGTGGGCTGTGGTGGGGCTGCGACCGCGAACCTTCGTTCGGTCGCGCCCATAGTTCACCCACTATGAACGCTCCCTGCGTCCTTGCGCTGCTCGGTTCGCGGCCGCCCAGGACGTCACCGGAGTTACCGATCAACCATCTACGCTCCCCGCGTGTACTCCGCCGCCACGATCGAGCATGCGCTCGCCCTGCGTCACGCCGGATCGGCCGGACCGGGGGCCGTTGGCGGCGAGGCGGGGGACACCGCGTGCGGCGACGCGATCCGGATCGAGCTCGCCGTGGCCGCGGGCCGCATCGTCGCCGCTCGCCACCGCAGCTTCGCCTGCCCGCACGCGACGGCCGCCGCCGAGCTCGCCTGCGCGCTGGCGCAGGGCCGCGATCTGCTCGACGCCGCGCGCGATCGGGAGCTCTGAGCTCGAGGCGATGCTCGCGCCGGGGGAGCGCAACCGCGCGTGCGTCGCCCTCGCCGCCGATGCCCTGCACCGGGCGCTCGCGACCGCCCTCGACTCGGCGCGGATGCCCGTCGTCGCCGGCCGCGTGGCGGTGGCGATGTCGGGCGGCGTCGACTCGGCGGTCGCGCTGCTGAAGGCGGTCGAGGCCGGCCTCGAGCCGGTCGGCGTCACCCTGCGGCTGTGGATCGACCCCGGCGCGCCCGACGGCGAGCGCGCCTGCTGCTCGCCGCAGTCGGTGCGGGCGGCGCGGGCGGCCTGTCACGCGCTCGGCGTGCCGCACGTCGGCCTCGACCTGCGCGAGGAGTTCCACCACGAGGTGGTGGAGGAGTTCGTAGCCGGGTTCCGCGCGGGGCGCACGCCCAACCCGTGCATGCGCTGCAACGGGTCGTTCCGGTTCGCGGCCCTGGCGGCGTTCGCCGACCGCATCGGAGCGGCGCGGATCGCCACCGGCCACTACGCCCGCATCCGCCGCTGCGACGGGATCAGCCTGGTCGCGCGGGGCGCCGATCCGGCCAAGGATCAGTCCTACATGCTGGCGGCGGTGCCCGCCGCGATCCTGGCGCGGTGCTGGTTTCCGCTGGGCGAGCAGACGAAGGCCGAGACCCGCGCGCAGGCCGGGCGACGCCGGGCTCGAGGCCGCGCGGCGGCCGGAGAGCCAGGACGTGTGCTTCGTCGGCGGCGGCGACCACCGCGCATTCCTGGAGCGGCACGGCGGCGCCGGTCGGCCGGGCGACATCGTGGCCGCCGACGGGCGGCGGTTGGGCCGCCACGCCGGCGTGCACCGCTTCACCCCCGGACAGCGGCGCGGCATCGGCGTGTCCGGGCCGGAGCCGCTCTACGTCGTCGCGGTACAGGCTGCAACGCGGCCGCGTCGTCGTCGGCCCGCGGGAGGCGCTCGAGCGCCGTTCGGTGCACGTCACCCCCGGCCGGCTGCTCCTGCCCTCCAGCCGGGTGCAGGCCAAGCTGCGCTATCGCACCGACCCGGTGTGGGCGACCGTGCGGCCCGAGCCCGGCGGCTTCACGCTCGATCTGGATGAGCCCGTGGCCGGGATCGCGCCCGGGCAGACCGCCGTGCTCTACGACGACGATGCTGTCGTCGGCACCGGCGTCGATCGCCGGATAGGATAGGTTGTCCCCCGACCCCGGGAGCGCCATGCACCTCGCACTTCTCGCCACCTCAACCGATATCTGGCACTACGCCCTGGCCGTGTTCCTGCATCCTGACGGGCATCGGCGCCTGCTTTGCGCTGATCCGGCTCGGAACGACGTTCGGCCACGTGAACACGGCGCTTGACAGCACCATGCAGCGAGCTCGTGCCGATGCTGGCCAAGGCGTCGACGTCGCTCGACCATGTGAACGAGGAGCTCGACAAGGTCGGGCGGATCACCGACTCGGCCACCGACGCGACGGCCAAGGTGGACTCCACGGTGCGCACGGTGTCGGAGGCGATCAGCAAGCCCTTTCAGGCGATCGCAGGCTTCACGAGCGGGATCACGCACGGCTTCGGCGTCTTCAAGAACAAGCGCGACCAGCGCGGCGGTGTGGTGTGAAGTGGGGGGTGGCGATCTCGGTGGCGCTGTCGGCCGCCGGCACGGCCCTCTACAAGCGCGCGCAGCACCTCGCCGAAACCGAGCAGCGCCCAATCGGCGAGGTGCTGACGGACCTGCCCGGCCGGCTCTCGGCCGACCTGCGCACGCTGCCGGACGACCTGCGCGCCGCCGCGAAGGAAGGCCGCGACGCGGCCGGGCGCAAGTCGGCGGAGGTCGAGCAGGACTTCCGCCACGCCTCCAACCCCTGAATAGACGGGGTCAGACCCCGGATATTCAGTCGGTGATGCGGGCGATCAGCTCGCGGCGGTCGACCAGCCGCTTGGGCTCGCCGCCGGGCGTGAGCTCGTAGCCGGCGCCGCGCGGGTAGAGCACCTTGTCGCCGGGAGCGATGCCGTGCACCTCGTCGCCGATCGGCGACGACCACGCCTGACAGGCACGATGCCTCGGCGCTGGCGGGGATGATCAGGCCCGCGTTCGTCTCGGTCTCGTCGTCGACCGGCTCGATCAGCACGAAGTGGTCGAGCGGCTCGATGCCGCCGTGCCCGCCGCGCGGGGCGTGCTCGAACCGCTCCAGGGTGTCGTCGCCGTGCATGGCGCAAGGATACCCCTCGGTAGAATGCCCCGGGATATGCGCTCGCACGTGATCCGCCGCCGCTTCGTCGACCACTTCACCGCCACCGGGCACGTGCAGCTCCCGAGCGGGTCGCTGGTGCCGCCGGCGTGGGATCAGAGCGTCCTCATCACGACGGCCGGGATGCAGCCGCTCAAGCGCTACTTCCTCGGCCAGGACGAGCCGCCGCAACAACCGCCTCGTGACGGTGCAGAAGTGCTTCCGCACGGTCGACATCGACGAGGTCGGGCGCACCGCCCACCACCTCACGTTCTTCGAGATGCTCGGCAACTTCTCGATCGGCGACTACTTCAAGCGAGTTCGCCGTCGAGCAGGCCTGGCAGCTCGTCACCTCGCCCGACGGCTTCGGCTTCGACCCCGACCGGCTGTGGGCGACCGTCTACCGCGGCGACGACAAGGTGCCGGCCGACGAGGAGGCGATCGCGCTGTGGCTGCGCGGTCGGCGTGCCGCCGGAGCGGATCCTGCGGCTCGGCAGCGACAACTTCTGGCAGGCCGGCCCGGTCGGCCCGTGCGGGCCCTGCTCGGAGCTGCACTACGACCGCGGCGCCGGAGTTCGGCTGCGGCCGGCCCGAGTGCGGGCCCGACTGCGACTGCGACCGCTTCATCGAGTTCTGGAACCTCGTGTTCATGCAGTACAACATGCTCGACGACGGGTCGCTCGAGCCGCTGCCGCACGCCCAGCATCGACACCGGCGCGGGGCTCGAGCGCGTGACGATGCTCGCCCAGGGCGTCGACAGCGTGTACCTGACCGACGCCTTCGGCGACCTGATCGAGGTGATCGAGGGCTGGAGCGGCGCCCGCTACGGGCACACGCCCGAGGAGACGAAGGCGCTCAAGGTGCTCGCCGACCACGGCCGCTCGATGACCTTCCTCGCCACCGACGGCATCGAGCCGTCGAACGAGGGCCGCGGCTACGTGCTGCGCCGGGTCATCCGCCGCGCCGTCCAGCACGGCCGCCGCATCGGCCTGGAGGACGGCCTCGTCACGCCGCCTGCACGGCCGCGTCGTCGAGCTCCTGGGCGATGCCCATCCCGAGCTCGTCGAGCAGCGCGACCGGGTGGCCGCCGAGCTCGCGGCCGAGGAGGCGCGCTTCTCGCGCACGCTCGAGACGGGCGGCAAGCTGCTCGACGACGTGCTCGCCGGGCACGTCGACCGAGATCGGCGCGCGAGGACGCCTTCCGGCTGCACGACACCTACGGCTTCCCGATCGAGCTGACGGTCGAGATCGCCGCCGAGCACGGAAAGACGGTCGACGAGGCCGGGCTTCGCCGCAGCTGATGGACGAGCAGCGCGACCGCGCCCGGGCGGCGACCGGCGGCCGGGTGGACACGTCCGAGCTCGCGCAGCGACTTCGCCGCCGAGTTCGTCGGCTACGAGCGGCTCGACGTCACCACCCAGGTGGGCGCGATGCACGACGCGCGGCGACGGCTCGGCGCTCGTCAAGCTGCGCGAGTCGCCGTTCTACGCCCGCGGCGGCGGCCAGGTCGCCGACCGCGGCTGGGTCGAGACCGAGTCGGCCCGCGCCGTCGTCGAGGACGTCGTCCGCGTCGACGACGATCAGGTCGTGATCGCACGCGCTCGAGCACGGCGAGCTGCACGCCGGCGAGCGCGTGCGCGCGCACGTCGACTCCGAGGCGCGGCGGCCGACGATGGCCAACCACACGGCCACCCACCTGCTGCACGCCGCCCTGCGCGAGGTGCTCGGCGACCACGTCGCCCAGGCCGGGTCGTACGTCGGGCCCGACAAGCTGCGCTTCGACTTCCGCCACGGCGGCCCGATGACGCGCCGAGGAGCTGCACCAGGTCGAGGCGATCGTGAACGAGCACATCGTCGCCAACCACCCGCTGCACATCTTCGTGACCACGCAGGCCGCACGCCCGCGAGCTCGGGGCGACGATGCTGTTCGGCGAGAAGTACGGCGAGCACGTGCGCGTGGTCGAGATCGCCGGCGGTGTCGCGCGAGCTGTGCGGCGGCACGCACGTGCGCTCGACCGCCGAGATCGGCGCGTTCGTGATCACGCGCGAGACCAGCTCGTCGCAGGGCGTGCGCCGGATCGAGGCGCTCACGTCGGCCGCCGCGCTCGACCACCTGCGCGGGCGAGGCGGCCGAGGCCGCCGAGCCTGCGCCGGCGGGTGGCCGAGCTCGAGGCCGAGGTGAAGCGCGCCGTCCGCGCGGCGCCCGCCGGCATCGGCCAACGGCGCCGACGCCGGGCTGATCGAGCGGCGCGTCCGAGGAGTCGGGCGTGTGGATCGTCGCCGACGTGATCGACGGCGCCGACGCCGACATGCTGCTGCAGCTGTCCGACCGCGTGCGCGCCAAGCTCTCGCCGGCCGCCGCCGTGCTGGGCGGAAACGCCGGCGGCAAGGCCCATCTGCTCGCGAGCTTCGACCCGGAGGCGCAGGCCCGCGGCCTCTCGGCGGTGGACGTGATCCGCGAGGTGGCGCCGATCGTCTCCGGCGGCGGCGGCGGCAGGCCGGCGCTCGCCCGCGCGGGCGGATCGGACGCATCGCAGCTCGAGGCGGCGGTGCGGCGCCGCGGCCGACCGCATCCGCGAGCAGCTGCAGGGATCGCCCGGATGAGGGTGCTCGCGGTCGACTACGGCCGCGCCCGCACGGGGCTCGCCGTGAGCGACGAGACAGGAGTGCTGGCCCGGCCCGTTGCGATCGTGGAGCGGGTAAGGTCAGAGGCGGGGATGGGCAGAATGCTCGAGCGGATCGCGGAGCTCGACCCGGAGCGGATCGTGGTCGGGATGCCGCTCACCCTCAAGGGAGAGCACGGCCGGCAGGCTGAGGAGACGCTCGACTTCATCCACGAGCTGGAGGCTCGATGCCCGATACCGATCGAGACGTACGACGAGCGGTTTACGACGGCGATGGCCGTTCGCAGCCGCCCGGACCGGCGTCAGGCGGACGACGCGGTGGCCGCCGCCCACCTCCTCGAGGGGTATCTGCGCAGGCTCGCCGGCTAGTCATCGTCTGCGTGCTCATCGCGGCCGTGGCGGGTCTCGTCAAGGCCGGCGGCTGGGTGCTGCACCACACGTCGAGCCCGTCCTCGGCCCCGGCGGCCGACCCTCACGGGCCGGCGATCGCCGTCGTCATCCCGCCCGGCGACGACGCCTCGGCGATCGTGGCCGTGCTCGCCGCAGCGCGGCGTGATCGCCGACTCCGGCCGGTTCGGGCGCTACATCAAGGCGCAGTCGCGAGGGCTCCGACTTCAAGGCCGGCATCTACACGTTCCGGGCCGGCACGGGCTACGACGCCATCGTCGCGAGCCTCGACGCCGGCCCCGGCGCCGGCTACGCGAAGCTCGTCATCCCCGAGGGCTTCCGGCTGACCGACATCGAGCCGCTCGTGGCCCATCTCGGCATCAGCCGCGCGCCGCTACGCGGCCGCCGTCCGCGCCGCGGTGCCGCCGCCGGGATTCGGCCACCACGTGAACATGGAGGGGTTCATGTTCCCGGCCACCTACGAGGTGCGCCCGCGCGAGCCCGCGACGACGCTCGTGTCGCAGCAGCTGCACGGCCTTCAAGGACGCGTTCAGCCAGGTGGACATGCGCCACGCCCGCTCGAAGCACCTGACCCCGTACGACGTGCTCATCATCGCGTCGATGATCGAGCGGGAGGCGAGGGTGCCGGGCGACCGCGCCAAGGTCGCCGCGGTGATCTACAACCGCCTGCACCTCGGCATGCCGCTCGGGATCGACGCGACGATCCTGTACCACCTGGGGTCGTGGACGGCGACCATCCATCAGTCCGACCTGACCGACCCCGAGCCGTACAACACCCGCATCCACAAGGGCCTGCCGCCGACGCCGATCTGCAACCCCGGCCTGGCGTCGCTGCAGGCGGCCGCCCACCCCGACCACGTGAACTACCTGTACTACGTGGCCATCCCGGGCAAGTCCGCGCAGTACTTCACCTCGAGCTACTCAGGACTTCCTGGCGCATGGCGGGTAGGGCGGCCGTGATCGGCCACCCGGTGGCGCACTCGCGCTCGCCCGCGATGCACACAGCCGCCTACCGGGCGCTTCGGCCTCGACTGGGAGTACACGGCGATCGACGTACCGCCGGCAGAGCTCGGCGGCGTTCGTCGCCGGCCTGGCCGCGGGCGGCTTTGCGGGCGTGAACGTGACCATCCCGCACAAGCAGGCGGTGCTCGGCGCTGTGCGCCGAGCTCTCGGCCGAGGCGGCCCGGGCCGGGTCGGTCAACACCGTGCTCGTGCGGGCCGGCCGCCTGCGCGGCGAGACGACCGACGGCGCGGGGCTCCTGTGGGCGCTCGGCGACGTCGCGCCGGCCGATGCGCTCGTGCTCGGTGCCGGCGGCGCCGCCCGCGCCGCCGTGGCCGCGCTCGCCGCCGCCGGCTGGCGGGTCGCGGTCAGCGCCCGCCGCCCGGAGGCGGCCGCCGAGCTCGGAGTCGCGGTGCGCCCGTGGCCGCCCGCCGAGGGCGCGGCGCTGATCGTGAACGCCACTCCGCTTGGGCAGCAAGAAGCGGGGCCTGGCCCCGGTGGACCGGGGCCAGGCCCCATCGCGGCCGAGCTTCTCGGGCCCGACATGATCGTCTGCGATCTGGCCTACCGCGGCGACGGCACGCCCACGCCGCTGATCGCGGCGGCCGGCGCGCGCGGGGCACGGGCCGTGGACGGCCTCGAGGTGCTGGTCGGGCAGGGCATCTTCGCCTTCGAGCTTCTGACCGGCGTCCCGGCGCCGGTCGCGATCATGCGTGCGGCCGCTCGGGGCGAAACGGCGCCGGATCGGTGAAGGGCGCTCGGCCGAGCACGAGCTCTGCCGCCAGCCGGCCCGAGCCCGCACCCGTGAGGATGCCCTCGCTGCCGTGCCCGGCGCACACCACCGTGCGCTCGTCGAGACGGCCGATGTAGGGCAGGCCGTCGGCCGAGAAGGGCCGCAGCCCGGTCCAGGTGGCGGTGACCTCGCGCCCGCCCAGGCCGGGGATGAGCCGGCAGGCGCGGACGGCGTTCTCGCGCAGCGCCGCCGTGCTCTCGGGCCCCTCGTGCAGCGCGGCCGAGCGTGACGCGCCGACGAGCACCGAGCCGTCGGCGTTCTGGTGGATGCCCAGGGCGTGGGCGGCATCGGCGCCGGCGACTGCCAGGTCACCGGCCGACAGCCGCTCGAGGCTGACCGCGCGGCCAGGCGCCGGATTGCGCGCAGGCTCGTAGCCGGCCTCGTGGATCGCGTGGCGCAGGATCGGGGGCCCGGGCTCGAGCAGCGCCAGCCAGCCGCGCACCGGCCGTACCGGCACATCGATGCCGAGCGCGTGCACCAGCCGGCGCGACCACGCCCCCGCGGCGACGAGGATCGCTGCGGCCCCGATCTGGCCGGCGTCGGTGACCACGGCCTGCGCGCCGATCCGCTTCACCTCGACGTGCGTGCGGATGTCGGCGCCCGCGGCCGCAGCGGCGGCTCCCGCGCATGCCGTCAGCGCCCCGGGATCGGTGCGGCGGCCCTCGTCGATCAGAAAGCCGCCCGCCATCCCGGGCGCGAGGCCCGGCTCGGCCGCCGCGACGCCGGCGCCGTCGAGCAGGGCGCCCGGGACGGGCACCTGGTCGAGCGCGGCCAGCTGGCCCGGGTGCGTGGCCAGGAGCAGCGTCCCGATGGGCGTGTGGTCGAAGCAGAAGTCGCCGCCGTGCTCGTCGGCCAGGCGGGTGTAGGCGGCGATGCTCTCCCGCCACAGCGGCACGAGCTCGGCGTGGTCGGGCGGCAGCACGAGGCCCTGGCTGCGGCCTGTCGCCCCCGAGGCGAGCGCCCCCCGCTCGAGCAGGGTCACCTCGGCTCCCGCCTCGGCCAGGTACCAGGCCGCGGTCGTCCCGACGACACCGCCCCCGATCACGATCACGTCAGGCACGCGCGGAGCCTACAGTCCCGCCGCGTTTGCGCCGATAACGAGCCACATGGAGACCGTCCTTCCCCTGGCCGGCGCCGGCTTCGCGCTCGGCTGGCCGATCGAGTGGCTGATCCAGCGCTTCCCGCGGGGGGAGGGCACCCAGCCGTCGACGCGGCGCCGCCTCATCGTCGCCGCGGTCACCGCGGCGCTGTTCGCGGCCGTGACGGTCAAGATCGGCTTCCACGCCCGGCTGGCACCGGCGCTGCTCCTGACCGCGCTGATCGTGCCGGCCTCGATCATCGATCTGCGCCACCGCATCATCCCGAACGCGATCAACTTCCCGGGTGCCGTCGCCGTGTACCTGACCGCGGTCGTCGCCCAGCCCGACCGGTGGGCCGAGCTTCTGATCGGCGGGGTCGCCGCGGCGCTGTTCCTCGGCGTGGCCTGGATGATCTATCCGGCGGGGATGGGTCTCGGCGATGTAAAGATGACGCTGATGATCGGCCTGGGGCTCGGGCTCTACGCCGGAGTCGCCCTCTTCGCCGCCTTTGCGATCTCGCTCCTGCCGTCGCTCGCCGTGCTCCTACTGAAGGGGCCGCGCGGCCGCAAGGTGTCGTTCCCGTTCGGCCCGTTCCTCGCCCTCGGGGCGATGGTCGCGATCCTGTGGGGCCCGCAGCTCTGGGCCGCGTGGTACGTCGGCTGATGGGCACGAGCCGCACCGCCGTCGTGCTCTTCCTCGGCCTGCTCGGGTCGATCGTCGTCTACTCGCTGATGATGGCCTTCGGCGATCCCGCGCTCGAGCTCGTCGTGTGCGCGGCGTGGATGCCGCTCTACCTGATCGCATACGCGGCCGGGTTCGGGCGCGCAGAGCGCACCGCCACTGCCTAGACGGCTCCCGCCAGCAGCCCTAGAGAGCCCCGCCGGGTAGGCTGCGTGGCCTCATGGAGCTCACGTATGTCACCGCGGGCGAGTCGCACGGGCCCGGGCTCACGGTCGTCGTCTCGGGGCTTCCGGCCGGCCTCGAGCTCGACCACGAGCTGATCCGCCGCGACCTCGCCCGCCGCCAGGCCGGCTACGGGCGCAGCCCGCGGCAGAAGCTCGAGCAGGACGACGTCGAGCCGCGCGGCGGCCTGCGCCACGGGCGCACGCTGGGCAGCCCGCTGGCGTTCTTCATCGAGAACCGCGACCACAAGAATTGGCTCGGGCCGATGAGCGCCTGGCCGGTGCAGGCGCAGGAGCTCGAGGGCTACGGCTGGCGCGGCCAGCCCGTGACGCTGCCCCGCCCCGGTCACGCCGACCTGGCGGGGGTGCTGAAGTACGGCCACGCCGACGTGCGCAACGTGCTCGAGCGGGCGAGCGCCCGGGAGACGGCCGGGCGGGTGGCGGCGGGGGCGGTGGCAAAGGCGCTGATCGCGGCCATCGGCATGCGCGTGCGCTCGCACGTGCTCCAGATCGGCACCGTGCGGGCGACGCCGCCGGCGTGGCTGCAGGAGCGCGACTTCGAGCGCGCCGAGGCCTCCGAGGTGCGCTGCCTGGATCCCGGCGCCGAGGCGGCCATGATCGCCGAGATCGAGCAGGCCAAGCGCGAGCGCGACACGCTGGGCGGCGTCACCGAGGTGCGCGCGTTCGGGGTGCCGCCGGGGCTGGGCTCGCACGTGTCGGCCGGCGCCCGCCTGGACGGGCGGCTGGCGGCGGCCATGCTGTCGATCCAGTCGGCGAAGGGGGTCGAGATCGGCGACGCGATCGTGAGCTCGCAGCGGCGCGGCTCGCGCGTCCACGACGAGATCTTCCACTCCGACGAGAGCGGCTACCACCGCCGCACGGATACCGCCGGCGGCCTCGAGGGCGGCATGACCAACGGCGCCGATCTCGTCGTGCGCACGATCTGGAAGCCGCTGCCGACGCTGATGCGGCCGCTTCGAAGCGTCGAGCTCGGCACGCACGAGCCGCAGCAGGCCCACGTGGAGCGCAGCGACGTGACGGTGCTGCCCGCTGCGGCCGTCGTGGCCGAGGCGGCGGTCGCCTGGGAGCTGGCGCGGGCCGCGGTGGAGAAGTTCGGCGGCGACGCGGTGGGCGATTTCGTCGCCGCTCACGCCGCCTACCTCGAGCGCATCGCCCGGGCATGATCGCCGGGCCGTACCGCAACCTGGCCCTGATCGGCTTCATGGGCGCGGGCAAGTCGGCGGCGGCATCCGTGCTCGCCGAGCGCCTGCACTGGCGGGCGGTCGACGCCGACGCCGAGATCGAGCGCGAGGCCGAAAAGCCGATCCGCGACATCTTCACCGACGACGGAGAGCCGGCGTTCCGGGCCCTCGAGGAGCGAGTGGTGATGCGGCTCCTGCACGAGACCGGGGTGGTGGTCGCGCTCGGCGGCGGGGCGATCACGTCGCCGCTGATCCGCGAGCGCCTGCGCGACGGGTCGTTCACGGTGCTCCTGGACGTCTCGCCGCAGACGGCGTGGCGGCGGATCGAGGCCCAGGCCGGCGATCGCCCCCTGGCCGCCGAGGCGCGCGGCTTCGCCGAGCTCTACGACAACCGCCGCGGCCTCTATCACGCCACCGCCGACGCCCTGGTCGACGCCGAGGAGGTGCAGGGCGAGGAGGCCCTGCTGGCGCCGCTCGCGCGCCCGAACGCGCTGGCCGAGCTGAGCCGCCTGATCGGCGCGCGGCGGGCGGCGCTCGTGGCCGACCGCTCGGTGCTGCGCATGGTGGGGGCGCCGTGCGAGCCGTTCGTCACGGTGCGGCTGCCGGCGGGGGAGGCGGCGAAGACCGTCGCGGTCGCGCGCCAGGCCTGGACGCGCCTGGCCGAGTTCGGCCTCGAACGCGGCGACGTGATCGTCGGCATGGGCGGCGGCGCCGCCACCGACCTGGCCGGCTTCGTCGCCGCGACCTACCACCGCGGCATCCCCTGGATCGCCGTGCCGACCTCGCTCGTCGGCATGGTGGACGCCGCCATCGGTGGTAAGACGGGCATCGACCTGCCGTCGGGCAAGAACGCGGTCGGGTCGTTCCACCAGCCTGAGTGGGTGGTGTCCGATCCCGGCGTGCTCGAGACCCTGCCAGTGCGCGAATGGGCGTGCGGCTTCGCCGAGGTGATCAAGACGGCCCTCCTGGCCGGCGGCCGGCTGTGGGAGATGGTGCGCGACTGGGAGCCGGGCCGGGGGACGCCGGAGCACCGGCTTGAGCTGATCCGCCGCTGCGCCGCCTACAAGGTGCGGATCGTGGCCGCCGACCCGACCGAGCGCGGCCGCCGGGCGGTGCTGAACCTGGGCCACTCGATCGGCCACGCGATCGAGGTCGCGACCGACTACAAGGCGTTCGCCCACGGCGAGGCGGTCGGGATCGGGCTCTTATCGGCCCTGTGGCTCTCGGCCCAGACGCAAGGCCTCGACCCATCCGTGGAGGACGAGGTGCGCGACCTGCTGCGCATTCACGAGCTGCCGGTGGCCGCGCGCAACGTCAGCCCGGCGGCGATCATCGACGCCATGTCGCGCGACAAGAAGGCCCGTGGCGGCCGCGTGCGGTTCGCGCTCCTGGCCGGGATCGGGAACCCGGTGTGGGACTGCGACCCGGGCGACGACCTCATCGAGACGGCCGTCGCCCGGGCCGTTGCGCATCGCGGCTAGCTCGCCGTCAGCCTGACCGGCACACGCACGACGTGCGGGTGGGCGGTCGTGCCGCCGCTGTCGAAGATCACGACCGTCCCGGGCTGGGAGCGCACGACCTGGTAGTGCAGCGTGGCCGTGTACGTGCCCCGGCAGCCCGTGCCGCACGAGGCGGTGATGTGCTCGAGGGCGAGCAGCCGCCCCTTTGCATTCACGATCCGCACCGTCAGGGCCGCCTCGAACACGTCGGCGCTGCCGGCGATCGTGGCCGTCGCCGGGATGCGCTCGCCGATCGCCGGCTGCGCGACGAGGATCGCCGGCAGGAGCCGGTAGAAGCTGGGTCGCGCCGCCGGCTGGGGCACCGGCGTGCCCGCGATCGAGTGCACCGACCGTGCCCGCGACCTCCAGGCGCACGTGGTCGATCGCCGGGAACTGGGTGGCGGTGTAGACGACCTGGGCCACCCGCATGCGCACGGATGCGCGGTCGCCGGCCGCGGCGAACGCCCGGCTGACGTCGACCGTGGCGGTGCCGCCGGAGACCGAGATGCCGCGCAGCCGGCTCCCGGCGGGGACGGCCGAGCCGACGCCGGCGGCCGTCTCGGGCGGATTCGGGCCGGCGAAGACCGCGCGGATGGCGGCCGCGGCGACGCCCGGCGTCTGGGCGACCGTGCGGCTGCTCTGCCACAGCGTGCCGCCGCGCTCGAAGAACACGGCCAGCCTGACCTTGGGCCCCGCCTGCGGGGCCGCCGTGGCCGCGCCCGGGCCGGCGAGGGCCGCGATCGCGACCGCGGCGACCAGGATGTTGCGTAGGTGCATGGGTGCTCCTTTCAGATGCGGCCGCCTTCAGCCGCCGTTCAGGGTAACCGGGATCTCGACCACCTGGCCGCCCGTCGCCGGGTTCACATGTACCGGCGAGACGATCACGTAGCCCTGCTGGAGGCCGGCCACCGAGAAGTGGACGTGGTTCGAGTACTGGACGCCGGCAGGGCAGCGCCCGATGCAGTCGGCGGTGACGACACGCCGCCCCAGGAGGTGGAGGTGCGCGTCGTAGATGCGCAGGAGGACGCGGGATGTGCTGGGGTGCCGGAAGGCGATCACGGCCGGGCTGGTCAGGGTCGCCCCGGGCTTCGGGCTGGTCACGTCGTAGGGCGGCAGGAGCCGCAGCGGCAGCCGCACGCTCTGGCCGCCGCCCGGCTTGCCCGAGGCGTTGGCGCTCGAGATCACGAGCGTGCCGTTCTGGATCTTCGAGACGCCCAGCTCATCGATCTGGAACGAGAAGGTGCCCGGGCAGCCCGTGCCGCAGGACGCCGACGTCGCCCCGCTCCCCAGCTCGTGGCCGCGCGGCGTCCAGCAGCTTGAAGGTGAGGCCCGCCTCGAAGACGTCCGCGACGCCCCTCACCGTGAACGGCGCCTGCACGCTCGCCCCGGGCGCCGGCGACACCACCGTGATCGGCGGCGCCATGTCCGGGAAGCGCATCGACGATCGCGTGAGCGGATCGGCGAGCACGAGCCCGTCGGAGAGCGCCGACACGGTCGTGCCGTCGAGACGCAGCGTCACTCCGTGCACGGTCGGGAACTGGGTCACCGTGTACACGAGCTGGGCGAGCCGCAGCCGCTCTGAGGCGCCCGTGCCGCCGGCCTCGAAGTCCGAGGTGACGTCGACCGTGGCGACGCCGCGATGCAGTGAGATCCCGAGCAGCTGCGTCGAGGCCGGAACGGCGCTCGAGACCCCCGCGCGGGTATCGGCAGCGTTCGGGCCGGCGAGCAGCTGCTTCACCGCGGCGCCGATCACGGCCCGCGTGGCCCGGACGCCACGCATGGCCGGCCACAGCTTGCCGTGGCGGACGAGCCAGACCTCGACGCCCATCTTCGCGGGCGTGTGGCTGATCACCGGCGCCGGGGCGCTGCCCGAGCCGCTCACGACGGTCGCGACCGAGTCGATGGCGGTTGGCTGGGGCTTCTGGCCCGACCCGACCACGACGGCGCCCGACCCGCCGCAGCCGGCGGCGAGGACGCAGGTGCAGACGGCGGCGACGATGCGGGTGCTCATGGAGTCTCCTCTGGCAAGGTGGTCAGGGCGGGCAGTGCAACGGTGAAGGTGGCGCCGCCGCCAGAAGGGCTCGCGACCGCGATCGAGCCTCCGAGCAGGACGGCGTTCTCGCGGGCGATGGCGAGGCCGAGGCCGCTGCCGGCCCCGGTGCGGGCGGCGTCGGCCTTCGAGAAGCGCTCGAACAGGCGCGGGAGCGAACTCCGGGGCGATGCCGGGGCCGTCGTCGGCGACCTCGATCACGGCGTCGCCCGCATCGACGCCGATGCGCACGCGGGCACTCCCGCCGCCGTGCTCCACGGCATTTCCGACCAGGTTGGCGACGATGCGCTCGATCCGGCGGCGGTCGCTGCCGACCGATCCGCCGTCTCCGGAGATCGCGACGCTCCCGTCCCAGCCGCGGCTGTGCACGATGCTCTCGATCAACGGCCGCAGGTCGACCGGCTCGATGCGGACGGCCTCGGCGCCCGCCTCCAGGCGCGAGATCTCCATCAGGTCCTCGGTCAGGTGCCGCAGCCGGGAGACGTCGCGGACGAGCAGCCGGGTGAGCTGCGCATCCTCGGCGGGCAGGCGATCGGCGTGGCTTTCGAGCAGCGCGGCCTCGTTCACGAGCGCCGTGAGCGGCGTTCGCAGCTCGTGGGCGACGTCGGCGGTGAACCGGCGCTCGCGCGCCTGGGCCTCGGTCAGGGCCGTGATCTTGGCTTCGAGCGCGTCGGCCATGTGGTTGAACGATGCGGCCCACTCGCCGAACTCGTCGCTGCCGCTGGCCGGCAGGCGGGTGTCCAGGAGGCCCTCCGCGAGCGACCGCGCCGCCGCGCTGGCACCGGCCACCGGCTGCAGCGTGCGCCGTGCCAGCAGCGCCCCGACGAGCCCGGACAGCACGACGAGCACGAGCCAGCCGCCGACCAGGATGTTGCGGAGCTGGTCGAGGTCGGCCCAGACCTGGCTCTCGTCGAAGAAGAAGTAGAGCTGCGTGTGCTCTGACGCCACCGGCTCGGCCACCGTCAGGTAGGGGACGCCGGCGATCGTCTGGCGCTCGTAGGCGACGTCCCCCGCCGCGGCCAGCCGGCGCAGGTCGGCGGGCACCGGCAGGCGGCCGGCGGGGATCCGGCCGCGCTGCCCGATCACGGTCGCGAACGTGCCCCTGGTGGCGAACCGCGACTCGAGCCGCGAGATGTCCCCCGAGCGCCCGCGCAGCGTCACCGCCGCCACGAGCGTGTTCAGGCGGCTCTGCTCGAGCGCGCGGCTCTGGGAGTCGTCGAGGCGAGCGTGGCGGACGACGAAGTAGGAGCCGAGCGCCAGCGCGCCGGCCGAGAGCCCGCCGACCAGCAGGAACGCGATCGTGAGGCGGCGGCGCAGGCGGCCGGGTCGGATCGGCGTGGGAGCGGTCGGCATGTGCCCATGGTCGGAGGCGCCCGAAACGCCGCCGCCACCGCGATGTAACCGCTAGGTAACGGCGCAGCGGTAGCCGACGCCGCGCACCGTCTCGATCAGCTGCGGCCCGGCGGGGCCGGTCTCGATCTTGGCGCGCAGGCGCTGCACGGCGACGTCGACCAGGCGCGAGTCCCCCAGGTAGTCGTATCCCCACACCTGGTCGAGCAGCTGCTCGCGGGAGAGGGCCTGGCCGCGGTGCGTCCCGAGCGCCACGAGCAGCTTGAACTCGGTCGTCGTCAGGCCCAGATCGGCGCCGTCGCGGCGGGCCTGGAAGGCGCCCGGGTCGACCTCGATGGCGCCGAGCGTGAAGGCCGCCGACTCCCGCGGCGAGGCCACCCGCCGCAGCACCGCGCGCACCCGCGCCGCCAGCTCGGGCATCTCGAACGGCTTGGTGACGTAGTCGTCGGCGCCGAGCTCGAGGCCGACGACGACGTCGACCGTCTCGGTGCGCGCGGTCAGCATCACCACCGGCACGCGGCTCGTGCGGCGCAGCTCGCGCAGCACCTCGAAGCCGTCCAGCGACGGCAGCATCACGTCGAGCAGCACGACGTCGTAGGTCGCGCGCCGAAACTGGTGAAGCGCCTCGCGCCCGTCGCCGATGCCGGTGACCTGCATGCCGGCCTGGCGCAGGCCGATGCCGACCACCTCGCGGATGGAGGCGTCGTCCTCGACCAGCAGCACCCGCTCGTCCATGCGCAAGAGCGTAGTCATGCCGGCGGCGTGCCCGGCCACCGCCCGTCAAGTACCCTTGCGCACTGATGCAGGTCGCGGTTCTGAACGGGGTCAATCTCAACATGCTCGGAAAGCGGGATCCGACCGTGTACGGCACGCTCACCCTCGCCCAGCTCGAGACGAAGGTCTACCACTGGGCGCAGCAGCTGAACGCGAGCGCGCGCTGCTGGCAGACGAACAGCGAGGGCGAGTACGTCTCGATGATCCACGAGGCCGTCACCGGCACCGACGCGCTGATCGTGAACCCGGGCGCGTGGACGCACTACAGCTACGCCATCCGCGACGCGCTCGAGATCTTCCCGCGGCCGGTGGTCGAGGTGCACCTCTCGGACATCGAGGGCCGCGAGGAGTGGCGCCGCGTCTCGGTGATCGCCGACGTGGTCTCGCTGCGGATCGTCGGCAAGGGCGCCGAGGGCTACCGCGAGGCGCTCGAGCACGTGACGGGGCGAAGCGCATGAACCACGCCGCCAGGCTGGCCGCGGCCCGGGCCGCGATGGAGGCTGCCGAGGTCGACGCGATGGTCGTCTCCGGCCTCGTCAACATCCGCTACCTGACCGGCTTCACAGGCTCGAACGCTCTGGTCGTCCTCTCGGGGAACACGGCCACCCTGCTGACCGACTTCCGCTACCAGACGGCGTCGGAGCCGCTGCGGGAGTGGGTCGACGTCGAGCTCGCCGAGCGCGATGTGATCCGCACGGCGGCCGACCGGCTGGGCGACCTCACGGGCGGCGCGGGCCGGATCGGATTCGAGCCGGCGCAGCTCACCGTGGAGCGCCACGCGATCCTGGCCGAGGCGCACGCCGGCCTCGTCCCGGCGCCGGGCCTCGTCGAGCGCCTGCGGGTCGTGAAGGATGCCGAAGAGCTCGCCGCCGTGCGCGCCTCGGCGGCCCTCATCGAGCCGGTGTACCAGCTGCTCGCCGGCGAGGGCCTGATGGGCCGGACCGAGGCCGAGGTGGCGTGGCACGTGCGCGAGCTCTTCCATGAGGGCGGCGCCGACGGGCTCGCGTTCGAGACGATCGTCGCCTCGCACGAGCGCGGCGCCCAGCCGCACGCACATCCGGGCGACGACGTGATCGGCCCGGACACGCTGATCACGATCGACCTCGGCTGCATGCTCGCCGGGTACGCGTCGGACTGCACCCGCACGTTTGCGACCGGGACGCCGCCGGCCGTCCTCACCGACCTCTACGCGATCTGCCTCGAGGCCCAGCTGGCGGCGATGGCCGCCGTGCGCCCGGGGATCCCCGCGGCCGATGTCGACGCCGCCGCCCGCTCGATCATCGAGGCCGCCGGCCACGGCGGCCGCTTCGGCCATCCCACCGGCCACGGCGTCGGCCTCGAGATCCACGAGGCGCCGCGGGTCGGAGCCACGACGACTGCAACCCTGGAGCCGGGCATGGTCGTCACAGTGGAGCCGGGGATCTACCTGCCCGGTGTAGGCGGCGTGCGGATCGAGGATCTGGTCGTCGTGACGGCGACCGGAGGCGAGCGGCTCACCATGTTCCCCAAAGACTTTCTCGTGGTCGGCTAGTGCTCCGTCTCGGAGGTTCCATGATGATCGGGCGAGCGAAAATCGAGCATGGCAAGGACGCAGGGAGCTCCGATATCGGGAATATCGGGGCGACCGAGGACACAGCCAGGCGACGATTTGCAGCCGCACGAGCGCACGAGACTTCCGAGACGGAGCACTAGGGCCGCGCCCAGATGATCTCCACCAACCAGTTCAAGAACGGCATGCACATCGAGGTCGACGGCACCGTCTACCGCATCGTCGAGTTCCAGCATGTGAAGCCCGGCAAGGGCGGCGCGTTCGTGCGCACCAAGCTGAAGGCGCTCGAGTCGGGCGGGGTGGTCGACAAGACCTTCCGCGCCGGCGAGAAGATGCCGCGCGTCCACACCGAGGTCACGAACGTCACCTACCTCTACAACGACGGCTCCGACGTCGTCCTGATGGATTCCGAGAGCTTCGAGCAGATCATGCTCCCGGCCGACTCGGTCGCCGAGGAGCTGCGCTTCATGAAGGAGAACGACACCGTCCAGCTGCTCCTGGTCGACGGCAAGCCGTCGAGCCTGCAGCTGCCGGCCTCGGTCGAGCTCGAGGTCGTGGAGACGGAGCCGGGCGTGCGCGGCGACACCGTCTCGAACGTGACCAAGCCGGCCACACTCGAGACGGGCGCGGTCGTCTCGGTGCCGATGTTCGTGAACGTCGGCGAGCGGATCAAGGTGGACACCCGCGAGGCGCGCTACATCTCACGGGCGTGACCCGGATCGTCGACACCACCGTCCGGCTCCTGTCCCAGCAGCCGCTGGCGGGCAACGCGTCCACGGCGACGGTGCTCGAGGTGGCCGAGATTCTGGACGGCGCCGGGTTCGCCGGCCTCGAGGTGTCCGGGGGAGGCTGCTTCGACGCCGCGGTGCGGCGGGGGGTGGAGAGCCCCTGGGACCGGATCCGCGCGCTCAAGGCGCGCTGCACGCAGACGCCGCTGCAGATCGCCGTGCGCGGCCGCTTCCTGGTCGGATCACGGCCGGTGTCCGACGATCTCGTGCGCCGCTTCATCCTGTCGGCGGCCGAGAGCGGGATCGACGTCTTCCGGCTGCACGACCCGCTGAACGACGTCGAGAACCTGGCCGCAGCGGCCGCCGCGGTGCGCGAGGCGGGCGGTCGCCTGTACGGCGGCCTGGCCTTCTCGGGCCAGATGGGCAACCTCGAGCGGGTGATCGAGAAGGCCCGCCGCCTGGCCGAGCTGGGCGCCGAGCGGGTGCTGCTGCACGACTCCGCCGGCGCGCTTGATCCCGGCACCGCCGGCAGCGTCGTCGAGCGGCTGGCGGCGGCGGCGGGCGTGCCTGCGGGCCTGTACTGCCAGGGGACGGGCGGTAAAGCGCTCGCGATGGCGGTCGAGGCGGCCCGCCACGGGGCCGAGCCGATCGCGGTTGCGGCATACCCGGTGGCGTCGCTGCTGAACCGGGTGTCGGCCGAGGTCCTGTGCGAGGCGCTGACAAGCCTCGAGATCGAGCACGGCGTCGATGTCGACCGCGTCTGGGACGCGTCGCGGTTCATCGATGCGCACGTCACCTCGCGCATGCCGGCCCTGCCGGTGCCGCCGCGGATCATCCTGCGCACCGCCATCACGCACCTGCCGGTGGGCCTCGTCGCCGACATCGACGCCCGCCTGCGCTCGGCGGATGCGCTCGACCGGCTCGACGAGGTGCTGGCCGAGCTCAACACTGTCCGGGCCGACTGCGGCACGGCCCCGCTGGCCCAGCCGATCGGCGGCATCCTGGCCGGGCAGGCGGTCAGGCACGTGCTGACGGCGCGCCGCTGGGCCGAGGTGTCGGACGAGATGCGCGACCTGCTCTCCGGCGCGTACGGGACGCCGCCGCTGCCGTTCGCGCCCGAGGCCGCCCGCCACGCCGTGCCGCTGCCGCTCGAGCCCGAGCCCGACATGGACGACCTGCGCTCGCAGGCCGGCGGGGTCGGGAGCGAGGAGGACCTGCTGCTTTTGGCCCTCTTCGGCGAGGACGCGGCCCGCCTGCTCGAGGGCCTGCGCGGGCGCGGCGGCGGCGAGGACTCGGCGGACGCGGTCGACCACTCCCAGTCCGAGCGCGTGCGCGAGCTGATCCGCCTCCTCGAGTCGTCCGACGACGTCGCCGAGCTCACCGTCGAGGACGGAGCGGTGCGGATCACCGTGCGCAAGCAGGACGAGCGCCAGCTCCCGGCCCCGATCGCGGCGCCGCATCCCGGCCCCGCGCCCGCCTCCGAACCCGAGGTGTCGTCGGCGATCCGGATCGAGTCGCCGATGGTGGGCACGTTCTACCGCTCGCCGTCGCCCGCCCAGCCGGCGTTCGTCGACGAGGGCGACCGCGTCGAGGTGGGGCAGACCCTGTGCATCCTCGAGGCGATGAAGCTGTTCAACGAGTACAAGTCCGACCACGCCGGCGTGGTCCGGCGGATCCTGGTCGACAACGGCCAGCCGGTCGAGTACGGGCAGCCGCTCTTCGAGCTCGAGCCGGTGTAGGCGACGTGCTCAAGCGCGTCCTGATCGCGAACCGGGGCGAGGCGGCGGTGCGGATCGTGCGCGCCTGCCACGACCTCGGCATCGAGGCGGTGGCCGTGTACTCGACCGCCGACCGCGACGGCCTGTGGGTCAAGCTGGCCGACCGGGCGGTGTGCGTCGGCCCGCACCGCCGTCCGAGAGCTACCTGCACGTCTCCAACCTGGTCGCGGCCGCCGAGACGACCGGCTGCGACTGCGGTGCACCCGGGCTGGGGCTTCC
The DNA here is from genome assembly GCA_963813245.1 of uncultured Actinomycetes bacterium. Taxonomy (GTDB): domain Bacteria; phylum Actinomycetota; class Thermoleophilia; order Gaiellales; family JAICJC01; genus JAICJC01. Next base: position 314,251 of record CAWEYE010000006.1, read on the forward strand.
TGGCCGAGAGCGCCGCCTTCGTGCGCGCCTGCGACCGACAATGACCTGGTGTTCGTCGGGCCGACGTCTGAGTCGATGGAGGTGATGGGCGACAAGAGCCGCGCCCGCACGTCCATGCAGGCGGCCGGCGTGCCGCTCGTGCCGGGGTCGACCGACCGCCTGAGCGGCGCCGACCACGCCCGCAGCATCGCCGTCGGACGCTGGGCTACCCGGTGCTGCTGAAGGCGGTCGCCGGCGGCGGCGGGCGGGGCATGCGGCTCGTGGCCGACCCGGCCGACATCGAGGACGCCTACGGCATGGCCTCGTCCGAGGCGCTGGCGTCGTTCGGCGACGGCGGCATGTACCTCGAGAAGGCCGTCCTGAACCCGCGCCATGTCGAGATGCAGGTGCTGGCCGACGGCGCCGGCGGCGTGCTCGTCCTCGGCGAGCGCGACTGCTCGGTGCAGCGCCGCCACCAGAAGCTGATCGAGGAGGGGCCGTCGCCCGCGCTCGACGAGGCCACCCGCGCGCAGATGGCCGAGGCCGCGACGCTCGCCTGCACGGGCTGCGGCTACCGCAACGCCGGCACGGTCGAGTTCCTGCTCGACACCGACGGCCGCTTCTACTTCATCGAGATGAACACGCGCCTGCAGGTCGAGCACCCGGTCTCGGAGCTCCTGACCGGGGTCGACCTGGCCTGCCAGCAGCTGCTCCTGGCCGGCGGCGCGCGCGCTGCCCGCGACCGGCCTTGCGCCCCTGCGCGGCCATGCGATCGAGTTCCGCCTGAACTGCGAGGACCCCGCCCACGACTTCCGCCCGGCCGCGGGCACCGTGGCCGCGCTGCGAGCCGCCGCTCGGGCCCGGCGTGCGCTTCGACACCCACGCCTACCCCGGCTACCGCGTGCCGCCGTTCTACGACTCGCTGCTCGCGAAGCTGATCGTGTGGGGCGCCGATCGCGCCCAGGCGCTCGCACGCGCCCGGCGGGCGCTGCACGAGCTCGTGATCGAGGGCGTCACGACCACGCGCGAGCTGTTCCTCGACATCGTCCACGAGCCGGTGTTCGTCTCGGGCCGCTACACGACCGCCTATCTCGAGGACGTCCGCGCCGGGCCTGCCGTCGCTGGGCGAGGAGGCTGGCAGCATGAGCCTGCGGCTCGGGCGCGACGACCGTCGCCGACGAGGCGATCGTCTCGATCGTGCGCGGCGCCGATCGCGGGCGTCCCGGGCGCACGGCTCGACCTGCCCGGGCGCGTCTCGCGCGTGCTGCCGGGGCGGCGCGGCCCGGTGGAGTGGGTCGTGAAGGGCGGCACGATCGCGTTCGACGTCGACGTCTGCGCGGGCTACGGCCGCGTGCTGCCCGAAGCTGGCCGCATCGGTGCGCGACGCCGTCGCCGAGCACGTCGCCGGCATGACGGGCCTGCAGGTGCGGGTCGTCGACGTGACGGTCACGGGCATCGACCGGGTCGGGGCCGAGCGGTGAGCGAGAGCCGGCGCACGCAGCGGCGCGCGGCCGCCTTCCTGCTCTACCAGCGCGACCTCACGAGGCCGAGTTCGGGCCGCTGTACGCCGCGTACGAGCGCGACAACGGCACGCCGCCCGGGCGAGTTCGCGCAGCACGGCCGCCGAGGGCGTATGGGCCGACCGCGAGCAGCTCGACGCGGTCATCGACGCCGCGGCCGACGAGTGGAGCGCCGAGCGGATGGCCGTGCTCGAGCGCAGCATCCTGCGCCTCGCGGTGTGGGAGCTGCAGGCCGGCGAGGTGCCGGCGGGCGTCGCGATCGACGAGGCGGTGACGCTGGCCAAGCGCTACGCCTCGCCCGAGGCGGGCTCGCTCGTGAACGGCATCCTCGGCCGGGTCGCGCGCGAGCAGGGGGTGGGGAGATAGACGAGCAGACGCTCGAGCAGCTGGCCGCCGACCTGGAGGCCCTGGGCGCCCGCCTGGAGACCGGCGAGCTCGACGCCGGACCAGGCCACCGCCCTGCTCGAGCAGATCACCGCGCTCGTGCACGAGGCGGTCGACGTGCTGGAGCAGGCGGGCGAGGTCGCTCGAGGCCGGCGAGGGCGAGGCCTGACGGCCGGTAGGCTGCGGGCCGATGAGCGGGACGCACATCGCGATGCTCGACCCCGGCCGCCTCGACGAGCTCGAGCCGCTGTGGCTCGGCCTGCACCGCCACCACCGCGCCGTCGCCGACCTGGCGGTGCTCCGCGACGACGACGCTCTCGTGGCAGCGGCGGCGCGACTGGTACGCGCTCGATGCTCCCGGGCGGCCAGGACTTCGCGCTCGTCGCCCGCACCGACGGCGAGCCTGAGCCGGTCGGCTACGCGTTCGTCCACATCCGCCCCGGCGACGACGACACCTGGCCGGTCGGCGCCCACCTGGCCGAGCTCGTCTCGCTGGCCGTGGCGCCCGAGCAGCGTGGCCGCGGCATCGGCACGGCGCTCATGGACGCCGTCGACGCCGAGCTCGAGCTGCGCGGCATCGCCGACCTCGAGGTGGCGGTGATGGCGGGCAACGCGCGCGCCATCGCCTTCTATGAGCGCCGCGGCCTGCGGGTCGGCGAGCTGCTCATGTTCCGGTTCGGGGCCGGCCGGTGAGCGGCTCCACCCGCCTCGACGTGCTCATGGCCGAGCGCGGCATCGCCGAGTCGCGCAGCCGTGCACAGGCCCTGATCATGGCCGGCCGCGTGCTGGTCGAGGGCGCGGTGGTCACGAAGGCCGGGTCGGCCGTGCCCGAGACGGCCCGGGTCGAGCTCGTGGCGCCGCCGCGCTACGTCTCGCGGGGCGGCGAGAAGCTCGAGACGGCGCTGCGCGCGTTCGCCGTCGACGTGACCGGGGAGCGCTGCCTGGACGTGGGCGCGTCCACCGGCGGGTTCACCGACTGCCTCCTGCAGCACGGCGCCGCGGCCGTCGTGGCTCTGGACGTCGGCCGAAACCAGCTGCACGAGCGGCTGCGCGCCGACGGCCGCGTGACCGTGCTCGAGGGGGTGAACGCCCGCCGCCTCGAGTGCGCGTCCCTGCCGTACGCGCCCGCCCTGATCACGGCCGACGTCTCGTTCATCTCGCTGCGGCTGGTGCTGCCGGCCGCGGTCGCCTGCGCAGAGCCGAGGTGGCGCGCGCTCTTGCTCGTGAAGCCCCAGTTCGAGGCCGGGCGGGGCGACGTGCGCAAGGGGGTCGTGCGCGATCCGCAGGTGCGCCGGCGGGTGTTGCGCGACTTTTGCGCATTCGTCACAAGCGCGGGCGCGGTGGTCGCCGGGGTGTGCGATTCTTGTGTCCCGGGGCCCGCCGGGAACCGCGAGTACATCGTGTACGCCGCCGCGGCCGGCCATCCGGCGGCGCAGGAAGGTGGAGTCGATGTCGAACGAGCGATCGCGGACGCCGTCCCCGATGCCTGAGCGGACGGGCATCGCGCGCATCGCCGTGATCGTGCACGGCAAGCCCGAGGTGATCGGCGACGCGCCCCGGCGGCTGCGCGAGGTCGCCGCGGCCTGCGGGGTCGCGATCACGGACGAGGGCGACGCCGACCTGGCCGTCGTGCTCGGGGGCGACGGCACGATGCTGCGGGCGCTGCAGCGCTACCTGGGCACCGGCGTGCCCTCCCTCGGCGTCAACTTCGGCCGGGTCGGGTTCCTCACGAGCATCGAGGCGCGCGACCTCGAGACCGGGCTCGAGCGGACGTTCGCGGGCGGCTTCGATGTGGTCGAGCTGCCGACGATCACCGCGACGACCGACGGCGAGAGCGTCACGGGCATCAACGACGTCGTGCTCACGAGCGCCGTGCTCGGGCGCATGGCGGTGATCGAGTGGAGGGTCGACGGCCAGTCGCTCGGCGAGCTCGGCTGCGACGGCGTGATCGTCGCGTCACCCACCGGCTCCACCGCCTACAACCTGTCGGCGGGCGGCCCCGTGCTGGCGTGGGGGACCGACGGCTACGTGGTCACCTTCGTCTCGCCGCACTCGCTGCACGCCCGCTCGATGGTGCTCGGCCGGTCCCACCACGTGGAGCTCTGGAACCGCTCCGCCGACGTGCCTGTACAGGTGATCGTCGACGGACACACGGCCGGCCGGGTCGACCCCGGCGGCGTCCTCGAGGTGCGCCAGTCCGACGCCTGCGCGCTGCTCGCCCGTGTCCCCGGGTCGTCCTTCTTCCGTCGCTACCTGGAGATCTTCAGCCACTGAGCCGTCCGCGGCGGGTCGCATACTGTGACGACGATGCTGCTCCGCCTCCACATCGAGAACCTCGCCCTGATCGAGCGGGCCGACCTCGAGCCGGCGCCCGGCCTGAACGTCCTCACGGGCGAGACCGGGGCCGGCAAGACGATGCTGGCCGAGGCGATCGGCCTCCTGGCCGGCTCGCAGCCCGCTGCCGGGCTGATCGGGCCGCACGCCGCCGAGGCGTACGTCGAGGCGGAGTTCGAGCTGCCCGGCGCGTTCTTCGAGACGCCGGGGCTCGAGGCGGTGGCCGGCCTGCGCCCGGACGGCGAGGACACCCTCGTCGTCGCGCGGCGGCTGCTGCCGAGCGGCCGCAGCCGGGCGCTCGTGTGGGGCCGCACGTGCGCGCGGGCGGATCTCGAGGCGCTCGGCGAGCGGCTGCTCGAGGTGTCGTCACAGCACGAGGCCCGCCGGCTGGCGCAGCCGTCCCGCCAGCTCGAGCTGCTCGACGGCTACGCCGGCTGCGAGGTGCAGACGGCGGCAATGGCCGATGCGTGGCGCGAGCGCCGCTCCGCCGCGGCGGCGCTCGAGGCCGCCGGGTCGCAGGCCGCCGACGCGGCCCGCCGCCGGCTCGATCTCGAAGACCTGGTGGCGCGGGCCGACGCCCTTGCGGTCGAGCCCGGCGAGCCCGAGGCCCTGCGCGCCGAGAGCGTGCGGCTGCGGCATCTGGACGAGCTCACCGCCGCCGCGGCCGACGCCGCCGAGCTCCTGAGCCCGGCCGACGGCGACGGCGCCCAGGCGCTGGCCGCGCGCGCCGGCGAGGCCGTCGACCTTGCCGCCGAGTACGAGCCGCGCATGGCCGCCGTGGCCGCCGAGCTGCGCGATGCCGCGGCGCGGCTGCAGGAGTCGGCGATGGAGCTGCGCGGCTTCGTCGACGGGCTCGAGGCCGATCCCGGCCGGCTCGAGCACGTCGAGACGCGCCTGGAGGCGTTCACCCAGCTCGAGCGCCGCTACGCCGCCCCGCTCGACCGGGTGCTGGACATGGCCGCCGAGGCCCGCTCGGCGCTCGAGCGGCTCGACGGCTCCGAGGCCGAGCTCGAGCGGCTCGCGGCCGCCTCGGCGGTGGCCGAGGAGCACGCGCGGGTGTGTGCGGCGGAGCTCACGGCGGCCCGCGCCGAGGCGGCGCCCGCCTTCGCCGGGGCCGTCGAGGCCGAGCTGGCCGACCTGGGCATGGCGGAGGCCCGCTTCGGCGTCGCGATCGAGCCGGCCGACCTCGGCCCGCGCGGAGCCGACCGGGTCGTGCTCGAGCTGGCGGCGAACCCGGGGCTGCCCGCCGGCCCCGTGGCCGACACGGCCTCGGGCGGCGAGCTCTCGCGGATCGCCCTGGCCATCCGGGTGGCGGCGCGGGCCCGGTCCGGCCCCGGCGTGCTCCTGCTCGACGAGGTCGACGCCGGCATCGGCGGGCGCACGGCGCGGGCGGTGGCGGGCAAGCTGCAGCAGGTCGCCGAGGGCGCCCAGGTGCTCGTCATCACCCACCTGCCCCAGATCGCCGGCGTGGCCGACGCCCACTTCCGCGTCGAGAAGCTGCACGGCGACCCGACGGCGACCGCGATCGTGCGCCTGGACGGCGCCGAGCTGGTCGACGAGCTGGCCCGGATGCTGGGCGGCGAGGAGGGCGACGAGGCCGCCCGCAGGCACGCCGAGGCGCTGCGGGGATGAGCACCCGCCGGCGGCGCGACGGTGATCTACACCGGCGCGAGCGCCTCGTAGCAGACGAGGTCGTTCTCGTGGGCGTGGAGCGTGCCCGCCGGCCGCATGCCGCACTTGTGCATGACCCTGATCGACGCCGCGTTCAGCGGGTAGGCGAGGGCGATGATGCGCTCGAGCGCGAAGGGGCCGAACCCGGCGGCCAGGCAGGCCGCCGTCATCTCGGTGGCGTACCCGAGCCCCCAGGCGGGCCGCTCGAGCACGTACACGACCTCGACGTCGGGGCCCGTGCCCTCGACGAGCGTCAGGCCGCACAGGCCGATCATCCGGCCGTCCTCGCGCCGCGTCGCCGCCCACAGCCCGAACCCCTGCTCGCGCTCCGCGGCCATGAACCGCGCGACGCTCTCGGCCGTCTGCGTCCGTGTGCGCGCCCGGCCGTTGGGGCCGACGTAGCGCATCGCCTCGGGATCGCCGAAGACGCGGTGCAGGCCGTCGGCGTCGTCGGCTCGGAGGCTGCGGATCTCGAGCCGGTCGGTGATGAGCGGGAGCGGGGGCATGATCGGGTGGCGAATATGATGCCCCAACCGGCACCAGTCGAAGCGGAGGAACCATGAGCGAGCACCTGACGGCCACGCGCGCAGGAGAACGGTTCGCCACGGCCATCGCGGCGGCCACCGACTGCCATCAGGCGTGCATCGAGGCGTTGTCCTACGGCCTGCAGCGGGGGGGCGAGTCGGCCCACCTGCTGCACGCCCGGCTGATGCTCGACTGCGCGCAGGTGTGCGACGCGACCCGCGACATGATGCTGCGCAGCTCCGACTTCGCCCATCAGATGGCGGCGCTCTGCGCCGAGGTGTGCGATCGCAACGCCGCGTCGTGCGATCGCCTGGGCGAGGGCATGGACGCCTGCGCCGAGGCCTGCAGGCGCTGCGCCGAGGCCTGCCGCGGGGTGGGATGAGCCGTCCGGCCGGCGACGGCGGCGGCCCGGGTCCGTCGCCTCCCTCGCGTATGATCCAGTTCCCGGATACGGTCACTGCGGCGAAAGGCGGCGAGGCGTGAGCAGGCAGGTCAAGTACGTGTTCGTAACGGGGGGCGTCGTCTCGTCGCTCGGCAAGGGCATCACCGCGGCATCGCTCGGCCGGCTGCTGAAGGCACGCGGCCTGCGGGTGTCGCTGCAGAAGTTCGATCCCTACATCAACGTCGATCCGGGCACCATGAGCCCGTTCCAGCACGGAGAGGTGTTCGTGACCGAGGACGGGGCCGAGACCGACCTCGACCTCGGCCACTACGAGCGGTTCGTGGACGAGTTCCTGTCGCGCAACTCCAACCACACCACCGGCTCGGTGTACGAGCGCATCATCCGCCGCGAGCGCAAGGGCGAGTACCTGGGCTCGACCGTGCAGGTGATCCCGCACGTCACCGACGAGATCAAGCGCCGCGTGCAGCTGGCCGGCCAGTCGCACGACGTCGACGTGATCATCACCGAGATCGGCGGCACGGTCGGCGACATCGAGAGCCTGCCCTTCCTCGAGGCGATCCGCCAGTTCCGCAACCAGGTGGGCCGCGACAACGTCATGTACATCCACTGCACGCTGGTGCCGTTCATCGACGTGGCCGGCGAGCTCAAGACCAAGCCCACCCAGCATTCGGTGCAGGAGCTGCGCCGCATCGGTATCGCGCCCGACGTGGTCGTGTGCCGGTCGCGCCAGCCGCTCTCGCGCGACATGCGCGAGAAGATCGCGCTCTTCGCCGACGTCGCGGTCGAGGCGGTCGTGTCGGCCCCCGACGCCGACGACATCTACGCGATCCCGCTGATGATGCAGGCGGAGGGGCTCGACCGGCTCGCCTGCGAGCGGCTCGGGCTCGTGACCGGCCCGGCCGACATGCGCGAGTGGGAGGCGATGGTCGAGCGCATCCACGCCGCCGAGGGCACCGTGCGCATCGCGCTCGTGGGCAAGTACGTGCAGCTTCAGGACGCCTACCTGTCCGTGGTCGAGGCCCTGCGGCACGCCTGCATCCACCACGGCACGAAGCTCGAGATCGTCTGGGTCGACGCCGAGACGCTGTCGTGGGAGGAGGCCGAGCGGCGGCTCTCGCAGGTCGACGGCATCCTCATCCCCGGCGGGTTCGGCATCCGCGGCATCGAGGGCAAGATCGCGGCCGCCCGGTTCGCCCGCGAGCAGTCCGTGCCCTACCTCGGCGTCTGCCTCGGCATGCAGGTCGCGGTGGTCGAGTTCGCCCGCGACGTGGTCGGCCTCGACGGGGCCAACTCGAGCGAGTTCGACTCCGAGACGCCCTACCCGGTGATCGACCTCCTGCCGGAGCAGAAGCAGGTCGAGGACATGGGCGGGACGATGCGGCTGGGATCCGATCCGGTCAAGATCATGGAGGGCACCCTCGCCCACCGCGCCTACGGCGAGTCCGTGGTGTACGAGCGGCACCGGCACCGCTACGAGGTCAACAACAGCCTGCGAGCGCAGCTCGTCGCGCATGGCCTCGTCATCTCCGGCACGTCCCCGGACGAGCGGCTGGTGGAGATCATCGAGCTGCACGACCACCCGTGGTTCTGCGCGAGCCAGTTCCACCCCGAGTTCAAGTCCCGGCCCAACCGTCCGCAGCCGCTCTTCCGTGACTTCGTCGGGGCTGCGGTCACCCGCAGCGGCCGCCGTCCGGCCGAGCCGGTCGTCGTGGCCGAGAACCTCACCGCGTAGGCCGCAGGCGCGCGCGAGCCGTCATGGACGCCTGGCCCGAGCTCGACCGGTACATGCACCAGCTTGCGGACGTGGGCCGCATGGGCGCGCTCCTGTCCTGGGATCAGCAGACGCTGATGCCGCGCCGCGGCGCCGAGGGCCGGGCGCGGGCCGTCGCGACGCTGCGGGTGATCCGCCACCGCCTGCTGACCGACCCCCGTCTCGGCGAGCTGCTCGACGAGGCCCGCGCGGCCGGGCTCGACCAGCACCGGGCGGCGATGGTGCGCGTGCTCTCGCACACCCGCGAGCGAGCGGTGCGGCTGCCCGACGACCTCGTCCGCCGGCTGGCGCTGGCCGGGTCGCGCGGGCAGGCGGTGTGGGAGGAGGCCCGCGCAACGCGCGACTGGGACCTGTTCCGGCCCTGCCTGGAGGAGATCGTCGCGCTCAAGCGCGAGCAGGCCGACCTGCTCGGCCACGACGGCGAGGCCTACGACGCGCTCATGGACGCCTTCGAGCCGGGCATGCGCACCGCGCGTGTGGAGCCGCTGTTCGCCGACCTCGCCGACGGGCTGCAGACGCTGCTCGGGGCGATCGCCGGCGCGGGGCCGCCGCGCGAGCCGCTCTTTGCCGGCACGCGCTTCCCCGACGCCGTGCAGTGGGACTTCACCATGCGGCTCCTGCGCGACATCGGCTTCGACCTCGACGCGGGCCGGCAGGATCGCTCGGCCCACCCGTTCACGACCACGATCGCCCTGCGCGACATCCGCCTGACCACGCGGATCGACGAGCTCGACCCCTTCTCGGGCATCTCCTCGACGATGCACGAGGCCGGCCACGGCCTCTACGACCAGGGGTTCGACCCCGACTACGAGGACACGCCGATCGCCGACGCGCCCTCGCTCGGCCTGCACGAGTCGCAGTCGCGCCTGTGGGAGAACCTGGTCGGCCGCAGCCTCCCGTTCTGGGAGCACTACACGCCGGTGATGCGGGAGATGTTCGGGGCGGCGATGGACGGCGCGACGCCGTACGACGTCTACCGCGAGGTGAACCGGGTGCAGCCGTCGCTGATCCGCGTCGAGGCCGACGAGGTCACCTACAACCTGCACATCATGATCCGGTTCGAGCTCGAGCTGGCGCTCCTGCGGGGAGACCTCGAGGTGGCCGACCTGTCCGGCGAGTGGGACGCGGCCTACGAGCGCCGCCTGGGCGTGCGGCCGCCGCATCCCGGCGTGGGGGTGCTGCAGGACGTGCACTGGTCGGGCGGCTCGTTCGGCTACTTCCCGACCTACACGCTCGGCAACCTGTACTCGGCCATCCTGTGGGAGCGGATCGCGGCCGACCTGCCCGACATCGACGCGCAGCTCGGCCGGGGCGAGTTCGCGCCGCTGCTCGGCTGGCTGCGCACGCACATCCACCGCCCGGGCTATCTCTACGAGGGCGACGACCTGGTCCACAACGTCACCGGCTCGCGGCTCGGGCACGCGCCGTTCATGCGCTACCTGTGGGCGAAGTTCGGCCCGCTCTACGGGCTCACGCCGCCCGAGGGGATGCGGGCGTGAGCACCGCGGCGGCGGGCGGCGTCCTCGAGCTCTTCTGCGACCTCGCGGCCATCCCCAGCCCCTCGCGGCACGAGCGGGCGGTGGCAGACCGCGTGCTTGAGGTCCTGCGCGGGCTCGGCCTCGACCCGGTCGAGGACGACGCCGGCGGCCGGATCGGGTCGGACATCGGCAACATCTACTGCCGCCTTCCGGCGAGCAACGACGGCGGCGGGACGCCGATCTTCCTGAACGCCCATCTCGACACCGTCCCGCCCGACGGGCCGGTCGCGCCCGAGGTGCGAAACGGCATCGTCGTCAACCGGCACGACACGATCCTCGGCGCCGACAACAAGGCGGCCGTGGCGGTGATGCTGGCCGCGCTCGAGCGGCTCGTCGCGGGCGTGCCGCACGCCGGCGTGGAGCTCGTGCTGACCCCGATGGAGGAGGTCGGCCTGCAGGGTGCGAAGGCCTTCGACCTCGCCCGCCTGCACGCCGGCCTCGGGTACTGCTACGACCACGCCGCGCCGATCGGAAACGTCGTCGTCGCCGCCCCGACCCAGAAGTCGCTCGAGCTGCGCTTCCTGGGGCGCGCGGCCCACTCGGGGATCGCGCCGGAGGAGGGGCGAAGCGCGATCGCGGCGGCGGCGCGCGCGGTCGCCGACATGCAGCTCGGCCGGATCGACGACGCGACGACCGCGAACGTCGGCCTGATCCGGGGCGGCGTGGCCGGCAACATCGTCGCGCCGGAGTGCAGGGTCTGGGCCGAGGCCAGGAGCCGCGATCCCGACCGGCTGCGCGAGCAGGTGCAGGCGATGCTCGACTCCGCCACCTACGCCGCCAATCTGGCCGAGTGCGAGCTCGAGACGCGCATCATCTCGGAGTACGAGGGCTACCGCTTCTCACCGTCGCACGAGGGTGTGCGCCTGGCCGCGAGCGCGCTCAGCGGCAGCGGCTATCCCGTGACCTACATCGAGTCGGGCGGCGGCGCCGATGCGAACGTGTTCAACGCCGCCGGCGTCCCCTGCGTCAACGTCTGCAACGGCATGGCCGAGATCCACACTGCCTCGGAGCACATCGCCGTCGCCGACCTGGAGGGGATGCTCGGGGTCACACTTGGCCTGATCGAGGCCGCCCGCGGCACTAGAATCGCGCAGCCAGACGAGGACGGGGGGACGGCATGAAGGTCGGCGTCGTCAGGGAGATCAAGCAGGACGAGTCGCGCGTCGCGCTGACGACGGCCGGCGTCGTCGAGCTGCGCCGGCGCGGGCACGACGTCCTCGTGGAGAGCGGCGCCGGCGAGGGCAGCGCCATGCCGGACGCCGAGTACGAGGCGGCCGGCGCGACCATCTTGGACGTCGACGGCGTCTGGACCGAGGCGGAGATGGTGCTGAAGGTGAAGGAACCGCTCGACGGCGAGTACCAGCGGCTGTCGCCGGGCCAGATCCTCTTCACCTACCTGCACCTCGCGGCGGCGCCCGAGCTGACCCGGGGCCTGTGCGAGACCGGGGCCGTGTGCATCGCCTACGAGACGGTCGAGACGCGCGACGGCCGTCTGCCGCTGCTCGCGCCGATGAGCGAGGTCGCCGGCCGGCTCTCGGCCCAGGTGGGCGCCTACTATCTGATGAAGCCGCTGCGCGGGCGCGGCCGGCTGATGGGCGGCGTGCCCGGCGTGCTCCCGGCGAAGGTGCTCGTGCTGGGCGGCGGCATCGTCGGCTACAACGCCGCGCTGATCGCGCAGGGGATGCAGGCCGATGTGACCGTGTTCGAGCGCAGCGTCGACCGCATGCGCGAGCTGGACGTGAGCCTGGGCCGCACCGTGCTGATGCAGATGTCGGGCCGCCACGCGATCGCCGAGGCCCTGCCGGAGGCCGACCTCGTCATCGGCGGTGTCCTCGTGCACGGGGCGAAGGCGCCGCACCTGGTCACCCGCGACATGCTGGCGTCGATGCAGCCGGGGTCGGTGCTGGTCGACGTCGCCATCGACCAGGGCGGCTGCTTCGAGACCTCCAAGCCGACGACCCACTCCGAGCCGACCTACATGGTCGACGGGATCGTCCACTACTGCGTCGCGAACATGCCCGGCGCCGTACCGATCACGTCCACCTGGGCGCTCACGAACGTCACGCTTCCCTACGTCGAGGCGATCGCCGACAAGGGCCTGCATCGCGCGCTCGCCGAGGATCCGGCGCTCGCGCTGGGCGTGAACGTGGCCGCGGGCGAGGTCACCTGCGAGCCGGTCGCCGACGCCGTCGGCCTCCGCTACACCCCGCTCGAGACCGTCCTGCCGCTGCGCGCGGCCTGACCGCTCGACCCGGATCAGCGCACGAGCGCGGCGGCGGTCGACACGACGAGCGCGGTCGCAAGCAGCACGTTTGCCCGCCGGGCACGGGCCGGGTCGCGCAGCACGGGGGCGAGCGACGCGCCGGCGGCGAGCCACGCCGTGTTGATCACGACGATCAGCATGGTCAGCGCGACGGTCTTGATCCCGGCGTCGAGCACGGCGCCCGATGCCACCCGCACGCTCACGAACACGGCGCCGATCGCGACCCACGCCTTCGGGTTTGCGACCCCGAGCAGGAGGCCGCCGAGGGCAGACGGCGCAGCCGCGGCGGCCGAGCCGGCCCCGAGCGGCGGTGCCGTGGCGATGTGGTAGGCGAGGTAGAGGATGTAGCCGACGGCGGCCGCGATCAGGACGGGGCGCAGGGCCGGGGTCGCGAGCAGTACCCCGGTGACACCCACGGCGACCGCGAGCAGCACGACCGTCGTCCCGGCCACGATCCCGGCCAGGTAACGGGCCGAAGGGCGCACACCGAACGCCGCGCCGGTCGCGGTCAGGCTGATGGTCGCCGGGCCGGGGCTGCCCATGATCGCGAGGGCCGTCACGACCAGCGGGACGAACGCTGACCAGTGAACCGACGAGGTGAGAAGAGGGCCGACCGGCATACACTGGCTCCGTGCCGGAGACGCTATCGGCCATCCAGGAAGGCCGTCTTGAACGATCGTGCGGCCCGCGCGGGGACTCGATCCGGGTCGGCGCGGGCGCCGAGGGGATCGAGCGCGTCGAGGCGTTCTTCGGCGGCCGCGCGTTCGAGCCGCACCGGCACGACACCTACGCGATCGGGATCACGACGGCAGGCGTGCAGCGGTTCCGCTATCGCGGCGCCGACCGGCGCTGTCTGCCGGGACAGCTCCACTTCCTGCACCCGGACGAGACCCACGACGGCAGGGCGGGCACCGATGCCGGGTTCGGATACCGCATCCTGTACGTCGCCCCGTCCCTCGTGCAGGAGGCGCTCGCCGGGCGGCCGCTGCCGTTTGTCGCCGATCCGGTGCAGATCCCGTCGCCGCAGACGGAGGGGCTGGCCGCGCTCCTGCGCGACATGGACGAGCCGCTGGACGAGCTCGCACGCGCCGCTGCCGCCGCGGCCGTGGCCGACGCCCTGGCCGGAGCCGGCGGCGAGCGCCAGCCGTGCGGGGGCGATCGATCTGGCCGCCGTCAGCGCCGTGCGTGCATACCTGGATGCGCATCCCACCGCCGGGACGCGGGCGCACCTGCTCGAGCGCATCGCCGGCATCGACCGGTGGACGATCGCCCGTCACTTCCGCGCGGCGTTCGGGACGAGCCCCGACCGCTACCGCACGATGCGGCGGCTGGCCATCGCCCGCCGGGCGATCGCCGCCGGCACACCGCTCGCCGAGGCGGCGGCGGCCGCCGGGTTCGCCGACCAGAGCCACATGACCCGCCAGTTCACACGCGCGTACGGCATGACGCCGGGCCGCTGGGCCAGGGCGACGAGGGGATCCGCCGGCGTCACCGCGTCCACTGGATCCAGCCTGTCGCGATAGGCAGCGCGAAGCGCCGGGCGGCCGTTCATCGCCGCGAAGACCACCCGCCGCCCGTCGGCGAGCGCGAGCACGTCGCCGCGCGGCGACACGGCTGCCGAGACGATCGGCCGACCGGCTGCGCTCGCGGTCACCGCGCCGGTGAGCCGGTCGTCGAGCACCAGGCCGGCCTGGCGTGAGATCACGATCACGCGGCCGCCGTCGAGCAGCGCGACGCTGTCTGCGATCGCGCCGGTGTCCCAGCGGCCGATCACGCGCCCGGCGGCGTCGAAGAGCACGACGGTCGTGATCGGCGGCGGCCCGCCGGCCGGGGTGACGGTCGTTCCCGAGACGGCGAGCACGCCTCCGGCGGTGGCGGGCGCCGGCTCCTGGTAGACGCCGCGGTGCAGCAGGGTGACCAGGGTGCTCGTGTCGGCGATCTTGCGCCCGGCCAGGCGGGTGACCGAGTCGAGGTCGCGGTAGGCCAGGCGCGCGCCCACGTATCCCGGGAAGCACGCGAACGTGGCCGGGGTCGTGACGGTGCCGGACGCGACGTGGTAGGCCCGCAGGTCGGGCGGCCCGCGGTCGCCGTCGCAGGCGACGAGCGTCTGTGAGTCCGGGCTCCAGGCGGGCGGCGCGAACGCCAGATCGGGCCGGCGGAAGGGCGCCGTGACCCGTCCTGTGGCGACGTTCAGGAGCTCGATCGCCTCGGGCGGGATGAACGGGCGGCCCGTGTGCATCGCGACGAGCCGCCGGTTGGGGGACACCCAGAAATGGCAGTGCCCCGACGTGCGTGTGAGCGTGCGGTCGCGGCCGGTCACGAGGTCGAGCCGGTGCAGCCGGCAGTCCGAGTCGGCGTACCAGAGCGAGCCGGTGAGGACGCCGCCCGGAGGGCGGGGGAGGGCCGTGGCGCGGACGGCATGCCGGTGCGGCGTGGGCGGTGGCGGGGGCGGCGGCGGCGACCCTCCGCGGAGGGCGTCGGCGGCCGCGGCGACCGCCACAACGGCCACGACGAGGAGCACCGAAGCGTTGCGGATGCCCTCGCGCACGGCGACCACCTGGGCGCCGGCCGAGTCCCGGTTGAACATCGCTAACACCTAGTGCTCCGTCTCGGGGGTTCCGTGATGCTCGGGCGAGCGAAATCGAGCATGGCAAGGACGCAGGGAGGCCCGATATCGAGAATATCGGGGCGACCGAGGACACAGCCAAGCGACGATTTGCAGCCGCACGAGCGCGAGACTTCCGAGGCGGAGCAGCGCCTATCCTTCCAGTGAGGGCCGGAGGCACGGCCCGGCAGGAACGCCTCGGTTTGTGGCGAAAACCGGAGACTGCCATGGGTGTATACGACGACAAGCTACGCGACTTCCTGACCCACCTCCAGCTGGAGCGGGGGGCGTCGCCGCATACCGTCGAGGCCTACAGGCGCGATCTGATCGACCTTGGCGACTTCGTCGAGCACTCCGATCCCGACACGATCCCCGTCAGCGTGCTGGACGACTACGCCGTCGCCCTGCGCGACCGCGGCCTCTCCGCGGCGACGGTGCGCCGGCGCATGGCGGCCGTGCGCGCGTTCTTCAAGCACCGCGCCCGCGAGGGCGGCAGGGCCGACGCGGGCCGCACGGTGCCGCTGCCGCGGCTCGGCCGCAGCCTGCCCGATCCGCTGACGAAGGCCGAGGCCGAGGCGATCGTGACCCGGCCCGACACGTCTCCGCGCGGCCTGCGCGACCGGGCAATGCTCGAGCTCCTCTACGGCGCCGGACTGCGCGTCTCCGAGCTCGTGTCGCTGCGGGTGTCTGACATCGACCTGGCCGAGGGCGTCGTGCGCTGCACCGGCAAGGGCGCAAAGCAGCGGATGGTGCCGATGGGCAAGAGCTCGACCGAGGCGACCCGCATCTACCTGCAGCGTGGCCGGCCGTACCTGGGCCGGCTCCAGCGCGGCGACATCCTCTTCCTGAACCACCGCGGTCAGGGCATCACCCGCCAGGCCGTCTTCCAGCTCGTCCGCGACCACGCCCGCAACGCCGGCATCGACAAGGACGTCACGCCGCACACCCTGCGCCACTCCTTCGCCACCCACCTGCTCGAGGGCGGGTGCGACCTGCGCAGCGTGCAGGAGATGCTCGGGCACGCGAGCATCGAGACCACCCAGGTGTACACCCACGTGTCCGCCGACCACGTGCGCAAGGCCTACTTCAAGGCCCACCCCCGGGCGTAGCCCCGCCGCCCGGCGGTAGGGTACGCCGGTGCCACGGGCATGCGTGATCGTGCTGGATGCGGTCGGGGCGGGCGACCTGCCCGACGCGGCCGACTTCGGCACGGCGGGATCGTCGACGCTTGCGCACGTCGCCGAGGCGGTGGGCGGCCTCGACGTGCCGGCCATGCAGGCCCTCGGGCTCGGCAACATCATGCCGATCGCGGGCTGCCCGCCCCGGCGCGACGCCCCTTCCGTCCACGGCCGGCTGGCCGAGCGCAGCCTCGGGATGGATACGACCACGGGCCACTGGGAGATGATGGGCATCGTCACCGCGCAGCGCGTTTCCGACGTATCCCGACGGCTTCCCGGCCGAGCGTCCTGGAGGCCGTTCTCGGCGGCCACCGGCCGCGGCGGTGATCGGCAACGTCGCCGCCTCGGGCACCGAGATCATCCAGCGCCTCGGCGAGGAGCACCAGCGCACCGGCGCGTGGATCGTGTACACGTCGGCCGACAGCGTGTTCCAGATCGCCGCCCACGAGGACGACGGTGCCGCTCGAGGAGCTGTACGAGGCCTGCCGGACGGCGCGGCGGCTGCTCGTCGGCGAGCATGCCGTCGGGCGGGTGATCGCGCGGCCGTTCGCCGGCGAGCCGGGCGCGTACGTGCGCACGCCGCAACCGGCACGACTTCTCGCTGCTGCCGCCGCGCCCGAACTACCTCGAGCGCCTGCGGGAGCGCGGGATCGGCGTGCACGGCGTGGGCAAGATCGGCGACATCTTCGCGGGGCAGGACGTGGACACCTCCCGGCCGACGACGTCGAACGGACACGGGATCGCCGTCACGACCGAGCTCCTGCGCACGCTCCCCGACGCGAGCTTCGTGTTCGTGAACCTGGTCGAGACCGACATGCTGTGGGGCCATCGCAACGATCCCGCGCGGCTTTGCGGATGCACTCGAGGAGTTCGACGCGGGGCTGCCCGACATGCTCGCGGCGCTGCGCCACGGCGACCTCCTGATCCTGACCTCCGATCACGGCTGCGACCCGACCACGCCCTCGACCGACCACTCGCGGGAGCACGCCCTGCTGCTCGCCCACGTGCCCGGCGCGCCGATGATCTCCCGGCGCCACGACGGCGACACCTTCGCCGACGTCGGGGCGACGGTGATGCGGGTGCTGACGCGCGCGCACGACGCCGACCTGCCCGGCACCCCGGTGCTGTGACCGCCCGCATCGTCGACCTGATCGCGCGCAAACGCGACGGCGGCGAGCTCGCGGCCGACGAGCTGGCGGCGATGATCGCGGCCGACACTCCCGACTACCAGCTGGCCGCGTTCCTGATGGCGGTCGTGCTGCGCGGCATGAGCGGGCGCGAGACGGCCGACCTGATGCGGGCGATGGTCGGCTCGGGCGCGCGGCTCGACCTGACATCGGTGGGCCGGCCCGTCGCCGACAAGCACTCGACGGGCGGCGTCGGCGACAAGACGACGCTCGTCGTGGCGCCGCTCGTCGCGGCCTGCGGCGTGCCTGTCGCCAAGCTCTCCGGCCGCGGCCTCGGCCACACCGGCGGCACCCTGGACAAGCTCGAGTCGATCCCCGGCTTCGAGGTCGATCTGGAGCCGCAGCGCCTGATCGACCAGGTGCGGCGGGTGGGGATCGCCGTCGCCGGGCAGACCGCCGACCTCGTGCCGGCCGACCGGCGCATGTACGCCCTGCGCGACGTCACCGCCACCGTGCAGAGCATCCCTCTGATCGCGACGAGCATCATGTCGAAGAAGGTCGCCTCGGGCGCGTCGCGGCTCGTGCTCGACGTCAAGGTGGGGGAAGGGGCGTTCATGCCCGACCTCGAGCATGCGCGCGAGCTGGCCGGGGCGATGATCGAGCTCGGCGCCGCGGCGGGGCTGCCGACGACGTGCATGCTGACCCGGATGGACGAGCCGCTGGGGCGGGCGGTGGGAAACGCGCTCGAGGTGGCCGAGGCGGTGGACGCGCTCCAGGGCCGCGGCCCGGCCGACCTGATGGCGCTCTGCGTCGATGCGGCGGCCATCATGACGGGCGACCGCGGCGCGGTCGAGCGGGCGCTCGCGTCGGGGGCCGCGTACGACACGTATCGGCGCTGGATCGCGGCCCAGGGCGGCGATCCCGACGCGCCGCTGCCGCAGGCGCCGACCGATCGTTGCGGTGCCCGCGCCCCGCGACGGGGTTGTGCGCTCGTGCCATGCGCTGCGGCTCGGCGAGGCGGCGATGCGGCTCGGCGCCGGCCGCGCCCGCAAGGAGGACGCCGTCGACCACGCGGTCGGCATCGTGGTGGCCGCGAAGGCCGGTGAGCGGGTGGAGCGCGGCGGGCCGCTTGCGACCGTGCACGCCCGCTCGGCGGGCGAGGTGGATGCCGCGGCCGTGGCGGCCTGCTTCGACATCGGCGACGGCCCGTTCGAGCCGCCGCCGGTCGTGATCGAAGTCAGAGGCTGAGCCGCGAGTGCGCGACGCCGGAGGGGGTCACGTCGCGCACTCGCGTGCCCAACTTGAGCCTCGATCAGCCTCCGAAGCCGAAGAACGCGCCCAGCGGATTGGGCAGGTGCGGCGTGAAGGGGTGGAAGTGGTACGCGTCGTCTGTGTCGAACCCGGCCTTCGCGGCCGCGGCCTTGTCGACGAACGGCGTGAGGGCGGCGACCGCCTGGCCGATGTTCGTCCACTTGAGCGTGCGCTCGTAGCCGTTGTTGTTCGGCGGGTCGACCGACTCGGCGACGCCCTGCGCCCCGGTGACCGTCTCGATCGGGCCGCCGTCGCGCTTGGCGACGCCCGGCGCCACGACGCGGGCGAGGGTGCGGTGGTCGCTCTCGATGCCCATGATCCGGGCGGCGGTCACCCGCAGGTCGGAGCTCGAGAAGTTGCGCACGCCGACCAGGTAGGCGGCGATGAACGCGTCCTCGAGGGTGACCAGCGTGTTCAGCGTCGTGTGGGCGTGCTTGAACATGCCGTGCGGGTAGTAGAAGGTCGTGAACGGGCTCGGCTTGCCGGTGACCGACATCTCGAGCGCGTAGTGCGACATCTCCTCCTGCCGCGCGGCCTTCAGGTAGCCCTGATCGTCCAGCGCGAGGCGCTTGAAGAACGGCGCCCGGGTGATGATGTTCGTGTACGTCGTGACCGCCAGCGCCTCGGCGATCTCGGCGGCGATCAGGATGTCGATGTCACCCTTCGTCACGCCGCCGGCCGCCCGCGCCGTGGCCGCCCCGAGCAGGCCTCCGCCGAGCATGACTCCCGCGCCCGCCGCGCCCGCATTGCGGAGCAGCGAGCCGCGGCTCACCGGTCGTGCTGCGATATCCGTCATTCGGTTCTCCTTTTCCCCATCCCTGGCCGCGGCGTCCCGTGCGCGCCGCGTCGTCACCCATTCGCAGCGATCCTGTAATCGGTTCGGTGCGGTTTCGGCGGACGTGGCCGGGCGCACATCTCTAAGCTGACCGGATGCCCGAGCTGCCCGAGGTCGAGACCGTCCGTCGCGGCTTGCAGCCGCGTCTGACGGGGCGGACGATCGTGCGCGCCGACATCCGCGACGGCCGGCTGACCGCTCCGCTCGATCCGGTCGAGGTCGGCCTGGAGCTCGGCGGAGAGCGCTTCACCGGCGTCGGGCGGCGGGGCAAGTACCTGCTGTTCGAGTTCGCGACCGGGCGCACCCTCGTCGCCCATCTGCGCATGACGGGGTGGTTTCACCACCGGCCGCCCGCCTCGACGGAGCCGCCGCCCGCCCATGTCCGGGCCGTGTTCGACCTCGACGACGGCTCGACCCTCGTCTATCGCGACCAGCGCCGGTTCGGCACCATGCGCCTGATCGAGCCGGGAGAGCTCGAGGACTACCTGCGGCCGCGCGCAGGCCCCGAGCCACTCTCGGCCGACTGGTCGCCACGGCGGCTGCGGGCCGACCTGGCCGGGCGCAGGGCGCCCGTGAAGGCGCTCCTGCTGCACCAGGGCATCGTCGCCGGCGTGGGCAACATCTACGCGGACGAGGCGCTGTGGCAGGCCCGCATCCATCCGCTGCAGCCCGGGGGCAGCCTGACGGCGGCCGAGGTGCGGCGGCTGCACGCGGCCGTGGTCGAGAGCCTGGAGCGGGGGATCGACTCGCGGGGGGCCAGCATCCGCGACTATCGTGACGTCGACGGCGAGCGCGGCGGGATGCAGGAGCGCTTCGCCGCCTACGCCCGCACCGGCGAGCCCTGCCCGCGGTGCGGCACGCCCATCGAGAAGATCCGTGTCGCCCAGAGGGGGACCCACCTATGTCCACGCTGCACCCGACTGCGGTCCGCGTAGCCGACCGGCTGGCGGCCGCCGGCCTCGACGTCACCGTCGTCGAGCATGCCCAGTCGAGCCGGACGGCCGAGGAGGCCGCTGCGACGGCCGGATGCGAGCTCGGTCAGATCGTGAAGTCGCTCGTGTTCGCCGCCGACGACGGGCCGGTGCTCGTGCTGTGCGCGGGCGATCGCCGGGTCGACGCGGCCGCCCTCGGCGTGCGCCGGGCGACCCCCGACCAGGTCAGGCAGGCGACCGGCTTCGCCATCGGCGGCGTCCCGCCGCTGGGTCACCCGGCGCCGGTGCGGACGCTGGTGGACGCCTCGCTGCGCCGATTCGAGACGGTCTGGTGTGCCGCCGGGACGCCGAACGCCGTCTTCGAGGTCGGCACCGAGGACCTGATCGCCGCGCTGCCCGACGGCGAGGTGCGGGAGCTCACCGAGCCGGTGTAGGCGGCGCGGGGCGGTCGAGCTCGAGCACGTAGGCGATCAGGTGCGTGCGCGGCGACGGCTGGAGGTCACGCCCAGGCGTGCGCACGAACCCGAGCGCCGCGTAGAGCGACTGCGCGGCGGTCATGGAGGCGGTGGTGTGCAGGACGATCCGCGCCCTCCCGGCGGCCGTGGCGCGCACGAGGCACTCCAGGACGAGCCGCCGGCCGACGCCGAGTCGCTGGGCCGCCGGCGACACCGCCAGCATGCGGATGCCCGCCTCGTCGGGGCCGCTGAACTCCGCGTAGCGGCCGGGGCCGGGCACGTACGTGATGCCGCCGAGGAGCGCGCCGTCGGCGTCGACCGCCACCAGCACCTCCGCCTCACGGGCGCGCGTCGCGACGTCGCGCAGCGTCTCCTCGTACCCCGCCGACGTCGAGCCGCCTGGCACGGACCGGTATGCGGCCACCGTGAGGTCGCCGAGGGCGGCGAACTCGGCGGGGAGGACGGGGCGGATGGTGATCCCGGGCACACGCTTGGGCACGGGGGCGACCATAGCGGGCGGCTCGGGGGCGGCTGTTCACGCCAATTGGCATTCGCTGCGGATGCCAATTGGCAGAAACGGCGCCGGCTTCAGCCGCCGCAGCCCGTAGGCTCCGGCGGTGGAGGCGAGCCGACCGCCGCAGCTGGTGGTGATCCTGAACGGCCCTGCCGGGGTCGGGAAGACCACGGTTGGCCGTCTGCTGGCGGGACGGGTCGCAAACGGCGTCTGCATCGAGGGTGACGCCCTGGCCGCGTTCATCGTCACGCGCGCCCCTGGAGCCGTGCACGCAGGGCTCGGGTACGAGAACGGCGCGACGATCGCTGCGAACTACGTCCGCGCCGGCTACGACCTCGTGGTCTTCGAGTACTGCTTCGAGGAGCGCCGGCACGTCCAGCGGTTCCTCGACGCGTACACGGCGCCCGCGCCGGTCTTCCTCTTCACCCTCTGGGCGCCGCTCGCTGTTGTGGCGGAGCGTGAGGCGGCCCGCAACGGCCGCTCACCGCTCGGCGAGCGCGTCGCCGCCTGTCACCGGGAGATGGCAGCGCGGCTCGGCGAGTTGGGCGAGGTCATCGAGGCTCTGGCGGTGCGGGTGGAGATCGCCGAGCTGCTCGATCGACGCTCGCGTGCCCGAGCAGCGGCCGGCGGGTGAGGGCAAGGGGGTGAGGGAGATATCCACACCCCAGCCGTCCGACGAGAACGCGGTCGGGATGCGTTCTCGCGCCATTTGGCACCCGCAGCGGATGCCAATTGGGTCGTTGCATACAATCGGCCCGTGACCGATGCCTCGCGTACCCAGCGCGACGTGCTCACAGGCCTTCGCATTGATGGGGCGGTCGACCGGCACGCGAGCTATCGGGCGATGATCTGGATCGACGTCGATCACCTCAAGGAGTTCAACGACGAGGTCGGTCACGCCGCGGGGGATCGGGCCGTCACGCGAATCGCTCACGCAATCAGGGATCAGGCGGGGGACGACGTTACCTGCCGAGCGGCGGGCGATGAGTTCCTCATCGTGCTGGGGGACTCCTGGGAGGGCGACGCAGCAGTTCTTGCCGAGCGCATCCGCGCCGCGGTGTCCCGCCTCGGCCTTCCGCTGACGATCTCGGCGGGCGTTGCAACGGCGAGTGGACAGCACGAGGGATGCAACGCGCTGATCGATGCCGCCGAGCGGCGAGCGGCGCTTGCGAAGGGGATGGGCCGAAACCGCGTCGTCGCCGCCGACGTCTCTGACAGGCCCAGCTGACTTCCGAGGCCGTCTGGCCACTTGGCATCCACAGCGTGTGCCAATTGACCGGCGCGCCTCCTACACTGGCCGCATGGGACGCACCTACCGCGCCGACGCGATCGTGCTGCGCTCGATGCGCTTCGGCGAGGCCGACCGCATCCTGCATCTGTACACGGCCGAGCGCGGCCGCGTGAACGCGATCGCAAAGGGCGTGCGCAAGACCACGTCGCGGTTCGGCGGGCGCCTGGAGCCGCTGACGCGGGCCGCGCTCATGCTGCACGAGGGCCGGGGCGAGCTGCACACGGTCTCGGGCGCCGACATCGTCTCGGCGCACTCCGCCGTGCGCGAGCGGCCCTACACGCTGAGCGTCGCCCTGATCGGGGCCGAGGCGGTGCTCAAGCTGCACCCGGAGCCCGATCCGCAGCCGCGCGTGTTCGACGGCCTCGTCCGCTTCCTGGAGCTCCTCGACGGCCCGGTGCCCGACTCCGGCAGCCCCGCGGCCGACTCGCTCGCGGTCGGGTTCCAGCTGAAGCTCCTGCTGCTGGCCGGCTACCTGCCGCACCTCGTGTCCTGTGCGGCCTGCGGGACGGACGGCCCGCTGGTCGGCTACTCGCCGACGGCCGGCGGCGCGGTGTGCGAGACGTGCTCCGGCGGCCCGGAGTGGTTTCGCCTCCGGCCGGGGAGCCTGGAGACGATCGAGGCGCTGATCGAGCGGCCCCTGCGGGCCGGCCGGCTCGAGCCCACGGCGGCGGACGATGCGGTGCGGGTGGTCGAGGCGACCTACGCCCACCATGGCGGCTTTCGCATGCGCACGCTGCACGCCTGAACGGGCCCGGACGGCGGTGCCGGCCTGATAGCTTGCGGCCGCGATGGCGCACACCTTCCAGGGCATGATCTCGGCGCTCCAGGCCTACTGGGAGGAGCAGGGCTGCACGATCATGCAGCCGTACCACACCGAGGTCGGCGCGGGCACGTCCAACCCCGCGACCTTCCTGCGCGTGCTCGGGCCGCGGCCGTGGCGCACCGGCTACGTCGAGCCGTCGATCCGCCCCGACGACGGCCGCTACGGCGAGAGCCCGTTCCGGTTCCAGCAGTTCTACCAGTACCAGGTGATCCTGAAGCCGGCCCCGGCCGACGTCCAGGATCTGTACCTGGCCTCGCTGCAGGCGATCGGGATCGACGTCCCCCGCCACGACGTCCGCTTCGTCGAGGACAACTGGGAGAACCCGTCCCTGGGCGCGTCCGGCCTGGGCTGGGAGGTGTGGATGGACGGCATGGAGATCACCCAGTTCACCTACTTCCAGCAGGCCGGCGGGTTCGATCTCGACCCGATCTCGGTCGAGCTGGCCTACGGCCTCGAGCGGATCGGCATGTACCTGCAGGGCGTGCGCCGCGCACACGACATGCTGTGGTCGCCGCACGTGCGCTGGGGCGAGGTCTTCTTCCAGAACGAGCGCCAGATGTCCACGTACAACTACGAGGTGGCCGACACCGCGGTGTACGCGCGCCACTTCGACGACTTCGAGGCCGAGGCGATGCGCTGCATCGACGCCCGGCTGCCGCTCCCGGCCTACGACCACGTGCTCAAGTGCTCGCACGCGTTCAACCTGCTCGACGCCCGCCGCGCGATCGCCGTCACCGACCGGGCCGGCTACATCCTGCGCATGCGCCGGCTCGCCCAGGCCGTCGCCCGCACCTATCTCGAGGTCGAGGCAGCCGGTGCCTGACCTGCTGGTCGAGATCGGGTGCGAGGAGCTGCCCGCGGCCGCCTGCACGCAGGCCCAGGCCCAGCTTCCGGGCCTGCTCGAGGCGGAGCTCGCCCGGGCGGGCATCCAGGCCGCCGAGCGCCGCGTCCATGTCGCTCCCCGGCGGCTGGCCGTCCTCGCGCTCGGACTGCCCGGCGAGCGTCCGGCGGAGCGCTCCGAGGTGCGCGGCCCGCGCGAGGACGCGCCCGACCAGGCCCTGTCCGGGTTCGCCCGCAAGCACGGTCTTGACCCGACCCGCCTCGAACGCCGCGACGGCTTCGTCTGGGCGGTGTCTGAGGGTGCGCCGACACAGCTCGCCGACCTCGTGCCCGACATCGTGCGCGGCCTGGTCGAGGGGATCCAGTTCTCGAAGTCGATGCGCTACGAGGGCGGCCGCTTCTCGCGCCCGATCCGGTGGCTGGTCGTGAAGCTCGACGACGCCGTCGTGCCGATGCGCCTCGCCGGCCTGCAGAGCGGTGACACCACCTACGGCCACCGCTACGAGGGCGGCCACACCGCCGTCGGCACCGCCGCCACCTATCTCGCCGATCTGCGCGCCGTCCGGGCGATGGCCGAGGCCTCCGAGCGGCGCGCGGCCATCGTGGCCGGCCTCGACACGGCCGGGCCGTGGAAGGACCCCGGCGGCAAGCTCGACGAGGTCGTCCACCTGGTCGAGTGGCCGGTCGTGCTCGAGGGCCGGTTCGACGCCGGCTACCTGGAGCTGCCGGAGCGGGTCGTGATCACGGCGATGCAGTCGCATCAGCGCTACTTCCCCGTCCGCCGGGTCGGGGCTCCGCTCGAGCCCCGGTTCCTGTTCGTCGCCAACGGCGGCGACCCGGACATCGTCCGGGCGGGGAACGAGGAGGTGCTGGTGGGCAGGCTCGACGATGCCGCCTTCGCCCACCGGCGCGACCTCGAGCGCGGCCTCGAGGCGATGGCCGCCGAGCTTGGCCGCGTCAGCTTCCTCGAGGGCTCGGGATCGCTGGCCGACAAGGTGGCGCGGCTCGGCCCGATCGCCGAGCGGCTGTGCGATCGCAACGAGCTGCCGCAGGCGGTGCGGGCGGCCGCCGTGCGGGCGGCGGCGCTGTGCAAGGCCGACCTCGTGTCGGGGCTCGTGAGCGAGTTCGCCGACCTCGAGGGCTACGCGGGCTCGATCTATGCCCGCGCCGCGGGCGAGGACGAGGCCGTGTGCGCCGCGATCGAGGAGCACCATCGCCCGCGCGAGGCGGGGGGCGAGCTCCCCGCGAGCGAGGCCGGAGCGGTGCTGGCCCTGGCCGACAAGGCCGACACCCTGGCCGTGGCGTTCGGGCTCGGCCTCGAGCCGACGGGCAGCCGCGACCCGTTCGGCCTGCGGCGGGCGGCCGCCGGGGTCGTGGCCATCGCCCTTGCCCGCGGCTACCGGCTCGATCCGGCCGAGCTTCTGGGCGAGCGCGCGGCTGGATTCGTGCTCGACCGGCTGGAGCCGCCGCTCCTGGAGGAGGGGCTGACGGTCGAGGAGGTGCGCGCCGCGCGCGGGGCGGAGGCGGTGGTGGAGCCCGTCGAGGTGGCCGCGGTCGCGCGGGCGCTACACGCGTTCGCCGGGCCGCGGCGTGACGCCGTTCGCGACGCCTACGGCCGATGCCTGCGCATCGCCGCCGGTGCTACCGCCGGGCCGGTCGCCGAGCCGCTGCTCTCCGAGCCGGCCGAGCAGGCGCTGTGGCAGGCGCTGGCCAACCCGCCGGAGACGCTCGAGGCCGCGGCCGATCTCGTGCCGGCGGTGAACCGCTTCTTCGACGACGTCCTCGTGATGGCCCCCGACGAGGCGGTGCGCGCGAACCGGCTCACGCTGGTCGCACACGTGGCCGCCGCCCTGCGCCGGCTCGGCGACTTCGCGCAGCTGCCGGGCTGAGCGCTTGCCTCAGCCCAGCGCGGCGACAGCTTCGACCTCGACCAGCTGGTCGGGGTAGCCGAGCACGCTGACGCCGAGGAGGGTGCTGGGCGCGTCGTGATCGCCGAAATGGCGGCGCACGACGTCCCAGGCGGCGACGATGTCCTCCCGCTTCCGCGTCGCGACGTACACCGTCGTCTTGAGAACGTTGTCGAGGTCGGCCCCGGCCGCTCGCAGCGCCGTGCGCAGGTTCGCCATCACCTGCTCCGCCTGTGCGGCGACGTCGCCCGGGGCGACGGTTGCTCCGGACTCGTCGAGTGGGCAGGCGCCGGCGGTGAACAGCAAGCGTGCCCCCGCCGGCGGCAGGGCGGCGTAGGCGTACGGCGCGGTCGCCGCGAGGTCGTTCGAGCGCACGAGCGTGACTGTTCGATCCTGTTCCATCGCGGCAGTCTCGCAGACGGCTCCCGGGATGGGGATAGGATCCACGGCAGTGTCCGACCGGCTCGAGATCCACATCGTGTCCGACTCCACCGGGGACACCGCCGCGCGGGTCGGCCGGGCCGCGCAGAGCCAGTTCGCCGACACCGAGATCGAGATGATCCGCCACGCCCGCGTCCAGACCCGCGAAGGGCTGGCGCGCGCGCTCGAGTCGGCCACGGGCCGGCGGGCGGCGGTCTTCTACACGCTCGTCGACCCGGCGCTGCGCGAGGCAATGGTCGAGATCGCGCATGCCAGCCGCCTCGTGGTGCACGACGTCCTCGGGCCGGCGCTGAACGCGATCACCACCGCCTCTGGCCGCGAGGCGACCCTCGTCCCCGGCCGCAGCGCTCCCCTCGACGCCCAGTACTTCCGCCGCATCGCGGCCATCGAGTTCGCGGTCAAGCACGACGACGGCCGCGGCGCCGACGACCTGCACCAGGCCGACATCGTCCTGCTCGGCGTCTCCCGCACCTCGAAGACGCCCACCTCGATGCACCTGGGCTACCTCGGCTACATGGCCGCGAACGTGCCGATCGTGCGCGGCGTCGATCCGCCGCCCGTGCTGTTCACGGTCGAGCCGTGGAAGCTCGTCGGGCTGACGATCGACGCCGAGCAGCTGGCCGGCATCCGCCGCCGCCGGGTGCGCACCCTGGCCGGAGCGGGCGCCCGCTACGCCGACCTGGCCGAGATCTACGAGGAGCTCGAGTTCACGCGGGCGCTGCATCGCCGCCTCGGGTGCCCGGTGATCGACGTCACCGGCCTGGCCATCGAGGAGACGGCGGCCCGCGTCGCCGAGCTCGTCGACGAGCGCCGGCGGGCGTCGCTCGAGGGCCTGCGCCCCGCATAGACAGGTGCCTGGCACCGTCGCAGACGGGTGCCTGGCACCTGACCGTCAGCGCTCGACGAGCTCCATCAGCAGGCCGTCGTGCCAGCCCGCGCCGCCGACGTCGCGCTCGTAGCTGCGCATGATCCCGACCGCAGCGAAGCCGGCCTTCTCGTAGGCGCGGATGGCGGCCGCGTTCGTGACCGCCGGGTCGATCGTGATCCGGTGATGCCCGCGCTCGTCGATCAGGTGGCGGACGACGCGTCTGACCGCCTCGGTACCCAGGCCGCGGCCGTGCAGGGCGGGGTCGAGGAAGAGGTCGATCGAGGCGTGGCGGTACTTCGGCGTCAACTCCTCCACGAACTGGATCATGCCCGCCACCGCGCCGTCGACCTCGATCACGAGCCGGGTGGCCTCGGGGTCGTCGGTGAACGGGAAGCCCTCGTCGGGCTCGTCCCACCACCGCGCCACCTCGGGCGTTTCGAGGATGCGCAGGAGGTCAGGACCGTCGGCGGCCGTCAGAGGGCGCAGGTTCACGCCCCGAACGCTACTGGTGGAAGTACCTGCGCAGGCCCCACGCCCGGAAGGCCGCGAGCGTCTGCCGGTCGCTCGCCACCTCGAAGTTGTACCCCTTCGGACTCATCGAGTCGAAGTAGGACACGGCGTGCACGAGCGTGTGATGGCGGATCCACTTCGCCGCTCCGGCCATCCACCCGGGCGCGCGCGGGTCGGCGGCGGGGGAGGCGGTCTCGGCGATCATCATGCGCTTGCCGTGGACGCCGGCGAAGTGGTAGGCGTTCTGGAAGATGTCGCGGAACGAGTGCCACGTCTTGCCCGGGAAGTTGTAGCCGTCGGCCGCCACCCAGTTCACGTAGCGGTTGCCGGGCCAGAACGAGCGCGCGATCCCGCCGTGGAAGTCGAAGGCCATCGGGCACCACACGAGCCGCACGTTGGTCGCGCCGGCCGCCCGGAAGATGTCGTGCAGGCGCCGCCATGCGGCGACGACCTCGCTCGGCGTGCCGATGTAGCGCGGGTGGCCCTGCGGCTGGTCGAACTCGTAGAAGGGGCGCAGGAACACCCGCCCGCCCGCGTGCCGCAGCGCGACCGCCGCGGCATGGATGACGCTGTCCTCGCTCCCGCTTGCGATCGCCGCAGCCGTCGTGTCGGGCGCCGCCGACCACGAGATCAGGGGCAGGTGCCCGCCGCGCAGGTAGGTCGAGACGTCAGTCCATCCGGTGAACGTCCACGGCACGTACCGGTTGACGATCGCCAGGCGCCGGCCGACCCGCTGCTGCAGCGCCGCGATGCCGCCCGGCTCATTGGGGAACGCCCCCCAGAGCGCTCCGTGCTGCGGCACGGCGGGCGGCGTCGCCGCCCGGGCGGGGGCCGCCGCGGCGAGCAGGCTCGCGGCCACGACGGCAACGGCGCACGCGCGCTGCAGCGCGGGCACGCGACTCGTGGCGGCGGTCAGTCCGGCCACGCCGGCGGGTCGCTGGCGGGGAACGACTCCATCGATGCCTCGTCGACCGGGTCGATGTCGCGCACCGTCCAGTGCGCTGCCGCCCGCGCCACGACGACCTCCTCGGGCCGCCCGCTGACGTGCCCCGGCGCGACCACGCGCACACCCTCGGCGTGCATGCGCCGGATCTCGTCCGGAGAGACGTCGAGCGATGCGTGGCAGTCGGGCCGGCCGCACTCGCAGGTGGCGCTCTGCTGCGGCATCGGCCCACCCTACCGCACTCCCCGGATCCCCACCGGCGCACCCGATTGGCTATGCGTGTCAGGGGGACATACACTCCGCCTCGTGGCCGGGTCCGGGTATGTGTACGACTTCTCCCAGGGGTCGAAGGACATGAAGGCCCTGCTCGGGGGCAAGGGCGCAGGGTTGGCCGAGATGACCACGATCGGGCTGCCGGTGCCCGACGGGTTCATCATCACGACGCAGGCCTGCCGCGACTATCTGGGGGCGGGAGACACCTGGCCGGAAGGCCTGCGTGACGAGATCGCCGCGCACCTGGCCGACCTCGAGCGCCGCCTCGGCAAGCGGCTGGGCGATCCGTCCGACCCCCTGCTCGTCTCGGTGCGGTCGGGCTCGCCCGTGTCGATGCCCGGCATGATGGACACGATCCTGAACCTGGGCCTGAACGATCGCTCGGTGCAGGGCCTGGCCGCTCGCAGCGGCGATGAGCGCTTCGCGCTCGACTCCTACCGCCGGTTCGTGCAGATGTTCGGCGACGTCGTCATGGGCGTGGACGGCCATCTCTTCGAGGACGCGCTCGACCGGCTCAAGCTCGACCGCGGCGTCCGCTCCGACGTCGATCTCGACGCCGCGGATCTGCGCAGGCTCCTCGACACGTTCCGCGGCATCTACCGGTCGGGCACCGGCGCCGACTTCCCGCAGGAGCCCGGCGAGCAGCTCGAGCGGTCGGTCGAGGCCGTGTTCCGGTCGTGGAACACGCCGCGCGCGATCACCTACCGCCGC
The DNA here is from genome assembly GCA_963813245.1 of uncultured Actinomycetes bacterium. Lineage (GTDB taxonomy): Bacteria > Actinomycetota > Thermoleophilia > Gaiellales > JAICJC01 > JAICJC01. The sequence goes on from CAWEYE010000006.1 coordinate 344,203, forward strand.
CACGACAACATCCCCGACGACCTCGGCACGGCCGTCAACGTCGGCCAGATGGTGTTCGGCAACCTCGGCCCGACGAGCGCCACCGGCGTCGCCTTCACCCGCAACCCTTCCACCGGCGAGCGCGAGCTCTACGGCGAGTTCCTGGTGAACGCGCAGGGAGAGGACGTCGTCGCCGGCATCCGCACGCCGCGGCCGCTCGCGGAGCTCGAGGAGGTGAGCCCGCAGGCCTTCGGCCAGCTGCGCGACGCGATGCAGCTGCTCGAGTCGCACTACAAGGAGATGCAGGACGTCGAGTTCACGATCGAGCAGGGGACGCTCTACATCCTGCAGACGCGGACGGGCAAGCGCACCGCCCAGGCGGCCGTGCGCGTGGCCCGCGACCTGGTCGAGGAGAAGGTGCTCGACCGCCGCTCGGCGATCGCCCGGATCGACCCGACTCAGCTCGACCAGCTGCTGCACCCCGGCATCGATCCCGGCGCCACCTACGACGTCCTCGCGAGCGGCCTGAACGCCTCGCCGGGCGCGGCCGTCGGCAGGGCGGTCTTCGACGCCGACACCGCCGAGAGCCGCGGGCGCACGGGCGAGCCGGTCATCCTGGTGCGGTGGGAGACGACGCCCGACGACATCCACGGCCTGATCCAGGCCCAGGGAGTGGTGACCGCTCACGGCGGCATGACGTCGCACGCGGCGGTCGTGGCGCGGGGGATGGGCAAGCCCTGCGTGTGCGGCGTCGAGGCGCTGCACATCGATGCCGCGGCCCGCAACTTCACCGTGAACGGCACCACGATCTCCGAGGGCGACGAGATCTCCGTCGACGGCAGCCGCGGGCTCGTGATCCGGGGCGCGGTCAGGCTCGTGCCGCCGCAGATCAACGAGGACTTCCGCACGATCACCGGGTGGGCGGACGAGGTGCGCCGGCTGGGGGTCGAGGCGAACGCCGACACTCCCGAGGACGCGATCCGGGCGCGCGAGTTCGGCGCCGAGGGGATCGGTCTCTGCCGCACCGAGCACATGTTCTTCGGCGACGATCGCCTGCCGGTGATGCGCGAGATGATCCTGGCCTCCGACGAGACCGGCCGCCGGGCCGCGCTCGACCGGCTGCTGCCGTTCCAGCAGTCCGACTTCGACGGCATCCTGAGGGCGATGGCGGGCTTCCCGGTCACGATCCGCCTGCTCGACCCGCCGCTGCACGAGTTCCTGCCGCCGCTCGACCAGATCGGCCCGGGACAGGAGCGGCTCGCGGCCAGGGTGAAGGCGCTGCACGAGGTGAACCCGATGCTCGGCACCCGCGGCTGCCGGCTCGGCATCCTCTACCCCGAGATCTACGAGATGCAGGTGCGCGCGATCGTGCGGGCCGCCCGCGACGTGAGCGCCAAAGAGGTCGAGATCATGCACCCGCTGGTCGCGTTCACGGAGGAGTTGCGCCGGCTGCGCGCCCTGACCGAGCGCGTGATCGAGGAGGAGGGCGGCACCGGCCTCGACATCCGCATCGGCAGCATGATCGAGATCCCGCGCGCGGCGCTCCTGGCCGACCGGATCGCGAAGTACGCCGACTTCTTCTCGTTCGGCACGAACGACCTCACCCAGACGGCGCTCGCCTTCTCGCGCGACGACGCCGAGGGCAAGTTCCTCACGCAGTACCTCGAGGACGGCGTGCTTTCGCGGAACCCGTTCGAGACGATGGACGACGGCGTCCGCGCTCTTGTCTCGATGGCGGTCGAGAAGGCGCGGTCGGTGAAGCCGGACATCCGGATGGGCATCTGCGGAGAGCACGGAGGCGATCCGGACTCGATCGCCTTCTGCCACCGGGCCGGGCTTGACTACGTCTCGTGCTCGCCGTTCCGGGTGCCGATCGCGCGCCTCGCGGCCGCCCAGGCGGTCCTCGCAGATTGAAGATCGACGTGGCGTTCACGCCCGGCGAGCCGCCCGAGGCGGCGGTCGCCATCGTCATCGACGTCCTGCGCGCGACCACGACGATCGCCCACGCGCTCGCCCAGGGCTACTCGCGCGTGCTCGCGTGCGCCGGGCTCGACCGCGCGCGTGAGCTGGCCGGCCGGCTTGGAGAGGGCACCGTCCTGGCCGGTGAGCGGGCCTGCGTGCGCCCGGAGGGCTTCGACCTCGGCAATTCGCCACGCGAGTTCGCCGACGGCGAGCCCCGCGGCGAAACCCTCGTGCTGACCACGACGAATGGCACGCGCGCCATCGTGGCCGCCGCGATCCGGGCCGACACCGTCCTGATCGGCAGCCTCGCCAACCTGACCGCATGCGCCGCGGCCGCCGCCCGCAGCGCCCGCCAGGCCAAGGGCGACGTGCTCGTGCAGTGCGCGGGGGTGGGGGGTGAGTTCGCGATCGACGATGCCTACACCGCGGGCCGGTACGTCTCCGAGCTGCGCGTGTGGCTGGCCGAGTGGGAGGCGACCGACGCCGCCCATGCGGCCGAGGCGATCGCGGCGTCGTTCACGTCGGCCGTGGAGGGTCTGGGGGCGTCCCGCAGCGCCCGCAACCTGCGTGCCGCCGATCTCGCCGACGACGTGCGCTACTGCGCCCGGGAGAGCGTCCTCGACGTGATCCCGACGGTCGGCGACGTCGACGACGACGTGGCGCTGATCACGGCGTAGAGCCCTCGTGCGTACCCCCGTTTTGGGGGGTCGTCGCCCCTTGTGCATGGAGTCACGCCCTGACAGCGCGTAAAGTTCCCATGTGTCACGAGACCAGCTGCTGGGTCGGGCCCGTCGCGCCGTCCTGGCCGTAGCCGGTACGGCAGGTGCCCTCGGTGGCCGACCACGGCGCAGTCAGGCGGAGGAAGAGCACACGGGGCGGCAGGCGTCCAGCCCCCGGCCTGCGCCGACGCCGGGCCTGCCGCCGCGCATCGAGCACGAGCGGGCGCCGGGCCTGCCGCCGCGGATCCAGCGCGAGCCGACACCGGAGCTGCCGCCCCGGATCGAGCGCGAGCCGACACCCGGGCTGCCCCCCCGGATCGAGCGCGAGCCCGACCCCGCGCCGCCCCCGCCGCCGTCCCGGCCGCTGCCGAGCGAGCCGATCGCGAGTGAGCCGGTTACCGCCGAGCCGGTCGTCGCCGCCGCCGACCCTCCGGTCGTCGCCCCGCCGGCCGGGCCCGAGCGTGAGCCCGAACCGGCCTACCGGCCCCAGCACGCCGCGCCCGAGCCGCCCGCTCCTGCCCCCCTGCGCTATCCGCCCGGCACCGTGCGTGCGCCCGACCCGGTGCGCTCGCCGCAGCGCGCGGCCATGCGATCGCACCTGTGGCTCGCCGGCATCATCCTCACGGTGCTGGCGGTCGGGGCGACCGGATACTGGGTGCTGCGCGTGCATCAGCGCATCGCCGAGACGTCGCTGGAGCACCAGATCGCCACGCGCGAGCACGCCCCGACCGTGCGGTGCTCGTCGCTGCAGTCCAACGGCGCCGCCTGGGCGTGCGCGGTCGTCTACCGGGTCGAGTCGGTCTGCCTGATCGCCAAGGTGAGCACGTTCGGCAACTGGAGCACGGTCGTCGGCCAGCACCGCTGCGAGCGGCTGCCGGAGCTCGAGGCGCTGCTGCCGCGGACGCTCTCCGCCGCGGGGGTGGCGGCGGATATCGGCCGTCAGGCGGGGCATTCCGACTTCACCTGCCTCAAGCTGCCCTCGCACAAGGTGCGCTGGGCGTGCGGGCGGCCGCCCGCGCCCGGCGGCCAGTGCCTGATCGTGCGGGTCGTGGTGTGGACGCCGTGGAACACCCTCGACGGCGGCCGGGTGTGCGATCACTTCCCCGCGCTCCAGGCCGCGCTGCGCCGCTCGGCGGCATCGAAGGCCTGAGAACGTTTTTGGGGGAGGCCGTAGGCGAACGACCTCCCCCAACCGACCCCATCTCACCGCTCGTCAGGGTGGGCTCCTTCGACCCTCAGCGGCGAAACCACATCGGCTCACTCAGCCTACGGAGATTTCGCCGCAAGCGGCAGTCCTCTTTACGGAATTCTTCGGAAAAACACACCAATGGCGGCCGGGTTGTGAAGACGGGTGTCAGCGCCGGCCGCGACCGAAGCTGTTCGCACGCGGGGCGGCGGCTCGCAGCCGGCGCAGATCGGCGACGTGGCCGCCCTGGCCCGCCCCGGTTCCGGCGGCACGCGCGGCCGCCCGCTCCGCGGCCCGGCCCAGATCCGGCCGGCCGGTGTACGTCAGGCCGGCGACACGGTCGGCGATCACGTTGACCGCGCCGTCGCGGCGCTCGAGCCGCCCCCACACCTGCACGAGCGGCTCGGCGCGGATGGCGATGCGGTCGCGCTCGTACACGGCCGGCGGGCAGATCACGTTGGTCATGCCGCGCTCGTCCTCGACCAGCAGGAACACGATTCCCTTGGCGGTGCCGGGACGCTGGCGGGCGATGGTGATGCCGGCGATGGTGACGGGCCCGAGCGGTGCGTGCAGGAGCCGGTCGGCGGTGAGGATGGCGGTGTCGAGGCTCGGCCGCAGGAGCGCCATCGGGTGCGGGCCGGTGGTCAGGCTCATGGCCTCGTGGTCGGCCACCATCCGCTCCCAGTCGGACATCCGCGGCAGCGCCGGGGTGGGGGAGGCGTCCAGCGCCAGCGCGAGCTGCGCGGCGCCCTCCGTCCCTGTGGGAGCGCGGTGCAGGGGCAGCTCCCACAGGAGCCGGCGGCGGTTGCGGTCAAAGCCGTCACAGGCGCCTGCGCGGATCAGCCCCTCGAGCTGGACGGCGGCAAGCGGCGCCCGCCGCACCAGCTCGCCGAGGTCGGTGAACGCCCCCTCGGCCTCGCGCTCGGCGATCACGCCCTCGGCCCGGGTGCCCACGCCCTTGATGTAGCCGAGGCCGATCCGCACCGCCCGGCCGCCGGCCTCGACGGTGCAGGCCGCACCGCTTCGGTTCACGTCCGGCGGGCGGATCTCGACGCCCCGCCGCTCGCCGTCGCGCAGCAGCGTCGCCGGCGGGTAGAAGCCCATCGGCTGGGCGTTCAGGAGCGCGCACAGGAACTCGGCGGGGTAGCTGCGGTGCAGCCACGCCGACTGGTAGGCCAGGATGGCGAAGGCGGCGGCGTGGCTCTTGGGGAAGCCGAACTCCGAGAAGGCCACCACCTTCTCGAAGACCTTGAGGGCGGTCGCCTCGGGCACCCCGCGCGCGGCCGCGCCGGTGCAGAACCGCTGCCGGTGGCGCTCGAGGGCGTCGCGGCTGCGCTTGCGGCTCATCGCCCGGCGCAGGCTCTCGGCCTCGCCGGTCGAGAACCCGGCGAGCGCGATCGCCACCTCGAGCACCTGATCCTGGAACACGACCACCCCCAGGGTGTCGTGCAGCACGGGCTCGAGCAGCGGGTGATCGTAGGGGGGCTCGAAATCGGGATCGGCGCGGCGGGCGCGGCGGTGCTTGACGTAGGGATTGACGGCGTCGCCGACGATCGGCCCCGGCCGCACCAGCGCCACCTGCACGGTGAGGTCGTCCAGGTTCTCGGGCAGCGTCTGGTGCAGCGACTGCATCTGCGCCCGGCTCTCGATCTGGAACACGCCCACCGTGTCGGCCTGCTGGATCTCGGCGTACACCGCGGGATCGTCGAACCCGACCCGGGAGAGGTCGATCGGCGCCCCGCGCACCGCGGCGATCAGGTCGACGCACTCCTCCACCGCGGAGAGCATGCCCAGGCCGAGCAGGTCGATCTTGAGGAAGCCGGCATCGGCGCACGAGTCCTTGTCCCACTGGCAGATCTGGCGCCCCTCCATCGCGGCCGGGATCACGGGCACGAGCTCAACCAGCGGCCGGGTCGAGATCACCATCCCGCCCGAGTGCTGGCTGATGTGGCGGGGGATGCCCGTGATCTCCTCCATCAGGAAGGCGAAGGCGCGCCAGCGCGGCGAGCCGGCCCGCTCGCGCATCTGCTCCACCTGCTCCTGGCCGATCGCGCCCCACTCGTCGGCCAGCCGGGCCATGCGCTCGACCTCGCCCATGGGCAGGGCAAGCGCCTTGCCCAGGTCGCGGATCGCACCGCGGACGCGGTAGGTGGGGAAGGCGGCCACGAGCGCCGCGTGCTCCGGCCCGTACCGCTCGACCACCGCGAGCATCAGCCCCTCGCGCACATCGCGGGGGAAGTCGAGGTCGATGTCGGGCACGCTCGAGAGCTCCTCCGACAGGAACCGGCCCAGGAAGAGGCGGGCGGCGATCGGGTCGACGTGGGAGAGGCCGATCAGGTAGCACACGATCGAGCCGACGCTCGAGCCCCGGCCGCGCCCGGGCGGCAGCAGATGCCGGCCGGCGCTGCGGCCTCTGCACCGCACCGCCACGTCACGGGCCATCTCGAGGATGTCGCGGTGCAGCAGGAAGAACCCGGCCAGGCCGTGGCGCTCGATCAGCCGCAGCTCCTCGGCGAGCCGCGCGCGGGCCTCGTGCAGGCTCGCCGAGCCGGCGTAGCGGCGCTCGAGCTCGTCGCGGCAGATGCGTGCGAGCGCCTCCCCCGCGGGCTCGCCGCCCTCGGCGAAGTCGGGGTAGCTGTAGCCCAGGTCGTGGGTGAGGTCGAAGCGGCACCGGTCGGCCACCTCGCCGGCGCCGCGGACGGCGGCGGGCGGGAAGCGGGCGGCCGTCTCGGCCGGCGAGCGCAGCACCGCCTCGTGGTTCCCGCGCCGCGCGGCCTCGCTGGCCTCGAGGGTGGTGTTGCACCTGATCGCCACGAGCGCGTCCTGCAGGAGCGCGCGGCGGCGGGAGTGGGCGTGGGGGTCGCCGGTCGCGACCGTCCGCACCCGCAGCCGGTCGGCCAGCTCGGCCAGCAGCCGGTTGCGGCGGGCGTCGCCGCGAGCGAACGGGCGCTGCAGCTCGACGCCGAAGCGGTCGCGGCCGAAGATCGCCCGCAGCCGCAGGGCCAGCTCCTCGGCCTCGCGCAGCCGGCCCTCGGCCACCGGCCGGGCGAGGACGCCGTGGCGGGCGCAGCCCGACAGGCAGTGCAGGCCGTCGGCGTGCCGGGCGACCATCTCGAGCGTCGCCGCGGGGGCGCGGCGGTCGCCGGCGTGGGCGGCGGTGATCAGCCGGCACAGGTTGCGATAGCCCGTCGCGTCCTCGACGAGCAGGGTGAGGTGGGCGCCGTCGTCCAGGGTGATCTCGGCGCCGGTGATGGCCCGCAGGCCGGCCTCGCGGGCGGCGTGGGCGAAGGCCAGCGATCCGCACAGGCCGTCGTGATCGGTCAGCGCCACCGCCTCGTAGCCGAGCGTCGCCGCCCGCTCGGCCAGCTCCTCGGGCTGTGAGGCGCCGTCGAGGAACGAGAAGCAGGAGTGGGCGTGGAGCTCGGGATAGATCACGGCGTCGATCGAACAGGTGTTCGGGCCGACCAGCATAGCCCATCGCTCCGGATATGACACGCTTGCGCACATGCCGGATGATCCGAGCCACGTCGTGCGGCCCGAGACGCCGCTCGAGGAGGCGATCTGCGCCGACCCCGCCTGGCGGGCGGGCGTGGAGTGGGGGGAGCCGCGCTCAGGGCATCCGGAGGGGGCGGTGATCGCCCATGTCGCCGACGTGCTCGCAAACGTCGACCGCGTCGCAGAGGGGCCCGCCGACCGCGAGCGGCTGCGGATCGCGGCGATCGTGCACGACGCGTTCAAGTCCGACGTCGATCGCTCGCTGCCGAAGACGGGCGAGAACCACCACGGCATGCGGGCGCGGCGGTTCGCCGAGCGGTACGTCGCCGACGCCGACCTGCTCGACGTGATCGAGCTGCACGACGACGCCTACCTGGCGTGGCGGCACGGCCACCGCACAGGCGATTGGCTCGGGGCCGAGGGGCGCGCGCGGGCGCTGCTCGATCGCCTCGGCGACCGCTATGCCTTCTACATGCGCTTCTACCGCGCCGACAACGAGACCGGCGACAAGACCGACGAGCACCGCCACTGGATCGCCGGACTGCACGACGGCCTGCGCCTGGAGACCACCCGCCTCACGCTCGTTGCCGCGGACGCGGAGCTCGTGCGTGCCCTGCGCGACGACGACGCGGGCCGCATCGCGGGGCTGCTCGGGGCCGAGGTCCCGGCCGGCTGGCCGGATTACGACCTGGTCGGCATCCTGCCCGCCCTGCTCGAGCGGCTCCTGGCGGATCCGGCGACGCTCGGCTACGGCGTGTGGGTGGCCGTGCGTCGCGATCCGCGCCTCGTGGTGGGATCGGCGGGCTTCATCGCGCCGCCGGACGCCGGCACGATCGAGCTCGGCTACGGCATCCAGTCCGATCACCGCGGCGCCGGCTACGCCACCGAGGCGGCGACGGCGCTCGTGCGGTGGGGCCGTGCCCGCGCGGGCGTCCGCCGGGTGATCGCGGAATGTGACGAGTCAAATCCGGCGTCGATCCGGGTGCTCGAGAAGGCCGGCATGCGCCGGCTGCACACGCGCGCCGGCACCATCCGCTGGTCGTCGCCGTAGCTGTAATGCAGGCGAAATGCGGGGACAGTCCCCGAAGACCGGGGACAGTCCCCCACGGGGACCAGTCCCCAACGCCTCAGCCTGGCTTGAACTGCACCTCGAGCAGCTGCACGGCGGCGCCGCCGCGGCGCCAGGCGATGTCGCGGTGGACATCGGCCCAGAGCTGCTCCAGCAGGCGCTCGCGGCCGCGCGCCGATTGCCACGCCCAGATGTCGTGGACGCCCTCCTCGTCGCGCGTGATCACGCGCCCACGCCATCGCCTCCACCAGCCCGGGTAGGGGCTGAGGTAGACCTGGTACGTGAAGACGCCTGGGGCCGGGTCGACAGGCACCGGGATGGCAGCGGAGTCCCCCACGAACACCTCCCTTGCATCCACGCCCCGTACGGGGCGCGGTGGGAGAGTATGTCAGCCGTCCTGTAAGCGGTCAAGCTGGAAGTATCAGGAAACGCGAGCTGGGTATATCTAGGCTCGCTGCGCCCACCACTCCCCGGAGCGCCGGTCGGTGAACACGACCACGTCGGCGCCACCGCGCAGCACCAGCTCGAAGTAGCAGCGGTGAATGGGGCGGCCCGTCCACCATCCCTCGTCGACCCGCCACTCGTCGCGGATGCACTCCACCGGCCGGTTCGAGACGGCGATGGGGATCCCGTCGCCGCCGCAGCGGACGGCCGCCCGCCGCGGGCCGCCGATGGTGCGTGTCGTGGGCGATCGCACCGCCGCAGCATAGCGAACAGGTGTTCGCCTGGTAAGGTCTGGTGGCCGCTCGGGTTGACAGTGCTCGCGGGCGAGGCTAGAACGGTGAGGCAAGGTGGCGTCGCGCGGTGGGTGGCGGACCGCCGTGGGAGGCACGGGCCGCCGCGGGCTCCGACCGAGGCCGGAGGGGGAGGATGTCGTTCGTCATGTCGTTTGGTGGGCCGATCCCGTTCGGAGGCGAGCGGTGCTGACCGACGCCCAGGATCGCCTCCAGCGCCACGCGCGCGAGCTCTCCTATCGGGCGCGCTACCTGGTGAATGCCCATCCCGCCGTGTACATGCCGTTCGCCAGGGTGCGCCATCGCGGTCGCGCCGAATATCTGGTCACCCGTGACACCGAGCTCGTGATCGAGGGCTGCGGCCGCGCAGGCAGCACGTTTGCCCTGTTCGCGTTCCGCTCGGCCCAGGAGCGGCCCGTGCGCATCGCGCACCACACCCACGCGGCGGCGCAGGTGCTCACGGCCGCGCGCTGGAACATCCCGACCCTCGTGATCGTGCGCGAGCCGCTCGACTCGGCGCTCTCGCATATGGCCCGCCGCAACATCTCGGCGCGGCCGGCGCTGCGGGCGTGGCTGCGCTACCACACCCGCATCCTGCCCGTCCGCGACCGGATCGTCGCGGTCAGGTTCGAGCAGGTGACGAGCGACTTCGGAGTGGTGGTCGAGCGGGTGAACGCTGCCTTTGGCGCCGACTTCGGCGTGTTTGCGCACACGCCCGAGAACGAGGGCGCCGTGCTGGCGGCGATCGAGCGCCGGAACCGGGAGCGCTGGGGTGAGGAGATGACCCCCGAGCGGGCCCGCTCGCTGGCCCGGCCCACCGCCGAGCGGGCGGCCAAGAAGGAGCGCCTGCGAGCCCAGCTCGAGGCCCCCGAGCTGGCCTCTCTGCGCGCCCAGGCGGTTGAGCTCCACCGCACGCTCGTGGGCAGCCCCGCCGCCGTCTCTGCATAGGCACGGCCCTGCGCGCGGCTCAACCGCGCCGCCGTGCGGTCGATGACCGAGGTGTCCGCATCCGCGCCCGGCGGCCGGCGGCCGGCGTGCTGATCCCACGAGATTCCAGAAGGGCCACAAACAATGCGTAGCAGTGACACCGCCCAGTCCGGGGCAGCGCGTCCGGGCCGCCGCCTCCACATCGCCGGAGTGACCGGTCACCTCTCGGTCCGGCGCAAGCTCTATCTCAGCTTCGGATGCGTCGTCGCGCTGCTCGTCTCGGTGGTCGGCGTCGCGTTCTTCGCGATGATGAGCCTTGATACCGCGCACAAGCGCGTCACGAATCAGGTCCTGCCGCAGGTGCTCACCGCGGACGCCGCCAGGTCGGCGGCCGGCGACATGCACTTCTCGCAGACGCGGTACGTGCTCGTTCCCAGCGAGTACAAGGACTACCTGGGCGACCGGGCCGTCTTCGTCGCAGACCTCGCCGCCGTCCGGCAGACGGCAACCGCCGACGGCCGGGCCAACGTCAACAAGATCTTCGCGACCTTCGCGCATGTGAACGCGCTCGACGCGCAGCTGCACGCCGACGTGCTGGCGGGCGACACCGCCGCCGCGAAGGCGGTCGTCACCGGGCCCGGTAACGACGCCTCCGACGCGCTGGTGGCGGCGCTCACGGCCTACCAGACGCATGTGGCCAAGCTGAGCGCACAGGCGACCGCGAGCTTCAACTCGACGCGCTCGTCCTCCAACTGGCTCATGGGCGGGCTGGGCGCAGCCGCCGTGCTGGTCGCCCTGGTGCTGGCCTACCTGATCAGCCGCTCCCTGGTGGGCGGCATTCGCGAGATGCTGACCGCGGCCGAGGGCATCGCCGAGGGCGACGTCGACCAGAGGGTCGACCTGCACTCGAGCGACGAGCTCGGCGAGACGGCGGCGGCTTTCCGGCGCATGATCACGTACCTGCGCGGAATGGCGGGCGCCGCGGAGAGGATCGCCGAAGGTGACCTGACCGTGGCCGTCACGCCCACGTCCGAGCGCGACGCGCTCGGCAACGCGTTCGCCGCCATGACAACGAACCTGCGCGAGATCGTCGGCCAGGTGGACGCGGCCGCGACGGCGCTCTCGAGCTCATCGCAGCAGGTCGCGACCACCTCGGAGGAGGCGGGACGGGCGGTCGGCGAGATCGCCTCCGCCATCAACGAGATCGCCGACGGCGCGGGCCGCCAGGTGCAGATGGTCGACGAGGCCCGGCGGTCGGCCGAGGACACCGGCTCCGCCGCCGCCCAGACCGAGAGCATCGCTCAGGAGGGCGTCCAGGCTGCCGAGCAGGCCAGCGTGGCCATGGAGGCGCTGCAGGCCTCGACCGGCGAGGTCACCCGGTCGATCCGCGAGCTGGCCGCCAAGTCGGAGCAGATCGGCGGGATCGTCGAGACGATCACCGGCATCGCCGGGCAGACCAACCTGCTGGCGCTGAACGCGGCCATCGAGGCCGCCCGCGCCGGCGAGCAGGGCCGCGGGTTCGCGGTCGTCGCCGAGGAGGTGCGCAAGCTGGCCGAGGAGTCGCAGCGCGCCGCCGAGCAGATCGCCACCCTCGTGGGCGAGATCCAGGCTCAGACCGACGGCGCCGTGGCGGTCGTCGAGGATGGCTCGAAGCGCAGCATCGAGTCGGGCGTGACGGTGCAGACCGCGCGTGAGGCGTTCGAGCAGATCGCCGTCTCGGTGGCCGACATGCGGACGCGGATCGGTGCGATCGCGCACGCCACCGGCGAGGTTGCGGCCGTCGCCGAGGAGTCTTCGGCAGCCACCGAGGAGGTCTCGGCCTCGACGTCCGAGACGTCCGCCTCGACGCAGCAGATCGCGGCGTCGGCCCAGCAGCTGGCGCAGACAGCCGAGGAGCTGCAGGCGGCGGTGCGGCGCTTCACCCTCCCCGCTTGACGGAGTGAAGTCCCCCAACCGGGTGATGCCACGAGCCGTGGCTTCGGCGAAGGTGCAGCCGGAGGTAGGGGCGGCGGCACCCGGGGGCGGTGGCCGGCGTCGAGAAGCACGGGTTGGGGGGTGCGGGATGGGCGTCTTCTATGCGCAGATCCGGTTCCGTGAGAGCCGGGAGTGGATGACCGTCGCGAAGGCGGAGAGCCGCCGCAGCGCGCTCGAGTACGCGACCACGGCGTTTCGGCAGTCGCGCGACGATGCCGGCCGTGCGCCGATCGAGGTGCGCGTGCTCGCGCCGCAGCCGCTGGCCCAGCAGGCCGGCGCGCCGTCCGCGTAGCCGGGCCGTTTCGGCGCCACTCTCACGATCCGCTGGGCGAGAAGGGCGTGCGATACTCACGTCTGCTTGTGACCGATTCAACCGCCCGCGTGCTCTATCTCGCCGGCGCCGATCGCAGCGGGAGCACGGTGCTCGCCATGCTCCTCGGCGACATGCCGGGCTGCGTCGGTGTGGGCGAGCTCCGCGAGGTGTGGCAGCGCGGGGTGCGCGAGAACCGCCTGTGCGGGTGCGGCACACCCTTCGCCGACTGCCCATTCTGGGCGGAGGTGGGCGAACGCGCCTTCGGCGGGTGGCGGCCTGAGGATGCCGAGCGGCAGGTGCACCTGCGCCGCGCGGTCGACCGCCAGCGTCACCTGCCGAAGCTCCTGTCCGGCCGTGGGCGGGGGGCGTTCCAAGCCGAGCTGCGCGAGTACGGCGACAGGCAGCGGCGGGTGTACGACGCCGTCGCGACGGTGTCCGGCGGCCGGCTGATCGTCGACTCGTCCAAGCGCGCCACGTACGCCCTCGCACTGCACGCCGCCGGCGTCTCGTTACGGGTGGTCCATCTCGTCCGCGACCCGCGCGCGGTCGCCCACTCGTGGACGCGGACGCGGGTGATGCCCGACGCGCATCACGCCAAGGTGCAGATGCCGACGTTTCGGCCGGGACGGGCCTCGGCGATGTGGATGAGCGACAACCTCGCCATCGAGGCGATGCGCCGGGTGAGCCGCGGCCAGGTGACGATGCGCTACGAGTCCCTCGTGAGCGCGCCCCGCGAGGAGCTCGCCCGGGCGATCGACGGCGAGACTGGGGGGGTGGCCGAGGCCGACCTGGAGCGCTTCGGCGCCGCGAGCATCGCGGTGGGCGTCCAGCACAGCGTCGCCGGCAATCCGGTGCGCATGCGCGAGGGCGGGGTCACCTTGCGCGCCGACGAGGAATGGCGCTCGGCGATGACGGCTGCCGATCGGCGCACCGTTGTCGCGGTGACATGGCCGCTTCTGCTGCGATACGGCTATCCGCTGGGGGCCGGGAAAGTCCACACGGCTGCTTGACAAGTCAGGACGTTCCAGGCATTCTCAATGGATAACGAGCCCGGCCCAACCGCCGGGAGGGAGCTCCGAGGCACGCCGAGCACCCGCCGGTGCCGCGAGGGTGGCGCGGCGGCGTGAGCGTTCCCGAGCACTGGAACGAGCACAATCCGCTGGGGGAATCGATGGCGCAAACACGCATTCTTGTCACCGGGGCCGGAGGGTTCATCGGCCACCATCTTGTGACGTCTCTGAAGTCGCGCGGCCACTGGGTGCGCGGTGTCGATCTGAAGGCGCCGGAGTACTCGCGCACCGATGCGGACGAGTTCGTGATCGGTGACCTGCGCGAGGTGGGCGCGTGCATGGAGACGACCGCAGGTATCGACCAGGTGTATGCACTGGCGGCGGACATGGGCGGAATGGGCTACATCTCCTCCCACAACGCCGAGATCCTGCACTCGAACGCGCTCATCAACCTGAACACCGTCGAGGCCGCCCGGCGCAACCGCGTGAGCCGCTACCTGTACACGTCGTCCGCCTGCATCTACCCGGAGTTCCTCCAGGAGGAGACGGACGTGCGGCCGCTGCGCGAGGAGGACGCCTATCCCGCGCAGCCGCAGGACGGCTATGGATGGGAGAAGCTCGTCGCCGAGCTGCTGTGCAAGTACTACCGCGAGGATCACGGCCTCGAGACGCGCATCGTCCGCTTCCACAACATCTTCGGCCCCCTCGGCACCTGGGAGGGCGGCCGTGAGAAGGCCCCTGCCGCCATGTGCCGCAAGGTGGCCGTCGCCAAGCACTCCGGCGACCGCCGCGTCGAGATCTGGGGCGACGGCCTCCAGACGCGCTCGTTCTGCCACATCGACGACTGCGTCGAGGGCCTCTACCGGCTGATGGCGTCCGACTACGCCGAGCCGCTGAACCTCGGTCAGGACCGGCTGATCTCGATCTCGGACCTGGCCGACCTGGTCGCCCGGATCGCAGGCGTCGAGATCGAGAAGGTGTTCGTCGACGGCCCGCAGGGTGTGCGCGGGCGCAACTCCGACAACACCCGGCTGCGGGATGTGCTCGGGTGGGAGCCGGAGATCTCGCTCGAGGACGGACTCACGCGCACTTACGCGTGGATCGAGCAGCAGGTCGTGGCCCGGCTCGCGTCCCGAGGGGGCGACGAGCTGATGCGCGAGGAGCTCATCCGCGCTGACTGACGCCCCTGCCACCTCTCCCGGGACATGCACGGTCCTCGGCGTCGAGTACTTCATCGGCGACCTGCAAGCGGCCGCGGCTGTCGTGATCGACCGGGCGCGCAGCGGTGGGGGCGGGTACTCGTGCCTGTGCGGCGTGCACGGCATCGTGACCGCGCAGCACAGCGAGGTGATGATGCGGGCGCTCGACGGGGCATGGCTCAACTTTCCCGACGGCGCGCCGGTTGCGTGGCTGATGCGCCGACTCGGCGCCCGCGGCGCCCGCCGCGTCGCGGGGCCCGACCTGATGCCCCTCGTCATCCACTCCGGACAGGACGTCGGCCTGCGTCACTTCCTGTTCGGCTCGACGCCCGACGTGCTCGAGCGCCTCGAGGCGCGCCTGCGCGAGCGCTACCCGCGGGCGATCATCGTGGGGACGTTCTCGCCGCCGTTCCGGCCTCTGACCGACGACGAGAACGTCCGCATCGCCCAGCAGATCGTCGACTCGGGCGCGGACGTCGTGTGGGCCGGCCTCGGGCTCCCCAAGCAGGACCAGTGGCTCGAGCGCAGCGCGAGCCTGTTCGAGCCGGCGGTCGGGCTCGGGGTCGGGGCCGCGTTCGACTTCCTGGCCGGCACCAAGCCGCGCGCGCCCCAGTGGATGCAGGACATGGGCCTCGAGTGGCTCCACCGGCTGATGAGCGAGCCGCGCCGCCTGGCCCGCAGGTATGCGGCCACGAACACCGAGTTCGTCGTCCGTGCCGGCCTGGCGGTCGGACGCGAGTACGGCCGCGCCGCCCTGCGCCGCTCGCGGATCGGCGGACGCGTCCCCGTCACGAGGCGGTAGTCGCCGTGACGGCCGATCTTCGCTACCGTAAGCCTGTGATCCACGGCGCAACACGCCCACTCAGTGGGCTGCCGTGGCTGATGCCGTTGGCGGTGGCGGTTGTGGCCGCGGCTGCCGCGGGCGGGCTCGTGGTCAAGGAGGCGCCGTTCGCGGGCGTGGTCGTGCTGGCGGTCGTGATCTTCGCCTACCTCGCCCAGATGGCCCGGCGGCCGATCGGCGAGGTTCTGCTCGTGGCGATGGTCGGGCTGGCCGGCATCGTCGACATCCTGCAGAAGGTCGACGCGGGCGCCGCCTCCGGCCAGGCCGTCGAGACCGTGGCGATGGTGCTGCTCGCCTTCATGGTGTGCCTGGCGGGCCTGTCGATCCCGGACGGTGCGGCGGGCCGCGCCCTGGGCCTGCTCGCGATCTTCGTCGCGTTCACCGTCGTGTCGTACTCGTGGGGCACGATCTCGACCCAGAGCATCCAGAACGTGCTCGTCTACATCGCCTGCCTGCTCTTCACCGCGATCGCGGCGACCGTGATCCGGTACCGGCCGCGCCAGCTCTACGACGTGATCTCGAAGGCGTGGTGGGTGGCCGGCTCGGTCGGGCTCGGAATGTACGCCGTCGGCACCCTGCTCGCCGGCCCGGGGAACCACAAGATCATCTCGCCGCGGCCGCTCGGGCTGCTCGGCGTGCTGGTGGTGGCCTGGTTCATGGCGGGCGGGCGCGTCGGCCGCAAGTGGGCCTACTACATGGTCGCCGCGTCGCTCCTGCTGACGCTGCTCTCGCTCTCGCGCTCGGCGCTCGCCGCCCAGTTCGCGATGGTGGCGCTCGCGCGCTTTGACCTGCGCACGTTCCGCAGCTGGATGATCGCGATCGGCGCGATCGTCGTCACGCTCTCGATCGCCATCGCGACCGTCTTCCTGTATGCGCCGCTGCATCACCGCTTCTTCCACGGCGACACGACGACGGTCGGTGGGTTCACGATCAACGTGACCGGGCGCGACGCGCTCTGGGCCGCCAACTGGGACTACTTCCTGAAAGCGCCGATCATCGGGCACGGCGCCGGGGCGGCCGACCGGCTGACGTCATCCCTGCCCAAGCACTCGGGGGCGGCGCACCCGCACAACGACTACCTGCGCATCCTGGTCGACTACGGGATCATCGGCCTCGTGCTGTGGTTCTTCGCCTACATCGCCCTGCTGCGACTGACCTGGCGGCGCTGGCGGGCGGTGCGGGGGACGCGGACGATGGCCGAGCACATCCACGGGGCAGCGGCCCTGGTGCTCGTCGGCATCGGCCTCACGATGATCGTCGACAACCCGTTCATCGAGCTGGCGCGGATGGCGCCCATGGGCATCCTGCTGGGCATGTCGCTCGGCCTGCCGTCGGCGAAGGAGGCGCAGGCCTCCGAGACGGCTCCCGCGCTGGTCGCGGTACCGGCGGCGGCGGGCGCGAGCTCGCCGGCCGCGTGAACGTCCTCGTCCTGCACTCCCGCTACTCCACCGGGCCGTCGTCGGGGGAGAACCGCGTCGTCGCCGACGAGGTGGCGCTCCTGCGCGCTCACGGCCACGAGGTGGCGTTGTGGTCGCCCGACCCGCCGGCGGGCACCGCGCTCGAGCGGGCGGCGCTCGGGGCGCGGGCGGTGTGGTCGCGCGCCGCCGTGGCCCGGGTGCGCACCCTGGCCGCCGAGCTGCGGCCCGACGTGATCCACGTCCACAACCTGTACCCGATGCTCTCGCCCGCCGTACTGCGCTCGACCGCGGCGCCCGTTGTGGTGACGCTGCACAACTACCGCCTGATGTGCCTGCCGGCCACGTTCCTGCGCGACGGCCGCACCTGCGAGGACTGCCTGGGGCACGGGCCCTGGCGCGGCGTCGTGCATCGCTGCTACCGCGGCTCGGCGGCGGGGAGCGCCTCGCTCGCTGCGGCGATCGCCCTGCACCGCCGGCTGGGCTCGTTCCGGCGCGTCGCCCGCTTCCTGGCCGTCAGCGAGTTCGTGCGCGACAAGCACATCGAGGCGGGCATCGACCCCGACCGGATCGCGGTCAAGCCCAACTTCGTCGATCCGCTGCCCCGCCGCGAGGGGCCGGGGGACTATTTCCTGTTCCTGGGCCGGCTCTCGCCCGAGAAGGGCGTGGCGACTCTGATCGAGGCGTGGCGGGACATCCCCGCGCGCCTCGTGGTGGTGGGCGACGGCGAGGAGCGTGCCCGGCTGGCGGCGATCGCGCCGCGAAACGTCGAGTTCCACGATGCGGTGCCGGCCGACCGCGTGGGGGAGTACCTCGCCCGGGCGCGAGCGCTGGTCGTGCCGTCGATCTGGTACGAGGGCTCGCCGCGCACGATCACCGAGGCCTACGCCGCCGGGGTGCCGGTCATCGCCTCACGCTGCGGGGCCCTGCCCGGCGTTGTCTCCGACGGCGTCACCGGAGCGCTCGCCGAGCCGGGCGACGTCGCGTCGTGGCGGGCGGCGGTAACGCGGCTCATGAACGACGCAATATCGGTGCAGATTGGAGACCGTGCGTTCGGGGTCTGGCACGCGAGCTACAGTCCGGAGCGCGGGATCGTGGACATGGAGGACGCCTACGGCGCGGCGATCGGTCGCACTAACGGCGGAAACACGCCCAGCAGACGTGGGCAACTGGAAGGAACCGGAGGACGGCGCGCTTGACTCGGTGCCACAATGCCAGTATCTCAGTAGAGGACGAACCGGGCGGGAGCGGCAGGGCAGCCGCGCTGCCCGGTGACAACGCGTGAAAGGCTCCCTTTAGTGGCTGAACAACGGCTCACCACTCTCTCCGACTACGTTGGTGTCCTGCGCCGGCGGATCTGGATTCCGATCGTCGCCATCGTGGTCGCGGTGGGAGCCGCGTACTTCGTTTCGAGCCGCGAGACGCCCGCCTACCAGGCGACGTCACAGGTCAACATCGGCGCCAACTCGCTCTCGCAGATTCTGAACCCGAGCGCGCACGTGTCGAGCACCGTCATCGCCCAGAACGTGGCCTCGGCGGCCCAGCTCGCCCACACGACCACGGTCGCCAAGCTGACGCTCGCCGCCGCGCATGTGACCGATCTGACTCCGACCAAGCTGCTGAAGGAGTCGACCATGACTCCGGGCACGAACAGCACGCTGATCACCTTCGCCGTGACCGACCGGTTCCCGGGCCGCGCGGAGCAGCTCGCGACCACCTATGCACAGCAGTACGTGAAGTGGAGCAACGCGAAGGCCGTTGCCGGAATCCCCGCCAAGATCCGCGCGTACAACACGCAGCTGAAGAGGGTCAGGGCCCGTATCAAGGCCGAGGTTGCTGTCGGCGGACAGTCCGCCGCGGCATCCGATCTGCAGACGCAGGGCAAGCTTCAGAGCCAGATCCTGGCGCTCCAGAACGCCGTCCAGAGCCTCGCGCACACCAACGCCGTGACGCAGGAGGCGACGAGCGCCTCCAAGGTTCGCCCAGCCACGACTCGTAACATCGCCATGGGCTTCGGGCTCGGCCTGGTCATCGGCCTCGTGCTCGTCTCGCTGGCCGAGGCGCTCGACACCCGCATCCGCCACTCCGACGAGGTCGTCAGCTGGCTCGGGCTGCCGCTGCTCACGCGCATCCCGATCCCGCCGCGCTCGCTGCGGAAGGCCGGCAGCCTCGGCATGCTCGACGACGAAGGCGGCCTGCAGACCGAGGCCTACCGCAAGCTGCGCATCAACCTCGACTTCGCGAACCTCCAGATCAAGGCACGCACGATCATGGTCACGAGCGCCAGCGAGCAGGAGGGCAAGTCGACGACCGTCGGCAACCTCGCGGTCGCCCTGGCGCGGGCCGGCCGCCGCGTGGTGCTGGTCGACCTCGACCTGCGCAAGCCCTACCTCGACCACTTCTTCGACCTCACCGGCCGGCCCGGGCTGACCGACGTCGCCCTCGGCAACGTCACGCTCGACCAGGCGCTGTGGTCGATTCCGGTGCCGGGCTCCGACGGCGGCCCGCAGGCGGGCTCGCTGCACGTGCTCCCGTCCGGGCCGATGCCGCCGAACCCGGCCGACCTGATCGAGAGCTCCGTCGTGTCCGAGGTGCTGCTCGACCTGGCCGAGCGGGCCGACGTTGTGCTGCTCGACTCGGCGCCGCTCCTGCCTGTCTCGGACGGCATCGTGCTGTCGAACAAGGTCGACGCGATGCTCATCGTCGTGCGCGCCACGACGGTCAAGCGCCCGGTGCTCGCCGAGCTCCAGCGCGTCCTCTCGTCGTGCCCGGCGGCGAAGCTCGGCTTCGTACTGACCGGCTCCGACGAGGGCGAGGGCTACGGCTACGGCTACGGATACGCCGGCTACGGCTCGGCGGCTCCCGCGCAGGCGCGACCTGTGCAGGCGGACGCCCCGGACACCGACCCGTCCGCCAACGGCGCCGAGAATGCGCCGGGCCGGCGCCAGTCGCCCAGCAAGTCGCGCTAGATAGGCCCCCGCGGCTATGCCCTGCGCGGCCACCAGCCTGCGTCGGCGGCGTTGCCCGCAGAAACGCCGATGGCCCCCCGCTTTCGCGAGGGGCCATCGGGAAGTTCAGTTCCGGCCTGCCCGGTTGGAACCGGGTCTAGGACGAACGCCGGCCGGCGCGCCGCAGAAGCAGCCCTGCGCCGATCATGCCGATGCCGGCCGAGGCATACAGCCCCAGATCGGCTCCGGTGAACGGCAGTGCGCTCCCGCCGCCCGTGACATCGCCGGCGACGCCGGCGCTCGGGCCTCCGCCGCCCGTGACGACGCCCTCGACGGCTCCGTACTGATCATTCGCCGGGGTGGCCGCGTATGCCGTGCCCGCACCGATCGCGCCCACTAGTGTGACCGCCACAAGGGCGGTAGTGATCGATCGGCGCCTCAAACGCTTTGCCATGTCCGCTCCGTTCCTACGCAATCCGTGGACCGCCGTACCATAGCAGCAGCCTAACGCCTCCGGTGGACGGACACGCGGGGGAGATGGAGTCGACGTGACGGGTTCTGGGACGATCGAGGGCCACGACCGCACCAGGGGCGCCTGGTGGCGGCCGAACGTGGGCGCCTCCGCCGAGTTCACCGACCGGCTGGCCGCGCCGGCCGCCTTCGTGGTCACCGGCGTCTCGATCGGGCTTCTGGCCGCCGATCAGGGTGGCTACTTCTCCGGCTCGTGGCGGCTGGCGACGCCGTTCTACGCGGCCGTGGTGGTGGCGATCCTGGCAGGGGCGCGCGACCTGCGCGTGCCCCGGACCGCCCTCATCACCGTCGCCGGCCTCGCGGCCCTGTGCGCGTGGACGGCGGCCTCGTGGCTGTGGTCGGACGACCGGACGGCGACGGTGCACGACGCGCATCTGGTGCTGGTGTACGTCGCGGGCGGGGCGGCGCTCGTGCTGCTCGCAAACGGCGGGCGAGGGGTGGCGGTGGCGGGCGGCGTCGTCGCCGCGGCGACCGCGGTCGACTGCTTCAGCATGGTGTCGCGCCTGTATCCGCGCACCTTCGGGATGTACACCACCGGCGGCGGCTACGGCCGCCTGTATCAGCCGATCGGGTACTGGAACGGGCTCGGCGCCTTGAGCGTGATCGGCATCATCCTCGGCCTGGGATTCGCCGCTCGCGGCGGCATGCTGACGCGGATGCTGGCGGCGGCCGCCCTGATCCCGCTCTCGACGACGCTCTATCTCACCTTCAGCCGCGGCGCCCTGGTGGGGCTGGCCGCCGGCCTCGTCGCGCTGGTGGCCCTCGACAAGAGCCGGGTGCAGCTGATCGTCGCGGCCGCGGCGGGCTCGATCGGCGCGGCCGGTGCGCTGCTTGCCGTGCACGCCCACGGGGCGCTCACGAAGTACAACCGCGAGCTCGGCGAGCAGACCGTCCAGGGCGCGCAGACGGCGGCGCGGATGATCTCGCTCGTGCCGCTCGCGATGGGCGCGGCCGCGCTTCTGTCGGGGCTCGAGGCCAGGTTCACGGTGTCGCGCTTCGCCCGCACAGTGGCCGGCGCCGGCATGGTGCTCGCGGCCTGCGCCGCCGTCGCCGTGGGCGTGAACCGGTTCGGAAACCCGGTGGGGCTCGTCCACGATGCCATTCACACGTTCGAGAAGCCGGCGCCGACGTTCCCGAAGGGCGACCTCAACCTGCGCCTCCTCAGCCTCTCGCCGAACGGGCGGGTCGTCTTCTGGAAGACCGCCTGGCACGACTTCACCGCGCACCCCGCGGTCGGGTCGGGCGGCGGCACGTTCGCGCGCTACTGGGCCGTGCATCGGCCGGTCAAGATCAGCGTCCGGAACGCCCACAGCCTGTACCTGGAGACGCTGGCCGAGCTGGGGGTGGTGGGGCTCGCGATCGTGCTCGTGGCGCTGCTCGTGCCGCTCTGGACGGGCCTTCACCGCCGCTCGCACCCGTTCTCGGCCCCGGTGATGGCGGCCTACATCGCCTTCCTGGTGCACACCGGCGGCGACTGGACATGGCAGCTCCCCGGTGTCGCCCTGGCGGCGATCGCGTGCGCCGCGGCCTGCCTGGGCCTCGTCGCCGATCCCGGCGGCGTGCGCCTCTCAAAGCCGGCCCGGGTGGCCGGGATCGTGGTGGCGCTCGCGGTCGCCGCGGTGGGCGCCTGGAGCGCCTGAGATTCTCGTCACAACGGTCCTTCCCTCCGGCCGCATGACAAGTTACGATCTTCGCACCTTGACGAACCCGCCCCCCTCGTCGGACAGTGGGAGCATGCAGGTGGACAGTGGGACCCCCGAGCCCAGCCTCGTGCGCACGGTCAGCATCGTCGGCCGCCGCACGCGCGGGTACACGATCAACGTTTACCGCGAGGAGGCCGGCGTCCGGCTGGTGCGGCGCGGCCGCTATCGCCGGCTGACCGTGGGCCCGGTCTCCGTCGAGTGGTACCCCTCCTAGCGGTCTCGGAGGGTACGCTGGCGCGGTGGGGATCGATGAGCAGCTCGAGCGTGCGCGTGGCCGGCTGCGGCGGCTGACGCCCGCGCAGGCGCAGGCGGCCGCGCGCAAGGGCGCCGTGATCGTCGATACGCGCCCGCTCGACCAGCGCCGCGAGCAGGGCGTCGTCCCGGCCGCGGTGGTCGTCGGCCGCAACGTGCTCGAGTGGCGCGCCGACCCGGCGTCGGGACACGCCGACACGGCGCTCAGCGGCCGCCGCCTGATCGTGATGTGCGCCGAGGGCTACTCGTCGAGCCTGGCCGCCGCATCACTGCAGGACGTCGGCCTGACCGACGCGACCGACATGGTGGGCGGGTTCCTGGCCTGGCGGGCCGCCGGCCTCCCGGTCGAGCCCTGCCCCGACTGACCTAGTCGGCGACCGCCAGGTCGACCACGGCGAAGCGGCCGACGTCGATCAGGCCGTGGTCGGTGATCTTGAGCGCCGGGATCACCGAGAGCGCCAGGAATCCGAGCGAGTGAAACGGCGCGTCCAGCGTGCACCCGAGCGCGAGGGCGGCCTCGCCGAGCGCGCGGCTGCGCGCCACCACATCATCGGCGGGCGCCGCCGACATCAGCCCGGCGACCGGCAAAGCCAGCTCGGCGCGGACGCCGCGGTCGTGCACCGCCACCATGCCGCCGCCGAGCTCGCCGAGCCGGCGCGCGGCCCGCACCATGTCGTCGTCGTCCACGCCCGCGACGACGATGTTGTGCGCGTCGTGGGCGACGGTCGAGGCGATCGCCCCGCGGCGCAGGCCGAGGCCGCGGACGAACCCGATCCCGATCCGGCCGGTGCCGACGTGACGCTCGATGACGGCGATCTTGACGAGGTCGCGGTCGGGGTCGGCCAGCGCGGCGCCGTCGACCACGTGCGGCCGCTCGCGCAGCGACTCGGTGACGATCTGGCCGGGGAGCACGCCGATCACGCGCATGTCGCCGCCGCCGTCCCAGGGAACGCGCAGGTCGCCGCTCGTGAGGCCCTTGACGTGCACCGTGTTGCGCACCCAGTCCGGCACGGTCGCCGCCGGGAAGTCGGCGACCGGGTGGCCGCCCTTCAGCACCGCGGCCGGGCGGAACTCGCGCAGGTCGGGGAGGAGCAGCAGGTCGGCCCGGTAGCCCGGCGCGACGGCGCCGCGGTCGGCGAGGCCGTGCCACGTGGCCGGCCCGTGGGTCGCCATCACGAGCGCGGCGGCCGGGTCGACGCCGGCCGCGACCGCGGCGCGCACCATCGCGTTCAGGTGGCCCTCCGAGACGATGTGGTCGGGGTCGCGGTCGTCGGTGCAGAACGCCAGCCGGTGCGGCCCGAACTCGGCCACGAGGGGCAGGAGGGCGGCCAGGTTGCGCGCCCCCGACGCCTCGCGGATCAGCACCCACATCCCGGCGCGCAGCCGCTCGCGCCCCTCCTCGAGGGTCGTCGCCTCGTGATCGGAGCGGATGCCGGCTGCGGCGTAGGCCTGCAGCGCGGGGCCGAGCACGCCCGGCGCGTGGCCGTCGACGTGGCTTGCGCCGGCGAGCCCGAGCTTCTCGAGCTCGGCGTCCGCGCCCGCGATGACGCCGGGGAAGTTCATCATCTCGGCCAGCCCGAGCACCCGTCGACGGCGCAGGAGGCCCTCGAGGTCGCCCGGGGTGAGCGCCCGCCGCGGCGACTCGAAGATCGACGCCGGCACGCACGATGAGGCCATGAAGAAGACATCGAGCGGCAGCCCCTCGGTGGCATCCAGCAGCCAGTGCACGCCGTCGGTGCCGAGCACGTTTGCGATCTCGTGGGGATCGGCCACGACCGTCGTCGTCCCGTGCGGCAGGAGCAGGCGGGCGAACTCGTCCGGCAGGAGCCGCGACGACTCGATGTGCACGTGCGCGTCGATCAGCCCGGGGACGACCCACATGCCGGTCGCGTCGATCGTCTCGCGGCCCTCGTAGTCGCCGACGCCGGCGATCCAGCCGTCGGCGATCGCCACGTCGGCACGCAGCCACTCGCGCGTGAACACCGAGAGCACGCTGCCGCCGGTGATGACGATGTCGGCGGGCTCGTCCCCGCGGGCCACCGCCAGTCGTCGCCCGAGGTCACTCATCCAGGGCCCATGCTAGCGAGGGGCGCTCGAGGGCGTACACGCGCGCCGGCCGTCCGGTGCGCGGGATGATCTCGTCCCGCCAGGGCCGCAGGCCCAGCTTGTCTGCGACCCGCAGCGAGGCGGCATTCCCGGGGTCGATGATGCTGATCACCCGGTCGAGGCCGGGATTGCGAGGCCGACGAAGCCGATCATGCGCCCGTCCTCGCGCAGCTCTGCCGCCCACTGGCCGAACCCGTGCTCGTCCCAGTGGGCGATGATTCGGGCGAGCAGGGCGTCGCTCGCCGCCCGGTCGATCGGCTCCCCGGAGCCGATGTAGCGCACGACCGGCGGATCGGCATTGACCGCCGCGAACGCCTCTGCATCGTCGGCTCGGAAGCGGCGCAGCAGCAGCCGCTCGGTGCGCACATCGCCCATCGCCGCCAGCCTAGCCCCCCTGGGGACTGTCCCTCGTGTTCGGGGACTGTCCCTGCTTCTAGCCGTCGAACGGCACCAGCAGGTCGCGGCCCTCGGGCACCCGCGACCATGGCGCCACCTCGACCACCCGCCACAGGTGGCCCTCGCCCAGCCCGGCGCGCACCTGGCGGGCGGCCTCGGAGGCCCGCTCGCGCAGCAGCTCCGCCGGCGGCCGGTAGAGCGAGAGCTGGCGGTCGGCCGTGCTCGAGAGGGCGGTGATCTCGAGGCCGAGCTGCTCCACGGCGCCCGGCAGCTCGACCAGGCGGGGGGCGAGCGCGTCGCGCAGCCGCCGCGGGTCGGCGGTGGGCTCGCGCAGCGTCACCGGCCGCCGCCATGACCCGCCCGCCGCGAGCCGCGCCGACACCGCGAGCGTCCGCGGCGGCCGGCCGGCCCGGCGGGGATCGCCCACGAGCCGCTCGATCAGCACCGTGAGCGCGCCGCGCAGGGTGAACTCGTCGCCCACGGGCTCGGGGAACTCGATCGCCTCGCGCAGCGGCTCCGGCGGGGTGCGGGGGGCGACGTAGGTCTCGTCCTCGCCCCGGGCGAGCCGCCAGGCGCCGATCCCCGGCCGGCCGAACCGGTCGGCGACCGCGGGCAGCGGCAGCGCCGCCAGCTCGCCGGCCGTGCGGATGCCGAGCGCGTGCAAAACGTCGGCCGTGGCCGCGTCGAGCGGCAGCCGCGCCACCGGCATCGGTGCGAGGAAGCTCGCAGCCGCGCCCGCCTCGACCACGCGCGAATGCCCCGGCCGGGCGCGCAGGGCCGCGGCCTGGGCGATGAACCGGCCGGGCCCCGCCCCGGCGCGTCCACCATGGCCGAGCGCGCTGCCGGTGGCCGCGAGCAGCCGGTGCAGGCCGCCGTGCAGGCGCACCAGGCCGTCGGCGCAGAAGAGCGCCCGCCCGGGAGCGAGCGATTCCACCGCGGCGCCCATCTCCTCCAGCCGCAGGAGCAGCGCCTCGGCCGCATCGGCCACGGCGCCGGGGTCGGCGGTCACGAGCTGCAGCCGCGGACAGCGGGCGAGCGCCTCGCCGACGCGCATGCCGGCGGTCACCCCGAAGGTGGCGGCGGCGGCGTTGGCCTCACCGACCGCCGGCGGGCCGCCCGGCTCGGGGCCGAGCGCGGCGGGCTCGGAGGGCAGCGCGCCACCCATCCCCGCGGCCACCCGCAGCGCGAAGCGGGGGACGAGCACGCAGACGATGACGGAGCGCTCGCGGGGCATCGCGATCACGATAGACGAACACCTGTTCGGTGACAAGCCACCGGCGCGACCGGCTCAGGTGGTCGAGTCGGGATCGATCGCGCGCAGGTAGTGGCGGCGGGACTGCAGCGTCGGCAGCATCCGCCCGGCCGCGCGGAAGAACTCGCGCTCGTAGCGGCGCCGCTCGCGGGCGGCCATCGTCTCGGCATAGCGGTCGCGCAGCTCGAGCAGGGCGTCCTCGGCCTCCTCGACGGCGTCCATGTACGCGCCGTAGGCCTCCTCCGCCGCCGTGCGATCCGAGCGGTCGTAGGTCTGCTTGGTGGTCTCCACCCGCCGCAGCAAATCGGCATTCTGCTCGACATAGAGGTCGAGCTGGGCGTTGATCACGTCGGCGAACCGTGCGCGGCCTGGGAGCCTCATCCGGCCGATGGTAGTGGACCGGGTGGAGCCCGGCTACGATCGCTCCTCGTGGCCGCGTCGCTTCTGATCCGCACCTGGAACATCGCCCACGGCCGCGACGTCCCGCCGGGCGCCGAGCACGGCCACAGGCGCCGTAAGCTCCTGCGCGAGATGGCCGAGGTGATGACGCAGGACGACCCCGACCTCGTGCTGCTGCAGGAGGTGCCCGTGTGGGCGGCCGAGCTGCTGCGCGAGCACACCGGCATGGGCGTGACGCTCGCGCCCACCTACGGCGCGCACATCCCGTTCGTCCACCTGCCGCTGCCGCTCGCCCTGGGCGCCGCCGTCGGCCGGGCGCTGCCCGATCTGGTGCGCACGCAGGTCGAGGGCCAGGCCCAGGCCGTGCTGTACGGCCCCGCGCTGCTGCTGGTCTCGGCGCGCAGGGTGCAGCTGAACGAGCGCACCCGCCTGCGCGGCGAGCCGCGCATCGCCCAGCTCGCGCGGCTGCGGCATCGCCGGGCCGGGCGCGAGCTCGCGGTCGCAAACGTGCACGCCGACAGGGGCGGCGACGAGCAGCTCGAGAAGGCGGGGTTCGTGCTCGAGCGGTTCGCCCGCGGTGCGCCGATGGTCCTGGGCGGCGATCTGAACGCCGGCCTGCAGTCGGCGGGCGTCCACGCGCTCCGCGCACGCGGGTGGGTCGAGGAGTCTGGCGACGTTGGGATCGACCACCTGCTGGTGCGCGGATTCGACGTGGAGTGGACGGCGACCCGGTGGCTGCCGGAGCGGCGCGACCTGCGCAACAACGGCTCCCGCCCGGTGCGGCTCTCGGATCACGATCCGGTGGACGCGGTGGTGGCGTTTGCCTGACCGCCGCGAGCTCCCCTGCCTCGCCGGGTGCGCGTACCTGAACGCCGGCACGAACGGGCCGATGCCGGAGGCGGCGCTTGCCGCGATGGCCGCCGAGGTGGAGGCCGTCCGCGGGCCCCGGATCGGGAAGGCGGCGATGGAGCGCCTGTTCGGCCTGCGGGCGCGGGCGCGCGCAGGCGCCGCGCGAGCGCTCGGCGCGCCGGAGGAGGAGGTCGCGCTCACGTCGTCGACGTCGCACGGCATCGGCCTCGTCTGCGCCGGCCTCGACTGGTCGCAGGGCGGTGAGGTGGTGACCACCACCGAGGAGCACCCGGGGCTGCTCGGGCCCTTGGACGAGCTCGCCCACCGCTACGGCGTCGTCGTGCGCGCCGTGCCGGCGCACGATCTGCTCGCGGCCATCGGGCCGGCCACCCGCATGGTGGCCGTCTCGCACGTGCTCTGGACGACCGGGCTCGTGCTGCCGCTGCCCGAGATCGCGGCAGCGGCGCACGCCGTCGGCGCGACGGTGCTCATCGACGGCGCCCAGTCGGGCGGAGCGATCCCGCTCGACATGGCGGCGACGGGCGCCGACTTCTACGCGGCCTCGGGACAGAAGTGGCTGCTTGGGCCGCAGGGGACGGGGGCGCTGTGGGTGCATCCGCGCCAGCACGAGCGGCTGCGGCCGGCGACGCCGAGCTACTTCACGTATGCCGACGGCCACGTCGGGCCGCTGCGGGACGGCGCGGCCCGATTCGACGCGGGCAGCATGGACACGACCGTGCTGGCGGGCTTCGCCGCGGCGATGGAGTGGGTCGAGGGGCTGCCGGGCGGGCGGACGGCCTGGTATGAGCGGGCGGACGCACAGGCCGCGGCGGCCCGGCTGCGGCTCGCCACCGTCCCCGGCGTCGAAGTGCACGATCCCGGTGGGCCGTGCAGCGGCCTGATCGCCCTGCGCCTCGAAGGGCACGCGTCGGCCGACGCCGTCGCCCACCTGGCCGAGCGCGACGTGCTCGTGCGGCCGATCCCGGACACGCCCTTCGTGCGCGTCTCGATTGGCGCCTGGACGGACGACGCCGACATCGACGCCCTGGCAGCCGGCCTTGCAGCGCTGAACTCCTGAGGCACCTCGTCATCGCTGGTATCGTGCGCCGCCGTGACCGAGGACGAGCTGGTACACGACCGCGACGCCGCCTGGGCGCTTCTGACCGAGTGGACGAAGAGCGAGGCGCTCCTGCGCCACTGCCTGGCCGTCGAGGCCTCGGTGCGGGCCTATGCGCGCAAATTCGGCGAGGACGAGGGCGCCTGGGGCAACGTCGCCCTGCTGCACGACTTCGACTATGAGCGCCATCCCACCCTCGACCAGCATCCCCAGGACGGCGCTCCGGTGCTGCGCGACCACGGCTACCCCGAGTGGTTCGTGCGCGCGATCCAGTCGCACGGCGACCACACCGGCTTCGCACGCGAGACGCGGCTCGAGCACACGCTCTACGCCTGCGACGAGGTGTCGGGGTTCGTCCACGCCTGCGGGCTCGTGCGGCCGGAGGGCCTCGCCACGCTCGAAGCCCGCTCGGTGCGCAAGAAGCTGAAGCAGCCGAGCTTCGCCCGCGGTGTGAACCGCGACGACGTGATCGAGGGGGCGCGGGAGCTCGGAGTCGACCTGGACGAGCACATCACCTTCGTGATCGCCGCACTGCGGCCGATCGCCGCAGAGCTCGGCCTGCCTGGCTGATCCAGCCGGAAATCCAGGTACCCTGGTCGCATGGCAATCGCAGCTCGAGAGGGGATCGTGGAGTCGTTCGTGATCGAAGGCGGAGTGCCGCTGCGGGGCAGCGTCCGGCCGGCGGGCAACAAGAACGCCGCACTCCCGATCCTCGCGGCCTGCCTGCTCACGGCCGATCCGGTCACGCTCGACAACGTCCCCCGGATCCGCGACGTCGAGGCCATGATCGAGCTCCTGTGCGACATCGGCGCGGAGGTCGAGTGGCTGGGTCCCAACCGCCTGCGCGTGTGGGCCGCCGACATCTCGAAGACCGTGCTCGACGCCGACCTGTGCACGCGCATCCGCGCCTCGATCCTGTTCGCCGGGCCGCTGCTCGCCCGCTGCCGGACGGCCGACATCCCGCCTCCGGGCGGCGACGTCATCGGCCGGCGCCGCGTCGACACCCATCTGATGGCGTTCGCGGCGCTCGGCGCCGACGTCCAGGCGAGCCGCAGCTACCGGTTGCGCGCCCCCTCCGGGCTGCGCGGGGCCGACCTGTACCTGGACGAGGCGTCCGTCACCGGCACCGAGAACGCCGTCATGGCGGCCGTGCTCGCGCGCGGCAAGACCACGATTGCGAATGCCGCCTGCGAGCCGCACGTGCAGGATCTGTGCCACCTGCTCGAGGCGATGGGCGCGCGCATCGACGGCATCGGCTCGAACGTGCTCACCATCCACGGCGTCGAGTCGCTCGGCGGCTGCGCCCACCGGATCGGCGCCGACCACATCGAGGTCGCCTCGTTCATCGGCCTGGCCGCCGTCACCGGCGGGGAGGTCACGATCGAGGATGCCGCGGTCGAGCACCTGCGCTCGATCCGGCACACGTTCTCGCGCCTCGGGGTCACGGTCGAGGTGCACGGCACCTCGGTGCGCGTGCCCGCCGGGCAGACGCTGCGCATCGTCGACGACGTGCACGCCCAGATCCCGAAGATCGAGGACGGGCCATGGCCGATGTTCCCGGCCGACCTGACGTCGATCGCGGTCGCCGTCGCGACGCAGGCCACCGGCACGGTGCTGATCTTCGAGAAGATGTTCGAGAACCGGCTGATCTTCACCGACAAGCTGGTGTCGATGGGGGCGCGGATCATCCTGTGCGACCCGCACCGTGTGGTGGTCACGGGGCCGGCGCGGCTCTACGGCGAGCGCATGGCGAGCCCCGACATCCGCGCCGGGATGGCGATGCTGATCGCGAGCCTGTGCGCCGAGGGCGAGAGCCGGATCGGCAACGTCGGCGAGATCGACCGCGGGTACGAGCGCATCGACGAGCGGCTGCGCGCGCTCGGCGCGCGCATCGAGCGCGTCACCGGCTGACCGCCGCGGCCACTGCGGCCGATGTGTGGCGGCTACGATCCTGCCACGGTGGAGCGGTTGCGACTGACACATGCAGATGTCGCGGGCGCGGTGCGCACGCTGCGGCCGTCGTCCGCCCGCCGCGATGACGTGGCCGCGGCTGTCGCCGACATCGTCGAGATGGTGCGTCACGGCGGCGACGAGGCGGTGCGCCGGCTCACCCTGCGCCTCGACGGCGTGGACGTCGCCGAGCCGCGCGTCCCGGCCGCTGCGATCAAGGCGGCCGTGTCCGGCCTCGCGCCGCCGGTGCGGGACGCGCTCGAGCTGCTCGCCGCAAACGTCCGCACCGTCTCGGCCGAGCTGATGCCGCGCCCCACCCGGGTGACGCTGCCGCAGGGGCAGGTGGTCTCGAGCCGGCCGGTGCCGGTGCGCCGCGCCGGTCTGTACGTCCCCGGCGGCCTGGCGACGTACCCGTCGAGCGCGGTGATGGCGATCGTGCCCGCACAGGTGGCCCGCGTGCCCGGGATCGCGGTGTGCTCGCCGCCCGGCCCGGACGGGCTGCCGCACCCGACCGCCCTGGCTGCGTGCGGCCTGCTCGGCGTCGAGGAGGTGTACGCCGTGGGCGGCGCACAGGCGGTGGCGGCGCTGGCCCTCGGGACCGAGCGGATGCCGCGGGTCGACCTCGTGGCCGGGCCGGGGAACGCCTATGTCGAGGAGGCCAAGCGGCGCCTGTTCGGCGACGTGGGGATCGAGTCGCTGGCCGGGCCGAGCGAGCTCGTCGTCGTCGCCGACGCCACGGCGCCCCCCGAGCCGCTGGCATGGGATCTGGTGGCGCAGCTCGAGCACGGCCCGGGCGCGCAGTCGGTGCTGGTCTCGACCGACGCGGGGCTGCTCGACGCCGTGGCCGGCCTGCTTCCCGCCGACAGCCGGGCGGTGCTGATCGAGGCCGACTCGATGGACACCGCCTTCGCCTTCGTGAACGCGCACGCGCCGGAGCACGTCCAGCTCATGCTGGCGGGCGCCGACGAGGCGGTCGAGCAGGTCCACCACGCGGGCGCGATCTTCGTCGGCCCCTACGCGGGCGCGGCCTTCGGCGACTACATCGCGGGCTCGAACCACATCCTGCCCACGGGAGGCCACAGCCGCTTCTCGTCGGGGCTCGGGCCGGCCGCGTTCGTGCGGACGCAGGAGGTGGTGGAGGTGAGCGCGGAGGCGTGCGAGCGCCTGGCCGACGCGGTGGTCGTGCTGGCCGACGCCGAGGGCTTCCCCGCGCATGGACGATCGGCGCGGGTGCGGGCCGAGGCACTGTTACGCGAGACCGGGAGGGTGGGATGAGCGATCGCACGGTGATCGTCACCGAGGGGGCGCCGCGGCCGTTCGCGGGCGCGCCGTACAACCAGGCCATCAAGGGGGCGGGACTGGTCTTCTGCGCCGGACAGGTCGGGATCGATCCTGTGAGCGGGTCGCTCGTCGAGGGCGGCGTCGAGGCGCAGACGCGGCGGGCCATGCAGAACCTGGCGGCGGTGCTGAAGGCGGCCGGCTCGGGTCTCGACAGGGTGGTGAAGACGACGGTCTTCGTGGCCGACCTGGGCGACTTCGGGACGGTCAACAGTGTGTACGGAACCTATTTCCCGGAGCAGCCCCCCGCCCGCTCGACCGTGCAGGTGGCGGCGCTCCCCGCCGGCGCCGCGGTCGAGATCGAGGCGATCGCCCTGGCATAGGCCGTCCGGGCTGCCCGTAGAATCCGGGCGTGCCCGCACCGCTTCAGATGGGCGGCCCCGGCGATCCGCTGGCCGCCGTGTGGCAGGCCGCCGCGGAGGCTGCGGCCGGCGCCCGCGTGTTCGCGGTCGGCGGGCCTGTGCGCGACCTGCTGCGGGGTGCCCCCAGCCGCGACGCGGACATCGCGGTCGAGGGCGATGCGATCGCCCTCGCCGGGCGCCTCGCCGATGCTCTCGGCGGCGCCCGGGTCACTATCCACCGCGCCTTCGGCACGGCGGTCGTGCGCGGCGCGGGGGTGCGCGTCGACGTCGCCGCCACCCGGCGCGAGCGCTACACCCGCCCGGCCGCGCTTCCGATCGTCTCGCCGGCCGGGATCGAGGCCGATCTGGGCCGGCGTGACTTCACCGTGAACGCCCTGGCGGCGGCGCTCACCGAGCCGCACTTCGGCGACGTGCTCGACCCCTTCGGCGGGCGGGCGGACATCGCGGCCGGCCTGATCCGCGTGCTGCATCCGGCATCGTTTCGGGACGACCCCACCCGGCTCTTGCGGGCCGTGCGCTACGCCGCCCGGCTGGGGTATTCGCTCGACCCTGCGACCGAGGCGCTCGCCCGCGAGACGATCGCGGCGGATCTCGTCGCCGAGCTCTCCGGCGCGCGGGTGCGGGCGGAGCTTGTGGCGCTGCTCGGCGAGTCGGCGGCGACCGTGGCCGCGGCGCTCAAGCTGGCCGCCCGGATCGATCTGCTGACCGCCGTCGCTCCGGCCCTCGCCGACGGCGCTGCGCGGGGCGAGGGGATCGAGCGCCTGGACGCGGTCGTGGCCCGGTTCGGTCTGCGGCTCTCGCCCTGGCGGCCGCGGCTGGCGCTGATCGCGTCTGGTGAGGACGAGGTGCGCGTGGCCGCCCTGACCGACCGCCTGCGGCTGCGCCGCGAGGATGCCGTCGCGGTGCGGGCAGCCGCCACGGCTCCCGAGCTGCTCGGCCCGCGCCTGCACTCCGCTGCGGCACCGGCGGACGTCGCCGAGCTGCTCGACCGGCTGCCGGTCGACGCGGCGCTCGTCGTCGCGGCCGACGGCGGCCCCGGCGCCCGCGCCGCCGAGCTCTACCTCGAGCGCCTGCGCGGCATCTGCCTGGAGATCGACGGCACGGTGCTGCGCGACGAGCTCGGACTGGCGCAGTCGCCGCGGGTGGGCGAGGTGCTGGCCGAGCTCCTGCGGCGGAAGCGCAACGGCCAGCTCGCCGATCGCCGCTCCGAGCTTGCGGCCGCGCGCGAGCTCGTGTCCCGGGCGGCGTCGTGACCGATCTGCTCTGGGACGACGGGCCGATGCCCGTGCTGCGGTGGGAGTCGGCGCCGGCGGGGGTGGCCGTCGCGTTCACGTCGCGCAGGGGCGGCACGTCGAGCGGGCCGTTCGCGTCGCTCAACCTGGGCGCGCTCACCGCGGACGAGGCCGCAAGCGTGGCCGAGAACCGGCGCCGCGCGGTGGCGGCCGCCGGCGGCGATCCCGCCCTTGCGACGATGGCGTGGCAGGAGCACGGGCGGGACGTGCGCGAGGTGACCGCCGAGCCGGCGTGCGGGCGCTTCCTGGAGCCCGGCGCGCGAGCCGTTTCCGCAAGTCGGACGGCCTCGCCACATCGGTCCGCGGCCGGCCGATGGTGCTGCTCACCGCCGACTGCCTCCCGGTCGCGATCGCACGCGCCGACGGCGGCCGGCTGGCCGTCCTGCACGCCGGATGGCGCGGCCTGGAGGGCGGGATCTGCGAGGCCGGCGTCGAGGCGGTCGGGGGCAGAGCCGGTCGCAGCGGTCGGCCCGGGCGCGGGGCCGTGCTGCTACGAGGTGGGGGAGGACGTCGCCGAGCGCGCTGCGGGAGCGCTTCGGGGCGGATGTCGTGCGCGACGGCCGCGCCGACCTGTGGCTGTGCGCCCGGCGGGCGCTCGAGGCGGCGGGCGTGCGAGCGGGTGGCGGTCGCCGGCGAGTGCAGCGATCTGCAACCCGCAGCGGTACTTCTCGCACCGGCGCGACCGCGGGCGTCACCGGCCGCCAGGGCGTGGTGGGGCTGCTGCATGCTTGATCCCGTCGCTGATCGCCGCGAACCTGGCCCGGATCCGCGCGCGCGTCGGGCCGCAGGTGCGAGATCCTGGCCGCGACCAAGTACGTGGAGGCGGACGACCTGCCGGCGCTGCACGAGGCCGGGGTCGACGCTGGTCGGCGAGAACCGCACCGACGCGCTGACCGCCAAGCAGGCAGCAGTACGGCGACCTCTTCACGTGGGACTTCATCGGCCACGTGCAGAGCCGCAAGGTGCGCGACGTGGTCGGGCGCGTGCGCCTGATCCACGCCGTCGACTCGCTGTCGGCGTGCGAGCAGCTCGACCGCCGCCGGACGCAGGGCACGACGGTCGATTGCCTGCTGCAGGTGAACGTCGCCGGCGGAGGACACGAAGTCGGGCGTCGCGCCCGCCGCCGTGGACGCGTTCCTCGGCGCCGTCGAGCCGCTGGCGGGCGTGCGCTTCCGCGGGTCTGATGACGATGCCGCCCGCCGTCGACCGATCCCGAGCTCGCCCGGCCGTGGTTCGCGGCGCTGCGCGAGCTGCGCGACCGGCTCGCGCCGGCGTGGCGGGGCCGGCACGAGTTCGCCCACTCTCAGCATGGGCACGAGCCAGGACTTCGCGGTCGCCGCGCAGGAGGGAGCGACGATCGTGCGGGTGGGTGGCGTCCTCTACGGGCGGTAGAGTTCCCGGTCACATGGCCCTGAGCGATCTGTGGAACTCGACCCTGGTCTACTTCGGAGTTCGCGAGGAGGACTGGGAGGACGAGTACGACGACGACGGCATCCGCCGCCCACGAGGATCTGGAGCAGCGTCTACACCGAGCGGCCCAACGTGCGCCGGCTGTCGCCGCGGCGGCGGTCGCGGGTCGGACTTCGACGAGATCTTCTCCGAGGAGCCGCCGCGCGCGCGCGGTGCCGATCCGCGGGCGGTCGCAACGGGCCCCCGGCGGCGCAGAACGGCCACCGCAGCGCGCCGGCCAGGTGTCGCTGGTCGTCCCCAAGATCGTTCAACGACGCCCAGAAGGTGGCCGACAAGCTCAAGGCCGACGTGCCGGTGATCATCAACCTCCAGAGCGCCGACCCCGAGCTGACGAAGCGGCTGATCGACTTCGCGAGCGGCCTCACCTACGCCCTGGACGGCGTCGATGCAGCGCGTCGCCGACCGCGTGTTCCTGCTGACGCCCAGCACGATCTCGGTGTCCGCCGAGGACAAGGCGCTCCTGATGGAGCGCGGCTTCTTCAACCAGTACTAGCCGGGTTCGGACGCGTGGGGAGATCGCCGGGGTGCGGACCGCCGCAGCCGGGCTCGGTGTCGGCCTGGCCTGTACGCTCAGCCCGCTGGCGCCGGCTATCTCCCACCTGGTCGGGCTGCCGATCTTGCGTGTCGTCTGGCCGACCGGCGGGCGATGGATTCTGAATCACCGCCTCGCCCGTCACACCGCGTCAACCTCGTCCGCGGTGTCGCCGGGCGGTCGGCCGGCCAGTTGGCGGTTCGAGTGGATGTCAATTGGCGCGCGGGGCGCTCCCAATCCACCCCCGCCCGGCCAATTGACAATTCGAGTGGATGTCAATTGGCGTAGAAAGCGCCGTCCCAGCCGCCCCGAGCACGCCAACCTCCGCCCGGCGGTACGCTACCGGGCCGATGAGCGCCACTCCCCCCGTGCTCGGCCTGCTCGGCTCCGGCAACATGGCCTCCGCCATGGTGAGGGGCTGGGTGCAAGGCCGACCCGGCGATGGCCGAGCGCATCCTGGTGACCGACCGGGCTCGGGCCGGGCGGCCGCGCTCGCGGAGCGCTACGGCCTGCGCCACACGGCGTCGAACGGCGATCTCGTGAACGCCGCCGACATCGTCGTCCTGTGCGTGAAGCCGATCGACGTCGAGCGGGTGCTGCGCGAGGTGTCCGACCTGGTCACGCCGCGCAAGGCGATCGCATCGGTCGCCGCCGGCGTCGGCACCGCCACCCTGGAGACGATTCTCGACGTGGACGCCCCGGTGTTCCGGTTCATGCCGAACGTCGGCGTCAGCGTCTGCGCCGGCACGCTCGCGTTCTCGCCCGGGCGGTTCACGGACACGGCCGCGGAGCAGGCGGTGCTCGGGGTGTTCTCGCTGCTCGGTGAGGTCGTGCCGCTCGAGGAGCGCCTGTTCGACGCCGCCACCGCGCTCTCGGGCTCGGGGCCCGCGTTCCTCGGCCTGATCCTGGAGGCCTTCGAGGACGCCGGCATCGTCGCCGGGCTGACCCATCGCGACGCCCGGCGATTGTTCCTCTCGACGGTCGCCGGCACGGCGGCGCTGCTGCAGGCCGACGACCTCGGCTGCGCCGACCTGCGGCGCATGGTCACGAGTCCCGGCGGCACCGCCGCGGCCGGCCTGGCGGCGATGGAGCGGGGCAGCGTGCGGGGGTCGATCATCGACGGAGTGTCGGCGGCGGTGCGTCGGGCCGGCGAGCTAGGCTGACGCCGACGATGGGGATCACGACAGCCGAGCAGTTCGTCTTCTCGCTGTACCTGGTGTATTCGCTGCTCATCGTCCTCTACGTGCTGATGGGCTGGCTGCAGCTTCCGTACAGCATCTGGATCGGCCGGGTGCGGGGGTTCCTGCACGACACGGTCGAGCCGGTGCTGCGCCCGATCCGAGCCATCTTGCCGGCGTTCGGCGGGTTCGACCTCTCGCCCCTGGTCGCCCTCTTCGGACTGTCGGTGATCGAGCGCCTCCTGATCGCGATCCTGGACGGGTTTCGGTAGCAAAAGGAGTACGGGCGGGCACGGCGAACGGTGACCCATGACGCTGTCACCTGCAGAGCTGCGACACGAGCGCCCCGGGCGCGGGCTGATCGGCTATCGCCGTGCCGACGTCGACCGGCTCCTGGTCGAGGCGACGGTGGCCTACGAGAACGTCTGGCGCGAGCGCGCGGAGCTGCACGATCACGTGCACGAGCTCGAGCAGGAGCTCCACCGCCACCGCGAGGGTGAGCAGGCGATGCGAAACGCGCTCGTCACCGCCGAGCGAGCCGCCGACGAGATGCGCGCGAGCGCGTCCCGCCAGGCCGAGCTGATCGTGCGCGAGGCCGAGGCCAAGAGCCGCGATCTCGTCCATGAGGCCTACGCAGAGCGGGAGCGGGTGCGGCGCGAGATGGCCCGGCTGCAGGCCGAGGAGGCCGAGTTCCGGCTCCGGCTGCGCTCGCTGCTCGGGGCGATCCTCGAGGCTGTGCGCGATCACGAGCAGCGCCTGGCCGGCTCGGCCGACCGGCCGGCTGTGGCCGCCGCCGACACCCAGGTCGCGCTGCGGCCGCCGGACGACGTCGTCCGCGCCGGAGGCTGACCCACCCCGATCTGCGCGCCCGAAAGGCGTGGGTATACTCATCGGCGGGGGTGTGCCGTGGCCGTGACCGTCGACATCGAAGCCGTCAAGCGCCGCTTGACCGAGGAGCGCTCCGTCGTGCTCGAGGAGCGCCGGCGGCTCGCCGAGGACACGCCGCAGGCGCACGACGTCGTGGCTGCGGACGGCTCCGAGAGCCGCTCCTCCTCGAATGCGGCCGAGACGCTCGACCGCGGGATCGAGCTCTCGCTCGAGGGAAACGCCGAGCACCTGCTCCGGGCGATCGAGTCCGCGCTCGCCCGGGTCGAGGCCGGCACCTACGGCATGTGCGATCGCTGCGGGCACGCGATCGCGAACGAGCGCCTGGAGGCCCTGCCATGGGCGACGAAGTGCATCGAGTGCAAGCGCCTGGAGGAGCGGGGCTGATCCACGTGGAGGCAGAGCCCCAGCCTGCACACCGGGCGGGGTCGTTGCAGTGGGCGGGGCTCTGGGCCGTCGCGACAGCTGCGGTCGTCGCCGACCAGGTCACCAAGCACGCGATCGAGCAGCGCCTGGCGCTCGAGGAGACCCACCGCGTGCTGCCGTTCCTCTCGATCACCCACGTGCGCAACAGCGGCATCGCCTTCGGGATCTTCCCGGGGCGGCTCGGGATCGTGTCGATCCTGACGGCGGCCGCCGTCGTGTGGATGCTCGTGCATTTCGCCCGCTCCGGCTCCCGGCACGTGCTCTTCCCGGTCGCGCTGGGCCTGCTCGTCGGCGGCAGCGTGTCGAACCTGGCCGATCGCGTCCGCGACGGCCACGTCACCGACTTCATCCACATCAGCCACTGGCCGACGTTCAACCTGGCCGACAGCTTCATCGTGATCGGGGTCGGCCTGCTGGCCCTCGGCCTGATCAGGGTCGAGCACCGGCACCCGCCCGAGCCTCCCGCCGCCGACCCGGCCGCCGAGCTCGAACGGCCGTGATCGAGCTCGAGGTGCCGCCGGACTCGGGCGGCATGCGCCTCGACCGGTTTGTGGCCGGCCACGAGGACGTCGGCTCGCGGGCCGGCGCCGAGCGGCTGATCGACGCCGGTCTCGTGCTCGTGGACGGCGCCGCGCGGCCGAAATCGCACCGGCTGGGCGCCGGGTCGGTGGTGAGCCTGCCTGCGCCTGCGCCTGCTCCGCCAGCCCCGATCCCGGCCGACCTGGGTGTGCCGCTGGCCTACGCCGATCGGTACCTCGTGGTCGCCGACAAGCCGGCCGGCCTGCTCGTGCATCCGGTGCCGCGCTACAACGGCCCGACGCTCGTGGATGCGCTCGCCGGCATCGCCGCGGGTGGAGAGGAGGCCCGCCCCGGCATCGTCCATCGGCTCGACCGCGACACCTCGGGCCTGCTGCTGGTCGCGCGTGACGAGCTCACCCATGCCCGCCTCCAGGCGCAGCTGCGCCGGCGCCGGATCGGCCGCACCTACCTCGCGCTCGTGCGCGGCCGCCCGCGCTCCCGCCGCGGCCGCATCGAGGCTCCGATCGGACGCGACCGCCGCGACCCGACGCGCATGTCGCTCGAGACCGACCGGCCCCGCGACGCGATCACCGACTTCGAGCTGGTCGAGGCGCTGCCCGGCCGCTCGCTCCTGCGCGTCACCCTGCAGACGGGGCGCACGCACCAGATCCGCGTACACCTGGCCGCGATCGGAAACCCGGTGGTCGGCGACCCCGTCTACGGCCACGGCCCGGAGCTCGGGCTCGAGCGCCAGTTCCTGCACGCGGCCGAGCTGCGGCTCGTGCATCCGCACACGGGCGACCCGCTCGAGGTGCATTCGGATCTGCCGCCCGACCTCGCCGCGGCGCTTGCCACCGCCCGCGAGGCGTAGCGTCAGGGCAAGGAGGGGGTCTGCGGCCGCACCCGGTGCGCCCAGACGGCGAGCGCCGTCATCAGGCCGATCACCAGCCCGAACACGATGCCGAGCCACCAGGGCATGCTCGGCGCCGCGGCCGCCAAAGCGAGGAAGGGGATGGCCTCGACCGCCAGCACGAAGACGATGCCCCCGAGGCCGGATCGGTCGCCGATCCAGAGCGGCCCGATGAGTGCGAACACGACGCCGATCGCGAGGATGGCCGCACGCCGGTTGCGCTCGAGGATGCTCATAGCTCCCATGCTATCTTCATGATGCAGGCATGGCAAGCGGGCCTTGCCCGGCTCGTGTTCGCTAGAATCTTGCCGCTTCTGTCCGTAATTCCCTACCCGGCGGATCTGGTGCGCGCCGGCGGTGTCCCGCGGCAGCCGTGGGACTCCGGAGCGCCCCGCCGGAATTTGACCTAACCGATCAGGAGGAGTGCACGTGCCAGAAGTCACGATGCGCGAGCTGCTCGAGGCCGGAGTCCACTTCGGCCACCAGACCCGACGTTGGAACCCCAAGATGCGCCGCTTCATCTTCGGCGAGCGCGGCGGCATCTACATCATCGATCTGCAGCAGACGATGGCGCTGCTGCACGAGGCGTTCAGCTACGTCTCGAACATCGGCGAGCGCAACGGCACCGTGCTCTTCGTCGGCACGAAGAAGCAGGCGCAGGACGCCGTCGCAGAGCACGCCGGCCGCGTCGGCATGCCCTACGTGAACCATCGCTGGCTGGGCGGCCTTTTGACCAACTACCGCACGATCCAGGAGCGGATCACGGCCCTGCACGGGCTGCGGCGGCAGAAGAGCGACGGCCAGCTCGACCTGCTCCCCTCGAAGGAGCGGGCCTCGACCCTGTCGGAGCTCGAGAAGCTCGAGGCGAACCTCGGCGGCGTGGCCGACACGCGCAAGCTGCCCGACGCGATCGTCGTGATCGACATGAAGAAGGAGGCGCTCGCGGTGCGCGAGGCGCGGCGCCTGAACATCCCGGTGATCGGCCTGGTCGACACGAACTGCGACCCCGACGACGCCGACTTCGTGATCCCCGGAAACGACGACGCCATCCGCTCCTCGGCGCTGATCGTGCGGCTCCTGGCCGACGCGATCGCCGAGGGCAAGAACCGCGGCGTGAAGGTGTCCGACTTCGTCTCGGAGAACGGCGAAGAGGCCGAGCCGGCCGCCGCCGCCGAGGAGGGCGGCGAGACGCCGGCGGGGGCGGACGAGCCGGCGGCCGAGGCCGCCCCGGAGCCCCCGGCGGCTGAGCCCGCGGCCACGCCCGAGCCAGAACCGGCGGCGGAGGCCGAGCCGGCCGCCGCGGCGGTGGCGGAGGAGCCCGCACCGGCCGAGGACCCGGCGTGAGCGACTACAAGCCCACCGCCGCCGAGGTGAAGCAGCTGCGCGAGGCGACGCAGGCCGGGATGATGGATTGCCGCAATGCCCTCGTCGAGACCGGAGGCAACATGGACGATGCCGTCAAGCGCCTGCGCGAGAAGGGCATCGCCTCGGCCGGCAAGCGGGCCGGGCGCGGCACCGGGGAGGGCACGGTGGCCACGTACGTGCACGCGGGCGGCCGCATCGGCGCGATGGTCGAGATCGGCAGCGAGACCGACTTCGTCGCCCGAAACGACCAGTTCCAGGCGTTCGCGCGCAAGGTGGCGCTGCAGGTCGCGAGCGGGCGCGATCTGCGCTTCGTCTCCGAGGCGGACGTGTCCGACGAGTTCCGCACCGGCGAGATCTCGATCTACCGTGCGAAGGCGGCCGCCGAGGGTCGGCCCGAGGCGATGCTGGACAAGATCGCCGACGGCATGTTCAAGAAGGCGCTGGTCGATACCGTGCTCCTGAACCAGCCCTCGATCCACCCCGACGACGATGGCAAGACGATCGAGACGCTGCGGGCGGAGCTCTCGGGCACCCTCGGCGAGAACATCGAGGTCAAGCGCTTCGCCCGCTTCGAGGTGGGGGGCACGTGACGAGCGACGGCGACGCCGTGTTCGGGCGCGTCCTGCTGAAGCTCTCCGGCGAGGCGCTCATGGGCGAGCGCGAGTATGGCCAGGATCCTGGCCGGATCACCGCGATCGCCCGCGCGCTGCACGCGGTGCACGAGCAGGGCGTGCAGGTCGCGATCGTGGTCGGCGGCGGCAACATCCTGCGCGGCACGCAGGAGGCGGCCCGCGGCATGGACCGCGCGACCGCCGACTACGC
Source organism: uncultured Actinomycetes bacterium (assembly GCA_963813245.1). Lineage (GTDB taxonomy): Bacteria > Actinomycetota > Thermoleophilia > Gaiellales > JAICJC01 > JAICJC01. The sequence continues at coordinate 385,628 of CAWEYE010000006.1, forward strand.
CGGCATGCTCGCGACGCTCCTGAACGCGCTCACGGTCTCGGACGCGCTGGAGCAGCTCGGCGTGAACACACGGGTGCTCTCGGCCATCAACGTCTCGCAGGTGGCCGAGCCGTACATCCGCCGCCGGGCCATCCGCCACCTCGAGAAGGGCCGGGTCGTGATCTTCGCCGCCGGCACGGGCAACCCGTTCTTCACGACCGACACGGCGGCGGCGCTGCGGGCGCTCGAGATCGGCGCCCAGGCCATCCTGATGGGCAAGAACGGCGTCCCGGGCGTGATGGACGCCGACCCGCGCGAGCACCCCGACGCCCGCCTGATCCCCGAACTGACCCATCTCGAGGCGATCGAGCGCGGGCTCAAGGTGATGGACACGACCGCGCTCTCGCTGTGCATGGACAACCGTGTTCCGCTGTACGTTTTCAACCTGGACGACGAGTCGAATATCGAGCGGGTCGTGCGCGGGGAGCGGATCGGGACGATCATCGCCGCACGCATCCCGGCGGAGGTGGCGAGATGATCGAAGACGTGCTCAAGGATGCCGTCCGCAGGATGGACAAGAGCGTCGAGAACGCCCGCCACGAGTTCACCACCGTGCGCACGGGCCGGGCCTCGGCCGGCCTGCTCGACCGTGTCCAGGTCAACGCCTACGGCACCAAGATGCCGGTGAACCAGCTCGCCACGATCGGCGTGCCGGAGCCGCGCATGCTCACGATCACGCCGTTCGACAAGAGCACGATCAAGGAGATCGAGCGGGGCATCCTCGAGTCCGACCTCGGCCTCACGCCGGCCAACGACGGCCAGCTGATCCGGCTGCCGATCCCGCAGCTGACCGAGGAGCGGCGCAAGGACCTGGTGAAGCAGGTGCGGCACATGGCCGAGGAGGGGCGCGTCGCGACGCGCAACGTCCGCCGCGACGCCATCCACCGGCTCAAGGAGCTCGAGAAGAACGGCGAGACCGGCTCGGATGACGTGCACCGCGCCGAGGACCGGCTGCAGAAGCTTACGGACGAGCGCGTCACCCAGATCGACGCGGCGCTCAAGGCCAAAGAGGCCGAGATCATGGAAGTCTGACGGGCTTCGCGACGAACCCGGGCGGATGACCGTCGTGCGCAAGCAGATACGCCTGCTGCGGAGCATGGGCCGGCTGCGCCGCGCAGGTGCGGCCCCCGAGCCGCCCGCCCCCGCGGCCGCGCGCAACGTCGCCATCATCATGGACGGCAACGGCCGCTGGGCGGCCCGGCGCGGCCTGCCGCCGCTGGCGGGCCACCGGGCGGGCACGAAGGCGCTTCGGCGCACGGTCGAGGCGGCGCCCGACCTGGGTGTGCGCAGCCTCGCCGTGTATGCCTTCTCGACCGAGAACTGGGGCCGGCCCGAGCGTGAGGTGGACGATCTCATGACGCTCTTCGCCGAGACGATCGAGCGTGAGTTCCCCGACCTGCACCGCCAGGGCGTGCGGGTGCGCTTCGTCGGCCGCCGCGACCGCTGCCCGGAGTCGCTGCGGCAGCTGATGGACGACATGGAGGGGCGCACCCGGGCAAACACGCGCCTCGACCTGTGGGTGGCGTTCGACTACGGCTCGCGGGCCGAGATCCTGCACGCCGTGCGCGAGTTGATCGCGGCGGGCGTGGCGCCCGCCGACGTCGACGAGGAGGCGCTGCGCCGGCACCTGTACGAGCCGGACATGCCCGATCCCGACCTGGTCATCCGCACGAGCGGGGAGATGCGCATGTCGAACTTCCTGCTGTGGCAGTCGGCCTACGCGGAGTTCGAGTTTCAGACGACGCTCTGGCCCGACTTCGGCGGCGCGGAGCTTGAGGCGGCGCTGCGCGCCTACGCCGGCCGCCAGCGCAGGTTCGGGCGCCGGTGAGCCAGCTCGTCTCCCGGGTCGTCCTGGCGGTGCCGCTGGCGGCGCTCGCGGTGTACGCGACCCTGCGCGGCGGCTGGTTCGTGGCCCTCCCGGCGGCCGTCGCCGCCGTGATCGCCTCGCACGAGTTCTCGGGCCTCACCCGCAACCTGCGCCCGCTCACTCCGGTCGGGATCGCCGGCGCCGCCGGAGTGGTGGTGGCGGTGCACGAGGGCGGGATCGCCTGGGCGACCGCGCCGCTCATGCTCACGCTCGTGGCCGCGTTCTGGCTCTCGGCCGTGGCGGAGGTGCGCCAGAGCGCCGCCGTGCAGCTCGCCGTGACCACATTCGGCGTCGTCTGGATCGGGCTCGGATTCGGGTTCGTTGTCGCGATCCGCGACATCCCCGCGCCGTCCGGCTGGGGCCGCGAGCTGCTGCTGGCGGTGCTGCTCGGCGTGTGGGGCTCCGACATCGCGGCCTACGCCGCCGGGCGCATGTTCGGCCGCCGCAAGCTGGCCGCGCAGATCTCGCCGAACAAGACCATCGAGGGTCTGATCGCCGGCCTCATCGCCGGGACCGCGATCGTGTTCTTCACCCTCTACCACCAGCCGCACTCCGACCCGCTCTCGCCGCTGCACGCGCTCGAGCTCGGCCTCGCCGTGGCCGTGGCCGCCCCGGCCGGCGACCTGTTCGAGTCCTACCTCAAGCGCGACGCCGGCGTGAAGGACACGGGCAGCCTGCTCGGCGCCCACGGCGGCATGCTCGATCGCGTCGACGCCCTGCTCTGGGCGGCGCCCGCCACCTACTTCGTAGCGCTCGCCATCAGCCGGGCCTAGAGTTCGTTCCATGACGACGCGGCGGCGACGCTCGATGCGCTTGCTGAACCCGTTCGGCCGCGTCCAGAAGGGGATGGACGACGAGCGACTGGCCGCCGCGATCGCGGTCGTCGAGACGCTCGATCCGACGCTCGTGGAGCTCGCGCCGAAGTGGTTCGGCGGCAACCTGGAGGGCGACGTGCGCCTGCGCTACATGGCCGTCGGGTTCACCGCCGCGCCCGACGCCGGCATCGCCGAGGGCCGCGCGTTCGTGGTCGACGTCCGCAGCGGGCACGTGATCTGGCAGCGCGCGATCGAGCACCGGGCCGAGCTGCCGCGCAGCATCACGGCGCTCGGCACTTAGCGGGTGCTTAATCACCCCGCCTACACTGAGGCGATGAGATCAGTGGCCGTCCTGGGCGCGACCGGATCGATCGGCACGCAGGCGCTCGAGATCGTGGGGTCGCACCCCGGGCTCGGCGCATGTGCGCTCGCGGCCCACTCCGACCACGCGGGCCTGGTCGCCGCCGCTCGCCGGCACGGGGTCGGCCGCATCGCGCTCGTCGACCCGGCCGCCGCCGCTGCCGCGCGGCGCGAGTTCGACGGCGAGGTGCTCGAAGGCTCGGCAGGCGTCGAGCGGCTCGTCGCGCGAGTGCGGCGCCGATGTCGTGCTGAACGCGATCGTGGGCGCCGCCGGCCTGCGCGCCACGCTGGCGACGTTCGCCGCCGGCGCCGACCTGGCGCTCGCGAACAAGGAGAGCCTGGTCGCCGGCGGCGCGCTCGTGATGGACGCGCTTCACACGAGCCGCGGGCGCATGCTCCCGGTCGACAGCGAGCACTCGGCTCTCGCCCAGTGCCTGTCCGGCGCCCCCGAAGGCGCTGTCACCGGCCTCGTGATCACGGCGTCGGGCGGGCCGTTCCGCGGCCGCTCGGCCGCGGCGCTCGCCGACGTGTCCGTCGCCGACGCCCTGGCCCATCCCACGTGGAGCATGGGTGCGAAGATCACCGTCGACTCGGCCACGCTGATGAACAAGGGGCTCGAGGTGATCGAGGCCCACCACCTGTTCGGGATCGCCTACGCCGACATCGAGGTTGTCGTGCATCCGCAGTCGATCGTCCACGGCATGGTGCGCTTCCGCGACGGCGCGCTGCTCGCGCACGTCGGCCATCCCGACATGCGCGTGCCGATCTCGTGGGCGCTGACCTATCCCGAGCGCTCGGCGACGGCCGTGCCGGCCCTCGACCTCACCCGGCCGCTGCGGCTCGAGTTCGAGCCGCCCGACACCGACACGTTCCGCTGCCTCGCGCTGGCGCGGCAAGCCGGGATCGAGGGCGGCACCGCGCCGTGCGTCCTGAACGCCGCGAACGAGGCCGCCGTGGGCGCCTTTCTGGCCGGAGCGGTCGGCTTCACCGACATCGCCGACCTGGTCGAGCGTGCGCTCGAGCGCGTCCCCACCGAGCCGCTCGCATCGCTCGAGCAGCTGCTCGAGGCCGACGGCCGTGCGCGCGATGCCGTGACGGATGCGGTCAGGACGGCCGCATGAGCTTCGCCGTCGCCATCTTCGGGCTGCTGTTCCTGATCGCCATCCACGAGCTCGGCCACTTCACGGCCGCGAAGGCCACCGGGATGCGCGCGCTGCGGTTCTACCTCGGCTTCCCGCCCGCGATCGCCAAGCGCACCTGGCGCGGCACCGAGTACGGCATCGGCGCGATCCCGCTCGGCGGGTTCGTCAAGATCCCGGGCATGCTGCGGCCCGAGACGGGCGACCTCTACGACGTCGAGGACATCCTCGGGCAGGCGAAGGACATCGACGAGGCCGCAGCCCTGCGGCTGGCCGCGGAGCTGGCCGACGTGCAGCGCTGCCTCGACCAGGGCCGCTACGACGACGCCCGCGAGGCGGGCCGGCGCCTGGCCGCCGAGATCGAGGCCGCCGCGCCCGCGCTCACGCCGGTGCAGCTGCGGCGCGCGCAGCGCAGCCTGGAGCGGCTCGACCAGAACCTCGACCCGCGCGCCTACTGGCGCTGCTCGCGCCCGCGCCGGCTGCTCGTGATCACCGCCGGGCCGATCGCCAACGTGATCGCCTGCTTCGTGATCCTCTCGGCGGTGGCCCTGTATGGGCTGCCCGTGGCCGTGCCCGTCGTCCAGAGCGTGATCGCGAAGTCGCCGGCCGCGGCCACCGGCCTCAAGCCGGGCGACCGCGTCGTGGCGGTGAACGGCCACCACGACGGCGTGAACGGCATCCGCTCGGCGATCGCGAACGGCAAGGGCGCGCCGGTGACGCTCGTCGTCGTCCGCGACGGGCACCGGCTCCAGCTGCGCACCGAGCGCAGCAAGGTGATCGACGGCGCCTACCGGCTCGGCTTCCAGTTCGGCACGACCAACCGGCCGTACTCGACGGTGCACGCGCCGACCTTCGCCGCGCAGGAGATGTGGGCGCTCACGACCGGCACCGTGCGCGCGCTCGGCGACGTCGTCACCCCGAGCGGGCGCTCGCAGCTGCACTCCACCGTCGGGATCGTGCGGGTGTCGGCCCAGGCCGAGCAGGCCGGCGCGACCGACTACCTGGTGCTGCTGGCGTTCATCTCGCTGTCGCTCGCCATCTTCAACCTGCTGCCGTTCCTGCCCCTGGACGGCGGGCATGTGCTGATGATCGCGCTCGAGCGGATCCGGGGCAAGATGGTGTCTCGGGCCGTCTTCGAGCGGGTGTCGGTGCTCGGCATCATGCTGATGGCGCTGCTCTTCGTGGTCGGGCTCCAGAACGACCTCTCGAGCATCCTGAACTCCCAGCCGCACTAGCCGCGAGAATCGGGGCCAGGCCCCGAACGCAGGCCGTTGCACGTTGGTGACGCTTTCGGAGAGGGGCCTGGCCCCGATTCTGCGCGGTCGCGACGCCAGGCCGGGCTATCCTCACCGGCGATGGCGTCGAAGGTTCGGATCAGGGTCGGCGAAGTGCCGATCGGGGGCGGCTCGCCTGTCGTCGTGCAGTCGATGACGCTGACCGAGACGAGCGACGTGCCCGCGACGCTCGGGCAGATCCAGCGGCTGGCCGACGCCGGCTGCGAGCTCGCCCGGGTCGCGGTGCCGGGTCGGGCCGACGCCGACGCGCTGCCGGCCATCGTCGCCGGCTCGCCGCTGCCGGTGATCGCCGACATCCACTTCAACGCGTCGCTGGCCCTGCGGGCGATCGACGCGGGGGTGGCCGCCGTGCGCATCAACCCCGGCAACATCGGCGGTCCCGACAAGGTCGAGCAGGTCGTCTCCCGGGCGAAGGCGGCCGGGATCCCGATGCGCATCGGCGCCAACTCCGGCTCGCTCCCCGACCACCTGCGCCAGTTCGCCACGAACGACCCACCGGGGGCGCTGGTCGAGGCCGCGCTCGAAGAGGTGCGGCTGCTGGAGCGGCTCGACTACCGCGACTTCAAGATCTCCGTCAAGAGCTCGTCGGTGCCCGTCATGATCCAGGCCTACCGGCGGCTCGCCGAAGTGGTGCCCTATCCGCTGCATCTGGGCGTGACCGAGGCTGGCCCCGCGTTCACGGGCACGGTCAAGAGCGCGATCGGGATGGGCTCCCTGCTCGTCGACGGCATCGGCGACACGATGCGGGTCTCGCTGACCGCCGACCCGGTCGAGGAGGTCAAGGTCGCGTGGGAGATCCTGCGCGTCCTGGGCCTGCGGCACAAGGGCCCGGTCATGATCGCCTGCCCCTCGTGCGGACGCACGAACGTGGACGTCCTCGACCTGGCCGAACGGGTCGAGGAGCGGTTGAGCAGCTATGACGAGGTGTTCGAGGTGGCGGTCATGGGCTGCGCGGTGAACGGCCCCGGCGAGGCGGGCGACGCCGACTTCGGCATCGCGGGCGGCCGCGACGCCGGGTTCATCTACGCGCACGGCGAGGTCCTGCGCAAGGTGACGCAGACAGCGCTCGTGGACGAGCTCTTCGGCGAGATCGACGCGTGGATCGCGGGCGGCATGGTGCGGCCGCAGCGCAAGACGCGCAAGCTCTCGCTGCCCGTGGTGCAGACGGCCGGTTAGCTCTTCGGGCCGGCGTCGCGGCGGCTGCAGTACGCGTCGAAGCGTGCGTGCTTGCCGAGATACGACTCGAGCTCCCGGAGCCCGAACCGGATCCAGTCATCCACAAAGCGCTCGTCGACCTGCGGCTCGGCGCCGATGGCGGTGTCGTTCGGGTTCATGGCCGCATAATCGGCAGCGGGCCCGCCCCCCTCGACTCACCGAATCGTGGTATTGCGGATGGCGCGTTCGGGTGCCTCTTCCGATGCACCCGCCCGGACCCGGCTCCGTCGCCCCCGCTCGGTACACTGGCTACCCCGTGCCCGAGTCCCCGCCGTACGTCCACCTCCACGTCCACAGCGAGTACTCGATCCTCGACGGAGCATGCCGGATCGGCCCGCTCGTGGCCCGGGCCGCCGAGATGGGCATGCCCGCCGTCGGCCTCACCGACCACGGCTCGATGGCCGGTGTCGTCGAGCTGTCGCGGGCGGCGGCCAAGGCCGGGATCAAGCCGATCCTGGGCTGCGAGATGTACGTGGTCGACGACCACGCGAGCCGGGTGCAGAAGGAGCGCCGCTCGCACCTGACGCTGCTCGCCGAGACGACGGCGGGCTATCACAACCTCGTGCGCCTGGTCTCCTCCGCGTACCTCGACGGCTACTGGTACCGGCCGCGCGTCGACCTGGCCCAGCTAGCCGCCAACGCCGACGGCATCATCGCGCTCTCGGGCTGCCTGTCCGGGCGCGTCTGCAAGGCGCTCGTGGAGGGCGACGAGGGGCTGGCGCGCAGCGAGCTCGACACGCTCGTCAACATCTTCGGCAAGGACCAGGTGTACGTCGAGCTGCAGGACGGCGGCATCGACATCCAGACGCGCATCAACCCGCGCCTCGCAGCCCTGGCCGGCGACGCCGGCCTGCCGCTCGTCGGCACGGGCGACGTCCACTACCTCACCGCGGCCGACGCGATCCCGCACGAGGCGCTTCTGTGCATCCAGACGAACGACACGCTCGACAACCCCAACCGGTTCCGGTTCTCGAACCACGGCTTCTACCTGAAGAGCCAGCAGGAGATGTACGACCTCATGGCGCGGCCGTGGGGCGAGGACATGCTGCGGCGCACGACCGAGATCGCCGAGCGCTGCGACGCCCACATCGACCTCGACGCGCTGCACCTGCCCAAGTTCGACGTGCCCGACGGCAAGACCGCCGTCGCGTACCTGCGCGAGCTGGCCGAGGCAGGGCTGCGCGAGCGCTACGGCGCCGAGACGCCCGAGCTGCGCCGCCGGCTCGAGTTCGAGCTGAAGACGATCGAGGAGATGGGCTTCCCCGACTACTTCCTGATCGTGTGGGACTTCATCCGCTTCGCCCGCTCCGACGGCGTCTCCGTCGGGCCGGGCCGCGGGTCGGCCGCCGGGTCGCTCGTCGCCTACTGCCTGCACATCACCGATCTCGACCCGATCCGCTACTCGCTGCTCTTCGAGCGCTTCCTGAACCCGGGCCGAAAGACCATGCCGGACGTGGACGTCGACTTCGCCGTGGCCGGCCGCGAGCGCGTGATCAACTATGTCGCGGAGAAGTATGGCCGCCGCAACGTGGCGCAGATCATCACCTTCGGCAAGATGCAGCCGAAGGCGGCGATCAAGGACGCGGGCCGCGTGATGGGGATCCCCTACGGGGTGGTCGACCGCATCGCCAAGCTCGTACCGGAGGTGCCGAAGATCACCTTCGCGGAGTGCATGAAGCCCGGCGCCGAGCTGCGCCGCGCCTACGAGACCGACGAGATCACCAAGAAGATCGTCGACATGGCAACGCCGCTCGAGGGGGTGGTGCGCAACGACTCCATCCACGCCGCCGCCGTCGTGATCGGCGACCGGCCGCTGACCGAGTACCTGCCGCTGCAGCAGAAGGGCACCGACTCCGAGGTCGTGACCCAGTTCTCGATGGGCGATGTGGATGCGCTCGGGCTGCTCAAGATGGACTTCCTCGGCCTGCGCAACCTGGACGTGATCGACCGCGCCGTCGAGGTGATCGAGCAGTCCCGCGGCGTGCGGCTCGACATGGACGCGCTGCCCCTCGACGACCGCCCGACCTACGCGATGATGGCCCGGGGCGACTCCACGGGCGTCTTCCAGTTCGAGTCGTCCGGCATGCGCGACGCCCTGCGCCTGGTGAAGCCGACCGAGTTCGAAGACCTGATCGCCCTGAACGCGCTGTACCGGCCGGGGCCGATGCAGTTCATCCCCGACTACGCGCGCAACAAGGCCGACCCGGGCCGGGTCACGTACGAGGACGAGCGCCTGCGCACGCTGCTCGAGAGCACCCACGGCATCTGCATCTACCAGGAGCAGTTCATGGAGATCGCGAAGGCCGTGGCCGGGTTCACGCCCGCCGAGGCCGACGATCTGCGCAAGGCGATCGGCAAGAAGGTCGCGACGCTCATGGCCTCGCTCAAGCAGAAGTTCATCGACGGCTGCGCCGGCAACGGGTCGTCCGAGGCGGTGGGCCGCTCGCTGTGGGCCAAGATCGAGGTGGCCGCCGACTACGCCTTCAACAAGGCCCACGCCGCCTGCTACGCGCTGATCGCCTACCGCACGGCCTACCTGCGCGCCAACTATCCGGCCGAGTACATGGCCGCGCTGATCTCGTCGGTGATGTCGACGAAGGACCGGGTGCCCTTCTACGTGACGGAGTGCGCGGACATGGGCCTCGAGGTGCTGCCGCCGGACGTGAACACGAGCCGGTCGGACTTCACCGTCGTCGAGGGCAAGATCCGGTTCGGGCTCTCGGCGGTGAAGCGGGTCGGCGACGGCGCGGTGCGCGCGATCATCGCGGCTCGCGACGAGCGCCCGATCGAGTCGATCTGGGACTTCTGCGAGCGGGTGGACACGTCGGTCGTCAACCGCGGCATGCTCGAGAGCCTGATCGCCTGCGGCGCTCTCGACTCGACCGGGGCGTCGCGGTGCGCCATGACCGAGGTGCTCGAGCGGGCGCTCTCGAACGGGCAGAAGACCCAGGCCGACGCGATGGTGGGGCAGGGGTCGATCTTCGACCTCGAGGGCAACGGGTCGAACGGCTCCGGCCCGACCGCGCGCAGCCATCCGCCGGTCGTGGGCGAGGAGTGGCCGCGGGACGAGCTCCTGCGCCGCGAGAAGGAGGTGCTCGGCCTGTACGTGTCGAGCCATCCGCTGGCGCCGCTGCGCGATCAGCTCGCCCGCAAGGTGGACGTGCCGCTGCGGGCGCTCGCCGACCTCCCCGACGGCAAGGTCGTGACGGTTGGCGGGATCGTCTCCGGCATCCGCCAGCTGCTGACGAAGAAGGGCGATCAGATGGCGGTCGCCGAGCTCGACGACGTCACCTCGACTGCCGAGGTGGTCGTCTTCGCGAGCACCTGGGAGCTATGCCGGACGACGTTGCGAGCCGATGCGATCGTGCTCGTGAAGGGCCGCGTCGACCGCCGCTCCGAGGGCAAGGTGCAGCTGCTCGCCGTCGAGGTGACGCCGTTCGACGCCGTACCCGACCAGGAGGTCGTGCGCCTGCGCGTCGATGCGCGGGTGGTGCCCGCGGGCGTGATGGACGAGCTGAAGACGCTGATCGGCGAGTACCCCGGCCAGGCGCCGGTCGAGCTCGAGGTGCACACCTCGGCGGGGCCGAAGATGCTGCGGCTCGGCCCCGGCTTCCGGGTGCGGCCCGACGGCGACTTCCTGGCCGAGGCGAGGGCGCTCCTGGGGGCCGCCGCGCTCGTGTGAATCTGGCCGATTGCGGCCCTAGAATCCGGCATTCATGATCGTCTCCGACCTGATGCTCGACCTGGACGTGTTCCAGGGCCCGTTCGACCTGCTGCTCGCGCTCGTCATGCGCGAGGAGATCGAGCTGGCCGAGCTGCCGATCGCCGAGGTGGTCGTCGCCTACATCGAGCACGCCTACGACGACGGCGTGCTCGACCTCGAGTCGGCCAGCGAGTTCCTGGTGCTGATCGCGGCCCTGCTCGAGATCAAGGTGCGCCTGCTCTTCCCCGGCGAGGAGGACGACGAGGAGCCGTTCACCGCCGAGGAGGCCGAGGCGGAGCTGCTCGCCCGGCTCATGCAGTACCGCCGCTTCGCCGCCGCCGCGCGCTGGCTGACCGCCCGCGCCGGCGAGGAGGTGCGCGTTTTCCGGGCCGGGCCGGCTCCGCTCGCGCCGCGGCCGCAGCCCGAGGTGGTGCCGTTCTCCGAGGATCCGTGGGCGCTGCACGCGGCGATGGGCCGGCTGCTCACGCCGCCGCCGGAGATCGATCTGAGCGTCGTGCGGCGCCGGCTGGTCCCGGTCAGCCACTTCCTGGACGAGTTTCGCCGCCTGCTCACGCAGCGGCGCGCGTTCGGCTTTGACGAGGCCGTCGCCGGCCTCGACCGGCTGGCTCAGGCGGCCGCGTTCCTGGCCGTGCTCGAGCTGTACAAGAGCGGCGAGGTCGTTCCCGAGCAGCCGGACGTGTTCGCGCCCATCGTCGTCACCCGCCGGGGAGCGCCCACCGGCGCGCGGGCGATCGCCTGATGGCCGAGCTGACGCACACGGTCGAGGCGCTCCTGTTCGTCGCCTCCGAGCCGCTGTCGGTGCGTGAGCTCGCGGCCCTCACCGAGTCGCCGGAGGCGCGCATCGAACGGGCGCTCGACGCCCTCGGCGATCGCTACGGCGAAGGCCGGTCGGGAGTGGTGCTCGAGCGGGTCGCGGGCGGCTACGGCTTCCGCGCGTCGCAGACGACCGCGGCAGCGTGCGCGCGCCTGGTCAACCGGGCGCAGTCGCGCTCGCTCAGCCAGGCCGCTACCGAGACGCTGGCGGTGGTCGCCTATCTGGGGCCGGTGTCGCGGCCGGAGATCGCCCGTATCCGCGGCGTCGCCGCCGACTCCGCGGTCGCCGGCCTGCTCGAGCGCGGCCTGATCGAGGAGTCGGGCCGCGGCGAGACCCCCGGCCAGCCCGTGCTCTACCGCACCACCAATCTGTTCGAGCGCACGTTCGGCCTCGAGGAGGGGCTCCCGAGCCTGCCCGGCCTGGGCGACTTCGACCTGCCGGATGCCGATCACGAGGCGTTGCGGGCACGGCTGCACGTGGTTTCCGACCAGCGTGCCGGTCAGGCTTAACCGCTACCTGGCCTCGGCGGGAGTGGCGTCGCGCCGGGCGGCCGACGAGTACATCCGGGCGGGCCGCGTGACCGTGAACGGCGCCCCGGCGGAGGTGGGGACGGTGATCGGCGCCGGCGACGACGTGCGGGTGGACGGGCAGCCCGTGAGCGTCCAGGCCGAGATGGTGGTGCTGCTGCACAAGCCGGCCGGGGTGGTCACGACTGCCAGCGACCCGCACGGGCGGCCGACGGTGATCGACCTCGTGCCCGCACCGGTGCGCCTGTTTCCGGTCGGGCGGCTCGACCGCGAGACGACCGGGGCGCTGCTCCTGACCAACGACGGCGGCCTGGCCGACCGGCTGATGCACCCGCGCCACGGGGTGCCGAAGACCTATGTCGCCACCGTCGCCGTCGACCCGCCGCCGGCGGTGTTGCGGCGGCTGCGCGAGGGGGTGCAGCTCGACGACGGCCCGACCGCCCCGGCGACGGTGCGGATGGCGGGGAAGGGCAAGGTGCAGATCACGATTCACGAGGGCCGAAACCGGCAGGTGCGGCGGATGCTGGCCGCGGTCGGTCACCCCGCCCGGGCGCTGCATCGCTCCCGCTACGCCGGGCTCGCGCTCGGCGACCTCGGCCCCGGCGAGTGGCGGACGCTCTCAGACGGCGAGGTGGAGGCGCTGCGGCGTGCATGACGCCGTCGTCGTCGGCGCCGGCCTCTCGGGGCTCACGGCCGCCCACCGCCTGGCTGCCGCCGGTGCGGACGTGGTCGTGCTGGAGGCATCCGACCGGGTCGGCGGCCGCGTGTGGACGCCGGCGGCGGCCGGCGTGCGCTTCGAGGCCGGCGGCGAGGCCGTCGATCTGGCCAACACGGCCCTGCGCCGCATCGCCGCCGAGGTCGGAGCCGGCCTGCGGCTCTCGGCCGTCGGCTGGGGCGACCACGGCCCGGTGCCGGTCGTGTGGCACGTGGCGGGGCGGCGCTTCGCGCGGGCGCAGGGCGCATATCTGCACCTCGGTGCGGAGCTCGAGCGGCTCGGCGCCGCGCCCGACCGGGGCGCGGATGCGGATGCGGATGCGGTGACCGTCGACGACTGGCTGCGCGCGCAGGGCGCCGATGCCCACGAGCGGGCCGTCTGCGAGACCGCGGTCTCGGTGACCGCCTCGACGGTGCCGCTGCGGGCGATGTCGCTGCTCGCGCTCGCGGTCAAGAGCGCCGCCCGGGGAGGATCCGGCGACGGCTCCGAGCTGCGCTTCCGCGACGGGGCCGGCGGCTTCGCCGAGCGGATCGCCGCCCGCCTCGGCCCGCGGGTGCGGCTGGGCCGCAGGGTCGCGGCGGTGCACGCGCGGCCCGGCGGGGTCGTGGTCGACTCGCCGGGGGCCGCACCGCTTCTGGCCCGGGACGTCGTGATCGCAGTGCCACTGCACGCGCGCGCCCGCATCGCCGGGCTGCTTCGTGCGCCCGTCGGCCGCTACGGGATCGCCGTCAAGTCCCTGCTGGTGCTCGCCTCCGACCTGCCGCGGGAGGCTCCCGCAGCGGTGGTCACCGATACGGCGATCGGCTACGCCTACCGCCACGGGCCGCGCACCCTGGGGAGCTTCGTCGGGTCGGCGCCCGCCGCCTGGCTGCTGCGCCAGCCGCGGGCGCTCGCCGACCGCGCCGTCGCCGAGGCGGTGCGCGCCTGCTTCGGCGTCGGCCTGGAGCGGGTGGTGCGCGTGCCCTATCCGCGCAGCTACCTGATCTTCGCGCCGGGTGAGCTGCGCGGTTGGGGGGCGAGGCTCGGCGAGCCCGATGGCCGGGTGCACTACGCGGGCGCCGAGACGTCGCCGCTGCCGAGCTTCATGGAGGGCGCCGTGCGCGCCGGCGAGCGGGCGGCCGTGGAGGTCATCGCCTCGGCCTGAATCAGCGCGCGAGCTGCAGCAACACGAGCCCGAACAGGCCGACGAGCAAGCCGAGCCCGACCGTCGACGCGTCCTCGATGCCGACCGCATCCGGCGAGAGCCAGGCGACATCCGTCACGACGGCCGCCACTGACAGGAGCACAATTGCGATCAACGTGCGGGCACCCCAGCGCACCGCCGAGCCATGTGATCCGGCAGCCACGCCTCGAGTATCCCCGAACTCCCAATTGACATCCACAGTGGATGTCAATTGGACACTGTCCCGCCGAACCGCCCTGCCGCCGATCTCAAGCGCTCCCGCGCCTGCTCGCGGACGCCGCGCCAAAAGCCGGCTCTAGCCTCTCGGCACGAACCCCATCCGCTCCTTGATGAGGCCGATCGTCGCGGCCGCCACCGTCTCGGCCCGCTCGGCGCCGGCGGCGAGCACCGCCCGCAGATGGGCCGGGTCGGCGCGCAGCTCCAGGTAGCGCTCGCGCACGGGCCGCAGGTACTCGACCACGGCCTCGGCGACATCGGTCTTGAACTGGCCGTAGCCGGAGCCGTCGTAGGCGGCCTCGACCTGCTCGGGGGTGCGCCCGCTGGCGATGCCGAAGATCTCGATCAGGTTCGCGATCCCCTCCTTGCCCTCGCCCCGGCGCACCTCGCGGCCGGAGTCGGTCACCGCCGAGCGCACCTTCTTGGCGACCACGTCGGGCGGATCGATGACGAGCACCGTGCCCTGCGGCGTCCCGCCCGTCGTCGACATCTTGCGGGTCGGCTCCTGCAGGTCCATCACCCGGCCGCCGGCGCTGGGGATGGCCGCCTCGGGCAGCCGGAAGGTCTCGCCGTAGCGGGAGTTGAAGCGCTGGGCGACGTTGCGGGCGAGCTCGAGGTGCTGGCGCTGGTCGTCGCCGACCGGCACGCGGTCGGTCAGGTAGAGCAGGATGTCGGCGGCCTGCAGCACCGGGTAGGTGAAGAGGTCGACCGAGACCGACTCGCGGCCCTCGCTCTTGTCCTTGAACTGGGTCATCCGCCGCAGCTCGCCGAAGGTCGCCACCGACCCCAGGAGCCACGCGCCCTCGGCGTGCTCGTGCACATGGCTCTGGACGAAGAGCGTGCAGCGGTCCGGCTCGAGGCCGGCGGCGAGCAGGGTCGCGGCGGTGTCGAGGGTGTTCTCGGCCAGCGTCGCCGCGTCGTAGGGCACCGAGATCGAGTGCAGGTCGACGATGCAGTAGAACGCCTCGCCCAGGCTCTGGTCGGTGACGTAGTGGCGGATCGCGCCGATGTAGTTGCCGAGATGCTTCTGGCCCGTGGGCTGGATGCCGGAGAAGACGCGGGTCATGGGTGCGGCCACTGTAGCCAACGCCGGCCGGGCCTTCGCCGGCAGGCGCATCGGTAGGATGCGGCTCAAATGGCAGCCCCACCGTCCACCTGGTCGCCGTCGTCGTGGCGGTCGATCCCCGCCGAGCAGCAGCCGGAGTGGCCCGACGCCGAGCGTGCCCACGAGGTGCGCGAGCGGCTGCTCGGGATGCCGCCGCTCGTGTTCGCCGGCGAGGCGCGCAACCTGCGGCGACGCTGGCCGAGGTCGCCGCCGGGCGCGGCTTCCTGCTGCAGGCGGGCGACTGCGCCGAGTCGTTCGGCGACTTCTCGGCCGTCACGATCCGCGAGAAGCTGAAGATCATGCTGCAGATGGCGGCGGTGCTGACCTACGGCGCGATGCTGCCCGTGGCCAAGGTCGGGCGCATCGCCGGCCAGTTCACGAAGCCGCGCTCCTCGCCGGTCGAGGTGGTCGACGGCGTCGAGCTCCCCAGCTTCCGCGGTCACATGGTGCACGACGAGGCGCCCACGCTCGCGGCCCGCACCCCCGACCCCGGAGCGCATGGTGCAGGGCTACCACCAGTCGGCGGCGACGCTCAACCTGCTGCGGGCGTTCACGAAGGGCGGGTTCGCCGACCTGACCAAGGTGCACCTGTGGAACCAGGAGTTCGTCGCCAGCTCGCCGGAGGGGCGCCGGTACGAGCGCATCGCCTCGGAGATCGAGCGGGCGCTGGCGTTCATGGCGGCCTGCGGCATCGACCTCGAGCGCGAGCGGCGGCTGCACGAGGTGGACGTGTGGACGAGCCACGAGGGCATCCTGCTCGACTACGAGGAGGCGCTGACCCGGCGCGACTCGCTCACCGGGCGCTGGTACGACTGCTCCGCGCACATGCTGTGGGTGGGCGAGCGCACGCGCACGCCGGACGGCGCCCACGCCGAGTTCTTCGCCGGCGTCGGCAACCCGCTCGGCTGCAAGATCGGCCCCACCGCGACCCCGGCCGACGTGCTCGACCTGTGCGAGCGGCTCGACCCCGACCGCACGCCCGGCCGCCTCACGCTGATCTGCCGGATGGGCGCCGGCCGCGTCGCCGACGCGCTGCCGCCGATCGTGCAGGCGGTGACCGAGGCCGGCCACCCGGTGGTGTGGGCCTGCGACCCGATGCACGCGAACGTCTTCCGCACCGCGGCCGGCTACAAGACGCGCCGGTTCGAGGACATCATGGCCGAGATCGGCGGGTTCTTCTCCGTCTGCCGCGAGAGCGGCGTGTGGCCGGGCGGTGTGCATCTCGAATTCACCGGCGAGGACGTGACCGAGTGCCTGGGGGGTGCGGAGGAGGTGCTCGAGGATCAGCTGAGCGTCCGTTACCACACCCTGTGCGACCCACGCCTGAACGCGCGCCAGTCGCTCGATCTGGCCTTCCGTCTGGCCGAGCTGATGCGGTCGCAGAAGTCGGCGGGAGGAGTGACCTGATGCGAGTCGCCGTCGTCGGCCTCGGCCTGATCGGCGGCTCGGTCGGCCTGGCCGCCGCGGAGCGCGGCGACGAGGTGGTCGCGTTCGACCCCGACCCGGATGCCGCCGCGGCCGGGCTCGAGCGGGCCGCCGCCGCCCGCGTCGAGGGCTCGCTCGAGGCGGCCGTTGCCGATGCCGAGATCGCCGTCGTCTGCGGCCCGGTCGCTCGCCTGCCCGAGCTGGTCGCGCGCACGCTCGAGGCCACGGCTGACGGCTGCGCGGTCTCCGACGTCGGCTCGACGAAGGCGCGGCTGATGGCGGCCGCGGGCGCCAATCCGCGATTCGTCGGCGGACACCCTGTGTGCGGGTCGGAGGCGCGGGGAGTCCGCAACGCCCGCGCCGATCTGTTCGCGGGCGCGACCTGGTTCCTGACGCCGGTCGCCGCCACCGATGCCGCCTGCCACCGGCGCCTGCACGCCTTCGTCGCCGGGCTGGGCGCGCGGCCGGTCGCGATCGACCCGGACGCCCACGACCGGCTGGTGGCGCTCACGAGCCACCTGCCGCACGCGATCGCTAACGTGCTCATGAACCAGGCCGGCGCGGGCCGCGTCGACGGCCACGATCCGCTCGCGGCGGTCGGCGGGTCGTTCCGCGACATGACCCGCGTCGCGGGCGCGAACGCCCGCATCTGGGTCGACATCTTCCTGGACAACCGCGACGCGCTGCTCGACGGCCTGCGCGAGCACACGCGCCGCATCGACGAGCTCACGCGGGCGCTCGAGCGCGACGACGCGGGCTTCGTCGCCCGCTGGGTGGCCGAGGCCGCCGGCAACCGCCGCCGGCTGCTGCAGGCGGCCTATCCGGCCGTCCCCGAGGAGCTCTTCCGCGTGCGCGTGCACGTGCCCGACCGGCCGGGCGTGCTCTCCGGGATCACCCAGGCGCTCGGCGCCGAGGGCATCAACATCGAGGACTTCGAGCTGCACCACATGTCGGCCGACGTGGGCGGCACCGTCGTCGTGCTCGTCGCCGGCGAGGAGCAGGCCCAGCGCGCGGTCGAGCTGCTCGACGCGCAGGGCTACGGCGCGGTGGCGACGGCGGCGGTGGAGGGATGAGCGCCAGCCCAGAGGGCCGCTTCTCGCCGGCGGGGGCGATCTCCGGCGAGCTGGCCGTGCCCGGCGACAAGTCGATCAGCCACCGCGCGGTGATGATCGCGTCGCTCTGCGACGCCGTCGTGGCGGTCGAGGGCTTCGGCGCCTCGGCGGACACGATGGCGACCGTGAAGGCGATGCGCGCGCTCGGGGTCGAGATCGAGGGGCCGGACGCCGGGGCGCTGCGGATCCACGGCGTCGGCCTGCGCGGCCTGCGCGCGCCCGCCGAGCGGATCGACGTCGAGAACGCGGGCACGCTCATGCGGCTCCTGCCCGGGGTGCTGGCCGGCCAGATCGGCGAGTTCGTCCTGGACGGCGACGCCAGCATCCGCCGCCGGCCGATGGGCCGGATCGCCGACCCCCTGGGCCAGATGGGCGTGGCGCTCGAGACGACCGACGGCTGCCCGCCGGTGCGGATGCACGTGTCCGGGGCGGTCACGCCGATCACGTACCGGCTGCCGGTGGCCTCCGCGCAGGTGAAATCCTGCGTCCTTCTGGCCGCCCTCTTCGCCGACCGCGGGGTGACGATCGTCGAGGAGCCCGTGGCGACGCGCGACCACACCGAGCGGATGCTGCGCCAGGCGGGCGCGCCCGTCGACCGCCGGCCCGGCCGGGTGGCCGTGTCGCCGGTGGCGAGCCTGCACCTGGACGAGGTGCAGGTGCCCGGCGATTTCTCGTCGGCGGCCCCGTTCGTCGTCGCCGCCACCATCGTCAACGGCTCGGGGCTGACGCTGCGCGGCGTCGGCATCAACCCGACCCGGACGGGCCTGCTGACGGTGATGGAGCGGATGGGCGCGCGCGTCGGCATCTTCAACCGCCGCCTGGCCGGCGCCGAGCCGGTGGCCGACATCGAGGTGCGCCCGGCCGAGCTCATCGCGACCGAGGTCGAGCCCGAGCTCGTGCCCGCGCTGATCGACGAGCTGCCGCTGGTGGCCCTGCTCGCGTGCTTTGCCCACGGCGTCACCGTCATCCGCGGGGCGGGCGAGCTGCGGGTGAAGGAGTCCGACCGCATCGCCACGGTGGCCGAGGCGCTGAACGCGGTCGGCGGCCATGTGGAGGCGCTCGAGGACGGCTTCCGCATCCGCGGCGTGCCCACCCGCCTGCGCGGCGGCAGCGTCGACGCCGCCGGCGACCACCGGGTGGCGATGCTCGGCGCGGTCGCGGGCGTGTGCTCGCAGCACGGCGTCGAGGTGCACGGCTGCGACGCGCTCGGCGTGAGCTTCCCGGATTTCTCCGAGCGCCTGGCCGGGGTGACGGCATGACCGGCGGCGGCTGGGGACTGTCCCCGGTCGTCGCGGTGGAGGCGCGGTGGTGATCACGATCGACGGGCCCGCCGGCGCGGGCAAGAGCACGGTCGCACGCGCGGTGGCCGATCGCCTCGGGTACCGCTACGTCGACACCGGGTCGATGTACCGCGAGCTGACGGCGGCCGCGATGGAGCATGGCATCGACCCGGGCGACGGCGCCGCCCTCGCCGCCCTCGTGGGCACCGCGCCCACCGCGCCCGTCGACCTGCGCAGCGAGGCGGTGTCGGCCCGGGTGAGCGCGGTCTCGCGCCATCCCCAGGTGCGCGAGCGGATGCGTGCGCGGCAGCGCTCGCTCGCCCACGACGCCGTCCTCGAAGGCCGCGACACCGGCACGCGCGTCTGCCCCGACGCCGCCGTCAAGGTGTACCTGACCGCATCGCTCGAGGCGCGCGCCGCGCGCCGGGCGGCCGACCTCGGGCTCGGCACCGCCGAGGTGGGCGAGACGATCGCCGCCCGCGACCGGGGTGATGCCGAACAGCTCGCCCCGGCCCCCGATGCCCACGTGATCGACACGTCCGCGCTCTCGGTCTCCGAGGCCGTCGAGCGGGTGCTGCAGCTCGTCGAGGCGGCGGCGTGACCGCGGCCGAACTGGCCCGCTACGACCGCTCGTGGCGGTGGCTGCGGCTCGTGCTCGGCACGCTCGTCCGCGTCGTGCTGCGCCCCGTCGTGCAGGGCGCCGAGAACGTCCCCAGGTCGGGCCCCGTGCTGCTCGTCTCCAACCATGCGTCGTGGTGGGACATCCCGGCGGTCGGCCAGGTGCAGGCGCGCACGATCCGCTACATGGCAAAGACCGAGCTCTTCCGCGTCCCCGTCCTCGGGCCGATCATCGCCTGGGGCGGCGCCTTCCCGGTGCGCCGTGGCGAGGCCGACCGCGACGCGCTGCGCACAGTGCACGACACCCTTGAGGCGGGCGGCGCGGTCGGCATCTTCATCCAGGGCCACCGCCAGGCGGAGCTCGAGGGCGCGAAGGCCGGCGCGGGCCGCTGCGCCGTGGTCGAGGACGTGCCGGTGGTGCCCGTCGCGATCCGCGGCACCCGCGACTGGCGCCCGGGCCGCCGTGTGCACATCCGCTTCGGCGCGCAGCGCCGGTATGCGCGTGGCGATCGGCGGCGCGGCCCAGGCCTACCGCGAGACGGCCGACGAGCTCATGGCCGAGATCCGCGGCATGTACGAGCAGGCGGTATGAGCGCCTCCGCGCAGCGGGTGGGCGTCGTCGCCGTGGTCGGGTTCCCGAACGCGGGCAAGTCGACGCTCGTGAACCGGCTGACCTCGTCGCGGCACGCCGTCGTCGACGAGCGCCCCGGCGTCACCCGCGACCGTAACGAGATGGCCTGCGACTGGCGCGGGCACGACTTCGTCCTGATCGACACCGGCGGCCTGGATGTGGGCGACGACTCGCCGATGCAGGCCCAGGTCGCCGAGCAGGCCCGGCGGGCGGTGGAGGAGGCCGACGTGGTGGCCGTCGTGATCGACGCCCGCGCCGGGCTCACCGCGGGCGACGAGGAGATCGCCCAGATCCTGCGCCGCTCGCACCGGCCGATCGTCGTCGTGGCGAACAAGGTCGACGACGCCGCCCACGAGGCGGCCGCGCTTGACCTGCACCGTCTCGGCCTGGGCGATCCCATCCCGGTCTCGGCCCTGCACGGCCGGGGCACGGGGGAGCTGCTGGACGCGATCGTCGAGCGGCTGGACGCCGTCGAGGGCGGCGGCCGCCCGGTCGACGACCGCACCGACGAGATCGCCGTCGCCATCCTGGGCCGGCCGAACGTGGGCAAGTCGTCGCTTCTGAACGCGATCCTGGGCCGGCCCCGGGTGATCGTGTCGGAGGTGCCCGGGACGACCCGCGACGCCATCGATACGCCGTTCCAGCGCGGCGATCGGCGCTTCCGCCTGATCGACACCGCCGGCCTGCGCCGCAAGCGCCGCCACCGCCAGGGCGTCGAGTACTACAGCGAGGTGCGGGCACTGGCGGCGGCCGAGCGGGCCGACGTGGCCCTCGTCCTGATCGATGCCTCCGAGGGCCTGGTCGAGGGCGACCTGGCCGTGGCCGACGAGGCCCGCAAGGCCGGCTGCGCGACGATCGTCGTGCTCAGCAAGTGGGACATCGCCGAGACGACGGTCGAGGACGTGGCCGAGCGGCTGGGCGGGAAGCTGCGCCAGCGCCCGGCCATCGTGACCTCCTCTGCGGTCACGGGCCGAAACGTCGAGCGGCTGCTGGACGCCGTCGAGGAGCTGTTCGACCGCTACGCCTCGCGCATCCCCACCGGTCAGCTCAACCGGGCGATGGCCGAGATCACGGCGATGCGCGAGCCGCCGCGCGACGGCCGCCGCCGCCTGAACATGCTGTATGCGACCCAGTACCGCACCCGGCCGCCCCGGTTTCGCATCGTCACCAACGACCGCAGCCTGGTGACCCGCGACTACGGCTACTTCGTCGAGAACCAGATCCGCCGCCGCCTGGGCCTCGAGGGCGTCCCGGTCGTGATCGATTTCACGACCAGGGCGTGATCGCGCGGGTGCACCCGATGGTCACCGCCCGGGCGGTCGACCATGCGTTCGACTACCGGGCGGCGGCCGGGGTGAAGCGGGGCGCGCTCGTCGACGTCGAGCTGGGGGCGCGCACGGTGCGGGGAGTGGTGACCGAGGTGCGCGACGGGGACGGTGACGGGCTCAAGCCTGTGCTCGGGGTGACCGGGTCGGTGCCAGAGCCACTGCTCGATCTGGCCGAGTGGATCGCGGCGACCTACGCCTCAACGCTCTCGCGCGCCGTCGGACTGGTGATCCCGCCGCCGGCCGGCGTGCGGGCGCCCGATCCGTGGGTGCGGCTCGTGAGCATGGAGGGCGCGACCCGCCGTCAGGCCGAGGTGCTCGCCCACGTCGGCCTCGCACCGCTGCCGCTCTCCGACCTGGTCGCGGCGGCCGGCACCACCCGCGACACGGTGCGCAGGATGGCGCAGCGCGGCCTCGTCGCGCTCGACCCGGCACCGCGCGCGGCGGCCGACGATGTGCGGGTGACGCTCACGCCGGAGCAGGAGCTGGCCGTCGCCGCCTGCGCCGAGGCGCTCGCGGCCGGAGGCGGCGACGTGCTCGTGCACGGCGTCACCGGGTCGGGCAAGACCGAGGTGTACCTGCGCGCGATCGACGCCGCGCTCGAGAAGGGGCGCGGTGCCATCGTGCTCGTGCCCGAGATCGCGCTCACCCCCCAGACGGCCGCCCGCTTCATCGCCCGCTTCGGGCACACGGTGGCGGTCCTGCACAGCGGCATCTCGCCCGCGCGGCGCGGCTCCGAGCACGGCCGCATCGCGGCCGGCGAGGCCCGGGTGGTGGTGGGGGCGCGCTCGGCGATCTTCGCCGCCGTGCCCGACCTGGGCGTGATCGTCGTCGACGAGGAGCACGACGCCTCCTACAAGCACGAGGCCGACCCGCGCTACGACGCCCGCCGGGTCGCGGCCAAGCGCGCGCGCCTGCAGGCCGCCGTCTGCATCTTCGGCAGCGCCACCCCGCGGCCGGAGTCCTGGTACGGCATCCTGCGGCGGGTCAGTCTCTCGACCCGGGTGGGGGGGCCGCTGCCCCTGGTCGACATCGTCGACCTGCGCGCCGACGGCGGCTACCCGCTCACCCGGCCGCTGATCGACGCGCTGGCGCGCATCGACGACAACGGCGGCCGCGCCATCCTGCTCCAGAACCGGCGCGGGGCGGCCTCGGCGATCCACTGCCGCACGTGCGGGCGCACGTGGCGCTGCGCCCGCTGCGACGTCTCGCTCGTCCTCCACGGCCGCCGCCTGGTCTGCCACCACTGCGGCGCCTCCGAGCCGCTGCCGCGGGCGTGCGCGACGTGCGGCTCGGTCGACCTGGCCCACCTGGGCGCGGGCACGACCCGCGTCGAGGACGAGCTCAAGAGCCGTTTCCCCCGGGTGGAGGTGATGCGCCTGGACGCCGACGTCGCCGCCCGGCCCGGCGAGCCGGAGGCGACGCTGCGGGCCTTCCGGCGGGCGACGGCGGCCGTTCTGGTGGGAACGCAGCTCGTGGCGAAGGGCCATGACATGCCGGGGGTGTCGCTCGCGGCCGTGCTGGACGCCGACCTCGCCCTTGCCATCCCCGACTTCCGCGCCGAGGAGCGCACCTTCGGCCTCCTGACGCAGCTCGCGGGCCGTCCGGGCCGGCCCGGCGATCCCCGCGGCCGCGTCCTCATCCAGACCTGGAGCCCTGAGCTGCGGCCGGTGGTGCTGGCAGCGCGGCACGCAGTGGCCGAGTTCATCGAAGGCGAGCTGGAGCGCCGGCGCGAGCTCGACTACCCGCCGTTCCGGCGCCTGGTGCGGGTGCTCGCGGCGGCGGAGTCCGCGGGCGTTGCGAGCGACGTCGCCGCCGCCATCGCCGCCGCCGCCGCGCCGGCGCTCGCGGGCGACATCGTGCTCGGCCCCGCGCCGTTGCAGCGGCTGCGCGACCGCAGCCGCAGCCACGTGCTCATCAAGACGACGGCGGCACCGCGCGCGGCCGCCGTCCTGCGCGGCCTGCTGCGCGACCTCGCCCCCGACCTGCGGAGGGCCGGCGCGACGGCGGTCGTCGACGTCGACCCCCAGTCGTTCGGCTGAATACACGGGGTCAGACCCCGTGTATTCACGGCATCCGGGAGGCGTTCCGGTAGGGTGCGGGCATGACCAGAGCCCTTGTGATCGTCGACATCCAGAACGACTACTTCCCCGGCGGGCGCAACCCGCTCGAGGGTCCCGAGCAGGCCGCCGCCCACGCGCGTGAGCTGCTCGACGCGTTCCGCGCCTCCGGCGAGCCCGTGGTGCACATCCAGCACGTGTGGGACGCCCCCGACGCCGCCTTCATGGCCCCCGGCACCGACGGCGTCGAGA
This sequence comes from uncultured Actinomycetes bacterium, assembly GCA_963813245.1. Taxonomy (GTDB): domain Bacteria; phylum Actinomycetota; class Thermoleophilia; order Gaiellales; family JAICJC01; genus JAICJC01. The sequence goes on from CAWEYE010000006.1 coordinate 409,345, forward strand.
TCCACGAGACGGTGCGGCCCGCCGCCGGCGAGACCGTGTTCCAGAAGGCCAACCCGAACAGCTTCCTCGACACGCCGCTCGAGGGCCATCTGCGCGGCGCGGGCATCTCGAGCCTCGTCGTCTGCGGCATGATGACCTCGATGTGCGTCGACGCCACCGTTCGGGCGGCGGTCGATCTCGGCTTCGAGACCACGCTGGCGCACGACGCCTGCGCGACGATGCCGCTCGAGTTCGGCGGTCGCTCGATCCCGGCCGCCGACGTCCATACCGCCTTCGTCGCCGCCCTCGCGGACGGATACGCCGAGGTGCTGCCGACAGCCGATATCGCCTCAGCGAAAGCGGCTGGGTAGCATTCCCGCCGGTATGGAAGAGACCGAGACCGACCTCATCGAGGAGCACGAGCCGGAGCCCGATCCCGAGCTCGCCGCCGCCCGCGAACGTGAGCGGGAGCGGGAGCGGCGGGCCCACCACGCGATGGCGATGCAGCTCGTGCGCCAGTACCCCGATCCCGCGCTGCGGGTGCCCGCGAGGGCGATTCCGGCCGTCGACGACGACGTCCGCAGCCTGGTCGAGCGGATGGCCGACGTGATGCGCCGCTCGCACGGTGTCGGCCTTGCCGCGCCCCAGATCGGCGTGCTCCAGCGCGTGTTCGTGTACCGCGTCCGGCGCGGACGAGCCCGTGCACGTCCTGATCAACCCCGAGCTGGGGGAGACGTCCGACGAGACGGACATCGACACCGAGGGCTGCCTCTCGCTCCTGGGCGGCGAGGTGACCGTCCCCGTCGAGCGGCACGTGCGCGTGGTCGCGCGCGGCCTCGACGAGTCCGGCCTGCCGGTCGAGGTCGAGGCCGAGGGGCTCGAGGCGCGCGTGATCCAGCACGAGCTCGACCATCTGGACGGCGTGCTCATCATCGACCGGGCGCCGAAGGAGGATCGCCGCGCGGCTCTGAAGGAGCTGCGCCTGAAGGCGTGAGCGTCGCGTTCTTCGGCACGTCGGCGTTCGGCGCCGGCGCACTGGAGCGCCTCGTCCGCGACCACGGCACCGACATCGCCGTGGTCGTCTCGCAGCCCGACCGTCCCGCCGGCCGCGGGCGGCGCACGGCCCAGCCGCCCGTCGCCGCCGCCGCGAGCGCCCTCGGACTGCCGCTGCTGCAGGCCGAGCGCGTCAGCACCGATCCGCCCGCGGTCGACGTCGGCGTGGTCGTCGCGTTCGGCCAGATCCTGAAGCCACCGCTCCTGGGCGCCTACCCACTCTTCAACCTGCATCCGTCGCTCGTGCCGCGCTGGCGCGGCGCGGCCCCGATCGAGCGTGCCGTGATGGCGGGGGACACCGAGACCGGCGTGGCCGTGATCGAGCTCGTGGCGGCGCTCGACGCCGGCCCGATCCACGGCCTCGAGCGGTTCCCGATCGGCCCCGAGGACGATGCGGGCACGGTGGCCGAGCGCGCGCTCGATCTCGGCGTGCCGCTGCTGGCACAGGCGCTGCGCGGAGCGACGACCGGCCGCGAGCAGGTGGGCGAGGCCACCTACGCCGCCCGCATCACGCCCGAGGACCGGCGCATCGACTGGAGCCGCCCGGCCCGCGCGATCGTCGACCAGGTGCGCGGCCTCGCCCCGCACATCGGCGCGCGCACGGAGCTCGACGGCCTGCCGGTCACGGTATGGCGGGCGCGGGCCGCGGCCGGCAGCGGGGATCCCGGCGCGGCATCGGCGGACGTCGAGGGGCTGCGGATCGCGTGCGGCGACGGGGCGGTCGACGTCATCGAGCTGCAGCCCGCCGGGAAGCGCAGGATGACGGCGGGCGAGTACCTGCGCGGGCTGCGATCGCCGCCGACCCGGGCATCGTGAGCGCCCGCCGGGTCGCCTACGAGGTCGTGCGGCGGACGTTCGAGGAGGGCGCCTACGCCGATCGCGCGTTCCCGCCCGAGGCCGACCGAGCCGGCCTCGACGAGCGCGACCGCCGCCTGGCCATGCGCCTCGCCTACGGCACGGTGCAGCGCGTGCGCACGCTCGACCACGCTATGCAGGTGCTCGCCGCCCGCCCGCCCGACGCGCTCCAGCCGACCCTGCGCGCGGCCCTGCGCGTGGGCGCCTACCAGCTCCTGTTCACGTCGAGCATCCCGGCCCGCGCCGCCGTCAACGAGACCGTCGACATGGCGAAGGCGGTGGCCGGACGCCACACCGCGGGCCTCGCCAATGCCGTGCTGCGGCGCATCGCCGAGGCGGGGCCGGCATGGGTCGACACGCTGCCGCCGCCGTTGCGCCACTCCTACCCGGACTGGATCGCCGCCGAGTGGACGGCCATGCTGGGCGACGCCGAGGCCCAGGCGCTGATGGCGGCGCAGAACGAGCCGCCCGAGCTCGCCGTGCGCGTCAACACGCTGCGGACAGAGCCGCTTGACCTCGGCGTCCCCGCACACGGCGATCCGGAGCTGCCCGAGGCCCTCGTCCTCGACGCCCCGTTCGACGTCGCCGCGAGCCGGGAGCTGCGCGAGGGCGCGATCTGGCCGCAGTCGCGCGGCTCGATGCTGGCGGCGCGGCTGCTCGCGCCCGAGCCGGGGATGCGGGTGCTCGACCTGTGCTCGGCCCCGGGCGGCAAGGCCGGCCAGCTCGCGGCGCTCCTGTGCAATCGCGGACGCCTGGTCTGCGTCGAGCGCCACCCCGGGCGGGCGGCGGCGCTCGAGCGCACCCTGGGAGCCAGGGCGTCAGCTGCGCCGAGGTCGTCGTCGCCGATGCGCTCGAGTTCGGCGAGGGCGGCTTCGACCGCATCCTGCTCGACCCCCCGTGCTCCGGTCTCGGCGTCCTGGCCGGGCGGCCCGACGCCCGCTGGCGGCGGACGCTCGCCGACGCCCGCGAGGTCGCGGCCCTGCAGCGGCGCATGCTCGACCACGCCCGCGGCCTGCTCGCGGCCGACGGCCGGCTCGTGTACTCGGTGTGCACGATCCGGCGCGACGAGTGCGAGGGCGTGGTCGCCGGCGGCCGCCAGACGCTGCCCCAGCGTGACCACACGGACGGCTTCTACATCGCCGAGGCGTCGTGAGCGCTCCCGCGGGGCGATCCACTACAGTGGCGCCGATGCGCTCCTGGCCGCTAGACGTGCAGATTGCGCCCTCGATCCTCTCCTCCGACTTCGGGCGCGTGCGCGAGCAGGTGACGGAGGTCATGGAGGCCGGGGCGCGGGTGATCCACGTCGACGTCATGGACGGGCACTTCGTCCCGGTGATCACGTTCGGCCCGAAGATGCTCGCCGATGTGGCCGACGTGATCCATGCCTACGACGGGTTCGCCGACGTGCATCTGATGATCGAGGCGCCGGAGCGGCACCTGGCCCAGTTCGCCGAGGCAGGGGCCGACAGCATCACCGTGCACGTGGAGACGTGCCCGCACCTGCACTACACCCTGCAGATGATCCACGATCTCGGCTGCCGGGCCGGCGTCACCCTGAACCCCGCCACGCCGGTCGAGGCGATCGCCGAGGCGGCCCGGTACGCCGACGTGCTGCTGTGCATGAGCGTCAACCCGGGGTGGGGCGGGCAGAAGTTCATCCCGGCGACGCTCGACCGGCTGCCGCGGATGCGCGCGCTCGCATCGCAGCGCGAGGGCGTCGCCGTCGAGGTCGACGGCGGCGTGCACGGGGCCACGATCGCCGACGCCCACCGGGCCGGAGCGAACATCCTCGTCGCCGGGTCGGCGATCTTCGGGGCGGCGAGCCCTGCGGACGCCTACCGTGACCTGGCCGACAGGGTGGCGGTGGCCGGCGCGCGCACGGCCCCGTGATCGACGAGGGCGACCGCGCCCACCTGCAGCGCTGCGCCGAGCTGGCCGAACGGGGCCGGCGCACCGCGGCACCGAACCCGGTCGTCGGGTCGGTCGTCGTGCGCGCCGGCCGCGTCATCGGCGAGGGTTGGCACGAGCGCCCGGGCGGCGACCACGCCGAGGTGGCGGCGCTGCGCTGCGCCGGCGACGCCCGCGGCGCGACGGTCTATGTGAACCTGGAGCCGTGCAGCCACCACGGCCGCACGCCCCCGTGCGCCGATGCGCTGATCGCGGCCGGCGTCGCCCGGGTCGTCACCGCGATGCTCGACCCGACCGACAAGGTGAACGGCGCCGGCGCGGCCCGCCTGCGCGCTTCCGGGGTCGCGGTCGACGTGGCCGGCGGCGATGTCGAGCGGGCCGCCCGGCGCCAGAATGCGTGGTGGCTGACCCTCTCGTTGCTCGGCCGCCCGCACGTCACCTACAAGGCGGCGGTCAGCGCCGACGGGCACACGGCCTCGCCGGCCGGCCCGCGCTGGATCTCCTCGCCCGAGAGCCGCGCCCAGGTGCACGAGCTGCGCGCGGCGATGGGCGCGGTGGCCGTCGGCATCGGCACCGCGCTCGCCGACGATCCGCTCTTGACCGCCCGCGATGTCGATCCCCCGGCCGAGCGCCAGCCGCTGCGAATCGTGTTCGACCGGGCGGCGCGCCTGCCGACCGGCTCGCGGCTGGTGGCGAGCGCCGGGCCGGCACAGCCGGTGCTCGTCGTGTGCGCGCCCGGTGCGGCGCCCGATCGCTTCACCGGGGGTCGAGACGCTGCACTGCCGGAGCCTGGCCGAAGCGCTGGCCGAGCTCGGGCGGCGGCGGATCTCGGCGCTCCTGCTCGAGGGCGGCGCGACGCTGGCAACGGCCTTTCTGGACGCCGGGCTGATCGACCGGCTGATGCTCTACACCGCACCGATCGAGCTGGGCCAGGGGCCGGGCCTCTTCACCCGGGCGGTCGCGCTGCCGGAGCCCGTGAGCCAGGCCTCATCCGGCCCGGATATCCTGAGCGTCACGGAGCTACGCGAACCGTAGGAGCCCATGTTCACCGGCATCGTCACCGAGATCGGCACGATCGATGCGATCGCGGCCACCCCCGCGGGCGCACGGCTGCGGCTGGCCGCAGCCGAGACCGCCGCCGAGTGCCGGATCGGCGACTCGGTGTCGATCGAGGGCTGCTGCCTCACGGTCGTCGCGATCGGCGACGGCGTCCTCGAGTTCGATGCCGTGGCCGAGACGCTGCGGCGAACGACGCTCGGCGACCTCGCCCCCGGCGACCGGGTGAACGTCGAGCCGGCCATGCGCATGGGCGACCGGCTGGGCGGCCACTGGGTGCAGGGCCACGTCGACGGCGTGGGGGCCGTGACGGCGGTCGCGCCCGACGGCGACGGCACGCTCGTGACCTTCGCTGCCCCCGAGGCGGTGCTGCGCTACACGATCGAGAAGGGATCGATCTGCGTCTCCGGCGTGAGCCTGACGGTGACCGCCTTCGACGACGACACGTTCTCGGTCGCGCTCATCCCGCACACGCGCTCGGTTACCACCCTGGGGCGGCTCGAGCCGGGTTCGCGGGTGAACCTCGAGGCCGACCTGGTGGGCAAGTACGTCGAGAAGCTGACCCGGGCCGCGGCGCTGATACCATCGAACCAGCCGTCATGACGATCAGAGCCGAATATCTGCAGGCATATCCCGAGATCGACGCCTCGACGTTCGCCACGGTCGAGGAGGCGATCGAGGAGATCCGGGCCGGCCGCATGGTGGTCGTCGTCGACTCGCCCGACCGCGAGAACGAGGGCGACCTCGTGGTCGCCGCCCAGCACGTGACCGCCGACGGCGATCAACTTCATGGCCACGCACGCCCGCGGGCTGATCTGCCTCGCGCTCGAGGAGAGCCGCTGCGACGCGCTCGGGCTGTACCCCATGACGACCCACAACGAGACGCCGCTCGGCACCGCCTTCACGGTGTCGGTCGAGGCGCGCACGGGGGTGTCGACGGGCATCTCGGCCGCCGATCGCGCCCACACGATCCGGGTCGCGATCGATCCCGCCACGAAGCCCGGCGACCTCGTCCAGCCGGGGCACGTGTTCCCGCTGCGGGCGCGCGGCTACGGCGTGCTCGAGCGGATGGGGCAGACCGAGGCCTCGGTCGACCTGGCCCGGCTGGCCGGGCTCACCCCGGCCGGCGTGATCTGCGAGATCATGAACGACGACGGCACGATGGCGCGGGTGCCCGACCTGGCCGCCTACTGCGTCCGCCACGGCCTCAAGATGATCACCGTCTCCGACCTGGTCGCCTACCGGCGGCGGACGGAGCGGCTGGTCGAGCGGATCGCGATCGCCGACATGCCCACCAAGTACGGCCCGTTCGCGGCCTACGGCTACCGGTCGGTGACCGACGGCCAGCAGCATGTCGCGCTCGTGTGCGGCGACGTCGCCGGGAAGTCCGACGTGCTCGTGCGGGTGCACTCGGAGTGCCTGACCGGCGACGTCTTCGGCTCGTTCCGGTGCGACTGCGGCGAGCAGCTCGAGCGGGCGCTGTCCCAGATCGCTCAGGCCGGCCTGGGAGTGCTGCTGTACCTGGCCCAGGAGGGCCGCGGCATCGGCCTCCTGAACAAGCTGCGCGCCTACGAGCTGCAGGAGCACGGCTACGACACGGTCGACGCGAACCTGCACCTGGGCTTCCCGGTCGACTCGCGCGACTACAGCGTCGGCTACCAGATCCTGGCCGACCTCGGCCTGACCTCGATCCGCGTCCTGACGAACAACCCGCGCAAGCTCGAGGGCCTGGACGGCTACGGGCTCACGGTCACGGAGCACCTGCCCATCGAGGCCGAGCCGAACACGTTCAACGCGGAGTATCTGCGCACGAAGAAGCAGCGCATGGGCCACATCCTGCACCACCAGGGGCTGCGGCTCAAGGACGACGGCGAGACGGAGCGGCCGCGGTGAGCGAGGAGGGCGCGGGGACGCTGCACGGTGCCCGAGGGGTGCCACACGATCGTCGCGCCGCCGATGGCCGAGCCGGCGGTGGCGGTGGTCGCGTCGCGCTACAACGCCGTCGTCGTCCAGAAGCTGCTCGACGGCGCCGTCGAGCGGCTCGTCGAGCACGGCATCGCGCGTGACCGGATCACGGTGGTGCTCGTGCCGGGGGCGTGGGAGCTGCCGCTCGCGTGCAGGCGGCTCGCCGAGGCGGGCGGCCACCAGGCGGTCGTCGCGCTCGGATGCGTCGTCCGCGGCGACACCCCGCACTTCGAGTACGTCTGCAGCGAGGCCTCGCGCGGCGTGATCCAGGCGTCGCTCGACACGGGCCTCCCGGTCAGCTTCGGCCTGCTCACCACCGACACGCTCGAGCAGGCGGCGGAGCGCGCCGGCGGAAGCGCCGGGAACAAGGGCGCCGAGGCCGCCGATGCGGCGGTCGAGATGGCCCAGCTCATGCGCGCGCTGCCGCGCGGCCGTCGTATGTGAGCGCCCCGCGGCTGCTCGTCACCGGCGGCTCGGGATACCTGGGCGGCGAGGTCGTCCGCCGGGCTGCGGACGCCGGCTGGGCGGTGGCCGGGACGAGCCATCGCAGCCCCGGCCCGGTGCCGCTCGACGTGCGCGACCCGGCCGCGGTCGCGGCGCTCGTCGCGGAGCTCCGGCCCGGCTGCGTCATCCACACCGCCTACCTGCAGGACGGGCCGGATGCCTGGGCCACCAACGTGGAGGGCTCGGCGAACGTGGCGACCGCGGCCGCCGCGGCCGGGGCGCGGCTGATCCACGTCTCGACCGACCTGGTGTTCGCCGGGGGCGCCGGCAGGCCCTATCGCGAGGATGACCCCGCCGAGCCTGTGATCGAGTACGGCCGCTCGAAGGCCGCGGCCGAACGGGCGGTGCTGCGGGCGCATCCGGCGGCGACGGTCGTGCGCACCTCGCTGATCTACGGCGGTGAGGTGCTCTCGGGCCATGAGCGGCGCATCCTGGACGTGGTCGACGGCCGCGCGGATCTGGCCTTCTTCACCGACGAGCTGCGCTGCCCGGTGCAGGTCGGCGATCTGGCGCGGGCCCTGCTCGCGCTCGCGCAGATGCCGGCCGCCGGGCCGCTGCACCTGGCCGGAGCAGACGGCGTCAGCCGCTACGAGTTCGCCTGCCTGGTGGCCGCGGCCAACGGCCGTCCGAGCGATCACCTGCGCACGACGACGAGCGCCGAGACCGCGCCGCACAGGCCACGCGACTGCCGCCTCGACTGCTCCCGCGCCGCAGCGCTGCTCGGCGGCCCGCTGCCGGGCGTGCGGGCGGTTCTCGGCCGTGAATAGACGGTGCCAGGCACGGTTATTCACTGGTTCCGGCCTATGGCCGACCCGAGCGGGCCGTCAACTACTCGTCCTCGACAAGATCTCGTTCCCCGGGGGTCACGTCGGCGTGCGCCAGTCGCACCCGCTCCGGCCCGATCGCCTCACGGCAGACCAGCCACCCCTGCGGGCCAGGCTCGAGCGGAAGCCCAGCGGCGTCCACCTCCCACACGTCCACGAGCGGGTGCTGCCCGAAGCTGATGAAGAACTCGACGTCGTGCGGCCGCTCGCACAGAAACACCGCTTCCAGCTCGGACGCATATGGACCGGCGTACTCGGGGTTGGCGGCGATTCCCGTCGTGACGGTCATCCGGCGCCAGTCAAGCCCATGCTCGGCGATCGACTCCCGGTTCAGGCTCGACGACGCATGCCAGAGCCGTCGTCGGGGCAGGCGCTTACGGACCCAGTCGCTCGATCGTCCACGCCTCGCCGTCGCGCCGGTAGCGGAAGCGGTCGTGCAGGCGGTCGTCGCCGTGCTGCCAGAACTCGTACTGCGTCGCCACGAGCCGCAGGCCGCCCCATTCATCGGGCCGCGGCACGTCGCCCTCGGGGTAGCGCGCCACGAGCGCACCGACCGCGTCCTCGAGCACGGAGCGGCTCTGCACCGGCCGGCTCTGCGGCGAGGCGGCTGCCGAGAAGCGGCTGCCCGGCGGGCGCGTCTTGAAGTAGGCGTCGGACTCGGCCGCGTCGACGCGGTGCACGGCGCCTTCGATGCGCACCTGCCGCCCGAGCGGCGCCCAATGGAACAGCATCGCGGCGCGCGGGTTCTGGGCGATCTCCTGGCCCTTGCGGCTGAAGTAGTTGGTGTAGAAGACGAACCCGCGCTGGTCGAAACCCTTCAGGAGCACCATCCGCGCGGCGGGCGCCCCGCTCGCCGTCGCGGTGGCAAGAACGACCACCTCGGGCGTCGGCACCGCGTCGGCGGCCTGGCTGTACCAGGCGGCGAACTCGCGCATCGGATCGGGGTCGAGGTCGGCTCGCCGCAGCGGTGCGCTGCTCACACGGCCTTCTGCACCTTGCCGCCCTTCAGGCAGCGGGTGCAGACGTAGGCCCGGGTCGGCGAGCCGTCGAGCACGATCCGGATGTGCTGGAGGTTGGGGTTGAAGCGGCGCTTCGTCGCGACCATCGAATGGCTGCGGTTATGGCCGAACCCCGGCTTCTTGGCACAGATCACGCATACTCTGGACACGGCGGCGGAGTATAGATGATGAATTCGGCGCACGGACGCAACCACACGCGCCAAACGAGCGTCTGATTCCCTGATGGTGCGCACGTCGGTCAGCGTCGTCGGATCGGCGTCCAGAGCGGGCACGTCCGGCTCCGTCTCGTTCGCCGATGAGGTGATCGCCCAGATCGTCGGTCTGACGGTCCTGGAGTGCTACGGCGTGGTCGGGATGGCCGCGACGAGCCTGCGCGGCGGCGTGGCCCGCCTGCTCAGCCGCGATCGGCTCACGCAGGGGGTGAGCGTGCGCCGCGAGGCCGACGGGCTCGCAATCGACCTCTATGTTGTGGTTGAGTTCGGGCTGAACCTGGCCGAGGTCGCGGCCAACCTCCGCTCCCGCGTGAAGTACCAGGTCGAGAAGCTCACCGAGCTCCAGGTGTCCTCGCTGCAGATCCACATCCAGGGTGTGAAGCGCACCGCATGAGCGATGCCCATCGGATCGCGCTCGCCGCAGCCCGCGGGGCGGCCGCGGCCGTCGAGGCCAGCCGCGGCCACCTGAACGACCTGAACGTGTACCCGGTGCCGGACGGCGACACCGGCTCGAACCTGGCCGAGACGGCGCGCGAGCTCGCGGCCGGCCTCGAGGAGATCCGCACCGACGGGGTGGTCGCCGTCGCCGCGGCCGCCAAGCGGGCGGTGCTGATGGGAGCGAGTGGCAACAGCGGCGCGATCCTGTCCCAGATCGTGGGCGGCTTCGTCGACGTCGTCGGGCGGGCGCCGGTGCTCGACTCGCACACGCTCGCGCGGGCGCTGCGGTCGGCCTCCGACGCCGCCTACCGGCCCGTACAGCTGCCGATCGAGGGCACGATGCTGACCGTGATCCGCGAGATGGCGGAGGCCGCCGAGGAGCGCGCGGGAGGCGACCTCGACGCGGTCATCGACGAGGTGCTCGCCGTCGCGGCCGAGAGCGTCGTGCGCACCCAGGCGATGCTCGCGGTGCTGCGCGAGGCGGGGGTCGTCGACGCGGGCGCGGCCGGCCTGGTGGAGTTCTGCCGCGGAGCGGTCGCCGGAGCCCGGGGCGAGCACATCCACGCGCCGCTCGAGTCGATCGAGCGGCCGCTCAGCCTCGAGGCGGTGCACCAGGAGGAGTCCCAGTACCGGTACTGCACTTCGTTCCTGCTCGAGGGCGACGGCATCGACCGCGACCGGCTCGAGGGCGAGCTCGTCGCGATGGGGGATTGCCTGCTCGTGGTCGGCGAGGCGCCGATGTGCCGTGTGCACCTGCACACGGACGACCCCGGCTCCGCCCTCACCCGGGCCGTCGCGATGGGCAGCATCGACCGTGTCGCGATCGCGAACATGCAGGAGCAGACGCGCCAACGCGAGGAGCGGCTGCGATCCGCGCCCACGCTGGTCGCCCTCCCCGGGGGCCGGCCGGCGGACGACCGCCTGACGGCGGCAAACACCGCGATCGTGCTCGACTCCACCGCCGATCTGCCCCATCCCGAGCAGGAGCACGCAAACTGGCGGATGGTGCCCCTGACCGTGCGCTTCGGCGAGGAGCAGTTCGAGGACTGGGTCGGGATCGAGCCGGCCGAGTTCTACCGGCGGCTGCGAAACGGCGGCCCGCACCCGCAGACGGCGGCGCCGTCGCCCGGGGCCTACCTGCGCATGTTCGAGCAGCTCGGAGACTACGCCCATGTGATCGTCCTGCCCGTCTCGTCGCGTGTCTCGGCCAGCGTGCAGGCGGCCCGGATCGCCGCCGACGATCCGGCTGCGGGCGGGCGGGTGACGGTGCTCGACGGGCACTCGGTGAGCGTGGGCACAGGGATGCTGGCAGACGGCGTGCAGCGCCTGCTCGAGGCGGGCACGACGATCGCGGACGTCACGGCATGGGTGGAGGACGCGCGCGAGCGCCTGCATCTCGTGATCTACGTCGACACGCTCGAGTACCTGCGCCGCGGCGGCCGCATCAGCCGGACACGCGAGCTGGCGGGAAACGTCGTCGGCCTGCGTCCGCTGCTCACGCTGCGCGACGGCGACCTGGCCCTCTATCGGCGCGTGCTCGGCGGCCGCAGCCGGGCGCTGCGCGAGTTCGACCGCTTCCTGTGCGCGCACGCGCCGGCCGACCGCGATGTGCGGGTCGCGCTCGCCCACGCCGCCGATCCGGAGGGCGCCGAGCGCCTGGCCGCCGCGGTGCGCCGGCTGCGGCCCCGGGCCCGGATCGAGCGGGTGTGCGAGCTCGGCGCCGTGGTCGGGACGCACGGAGGGCCGGGCACGCTCGGGCTGCTGGTGCTGGCGGAGCGGTGACCAGGGCATTCGCCGGTGAGGCGGTGCCCGCCGAGGGCTTCCCGCGGCCGCGCTCGGCCCCGGATCCGGCCCACCTGCGCGAGCCTGCGACGACGCGAAAGGCGCTCGCAACCGCCCTCGCCGGGCTGCGGCCGCGGCCGGTGGTGACCGTGGACGACCTGCTCGAGCACACGCCGTTCCGGCACGAGGACTACCGCTCGATCAGGACGCTGGCCGAGATCGCCCCCGGCGAGGAGGCGACGGTGATCTGCACGGTCGAGCGGGTGCGGATGCGGCCGACGCGGCGGCGCAACCTCGTCATCGTCGAGGCGGCCGTGCGCGACGAGTCCGGCCCGGGCGTCGTGATCTGGTTCAACCAGCGCTACCTGGCCAAGCAGCTGCGGCCGGGCATGCGGCTCTCGATCCGCGGCGAGCGGCGCCCGACGATCGACGCCGAGATCGTCGCCAAGTCGTACGAGCGGGCCGACGACGACTCCGGCGGGGGGCTGCACACCGCGGGCCTCGTGCCGGTGTACCCGGCGTCGGAGAAGGTCTCGAGCCGCCAGCTGCGCGCGCTCGCAGACGAGGTGCTCGGACACGCGGGCGACCAGGTCGACCCGCTGCCCGACCGGGCGAAGCAGCGCCGCGCGCTGCCGCTTCGGCGCGACGCCCTCACCGCCGCCCACCGCCCCGACACCCAGGAGCAGGCCCACGCCGGGCGCACCCGGCTCGCCTACGACGAGCTCTTCCTGCTCCAGCTCGGCATGCTCGAGCGCCGCGCCCGGTTCGATGCGGTCGCCCGGGCGCTGCCGCTGCCCCCGCCGGGCGAGCTCTGCACCCGCTACCGCACGGCCCTCCCGTTCGAGCTGACCGGCGCCCAGGACCGTGCGATCGCCGCCATCGACGCCGACCTGGGCCGCGACCGGCCGATGCGGCGGCTGCTGCAGGGCGACGTCGGCTCCGGCAAGACCGCGGTGGCCGCGCACGCCCTCGTGCGGGCGGTCGAGAGCGGGGGGCAGGGGGCGCTGATGGCGCCGACCGAGACGCTCGCGACGCAGCACCTGATCGGGCTCTCGCGACCTCCTGATCCCGCTCGGCATCCGCGTCGTCGCGCTGATGCAGGGCACGCCGGCGGCCGAGCGCCGCGCCGCGGTCGCCGAGGTGGGCGGCGGCGGCCCGCTCGTCGTGGTCGGCACCCATGCGCTGATCCAGGATCAGGTCGCCTTCGGCACGCTGCGGGTGGCGGTCGTGGACGAGCAGCACCGCTTCGGCGTCGAGCAGCGGCGGGCGCTCGAGGGAAAGTCGCTGTCGGAGACCTCGCCGCACGTCCTGCACATGACCGCGACGCCGATCCCGCGCACGCTCGCCCTGACGGTCTACGGCGACCTGGACGTGTCGGTGCTCGACGAGATGCCCCCGGGGCGCACGCCGGTCGTCACGCGAGTGCTGCCGCTGAGCCGCCGCGACGAGGTGTTCGCGCGCATGCGCCGCCTGCTCGACGAGGGCCGCCAGGCCTACGTCGTCTGTCCGCTCGTCTCCGAGTCGGAGTCCGACCGCGACGCGGCGGCGGCCGAGTCCGAGGCCGAGCGCCTGCGCGGCGGCGAGCTGCACGGCTACACGGTCGCCCACATGCACGGTCAGATGCCGATCGGCGACCGCAGGGCGACGATGGACGCGTTCCGGCGCGGCGGCGTGCAGGTGCTGGTCGCAACGACCGTGATCGAGGTGGGCGTGGACGTGCCGAACGCCACCCTGATGGTGATCGAGGGCGCCGACCTGTTCGGCCTCGCCCAGCTGCACCAGCTGCGCGGCCGGGTCGGGCGCGGGGCGCACGAGAGCTTCTGCGTGCTGCTGGCAGATCCGGCCACCGATGAGGCCCGCCGCCGGCTCGACGCGATGGCGAAGACCTCCGATGGGTTCGAGCTCGCCGAGGTCGATCTCGAGCTGCGCGGCGAGGGCACCGTGCTCGCGGCCAAGCAGAGCGGAATCCCCGACCTGCGCCACGCCCGCCTCACCCGCCATCGCGAGCTGGCGGCGCAGGCGCGCGAGGACGCCGCCGCGCAGCTTGCGGCCGACCCCGCGCAGGCCGGCGCGACGGCCGCGGTCATCGCCGCCGCCACCCGGCGCACGTTCGGCGCCGACGTGGACTGGCTCGCCCAGGCGTGAATACCGGTGCCAGGCACCGGCATCTCACCGTAGGCTTGGCGGATGCGGATCGTGGCGGGAGAGCGCAAGGGCGCGCGGCTGCTGGCTCCGCCGGGCCGCGGCACCCGGCCGACGCCGGATCGCGTGCGCGAGTCCCTCTTCGCCATCCTGGCGGATGTGACGGACGCGCGCGTCCTCGAGCCGTTCGCCGGCACCGGCGCGCTCGGGTTCGAGGCCCTCTCCCGCGGCGCCGCCGAGGCGGTCTTCTGCGAGCTCGACGCGGCGGCGCTCGGGGTGCTGCGGGAGAACGCGGCCCGCCTCCGGTACGCTGACCGTTGCACCATCAAGCGCCAGGACGGCCGCCGCAGGCTCGCGGCCGACTCTGCCGCCGGTGTGACCTACGACCTCATTTTCCTCGACCCGCCGTATCGCATGCTGCCCACTCTGACACCGCATCTCGCCCGTCACCTGCCGGCGCTGCTCGCGCCCGCGGGCCGTGCGGTGCTGGAGTCGGACGCGGGCGAGCAGGCACCCGTGCTGCCGCTGCCCGTGCTGACGGAGCGCGAGTACGGCGGCACGCGCATCACGGTCGTGGGGCATGGTTGAATCGATCGCCGTCTGCCCGGGGACGTACGACCCGGTGACGTCGGGGCACCTCGACGTGATCCGGCGCGCGTCGGGGCTCTTCGACCGCGTCATCGTGGCCGTTGTGCGGCATCCGCGCCACAAGCAGACGATGTTCACGCTCGACGATCGCATCCGATTCATCCAGGACTCGCTGCAACCGGCGTCGAACGTAACCGTGGAAGGATTCGCGACGCTGGTCGTCGACTTCGCCCGATCGCGCGGCGCCTATGCGATCGTCAAGGGGCTGCGGGCGGTATCGGACTTCGAATGGGAATTCCAGATGAACAACCTGAACCGGGGCATGGCACCCGACATCGAGACCATTTACCTGATGGCGTCGCCGGAGTACAGTTTCCTCTCGTCTCGTGGCGTGCGCGAGATCGCGTCCTTTGGCGGGTCGGTGTCAGACTACGTGCCGGAGCCCGTCGCCCGGCGGCTCCGCGAGATGCACGCCGCGGGCGAGATCTGAAGATGGGAGACTGAGCGTTGGACGTCTTGGTGTTGATCGACAAGCTGGACGAACTGGTGCAGAACGCCAAGGGCGTGCCGCTCTCCCAGGATCAGGTGCGGGTGGACCGGGAGGAGATCTGGGAGATCATCGACCAGATGCGCTCCACGATCCCGGAGGAGATCAAGCAGGCCCGCTGGATCGTGAAGGAGCGCCAGGAGATGCTCGCCGAGGCCAAGCGCGAGGCCGAGCGCCTGATCTCCGAGGCCCGCGAGCAGGCCGCCCGCGAGGCGTCCCAGGAAGAGGTCGTGAAGCTGGCCGAGCGCCAGGCGCAGGAGATCCTGGCCGAGGCCCGCAGGCACGAGCGCACCGTCCGGCTGGGCGCCGAGGACTACGCCGACAGCATCCTCGAGAACCTGCACACGAACCTGGGCAAGATCATGGTGGCGCTGGAGCGCGGCCGCGAGCAGCTCGCCGCTCGATCCGACGAGCGCACGAGCCCGGCGACGGCCGAGCAGCAGGACGGCGCCTCGCTGTAGACGGGCTTCGGGAGGTACCGTGCTCGATGTAGGCATTCTGGGGCTTGCGCCCGGCGACGTCCGCCGCGTGCGCGTGCCGGTCGCGATCGAGCCGCTGCGCTTCGGCGGCGAGGCATACGACGTCGAGCCCGATCCGGCCGGCGCCCACGTCGAGCTGCAGGCGACCGCGGGCGGCCTCTATCTCAAGCTCCGGCTCGCGGCGACGGTCGTCGGGCCGTGCTACCGCTGCCTGGAGCCCGCCCGCACCCGGGTGACGGTGAACGCCAGCGAGTACCACGAGCACGGCGCCGACCCGCTGACCGACGAGCTCACATGCGAGTATCTCTCCGGCGATGAGCTCGACGTCGACGCGTGGGCGCGCGACGCGCTCGTGCTGGCGCTGCCGGGCAAGATCCTGTGCCGGCCCGACTGCGCCGGCCTGTGCCCGCGCTGCGGCGTGCGCCTCGAGCCCGACGGCGAGCACGACTGCGGCCCGGCCGAGCCCGACTCGCGCTGGGACGCCCTCCGCCAGCTGCTGGAGTAGGCCGCAAGCGCGGGTATACTGCGCCGCCGTGGCCGTCCCCAAGAAGAAGACCTCGAAGTCCCGCCGTGACCGCCGGCGCGCGAACACGCGCATCCTGGCGCCGGTGCTGACCGTGTGCCCGCAGTGCCACGAGCCGGTGCGTCCGCACCACGTGTGCGGCAACTGCGGCCACTACCGCGGTCGCGAGGTCGAGCCGCTCACCACCGAAGCGCCCTAGAGCTCGGCACCCGGACCATGGTGACTGTCGCAGTTGACGGCATGGGGCACGATGACGGCCCGGCCGCGATCGTTCCCGGGGTCAAGGATGCGGCCGCCGAGGGTGTGCGCGTTTTGCTCTGCGGCGTCCGCGAGCAGCTCGAGGCCGAGCTGGGAGCGGGCGTGGACGGCATCGAGATCGTCGAGGCCGCCGACGTCATCGAGCCGGGCGACGAGCCTGCCGCCGCCGTCCGGGCAAAGCCGGGCTCCTCGATGGTCACGGCGTGCCGACTCGTGCGGGACGGATCCGCCGCGGCGGTCGTCTCCGGAGGGCCGACGGGCGCGATGCTGGCGGCCTCGCTGCTGCACGTGCGGCCGCATCCGCGGCATCTCCCGCCCCGGCATCGGCGTGCCCCTGCCGGCCCAGGGCGCCCCGTGCCTTCTGATCGACTCCGGCGCGAACTCCGATGCCCGGGCCGAGAACCTGCTCCAGTTCGGGATCATGGGGTCGCAGTTCATGCGCGACGTCATGGGCATCGAGGAGCCGAGCGTGGGCCTGCTCTCGATCGGCGAGGAGCCGAGCAAGGGCAACGCGGTCACGGTCGAGGCCCACCAGCTGCTGGCCGCCGCCGACCTCACCTTCGCCGGCAACTGCGAGGGCCGCGACGTGCTGAGCGGGCGGTTCCAGGTCGTGGTGGCCGACGGCTTTGCGGGCAACGTGCTCCTGAAGGGCCTCGAGGGCGCCGCGGCGGCGCTTCTGGGCGAGGTGCGCAAGGCGGCCGAGTCGAGCACGCGGGCGAAGATCGGCGGCCTGCTGCTGCGGCCGGCGCTGCGGGCGATGCGCGATCGCACCGAGCCGGACAACTACGGCGGCGCCTACCTGCTCGGCCTGCGCGGCGTGGTCGTGATCGCCCACGGCAACTCCGGCCGCAAGGGCGTCCGCAACGCGATCCGCATCGCCGCCAGGGGCGCCGAGGTGGGGGTCGTGGGCCGGATGGCGGAGCGGCTCGCGCCCGACCGTCCCACTTCTGACTTGCAGGCGCCTGCGGCGATCAATACAGTCCCGCAGGTTACGGCCCCGGAGATTGGAGACCAGTGACGATCAACCGTGAGGAAGCGCTCGAGCGCGTCCGCGGCATTCTTGTGGAGCAGCTTGGCGTGGACGAGGAGCAGGTCACAGACGACGCGTCGTTTCAGGGCGACCTGGACGCCGACTCGCTGGACCTGGTCGAGTTGATCATGGAGCTCGAAGACCAGTTCGGCCTCAAGATCTCCGACGAGGATGCGCAGAAGATCGCGACCGTCGGTGAGGCGGTCGACTACGTCGTCACCCACAGCTGATCATCCCGACGCGCCCGGGTCACTCCGGGCGCTGATCGACCGGCTCCCCGAACCGCTTCGCCTGCTCGCCTTCACCCACACCTCGTGGGTGCAGCGGCGTGAGGACTCCTACGAGCGGCTCGAGTTCCTGGGCGACGGGGTGCTCGGGCTCGTGATCGCCCACCACCTGTACACGCGCTTCCCGCTGAGCGCGGAGGGCGACCTGGCGAAGGTGCGGGCGCACGTCGTCTCGCGCGACAGCTGCGCGGCCGTCGCCGCCGACGTCGGGCTCGCGGCCGACGTGCGCGCCCGGGGCGAGGCGCTGGGCGCGGCGGCGGTCGAGATCGACGGCCTGTCGCGGTCGCCCGGTGTGCTCGCGGCCATCGTTGAGGCGGCGGTGGGCGCCGGCTACCTGGAATTCGGCCTCGACGCGGTCGCCGGAGCGGTCGTCGCGGCCTTCTCGAGCCGGGTCGACTACGCCCTCGCCGAGCACGTCGACGCCAAGACGGTGCTCCAGGAAGAGCTTGCACGTCGGGGGGCCTCGGTAACGTATGCAGTAGCCGATGTGTCCGGGCCTCCGCACCAGCGCTGGTTCACATCCCTGGCTCTGGTCGAAGGACACGAGCTTGGGCGTGGCTCCGCGCGCAGCAAGAAGGGCTCCGAGCAGCTGGCCGCCCGCGAGGCGCTGGCCAACATTGACCGCATCTCCGCCTCGGCCTAGCGCCTTCCCCAGGAGCCCGGCGTGCACCTGAAGGCGCTGCGCATGCGCGGGTTCAAGTCGTTCCCCGGCACGGTCGAACTGCGCTTCGAGCGCGGCATCGCTGTCGTCGTCGGGCCGAACGGCAGCGGCAAGTCGAACATCGCCGACGCGCTGCAGTGGGCGATGGCGGTGCAGTCGCCGGCCCAGCTGCGCGCCCCCACCGGCCTGGACGTGCTCTTCGGGGGCTCCGACAGCCGCCCGCCGGCCGGGGTGTGCGAGGTCGAGCTCGTGCTCGACAACGAGTGCGCGACGCTGCCGCTCGAGTTCGGCGAGGTGTCGGTGATGCGCCGGCTCGACCGCGGCGGCGAGAGCGAGTACCTCATCAACCGCGCCCGCGTGCGCCGGCTGGACGTGCTCGAGCTGCTGGCCGACACCGGGCTCGGGCGCGAGATGCACTCGGTGATCGGCCAGGGCCGCGTCGACGAGATCCTGACGTCCAAGCCGCACGAGCGCCGCCGCTTCGTCGAGGAGGCGGCCGGCCTCGGCAAGTACCAGCGCCGGCGGACGCGCGCAGAGGCCAAGCTCGCCCGGGTGAGCACGGAGCTCGAGCGCGCCCGCGACCTCGAGCGCGAGGTGCGCGCCCGGCTGCGGCCGCTGCAGATGCAGGCGACGGCGGCCGAGCGCGCCGCCCGGCTGGGCGAGGAGATCGCCGCCGGACGCGTGCGCCTGCTCGCCTCGGACATGATCGGCGAGGAGCGGCGGGCGCAGGCCGCGCGGGCGCGCTTGAGCGAGGCGCATGCGGCCCGTTCCGAGGTCGAGGCCACCCTGGCGGCCATCGGCGAGCGCCGCTCCCGCGCCGAGACCGAGCTGACCGGTCTGGCGGCCGAGCAGGAGCGGGCCAGCCGCGCCTTCTACGACTTCGAGACCGCCCGCGAGCGGCTGGCCGCAGGCGGCCGCCGGCTGGAGCAGGCGGCGGCGACCCTCGGCCGCACCCATGCACGCAGGGCGGCCCTGGCCGACCGGCTCGGGGTGGATGCCGAACGCTTCCTGGCCGAGGCGCAGGAGGCGTCTGCGCAGGCCACGGCCGGGCTCGCCGAAGCCGACCGATTGGCGGCGACCGACGCGGGCGAGGCGCGTGAGGCCGCGGCCGCGGCCGAGACGGCCATGTCGGCGTCGCTCGACGCCCGCCGGGCGCTGGCCGAGGCGCAGGGCCACGCGGGCACGGCCCGGCTCGAGGCCGACCGCAGCGCCGCCCGGGCCGAGGAGCTGCGCACGCGGGCGGCCGCCCTTGCCGCGGCCGCCGCCGAGGCCGCCGGCGCTCTCTCTGAAGGGACGCGCGAGGCCGAGAGCCTGCAGGCGGCCGCCGTCTCCCTCCACGACCGGCTGGCGGCCGGGCTGGCGGCCGCCGAGGCGGCCCGGGCCGAAGCCGATCGCGCGGCGGACGCGAGCAGGGCGGCGCGCGCGGCCGCAGATGAGCTCGTCCATCGCCACCAGCTCATGCGCGCCCGCCTGGACACCCTGGAGCAGGCGCTTGACCGCGGCGAGGGCCTGACGCCGGCCGTGCGGGCGCTCAAGGCCGCAGGTGCGAAGCTGGTCGTGGCGGGTGTCGAGGCCCAGCCCGGATACGAGCGGGCCGTGGCGGCCGGTCTCGGCTGGCGGGCCGGTGCGGTCGTCGCCGAGCGCCTCTCCGACGCGCTTGCCGTTCTGGCCGAGGCCGGGGGCGAGGTCGCAGTGATCCTGGCCGATACCCGCCCGCCGGCCGCGTCGCTCCCGCCCGCCGCCGGCGCGCGGCCGCTGATCGAGCTCGTCACCGTCCGCGATCCGATCGCGGGACGGCTGCTCGAGGGGGTCTGGCTGGTCGACGATCTGGCCGATGTCGATCACGGCGTCGCGGTGACGCGGGCGGGCGAGGGCATCGACGCCGATCGCGGCGAGCTGTGGCGCACCGGCGACGCCGGCGAGGCGGCCTGGATGGCCGCCCGGGCCGAGCGCGACCGGCTGGCGGCCGAGGACGCGGCCACGGGCGCGGCGCGCGAGAGCGCCGCTGCGGCCGCCGACGCCGCCGCGGCAGCCGCCGACCGGGCCGGTCAGGCCGACGCCGACGCGCAGGCGGCGCTGGCGGCGCTGCGCGCGCAGGAGGCGGGGGCGGCCGAGGCGGCCAGGACAGCCGCCGCCCGGCGCGATCGCATGGCCGACGAGGTCGGCCGGGTCGAGGGCGCCCGCGAGGCCGCCGAGCGTGACCGGGAAGCCGAGACCGGTCGCGGGGCCGAGCTCGAACGCGAGGCGGTGCGCCTCGAGGCGGCCGCCGAGGCGCGCGTCGCCGCGGCCCAGACGGCCGACCACCGCCACGCGGCGCTCGAGATGCGCCGGCGCGAGCTGGCCGAGGCGGCCGCGCGCCTGGCCGCCCAGGAGGCGGGATTGCGTGAGCGGGCCGAGCGCTTCCGCTCCGACGCCGCCCGGCTGCAATCGGCCGGGGAGCGCACGGGCGCCTCCGCGAAAGATTCGGGGCGGATGGCGGCCACGGCCCGGGCGCTCGAGGCGCGCGGCCGCTCGATCGGCGGGATGCTGGTGCGCCTGTCCGCGGCGGCCGAGCTTCTGCGCACGCCGGCCCGGGCCGGGGTGGCGGTGATCGAGCAGCGTTCGGGTGAGCTCGCCGCCGAGCTGCAGGCCTGCGCCCACGGCGAGGCGGCCGTGCAGGTGCGGGCGCGCGCCGTCGCCGCCACGGCCACCGAGATCGAGGTCGAGCTCACGCGCTGCACCGACCACATCGCCGAGCTCGGCCGGCGCCGAGACGAGATCGCCGCCGCCGTCGTCAACCCGGAGCCCGATCCCGAGGAGCCGCTGCCGGTCGACGAGCGCGCGGCCATCGCCGCTCGCCTCGAGCGGCTCGAGCGCCGCCGCGAGAGCCTTGGGGCGGTGAACCCGCTCGCCGCCGAGGAGTACGAGGCCGAGAAGCAGCGCACGGGCGAGCTGACCGAGCAGTGCGCCGATCTGGAGCGGTCGCTGCGCGAGCTGCGGGGGCTGATCCGCGACCTCACGCAGACGATCGACCACCGCTTCTCCGAGACGTTCGACCAGGTCGCGCGCAACTTCACCGAGGTGATCCGCACGCTCTTCCCGGGCGGCTCGGGCCGCCTGCGGCTGACAGCGGACGACGTCGTCTCGGCCGCACCGGAGGATGGTGTCGACGACCAGGCGGTGCGCGCCGACGAGCCTGGCATCGAGCTCGAGGTGAAGCCGGCGGGCAAGCGCATCGAGGCCCTCTCGCTCCTGTCGGGTGGCGAGAAGGCGCTCACGGCCATCGCGTTCCTGTTCGCCCTGCTCCTGACCAAGCCGTCGCCGTTCTACGTCCTGGACGAGGTCGAGGCCGCGCTCGATGACGCCAACATCGAGCGCTTCCTCGACCTGCTGCGCGCCTACCAGGAGCGGGCCCAGTTCATCGTCATCACCCACCAGCGGCGGACGATGGAGGTGGCCGACCTGCTGTACGGGGTCACGATGGCCGCAGACGGCGAGTCGAAGGTGCTCTCGCGGCGGGTCGCCCCGGACGTCGAGCTGCGCCCGGCCGCCGGCGCCTGACCGACGCTAGGCCGGGTCGCGCTGCATGAGCCGCTCGTGATGGCGGAAGCCCAGCCGGGCGTACAGCGTCCCGGCGTCGCGCGTGTGCAGGATCCAGCGGCGGTCGGCGAACGGGCCGCGCTCGACGATCTCGCGGACGAGCTCGACGCCGAGGCCGGCGCCGCGGTGCTCCGCGAGCACGTAGACGTCGGCCAGGTAGACGAAATGCGCCGCGTCGCAGTCGACCGCGCGGGCGAACCCGATCTGGCGGCCCTCGTGGTAGAGGCCGACGACGTGCTCGCTGGCGTCGATCAGCTCGTCCTGGCGCTCGCGGGTGCGGCCGAGCGCCCAGTAGGTCGTCGTCAGGTAGGCATGCACGGCCCTGCGGTCGAGGCGGGCGCGGTCGGTGGAGAGCTCGTAGCCGTTGCCGAGATCGCGGGTCAACCGCCGGCCGCCGCGAGCCACGTCCACAGGTCGTCGGGGATCGTCACGGTTCCCCGCCGCCGCGCCTCATCGAGGCGGTTGTGGCTGTGGTCGCCGGGAACGCGCCGGTCCTCGACGACGCGGCGCAGCCACGCCACCGGGTCGGCCTGCGGCTGTGCCAGGAGGGCGACCGCGGAGTAGTCGTCGGTGCCCGCGAGCGCCCCGCACAGGAGCTCGACGGCGACGGCGATCGCGAAGCCCTTGTAGGCCTGGTCGGCCCCGAATGGGACGATGCCGGCCCGATCGGCGATCACCTGGGCGGGGTCGCTCTCGGCCGATCCGTCGGGGCGGCGGGCGGCGCCCTCCGGCAGCAGCGCGCCCGTGGCGGCCGCGTGCAGGACGGTGCCGTAGGTGACCCGGCCCATCGACACGTCGACGACCGTCGGCCCGTGATCGCCCGGCAGGGCGAGGCAGATCGGGTTCGTGCCGAGCAGCGGCGGCCCGCCGTCGGGATGCACGATCCGGGGCGTGGAGGTCGCCACCAGAAGGCACATGAGGCCCCGGCGGGCGACCCGCTCTGCGAACCAGCCGAGCCGCCCCGTGGGAAAGCAGCGGCCGACCACGACCAGGCGGGCGCCGTCGAGGGCCGGGTCGGCCTCGTGGTCGAGCGCCTCGGCCAGCGCGACGTAGCCGACCGCGCCGCCCCCGTCCCAGCGCGCCAGGCCCTCGCTGCGCTGCACGAGCTGCGGATGCGCCTCCGGCTCGAGGTCGCGGAAGCCCGAGAGCCAGCGCATCCGCTCGGCGCCGTGCGTCGGCGCGCCGCGCAGCTCGGCGTCGAGGAAGTGGTCGGTGATGAGCGCCGCCGAGGCCTCGGGGAACCCGAGCGCGAGCGCGCGCGCTTGCAGCGCTTGCCGCAACCGGTCGATGGAAACGTCAGCCACGCCCGCGACGCTACTACGATCCCGGCCCGTGGCGCGCACATGGCAAGCGATGTTCCGAACCGGCGAGGGCGACGAGCCGCAGGTCGAGGCTCCCGATTCCGGCCGCGGCCTCTTCTCGCGCCTGCGCGAAAACCTCTCCCGCAGCCGCCGGGCGATGGCTCAGCAGCTCGCCGGGGTCATGTTCAACCCGGCCGACGACGCGGTGTGGGAGCGGCTCGAGGAGGCCCTGCTCCTGTCCGACTGCGGCGTCCCGGCCACGGTGGCGGTGATCGAGCGGCTCGAGGCCGAGGCCGACGCCGGCCGGCTCACAACCGCGGACGAGCTCAGCACGCGACTCCAGGAGATCATCGCCGAGCTGATGACGCCCGCGGCGGATCCCCGCATCGACATCACGGCCCACCCGGCCGTGCTGCTCGTGAGCGGCGTGAACGGCACCGGCAAGACGACGTCGATCGGCAAGATCGCCTGGCACCTGCGCGAGGCCGGCCGAACCTGCGTGATCGGCGCCGCCGACACGTTCCGGGCGGCGGCGGGCGAGCAGCTGGAGACGTGGGCAAAGCGCGCCGAGGCCGACTTCGTCTCGTCGCAGTCCGGCGCCGATCCGGCGGCGGTGGCGTTCGACGCGGTCTCGGCGGCCGAGTCGCGCGGCCGCGACGTCGTCATCGTCGACACGGCGGGGCGCCTGCACACCCAGGGCCACCTGATGGACGAGCTGCGCAAGATCCACCGCGTGATCGCCCAGCGCATCCCCGGCGCGCCCCACGAGGTGCTGCTCACGATCGACGCGACCACCGGCCAGAACGGCCTCCAGCAGGCCCGGCTCTTCGCCGAGGCGGTCGCAGTCACCGGGATCGTCCTGACCAAGCTCGACGGCACCGCGAAGGGCGGGATCGCGCTCGCGATCGCCCACGAGCTCGGCATCCCGGTGAAGCTGATCGGGATCGGCGAGGGCATCGAGGACCTGCGGCCGTTCGACCCGGCCGAGTTCGCCCGGGCGCTGTTCGGCGCTGAATAGCCGGTGCCAGGCACCTGTATGCACGTGGCTCTGGCTACGCTTCGCTGATGTTCGAATCCCTGTCTGACCGACTCGGCGCCACCCTCGACGGCCTGCGCGGCCAGGGCCGGCTGAGCGAGGAGGACATCCAAAAGGCGATGCGCGAGATCCGGCTCGCGCTGCTCGAGGCCGATGTCAACTTCGGCGTCGTGCGCGACTTCGTGGCGAAGGTGCGCGAGCGGGCGATGGGCGCCGAGGTGATGCAGAGCCTCACGCCCGGCCAGCAGGTCGTGAAGATCGTGCACGAGGAGCTCACGGCGCTCATGGGCAGCGCCGGCACGGGCCTCTCGTTCGCCAACCGCCCCCCGACCGTCATCCTGATGGCGGGTCTGCAGGGCTCGGGCAAGACCACCGCATGTGGCAAGCTCGCCCGCCTGCTGGCCAAGCAGAAGCGCTCGCCTGCGATGGTCGCCTGCGACCTGCAGCGGCCGGCGGCCGTCCAGCAGCTGCAGACGCTCGGCAAGTCGCTGCAGGTGCCGGTGTACGACCGCGGCACCGACGCCGACCCGGTCGAGGTGGCGGCGTGGGGGGTGGAGCAGGCCCGCGCGCAGGGCCGCGACGTGGTGATCGTCGACACGGCCGGCCGGCTGCACGTCGACGAGGAGCTGATGGACCAGCTCGTGCGCATCAAGAAGGCCACCAAGCCGCACAACGTCCTGCTCGTGCTCGACTCCATGACCGGCCAGGACGCCGTCAACGTCGCCCAGGCCTTCGCCGACGCGGTCGACTACGACGGCGTCATCCTCACCAAGCTCGACGGCGATGCCCGCGGCGGCGCCGCGCTGGCGGTGCGCGCGGTCACCGGCAAGCCGATCAAGTACGTGTCGGTGGGGGAGAAGCTCGACCAGCTCGAGCCGTTCCACCCCGACCGGCTCGCCTCCCGCATCCTCGGCATGGGCGACGTCATGTCGCTGATCGAGCGGGCGCAGGAGCACGTCACCGAGCAGGACGCAAAGGCGATGGAGGCCAAGCTCCGCAAGGCCGAGTTCACGCTCGAGGACTTCCTCGGCCAGCTGCGCCAGGTGCGCAAGATGACCGCCGGCCAGGGCATGGCCGGCCTGCTCGGGATGATCCCCGGCGTCGGCCGCCAGGTGAAGAACCTGAAGGTGGACGAACGCCAGATCGACCGGGTCGAGGCCATCATCCTGTCGATGACCCCGGCCGAGCGGCGCAACCCGCGCTCGATCGACGGCAGCCGCCGCCGCCGCATCGCCGCCGGCAGCGGCACGAACGTCCAGCAGGTGAACCAGCTGCTCGGCCAGTTCAAGCAGATGCAGAAGATGATGAAGCAGATCGGGAAAGGCAAGATGCCCCAGTTTCCGGGGCTCACGCGATGACCCGCCCCGGCGCGGGCGCGCCGACTTTACGGTTACTTCGGCGTCCCGTACCCTTGTGTGGTGAGGCACGGTCGCGACCCCCTGGCCAATCCTGAGCCCCTGATCCGAAGCGTGTACTCCTTCGTCGCATACCGCATCGGCGCCGGGCACGACGCCGAGGACGTCACCGGCGAGGTGTTCGAGCGCGCGCTGCGCTACCGCTCGGGCTACGACCCGGCCAAGGGTGTCCCGCTCGGGTGGCTGATCGGGATCGCCCGAAATGTGCTCGCCGACCGCGCCCTCTCGGGAACCGAGAGCGTCACGGAGGTGCCCGACACCGCGGCGCCGGGGGAGCTCGAGCATGACTCGGTCGAGCGGCTGACGCTGTCGGCCGCGCTCGAGCACCTGTCGGAGCGCGATCGCGAGCTCCTGGCCATGCGTTACGGCGCCGACATGAAGGCGGCGCAGATCGCCCAGGTGCTGCAGACGACCACGAACAGCGTCGAGGTGGCGCTGCACCGCGCCCTGCGCCGGCTGCGCGACGTGCTCGAGCAGGAGGAGCCGGAGGGGCATTCGACGTCGGGGGAGGCGAGCGCTGTCTACTGACCTGACCGCCGACGGGATGCTGCTCTCGCTGCGGAGGCTGTCGTTCGGTCGCATCGCTCCCGGCCTTCTGGCCGCGGCAGTGCTGACGCCGCTTGCGGCCGGGAACGGCGGCTACTTCCCGCCCGCCTGGGGCTGGAGCGCGGCTGCGCTGCTCTGGGCCGCCGCCATCGCCGTGCTCGTGCGCCAGGACGTGGAGTTCACGACGGCCGAGGCCGTGACCGTCTCGGCGTTCGGGCTCCTGACCGTGTGGATGCTGATCTCGGCGGCCTGGTCGAGCGACACCACGTCGGCGGTGCTCGAGGCCGAGCGCGCGCTCGTCTATGTGTCCGGGCTCGCCGCCCTGCTGCTCGTGTCGCGCCGAGGCGCGATCGGGAGCCTGCTCGCCGGAGCGCTCGCCGCCGTCACCATCGCGACGGCCTACGGCCTGATCGGCCGGCTGTTCCCGAGCGTGCACGCCGTGGGCGGGATCGCCGACACCGGTCGCCTGGCCGAGCCGGTCGGCTACTGGAACGGCCTCGGCATCCTGGCCGCGATGGGCGCGATCATCGCCCTCGGCCTGGCCGCCCACGCGCGCACCCTTCCGGGCCGGATCCTGGCCGCGGGCACGCTGCCGGTCGTCATCACCGCGCTCTACTTCACCTTCAGCCGCGGCGCCTGGATCGCGTTCGCCGTCGGCCTGATCGCCGCCGTCGCGCTCGACCGCAAGCGCTGGTTCCTGCTCGCGACGCTGCTCGGGGCGGCGCCGTGGCTCGTGCTCGATGTCGCGCTCGCGGCCACGTCCTCGGCGCTGACGCATGCCGCGTCGAAGGTGGGGCCGACCGCCACCGAGGGCCATCGCCTGACGGCGGTGCTCGTCGTGAGCGGCCTCGGCCTCGCGGCCACCGTGTGGGCGCTGCGCATTCTCGAGCGCCGCTTCCAGCCGTCGGCCTCGCTGACCCGGGCCGGCCGCCTGGCCACCGGCGCCGGCGTGGTGCTCCTGATCCTCGTCGCGCTCGTGCGGTTCGGATCGCCGATCACGATCGCCGGCGATATGTACGACCGCTTCAACGCGCCGCCGCCCGGCGGGTTCAAGGGCACCGCCGCACACGCCGGCCGCGACCTCAACCTGCGCCTGTTCAGCCTCTCGGGCAACGCCCGCGCCGACCTGTGGCGGATCGCGTGGCACGACTACCAGCACCACGAGGTGCTCGGAGCGGGGGCGGGGACGTACGAGTCCTATTACCTCCAGCACCGCACGAACGGGCTCAAGGTGAAGAACGCGCACAACCTGTACCTGGAGACGCTCACCGACCTCGGCCCCATCGGGCTGCTCCTGCTCGTGGCAGGCCTCGCGGCGCCGCTCGTCGCCGGCGTGCGCGCGCGCGAGGAGGCCCTGGTCCCGGTCGCGTTCGGCGGCTTCACGGCCTATCTCCTGCACGCGGGCGCCGACTGGGACTGGCAGATGGCCGCCGTCACCCTGACCGCGCTCACGTGCGCCGTCGGCATGCTCACGAGCACGCCGTCGCCGCGCTGGTCGGTATCGCTCACGGGCCGCGGCGTCCGCGCGGGCATCCTCGCCGCGATCGCGCTCATGGCCGTGCTCGCGCTCGTCGGCCTGCGGGGCAATGTTGCGGCGGCGGCCAGCCAGCGCGCCGCCTCGACCCACCACTGGGCCGCGGCCGAGAGCCAGGCGCGCACCGCCGTGAGCTGGGAGCCGTGGTCGGCCGACGCGCGGGTCGAGCTCGGCCTCGCGCTGCTCGGCGAGGGCCGCACGGCCGAGGCCAGGGCGGCATTCCAGGCCGCGATCGCGCGCGACTCGCGCAACTGGCAGGCGTGGCTCGACCTCGCCCGGGCCAGCAGCGGCGGGGCGCGGCAGACAGCGCTCGCCCACGCCAAGCAGCTCGACCCGCGCGAGCCCCAGGTGCTCGCCCTGCACTGATCCTGCACGAGATTCCCGCGCCGCCTGTAAGGAAACGGGCGCGGCGGCGGTAGTTCTAGTAGCAAGACAGTGTGTCGAGATGCGGAGGAGGCATCGGAGTGAAGTTCTCGAGGCAGGATCGTGGGCTAACAGATCTGGAGCGGGCGCTCAGAAGTGAGCGGCCCGAGCTGGATCGGAGCGTCCAGCGGGACATCGTCAGCCGCATCAGCGCGCATCCGGTGCGCCGCGGCGGCGGGCTCCGCATCGCTCTGGCCGGCGTGATGACGGCGGGGGTATTCGGCGCGATGGCCGCGTTCGGCGGCGTGAGCTACGCCACCAACTCGGTGCAGCACAGCGTCGGCTACAGCAACAACAACAAGGGCTGGAACTACACGCCGTCGTGTGACCAGTACGGTCAGAAGGGCGACAAGGGGGACAAGGGCGGGAACAACTACTTCCCACCCCCGTTCAACAAGGGCAACAACGGCTTCGGCTTCGGGTTCGGATTCGGGGGATTCGGCTGGTAGCCAGAACCGTCGTCCTTGCGTGAACGCTGACGGCCGCCCTCCGGGGCGGCCGTCGCGCGTTCCGGGGACACTCCCGTCGTGGCGCTCGCTACACTCCGCTCGTTCAGCATCCGCCATTCAACGGAGGGCCTTCGTGGCAGTAAAGATTCGCCTCGCGCGGCATGGATCCAACAAGAACCCGATCTACCGCGTCGTGGTGGCGGACGCGCGCGTCCCCAGGGACGGGCGCACGCTGGAGGAGATCGGCCGGTACAACCCGCAGATGGAGCCGTCGCTCGTCGAGATCGACACCGACCGCGCCCGCGCCTGGCTCGCCAACGGGGCGCAGCCGACCGAGACGGTGCGCAAGCTGCTCCAGATCGCCGGCGTCTAGGCGTGGAGGATCTGCTCGCGTACCTCGCGAGGCAGCTCGTCGACCATCCCGAGGACGTGCGCGTCGAGCGGCATGAGGGAGCCTCGGGCGAGCTTGTGCTCGAGCT
Source organism: uncultured Actinomycetes bacterium (assembly GCA_963813245.1). GTDB lineage: Bacteria > Actinomycetota > Thermoleophilia > Gaiellales > JAICJC01 > JAICJC01. Next base: position 438,217 of record CAWEYE010000006.1, read on the forward strand.
GCACGTCGCCCCCGACGACATCGGCAAGGTGATCGGCAAGCAGGGGCGCATCGCCCGCGCGATGCGCACCGTGGTGAAGGCGTCGGCGGTGCAGAGCGGCCGGCGCGTGCATGTCGAAGTCGCCGACTGACACTCCCTGGCGGCCCCCCACGATCGTGGTCGGCCGCGTCGGCCGCGCGCACGGGCTCGATGGGGCGGTGTATCTCGACGGCCACGGCGGGGCGGTGCCGGTGCGGCGGGGCCTCGAGGTGACCGTGGGCGGGCGCCCGGCGGTGATCACGGACCGGCGCGGGGGCGACTCGCACCCGATCGTCCGCTTCGACCTCGCCTCCGACCGCACGGCCGCCGAGGCGCTGCGCGGATACGACGTCGAGGTGCCGGCCTCGGTGCTGCCGCCGCCGCAGGCGGACGCCGACGACTACCTGCACGTCGACCTGATCGGCTGCCGCGTCACCGCCGGCGAGCGCGCGATCGGCACCGTGGCCGATGTGCTCACCTATCCGGCCAACGACGTCCTCGAGGTGCGCTCGGCGCACGACCCCGAGCCGGTGCTCGTGCCGTTTGCCGCCGACGTCGTGGAGACGGTCGACCTCACGGCCCGGCTGATCACGATCCGGGCCGACTTCCTGTGACGCTCGAGCTCGACGTCTTCACGCTCTTCCCGGACTACTTCGACTGGATGACCGAGACGCGGCCCGTGCGCAACGCCACGGCCGCCGGCTCGCTGCGCCTACGCACGATCGACCTGCGCGAGCACGCCCTGGGCGACTACCGCCAGGTCGACGACGCGCCCTACGGCGGCGGCGCCGGCATGGTCATCCGGGTCGACGTCGTCTGCGCCGCGCTCGAGGCGACGTACGCAGAGAGCATCGACGCCGTCCTGCAGCTGAGGCGGGTGGCGGTGCTGACACCGGTGGGGCGGCAGCTGTCGGAGGCCGTGGTTACCGAGCTGGCCGCCCTCGAGCGGCTGACGCTGCTCTGCGGCCGCTACGAGGGGTTCGACCAGCGCGTGCACGACCACCTGGCAAACGACGAGCTCTCGGTCGGCCGCTACGTTCTGTCCGGGGGCGAGGTGGCGGCGATGACGGTGATCGACGCCGTCACGCGCAAGCTCGCCGGGGCCCTCGGCAAGCGCGAGAGCCATGAGCATGACAGCTACTCCGAGGCGCTCGCCGGGCTGCCCGAGTACCCGCACTACACCCGGCCCGAGCGGTTCCGGGATTGGACGGTGCCGGAGGTGCTGCTCTCGGGCCACCATGCCGAGGTGGCGCGCTGGCGCAGGGAGTCGTCGCAGCGCCGCGCGGCGGCCCAGGACGGGTGCGACTTGTGAGCATTGCCCCGGGTGGCTAGCATTATCCGGCCGCCCCGTCCTTCTTCGCCATGAGTGTCATCTCCGACATCGAGCGCCGCCAGGCGCGTGAAGTTCCCCGCTTCAAGGCAGGGGACACGGTGCGTGTGCACTTCAAGGTGATCGAGGGCCAGCGCCAGCGCATCCAGGTGTTCGAGGGTGTGTGCATCAAGCGCCAGGGCGCCGGCGTGCGCGAGACGTTCACCGTCCGCAAGCAGTCGTTCGGGATCGGCGTCGAGCGCACGTTTCCCCTGCATTCACCCAAGATCGACCGTCTCCAGGTGATGAGCATCGGAGACGTCCACCGAGCGAAGCTGTACTACCTGCGCGGCAAGGTCGGCAAGGCCGCGCGCGTGCGCGAGAAGTCGCGCTAGCCTCGCACATGGCGGACGTCGAGCCCCGCCCGTCGCAGCCGCCTGCACCCGGCGCCGGCGAGCCGATCGCACCCCCGCCCGAGGCGACGCCGCCCCCGCCGGCGGCCCCGAAGCGCTCAGGCGCAAACCCGTTCATCGAGCTGCTGGTCATCCTGGCGGTCGCGTTCGGGCTCGCGTACGTCGTCCAGGCCTGGGTGGTCAAGCCCTACCGGATCCCGACGGGATCGATGGAGCCGACCCTCGACGTCGGCGACCGGGTGCTGGTGAACCGGCTCGTCTACCACTTCCACGGCCCGCACCGCGGCGACATCATCGTCTTCCACCCGCCGGGACACGGCAACACCGCCGTGCGCGGCGCCCGCACCGAGGCGAGCGTCACCTACATCAAGCGCGTGATCGGGCTGCCGGGCGAGACGATCCAGCTCACGCGCGGCATCGTCACGGTCTGCAAGCCGGTGAACCAGAACTGCCACGCGTTGCGCGAGCCCTACACCGAGGGCTCGACGACCGCGCCGAGCTACGGCCCCTTCACGGTGCCGAAGGGCGACTACTTCGTGATGGGCGACAACCGCGGCGACTCGCTCGACAGCCGCTACTGGGGCCCGCTCCCGCGCAAGAACATCATCGGCGAAGCGTTCCTGATCTACTGGCCGCCCGACCGCCTCGGCCTGCTGTAACCGGGGTCTGACCCCGAACGCCCGCCGTTTCAGTTTTGTGACGCCGATGTTGGAGTTAGCCCCCGCCACCCGTCCGCAGCGCGCCGTACCATAGGCCGATGGCAGTCACCGCAGCGCGCCGCCGCCGCGCCCGTCCCGGGCGCCGGCTGCTGGCCCACGACCGCGACCTCGGCGTGCGGTTCGTGGCGGGCGCCGACGAGGCCGGCCGAGGGTGTCTGGCGGGGCCGCTCGTCGCGGCCGCGGTGTGCCTCGACATGGATCGGCTGCGCGGGCGCCGCTGCGCCGCGCTGGGCCTGCTGAACGACTCCAAGCGGCATACGCCGGCCCGCCGCGAGGAGCTCTTCCAGGCCGTGATCGAGTCGGCCGCGCAGGTGTCGGTGTGCGTCATCCCGGCCGCCCAGATCGACCGCCGCGGGCTGCATCGCTCCAACCTCTCGGCGCTCGGCCGCGTGCTGTGCGCGCTCGCCCCCGAGCCCGACGTCTGCATGACCGACGGCTTCAGCGTCCCCGGCTGCCCGCGGGCACACCGGGCCGTGGTGGGCGGCGACGGCCGCAGCGCCGCCATCGCGGCGGCCTCGATCGTGGCGAAGGTCACGCGCGACCGCTTCATGCACCGGATCGCGCCGGCCTACCCCGAGTTCTCGTTCGACCGCCACGTCGGATACATCACGGCCGAGCACACACGCGCCGTGCGCGCGCACGGGCCGACGCCGCTTCACCGCCGCTCGTTCGAGGCGATCGCCTATGCGCAGCTGGACCTCGATCTCGGACTCTGAGTACGGCCGCCTGGCCGAGACGGTGGCGTGCTGGTCGCTGCGCCTGCGCGGGTACGCGATCGTCGCGCGCAACGTGCGCGTCCTGGGCCGCGAGGTCGACGTGGTCGCCCGCCGCGGGCGCACGCTCGTGGTGGTCGAGGTGAAGGCCCGCCGCGGCTCGCATCGCGGGGCGGCCGAGGAGATGGTGGGTGAGCGCCAGCGCCGGCGGCTGCTGCAGGCCGCCGAGGTGCTGCTTGCGGCCGACCCGCGGGCGCGCAGCGCGCGGGTCGACGTGGTCGCCGTGCACGGCCTGCGGCCGCGGCACATCCGCGCCGCGCTCGACGAGATCGGCGCACCGTCGTCACATCTCGGCACCCACGTGTGACGGCTCGCTGCCTACGCTCGCTGCATGGTTGCGCGAGCGCTCACGCTGTGGCTGACCGGGATCACCGCCCGCCGGGTTGACGTCGAGGCGCACGTCGCCGACGGCGTGCCGTCGTTCGTGGTCGTCGGCCTGGCCGACCGGGCGGTGCAGGAGGCGCGTCAGCGCGTCCGCAGCGGCATCGCCTCGGCCGAGTTCCACTTCCCCGTCCGCCGGCTGACGGTCAACCTGGCGCCCGCCCAGGAGCGCAAGGAGGGCTCCGGGTTCGACCTGGCGATCGCCCTGGCGCTGCTGGCCGCGTCGGGCCAGGCTCCGCGCGACCGGGTGGCCCGCGTCGCCGCCGCGGCCGAGCTCGGGCTCGACGGCGCCCTGCGCCCCGTACGCGGCGCGCTGGCGATGGCCGAGGCCGCCGGCATGCTGGGGGTCGACGCGCTCGTCGTCGCCCCGCAGAGCGCAGCCGAGGCCGCTCTGGCGGGCACGGTGCCGGTGATCGCCGCCCGCAGCCTGCGCCATGTCGTCGACATCCTCAACGAGCGCGACCAGCCCGACCCGATCCCGCCGGCGCCTGCGTCGGTGCCGGTCGCGATCGCCGACCTGGCCGACGTGCGCGGCCAGCCGCGGGCGCGGCGGGCGCTCGAGATCGCGGCAGCGGGTGCGCACAACCTGCTCATGACCGGCCCACCCGGATCGGGCAAGACGATGCTCGCCCGCCGCCTCACCGGGATTCTGCCGCCGCCGACCCGCGACGAGGTGCTCGAGATCACGCGGATCCACTCGGCCGCCGGCCTGCTCGCTCCGGGTGCGCGGCTCGACCAGCGGCCGTTCCGCGCGCCGCACCACACGGCATCCGCCGCGGCACTCGTGGGCAACGCCCGCCTGCGGCCGGGTGAGATCACGCTCGCCCATCGCGGTGTCCTCTTCATGGATGAGCTGCCCGAGTTCAACCGCACCGCGCTCGAGGCGCTGCGGATGCCGCTCGAGGACGGCGAGGTGCTCGTGTCTCGGGCGGCCGGCAGCGTCCGCCTGCCGGCCGCGTGCATGGTCGTCGCGGCCATGAACCCGTGCCCGTGCGGCCTCGCGGGCGACCCCGACCGTGAGTGCACCTGCACGCCGCAGCGCCTGCACGCCTACCGGACGCGGCTCTCGGGGCCGTTGCTCGACCGGTTCGACCTGCGTGTCGAGGCCCCCCGGGCCGACGCCCACACCGCCGCCGGCGAGCCGAGCGCCGCCGTGGCCGGCCGGGTGGTCACCGCGAGAAGGCGGCTGCACGAGCAACCGCCGCCGGTGGGGCCGGCCGCCGCCGAGATCCTGGGCCGGGCGGTCGACCAGATGCTGCTCTCGGGTCGCGGGGCCGATCGTGCTCGCCGCGTCGCCCTCACCATCGCGGCGCTCGAAGGGGCCGAGGCGGTCAGCGGCGACCACATGGCCGAGGCACTTTCGTTCCGGGGGGCGGGCGCATGAGTGCCGAGGCCGCCCTGCGGGTCGTGATCGCCGGTGCGCGGGCCGGCGTCGAGCCGAGCGGGACGGCCCGCCGCGCCGGTGGCCCCGCGGCCCTGCTTGCGGCCACGGCCAGGCGCCTCGACCAGCTCGGGGTGCCGGACACGTTCCAGGCCGAGCTGCGCCGCGCCCGCCGTGCCGACATCGATGCCTACCGGCGCGAGCTCGCCGAGTTCGGAACGACGTGCGCAGCCGTGTCCGACGCGGACTATCCGGCCGCGTTGCGCGAGCTGCCCGACCCGCCGCTGGCGGTGTTCCTGCGTGGCGCCGCGGCCGCTCCGATCCCGGCCGGCCGTGCGGCGGTCGCGATCGTCGGCGCCCGCCGCCCGACCGATCCCGGCCTGCGCCTGGCCCGGCGGCTGGGAGCCTTCGCCGCCGGCTCGGGGCTTGCCGTCGTGAGCGGGATGGCGCTCGGGATCGACGGCGCGGCGCACGCCGGTGCGCTCGACGCGGGCGGGGTCACGATCGCGGTGCTTGGCTGCGGCACCGACATCGCCTATCCGCGCAGCCACCGCGGCCTCTACGCGCGCATCCTCGAGCATGGGCTGGTGGTGTCGGAGTACCCGCCGGGCACCGCGCCCGCTCCCTGGCGGTTCCCGGCCCGAAACCGGCTCATCGCGGCGCTCGCGGGCACGCTGGTCGTCGTCGAGGCGCGGGCCCGCAGCGGCGCGCTGATCACGGCCGATCACGCCCTCGACCTGGGCCGTGACGTCGTGGCGGTGCCCGGGGCGGCCGGGTCGTCGGCCTCGGCGGGGACGAACGGGTTGATCAAGGCCGGGGCCGGGCTCGTGGAGGACGAGGCCGACCTGGCGGTGTGGCTGGGAGTCGACCAGCCGGCCGGGCCGGAGCCGCCCGCCGATCCGGCGGCACGCGCGATGCTCGAGCGCCTGAGCGGCCGCCCGGCGTATGCCGACGACATCGCGAGCGCCGCCAACATCGGGCCAGGCTCGGCGGCGGCGCTGCTCTCGCGGCTCGAGCTCGACGGCTGGCTGGCGCGGGACGCCTCCGGCCGGTATACCCTGGCGCGGTCATGGGTGCCGATCGCTTCGCAACGTTCGACTGCTACGGGACCCTGATCGACTGGGACGCCGGCATCCGAACGACGCTCGCGCGGCTCTTCGGAGCGGACGAGGCCGACGCCTTGCTCCTGCGCTATCACGAGGTCGAGCCGCAGGTGCAGGCCGAGCGCTATCGCACCTACCGCGAGGTGCTCGACCTCGTCACCGGCATGCTGGCAGCGGAGCGGGGCGAGCGGCTGGCGGACGCTGACGGCACCGCCATGTCCGATTCGCTGGCCGACTGGCCGGCGTTCCCGGAGGTGCCGGTTGCCCTGGCCGAGGCGCGCAGCCGTGGATGGCGGCTCGTGATCCTCTCCAACTGCGATCGCGACCTGATCGCGGCGTCGGTGCCGAAGCTCGGCGTCGAGTTCGCCGATGTGATCGTCGCCGAGGACGTCGGCTCCTATAAGCCCGAGCCGGGACACTGGCGCCGATTCGGCGAGCGCCACCCCAACGCGGCCGGCCGGCACGTGCACGTCGGCGCGAGCCGCTTCCACGACATCGCCCCGGCCAGCGACCTCGGCCTGCCGTCCATCTGGATCAACCGCCTCGCCGAGCCGGCCGACCCCCGCGCGGGTGCCGAGCTCACGGATCTGGCCGGGCTGCCCGACGCCCTGGACGACCTGCTGCCGGCCTGACCGCCGGTAGAATGCTCGCTCGCGAAGGGGTGTAGCTCAGCTGGTAGAGCGGCGGTCTCCAAAACCGTAGGTCGCGGGTTCGAATCCTGCCACCCCTGTGAGGATGCGTCGGCGTTTTGGGGCGGGCCTCGGCGGGTAGGAACGACGCCGATGGCGCACGAGACGAGAGCTGCGCGGTGAGCCGTCGCCTCGTACGCGAGCTGATCGGGGCGCCGCCGGGCACCCGCCGTACCGCGACGCGGTCACCGAAGGTGCGGGCAGCCCGTCCGCGGAACGCCCATGCCGGAGGCGGCGATCGCCCGACCGCAGCGGCTGGGAAACCCTCCGGATGAGCGCGATCGCCGAGGAACTCGGCCGGCTCCTGTCCTATCAGGAGCACCACCGCCGGCTGCTTGCCCGTCTGGCGCTGATCGTGATGGCAACCGCAGCGATCGACCTGATCGCCGCCGTGGCGATGTACCTCCTCGAACGCCACGCGAAGGGCACCGAGATCAGGACGTTCGGACAGGCGGCATTCTTCACGACCGTCCAGCTCCTGACCGTCTCCTCACAGATCCAGAACCCGCTGACAGTGCCGGGCCGCGTGCTCGACGTCATCCTCGAGCTCTGGGCGGTCATAGTCGTCGCCGGCTCGGCAGGGGCCATCGCCACGTTTTTCCAAAGCTCCGACTCCGCCTAGCCTCACGGCGAGGCCCCGCTGTGGTGGCGGCCTCGACCGGCTCGCCGAACCGCAGCAGCCACCCGCCGAATGCGATTGTGCACACGGCGAACCAGCCCCATCCGAGGGCGAGGCCCGCGACGACGTCCGACACCCAATGCAGGTCGAGCATCACGCGGCTGCACGCCACCGCGACGGCGACACCGACCGCGACGCCCGCGAGCACCGCCCTCGCCCCGGCCGTGCGCCGGCGGCACGCCAGCAACACGAGCGCGGCGTAGAACGCGGCCGCGGTCGATGAGTGGCCGCTCGGAAACGACGGCCCGAGCGAGGCCGCGGCCGGGTCGATCGCCGGCCGCGCTCTCGCGACGATGTCCTTGACGGCGTTCGTCACCGCGGAGTCCCCGATCGTGACGATGAGCAGGTACGCCGGGATCGCGCCGCTGGGGACCCGGATCCACTCGATCACCCCAACCGCCACGGCGATCACGAGGACGCCGTACGTGGTGGCGAGCGCCGTCACGTCCTCGAGCGCGCGGTGCGTGCCGGGCCCCTCGTTGCGGTGCGCCCACGCCGCCGCCGCCGAGTCGAGGTCGGACAGCGCCTCCGCATGCCGGACCGCGATGGCCAGGGCGGCGACCACGACGCCCGCCAGCACAAGTGCGACGAGTGCGACCGTGAGCGCCAGCCCAGTCACGACCTCGGCGTCGAGCCGACCCCGGACGAATCCGCGGATCCGCGTGTGCGCCTGCAGCGCCTCGGCGGCCTCTGCACCCGGGGCCGTGCCCAGGCGGGTGCGCAGGGCCATCCGGGCGCCGAGCCAGGCGGCGACGCCGGCCACGACGGAGACGACCGCGAGAACAGCTAGGAGCATGAGCCTTGCGCCATGCCTCCGGTTTGCCCCGTCGGCAATGGGGGAAAACCTGGACGTATGCATATGCAGACCGATCACACATCAGTTCGCTCGCCGCGCACGGCGGGCGGGGAGGATGCGCCGCAGCGGACGCGCGGCGACGGGCCGCGCGTGCTCGAGCCGCGGCCGCACGGCGTCGCGACCTGGGCCGGCGGCCGTATGGCGGGACGCCCGGTCGTGGCGTTCGTGGCCGTGAGCCTGGCCGGGTTCGTGCTCCTCGCGGCGCTGGCGACGGTGGCGGGGTGGCTGCTCAAGACCTACGTCCTGCCCGACCACGGCATCGGCCACGCCGACGAGCACGTGAACGTCTGGCTGTCCCATCACCGCACCGCGACGCGAAACGACGTGTCCTACTGGATGTCGGGCATCGGCGACGTGTATGCGATACCGGCCATCGTCGCGCTGACCGCGCTCATCGCGGCGGTGCGGCGGAGGTGGCGCGTGGCCGGGTTCATCGTCGCGGCGATTGCGGTCGAGGCGGCGACGTACCGCGTCGCGACGCTCGTGATCCACCGCGAGCGGCCTCGCGTCCCTCGCCTCGACCACCTGCCCGTGAACGCGAGCTACTTCTCCGGGCACACGGCCGCATCGGTGGCCGTGTACTGCGGGGTGGCGCTGCTGATCACGTCCCGGATCCGGGGAACCGGGCGCAAGGCGCTCGTCTGGCTGGTGGCGCTCGCGATCCCGCTCCTCGTCGGGTTCTCGCGGATGTACCGCGGCATGCATCACCCGACCGACGTCGCCGCCGGCCTCCTCGTAGGGCTCGGCGCGCTCGCGGTCGCCGTCACGGCGGCCAGGGCGGCAAAGGCGGCCGAAGCGCGCAGCGCCGGGAAGGCATGAGCACCGTCGCAGTCATCGCGCATGCGGGCAAGAGCATCGGCGGCGGTCTGCCCGAGCTGCGCCGCACGCTCACGCGGCACGGCGTGCGCGACCCGCTGTGGGTGGAGGTGCCGAAGAGCCGCAAGGCGCCGAAGCAGGTGAAGCGCCTCCTGGGCATGGGCGCCGACCAGTTCTTCATCTGGGGCGGCGACGGGATGGTGCAGCGGTGCGTCGACGCGCTCCAGGGCACCGAGGCGACGGTGGCGATCGTCCCCAGCGGGACCGCGAACCTGCTCGCCTCGAACCTCGGGATTCCGAAGGACATCGCCGGGGCGGTCGCGGTCGGGCTGCACGGCCGGCCTGCGGCGGATCGACGTTGCGGCGATGAACGGCGAGCGCTTCGCCGTGATGGCCGGCGTCGGCTTCGACGCCGACATGATCGCCGGCGCGGACGGCCGGCTGAAGGAGCGGCTGGGACGTGCGGCGTACCTGTGGACGGGGACGAAGAGCTTCCGCGCCGAGCCGTTCTCGGCGAAGATCCGGGTCGACGGCAGCCCCTGGTTCAGCGGCACCGCCAGCTGCATCCTGGCGGGCAACGTCGGCGCCCTGTTCGGGGGCGTCCACGTCTTCACAGACGCTGAGCCGGACGACGGTCTCCTCGACCTGGCGGTCATCACCGCCGAGGGCGTCGCCCAGTGGTGGGGCACCGTCGGGCGCACGATCGCCGGCGATCTCGAGGGCTCGCCCCACTGCCGGGTGACACGAGGGCGCAGGTTCAAGGTGAAGCTCGACCGCAAGGTGCTCTACGAGGTCGACGGCGGAGCGCGCACGAAGGTGAAGGCATACCGACTCGCAATCGATCCGGGAGCGATCGCAATCCGCGTTCCGGACGTGACCACCAACGGAGGTGCAACGACATGAGCAGCATCCACGCAGAGGCCGCCAGGGCGCGACAGAACCCAACGCGAAGCACCGCATTCGAGGTGCTGACCCGCGCCGGGTTCGTCGCCCGCGGAGTCGTGTACGCCATCATCGGCCTGCTCGCGATCCAGGTCGCAATGCATACAGGCGGCACACCCACCAACCAGCGTGGGGCGCTCGAGACCATCCAGAAGCAGCCGTTCGGCCACTGGCTCCTGATCGCGGTCGCGGTCGGGCTCGGCGGGTACGCGCTGTGGCGGTTCGTCCAGGCGATCGCCGGGCACGGACCGGAGGGCGGCGGTGACCACTCCGGGTTCGGGCGCCTGTCCGCAGCGGCAAGCGGTTGCGCCTACGCCGGTATGTGCGCCTTGGCGGTCTCGATCCTGGTCGGCTCCTCCAGCCAGAGCTCGAGCAACCCGCATAAGTCAACGGCCGGCGTGCTCGGGTGGCCCGGTGGGCAGTGGATCGTCGCCGCCGCGGGGATCGCCTTCATCGGGGTGGCCCTGTATCAGGGATACAAGGGCGTGACCCGGGCATTCCTCGACGAGGACAAGACCGAGCAGATGGGCCCGACGACGAAGCGCTGGTTCACCCGGATCGGCGTGGTCGGCCACCTGGCCCGGATGGTCGCGTTCGGACTGATCGGGATCTTCGTGCTGAAGGCGGCGATCGACTACGCCCCCTCGAAGGCGGTGGGGCTGGACGGCGCGCTCGAGAAGCTCGCCCGCCAGAGCTACGGCACGTTCCTGCTCGCCGTGGTTGCCGCTGGATTCGTCGCGTTCGGGATCTTCTCGATCGCGGAATCCCGCTACCGCCGCATCTAACGCCTCGCGGTAGGGTGGGGCGGTGGCGTCGTCACGCACTCGCACCGGGATCGCCGCCGTCGCCTCCGTGGCGGCGGGCGGGGCGGCGCTCGCCGTGCACAGGCGGCGGACGGGCTACGCCGAGGAGGGCTATGAGCTGAGCGGCGAGCTGGACGTCGGCGCGCCGGAGTTCCTGCGCGCGCTCGAGGCCCTGACCGGCGCACCCGTGAGCGAGGGCAACGATCTGCGTGTGCTGATCAACGGCGACGAGATCTTCCCGGTCGTCCTCGAGACGGTGGCCGCCGCGACCAAGACGCTCAATCTGCTCACCTTCGTCTACTGGCAGGGTGAGATCGCCGTTGCCGTCGCGGAGGCGGTCAGCGAGCGCGCCCGCGCCGGCGTGCGCTGCAACGTGCTTCTGGATGCGATCGGGGCGGCCCGCATGGATGCCGGGCTGGTACGGGCAATGGAGGACGCCGGCGTCCGCGTCGAGCGGTTCCGGCCGATCAAGCCGTACACGATCACGAAAGCCGACCATCGCACGCACCGGAAGGTGATCGTCACCGACGGCTCCGTGGGCATGACCGGCGGCATGGGCATCGCCGAGGAGTGGACCGGCAACGCCGAGGATCCCGATCACTGGCGCGACACCCACGTCCGCGTGAGCGGCCCCGTCGTGCGCGCGCTGCAGGGAGCGTTCCTCGAGAACTGGCTGGAGGCCACGGGCGAGCTGCTCGTGGGCGACGGCTACCTGCCCGAGCTCGACCCGGTCGACGACGGGGCGCCGATGCAGGTCGTGGTGTCGGGCCCCGGCGTGAACCACACGAACACCGAGGCCATGTACTTCCTCGCGATCGCGTCGGCCCGGCACACGATCCAGATGACGACGGCGTACTTCGCACCGCGGCCGATGTTCGTGGAGGCGCTGCACGCCGCCGCCAACCGCGGTGTCGACGTCCAGATCATCGTGCCGGGCCCGCACATCGACAGGCAGGTCGTGCGATCGGCCGGCCGGGCGGAGTATGCGGCGCTCCTCGACGCGGGGATCTCGATCTTCGAGTACCAGCCCACGATGCTACACGCAAAGACGCTTGTGATCGACGGCCGCTGGTGCTCGATCGGCTCGGCCAACTTCGACAACCGCTCGTTCGCACTGAACGACGAGGCGACGTTGTGCGTGCAGAGCACGCGGGTCGCGGGCCAGCTCGTGCAGGCGTTCGAGAACGACCGCGAGAAGAGCGAGCGGATCGACGAGTCCCGCTGGAGCTGGCGCTCGCCGCACCACCGCGTCGCCGAAGCCGGCGCCAGGCTGCTGCGACGCGAGCTCTAGCTACCGGGCTCGGTCGGCCGCCCGGCGGCGGGGGGAGCGGCGCGACCGGCTCGCGGCGGCGCGGCCGTGCGGGCCCGGGTGCGGCGGCATCGGCCCGTGTCGCCACGGCGCCATGCCGCCGCCCCGTCCGCCTCTGCCACCGGATCGCCGACCGCCGATCCACCGCCGAGCCGTTCGATCGCGACCGCGACAGCGCCCGCGAGCGCAAATTCGACGATGAACTCGATCATGTCGGTCATCGCCCTGTTATTGCTCAACCGGGCAGCGGCGCTCCGGTCTCGGTGAACGCCGGCGCGGTGTATGCGGCGCCGGGAGTGCCGCCGATCGCAAGCAGTTGCACCGGCTCGTCGCCCGTCGTGATCTTGCGCTGCTCGCCGGGGCCCACCCGGGCGAAGACGCCCGGCTCGAGCGGGATGTCTTTGCCGCCCGTGTGCAGCGTGGCGCTACCGGAGAGGACGGTGTAGACCTCCTCCTGGCCGTCGTCGGCGTGGTCGTGCTCGGGGTGATGCTGGAAGTTCGGCGGGAACTGCTCGACCTGCATGCCGAACGCGGTCACTCCCAGGCTGGCCCGGGCACGGCAGAAGCCGCCGCCGTTCGGGGTGTCGAACTCATCGATCCGCTTGACGGTGATGTCGGACATCGCGCTCCTCCTCGTGTTCGCGCCGGCCGGGACGGTCGGCTGCAGCGAGGACGAACGCGACCCCGCGAATTCGACATGTGCGCGACGACATGGCGAAAACGGGGAATAGAAGGTGTGTGGGAGGGCCGTACGCCGGTGCGGCCCTCCCACCCAGCCGCCTCACCCCTGGGTCTGCGCGGCGACGCCGACGACCTGGCCCTGCGGGCTCGAGAGCAGGCCGAAGGTCACTCCCGGCACGCTGGTCGCCGGCTGGACGACCTTCCCGCCCAGGCGCTCGGCCTCGGCCAGGGTCTCGGCGACGTCACCGACACCGACGAAGAACGTCACCATCGCCGCGCCGCCCTGCGTCGGCCCGATGCCTCCGGGGATGGCGCCCTCGGCGTTCGCGTCGACGTAGGTGTAGCCGGGCAGGGCGCCCGCGGGGAACGACCAGTCAAACAGCGACCCGAAGAATTCGCGGGCGCCGTCGGGGTCGGCCGAGCGCACCTCGAAGTGCACGACCGGATTGGGCATGTCCGTCTCCTCTCGTCCGTGGTGTGCCCCAAGGACGAACGGCGGCGGCGCCGATCGACAGGCTTGCGCGGCCCGGCGCCGCCTACTCGTCGCGGAGCTGGACGATGTGGGTGGTCGGGTTGATCAGATCGATCCGCCCGATCGGGACGACCTCGGTCTGGGTGCCCGTGAACCCGTGCCGGACGACCGCGACGGCGTCGGGCGTATCGAGATCGTTCCCGTAGATCAGATGCGAGACACGCCCGACTCTGCGCTGGTCGGCGGTGTAGACCGCGAAGCCCTCGCAGTTGTGCAGATCGACCGGCCGGAGCATCACGGAGTCGGCTGCGATGTGTCTCAGGAATCCGATGGCGGGCCCCCTCGCCCTGATGTCGTGGGTCGGTCCGAAGTCTCTCGCCCGACCCTTCGCCCCTCGGCCCTTGCCAGCGTCCCGGCGCGGGCACGAGGGGATCCTATGCCTCTTGGCGAGCGGCCGTCAAGCGGTCGTCTCGGCCGGGTGTGAGGCCTCCCACACGACCGGGAACAGGGGGTGGTCCATCGCCGCGCCGGCGGGCAGCTCGCGCTCGAGGCCGGGGAACGGCGGCGAGGTCCGCCAGGCCCGCGGCGCGTGCACGACGTCGTCGCCGAGGAACCGCACCGAGAACGCCCGCCGCCGCGTCTGCGAGCCGGCGGCGGCGTGCAGGGTGAGCATGTGGAAGAACACGGCGTCGCCCGGCTCGAGCGCCCAGCCGACGATCGGCGCCTGTGTGCGATCGATCTCGGGCAGCTCCTCGAGGCTGCCCTCGGGGAACCACCTGGCCTGGTCGTCCATGAACGAGCGCGGCATCAGCCAGGGGCCGAGGTGCGAGCCGGCGACGAACTCGAGCGTCGCCTCCCGCGGCACGGGGTCGACGGGCATCCACATGCTGCACGTCTGGCGGCCGTCGATGTTGTAGTACGGCTGGTCCTGATGCCACGGCGTCGGCTGCGCGGTGCCCGCCTCCTTGACCAGCAGGTGGTCGTGGTAGAGGCGCACCCGGCGCGAGCCCATCAGCGCCCCGGCGATCGCCCCGGCCGCCGAGCCGCGGATGAACTGCTCGTACTCGGCGATCCGGTCCCAGTTGCAGAAGTCCTCGAAGAACCGGCCCGCGTCCTCGGCCCGGCTCGCGACGATGCCGCGCGGGCTGGGGTCGGCCAGGTTGCGCTCGATACCGGCCTCGACCAGGCCGACCGCGTCGGCGGAGAAGGCGCCGCGCACACAAACGGCGCCGTCGCGGCGGTAGTCGGCGATGAGCTCGGGAGCGAGGTTCACGGCCATGTGCGCCCGAGTCTAGTTGTGTCCAGTTGCTCGCAGGATGCTCACATCTACTTGAAAATTCTGTAATTCCATCGGCTCACCGGCGCACTGTTGGAGCCAGATCGGTACGGTGGCAAGCGCGAATGCCCTCGCCATCGCGCACACCGCTCACCCGGCGTGCCGCCCTGACGGCGGTGCTCGCAGCGACCCTCTCCGTGGCCGCGGCCCAGCCCGCGCTCGCCGTCCGCAACCCGGCCCAGCGGCCGCTGCGCACGGTGCAGGTGCTCGCACCGGGATGGACGGCGTCCGACAAGGAGCTCGGCCGGGTGGACGATCTCATCCGCGTCGGGCACACCGTCTACATCGGCGGGAACTTCACCGTCGTCGGCGGCCACGGCGGCCGCACGGCGCGGCGGCTGCATCTGGCCGCCGTACGGGCGGGCACGGGCAAGCTGCAGCGGTTTCACCCGGCGATCAACGGCCGCGTCTACGCGCTGGCCGTCTCGCCCGGCGGGCGCTTCCTCTTCGTCGGCGGCCAGTTCAGCGCCGTCGGTGCGCACCATCGCCACAACCTGGCGGCGTTCAACCTGAGGACGGGGCGGCTATCCAAGCGGCTGCCCGACCTCGGCGTCAGCGGCACGGTGCGCGCGATCGCCGTCTCGCGGACGGGGCGGCTGTATATCGGCGGCAGCTTCGGCCGCGTCGGGGCGGCCAGGCGCGGGAACCTCGCCAAGCTGATCCTGCGCGGGAACCGCTACGCGCTCAACCGCCGCTTCAGGCCGCAGACGAACAGCGACGTGCGTGACATCGTCGTCTCGGCGCGGGCCCGGCGCGTTATCGTGGGCGGCGACTTCTCGGCGGTGAACGGCCACAGCGGCCAGAGCGGCATCGCCGCGCTCGGCCCGGGCGCGGGCCGGGTGCTGCCGTGGGCGAACCATCCGTCCGATCCGATCCTCGACCTGGCGCTGTGCGGGAAGCGCGTCTACGCCGCCATGGGCGGGCCCGGCGGGACGGCCCTCGCCTACGGGCTCGGCGGGCGCCGCCGCTGGTACTACATGACCGACGGCAACATCCAGGCGGTGACGTGCCTCGGCCGCCGCGGGGTGTTCGGGATGCACGGCGACTACGTCGCCCCCCGCAAGAACCAGAAGCTGGACGAGTTCGGCTCGAGCAGGCGCATCCAGCGGCACAAGCTGTTCATGCTCAGCTACGCCGGCGTGCTCATGCGCTGGAACCCCGACGTCAGCTCGACCGCCGGCGTCCTGGGGGTGTGGGCGCTCGCCGCCCCGCGCGGGAACGTGTACGTGGGCGGCGACTTCACCGGCATCCACGGGGTCGCGCAGCAGCGCTTCGCGATCCTGCCGCGCCGCTAGCTGATTGACTAGCGTTCGGGCATGCGGCCAGCCCGGCCCCGGTTCCGCGCCCGCGGCGTCCTCTTCACGGCCCTCGCCGCCGGGTTGCTCGCCATCGCATGGGCGGCCGCCTCGGCGGCGGTCTGGGTGATCGCCGTCGCGGCCGCCGCGATCGGACTCTGGATGGCCGACCTGGCCCGGCGTGACCTCGGCCCGCGCCGCCGCGGCTGAGAGGGGCCGGGCCTTCACCGGCGAATGCCGACCCTCTAGAGTCTTGTTCACAGATGATGCAGGTGCAGCGGCCCACACAGACCCCACCGCGGGGTGGGATGCTCGATGCGTACCTCGACTGGATGCGCGCTCGCGGCGCGTCGCCGGCCACGCAGCGGGCGTATGCGGCCGACCTCGCCCAGCTCGCACGCTGGCTGGCCGCCGCCGAGGTTGCGCCCGAGCAGGCCGACGCGCGCACCCTGCGCCGCTACGCCGCGCACCTGGGGACGCTGCGCTACGCCCCCGCGACGGCCGCCCGCAAGCTGAGCGCGGTACGGGGGGCGTACGCCTGGATGCAGGATCGCGGCGCGATCGAGCGCAGCCCGGCGGCGCTCATCCCCGGGCCGCGGCGCGCCCGGACGCTGCCGGCGACGCTCTCGGGGGACGAGGTCGCGCGTCTGCTCGACGCGCCGGCGGGCGCCGAGCCGCGCGACCTGCGCGACCGCGCGCTGCTCGAGCTCCTGTACGGCTGCGGCCTGCGCGCCGCCGAGGCATGCGACCTCAACCTGCGCGACGTGCGCCTCGAGGCGCAGTCGCTGCGGGTGACGGGCAAGGGCGGAAAGCAGCGCGTCGTCCCGGTCGGCGGCGCCGCCGAGGCCGCCCTCGAGCGCTACCTGGCCCGCGGCCGGCCGCGCATGGCCGGGCCACGGAGCCCCGAGCGCCTCTTCCTGAGCGTGCGCGGGCGGCCGCTGCACCCCTCGGATGTGCGCCGGGCGCTCCTGCGCGCGCTCGAGCGGGCGGGCATCCCCCAGCGCTCGCCGCATGCCCTGCGGCACACGTTCGCGACCGATCTCTTGGAGGGCGGGGCCGACCTGCGTAGCATCCAGGACATGCTCGGCCACGCATCGGTCGGCACAACCCAGGTATACACCCACGTGAGCGTCCGCCATCTGCGCACCGCGCACGCGAACGCGCATCCACGAGCATGATGACCGCCGATTCAGTCGACATCTGGTCCGAGTACAAGCGCACGGGCGACAAGCGCCTGCGCGACCGCCTGATCCTGACGTACGCGCCGCTCGTCAAATACGTCGCGGGGCGGCTCGGCACCGGGCTGCCGGCGCATGTCGACGAGGGCGATCTGGTCAGCTACGGGCTGCTCGGGCTGATGAACGCCATCGAGCGCTTCGATCCCAATCGCGACATCAAGTTCGAGACCTACGCGATCAGCCGCATCAAGGGGTCGATCATCGACGAGCTGCGCTCGATGGACTGGGTGCCGCGGTCGGTGCGCAGCCGCGCCCGCGAGATCGAGCGCGGCGTCGTCGAGCTCGAGCACAAGCTGCACCGCCCGCCGACCGACGAGGAGATCGCCGGCCACCTGGGCATCTCCGGCACCGAGTTCCAGGACAGCCTGGCCCAGATCTCGCGCTCGTCCGTCGCGGCGCTCGACGAGCTGTGGACGATCTCGTCCTCCGGCGGCGACACGGTGTCGCTGATCGACACGCTGCAGGACCCGCACGCCGACGACCCGTCCACCGAGATGACCCGCACCGAGATGCGCGACTCGCTCACAGGCGCCATCTCGCGGCTGCCGGAGCGGGAGAAGACGGTCATCCAGCTCTACTACTACGAGGAGCTGACCCTGCGCGAGATCGGCGAGGTGCTCGGCGTGACCGAGTCGCGCGTCTCGCAGCTGCACACGAAGGCGATCCTGCGCCTGAAGGGCAAGCTGTCGGGCAGCCTCGAGCGCGCCTCGGCCGACCGGCACCGCTAATCTGAGCTTTCGACCGAACGACCACCCGCAGCTGGAGGAGTGCATGCCCAACACGGAGTCCGGGAAGATCCGAAATGTGGCGGTGATCGGCCATCGCGGCACCGGCAAGACCTCGCTCGTCGAAGCCCTGCTGTACGAGTCGGGGACGACGAACCGCCTGGGCAGCGTGGCCGACAAGTCGACCGTCTCGGACTACGACGAGGAGGAGCGCCGGCGGGGCATGTCGATCGCGGCCACCGTGACGCATCTCGACTGGCAGGGGCGCAACATCAACCTCATCGACACGCCGGGCGAGCCCAGCTTCCAGGCCGACGTGCTCTCGACACTGCGCGTGGTCGAGGGTGCGATCGTGGTCGTCTCCGGCGTGCTCGGGGTCGAGGTCGGCACCGAGCGGCTGTGGCGGCGCTGCGACGAGCTCGGCCTCTCCCGGCTGCTCCTCGTGAACCTGCTCGACCGTGAGCGGGCCGACTTCTTCGCGGCGCTCGAAGGCCTGAAGACGCGCCTTTCCGACCGCTGTGTGGCCGTCGAGCTGCCGATCGGATCCGAGCATGAGTTCCACGGCGTGATCGACCTGGTGCACATGGTCGCCTACCTGCACGACGGCGACGGCGGCGTCCACGACGAGCCCGCGGACATCCCCGACGACCTGAAGGCTGTCGCCGACGAGTATCACGACAAGCTCATGGACCTCGTCGCCGAGACCTCCGACGAGCTGATGGAGCGCTACCTCGAGGGTGACGAGATCACCCGCGACGAGATGGCGGCGGCGCTGAAGAAGCTCGTCACCGAGGGCGAGCTCTTCCCGGTCGGGTGCGGCGCGGCGACGCGCAACATCGGCACGCACGGCCTGCTCGACCTGATCGTCGAGGGGCTGCCGTCGCCGGCACGGGCGCGCAACGTCCCCGAGGTGGGCGGCGCGTCCACGCTGGCGTACGTGTTCAAGACGATCGCCGACCCGTTCAGCGGCAAGATCAACCTGCTGCGCGTGTTCGCCGGGACGCTCACGTCCGACTCGAACCTCGTCAACAACCACACGCATGCGAAGGAGCGGATCGGCCAGCTGCTGACGCTGCAGGGCAAGGAGCATGCGCCGGCCGAGTCGCTGCCCGCGGGCGCGATCGGCGCCGTCGCCAAGCTCAAGGAGACGGGCACCGGCGATGTGCTCTCCGACGTGGACTCACCCGTCGCCATCGAGCCGCTTGCATTCCCGGCGCCGGTGGTGTCCTTCGCGATCGAGCCGAAGCACAAGGGCGACGAGGAGAAGGTGCACACGTCGCTGCGGCGGCTGCAGGAGGAGGATCCGTCGCTCGACGTGCACCGCGATCCGCAGACCGGCGAGACGATCGTCGCCGGCCTCTCGCAGATGCACGTCGAGGTGACGCTCGAGCGGATGGCGCGCCGGTTCGGGGTCGAGGTGACGCTGCACCCGCCGCGGGTGCCCTACATGGAGACGATCCGCAAGTCCTCCCGCGCCCAGGGGCGCTACAAGAAGCAGACGGGCGGCCGCGGCCAGTTCGGCGACTGCCACATCACGCTCGAGCCGCTCGGCAGCCACGAGGGCTACGAGTTCGTGGACAAGATCGTGGGCGGCGTGATCCCGCAGGGGTTCCGGCCGGCGGTCGACAAGGGCATCCAGGAGGCGATGCAGCAGGGCGAGCTCGCCAAGTGCCCGGTCGTCGGCGTGAAGGTGACGCTGGTCGACGGCTCCTACCACACGGTCGACTCGTCGGAGATGGCGTTCAAGATCGCCGGTTCGATGGCGTTCAAGAAGGCCTTCGCCGAGGCCGACCCGGTGCTGCTCGAGCCGATCATGAAGCTCGAGATCTCGGTGCCCGACGAGAGCATGGGCGACGTCATCGGCGACATGACCTCACGCCGCGGGCGGGTGGGGGGGATGGACCCGGCCGGCGGCACGACGACGATCCACGTCGAGGTGCCGCTCGCCGAGGTGCTGACCTACGCGCCCGACCTGAACTCGATGACCGGCGGCCGGGGCGACTACCAGATGAGCCTCCTGCGCTACGAGGAGGTCCCGGCCCACGTCGCCCAGCAGATCATCGCCGCGGCATCGAAGGAGAAGGAGCTCGCAAAGGCGTAGGTTGGGGACTGTCGCATGCGATGGGGCCTGGAACCGTCTGCTCCGGCGAGACCGCGTCTCGCCGGAGCGTCCTGGCACCCCGCCCCCGCACCTTAAGGAGGGGGCTCGTGGGGGAACCCAGGGTTCCCCCACGTTAAAGGATCGTGCACTGCACCTCGGCCCATCCGCCGAGCCCGATGATCTGGGCCGCGTGTGCGGAGAGGTCGAGCACGCCGCGCCCGAACGGGCCGCGGTCGTTGATGCGCACGACCACCGAGCGCCCGGTGGCGATGTCGGTGACGCGCAGCATGGTGTTGAACGGCAGCCACGGGCTCGCGGCGGTGAGCTTGTTGGGGTCGAAGATCTCGCCGTCGGCGGTGCGGTGGCCGGCGAACCCGGGCCCGTACCAGCTCGACTCGCCGGTGAATCCGCCCTGGCCGCCGCCCGTCTCTGGCGGTGACGGCGCGCCGGTGGAGCCCGCCAGGCCGGCGCGGCGGGTGCGCTCGGCGGCCAGCTGGCTCTGGATCTGCGAGTCGATCCCGGCGAGCACCGCCCTGCGGGCGGCGATGGCGCTCTCGAGACCGCGCTGCGCAGATTCCTGGCGGGCGAGCTGGACGGCGACCCGGCCGCTCTGGGTGCCGAAGGCGCGTCGCTGCGCGGCCAGCATGCCCTGCGCTGCCCGGATCCGGTGGATCATGTCCTCCGACGTGGCGTTGATCCGCGAGACCTCGTCGACGCGCTCGACCAGATCGGAGAACGAGCCCGACGAGAGCACGTACGCCGTCGTATCGGTGGTGCTGGTCTTGTAGTCACCGACGATCATGGCGGCGAGCGCGGCCTGATCGGCGCCTAGCGCCGCCTGCTGGTCCGCCATCGCAGCGCTGATCCCGCGCATCGACGAGCGCAGGAAGTGCAGGCGATTGCGGGAGTTGCGCTCGACCGCCAGCATGTGGGTGCGGCGCCAGTCGAGCACCTCGATCCGGTGCAGGACCGCGGCCGCCTCGGACCGCTGTCCGGCCACCGAGGCCGCGGAGGCTCCGGCTGATGCCAAGCAGGCCCCAGCTGCGGTGAGAACGATCAGCGTGGTCCAGGCGATGCGTCTGCGCGTGTTCGCGGTGTGTCGCCTCCCTTCAGCGCGCCGATGACACTACCCGTCTGCAAGGACGCGGGCAAACGGCACCCGTCGCCAAATTGAGCCGTTTGCGCGCACATGCGGCCCTTTCGTGAAGGTTGCTCCGGCCATGACCGTCTGACACACGTTGGAGCGTCTGCAGCGGGCGTAGAGCGCACCGTGTCTGCGTCAGCACCCCGAGCCTCACGGCCGGGCCGCCGCGAAGGCCCGCGGCCGCCGGTATACTCAGGCCGCCTGGAGCCCCATTTTCCGGAAGTGCCGGACATGATCGAGATCCGCCGGAACCACATCGACACATCCTGCGCCGTCTGCGGGCGAACGCTGCTCCTGGGCGAGCGGACGGTCGCCTACGAGCGGCCCGAGGGCGACGACGCCCGCGTGTGCGACCTCTGCATCGACCAGGCCGACGCGCTCGGCTGGATCCGCGAGGGCACGCTGAGCGTCCCGCTGCAGCTGCAGTCGGCCCGGCCGCGGCAGCGTGGCCTGCGCGGCTTCCTGGCCGGATCGCAGCGGCCCCCGCGCGTGCCCGAGCCGTTCACGCCCGACGCGCTGCCGGCCGACCCGCGCGAGGCGGTCGCCGCCGGACTCGAGCTCTTCAACGAGAGCTACCACCCGCGCACCGTGTGCGGCATCGCCCGCACCCTGGGCGATCCGCGGGTCAGCGTCGTCATGCGCAGCCCCCGCGAGGTGGTCGTGACCGTGGCCTGGGATCTGTCCTGGTACCAGTTCCGGGTCGACATGCTCGGCCCGCAGCCGGTAACGCTGCAGCACCGTGGCGAGGACGTGGGCGAGATCGACAGCCGCTTCCGCGACTGGAACGCCCAGGCCGAGCCAGACGGCACGCTGGCGCTCGCCGTCTAGGTGTAGGACCTATGAGCCTGCGAGACGGCTGACGTTGTCCGGGCCTCCGACGAGCCTTGTGGTTGTCGAAGACCACAGCTCGAGGGAGGCCCGTGATGATGAAGGGTAGGCCACCAGGCAGACTGCGTCATTCGTGGGAGGCGCGGTGTCGATTGGTGCGGTTGGTGCTTGAGGGAGAGGCGCCGCAGACCGCGGCGGCGGTCTGCGGTATCAGTCGCGCGACCGCCTATCGTTTGCTTGGCCGATACCGTGACGGCGGGTGGGAGGCGTTGCGTGACCGCCCGCCGATCGCGAAGCGGTGTCCGCACCGGCTGTCGGCGGAGGCGGAGGCCCAGATC
This sequence comes from uncultured Actinomycetes bacterium, assembly GCA_963813245.1. Classification (GTDB taxonomy): domain Bacteria; phylum Actinomycetota; class Thermoleophilia; order Gaiellales; family JAICJC01; genus JAICJC01. Next base: position 460,566 of record CAWEYE010000006.1, read on the forward strand.
GTCGCGCTGCGAGGGCGGACTGGGTGGGGGCCGAGGTCGTTGTCGGCGGCGCTGGGGTGGCCACCCTCGACGATCTGGCGGGTGCTTCGCCGTCACGGCTGCTCGCGCCAGGCGCAGATGCCCAGGCCGCCCGCCAACCGGTACGAATACGCCGCAGTAGGTGAGTTGGTGCACCTGGACATCAAGCGGCTGGGCCGCTTCTGGCAGGTCGGCAAACGCGTCCTGGATGACGGTGTCCAGCGCAGTCGCCACGCCGGCTGGCAGTACGCCCACGTCGCGGTCGATGACCACTCCCGTCACGCCCACGTCCAGCTGCACCCAACCGAGCAAGCCGTCGACTGCGTCGCCTTCACCCGCACAGTCATCACCGCCTACGCCGAGCAGGGCACCCCGATCCAGCGGATCCTGACCGACAACGGCAGCGGCTACCGCAGCCACGCCTTCGCCGTCCTGCTCGCCACGCACGGCATCCGTCACATCCGCACCCGCCCCTACACACCCCGCACCAACGGCAAAGCCGAAGCCTTCATCCGCATCCTCCAACGTGAATGGGCCTACGGCCTCATCTACCCCACAAGCAGCCACAGAGCCCGCGCACTCCCCGGCTGGCTGCGCTGGTACAACAACCACCGACCACACGGCGGCATCGGCGCCCACCCACCCATCAGCCGCGTCTCACACGCTGCGAGGTCCTACATCTAGGCGGTACACGGAGGTCGCCGTCGAGATGACGAAGCGGCTCTAGCGGACGCCGCTACACGTCGGGGTCGAACGCCTCGGCGCGCGGGAACGTGCCCATCGCCCGCGGCCGGCGGCGATCGCGCAGCTCGCGGCGCTCGTCCGGGGTGCCGGCCTCACCGGCGCGGCGATCGCCCGCGCGGGCCCGGCGGTCGACGATCACCTCGACATTCGGGTTGTCGCGGTAGTACTCGGTCATTCGCGGCAGCAGCTCGGACTCGAGCTCGGGCGGGATCACGCAATAGATCATGTCCTGAAGTAGACACCGGCTAGGCCCGGTGCGTCAAGGGGTATGCTCGCGGGGTGGCAGTCCCCAACGCGCTCGAGTGCCTGCGGTGCAGGCGGCGCTATCCCGTCGTGTCGATGCCCGGCGGGTGCCCGTCGTGCTCGGCCGAGGGCACCCCGTGCAACGTCGCCCCGGTGTACGGGCGGGTGTCCTCGCTCAAGCCGAGCAAGCTCTCCGGGCGCGGCCTGTCCCGCTTCGCCGCCCAGCTGCCGATCACGCGCGACCGGCTGATCACGATGGGGGAGGGGGACACGCCGCTCGTGGCGACGGCAGCGCTGGGACAGCAGCTCGGCCTGCGCCGGATGCTGCTCAAGGATGAGCGCCGCAACCCCACCGGCAGCTGGCGCGACCGCTTCGCCGCCCTGGCCGTGTCCCAGGTCGAGGACACGTCGATGACAATCGCAAGCGCCGGGGACGAGGCCCTGTGCGTGTCGCTCTCGGCCTACGCCGCCCGCGCCGGCCTGCGCTGCGTGAGCCTGGTCGAGCCGGACGCCGGCGCGCGCAGCCGCGACGCTATCGAGGCCGTCGGCGGCCGCGTCGTCGGCGTCGCGTCGCCCGAGGCGCGCTGGCCGCTCTTGGCCGACGCCGAGCGCTCGCTGGGGTGGCGGGCGGTCTCGAACCGCACGACCCCGCCGATCGGCGGCGACCCGATGGCGATCGAGGGCTACCGCACGATCGCCTACGAGATCGCCGAGGAGCTGCGCTGGACGGCGCCCGATCTGGTGCTGGTGCCGGCGGCGCTCGGCGACGGCATCCAGGGCATCTGGCGCGGGTTCCGCGATCTGGTCACCTGGGCGGTGATCGACCGCATTCCGCGCATGGTCGCGGTCGAGGTCGCCGGGGCGGTGGCCGCGGCGCTCGCCTCGGGCAAGGACTGGGTGGCGCCGAGCGGCCAGATGGAGTCGCAGGCAAAGGCGCTCGCGGGCGTCACCGGCACGGTGCAGTCGCTGCACGCCGTCGTCGAGTCGGAGGGCCTGGTCGTGCGCGTGTCCGAGAGCGAGCTCGAGCACGCCCGCATGCAGCTCGGCGAGCTCGAGGGCATGTGGACCGATCTGGCGGCGGCCGCGCCCGTGGCGGCCGCGATCAAGCTCGCCCAGCGCGGCGACGTGCCGACGCGGACGCTCGTCGTGCCCGTGCTGACGGGGAACGGCGCGTTCGACGAGTCGTCGGCCGCAGCCGGGCCGCTCGAGCTGGTCGACGCCCGCGTGGACGAGCTCCTGCGCGTGCTCGCCGTCCGCGGCGAGTAGAGTTTGGCGCCGATGACGGTCGCCACCAACTCCTACCGCAACTACATCGCCGGCGCCTGGGTCGACTCGGAGAGCGGCGAGCGGTTCGAGGACACGAACCCGGCCACGGGCGAGGTGATCGGGTCGTTCCCGCGCTCGACCGCCGCCGACGCCGACCGCGCCGTCGCCGCCGCGCACGAGGCGTATGCGAGCTGGCGCCTGTATCCGGCGCCGAAGCGGGCCGAGATCCTGTTCCGGGTGGCGGAGCTCCTGCGCGACAAGAAGCCCGAGCTGACGCGGACCATGACCCAGGAGATGGGCAAGGTGCTCGCCGAGGCCGGCGGCGACGTGCAGGAGGGCATCGACATGACCTACTACATGGCCGGCGAGGGCCGGCGCATGTTCGGTCAGACGGTGCCCGCCGAGATGCCGGACAAGTTCGCCATGAGCCTGCGCCAGCCGATGGGGGTCGTGGCCGTCATCACGCCGTTCAACTTCCCGATGGCGATCCCCACCTGGAAGCTGATGCCCGCGCTCGTGACCGGCAACACGGCCGTCTTCAAGCCCGCCGGCGACACGCCGCTCCTGGGCGAGATGCTCGTCGAGATCTTCGAGGAGGCGGGCCTGCCGCAGGGCGTGATCAACATCGTGCACGGCGGCGGGGCGGTCGTCGGCCAGCGCCTGATCGAGCATCCCGACGTGAAGATCGTGACGTTCACCGGCTCGAAGGAGACGGGGATCCACGTCGCCCGCACGGGCGCCGACACGCTCAAGCGCATCCATCTCGAGCTCGGCGGCAAGAACGCCATCATCGTCATGGATGACGCCGACCTCGACAACGCCGTCGACGGCATCCTCTGGAGCGCGTTCGGCACGAGCGGCCAGCGCTGCACCGCCGCGAGCCGCGTGATCGTGCACGAGCGGGTGTACGACCGGCTGGCGGCCAAGCTCGTCGAGCGCGCGGAGAGCCTGCGGATCGGAAACGGCCTCGATCCCGAGGTGCAGATCGGCCCGCTCATCAACCAGGCCGCGCTCGACAAGGTCGACCGCTACACCGGCATCGCCCGCGACGAGGGCGCCGACATCCTCACGGGCGGCGAGCACTACCGAAACGGCGAGAACGGGTTCTTCTACCGGCCGACGATCTACGGCAAGGTCGACCGCGACATGCGCGTCGCCACCGAGGAGATCTTCGGCCCGGCCACGGCGCTGATCCCGTGCCGCGACCTCGACGACGCGATCGCGATCTCGAACAGAGTCGAGTATGGCCTGTCGAGCGCCATCTACACCGACGACGTGAATGCCGCGTTCCGGGCGATCCGCGACCTGGACACGGGCATCACCTACATCAACGCCGGCACGATCGGCGCCGAGATCCAGCTGCCGTTCGGCGGCACGAAGTACACCGGCAACGGCCACCGCGAGGCGGGCACGGCCGCGCTCGACACCTACACCGAGTGGAAGTCGGTGTACGTCGACTACTCGGGCAAGCTGCAGCGCGCCCAGATCGACAACCAGCCGTCATGAGGCTGACCGAGCTCCACGCCGACCTGCAGACGCTGCGCGAGAACCTGGCCGCCGAGCTCCAGGCGATCAACCGCTACGAGGCCCAGGCGTTCTCGCTGGCCGACGATCGCGCCCAGGAGACGATGCAGCGCATCGCCGACGACAAGAAGGAGCACGTCGCCCGCCTGCTCGACCTGCTGCGCCGGCTCGACGTGAAGCAGCGCGAGAAGATCGAGCGGCTCCCACCGGCGTGAGGGCGCGGATGTGGGTCGACGGCGGGGCCCGGGGCAACCCCGGCCCGGCCGCCGTCGGGTACCGGATCGAGGACGAGGCCGGCGGGGTGCTGGACGAGGCCGGGCGCACGATCGGCGTCGCCACGAACAACGAGGCCGAGTACCGGGCGCTGATCACCGCGCTTGAGCGGGCGGCGGCGCTGGGGGCGACCGAGGTCGAGGTGCGCTCCGACTCCGAGCTCCTGATGCGCCAGATGACGGGCCGCTACCGCGTCAAGAGCCCGCACCTGAAGCAGCTCTGGGACGAGGCCCAGCAGGCCGCCGACGGCTTCGAGCGGGTGCGCTACATCGAGGTGCGCCGGGCCGAGAACACCGACGCCGACCGCCAGGTCAACCTCGCCCTCGACGGGGCTTAGCTCCGCGACCGGCGGTATACTGAGCCCTCTTCCAGCGGCTGTAGCTCAGTTGGCTAGAGCGTCTGCTTGCCATGCAGAAGGTCGAGGGTTCGAGCCCCTTCAGCCGCTTCTTTTCATGTTTTGGCCCCTAAAGGGCGCAGATGAGCTCCGGCTTCTCTGAGCAGGAACCGTCGTCAACAGCGCCAGCCGACCGCGGTGTGCCAGCGCGGTCTTGCGGTGGTGGCGCGGGTGTGGGACAGTCGCGGTGGGGAGTATGGGGGATCGCTGCACATTCGAGCGGGGGCTGCTCGGCCTGGGGTGGGAGAGGGCCGGGTAGCGACGGTGGCCGAGGATCCCGACGTGCCCGGTGGATCCGACGACAGCCCGCTCCGGGTGGTGATCGTAGGTGGCGGCGTCGGCGGGTTGGAGGCGATGCTGGCGCTGCGTGATCTGGCTGGGGAACGCGTCGAGCTCACGCTGCTCTGTCCGGAGTCCGAGTTCCGTCACCGGCCGGCATCGGTCGCGGTGCCGTTCGGTCGCGACCAGGTTCACCGCTACGCGATCTCCGACGTGGCCGCCTCTGCCGGGGCCCGCCTCGTCCGGGGGTCGCTCGAGCGCGTCGACGCGACTGACCATCTTGCCACCACGGACGGCGGCCAACCGCTCTCCTACGACGTGCTCGTGATCGCCTGCGGCGCTCGCCGCGTCCCCGCCCTGGAAGGCGCGCTCACCTTCCGCGGCGAGGAGGACGCCGAGGCGGTTCGCAGCCTCCTGAGCGAGCTGGATCACGGTGTGATCACGCGCGTCGCGTTCGCACTCCCGCGCGGCGCGTCGTGGGCGCTCCCGCTGTATGAGCTCGCGCTGATGACCGCAGCCCATGTCGCCGAGAAGCGGCTCTCATCGGTCTCCCTCGAGCTCGTGACGCCCGAAGCCCGACCCCTCGCCCAATTCGGTGGCGGGGCCAGCGCGAAGGTGTCCGAGCTCTTGCGCGACAACCACATCGGCGTGCACCTCAACACCTATCCGGTACGCGTGTACCCCAGCCGGCTGATGCTGGCGCCGGCCCGGGCGCTTCCGGTCGACCGGGTGATCTGCATTCCGGAGGCGCGTGGTGTCGCGATCGCCGGGCTTCCGCACAACCCGGACGGGTTCCTGTCCACCGACGATCTGGGACAGATCCCCGGTGTCCCGGACGTGTACGCCGTCGGAGACGTCACGACGTTCCCCATCAAGCAGGGCGGCATCGCCGCCCAGCAGGCCGGGCATGTCGCGCGCCTGATCGCCCGCCGCGCGGGCGCTCGGGTCGAGGCGCCGCCGTTGCGCCTCGAGCTGCACGGGCTGCTGCTCACCGGCGCGACGCCGCTCTACCTGCATGCCAACGTGACAGGGGGAAGCGGCGGCACGGCCACCACCAGCACCGCTGCGCCGACGGGACCGGGCGGGAAGATCGCCGCGCCCCACCTGGCCCGCTACCTCGCGACCGCAGCGCCAAGCGGCTCGAGAACTTCTCGCCCGTGACATCGGCACGCCGGGCAAACTCGCCGGCCATGCCTCAGGAGTTGTGGTTGACCACCTCGACGTTGTGGCCGTCCGGGTCGAGCACGAAGGCGCCGTAGTAGCCCGGGTGGTAGACGGCGCGCTCGCCGGGGGCGCCGTGGTCCTCGTAGCCCGCGGCGAGCGCGGCGGCGTGAAAGGCCCGCACCGTGACGTCCGCGTCCGCGGGGAAGGCGAGGTGGACGTGCTCGGTGAGCGGGCGCTCGTCGCGCACGAGCGAGAAGGAGAAGTCGGAGCCGGAGAGCTGCACGCGATCCGGCGCGTCGTGCGTCAGGCGCAGCCCGGCGTACGGCGCGACAGTCGTGTAGAAGCGCCGCGACGCCTGCGGATCGCGGACGCGCAGCCACAGGTGGTCGATGCAGCCGCCGGCCCCGGGGCGCTCGCGGGCGCCGTGGACCGCCTCGACGCTGTTGCCGTCCGGATCGAGCAGGAAGCCGCCGTAGTAGTCGGGGCCGTAGGCCGGGCGCGGCCCGGGCGCGCCGTCGCCCGGGTGACCGGCGTCGATCCCCGCCTGCCAGAAGGCGTCGACGGCCGCGCGGTCCGGCGCGCGGAAGCCGACGTGCAGGCCGCGGGTCACAGGGTGCTCGCTGTCCGTTGGGCCGATGGCCCAGTCGTCCCACTCGACCAGCCCGGCGTCGGCGTGGCTCGGCTCGACGCCGAGCGCTGAGAGCACGGTGCGGTAGAAGCGCTCGGACGCGGCGAGGTCGGACACGGCAACGCCCACGTGGTCGAACATCGCCCCGAGGCTACCATTGCCTGCATGCTCGGGCACCGACTGATGGGACGCTCACGATGAAGGTCTGTATCGTCGGAGCGTCCGGGAAGCTTGGGCGCTACATGGTGCAGCACTCGCTCGACCGCGGCTACGAGGTGGTGGGCGTGTGCCGGGAGCAGAGCGCGGGGAAGCTCGATGCCTTCCAGGGGCGGGTCACCGTCGTTCCCGGCGCAACCGACGACCGCGAGGTGATCAAGCGCGCGGTCGCGGGGTGCGACGGGGTGCTGGTCGTCCTCGTCCCGCGGGGAGTCCACAACTACGCATCGGGCACGGCCCAGGCCGTCCTCGACCACGCGCCTCCCGGGGCGCGGCTCGTCTTCTCATGCGGCTGGCACATCACGCGCGACGGGCAGGATGTGTACTCGTGGAAGCTCAGGGCGATCGTGAAGGTCTTCGGCCCGGTCGGGCGGCTCACGCACTTCGCCGACCTGGACGACCAGGTCGAGGCCTGCCGGCGGGTGTTTGCGAGCGACACGCGGTGGACGGTCGTTCGCGGCAGTGACCTCGAGGAGGGTGAGAGCCAGGGTCTGCCGGTCTGGAGCCGGCATGTGGGCGATCCGATCCTCGCGAGCAACGTCACGCGCCGCGTGGACTTCGCCCTGTTCATGGTGGAGGCGCTCGAGAACGACGACCTCGTCCACGAGGCGCCGGCGATCGTCGGCTGCCAGACGCCCTCTGCGCTCGCTCACGCCGTCGCAGCCGCGCGCTGACCGACGCCTGGTTGAGCCGCTAGGTGCCGTCCCAGTAGGCCGTGACCGTCTTGTAGAGCCACACCTTCTTGGCGGTCAGGTGCCGCAGCGTGCAGGTGGCCTTGCTCGAGCGCGTGATGCTCTGGACGAAGAAGCTGACCGGGGCGATGACACGGTACGGGTTCGTGGTCGGCTTCACGTTGGCAGGGACCACATGCTCGATCGACGGCACCTGGGTATCCCAGGCATAGGCCGTGATCGAGCAGCCGAGCTTCTTCTCGGCCGCAGCGCTGGTGCTGTGCCACGACCAGCCTGTCGCGTGCTTCATGTAGAAACTGACCTGCATGCCGCCCGACAGGTTGTCGTACACCTTGAGACCGATGGGCGGCGGTGTTGCCTGCGCCGCCCCAGCGGCGCTCAGCATCACAGCAAGCGCCAGCCCGGCGATGGCAAGCAACCTTTTCATGATCTCCTCCTTCTCGTGCCTCCATTCTCCGCCGTCAACCCGCGCCACACATCGGGGCAACCACCTATCTCGACCGCTGCCGCCCGGTCGGTGAGCGACGTCCCGCAGATCCGCCCGGCCAGGGCGACGGACTCAGGCGTGCTGCTCGCGCTGTGGGAGCGCTCGGTGCGGGCGACGCACGCCTTCCTGACAGACGCCGACATCGTCGCGCTGCGTCCGTTCGTGGCTGAGGCGTTGGACGGCGAGGGGCTCGACCTGTGGGTGCTCGCCGACGCAGACGACGTGCCGATCGGCTTCATGGGCCTCGCGGGCGACGACGTCGCGGCGCTCTTCCTCGAGCCGGAGCACCGTGGCCGGGGCGAAGGGCGCCGCCTGGTCGCACACGCCCAGACCCTGCGCGGCGGCGACCTGACCGTCGACGTCAACGAGCAGAACCAGGCCGCGCGCGGCTTCTACGAAGCGCTCGGCTTCGTCGTCACCGGCCGCTCGCCACTCGACGACGGCGGGCGCCCGTTCCCGATCCTGCATATGCGCCGGCCGGGGCCTAGCTGTGCTGCCTACGGACGTGTGAGACGGGGCTGATGGGTGGGTGGCCGCCGAGTGAGCCGTGGGGTCTGTGGGTGTTGTACCAGCGCAGGTAGCCGGGGGGCTTGGGCGCGGTGGCTGCTGGTGGGGTAGGTGAAGCGGTATGCCCATTCCCGGAGCAGCGTTTTGACGAGCGCTTCGGCTTTGCTGTTGGTTTGTGGTCTGCGCGGTCGGGTGTAGCGGCGTTGGACGCCGAGTTGGTCGCAGATGGCCGCCCAGGCGTGGCTGCGGTAGCCGTTGCCGTTGTCGGAGATGACGCGTTGGACGGTGATGTTGTGGTCGCGATACCAGCCGACCGCGCGGCAAAGGAAGCGGGCGCAGTCGGTGGGGCTTTCGCTGGGCAGGATCTCGGCATAGGCCAATCGGGAGTGGTCGTCGATGGCCAGGTGGACGTACTGCCAGCCGGCGTGGCGGTTGCGATGCAGGCGATCGTTGCAGATGCGCTTGCCGGGGGTGTGGAAGCGACCCAGGCGTTTGATGTCGACGTGCACCAGCTCGCCCGGCCGTGCCCGCTCATACCGGTTGGGCGGATCCACCGGTCGCCGTGGCAGCCGCGAGCAGCCGTACCGACGCAGCACCTTCCACACCGTCGACGTTGGTCTGCCAAGCAGCCCACCCACCACCGCGGGTCCAGCGTGGGCATACTCGCGAGCAGCCAGGATCTCCAGCTCACCTCACGCGCCAGCCGCCGCGGCTGACACGCAGGCACCGGCGCACGGTCATACAACCCCTCCCAGCCATGCTGCTGGTAGCGGCGCCACCACCGATACGCCGACGCGCGACTAGCGCCGGCTGCCGCCGCGGCGGCAGCCGGCATCGCACCAGCCTCGATCAACCGCACCACACGCAACCGCGACTCGATCGAATACCGCATCCGTCGCGGCGGCTTTCTACCGTTCATCATCCGGGACCTCCACGGGAGCCTTGGGCGTCAGCACCCCAAACGCTCCCTGGAGGCCCGGACAACGTCAGCCGTCTCGCAGGTGTGTAGGCAGCAGACCTAGCCGGCGCCGGGATGCATGAACGGCGTGGTTGTGGCGAGCTCGACGAAACCAAGCCGCTCCAGGATGGGGCGGCTCGTCGGGCAGCGCGTCGACCTGGAGGTAGCGGTACCCGCGCGCCGCCGCCAGGCGGGCGCGGTGGGCAACCACCGCCCGGAACACCCCGCGCCGCCGCCAGGCGGGCACGGTGCCGCCGCCCCACAGGCTCGCGAAGTCGGTCCCGGCGTGGAACTCGACCCGGGCCGCCGCGATCGGGACATCCCCCGCGCAGGCGACTACTCCCGCGACCGTCGCGGGCTCGCGGGCCAGGCCGGCCAGGAGCGCCCGGCCGACGCCCGCGTGGTCCTCGCCGAACACCTGGTCGTGCAGTGACACGAGCGCGGCGACTCCGTCGGCGTCGATCACCGGCCGCAGCTCGACGCCCGCGGGCGGAGGCGTGTCGAGCGCGAGGTCGGCGATCTCGGCGACGAGCACCGCCTCGGCCGGCTCGGGCACGAAGCCGGCCGCGAGCAGGCGCTGCGGCAGATCGGCGGGATGGTCGTAGGAGTAGTGCTTCCACTCCCACGGACCCGGGTGGTGCGCGAACCGGGCGATCTGGGCGGCGATCACCGCGTCGGCGTCGCCACCCTCGAGGCCAGACCAGGTGACGCCGCTCCAGCCGTCCGGGTCGGAGACGGCGCGCACGACGCAGTCGTCGCGCTCGATGCGGTCGTCCGGCCCTTCCGGCTGCGGCCGCCTGCGGATCTGCTCGTCGAACGCCGCCAGCAGCGCGTCTCGGTCCATGCCGCCAACCCTAGATGGTTGCCCCAGGCAGAGGCATTCCCCCTTCCGGGGGTCGGATCCGCCGCCCACTGCACGGACACTGAGACTGGACGCCCACCCCCGGCGCCCGCCGATCCCACCCCAAAGGGCTCCCACAGTGCCAGAACGGCCCCTGTCCCCGGCTGACCTCGCCGGCCGCCTCGCGTCCTACGAGACGCTGGTGGACATCTCGCGCATGCTGCTCGTGTCGGTCACTCCCGACGATCTGTTCGACCGCATCTCGACCGAGCTGAACCGGCTCGTGCCGGTGGATGCGCTCACCATCTACCGGGTCGACGAGGTGAACCGCGAGATCGTGCCCGTGCACGCCCGCGACCAGTGGGCCGACGAGATCATGGCCGCTCCGCTGCGCCTCGGCGAGGGCCTGACCGGCTGGGTGGTCGAGCACCGCGAGGCCGCAAACGTGACCGCCGCCGAGCGCGATCCCCGCATCACGGTCGTCCCCGGCACGCCGAGCGACGAGTCCGAGGCGATCGTGTGCGTGCCGCTCGTCGTCCGCGACCGGCCGATCGGCGCGCTCAACACCTACCGCCTGGGCGTCGGCGCGAAGTTCACGGCCGAGGAGTTCGAGCTCGTGCGCCAGTTCGGCGACCTGGCCGCCCTCGCGCTTGACAACACCCAGAACCGGATCCGGCTGCTGCACGAGGCCCAGACCGACTGGCTCACGGGCCTGCACAACCATCGCGTCTACCACGAGCGCCTGCGCGACGAGCTCGAGCGGGCCGAGCGCTACGGCCGTCCCCTGTCGCTGATCGTGTTCGACCTGGACGACTTCAAGCTCCTGAACGACGTGCACGGCCACCAGGAGGGCGATCTGGTGCTGCGCCGGGTGGCCGCCGCCGCGCGCGAGGAGCTGCGTGGCAGCGACCTCGCCTGCCGGGTCGGGGGCGAGGAGTTTGCGATCATCCTGCCCGAGGCGGGCAAGCGCGCCGCCCGGGCCGCCGCCGACCGCCTGTGCGCGCGCGTCCGCGCGCTGCCCGGCGTGCGCACCGTGACCGTCTCGTGCGGCGTCGCCTCGTATCCCGCCGACGCGGCCAGCGCCACCGACCTCGTCGCCGGCGCCGATGCGGCCCTCTACGCGGCGAAGGCGCGCGGCAAGGACCGGGCGGCGAGCTTCACCTCGGCGGTGCTGGCCCGGCGCGCCCGCCAGGCAACCCGCGCGGGTGGGGTGGAGTCGATCGCCCAGCTGCGCCTGCTGACGGCGCTCGCGGCCAAGCTCAACCGCCTGAACGACGTCGACCGCATCGCCAACACGGTCGTCGACGACCTCGCCGGCCTGGTGGACTACGACCACGCCGCCGTCCGTCTGCTCGATCCCGACGGCGCCGGCCTGGAGCCGGTCGCGCTGCGCGGTCCCGCCCTCGCCGTGGCCACGCAGGCCGCCGCCTCGGCCGCCGCGAGCGGGCGCACGGTGAACGCCGGCGACGCGATTGGCGACAACGGCGAGGACGAGTCGGTGCTGGCGGTGCCGCTGGCCTACGACCGCCACACGATCGGCGTGCTCGAGCTCTCACGCCGCGGCGCCAACCGCTTCTCTGACCTCGCCGTGCGGCTCGCCGAGCTGTTGGCCGCCCACGCCGCCACCGCGCTCTCAAACGCGCGCCTGCTGGCCGCCCAGCGGCGGGCGACGGCGGTCGCCGAGGCGCTGCTCGGCATCGCCACGGCCGCGTCGTGCGAGCCGTCGTCGCGCGCGGTGGCGCAGCGGATCGTCCAGGTCGTCTGCGAGCTGACCGGGGCGGCGTCGGCCTCGATCGTGGTCGAGAGCGGCTCCGGCCGCCGCCAGCGCGTGCTCGCCGCATACGGTCAGCCGGCCGCGCGGTCGGTCGGCCTGGCCGCCGCGCTCGTCTGCGGCCGGCGCAGCACGGGCGTCACTGTCGTCGCCAGCCGTGACCTGCCCGCGGTGAGCGCCGAGGCCGCGCGCCGGCACTCACATGTTGCGGCCGCGCCCATCCACGGCGGCCGGCTGACGGTCGTCTGCGATCGCTTCCCGCAGACGACGATCGAGACCATTGCCGCCGTCGCCGGACAGGGCGGCCTCGCCCTCGAGCACGCCGAGCTCCTGGCTCGGCTGCGCCGCGCGGACGAGGCCACCGATCTGCGCCGCCGAATGGTCTAGCTGGTTGTGGTCTCGCGGTCGAGATCGAGCGCGCACGAGTTGATGCAGTAGCGCTGGCCGCTCTGGCCGGGGCCGTCGTCGAAGACGTGCCCCAGATGCGAGCCGCAGCGCGCGCAGGTGACCTCGGTGCGGATCATGAAGTGGCTCATGTCGCGGTGGAGCTCGACGTTCTCGGCCACGGCCGGGTCGGTGAAGCTCGGCCAGCCGGTGCCGGACTCGAACTTCGTGTCCGACCCGAAGAGCTCGGCTCCGCAGCCCGCGCAGCGGTAGATGCCGTCGTCCTTGACGTCGACGTACTCACCGGTGAACGGCCGCTCGGTGGCCTTGCGGCGCATGACCTCGTACTGCTCGGGGGAGAGCTTCTCCCGCCACTCCTGATCGCTTGTGGGGATGTTTCGAGTGTTCATGCCTACTCCGTCTGAGATGGAGCCAAAGCGTTACACCCTGGCCCGCCAAGCGTAGCGCCGGGCGGGCTCGGCGTCGCCGAGCCCGCCCGGGGAGTGTGTGACCGATGGATCAGGCCGAGAGCGGGACGCGCCGCCGGCCGTGCGCGGCGAGCGCCGCTGCGCCGATCAGCATGAGCGCGGTCGCCGAGGCGGCCCCGATCACGGCGTCGATCCAGTCGAACCCGCCGTCGGTCGTCCGCACGACGACGGCCGTCACCGGAGGCGTCGGCCCCTGGTCGGTGCCGATCTTGTCGACGCGGTCGGGGATCACCGTCGGCGCGATCGGCGTGGCGACGCCGATGCGATCGGCGCGGTCCGGCGCGAGCGTCACCGCCGGCGCGTGCAGCACGACGGCGCTCGGCCGGTAGGTGCCCGCGTACGCCGTCGGCTTCGCCTGAGCGGCCGAGGACATGAGCGCCAGCATGGCGGCGGTTCCCACCGCGAGGCGGAGCGTCCAGGTCGTGGTCTTCATGGTGTCTCTCCCTGCTCGATGGCTGACCTTCATGCCCCGAGGCTAAGAGACTGCCGGCGCGCCGTCTGCACCGACGGACGCGCTCAGTGTGTGACCTTCCGCACATTGGCGCCGAGAGAAAGGCGACGGAGTGGCGGCGGGCTTGCGACGTCACGGCGAACACATGTTCCCACAAGCGCATCTGTTGAGCAGTCGCGCCCTCAACACCGGGAACGCGCACCTGCTCTCGCCGCTGCCGCCGAGCTCCGCCACGTCGGCCTCGCCGACGCGCTCAGCCTCGTGCTGCTCATCCGCGACGACGATCCGCAGCGGTATGACCGCGCGGCGGTCAGGTGGCTCGACGCGCTACGCGGCGCAGGATCGCGCCATGCGGCTCGTCGAGGCGTGCGAACTTCATCGACCTGCTCGACGGCGCTGGCCGGCACGACCGGGTCGCGGTGCTGCGGCTCGAGCCGTAGCAACCATGCGCGGTTCGCTCAAAGCAATTTTTCCCGACCGCTTGTCATGCGCTGGTCGTCCACTTACAGGCGTGTGGTTTCATTCGTGACAGGTGATACACGTGAAACACACCCCATCGCACCTCGAAGCGGCCGATTCGGATCTGCTCCGCGACACAATTCGCCATCACGATGAGTTGATCGGCCACCTGATGGATACCGCAGCGGAGCGCCATCACGAACTGGCCCGGACCTCCGGCGATCCCCCCTCGCCATCGCTCTTGTTGGCGCCCGCCCAGCTCGAAAGCCTCAAGAGACGATTCATCTTCGTGCTCGAGGTGGCGTGCGAGCTGTGGTCGCGACCAGCCCCCACAGACTGATCCTCGGCGGTGCGGCGCCTCACGGAGGCGGTCGCGCGGCACCGGGGGCTTGTCGGTAGCTTTCCGAATCGCGGGTTAGGTGCCGGCACGGATGTGTGCGGACGGCCAGGCGGCCGATACTCGGGCGGTGACTGCCGTGCGAGATCGATCCAGGCTGTGGCGGTGGCTACGCCGCGCGGCGATCGCTGCGGCCGTGGTGTTCGTCGCGATTCAACTCGTGCCGTATGGCCGCAGCCACACAAACCCGCCAACCACTAAGGAGCCGGCCTGGGACAGCCCGCGGACGCGTGTGCTCTTTATGGATGCGTGCGGCGACTGCCACTCCAACCTCACGAGCTGGCCGTGGTACACGAACATCGCGCCAGTCTCGTGGCTGTCCCAACGCGACGTTGACGCCGGCCGCGCCCAGTTCGACGTCTCCAACTGGGACCGCCCCCAAGAGCTCAGCGCAAGTGACGCTGCCGACACCATCCGCGGCGGCAGCATGCCACCGTGGTTCTACACGCCGCTGCATCCAGCGGCGAACCTCTCTGCCGCCGACAAACAGCGGCTGATCACCGGACTCGCCCGCACGCTCGCCGCCTCCCCGCCGATCGGCGGCGGCGGATAGCGGGGGCCGAGTTAGCGTGGGTGGGCCGGCCGTCGTTCGGGTTGGCGACGGCCCGCCACTCGCGGCTGGTATCCGTCTAGCGGCGCCTATATGGCTCCCCAGAGCGGTCTCGCCGCAGCGCGACGGCCAGGACGGCGATCAAGAGCGCGACCACGACGATGACGACGCCGGTGACTCCGCCCGATACGAGGAGTGGCATTCCAGCTCCTTTGCTTGCGGTGGCGGGTCCCGGGACGACGGTACCACGCTGGTGAGCCTACGCCTCCGCCCGCCGGCGTTCGGAGAGCGGAGGCGTAGGCTTGCGTCGGGCGGCCGGGAGACGAAGCGCGTTGCGCCTATCCGAAACCCTCGACTAGGCGGCGATGCGATCGGTGCCGGCAGGGGCTACCGGCGTTGCAGCGGCGAGCGCCGGTTCAGGCTGCGTCGAGATCGCCCACCCGGTTACCGCACCGAGGACGGCACCGATCGCGGCGAGCAGAATGACGCTGAGGACGATCGCGCCCACCGGCAGGATGGACACGACGAAGATCATGGGCACGTTGAGGGCGATGGCGCCCGTGGCGGCGAGGCGAGAGATGGTCATGACTGCGTGCTCCTTTTGGGTTCGTCGAAGGCTCAGGTTCGGGTGATTAGAAGGTGCCGCGGAGGATCACGGCGCCGCTGGCGGTGCGGACGGATGTGTGCGATCCGTGACCGATCTTGGGGACGGCTTGGCCGAGTTCGGTGTTGCGATCGATCTGGGCGACGCCACGACTGGTGACGACGGCGCTGCCGAGCCTCACGCCCTTGGCGTAGAAGACGACGCGCTTGCCGGCGAGCGTCGCGAGGTGTTCGGCCTCGATTTGGAGGTCACGCTGGCCGGGCTGGGACTGGTACTGCGCCTGGCCCGTGGCCCTGGGGAAGGCGGCCGTGTGCTTGAGCGTGATCTGCCAGTTGATTGCCGCGAGCGCCGGGACGGCGACCGCCAGCAGCATCACCGCCGCGAGGATAGGGGTGGTGAGTGCGAGCTTGTGTCTCATGTTGGCCTCCGGGGTCGGTGGGGTGTCGACGTGAGCGGTTATGCCGCCGTCATCATGGGTTGGTCTGTGTTCGTCGCGACGGCGGATCGCGCCTCGGCCAGGAGTTCGGGTCGATCGAGCAGCGCGACCGCGCGTAGCCGTCGTAGGCGGTCGCTGTAGCGGGCGATGAAGCCGCCGTTTCCTTGCTGGATGTCGACTGCGAGTTCGGGGTGCGGGGTGCCGACGACCTGCAGCCGGTGGTTGAACTGGTCGGTCCAGAAGTAGGCGGCGGAGGGGGCAGGGGGCGGGGAGCCGACGATGGTGTGGGCGACGGTTCGGGCTGTGGCCGCCGCGGCACTCCAGTGCTCCAGGCGGCTCGACCGGCCGTTTGCGCGGTGAACGCTGGCGACGTCGCCGCAGGCGTATACGCCTGGAGCGGCGGTGCGACCGGTCGCGTCGGTGACCGCGCCGCCGTCCGGGGCGAGGGCGAGCTTCCCGGCGATGAGTTCGCTGTTGGGGCAGGCGCCAACCCCTACCAGGGCGGCGTCGCACTCGACGAGGGAGCCGTCAGACAACTCGAGCGCCACCAGGCGGTCGCCGTCGTGCAACGGGCGGGCGATCGCCGTGCCCAGCCGCAGGTCGACGCCGGCGTCGCGGGCGAAGGCGCCCATCTGGGCGCCCACGGCGGGGCCGAGGGTGCGTTCGAACGCCACCGGTGCCGGCTCGACGACGATGACCTCGACGCCGAGGCGTAGCGCGGCGGTGGCGACTTCCAGGCCGACGAAGCCGGCTCCGATGATCGCCAGCCGTGCGCCGGGCAATAGCGCCGTGCGTAGATGCATGGCATCGTCGAGCGTGCGCAGGTGGTGGACGTTTGTGAGGCCGTCTAGTTGGGCGAGCCGGCGCGGCCGCAGCCCGGTCGCCAGCACTAGCCACCGCCAAGGGATGCCGCCGCCGGCGGTGACGGCGCGGCGGCCACCGATGTCGATCGAGTCGATTCTGGCGCCGGGGTGCAGGTCGATCTCGCGGGCCTGCCAGAAGTCGCGGCCGCGTAGCGCGAGCTCGGCTTGGGTGCGCGTTCCCAGCAGCAGCGCTTTGGACAGCGCCGGCCGTTCGTACGGCGGGTGCGGCTCGTCGCCGACGATCAGCACGCGGCCGCCGAACCCGAGCGCCCGCAGTCCCTCGGCAACGCGGGAACCCGCTAGGCCAGCGCCGATGATCAGGACGTCTGTTCGCTGGGGCCTCATCGCATCTCCTGTCCGGAGTCATCCACGACGGTGATGGCACCCATCGGGCAGGCCTCGACCGCTGCCAGGGCGGCGTCCAGGTCGCCGTTGACACTGCCAGCGGTCGCGATGCCGTCGTCGCCCATGGCGAAGATGGTGGGGGCGGTGTCGATGCACGAGCCAAAGCCGGAGCAGGCGTCGCGGTCGATGATGATTCGATAGCTCATGGGTTCCTCCAGTTGGTGATCTGGTTGGGATCGTCAACGCGGGCATCCCGGGTGGGGTCATGCTGCGACTTCCGCGACCCGCGCTGATCGCTCGAGCAGGGTGGGCGGCCGATGGTGAACCGCGCGCCGGTCGTCGCCACGATCCCCGCCGGCAGCTGCACGTGTGCCAGGCCGGGTAGACGCGAGGCCGATGATCCGGCGTCATGCCTACTGCTCACGACAGCACGCTCCGTGTGCCCATGGACCGTGGACGTGTGCCATACGGTTGTGTGCATCACGAGCTCCTCGTCACAGGGACAGTTGATCCTGCGGAGGTGACCGGCACGAGGGTGCCGGCGGCGGTCTTGACATACGTCACCGCCTGGCCACCGGCCCCGCCGGCGGGTGCAACCACAGAGCTGGAGGTGGTTGCGTGCACCACCCCCGTCCCCGTACCGGTCGCGACGGGCACCAGCCCCCCGCTCGCGCTACGGGCCATGACGACCCCCGTGCCCGTCGCCGGAAGTGTCGCCCGCTGGGACAAGGCCAGCACCACGAAGACGGCCATCACCGCCCACGCCGTGGCGATCGCTGCCCAGACTTGGCGCATCATGACTGCTCACCCGCCGAGATGTCTTCGACCGCGGGTGCGGCTGGCGCGGTCGTCGGCACGGACTGGACGATGGTGGGCTGCGGATGTGCGGGGCGCGCGGCGAGCTCGACCGCGGCGAGGAGGCCGCCGCCCGTCGTCACGGTAGCGAGCACTGCAGCGACGGTGACCACATAACGTCTCTGTGTGAACATCGCTGAACTCCTTCGCTCGGGAACTACGAACCCACCGTAGGCGCCCGGTCCTAGGCCAGCCCCAGCAGCCATCCAGCCCTGATCACGAGTTCGGTAAGAATCCGGACAGGCCAACCCCGAGGCGTACATCCTGGTCTCGGTCGACATGCTCGCGGCGGTCTACGAGGCCGGGGCGGTGACGGCACCTGTTTCTCGCCGATGACCCCACCCTCGTCCAACTGGCCCAGGAGTCCGGGCCAGTTCCGGGCCAGACTGTCCTGCTAGGGGGTGAACGGGGCTCGGAGGCAACTGGCCCGTGGCCCGGGCCTAACGAGGTCGTGTTGGCTCGCGTCGCCGTGTTCCATGCTGACAAGAGCTGGTCGACGTCACCCGCGCCGACTTGTCGGACGCCCTTGACTTCCACTGGGGCGAACAGGCCGCCGGCACGCGGGCGCAGGTGGTGTCGATCTTGCACGCCTTCTGGAAGTGGGCGGAAGAGTTCGACCTGGTCGCTGACGATCCGAGCCGGAAGCTGCGGCGGCTGCGCAGGCAGACGCCGGATCGGAAGACGTTCACGCCGGCTGAGGTCAAGGTGCTCTTGTCGGTCGCTCGCGGTAGGGATCGTGCTGCGCTCGAGCTCCTGTGCGGGTTCGCGCTCCGGAAGTCGGCGCTCGCCGGCCTCCGCCTCGACCACTGGGCGGAGCGGCAGCGCGACGCTGAGCTCTGCGGCGGCCGGGACTGGCGCTCCGAGTACCTGCTCTACCCGTCCCGTGACATGCCCAGGAGGCGTCAGGACGGCGCGCCGGTCGACCACTGGGAGGATCGCCTGCGGGGGCCTGTCCCCGACCGCTACGCACATGTGGTGGGGCCGGATGGTCGCGCAGGCCGCGATCCCGTACCGCGGTATGCACGCCGCCAGACACACCCGCCTGACAGAGCTCGTCAGGTTCGGCAAGGGCGGGTTGAAACACGCCCAGCTCTTGGCTGGGCACGCCAACATCTCAACGACTGGCGACATCTACAGCCACTTGGACACCTCGGATCTCGCCGAAGTGCTCAGGCTCTTGTCAGCGAATCGTCCGTTCCAGAAGACCCGTGAAACCGGCTTGGCTACGCGGGACGAAGGCGACGACCGGAGTCGAACCGGTGTACGCGGCTTTGCAGGCCGCTGCCTAAACCACTCGGCCACGTCGCCCGGCCCGGCGAAGGCTACCAGCACGGCCCCGGACCACACGTCGGGGACAGTCCCCGGGCTGGGGACTGTCCCCGGTTTGCACGCGTGCGTTAGCGCCGGCTACTTGCCGCCGGAGAACGTCTGCATCAGGTTCAGCGCGGCGGGGCCGAGGGCGACCACGAACATCGAGGGGAACACGAAGAGGACGGTCGGGAAGAGCATCTTCACCGGCGCCTTCATCGCCTTCTCCTCGGCCGCGAGCTGGCGGCGCACCCGCATGTCGTGCGACTGCACCCGCAGGATGCGCGACAGGGCGATACCGAGCTGGTCGGCCTGGATGATGGCGCGGCAGAACTGCGACACCTCGCGGACGTCGACGCGGTCGGAGAGGTTCTTGAGCGCCTCCGACCGGCTCTCGCCGATCCGCATCTCGTGCAGCACCAGACCGAACTCGTCGACCAGCGGGCCGACCATGCGCTCGGACAGCTTGGCGACGGCGGCGTCGAACCCGAGCCCGGCCTCAACCGACACGCACAGCAGGTCGAGCACGTTGGGCAGCTCCATCTGCATCAGCTCGCGGCGCCCGCGGATCTTCGAGTTGATGAAGAAGTCGGGAGCGATGTAGCCGATCGCGGCGCCGCCGAGGGCGAACAGCAGGCCGATCGCGGGCGGCACGGCTCCCGAGGCGAGCACGAGGATGCCGAGCAGCACCGAGGCCCCGACCAGGCCGCCCTTGAGCGCCAGGTACATCTGCGGCGACATCGAGCGGGCCAGGCCGGCCGCCATCAGGCGGTTGGCGATCAGGTTCGGGTCGGTGCGGGGCAGCAGCCGCTGGGTCACCCCGGCGACCTTGGCGGTCAGCGGGCCGACGAGGCGGTCGTTCACGCTGCGCCGCGTCTCCACCTCGCGCTGCGACTGGATGCCGTAGCGCTTGGCCTTCCGCAGGGTCACCGCGACCTCACGCTGGCGGACGGTCAGCCCCGAGAGGAGCATGAACGTCGCCGCTGCGAACATACCTATGGCAAGGACGATGAGAATCATTCGGCTACCCCTTGAAGGAGACGATCTTGCGGATGATCATCCCGCCGATCGCCATCATCACCAGCGACACGCCGATCATGGCTTTCCCGGCGGTCGACGTGAACAGGATGGACATGTAGGCCGGATTGAGGGCAAAGATGGCGAGCCCCATCAGGAACGGCATCGCCAGGAGCACGTAGGCGGACATCCGCCCCTGCGCCGTCAGCGCCTTCACCTTGCGGGTGAACTGCTGACGCTGGCGGACCGTGTCGGCCACCATGTCCAGGATCTCGGCGAGCGAGCCGCCGACGGTGCGCTGGATGTTGACGGCCATGACGACGAACCCGAAGTTGGTCGAGTCCATGCGCTTGGCCATCGACTCGAGCGCCGCCTCTGAGGTGCTGCCGAGCTGGATCTCCTGCGCGACGCGGCCGAGCTCCTTCGAGGTCGGCTCGGCGCCCTCCTTGACGACGCTCGCAAGCGCCGAGTTGAAGGCATGGCCGGCCTTGAGCGACGCGGCCAGGGTGATCAGGGTCTCGGGCAGCTGCGACTCGAACGTGTTCAGCCGCTTGCGCGCCATGAACTTGACGAACAGCGACGGGAGCAGGAGGCCCGTCAGGAGCGGCAGCAGCTCGAGGAAGCCGTTCAGGCCGAGCACGAAGCGCCCGAACACGCCCAGGATCAGGGCGGCGCCCATCTGGATGTACATGACCTCGGCGGCGCGCAGCGGCAGATCCGCCTGCTCGAGCCGGAAGGCCATCCGCTGCCAGTAGTTGAACGAGCCGGCGATCTTCTCGGTGGCCGCGAACAGCTGGGAGAGCATGCTGATCTTGACCGGGCTCACTCCCGGGATCTCGAGCGCCCGCTTCTTCGGCTCGGTGTAGGCGGCGATGCGCTTGCCGACCGCCACTCCGGGCCTGGACGAGAGCAGGATGAGTACCACGAAGAGCACCAGCACCGCTGCACCCACGGCCACCCCCGCGCGCCCCGCGGCGCTCGTGGGCATGTGCAGGAGGGGCTTGGCCCCGCCAGTCTGCGCTGCGCGCGTGCCCGGCGCCATGGCCGACACCCGACCCGTTCCGTAGCCCGGCACGCTCAGCGCCAGGTGGATCGGCGTGCCCTTCGGCACGAGGCTGTGGTAGGTGAAGCTGACCGTGCTCGAGAGGTCGGCGGAGATCTTGGCGTAGGCCGCGACCAGGGCCGTGCGATCGGTCGCCTGCAGGAACTCGCCGTTGGTCTCGGCGGCGAGCTGGCGCAGGGCCGTCTGGCCGGACGCGGAGCCCTGGATGCCGACCGAGTAGATGGTGGCGTGGGCCGACTTGGCCGCGGCGATCGCCTGGGCGAACGTGGCCGAGTCGTGGTCGGACGAGCCGTCGGTCAGAAGCACGATCGCCCGGTGCTTGATCGGCTGGGCGGCGAGGGCCGCCGCGGCCATCTTGACGCCGCCGTAGATGGCGGTGCCGGGATGGTCGCCGGTGGCGAGCTGAGCCAGCCCGCCGGCCGCCGCCGTGGAGGTCGCCGGGAAGGCGACGCCCAGGTAGGGCCGCGAATCGAATGCGAACACGCCCAGCGAGTCTCCCGACTGCGCCCCCGTGACAAACGTCGTCGCGGCGGCGATGGCGTCGGCGATCTTCTGGCCGTGCATGCTCTGGGACGTGTCGATCACGACCGCCACCGCGGACTGGTTGTCCGTGTTGGCGAGCCGCACGTTCTGCGCGGCCTGGCCGTTCTCGAACACCTGGAGCTCGGGCGTCGTGGACGGGTCGGGCGTCACCGCCGTCACCGTCACCTTCGGCCACGCGCTCGTGTCGACGTGCTTGACGACCAGTGCGGGCGCGGACGCCGCCGCCGGCGCGGCCACCGCGAGGGCGGCGACCGCGACCAGCGCGAGTGTGCGCAGGCTGCGGCGGCGCATTACTGACCGACCGCCCGGCCGAAGATGGGCGCAGCGGAGCGCTCGCCCGTCTCGTCCTGGAAGAAGTTCGGCGGCAGGTTGACGCCGTTTGAGGCCATCTTGTCGAGGAAGTGCGGCTTGAGGCCCGAGCAGGTCAGGGGGCCGAGCAGGCGGTGGCCGGCGTCCATGTTGACGGCGTTCTCCTCCACCGGCTTGGCGATGAAGATGTCCTGCAGCGCGATCACGTCGGACTCCATCCGCAGCACCTCGGTGACATGCGTGATGCGGCGGGTGCCGTCGACCAGGCGCGAGACCTGGACGATGAGGTCGAACGCGCTCGAGATCTGCTCGCGGATGGCGCGCAGCGGCAGCTCGACGCCGGCCGTCAGCACCAGGGTCTCGGTGCGGGCGAGGGCGTCACGCGGGTTGTTGGCATGGACGGTCGTGAGCGAGCCGTCGTGGCCGGTGTTCATGGCCTGGAGCATGTCCACGGCCTCGGGGCCGCGGCACTCGCCGACGATGATGCGGTCGGGGCGCATTCGCAGGGTGTTGCGGACGAGGTCGCGGATCGTGACCTGGCCCTTGCCCTCGATGTTCGCCGGGCGCGACTCGAGCGTGATCACGTGATCCTGCTTGAGCTGGAGCTCGGCCGCGTCCTCGACCGTGATGATGCGCTCGTCGGACGGGATCGCCGCCGACAGCACGTTCAGGGTGGTGGTCTTGCCCGAGCCGGTACCGCCCGAGATGAGGATGTTCAGCTTGCCGCGGACGCAGGCCTCGAGGAACTGACCGGACTTGTGCGTGAGGGTGCCGAACTTGATCAGGTCGGCCATCGTGAACGGGTCACGGCGGAACTTCCTGATCGTGAGCGAGGAGCCGCGCACTGCGAGCGGCGGGATGATGGCGTTCACGCGCGAGCCGTCGGGCAGGCGCGCGTCGACGTACGGCGACGACTCGTCGATGCGACGGCCGATGCGGCTGATGATCTTGTCGATGATCCGCAGCAGGTGGGCCTCGTCGACGAACTGGGCGTTCGTGCGGGTGATCTTGCCGTGACGCTCGATGTAGACCGTCTTGTGGTCGTTCACCATGACTTCCGTGATGGAGTCATCGCGCAGGAACGGCTCGAGCGGCCCGTAGCCGAGGATGTCGTCCGTGATCTGGCGGATGATCTCCTGCCGCTCCTGACGGGTGAGCGGCGTCTTCTCGACCGCCAGCATCTCCGTCACGACCTCGTTCACCTTCTCCTCGAGGTCGCCGTCGGCCTTGCCGTCCTGGTTGAACAGACGGGGGCCGAGGCGGGGGATGATCTCCTTGTGGACGCGCGTCTTGAGCTCGGCGAACGGGTCGGCCACGACCGACGTGCGGTCGTTCTCGTCGTGCGACTCCGGCTCGTTGGGGTCGGTCGTCGCGACCTGGATGCGAGAGTGAAGCGATGCCATGCTGCTACCTCACTCCCCGACGCTTCTTCTTGGCGTCGGCGGCGACCCGCTGGGGGATGAGGGTGTCTGCGATCTCACCCATCGACTTGACGATGCCGGCGCGCGGGTTGGCAAGCGCGATCGGCACGCCCCGGTTGATCGACGAGGGCACGTCCTTGTCAGACGGCAGCTCGAAGGCCACCTTGAGATCGAGCGCCCGCTCGACCTCGTTCTTGCGCAGGCCGGTCTTCGAGCCGGTCTGGTTCAGCAGCAGGTGGCGCCGCTCCTTCGGGTAGTGCAGGAGGTCGAGCGTCTGCAGCGTGAGCTTGACGTTCTTGATCGCGGGCACGTCCATCGATGCGACGAGCACCAGCTGATCGGTGCGGTCGAGCGTCGAGAGCACCGGCCCGTGGAAGAACGGCGGCGTGTCGACGACGACCACGTCGTAGCTCTCCTTGGCGACCGCGAACAGGTGGCCGAGGCGCTCCTCGGTGACCAGCTCGGCGTCCTCGGGCCGAAGCGGCGCCGGCAGCACGTGCACACCGGACTGGTGCGCCGTGACGTAGCCGGCCAGTGCCTCGGTGTCGAGCTCGCGCCGGGCCATGACCAGGTCATAGATGGTCTTGTCGGGCTCGATCCCCATCATGATGGCGACGTCGCCGAACTGCAGGTCGAGGTCGAGCAGGAGCGTCCGCCGCCCGTGCTTGCGGGCGAACAGGACGGCCAGGTTGCAGGCCAGGGCGGTCTTGCCGGACCCGCCCTTGGGCGAGAACAGCGTGACGACCTTGCCCTCGGCGTGCGAGGTGGCCTTGCCGGCGACGCCGGCCACGCGGCCGGCCGCCAGCGAGTGCGCCTTCTTGATGGTGAAGACGATCCCGTCGGTCAGCTGCGGGAGCAGCACGACGTCGTGGATACCGGCCTGCAGCGCCTCGGACAGCAGGGTGTTGGCGCTGGCCGAGGTGACGAGGACGATCGGGGCGGCGGTGACCGACCGGATCGCCTCGACCTCTGCGGTCGGCACGTGCTCGGTGGCGGTGGTGCCGTGCAGGATCACCTGGGCGGCGGACTCGGCCAGCTTCGCACCGGCCTTGACCGGATCCGCCGCGGTGCCGACGAGCTCGACATCGGGGTGATCGGCCAGGCCCTCACGGACCTCCGCCAAGCCGTTGGCGGCGCCGGTGATGAAGACCTTGATCGGGGACTGGTTGGTCATTAGTTCTTCGCTCCAGACACGCAGATGGGGAGGATGTTCTTCGCCTGGACGAGGGTGAGGCCCGTACCGAACACGCTGCACGGAGTCGCAACCGAGACGCCCGTGTCCTGCGCGCCGTGGCTGGGGCGAAGCGCCATCCAGAAGCCGCCCACGGCCCGGACGAGCATCAGGTCGGGGAGGAGGTTCTGCGGGATGGCCAGGATGACGGCGTCACCGCCCGTGCCGTCTGAGGTGCCGGAGGCGCTGTTGGCGCCGGAGGCGGAGGTCAGCGGCGTGGTGGCGACACCCGTGTCGTAGGTGGAGAGCACCTCGACGTTGGTGATGATCCGGGATGCGACCGTCTGCTGGCTGTACTTGCTGTTGTTGTTGCTGGCCTGGATCGTGCCCTCGCCGTAGATGTCGACGTGGTCGCCGGCCTTGAGCGTGCCGCCCAGGACGCGGTTGGCGTTGAACGAGAGCTGCACGGCGCGCATGGTGCCGTGGATCTGGTTCACGATCGCCGTGTCCTTCGAGTCCGAGAACATCGCCGGCGTGATTTGCGCTCCAGCGGTGATGTTCGTGGCGGTCGCGAGCGACGTGTTCAGCGAGGCCACCGAGGTGAAGGCGCCGGGGACGACGTCCTTCGTCGCGACCTGGCGCGTGGCAAACGCGTTGCCCGTGACCAGGGTGTTGACGGGGGTGCCGGCCACGATGTCGCCCTTCGAGACCACCACCGTGGTGGTCTTGATGCTCTTGTCGGCCTGGCTCTTGACGTTGCTCGTGTACATGACCACGAGTCCGGCCGCAACGAGGGCCAGGACGAGCGCGATCACGATGTTGCGGACGCTGTAGGACATGCGGCTGCCTCTCGTGGAAGACTTCGGGACTGCGGGACAGTGGCCAGACACCTATCGGCAGTGCCGGCCGGGGGCTTTAGATGACGGAAGAGCTGAGAAAGCTGGTGTGAGCACGCGTTTGCCGCCGCGGGCTCGCGGCGGTCATTCGACGCGCATGGTGGTGGCCGACGTCAACGTGCCGGACGTCACGACCATCCCCATGATGCTGATGGAGTACGGGTATGTGGCGGTCACCGTTACGTCGCTGCCCTGCGCATACGCGTTGCTGGTGCAGGTGCGGGCGACGGTGACGGCGAGAGTCGACTGGTTCAGGTCGGACGCCGCGGACTTGGCCGAGGAGATCGCCAGGCCGTCCACCGTGGCGCACGCGCCCGTGGTCCGGCTGACGGCCGCCTTGCGCGCGCCCTCGCGGGCGGCGCTCGTGACGTCCATGTAGTTCACGAACACCTGGCCGAACTGGTAGATCGCCATCAGCACCAGCAGAAGCACCGGCAGGATGACGACGAACTCGACGACGGCCTGACCGTCTTGGCGTTTGAGGTGTCGGGGCACAGGTGTGTGTGGTTGCGGGGGGAGTTGGAGGCGGGCCCGCAGGCGTAGGGCTGCGGGCCCGCCAAGTGCTCGCGTCAGGACTAGAGCGACGCGATGACGTTCGACAGCGTGGACTTGATGGCGGTGCTGAGCAGGCCCAGCGTGACCACCACTGCGATCGTGATGACACCAAGGACGACGGCGTACTCGGCCATGGTCTGGCCGGCCTCGTCCTCGAGCGCGGCGACGGTCTCGTTCAGGTACTCGGTCAAGCGACTCACCTCCCGGGATGGTTAGGGGGCAGGCTGCCCCCGGATGCTGATTCGGCATCCATGCGTGCGAGATAAAGGGCCACGTGCCGGAAATCACTCTTTTGGGAGGGTGCCGACGATTCGTGGTGGTGCGAGCCGAGGCCCCGCGAGAGCGGGGCTCGGTGAGAATCTTGCTCAGGCGCGGGTGCGCTAGAGGGAGGCGATGACGTTGTTGAGCAGGTTCTTGATGGCGGTGCTGAGCAGGCCCAGCGTCACGACCACTGCGATCGTGATCACGCCCAGCACAACGGCGTACTCGGCCATCGTCTGGCCCGCCTCGTCGCTGACGTCGGCCTGAAGGCCACTGATGAAGTCGGTCAAGGAGATTCACCTCCTCCGGGGGTCTGAGGAACGGCATCGAGGGACGTCGTGCATAGCCGCTTCTCTCTCAAAGTTGGATCAATCGCAAAGAAGTGCAAGTCGAGCAGACGAAAATCACCCTTTTGGTGGGTGAGTGGGCCGCCGGTCGATTTCGGTATCGTCCGCGCCCGTGGCGACGATCATCGACGGCAAGCGGGTGGCGGCCGAGGTTCGGGCGCGCGTCGCAGTCGACGCGGCCGAGGTGCGCGAGCGCACGGGACACGTCCCCGGCCTCGTCACCATCCTGGTCGGCGAGGACCCCGCCTCGCAGGTGTACGTGCGCAACAAGATCAAGGCCTGCGAGGAGGCCGGCATGGCCTCGTTCCACGAGCCGATGCCGGCCACGTCGTCGCAGGCCGATGTGCTGGCGATGGTCGAGCGCTACAACGCGGACGACCGCGTCGACGGGATCCTGGTGCAGTCGCCGCTGCCGGCCGGGCTCGACTTCAAGCAGGTGCTCGAGCGGATCGACCCGGCGAAGGACGTCGACGGGTTCCATCCGCTGAACGTCGGCCGTCTGGTGGCCGGTCAGCCCGGCCTCGTGGCCTGCACGCCCGCCGGGGTGATGGAGCTGCTCGACTCGACCGGCGTAGAGCTCGAGGGCGCGGACGCGGTTGTCGTCGGCCGCTCCGACATCGTCGGCAAGCCCGTGGCGCTGCTCCTGCTGCATCGCAGCGCCACCGTCACGGTCTGCCACTCGCGCACGCGTGACCTCGCCGCGGTCACCCGCCGGGCCGACGTGCTGGTGGCGGCGGTCGGCCGTCCGCGCATGATCACCGCCGAGATGGTGAAGCCCGGCGCCACCGTCATCGACGTCGGCATCAACCGCACGGATGCCGGCCTCGCGGGCGACGTCGACTTCGCCGGGGTCGAGCCCGTGGCGGGCGCGATCACGCCCGTGCCCGGGGGCGTCGGGCCGATGACGATCGCGATGCTCCTGCGCAACACGGTCATCGCTGCGAACGGCCGTTTGACGGCCTGAGACAGGTCTGTTCCAGGCTTCCGGGGACTTCGTTGCAAACGTCCGGACCGTGCTTTATCGTTGCCCGATCCCGTCGCGCATGCGGGTGAGTCAAGGAGAGGACGCGAGTTGGCAGAAGGCACAGTGAAGTGGTTCAGCAACGAGAAGGGGTACGGCTTCATCCAGCAGGACGGCGGTGAAGACGTGTTTGTGCACTTCTCCGAGATCCAGGGCGACGGCTACAAGACGCTGAACGAGGGTCAGCGGGTTGAGTTCGAAGTCGTCCAGGGCAACAAGGGCCTCCAGGCCAGCGGCGTCCGCGCTCTCGCGTAGCGACCAGCTTTGGTGGGGACAGTCCCCGGGCGGCCGGGCGCGGCCCGGCGGGGACTGTCCCCGGCCCTCCGCTCGCCCGCCGATCCCCGCCGTTTGACTATCCTGCCCGGGCGATGGCGATCTCCTCCGACGACGTCCTGCACGTTGCCCGCCTGGCGCGGCTGCGGCTGACCGACGACGAGGTGGCCCGGATGACGGAGCAGCTCTCGACCATCATCGGCCACGTGCAGGAGCTGTCTGCCCTCGACCTGGCCGGAGTCGAGCCGACCGCCCACGCGCTCGACCTGACGAACCAGGTGCGGCCCGACGCGGCCCGGCCGTCGTGGCCGCGCGCCGAGGTGCTGCGAAACGCCCCCGACCCGGCCGACGGCGGCTTCCGCGTGCCCCCGACGGCATGACCGACACGCTCGGCCTCTCGGCGGAGCGCTGCGTCGCCCTGCTCGACGCCCGCGAGCTGTCGTGCCGCGAGCTCGCCTCGGCCCACCTCGACCGCATCGACTCCGGCGACGCGGCGGTGCACGCCTTCCTGCGCACGCGCCGCGAGGCCGCCCTCGCCGAGGCCGACCGCTTCGACCGCGACGGCCGCAGCGGCCTCGAGGGCGTCCCGATCGCGCTCAAGGACATCCTGTGCACGAAGGGCGAGGAGACGACCGCGGGGTCGCGCATCCTCCAGGGCTACGTGCCGATCTACGACGGCGGCTGCGTCACCCGCGTCAAGGCGGCGGGGCTCGTCAACCTGGGCAAGACGAACATGGACGAGTTCGCGATGGGCTCCTCGACCGAGAACTCCGCGTTCGGCGCCACCCACAACCCGTGGGACACCGACCGCGTCCCCGGCGGCTCGTCGGGCGGCTCGGCCGCCGCCGTCGCGGCCGGCTTTGCGCCGCTCTCGCTCGGCACCGACACCGGCGGCTCGATCCGCCAGCCGGCGGCGCTCTGCGGGGTCGTCGGGATGAAGCCCACCTACGGCGCCGTCAGCCGCTACGGGCTGATCGCGTTTGCCTCGTCGCTCGACCAGATCGGCCCGTTCGCCCTCACGGTGCGCGACTGCGCCCTGCTGATGCAGGTCATCTGCGGCAAGGACGCGTGCGACTCGACCTCGGTGGCGCTGCCCGAGCCGATCGCGGTGCCGACCGCCGAGCGCCTGGACGGCCTGCGCCTGGGCGTCCCCTCCGACCTGCTCGCGCAGGGCGTCGAGCCGGGCGTGCGGGAAGCGTTCGACGCGTCGCTGCGGGCGGCCGAGGAGCTGGGCGCCCGGGTGGTGGAGATCACGCTGCCGCACGCGGGCTACGCGCTGCCGGCGTACTACATCATCGCCCCGGCCGAGGCCTCGGCCAACCTGTCGCGGTTCGACGGCGTCCGCTTCGGCCTGCGCCTGTCCGAGCCGGGCGACACCGTCCACGACATGTACGGGCGCACCCGGCAGGCCGGGTTCGGCGCCGAGGTCAAGCGCCGGATCATGCTGGGAACGTACGCCCTCTCGGCCGGCTACTACGACGCCTACTACGGGATGGCGCAGAAGGTGCGCACGCGCATCCGCCAGGATTTCGCCGCGGCGTTCGCAGGCGTCGACCTGATCGCCACGCCGACCTCGCCGACCGTCGCCTTCCGGATCGGCGAGCGCGTCGACGACCCCTGGGCGATGTACGCATCCGACGTGCTGACGGTGCCGGTCAACCTGGCCGGGCTGCCCGGGATCTCGATCCCGTGCGGCACGAGCGAGGGGCTCCCGGTGGGCCTCCAGCTCGTCGGGCCGGCCTTCGCCGAAAACCGCATCCTGGCCGCCGGGCATGCCCTCGAGGCCGCGCTCGGCTTCGATCCGCGCCCGCCGGCGATGGTGGCAACCGTATGAGCGCGAACGGCTGGGAGCCGGTCATCGGCCTCGAGATCCACGTTCAGCTGAACACCGAGTCGAAGATGTTCTGCGCCTGCGCGAACATCTTCGGCGCCGATCCGAACACACTCACGTGCCCGGTCTGCCTGGGCTACCCGGGCGCGCTTCCGACCATCAACGCCGGGGCGGTCGAGAAGGCCATTCAGATCGGGCTCGCGCTCGATTGCGACATCGCCCCGCGCAGCCAGTTCCACCGCAAGAACTACTTCTATCCCGACAGCCCGAAGGCCTACCAGATCAGCCAGTACGACCAGCCGATCTGCGGGCACGGGCACCTGGAGGTCGACGGCGACCGGGTGGGCATCACCCGCGCTCACCTGGAGGAGGACGCGGCCAAGCTGGTGCACGCGGGCGGCGCGGGCGGTCGCATCGCCGGCGCCGACTCCTCGGTGGTCGACTTCAACCGCTGCGGCACCCCGCTCGTCGAGATCGTGACCGAGCCCGACCTGCGCTCGCCCGAGCAGGCGGTGGCGTTCCTCGGGCTGCTCAAGAACACCCTGCAGACGATCGGCGTGTCCGACTGCGACATGGAGAAGGGGTCGCTGCGCTGCGACGCCAACGTGTCGGTGCGCCGACTTGGCGAGGCCGGCTTCGGCACCAAGACCGAGCTCAAGAACATGAACTCGTTCAAGTTCCTGGGCGAGGGGATGGCCGCCGAGATCCGGCGCCAGATCGAGCTGCTCGAGTCGGGGCAAGCCGTGCGCCAGGAGACGCTCCACTACGACCCGCAGGCGCGCGAGCTGCACGCCCGCCGCTCGAAGGAGGAGGCCGACGACTACCGCTACTTCCCCGAGCCCGATCTGGTGCCGCTCGAGCCGAGCGCCGCGGATATCGAGCGGCTGCGGACGGGCATGCCCGAGCTGCCGGCGGCGCGGATCGCCCGCTTCCGCGCCGGCCACGGCCTGAGCGTCCAGGACGCGTCCGACCTGAACGCGGCCCCCGCAATCGCCGACTACTTCGAGGCCGTCGTCGCCGCCGGCGCCGACCCGAAGGCGGCGGCCGACTGGGTGCGAAACCAGCCCGGCGCCGTCGACGCCGTCCCCGCCGCAGGGCTTGCGGGCGTCATCCGCCTGATCGCCGCAGGGACGATCACCGCGACCATCGCCAAGCAGGTGTATGCGCTGCTCGAGGTCGACCCGGCGGCCGATCCCGCCGCGCTCGTCGAGCAGCACGGGCTGGCGTCGATCGGCGACTCGTCGGAGCTCGAGGGGATGGTGGACACCGTCCTGGCCGCAAACCCGCAGTTCGTCGAGCAGTTCCGGGCCGGCAAGGAGGGTGTGATCAACGCGCTCATCGGCCAGGTGATGAAGCAGACCCGCGGCCGCGCCGACGCCCGCCAGGTGCAGCGGCTGCTGCGCGACCGCCTGCAAGGGTAGACCGGGGCCTGGCCCCGAATCGGGGCCAGGCCCCAATGTCGGTGAGCGGGGTCTGACCCCGCCCTCCGGTCGACGGCCTACGATTCGCGCCGCGTGGACGGCAAGCGCTACCTGATCACCCCCGGCCCGACCCCGGTTCCCCCCGAGGTGGTGGCGGCCGAGGCCGCGCCGCTGCACCACCATCGCAGCCCCGACTTCCGGGCGCTCCTCGGCGAGACGCTTGAGGCCCTCAGGCGCCTGTTTGCGACCGAGCACGACGTGCTCCTCTTCACTGGCTCCGGCACGGCGGCGATGGAGTCGGCCGTGGCCAACCTGCTCTCGCCGGGCGACCGGGTGGTGGTGGCGTCGGCCGGCAACTTCGGCGAGCGCTGGCTCAAGCTCGTGCGGGCGTACGGGATCGAGCCCGTGCACGTCGCCCACGAGTGGGGTGAGCGGCTCGACCCGGCCCGGATCGGCGCCGCCGCCGCGGAGGCCGAGACGGCGGCGGTGTTCGTCACCCAGTCGGAGACCTCGACCGGCGTCGTCCACGACATCGAGGCGATCGCCAAGCAGACCGCGCCGACCGGCGCCGTGCTCGTCTGCGACGCCGTCTCCAGCCTCGGCGGCGTTGAGCTCGCCACAGACGCGTGGGGCGTGGACGTGGTCGTGGCCGGATCGCAGAAGGCGCTCATGACGCCGCCGGGACTCGCGTTCGCGTCGGTGTCGCCGCGGGCGTGGCTGCGGGCCGAGCGCTCGACGTTGCCCCGCTACTACCTCGACTGGCGGCTGACGGCGGACTCCCAGGCCAAGAACGACACGGCCTTCACCCCGGCGGTGACCGTCGTGGCGGCGCTGCGCAAGGCGCTCGAGCTGATCGAGTCGCGCGGGTACCAGGCGGTCTGGGCGCACAACCGCCGGCTCGCCCTCGGCGCGCGCGAGGGGGTGAAGGCGCTCGGCCTCGACCTGTACTCGCCCGACGACGAGACGTCGGCCATGGTCACCGCGCTCCTGATGCCCGACGGCATCGACGGCCAGCGCTGCTACAGCGTGCTGCGCGATCGCCACGGCATCGTGCTCGCGGGCGGCCAGGGCAGCCTGCGCGGGCGGATCATGCGCATCGGCCACATGGGCTATATGAACGAGTTCGACATCATCACCGCCCTCGCCGGGCTCGAGCTGGCCCTCGCCGAGCTCGGCTACCGGCCACCGCGGCCCGGCGCGGGCGTCGCGCGCGCGGTCGAGGTGTTCGCGTCCGGATGACCAGCGTCCTCGTCACCGAGGAGATCGCCGCCGCCGGAGTCGACCTCCTGCGGGAGGAGTTCCAGGTCGACGTCGAGCTCCACCCACCGCCGGAAGACCTGGCCGAGCGCATCGGCGCCTACGACGCGCTCATCGTCCGCAGCGCCACGAGCGTGTCGGCCGCGCTGCTCGAGCACGCCGGCCGGCTCAAGGTGATCGGCCGGGCCGGCACCGGGGTGGACAACGTCGACGTGGCCGCCGCCACCCGCCGCGGCATCATCGTCGCCAACGCCCCTGGCTCGAACATGGTGGCCGCGGCCGAGCACGCGCTCGGCCTCTTGCTCGCGATCGCCCGCAACATCCCCCAGGCCCACGCGGCGCTCGTCCAGGGGCGCTGGGAGCGCAAGCGCTTCGGCGGGGTGGAGCTGGCGGACAAGGTGCTCGGGATCGTCGGCTTCGGCCGTATCGGCCAGCTGGTCGCCACCCGCGCCCGATCGTTCGGGATGCGGGTCGTGGTGTTCGACCCGTTCGTGTCGGCCGAGCGCTGCCGTGAGCTCCAGGTCTCGTCGGCGTCGCTCGAGAACCTGCTGCTACAGGCCGACTTCGTCACGCTGCACGCGCCGCTCACCGCCGACACGCGGCACCTGATCGACGCCGAGCGGATCGCGCTCATGAAGCCGGGGGTGCGGATCGTGAACGCCGCCCGCGGCGACCTGGTCGACCTGGACGCGCTGGTCGCCGCGCTGCGCTCGGGGCACGTCGCCGGCGCGGCGCTCGACGTCTTCCCGTCGGAGCCGTACACCGCGGGCGAGATCCTCGAACTGCCCAACGTGGTCGTCACGCCGCACCTGGGCGCATCCACGCAGGAGGCGCAGGACCGCGCCGGGGTGATCGTGGCCGAGCAGGTGGCAGCGGCGCTGCGCGGCGAGCTCGTGCAGAACGCCGTCAACATCCCGCAGGTGCGCGCGGAGGATATGGAGGTGCTCGGGCCCTACCTGCCCGTCGCCACCCAGCTCGGCCGCCTGGCGATCGGCCTGTGCGAGCAGCGGCTCGAGCGCATCGACGTCACCTACGACGGGTCGCTGGCCGAGCACGACACCCGCCTGCTCACGACGGCGGTGATGATGGGGGCGTTCGCGAGCCGCTCGGACGAGCCCGTGAACCTGGTGAACGCGCGCGCGGTCGCCGAGAGCCGCGGCATCGCGGTGGGCGAGGAGCACGCCCGCTCGCCCGGCGACTACACGAGCCTGATCCGCGTCGCCTGCGGGGACGGCCAGACGGTGTCGGGCACGACGATCGGGCGCGAGAACCGGCCGTGGCTCGTCGAGGTCGAGGGCTACCAGGTCGAGATCGAGCTCGCCGGGCACATGGTGGTGATGCTGAACGACGACCTCCCGGGCGTGATCGGCCGGGTGGGGACGACGGTCGGCGAGCAGGACGTCAACATCGCCAACATGAGCGTCTCGCGCAACTTCCGCGGCGAGCGGGCCGTGATGGTGCTCGCCCTCGACGTGGCGCCGCCGCCGGCGCTGATGGAGCGGCTGGCCGCGCTCGAGGGCATCTACCGGGTGCGCTCGGTCAACCTGAACGGCCCGTGATGCTCACACCCGCGCCGCCCGCACGACGGTCGTCACGTACGGCATCGTGAACGACGCCCCGCCGCCCAGGTCGGGGTGCTCGAGAGCGAGGCGGGCGATGCGTCCGATGGCGGCCAGCCGTTGCTCCGGCGCGAGCGTGGCGATGGTGCTCGTCGAACTCGCCCACGCCACCAGCCGGGGAGCGTCGAAGGCAACGGGGTTCCGGAACTCGCGCCGCTCGGCGGGCATGAAGCGCGGATCGGCGATCGGCTCGGAGCGGAGCGCGCGTGCCGCCGAGACGACATCGCCCGCGCCGTGCAGCGCCTCGGTCAGCTCGGCGACCCAGGGCACGGAGTCGTCGCGCGCGTTCCAGACCAGGCCGAGCACCCCGCCCGGGACGAGCACGCGGGCGATCTCGGCGAGCGCCCGGGGCGCATCGAACCAGTGGAACGCCTGCCCGACCAGGACGGCGTCGGCGCTTCCGGCGGCGAGCGGGATCTGCTCGGCGGTGCCGTCGACGATGGGGACGCCGGGGAGGGTCTCCGCGAGCGCCGCGCGCATGTTCGGGAGCGGCTCGACGGCGATCACGTCGGCGCCCGTCGGGACGATCACCTCGGTGAGCTTGCCCGTGCCCGCGGCGAGATCGACGACCCGCCCGCCCGGCGCCCGCTCGAGCGCCCACTCCACCGCCGCCGGGGGATAGGAGGGCCGCGCGCGCCGGTACGCATCCGCGAAGCGGTCGAACGAGCGGGCCTGCTCCTGACGGGCGTCCGCCATCGCCGGGATGGTAATGCCGACCCTCCCGGGGGCCCTTCCGGTACGATCACGGCCGAGGAACCGACACCGAAAGGACGCGTCCCGGCATGCAACCCACCGACAAGATCTGGCGCAATGGAAGCTTCGTGTCGTGGGAGGACGCAAACGTCCACATCCTCACGCACGCCCTGCACTACGGCACGGGCGTCTTCGAGGGCATCCGCGCGTACGACACGCCGAAGGGCTCGGCCGTCTTCCGGCTGACCGACCACCTCGAGCGCCTGCGCCGGTCGGCCGCGCTCTACCAGATGGATCTCGGCTACAGCACGGCCGAGTTGGCCGCGGCGATCCACGAGACGGTCGGCGTAAACGGCGTGCCCTCGTGCTATATCCGCCCGCTCGCGTTCCGCGGCGCCGGGCCGATGGGCCTCTACCCGGGCGACAACCCGGTCGAGGTGGCGATCGCGGTGTGGCCGTGGGGGGCGTACCTGGGCGAGGACGCGCTCGAGCACGGAGTGCGCACCAAGATCTCGAGCTTCCGCCGGATCGGCCCGAACACGCTGCCCCCGGCCGCGAAGGCGACGGGCCAGTACATCAACTCGGTGCTCGCGAAGCTCGAGTCGTCGCGGGCCGGATACGACGAGGCCATCCTGCTGAACGAGGAGGGCTATGTGGCCGACGGATCGGGTGAGAACGTGTTCGTCATCCGCGACGGCGTGCTCTACACGCCGCCGACCACGGCCTCGTGCCTGCCCGGCATCACCCGCTCGACCGTGATCCGGATCGCCAACACGCTCGGATTCGAGGTGCGGGAGGTGAACCTCGTGCGCACCGACCTCTACTTCGGCGACGAGGTGTTCCTGTGCGGCACCGCCGCCGAGGTGACGCCCGTGGCGTCGGTCGACGACCATCCCACCGGTGGCCGCGGCCCGATCACGAAGCAGATCCAGGACACGTTCTTCGCCATCGTCGGCGGGCGCGACGACCGCTTCGCCGACCTGCTCGAGTATCCCGTCAAGGCCGCGGTCTAGCCCCGTGGTCACGACCCGCTCGATCCCACTCGCGCGCCCCTACCTCGACGGGCGCGAGGAGGAGCTCGTGCTGGACGTGCTGCGGTCGGACAGCCTGGCCTGCGGGCCGGTGGCGCCCGCGTTCGAGCAGGCCTTCGCCGAGCGCGTCGGCACCGCCTTCGCCGTCGCCTGCTCGAGCGGCACGGCCGGGCTGCACCTCTCGATGTTCCGTCTGGGCCTCGAGCCCGGCGACGAGGTGATCACGTCGAGCCTGTCGTTCGTCGCGACCGCCAACGCGATCCTCTTCGAGCGGGCGACGCCCATCTTCGCCGAGATCGACGAGCGCACGTTCAACCTCGATCCGGCCGCCGTCGAGGCCGCGATCACGCCGCGCACCAAGGCGATCATCCCGGTGCACATCTTCGGCTACCCGTGCGACATCGAGGCGATCACGGCGATCGCGCAGCGCCACGGCCTGGCGGTGGTCGAGGACGCCTGCGAGGCCATCGGCTGCACCGTCTCGGGCCGCGGGGTCGGTACCCACGGCAACCCGGCGGTGTGGGGCTTCTACCCCAACAAGCAGCTCACTACCGGAGAGGGCGGCGCGATCACCACCGACGACCCCGACCTCGCCCGCGAGCTGCGCAGCCTCGTCAACCAGGGCCGGTCGGACAACGGCGACTGGCTCGTGCACCAGCGGGTCGGGTTCAACTACCGCATGGACGAGATGTCCGCCGCCGTGGGGCTGGGCCAGCTCGAGAAGCTCGACATGATGATGCAGGAGCGGCGCCGGGTGGCGGAGCGCTACGACGCCCTGCTCGCCGGGATCGATGGGGTCGAGCTGCCCTACCGCGGCCCGGAGCCGCGCAGCTGGTTCATCTACTACGTGCGGCTCGCCGAGGGCATCGACCGCGCGGCAGTGTCGGCGGCGCTGGCCGACCGCGGCGTCGCCACGCGCCCGTACCTGCCGGCGATCCACACCCAGCCCACCTATCGCGAGCGCTTCGGCTACGGCCCGGGCATGCTGCCGGTGACCGAGCGGGTGTCGCAGTCGACCCTGGCACTGCCGTTCTTCGTCCAGCTGGAGGAGGACGACATCGCCTACGTGGCGAGCTCGCTGCGCGAGGTGCTGGCCGAGCTATGACGGCCGCCGGAGCACCGATGGTGTTCCTGGGCTATGGCAAATTCGTGCGCGCAGACCGCATCTATGCGATGGAGCCGATCGAGGGCGACGACCGCGGCGACGGCCGCCGCACGCGGGTGTGGGTCGACGGGATGGCCGAGCCGCTGATCGCCTCGCGCACCGAGCGCACGATCCTGGCCGACATGGGCGAGGCCACCGCGCTCGCGCAGGCCGTGCGCCGCAGCCGCCAGAACCAGATGTCGCTCGATGTCTGACTGGGACGTCACACTGGTCGCCGCGGGCAGCCTGCCGATGCGCGACGGGCTGATGGCGCCGAAGGGCGAGCTCGGCGACATCGACGTCGTCTCCAACGTCGTCCTGCTGCGGGGCGGCGGCGGCACCGTGCTGATCGACACCGCGGCCGGCGGCCTGGACTCGGGGTGGGCAGGCGCCCACAGCGACCTCGCCGGGGCGCTCGCGCCGTACTGCCGCCTGGACGACGTCGACACCGTCGTCCTCACCCATCTCGACTTCGACCACTTCGGCGGCGCGGCGGAGATCCCGGCGCCGCGCATCGTCGTCACGAAGACCGCCGCCAACTGGGCGCGTGCGTGGGAGCCGGAGCCGGGCGGCATGTCCGATGTCTTCGCCCGGATCGAGGCACGGCTGGACGAGGTCGCCGACGGCGCCGAGGTGCTCCCGGGCGTGCGCCTGGTCGAGGCCCCCGGCCACCGCACGGGCCACGCCGTGGTCGAGATCGAGGGGAGCGACGGACGGCGCGTGTTCCTGTCCGACGTAATCCATCATCCCAGCCACGTGCCGCATCCCGAGTGGGACTGCGAGTTCGACTCCGACGCCGAAGTGGGCCTGCGCACGCGGCGCGACTGGCTGGAGCGGCTGGCGGGCACGGGCGTCCCCTGCGCCGCGTCGCACATCGCCGGCTGGGGCACGATCGAGCCCGGCGGCGACGGCCTGGGCTGGCGCCCGCTCTGAGCGCGCTTCGGGCGCTCGACCTCGGCGGCGACTCGGTGCCGGCGGCCCGGGCCCTGATCGGGTGGACGCTGCTCGTGGACGGGGTCGGCGGCCCGATCGTCGAGGCCGAGGCCTACCGCCACGACGACCCCGCCTCGCACAGCTTCCGCGGCCGCACCGTCCGAAACGCCGCGATGTACGGGCCGGCCGGGACGCTGTACGTCTACCGCAGCTACGGCATCCACTGGTGCATGAACATCGTCTGCGGCCCCGAGGGGGTGGCCGACGCCGTGCTCGTGCGCTCGCTCGAGCCCGCCGTCGGCGTGGAGCGCATGCGCGAGCGGCGCGGCCGCGAGCCGCTCACGTCCGGCCCGGGCAACGTCGGCCAGGCGCTCGCCGCCGGGCCGCAGCTGAACGGGCGCGTCGCCGAGCTTCTGCCGCCCGACCGGCGCCGGCGGGTGGTGCGCACCACCCGGATCGGGCTCACCCAGGCGGCCGAGCGGCCCTGGCGCTTCCTCGATCCCGACTCGCCGTTCGTGAGCCGGCCGATATCATCCGCGCCCCGTGGCCGACGTCGCAGCCCTCACTCGTAATGCCGTAAAGGTCTTGCCGGAGGGCGAGCTCGAGCGCAAGCTGAAGCTCGGCCGGCCGCTGCGGGTGAAGCTCGGGATCGACCCGACGTCGCGCGACATCCACATCGGCCAGGCGATCCCGCTCATGCGCATGCGGGCCTTCCAGGATCAGGGTCACACCGGCGTGCTCATCGTCGGCGACTACACGGCCCGCGTCGGCGACCCGTCCGGCCGGTCGAAGGAGCGGAGCGTGCTCACCGACGCGGAGATCGACGCAAACGCAAAGCGGTATTTCAGCCAGGCGTTGCGCATCCTCGATCCGGAGCGCACCGAGCTGCGCTTCAACGGCGAGTGGCTGGCCAAGATCGACTTCGCCGAGCTGCTGCGCCTGACCCGGATCGTGACCGTCTCGCGGCTCCTCGAGCGCGACGACTTCGAGCGCCGGTTCAAGGCCAATCAGCCGATCTCGGTGTCGGAGTTCCTGTACCCGCTCATGCAGGGCTACGACTCGGTCGCGATCAAGGCCGACGTCGAGCTCGGCGGCACCGACCAGGAGTACAACCTGCTCACGGGCCGCGACATCCAGCAGGCCTACGGCCAGGATCCCCAGGTCGCGCTGACGACGCCCCTCATAAACGGCCCGAACGGGGTCGACAAGATGAGCGCGTCGCTCGGCAACTACATCGGAATCGACGACCCGCCCGCGGAGATGTTCGGCAAGGCGATGAGCGCGCGCGACGAGCTCATGCCCGACTACTACCGGCTGACGCTCCAGTCCGACACGCCGCCGCCGGCCGATCCGCTCGCCGCCAAGCGCGAGTACGCGCGTCGTCTCGTCGAGCGCTGGCACGGGCCCGAGGCGGCAGCGCAGGCCGAGGCTGCGTTCGACCGCCAGTTCAAGCAGGGGCGGGCGGCGGAGGATGCTCCGCGGCTGCCGCTGCCGGCCGAGGATCCGGTGCATATGCCGGGGTTTCTGACCGCGCACGGCCTCGCCCGCTCGTCGTCGGAGGCGCGCCGGCTGATCGCCCAGGGCGGCGTGCGCCTGAACGGCGAGCGCCTGGGGGAGGGCGAGCTCGACGTCCCCCGCGGCCGGCTGGCCGGCGTCGAGCTGCGCGTCGGGCGACGGTTCTCCGTCATCGACGCGGCCTGATCGGTATACTGCTCGTTCTGGCCGTCGCCCGGGGTTGGGTGGCGGCTTTATCGTCCGGAGCGTGCCACTTGCCTGGCCGTGAGCAACTCGCTAGGCTTTGTGGTCGCGTCCGAGGGCGCCCTGGTCTTTGAAAACTCAACAGTTTGGGGATCTCTGCGGGGTGGTTCACACCCCGGAGCGATCGACGTCGGGTTCGTCCGCTTACCCCGGGAATTCCACGGGGGAGCGGAAACCATGTCGGCGACCCTGCGCCACCGGCCCTCGGGCCGGCGACGGTGGGTGCGCCGGCCTTTGAGAGCAGACCGGTCAGCCAGATTAGACCGGTCGAAACTCTCCTTCATGGTCAGAGACCGGCCGACGATCCCGCACCGCGCTACGTCGTGGAGTGGGGGAGGCCGTTTTCGCAACCTGTTCTCGGAGAGTTTGATCCTGGCTCAGGACGAACGCTGGCGGCGTGCCTAACACATGCAAGTCGAGCGGAAAGGCTCCTTCGGGAGTACTCGAGCGGCGAACGGGTGAGTAACACGTGGGTAATCTGCCCAGGACACAGGAATAACCAGTGGAAACGCTGGCTAATGCCTGATGATGTGCCGGCCTTTCGGGGCCAGTACCAAAGGTAGCTTCGGCCTCCGGTCTTGGATGAGCCCGCGGCCCATTAGCTTGTTGGCGGGGTAACGGCCCACCAAGGCGACGATGGGTAGCTGGTCTGAGAGGACGATCAGCCACACTGGGACTGAGACACGGCCCAGACTCCTACGGGAGGCAGCAGTGGGGAATCTTGCGCAATGGGCGAAAGCCTGACGCAGCAACGCCGCGTGCGGGAAGAAGGCCTTCGGGTTGTAAACCGCTTTCAGCGGGGAAGAAGGCGAGCGGGTTAATAGCCCGTCAGCTGACGGTACCCGCAGAAGAAGGTCCGGCTAACTACGTGCCAGCAGCCGCGGTAATACGTAGGGACCGAGCGTTGTCCGGAATCATTGGGCGTAAAGAGCGTGTAGGCGGCCACTTAAGTCCTGCGTGAAATCCTGCGGCTCAACCGCAGGCGGTCGTGGGAAACTGGGTGGCTAGAGTGCGGGAGAGGAGAGTGGAATTCCTGGTGTAGCGGTGGAATGCGCAGATATCAGGAAGAACACCCGTGGCGAAGGCGGCTCTCTGGAACGCAACTGACGCTGAGACGCGAAAGCGTGGGGAGCAAACAGGATTAGATACCCTGGTAGTCCACGCCGTAAACGATGGATGCTAGGTGTGGGCGGTGTCGACTCCGTCCGTGCCGAAGCTAACGCATTAAGCATCCCGCCTGGGGAGTACGGCCGCAAGGCTAAAACTCAAAGGAATTGACGGGGACCCGCACAAGCAGCGGAGCATGTTGTTTAATTCGATGCGACGCGAAGAACCTTACCTGGGCTTGACATGTGCTCGAAATCCTGGGAAACCAGGCCCCTCTTCGGAGCGGGTACACAGGTGGTGCATGGCTGTCGTCAGCTCGTGTCGTGAGATGTTGGGTTAAGTCCCGCAACGAGCGCAACCCCTGTCCTGTGTTGCCAGCGGTTCGGCCGGGAACTCACAGGAGACTGCCGGTGACAAACCGGAGGAAGGTGGGGATGACGTCAAGTCATCATGCCCCTTATGTCCAGGGCTACAAACGTGCTACAATGGTCGGTACAGAGGGCTGCGAGGCCGTGAGGCGGAGCGAATCCCAAAAAGCCGATCCCAGTTCGGATTGAAGGCTGAAACTCGCCTTCATGAAGTCGGAGTTGCTAGTAATCGCGGATCAGCAACGCCGCGGTGAATACGTTCCCGGGTCTTGTACACACCGCCCGTCACACCACGAAAGCCGGAAACACCCGAAGTCCGTGCGCTAACCCGCAAGGGAAGCAGCGGCCGAAGGTGGAGTCGGTGATTGGGGTGAAGTCGTAACAAGGTAGCCGTAGCGGAAGCTGCGGCTGGATCACCTCCTTTCTAGGGAATGCGGCGGCTCCAACCGCCGCAGGCGCCCAGCGTGTCGATGGCACTGATGATGAGTGCCGTCCTATGACTGGGCTCGCCTGGAACAACGTCGACACCCACGTTTCGCCGGCCGTTCGCGGCCGACGGCCCAAACTGTTGAGTTTTGAGAGACCGGGAGCCCCTTCGCGGGGCTTTCGCCGTCCCTCGGGTCGACCGGACCGCATCTCTCCGGCGTGCACCCTGAAAACT
Source organism: uncultured Actinomycetes bacterium (assembly GCA_963813245.1). Lineage (GTDB taxonomy): Bacteria > Actinomycetota > Thermoleophilia > Gaiellales > JAICJC01 > JAICJC01. The sequence goes on from CAWEYE010000006.1 coordinate 502,411, forward strand.
CCATAGCGGTTTAGTGGTGTTCTCTACTTGAAATCAAGTGAATAAGGGCACACGGTGGATGCCTTGGCACCTGGAGCCGATGAAGGACGTGGACGGCTGCGATAAGCCTCGGGGAGCTGCTGATCAAGCTTTGATCCGGGGATTTCCGAATGGGGAAACCCACCCGTGGTAATGCGCGGGTACCCTCACCTGAACACATAGGGTGAGTGGAGGTAAGCCGGCGAACTGAAACATCTTAGTAGCCGGAGGAAAAGAAAGAAACTCGATTCCCTGAGTAGTGGCGAGCGAAACGGGATCAGCCCAAACCGAACCGGCGTGACAGCCTGCGGGCGTTGCCGGTTCGGTGTTGTAGGACCTGTCTTGATCGTCCCGCAGGGCGGTCGGGGAGTTACAAAGTGGCGTGCTAGCGGAAGACGGTGGAAACCGTCGCCACAGAGGGTAAAGGCCCCGTACGCGAAAGTGCGTCGCCTCCCTGGACAGGATCCTGAGTACGACCGGGCACGGGAAACCCGGCCGGAACCCGCGGGGACCACCCCGCAAGGCTAAATACTTCCAGGTGACCGATAGTGAACCAGTACCGTGAGGGAAAGGTGAAAAGCACCCCGGAAGGGGAGTGAAATAGTACCTGAAACCGCGTGCCTACAAGCGGTCGGAGCGGCCTTGTGCCGTGACGGCGTACTTTTTGCATAACGGGCCAGCGAGTTAGTCGTCTGTGGCGAGGTTAAGGAAACGGAGCCGTAGCGAAAGCGAGTCCGAATAGGGCGTATTAGTCGCAGGCGCTAGACCCGAAACTGGGTGATCTATCCATGGCCAGGTTGAAGCGGGGGTAAGACCCCGTGGAGGACCGAACCCACGTCGGTTGAAAACGGCGGGGATGAGCTGTGGATCGGAGTGAAAGGCTAATCAAACCCAGAGATATCTGGTTCTCCCCGAAATATATTTAGGTATAGCCTCGTGCGTTCAGTACCGGCTGTAGAGCACTGTTTGGCCTAGGGGCCCTACCAGGTTACCGAAGTCAGGCAAACTCCGAATACCGGTACTCCAGAGCACGGGAGTCAGACTGCGGGGGATAAGCTTCGTAGTCGAGAGGGAAACAGCCCTGACCGCCAGCTAAGGTCCCTAAATTGTGGCTAAGTGGTAAACGATGTGCGGATGCACAGACAACCAGGAGGTTGGCTTAGAAGCAGCCACCCTTGAAAGAGTGCGTAATAGCTCACTGGTCAAGTGTTCGCGCGCGGATAATGTAGCGGGGCTCAAGTCACATACCGAAGCTGCGGATTCTCGCGTAAGCGGGAGTGGTAGGGGAGCGTCCTGACGCCGACTGAAGCGGCGGGGTAACCCAGCCGTGGAGGCGTCAGGAGTGAGAATGCTGGCATGAGTAACGAAAGAGGAGTGATGAAACTCCTCCGCCGAATGCCCAAGGGTTCCTGAGTAAAGCTAATCTTCTCAGGGTTAGTCGGGACCTAAGCCGAGGCCGAAAGGCGTAGGCGATGGACAACGGGTTGATATTCCCGTACCACGTCGGAACCGTTACCACCGATGGGGGGACGGGGTAGGACAAGGGATCCCAGCCGTTGGTCGTGCTGGGGCAACTGCGTAGGCCGGCCGGGCGAAAACCGGCCACAAGGCTGAGACAGGATGCGGTGACGTAAAGTCGGAAGTCCCTGTAACCATGCCCCCAAGAAAAGCCCCTAGGGAGGTTCCACGTGCCCGTACCAAAACCGACACAGGTGGGCGGGTAGAGAATACCAAGGTGATCGAGAAAACCCTCGTTAAGGAACTCGGCAAAATTGCCCCGTAACTTCGGGAGAAGGGGCGCCTCGTCAGGGTGTAGGACTTCGCGTCCGAAGCCCGAGGGGGCCGCAGTGAATAGGCCCAAGCGACTGTTTACCAAAAACACAGGTCTCTGCTAAGTCGAAAGACGACGTATAGGGGCTGACGCCTGCCCGGTGCCGGAAGGTCACGAGGAGAGGTTAGCCTTCGGGCGAAGCTTCGAATCCAAGCCCCGGTAAACGGCGGCCGTAACTATAACGGTCCTAAGGTAGCGAAATTCCTTGTCGGGTAAGTTCCGACCTGCACGAATGGCGTAACGACTTGGGCGCTGTCTCAACGAGGGACTCGGTGAAATTGTAGTATCGGTGAAGATGCCGATTACGCGCAGCTAGACGGAAAGACCCCGTGAACCTTTACTGCAGCTTGATATTGGAGTCTGGGACATTTTGTCCAGGATAGGTGGGAGGCTTTGAAGCGGGGACGCCAGTCCTCGTGGAGCCACCCTTGGGATACCACCCTTGGTGTTCTGGGCTTCTAACCCCGGTCCGTGATCCGGACGGGGAACAGTGTCAGGTGGGCAGTTTGACTGGGGCGGTCGCCTCCTAAAATGTAACGGAGGCGCGCAAAGGTTCCCTCAGCACGGTCGGAAATCGTGCGAAGAGTGTAAAGGCACAAGGGAGCTTGACTGCGAGACCAACAAGTCGAGCAGGTACGAAAGTAGGTCTTAGTGATCCGGCGGTTGAGAGTGGAATTGCCGTCGCTCAACGGATAAAAGGTACTCCGGGGATAACAGGCTTATCGCTTCCAAGAGTCCACATCGACGAAGCGGTTTGGCACCTCGATGTCGGCTCGTCGCATCCTGGGGCTGAAGTCGGTCC